>NZ_CP022657.1:30000-1325000 GCF_002243515.1 Tumebacillus algifaecis
TTTTGGGATTGGCTCCGCCTCGCGGCCTCGCAACCCTTTGTACCGCCCATTGTAGCACGTGTGTAGCCCAAGACATAAGGGGCATGATGATTTGACGTCATCCCCGCCTTCCTCCGGTTTGTCACCGGCAGTCAATTGTGAGTGCCCAACTGAATGATGGCAACACAATTTAGGGGTTGCGCTCGTTGCGGGACTTAACCCAACATCTCACGACACGAGCTGACGACAACCATGCACCACCTGTCACCGCTGCCCCGAAGGGAAGGTCTATCTCTAAACCGGTCAGCGGGATGTCAAGTCTTGGTAAGGTTCTTCGCGTTGCTTCGAATTAAACCACATGCTCCACTGCTTGTGCGGGCCCCCGTCAATTCCTTTGAGTTTCAGTCTTGCGACCGTACTCCCCAGGCGGAGTGCTTAATGCGTTAGCTTCGGCACTGAGGGTGGTACCCCCCAACACCTAGCACTCATCGTTTACGGCGTGGACTACCAGGGTATCTAATCCTGTTTGCTCCCCACGCTTTCGCGCCTCAGCGTCAGAAATCGGCCAGCAAGGCGCCTTCGCCACAGGTGTTCCTCCACATCTCTACGCATTTCACCGCTACACGTGGAATTCCCCTTGCCTCTCCGATCCTCAAGCCATCCCGTATCCAAGGCAGTCCCAAGGTTGAGCCTTGGGCTTTCACCCCGGACGCAGATGGCCGCCTGCGCGCGCTTTACGCCCAGTGATTCCGGACAACGCTTGCCCCCTACGTATTACCGCGGCTGCTGGCACGTAGTTAGCCGGGGCTTCCTCCTCTGTTACCGTCAGGGTGTGAGCATTCCCTTCTCACACTTGTTCTTCACAGAAGACAGAATTTTACAACCCGAAGGCCTTCATCATTCACGCGGCGTTGCTCCATCAGGCTTGCGCCCATTGTGGAAGATTCCCTACTGCTGCCTCCCGTAGGAGTCTGGGCCGTGTCTCAGTCCCAGTGTGGCCGATCACCCTCTCAGGTCGGCTACGCATCGTCGCCTTGGTGAGCCGTTACCTCACCAACTAGCTAATGCGCCGCGGGCTCATCCGACAGTGAAGCGAAAGCTTCTTTCTCGATCTCCTCATGCGAGGAAATCGCTTATCCGGTATTAGCACTCGTTTCCAAGCGTTATCCCAGTCTGTCGGGCAGATTGCCCACGTGTTACTCACCCGTCCGCCGCTAACCTTTGGAAGCAAGCTCCCTCCGGTCCGCTCGACTTGCATGTATTAGGCACGCCGCCAGCGTTCGTCCTGAGCCAGGATCAAACTCTCAATAAAAGTTGAAAAAGTTTGTATCTTGACTCGCATCAGATCTCTGTAACACTCGTTTAGTTTTCAAGGATCAATCGGTTATTCATTGTCCAACGTTGCGACAGGAAGTCGCGTTCTTCGTTGAGTTATCACCGCATGTCTCTCGCGGCGACAAGAGATAATGTATCATACTTGTCTGCATCAGGTCAACAAGTATTTTCAATATCTTTCGTCTCGCAAGAATTTGCTCGCGGCGACAAGAGCTATCTTATCATGTTCGACTCAGAGCGGGAAGCAAACCTGTCGAACAAACAGGAACAAAACTTGCGAATCGCAAAAGCTACCCTTTAGCTGTCTCGTCCTCTCGCCCGCTCAGACGCTGTGCAAGTGATAAAAAAACCACGCTCACCTGTGATTGTGAGCGTGGTTCGTTTGAGAGGTTCGCGGTTATTCCGCTTCTTTCGGGAGATCGACCTCATCCTCATCGCCTGTGAGGACGCGAGCCACGGTGGAGACTTCTTCACCGTCGCCGTGAAGGTTGATCAGTTTGACACCTTGGGTGATCCGGCTCTGTTCCGAGATTTTGTTGACCGGAGTACGGATGACGACCCCTGTGTTGGTAATGACTAAGATGTCATCGTCGGTCGTTACGATCTTCAAGCCGACCACATGCCCGGTTTTATCGGTGCGGTCGAGCGTCTTGATCCCTTTTCCGCCTCGGCCTTGGCTCCGGTAGGAGCCCATCGGAGAGCGCTTGCCATAGCCGTTGCTGGTCACGACCAGAACGAACGCCTTTTTGTTGACAACGTCCATATCAATGACGACATCGCTGGCGGTCAGATCGATCCCTTTCACGCCTGCCGCCGTGCGGCCCATCGAGCGCACGTCTTGCTCGGCGAAGCGAACGGACATACCTTCGCGGGTACCGATGATGATCTGTTGCTTGCCATCGGTGAGTTTGACCCCGATCAGTTCGTCTTCGTCGCGAAGCGTCAGCGCGATCAAGCCGGCTTTGCGAATGTTGTTGAATTGAGAGAGCGGTGTCTTTTTGACCACGCCTTTGCGCGTGCCCATGAACAGGAACGGACCTTGTGCGGCCGAATCCTCTTCCGTCTCTGCCACCGTGTCCTCGATCACCTCATCAACCTGTTCCGCCGCTTGGGCGGTGTGCTCGAGCGGAATCACTGCGGAAACACTTTCGCCTTGCTCGATATTCAACAGGTTGATAATCGGAGTCCCTTTGGCTGCACGGCCAAACTCCGGCACCTCGTAGCCCTTCAGGCGATAGACACGTCCGCGGTTCGTAAAGAACAGCACGTCGTTGTGTGACGAGGTGATAAAGAGATGCTCGACAAAATCCTCTTCTTTCATCCCCGTTGCTGTCACACCGCGTCCACCGCGACGTTGGCTGCGGTAGGTCGAGACCGGAAGGCGCTTGATGTAGCCTTGATGCGTGATAGTGATCACCACATCTTCAACCGGGATCAGATCGGCTTCGTCAATCTCGCCCTCCGCCGAAGTGATCGCCGTGCGACGGTCGTCGCCAAACGTCTCACGGATTTCGGTGATCTCTTCTTTGATCACGCTCATGAGCAGGTTTTGATCGGCCAGGATCGCTTCATATTCGGCGATCTGCTTCAACAGCTCGTTGTATTCGTTTTCGATCTTGTCGCGTTCAAGTCCGGTCAGGCGTTGCAGACGCATGTCGAGAATCGCCTGCGCCTGCTCTTCGGAAAGCTTAAACTCCGAGATCAAACCGTTGCGCGCATCTTCGGTCGTGCGCGAAGCACGAATCAATGCGATCACCGCATCGATATGGTCGAGCGCGATGCGCAAACCATCGAGGATATGCGCTCTTGCGCGCGCTTTTTTCAGTTCGAACTGGGTGCGGCGAGTGATGACGTCTTTTTGGTGTTCGATGTAGTGGTAGATCACTTCGCGCAGGTTGAGCACTTTCGGCTCGCCGTGAACGAGCGCCAGCATGTTGACACCAAAAGTAGTCTGCAACTGCGTTTGCTTGTACAGGTTGTTCAGGACAACCTGCGGCTTGACGTCGCGGCGCAGTTCGATGACCATGCGCATCCCTTTGCGGTCCGACTCGTCGCGCAGGTCGGTGATACCGTCGATCTTTTTATCGCGGACAAGCTCCGCGATTTTTTCGATCAGGCGGGCTTTGTTGACCTGAAACGGAAGTTCGGTGACGATGATGCGCGTCTTGCCATTATTCGCTTCTTCGAACTCCGACTTGGCACGCATGACGATCGAACCGCGACCCGTTTCATAGGCGGAACGAATGCCGGAGCGACCAAGAATCTGACCTGCTGTCGGGAAGTCCGGCCCTGGAATGACGTTCATCAGTTCCGAAACGGTCACATCCGGGTTCTCGATCATCATCAGAACGCCGTCGATCACTTCGCGCAAGTTGTGCGGCGGGATGTTCGTCGCCATCCCGACGGCGATCCCTGCCGAACCGTTGACGAGCAGGTTCGGGAAGCGCGCTGGTAAAACTTGCGGCTCTTTTTCGTTGCCGTCATAGTTAGGCCCGAAATCGACCGTCTCTTTGTTGATGTCGCGAAGCAGTTCCATCGCGATCTTGGACATTCTGGACTCGGTATAACGCATCGCCGCGGCGGAGTCGCCATCGACCGAACCAAAGTTGCCGTGTCCATCTACGAGCAGATAGCGCGTGTTGAAATCCTGCGCCATCCGCACCATCGCGTCATAAACGGACGAGTCGCCGTGCGGATGGTATTTGGCCAGCACGTCACCGACGACGCGGGCCGATTTCTTATACGGCTTATCAGGTGTCATGCCGACTTCATACATCGCGAACAAAATCCGGCGATGCACCGGCTTGAGCCCGTCGCGCACATCAGGCAGCGCGCGGGAGACGATGACACTCATTGCGTAGTCGATAAAGGAGTTTCGCAACTCCTTGGTGATGTCTATCGTCGGATTGCGATCAAATTCGGTCATAAGGAATCCCCTTAGATTTTGTTCTAGATGTCAAGCTGCGCATAGCGCGCATTCTGCTCGATGTATTCACGGCGCGGCTCGACCCGGTCGCCCATCAACTTGTCAAAAAACTCGTCGGCCCGCGCCGCATCCTCGATGCCCACTTGCAACAGCGTCCGGCTTTCCGGGTCCATCGTCGTCTCCCAGAGCTGCTCAGCGTTCATCTCGCCCAGACCTTTGTAGCGCTGGATGTTGATGCCCGTGCGGCCAATTTCGTTCAGACGCGCTTCCAGTTCGCGATCGTTATACGCGTAGCTGACCGCCTTGCCTTTGGTGACCTTGTACAGCGGTGGCTGTGCGATGTAGACATAGCCCGCCTTGATCAGTTCGCGCATGTAGCGGTAGAAGAAGGTCAGCAACAGAATGCGAATGTGCGAGCCGTCAACATCGGCGTCGGTCATGATCACAATCTTGTGATAACGCGCTTTCTCCAAGTTGAAATCATCGCCCACGCCTGTGCCGAGCGCCGTGACGATCGACCGAATTTCGTTGTTGGACAAAATTTTGTCCAGGCGCGCCTTTTCCACGTTGAGGATCTTCCCGCGAAGCGGCAGGATCGCCTGGCGATGACGGTCGCGGCCTTGTTTGGCCGAGCCACCTGCCGAGTCGCCTTCGACGATGAAGATCTCCGATTCGTGCGGGTCGCGCGACGAGCAGTCGGCCAATTTCCCCGGCAGCGAAGACACTTCCAGCGCCGATTTGCGGCGGGTCAACTCCCGTGCTTTGCGAGCAGCTTCACGGGCGCGGTAGGCCAGCAATGCCTTTTCGATGATCTTCTTCGCCGTCGTCGGGTTCTCATCGAGGAACGTCATGAACTTTTCAGCAAAAATGGTCTCGACAATCCCCCGCACTTCCGAGTTGCCAAGCTTGGTCTTGGTCTGCCCCTCAAACTGCGGCTCCGGAATCTTCACCGAGATGATCGCACAAATGCCTTCGCGCACATCATCGCCCGTCAGGTTGTTCTCATTTTCTTTGAGCAGGTTATACTTGCGCGCATACTCGTTGATCACACGGGTCAACGCCGATTTGAAACCCGATTCGTGCGTGCCGCCCTCGTGTGTGTTGATGTTGTTGGCAAACGAGTAGATGTTGTCCTTCGAGTAGGAATCGTTGTACTGCAGCGACACTTCCGCAATGATGCCATCCTTTTCGCCCGAGGTTAACACGGGCGGCGTGAACAGCACTTCACGATCTTTGTTCAAATACTCAACAAAGGACGCAATCCCGCCCTCGTAGAAGAACACCTCTTCTTTTTCATTGCCTTCGCGCTCATCGCGAAGCGTGATGCGCAAGCCCCCGTTCAAGAACGCCAACTCACGCAGGCGGCCTTCGAGGATCTCGTATTCAAAGTCGGTCGTCTCCGTGAAGATCTCCGGGTCGGGCTTAAAAATGACAGTCGTGCCCGAGCGCTCGCTCTCTTCCATCTCCCCGATCTCTTTCAGGCCGAATCGCGGCGCGCCGCGGTCATAGAGCTGCTGAAACACCTTGCCCTTTTGGCGCACGGTGACTTCCATCCATTCGGACAGCGCATTCACGACAGAGGCACCCACGCCGTGCAGACCGCCCGACACTTTGTAGCCTTCACCGCCAAACTTACCACCTGCATGCAAAATCGTATAAACGACCTCAACTGTCGGAATTCCCATCTTCGGGTGAATCCCGGTGGGCACGCCACGGCCGTTGTCGCTGACTTTGATACTGTTATCCGCTTGTATGATCACTTGCACATGGTCACAAAAACCGGCCAGCGCTTCGTCAATCCCATTGTCAACGATTTCCCAGACGAGGTGATGCAGTCCTCTCGAAGTCGTGGAACCGATGTACATCCCCGGACGCTTTCGGACCGCTTCCAATCCTTCGAGAACCTGTATCTGATTCTCATCGTAAACGGAGGCATTCAATTCCTGAGTCAATGTCGGTACCCTCCATGTGTAAACACTTTTGTATGTATTGTCTCCAAACGCCAATCATTTTAAAAAGTCCGCCAGATTGGAATGTCTGGGGACGACAAGTCAACTATTCGAGCTCCGAGACGAACCCTGCCCGCTTTTTTAACGTGAGAGAAGAAATCGGAGAATAGTAAACTTTTTTTGAAGTCACCACAAATGATTTGCTCTCATTTTCGTCAATCATTACCACAAATCCTTCTTCATCGGCCACATTGAGAAATTCTTTGGTGCTGTCCGAAGAGTACTTCATCTTCAGGTCAAAGATGGCAATCACGTCTTTGCTTTGGACCATCACATCGCCGCCCAAGTGAATGAACATGCCAAAATTCACCTACCCTTCTTTCGAGATTATACCATGTTCCACCCGATACACGTTAGCTTCCTCGCTCAGAAAGTGTTCCAGACCAAAGGTCGTCGTCGTCGTGACGATCGTCTGCACTTTTTCCCCCATGCTCTGCACCAAATGGAGTTGGCGCGATTCATCCAACTCGGACAGCACATCGTCGAGCAGTAGGACCGGGTATTCGCCGACCTCCGCTTTGATCAAATCGATCTCCGCCAGTTTCATCGACAGCGATGCGGTTCGCTGCTGACCTTGTGAACCGAACGTCTGCACTTTGTGACCGTTGATCCGAACTTCCAGATCATCGCGGTGCGGTCCGGTCGAAGTGGAACCGCGCAACAGATCGACCTTGCGCTTTTGTTCCAGCTCTTTGCGGTAGACCTCTTCGAGTTGTACAAGTTCTGTACAATCTAGCGAATTTTGATAGTGAAAGGACAGCTCTTCCTTGCCACCGCTGATCCGCCTGTGGATATCTTTTGCGAAGGTCTCCAGTTTGTCCACAAACTCCAGCCGTTTCTTGATCACTTTCGTTCCGTAGACGGCGAGCTGATCGTCCCAGATCATCAGCATTTCCGCGCCCACTTTTTTGTGAGCGATCTCTTTGAGCAAGGAGTTGCGCTGCAAGAGCACTTTTTGATACTGGGTCAGGTTGTAAAGATACTGCGGAGAGACTTGGCCGATCTCCACATCCAAAAACCGCCGTCGCTGCTGCGGGCCGCCTTTGATCAGTTGGAGGTCTTCCGGCGCGAAGAGCACGACGTTGAGATGACCGACAAAGTCGCTCATCTTTCGTTTCTCAACGCCGTTTACCGCACTTTTTTTGCCTTTGGGCAGCAGGCGCAGATCGAGGCGATACGTGCGTTCACTGCGTTCGATCAGGCCTTGGAGAAAGGCAAACTCCTCTTCAAAGCGGATCATCTCCGCATCTTTGTTCGTGCGGTGGCTTTTTGCGACAGACAAAAGCAGAATCGCTTCGACGACGTTCGTCTTGCCCTGCGCATTCTGACCGACGAGAATGTTTACTCGCGGTGAGAGATCGAAGAGCTGAAGCGATTCGTAATTGCGAAAGTTGCGCAGTTCCAGTGCTTTGATCCACATGAGCGCTTAGCCTTGCACGACGCGGTAGGAACCGATGCCTGCGATGACCACCAAGTCGCCGTCGCGAAGCTTTTTGCCGCGTCGTTTCTCCGGAGAGCCGTTCACCTTGATGTCTTGCTCCTCCAAAAACCATTTGACCGCGCCGCCCGAATCGAGGATGTCTGCAAATTTTAGAAACTGCTGCAAGGTGATATATTCCGACTCGATCTTGACCTCTTGATACGCCACGTAAGTTCCCCCTTAGTAAATCCGCACCGGCAAGATGAGGTGGAGGCAGTTCGGATTGTCTGGGATTTTCACCAGGAACGGGCTCATCGAACCGGTGAACTCGATCAGCAGATCTTCGCTGTCGATCACGCGCAGTGCGTCGAGCATGAACTTGGAGTTGAAGGCGATCAGCAGTTCGTCACCGGTCACCGACACATCTTCAATCGATTCCGACACCTTCCCGACGTCCGGAGAATTGGAGGAAATTTCGATCCCGCCTATTTTGATGTTTAAGCGAACCAGGTTGTTTTCATGCTCTTTTGCGATCAAAGAGGCACGTTCCACCGCGCCTTGCAGCTCTTTGGTCTTCACGGTGAGCCCCGTTTTGAAATTGGACGGAATGATCCGCGAGATATCCGGATATTGGCCATCGATCAGGCGGGTGTAGAACTGGGTCTTGTCCATTTGCACCAGCACTTGGTTGTCAGCAACGACAAGATCGACAAGTGAAGAATCGTCGCTCAACAGTCGTCCCAATTCGTTCAGGCTCTTACCGGGGATGATCACGTTGTGAATCTCCAGATCTTCGGACGCTTCGACCGCCGCTTCACGGGTGGCAAGGCGATGTGAGTCGGTTGCGACAAATTTCAAACTGCCTTTGCGAAGCGAGAACATCACTCCGGTCAGCACCGGACGGATCTCTTCGTTCGACACGGCAAAAGATGTCTGGCGGATCATGTCTTTCAAAAGATCGGACTGCACCGAGAACACTTGATTGCCGCTCACTTGCGGCAGACGCGGAAACTCTTCGTGGTCGAGGCCGTGCAGATTGTACTCCGATTTCCCGCCGCGGATGATCGTCAGGTAGTTTTGCTTCACTTCGATCTCCACTTGCTGGCTTGGTAGCTTGCGCACGATGTCGCTTAAAAACTTAGCGGACAGTACGATCGCACCTTCTTCGATAACCTGTACAATCTGATCTTCTTCTATGTGTGTCGGCAGGCGGGTTTCAATCCCGATTTCCAAGTCGGTCGCCGTGAGCGAAAGGCCCTCTTTGGTCGCGACGATCTTGATCCCGGTCAGCACCGGAATGGTCGTTTTGCCTGACACCGCTTTTTGAACATGTTGGATTGCTTGCACGAGGCTTTGGCGCTGAATCAAGATTTTCATGAATGTTTCCCCCTCAGGCAGTCATACACTCAGAACCCCAAGCATAGTAGTAGTAGGTGGAGTAGTTATTATAAAGATCTTCAGTAATAACAGTAATAAGGGCACTGAATATGTGGAAAAGTGTCGAAACCCCACGACAGATCTGATTTGGAGCATGTGGACAATCTGTGCGTAAGGATCTTCTACTTATCCACATATCCAAGTGCCCAATTGGACTGTGTAGTTATTCACAGCTTGGTCACAATCGTTATCCCCAATTCTTAATTGTGGCCAAGTTTTTCTTTTAGCGTTTCGATCGTCTGGCGCAATGTGAAGTCGGTTTGCAGCTCTTTCGCGATCTTCTCATGCGCGTGGATGACGGTGGTGTGATCGCGGCCGCCAAATTCTTCCCCGATCTTCGGCAATGAAAAATCGGTCAGCTCGCGGGCGAGATACATGGCGATCTGGCGCGGGTAGGCGATCGCCTTGGTCCGCTTTTTCGCCTTGAAGTCTTCCAGCTTCATGTCAAAATGTTCGCCGGTGACCTTTTGGATCGCCGGAATCGTGATCTGCTTCGGCCTATTCGAAGGAATGATGTCTTTTAATGCTTCCATCGCAAGCTCTGCCGACAAGTCGCGGTTGATCAGTGACGAATAGGCGACGACGCGGATCAGTGCGCCTTCGAGTTCGCGAATGTTCGTGTCGATCTTGTTGGCGATATGGGTGATCACTTCGCTTGGAATGTCGAGCGCTTCGGCCTTGGCCTTTTTGCGAAGAATCGCAATCCTGGTCTCGTAGTCAGGCGGCTGAATGTCGGTGATCAGGCCCCATTCGAAGCGCGAGCGCAAGCGGTCTTCCAGCGTCGGGATCTCTTTAGGCGGACGGTCGGAGGAGATGATGATCTGCTTGCTCTCCTCGTGCAACGCATTAAACGTATGGAAAAATTCCTCTTGGGTCTGTTCTTTCCCGGCGAGAAACTGAATATCGTCGATTAAGAGCACGTCCACGTTGCGATACTTGTTGCGGAAATCGACCGTCTTGTTGTATTGAATGGCATTGATGAACTCGTTGGTGAATTTCTCCGACGAGATGTAGACCACTTTTGCCTGCGGGTTGTGATCGAGCACATAATGGCCGATCGCGTGCATCAAGTGCGTTTTGCCAAGCCCGACGCCCCCGTAGATGAACAATGGATTGTACGCTTTGGCTGGAGCTTCGGCTACGGCTAAAGAAGCTGCGTGCGCAAAGCGGTTGCCAGCTCCGATGACGAACGTATCGAACAGATACTTTGGATTGAGCGCCGATGGAACAAATTCTGACAGCTCTTCGCCTGAAGGCTCGGCCGGTTTGTTTGGCGGCGCAGGTTTTGGTGAATTTTCATAGAGCGATTCATCAAAAACTTGCGGGATGACAAACTTGACCGTCACCTCTTGCCTCGTGAGGGTAGAGAGCGTTTCCTTAATGATGGCCGAGTATCGGGATTCCAGCCAGTCGCGGGAAAATTCGTTCGGCACGGAGACAATCAGCGTATTGTTCTCATAGGACACGGGCTGCGTCGATTTGAACCAAGTCTCGAAACTGGGCTTGGAGAGCTTCGTTTCCAGTGTGGCCGTTGTCTTCTGCCACAGGTCTAGTGCTTGCCGATCCATGAAGTCAGGAACCTCCCCAAAAAAAATACACAATAAAAATCCACATCCCCTTGCGATTACCAACAAGTATTGTGGATAATAATTGAGGCGAACCGTGTCGATTCTTTCCGAAGTTTTCAGGATAATGCTGGTTGTTGTCCCCATCCTTGGGGATTGATGATCCACACATGAGGATAGTAATCCACAAAGATATCCACAGGTGTGGATATCTTTGTGGATACGGAAATGTTATCCACGGACAAGCTACTCCATCATATCAGAAATGAAACCCTGATGACAACGGACTTTTTCAAACTTATCCACACCAAAAACAGTATGCAATTCGAATTGTTCACAGCCATGTGGATTGTGGATAATGCTGTTGAATACTTGTCGAAAACGATTTGATCTGTCGAAAAAGTTTTCCACAGGCTTGCAGCGGGCGTTTCCTGTTATTGAGACTGAAACCAATCTTGCAATCAAACGCTACCTCCGCTATAATGACGTAGTGTATTGTCTACAGTTGGCTTTCTCTCATTCAGATAGAAAGTTCTATAGGGAGGTGTAGATCGATGAAACGTACTTTCCAACCGAACGTACGCAAGCGCAAGAAAGTGCATGGCTTCCGTACCCGCATGGCTTCTAAAAATGGCCGTCGTGTACTGGCTGCACGTCGTCGCAAAGGAAGAAAGGTTCTGTCCGCATAAGGCCACGTTTTCGTGGCCTTTTTACATAACGAGCGGTTTAACGGCACCCTTGCTTCCGTATACTAGGAGATGAATGGGGGGCCAGGTTCATGCTACAAAAAGAACACCGGTTGACAGACAAACGAGACTTTCAGCGGGTTTTTCATCATGGACAGTCTTTTGCCAACCGCTATCTCGTCATCTATTTTTTAAAAAATCGAAACAGCGACACGTTCCGCGTCGGCTTTTCGGTGAGCAAGAAGGTGGGGAAGGCGGTTACTCGTAACCGCGTGAAGCGCCTGCTTAGGGAAGCGTTTCGCTCAAGTCGCGACCAGATCAAGGAAGCGTATGATCTGGTGGTGATCGCTCGCCCGTCTGCGGCTGAGCTTGAATATGAAAACGTGGTGCAAAACGTCCACCATCTGCTTCGCAACATGGACAAGCCGGACGCGCAAAAGCGCAAACCGCAGCAGCAAACGCGGCGCTCGGCATCGGACAAGCAAGGTGAGCGGAAAAAAGGAGTGCACTAGATGAAACGAGCACTGTTGTGGTTGTTTCGTTTCTATCAAAAGTTCATCTCTCCGATGAAACCGCCATCATGCCGATTTTATCCGACCTGTTCGGAGTATGGAGTGCAAGCCGTGCAGACACACGGTGTTCTACGCGGCCTGTTCCTTACCCTCAAGCGAATTCTGAAGTGCGGTCCTTGGCACCGAGGGGGATTTGACCCTGTGCCTAAACCTTACATAGATCACGATTGCTCTCATTGAAGGAGGGGAACACAGCTTGTTTCAACGAATGAAGATTCCTGTCACCCTGATGCTGCTTGCTGTCATGATGACCGGCTGTGGCACCAACGCAGACGGCACACTGGACAGAAGCGGTTTTTGGGGCAAGTTTGTCGGTATCGTTTCGGACGGACTTGACTATTTTTACGAGCTGACTACAGACTACGGGATCGCGATCCTGATCGTGACCCTGATCGTCCGCATCATCACGCTGCCGCTGATGATCAAACAGATCCGCTATACCAAGGTCATGCAACAACTCTCGCCGGAACTGACGAAGATCCGCGAAAAGTACAAAGATGACAAGCAAAAAATCAACGAAGAAACGATGAAGCTGTTCCAGCAGTACAACGCGAACCCGCTGGCCGGCTGTTTCCCGATTTTGGTGCAGATGCCGATTTTGCTCGCGCTGTACCAAGCGATCAATAGCAACCAAGCTTTGAAGGAACATGAATTCCTCGGGATTCTGCTCTTGTCGAGCACGCAGTCGATCGAAAACATCATCCTCGCCGTTCTCGCGGCGGGTACCACCTACATCCAATCGAAGATGTCGATGGTCAACAACGACCCGAACACGAAGATCATGATCGCGATCATGCCGCTGATGATCGGTTTCTTCACTTGGCAATTCCCGGCGGCACTCGGTCTGTACTGGATTTTCTCGAACATCCTGACCATCGTTCAGACCTACTTCACCAAAGGGATCAAAGCACCTAACGCTCCGGCTGCTCCAGCTCCAGGGGGCAAAAAGAAATGAAAAAGCTGATCACAACGGGAAAAACGGTTGAACTCGCAACCGAGTTGGCTCTAAAAAAATTGGGCGTCTCCCGAGATCGCGTAACCGTAACCGTTTTGACACAGCCTAGCCGCGGTTTTTTTGGACTCTTTGGCACTCGGGATGCAGAGGTGGAAGTAGAACTTCTTCAGCTCGACCCGATGGAGGAGACGATCAAATTTCTCCGTGATGTATTGGAGTCGATGTCGATCAAGCAGGTCGGCATCGACGTGGAACAAGAAAGCGATACGCAGTATCTGATCAAGTTGTCTGGCGAGTCGATCGGCATTTTGATCGGTCGCCGCGGCACAACGCTCGATGCGATGCAATACTTGGTCAACCTGGTGGCGAACAAGCACAGCGAGCGCTTTTTGAAAATTGTGCTCGATGCAGAAGAATACCGCTTGCGCCGCAAAGAGACTTTGGAGCGTCTGGCCGAACGGTTGGCGAACAAGGCGCTGATGCAAAAGCGTGAGATCATGCTCGAACCGATGTCACCAA
Source organism: Tumebacillus algifaecis (assembly GCF_002243515.1). Lineage (NCBI taxonomy): Bacteria > Bacillati > Bacillota > Bacilli > Caryophanales > Alicyclobacillaceae > Tumebacillus > Tumebacillus algifaecis. Next base: position 43,404 of record NZ_CP022657.1, read on the forward strand.
CTGAGCGCAAAGTGATTCATTCCTACTTGCAACACCGTGAGGATGTGGTCACGTTCTCGCATGGAGATGAGCCGCATCGCAAAGTGGTGATCTCGCCCAAGGGTAAGAAGGGTGAGCACGCTCGTGAGCGGGGCAGTCGCCGGACTTCTTCTAAACATCGTTCGTAACTACGCATGCAAAGAGCTTTGTGGATAACCCACAGAGCTCTTTTTTTGTGTTTTTTTATCCACATGTGGATAGTTTTTGAGCTTTTGCTGAGCTATGATAGAATGGTTATGCACATCGTCTCGAACGGGTAAGCTAAACGGGAAGTGGATAAGTTGGGAGAGAAATGCATGAATCAGTTTGATACGGTTGCGGCGATTGCGACAGCGCTCGGAGAAGGTAGTATCGCGATCATTCGCGTCTCCGGCAGTGAGGCAATCCCGATTGTGGATAAACTTTATCGCGGTAAAACAAAGCTGTGCACGGTGGACAGCCACACATTTAATTACGGCCACATCGTTGACCCAGAGACGGGCGAGCGTGTCGATGAGGTTTTTTGTGCCGTTTTAAAAGCGCCACGTACATACACCGGTGAGGACGTGGTGGAGATCCAAGGGCACGGCGGCATCGTGGCGGTGCAGCGCGTGTTGCGCTTGGTGTTGAACCACGGAGCACGGCTGGCCGAACCTGGCGAATTTACGAAACGCGCGTTTCTAAGCGGTCGGATCGACCTGTCCCAGGCCGAAGCGGTCATCGACGTGATCCGCTCGAAAACGGATATGGCGATGAAAGTTGCGCTTAGCCAAGTGGAAGGTCAACTGTCCGACAAGATTCGATCACTCCGCCAAAAGATGGTCGAGATGCTCGCCCATATCGAAGTGACGATCGACTATCCGGAGCATGATGTCGAAGATGTGACCACGCAACATGTGATCCGTGAAGGGCATTCGGTCGTCGCAGAGATCGAAAAGTTGCTGGCAGGTGCCACGACAGGTAAAATTTTGCGCGAAGGGTTGAACACAGTGATCATCGGCAAGCCGAACGTCGGCAAGTCGTCGCTGCTCAATGCCCTTTCGCGCACCAACCGTGCGATCGTCACCGACATTCCTGGAACGACCCGCGATATTTTGGAAGAGATGATCAACCTGCGCGGCATTCCGCTGAACATCATCGACACGGCGGGCATTCGGGAAACGGAAGATGTGGTCGAGAAGATCGGGGTCGAGCGCTCGCGTTCTGCGCTGAATCAGGCCGACCTGGTCCTGTTTATGGTGGATGCCTCGCGCCCACTGGAAGCGGTCGATCGCGAGCTGTTGGCAGCGGTCGCACCCTATCCGGCCATTTTGATCCTGAACAAGTTGGATCTGCCGCGTCAGGTGGATGGGGAGGAGCTTGGCAGGCTGGCCGCTGGCAAGCGGATCGTCGAAACCTCGGTAGCCTCAGGTGAAGGGCTGGAGCAGCTCGAAGCGGCGGTGGAGGAGCTGTTCTTGTCTGGTGGAATCGAGGGCAAGGAAGGTACTTATGTTTCGAATGCGCGCCATGTGGCGCTGTTGGAAAAAGGCATGCGCGAGATGCGAGAAGCCCTCCACTCAGCAGAGGTGGGGATGACGCTCGATCTGGTCGCGGTCGATGTGAAAAACTGTTGGATGTCGCTGGGAGAAGTGATCGGGGAAGCGGTCGGCGAAGATTTGCTCGACCAGATTTTCTCGCAATTCTGCCTGGGGAAATAGGAGGGAACCAACATGCGTTATGAGGCTGGACAATATGAGGTCATCGTCGTCGGGGCCGGACATGCCGGTGTCGAAGCAGCGCTGGCTACCGCTCGTCTGGGATGTAAGACGCTGATGCTGACGATCTCGCTCGATACGATCGCCTATATGCCGTGTAACCCGGCCGTTGGCGGCCCGGCGAAAGGTAATGTCGTGCGCGAGATCGATGCGCTCGGCGGCGAAATGGGACGCAACACCGATCTGACCTTTCTGCAAATGCGTCTGCTCAACACGGGCAAAGGCCCGGCGGTGCACGCGCTGCGGGCGCAGGCCGATAAATTTTATTATTCGCACCGCATGAAAGAAACGGTGGAAGCGACGCACAACTTGACGGTGCGCCAAGGCATGGTCGATGAGTTGCTTTCAGAAAATGGACGCATCACTGGCGTTGTCACGCAAAGCGGGGCGATCTACAGAGCGAGAGCGGTTGTCGTCACCACCGGCACTTACTTGCGCGGGAAGATCATCATGGGCGAAGTTCAATACCAAGGCGGTCCGAGCGGGCAGTTGCCATCGCTCAAACTGACCGATTCGCTGCTCGATCACGGCTTCCAACTCGCTCGCTTCAAGACGGGGACGCCGCCGCGCGTACATCGCGATACGATCGATTTTTCGGCGACAGAGATCCAGCCGGGCGATGATCAGTTTTACCATTTCCAATTTTCCGATGAGGTCGAGCCGCGCGAGCAGATGCCGTGCTGGTTGACCTATACGAATGAAAACACGCATGCGGTCATCCAGGAAAACCTGCACCGCTCGCCGATGTTTTCAGGCGTCATCGAAGGTACGGGCCCGCGCTATTGCCCGTCGATCGAAGACAAGATCGTCCGTTTTGCGGAGCGCCCCTCGCACCAGATCTTCTTGGAGCCGGAAGGACGTCACACGGCAGAGTATTATGTGCAAGGGCTCTCGACCTCTTTGCCAGAAGAGGTGCAATTGCGGATGTTGCGCACGATCAAAGGCTTGGAACGTGCGGAGATGATGCGTCCAGGCTATGCGATCGAGTACGATGCGATCGTACCGACGCAACTTCAACTGACCCTGATGACCAAAGAGGTGGAAGGTCTGTTCACAGCTGGCCAGATCAACGGCACCTCAGGTTATGAGGAAGCGGCCGGGCAAGGTCTGGTCGCAGGGATCAACGCGGCGATGCACGTGCAGGAGCGCGATCCGGTGATCTTAGATCGCTCCGATGCGTACATTGCGGTAATGATCGACGATCTGGTCACCAAAGGCACCAACGAGCCCTATCGCTTGCTCACCTCGCGTGCCGAGTATCGCTTGATCTTGCGCAATGACAATGCCGACTTGCGCTTGATGGAAATCGGTCACAAGATCGGTTTGCTGTCCGATCAGCGTTTTGCCCGCTTCTTGCAGAAAAAAGAAGCGATCGAGCGCGAGAAAGGTCGTCTGCGTACAACCCGTGTGAAAGCGGGTGAGATCAATGGCAAATTGGCCGAACTCGGTTCGGCACCGATTGCCGACGCTGTCACGTTGGAGCAGCTGTTGCGCCGCCCAGAAGTGGGGTACGACATGCTCGCCGAACTCGCACCATCGCCAGAAGAACTGCATCCAGAAGTGAGGGAGCAGGTCGAAATTCAAACCAAGTATGCAGGATATATCGATAAATCGTACCAACAGATCGAAAAGCAGAAGAAGCTGGAAATAAAATTGATCCCTGACGACATCGACTACAGTGTGGTCAAAGGGCTGTCCACCGAGTCCCGCGAAAAGATGAGCAAAATCCGACCGCGCTCCATCGGTCAGGCATCGCGCATCTCGGGCGTCAATCCGGCTGATATTTCAATTTTGATGGTCTATTTGGAAACGCACGGGAAGAGGAGTGTCGCAAATGCATGAGGTGCAAGCCTCTTTCAGGCAGGAAGTCGAAAAACTGGGCATCGCACTGACCGATGAGCAGATGGTCCAGTATGAGACCTATTTTACATGGCTGGTCGAGTGGAATGAAAAGATGAACTTGACGGCGATCACCGATGCACAAGGCGTTTATTTTAAGCATTTTTATGATTCGCTCACCTTGCTGTCTGTGCCGCAGTTTGCACAAAAAGGCACGTTGCTCGATGTGGGGGCAGGTGCGGGTTTCCCATCGCTGCCGGTACACATCGCGGCACCCGAGCTACAAGTGACGGTGCTCGATTCGCTGAACAAGCGGATCGGATTTTTAAATGAATTAGCTGTTGCGTTAGAAGTGAAAAGCTTTAAAGCGATGCATGGGCGAGCAGAAGACTTTGCGAAGCCAGGTCAGTTGCGCGGGCAGTTTGCGCAGGTCACGGCCCGTGCAGTGGCACGCTTGAATGTGCTGTTGGAACTGTGTTTGCCGTATGTGCAAGTCGGTGGACATTTTTTCGCCATGAAGGGGCCGGATGCACAAAACGAAGTGGCCGAGGCGAAAAAAGCGCTCGATCTGCTCGGGGGGCGGGTGGTCGATGTGGTCAAAACATCGTTGCCCGTCGAAGAGGGGGAGCGCAACATCATCATCGTTGAAAAAGTCAAAGCAACGCCTAAACAATATCCGCGCAAAGCGGGCACCCCGTCCAAAAGTCCGCTTTGAGCTTCGTCGATTTATGTAAAAAGATAGGAATCTTTGCCCGCTGTGGGGGAAAAGCAGGAAAAATCTACAGGATTGACGAAGTAGTTTGAGATTGTTGGAAAAGTTAATTTTGTCGTGCATGTACTAGGAGTAGGTGGGTGAATTCGGTGGTGAAAGAGCAATTGTCACGAATTTTCGGTCTGGGTGATCGGGATGAAGCGATAACGGAGGTGGCCGGGCAAGGTGCAGCGCACGAAGAGGTGCATCAGGTACCGATCGACCAGATCGTTTCCAGCCCCTATCAGCCAAGAACGATTTTTGATGATGAACGCATCGAGGAGTTAGCGCAGACAATCCGCACCCACGGGATGATTCAACCGATCGTCGTTCGTAAAGTCGGCGAAAGATATGAACTGATCGCAGGGGAACGCCGTTGGCGCGCTTGCACGAAGCTCGGCATGGAGACGATCCCTGCCATCATCCGTGAATTGACCGATTCGCAGGCCGCTTCGGTCGCGTTGATCGAGAACTTGCAGCGTGAGGGACTGACCGCGATTGAGGAAGCGGTGGCGTATGCGCAACTGCTCGAACTGCATGGGTTGACACAAGAAAGCTTGGCGCAGCGTTTGGGTAAAGGGCAATCGACGATCGCCAACAAGCTGCGTTTGCTCAATCTTCCGCAAGCGGTGCAGGAATCCTTGATGGCCCGCAAGATTTCGGAACGTCATGCGCGTGCGCTGTTGGCGCTTGGGCAAGAGGAACTGCAACTGAAGGTGCTCCAGGAAATCGTTGATAAAGAATTGAATGTCAAGCAGACCGAAATTCGAGTCAAGGCGCTGCTCGAAGCGCAAGTTCCGGTCAAAAAACCGCGGAAGATCTCGTTCTCCCGTGATATTCGACTTGCCGTGAACACGATTCGCCAGTCGCTCGACATGATTGTGCAAAGCGGGATTAACTGCGAAAAAGAAGAAGAAGATCATGAGGACTACTACCAATTTGTAATCCGCGTGCCGAAATCAAAATCGTAAGCTTTCCTGATTAATTCCTCGCTATATTCAAAATTCATTCCAGCAGGCGATTCGCCTGCTTTTTTGCATGCTACCCTTTTTGCTCTTAATCTTGTAAAATGAAGGATGCGTCTTAACGTTTTGAAAGAAGGTGATGCTCATGGCGAGAGTCATCGCAGTGGCGAATCAAAAAGGTGGCGTGGGCAAAACCACGACATCGGTAAATCTCGGTGCTTGCTTGGCCAGTCTTGGCAAGCGCGTGCTTTTGATCGATATCGACCCGCAGGGGAATACAACCTCCGGAATTGGCATTAATAAAGCGGATGTACGTTATGATATTTACGATGTGTTGATTAACGAAGTGGACGCGAGTGAAGCGGCTACCGATACGGATGTACCGAACTTAAAAATTCTCCCGGCGACGATTCAACTGGCGGGGGCGGAGATTGAGCTGGTTTCGACGATGTCGCGTGAACTGCGCTTGCGTCAGGCGTTGCAACCGTTGAAGTCGCAGTATGATTATATGTTGATCGACTGCCCACCGTCGCTCGGATTGCTGACGGTGAACGCTTTGACAGCTTCAGACTCCGTTTTGATTCCGATTCAGTGTGAGTATTATGCACTGGAGGGCTTGAGCCAACTGCTGAACACGATTCGGATGGTGCAAAAGCATTTGAACACGACGCTGGAAATCGAAGGCGTGCTGCTCACAATGTTGGATGCGCGGACGAATCTCGGTTTGCAAGTGATCGAGGAAGTGAAGAAATATTTCCGTGAGAAGGTATACAGCACGGTGATCCCGCGCAATGTGCGGTTGGGAGAAGCACCATCGCATGGTCAATCGATCATCCAGTACGATCCGCGTTCACGTGGCGCGGAAGTGTACTTGGAACTCGCGAAGGAAGTGGTCGGAACATGAACAAGCGTTCAGGTGGGCTCGGACGGGGATTGGAAGCGATCTTTAACTCGAATCCCAAAGGGGACGAACCAGTTTCGAGTGTAGCAGTTGCAGAACTGCGACCGAATCCTTATCAGCCGCGTCGTGTGTTTGACGACGAGAAGATTGAGGAATTGGCCGCTTCGATTCGTGAGCATGGCGTGATCCAACCGCTGATTGTGCGGGTAGCTGTGCGCGGGTATGAGATTGTCGCAGGCGAACGCCGCCTGCGTGCGTCAAAGCTGGCAGGGCTAACAGAAGTGCCCGTGGTCGTGCGAGATTTTACTGATCGGCAGATGAATGAGATTGCGCTGATTGAGAATTTGCAGCGCGAAGATTTGAACCCGATTGAGGTAGCAGAGGCATATCAGAGCCTGATGGAGAAGTTCGACCTGACGCAGGATGTGTTGGCGAAGAAGGTGGGGCAATCTCGATCACATGTGGCTAATATGTTGCGCTTGCTGAACTTGCCGGGGGAGATTCGGGAACATGTTTCACGTGGAACACTGTCGATGGGACATGCCCGTGCACTTCTAGGTTTGCCAGATCAGAAGCAGCAGATTGCGTTGGCAGAAAAGGCGATCGATGAGGAATTGTCAGTTCGTCAGGTTGAGCATTTGGTCAATCGGATGCAAAATCTGGGGCAGCGTGAGACGAAGAAAGCTGTGAAACCGAATCATGTTCTGAAGCAGTATGAAGAGGAGTTTCGGACGCGCTTGGGAACAGGCGTGAAGATTATGCAAGGGAAGAAGCGCGGAAAGATTGAGATCGAATACTTCTCGACAGATGATTTGGAACGGATCTTGAGTTTGTTGCAGAACTCGTAGTATAGGGCTTGAGATAGCGGAACCTTTTGATACTGGTGTTGGTTGATGCCAGTGGATGTGAGGGTTCCGCTATACGTATATTAAGAGGCATGAGTGATAGGGTGAGTGTTAGGCGGTAGGTCCTGATGGAAGAGGTAGTGTGGTTGGAGGGTAAGGCGGTAGGAGAAGGCTGGGTGCCCCAATCGGAGGGGGAAACTCAGTCTGGCTCCGGTGGATCGCCAAAGGCGGGCGAGTCCAAAGTCGCGTGCCCGACTGTCCTCCTCCTGATGGAAGAGGTAGTGTGGTTGGAGGGAAAGGCGGTAGGAGAAGGCTGGGTGCCCCATTCGGTGGTGGAAACTCAGTCTGGCTCCGTTGGATCGCCAAGAGCGGGCGAGTCCAAAGTCGCGCACTAGAATGTCCCTCTCCTGATGAGAAGTATGTTGTGTGGTTGGTAGGCAGGCGGTAGGAGAAGGCTGGGTGCCCCATTCGGTGGTGGAAACTCAGTCTGGCTCCGTTGGATCGCCAAGAGCGGGCGAGTCCAAAGTCGCGTGCCCGACTGTCCTCCTCCTAATGGAAAGTAGGTTATGTGGTGTAGAAGGCAGGCAGTAAGGAGTCCTCCCGCTACTGTTTGGTGGATAATGGAAACGGGAGATGGATTTCTACTCATTTTGGGATATGGTATGCTGGATGGGCTTCCGTGTAGGAATCGATGGGGATGATCGAGGAGGTTGGGTGCTGTGATTTATCTGGACAATGCGGCCAGTTCGTGGCCAAAACCGCCGGAGGTGGCTCTGAAGATGGAGGAGTGCTTGCGCGACTATGGAGCTAATCCTGGGCGGGGCAGTCATTCGATGGCGATGAAAGCTTCACGGGTCGTGTTTGAGGCACGGCGCAAGGTGGCCGGATTGTTTGGCGTGCGGAACCCGGATCATGTGATTTTTACTCAAAATGCGACCGAAGCTTTGAACATGGGCATCTTGGGGCTGCTGAAGTCGGGCGATCATGCGATTACGACGATGTTAGAACACAACTCGGTGCGCAGACCACTGGAGTATGTACGACGGGAGCGCGGAGTTGAACTGACTTATGTACAGGCTGACTCGTTTGGGCGCTTGCATGCAGAGTCGATTCGAGACGCCATCCGCGAGAATACGAAACTGATTGTCGTCACTCACGGATCGAACTTGACGGGGACATTGCTGCCGATTCAGGAAATTGGTGCCATCGCCAAGGAGTTTGGCATTGTGCTGATGGTCGATGTCTGTCAGACCGCTGGCGTCTACCCAATCGATGTGGAAGAAATGAACATTGGGATGCTCGCGTTTACGGGGCATAAGAGCCTCTATGGGCCGCAGGGAACGGGGGGGCTATATCTGCACCCAGAAGTGGATTTGGAGCCGCTGATGCACGGTGGGACGGGCGGATATTCGGAGCTGACGGAGATGCCGATGACCCGACCGGATCGGTATGAGGCTGGAACGAGAAATACGGTTGGGATCGCCGGACTGTTGGCCGGAATCACGTTTGTTGAATCGGTAGGGATCGAGAAGATTCGCGAACATGAGGAAGTGCTTGCAAACCTGTTGCATCAAGGACTATCGGAGATCAAAGGCGTGACGGTGTATGGACCACCTTTGGGGGAGCAGCGGGTACCGATTGTTTCGTTTTCGGTGGATGGATTTGATTCGCATGAGGTTGGCTTTATTTTAGATCGTACCTATGGGATTTGCGTGCGTTCGGGGTTGCATTGTGCACCAGTAGCACATGAGACGATCGGAACGCTCGAACAAGGAGCAGTTCGAACTTCTTTAGGCTATTTCAATACAGAGGAAGATGTGAAGGCGCTGTTGCAGGCAATTTCGGACCTTACAAGCTGAGTCAGTCATCGAGAGGGAGTAGCAAGGATGGTTTTATTAGGAACAATTGTGAATGCAGTTTCCATTTTGATCGGCGTGATGATCGGTTCGTTTTTGAGCCGGATTCCAGATCGGATGAAAGTGACGATTATGCAGGGATTGGGCCTCGCAGTATTTGTGATCGGGCTGTCGATGGTGTTAGATGTCGCCAAATCAGATGGCTTTGACTATTTCATTGTGATCGGTTCGCTAGTCTTTGGCGGGATTATTGGGGAATTGCTCAATATTGAAGGACAACTCAACCAGTTTGGGAAGTGGATTGAGCGAAAGATGAGCCGCTTCGGAAAAGGAAAGATCGCGGAGGGGTTTGTGTTTTCGACGTTGGTTTATTGTATAGGCGCGATGGCGATCGTCGGCTCACTGGAAAGCGGATTGGAAGGAACACATAAAATTTTATATACGAAAGCGATGTTAGACGGCTTTGCATCCATTTTCTTTACGTCAGCGATGGGCATAGGTGTAGGGCTGTCTGCGATTCCGGTGGTTTTGTATCAAGGTGCGATCGCATTGAGCGCAGGGTTGCTGGCTGGCGTCTTGACCGACCCGGTGATTTCGGTGATGTCTGCAACCGGTGGGGTTTTGATCATGGGGATATCGCTTAATGTGATGGAGATAAAGAAAATCAATGTAGGCAATCTGTTGCCGGCGGTTTTTGTGGCGGCGATTGTGAAGTTGGTTTTGATTGGATATGGATTGTAAGGGAAAGGGCGTCTGTATCTAGCAGATGCCCTTTATTCATGGGGGTTATTGGCGGCCATATCTTGACTGGGTTGGGGTATTTTAAAAGTACAGTCAGGGGGTCGTCATCGGGGAAAGGGCTATGCTAAAATAGCAGATACGCCCATTTATTGCTCGTGTTGCGGATGAGAGGTAGAAGAGGAGGTACGATGGGTATATGACACCGAATGAGTGGATTTTAGCGAATTTGGACGCGGTGGTTGCGTTGATCTTCGGCGTGTTGTTCTTGCTGTTGATTGTGTTTCTGATTCAGTCCATTCGGTTGCGTAAGGTGCAGAAGCGGTATCGGATGTTGATGAAAGGGATGCAGCAAGGCAATTTGGAGGAAGTGTTGTTTACATATTCGCAAGACGTGACCGCAATGCGTGAATCGGTTCGCCAAGTGGTCGCAGAGCAGGAGAAACAGGCACAGGAACTGCAAATTTCGTGCGGCCCAATTGGCGTGGTACGCTATAATGCGTTTGTGGGGATGGGGAGTGACCTCAGTTACAGCATCGCAGTTTTGAATCGTGATGGAGACGGCGCAGTGTTTACGTCGATCTTTGGACGGGAAGAATCACGATCCTATGCGAAACCGGTGCAGGCTGGGGATTCGGCCTATCCGTTGAGCGATGAAGAGAAGCAAGCGATCTCATTGGCGCTTGAGAAGATGAAGTAGAAAGACTCCGCTGCAAGGCGGGGTTTTTTTTTTGGTAGATGGGGAGCTAAGACTGAAAGCCAAGTCGAAGAGCCAAGTCGAAGAGCCAAGTCGAAGAGCCAAGTCGAAGAGCCAAGTCGAAGAGCCAAGTCGAAGAGCCAAGTCGAAGAGCCAAGTCGAAGAGCCAAGTCAAAGAGCCAACTCGAAAAGCCAAGTCGAAAAGCCAAGTCGAAAAGCCAAGTCGAAAAGCCAAGTCGAAAAGCCAAGTCGAAAAGCCAAGTCGAAAAGCCAAGTCGAAAAGCCAAGTCGAAAAGCCAAGTCGAAAAGCCAAGTCGAAAAGCCAAGTCGAAAAGCCAAGTCGAAAAGCCAAGTCGAAAAGCCAAGTCGAAGAGCCAAGTCGAAAAGCCAAGTCGAAAAGCCAAGTCGAAAAGCCAAGTCGAAAAGCCAAGTCGAAAAGCCAAGTCGAAAAGCCAAGTCGAAAAGCCAAGTCGAAAAGCCAAGTCGAAAAGCCAAGTCGAAAAGCCCTTCATAGGCGGCTAGGTATGGATTTTAGAAGAGGTGTAGTATAATAGTGCAAGAGTATGCACTGAAGCGGAAGGGATGGTGGTGTCGGGATGTGGAAGTTTATTGACTTGTTGATGGTCTTGTCCGCACTTGGGGCATTTACGTTTGTAATTTTGGTGCTAAAGAATAAGACGAACTTGAAATTTGTGAAGCTACGCGAATTATTCACAGGTCTGTTCTTCATTTTTTGGGGTTTGGGAGATATTTTGAATCGAGATTCGGGCGCGTTTGGGATGGCGTTTGTTGGCTTGGGCGTGATTTGGCTGTTTTTATTTTTGCGCACAAGGTATTTAAAATAGCAATCGTGTTTCACGTGAAACATGTGAAAAACATCCTGGGCAGAGCACCCAGGATGTTTTTTGTTAGCGGGTAGAGTTTTGGATACGGTTGGCGATTTCTTCGGGACGCAAGCCGTTGGCGTTAATGACCGGAGCTTTCGTTGTTGCATCTGCGATCCCCATGATGTTTTGGTCAGCACCGGAGATGACGATCGCGTCGAGACCTTGGCCATTTTGGTTTTGAGCATCGAGTTCGCAGCAATCGTAGCCCTGTTGGCTCAGATAGTCACGTACATTGCTGAGATTCGCTTCCACTGCAACACGTTTCATAGTCATTTGATGACCTCCCCACGGATACTTGGCTAGGACAACCAAAGCTAGTATGCGGTGCGGAAGACTTCGTTATGCTGGAAGTTGTTAGCTTTTAAAGCCGAGCAGATTGTTGAGCCGATGAACGAACGGTTGCTTTTGTGGAGTCGCATCACTTTCGCTCGGGGATTCGGGCAGTGTGTACGATGCCACTTGGCTCAGCGATTCGCACAAGGCGTCCGCGATGCAGTCTGCCATTTTCATGACGACCGAAAGACGCGTGTTTTGCAAGACGAAATATTCCATAAACCCCCCAACATTGACGATGCCGGTGATGTGGATGTGGCCGACTTCGGGAAGGACTTTGTTGACGCCTGCTCCCGGTTTTAGCGGTCCGTCGCCCAAGGTCACCAAGCCGACCGAAGCCAGTTGGCCAAGGCAGGCATCGACGGCAATCACGTAAGGGTTGCGGTAGCTGTTTTCGATCTCGTGAAGCGTGTCTTTCAGATTGACAGCATGGACAGGGGTATCCAAGGTACCGTAGACAACCGCACGGCTATCTTGGAGGCGCCCGCTCAGTTTGGAGCCGACGAGAGGACCGAGCGCATCTCCAGTGGAGCGGTCGGTGCCAATACAGACGATCACCACTTGCCGTTCACGGCCTTGCTGATGGATGGTGTGAAGAAGGCGTGAGGTAAGAAACTTGGCAGCTTCGACATTTGTATGGTCAACCTTGTAGGGTAGATCAGCATTCCGAGAGACATTTTGTTTAAACATGTGGCTCTCCTCCGCAGTTCATAGGTTTTACCAGTATATGCGCTTGGAAAAGATTTCATACCTCATTCGTTCTGGACATACCTTAAAAAGAGGCCAAGTGTCCGATAGGGGACGGAGGAGGAGGCGTGTATGGTCGATTTGCTATTGGTCGTCGTGGTGACGTGGAGCTTATATTTTGGTTGGAAGCGTGGTTTTTTGCGAACTTGTATTGACGCGTTGGCCTTGGTTGTGCCCATATTTATCTTGACGCTGTCGATTCCGTTTTTGAAAAAAGTGCTCGTTGATGAAGGGTGGAGCTTTGGGCTGGCCAAGTGGATGGCGGGGCACCTGGTCAAAACGTCGCCGTATTCGAATGGCTTTATGGAACTGGAGAGCGCACAGGCGGTGGTGCAAGGCTTGGGCTCACAAGCTCCGGCGGTGGTGGAACGGTTTTATGATCTGTTGTTGCTGGGCTTGATGGGTGGGGCTGTTTTTGTCGGGTTGCAAATGATCTTGCGCGTGTATGAGACACTATGGAGAGACGCGCACGGTATGTGGCGCTCACAGGCGCTAGGCGGCTTGATGGGGCTAGGAATCGGGCTTACCATCTCTACCTATCTCGTCAGCGTGATGGGGCTGATCTGCTGGCTTCAGGGGATGCAGTGGCTGGATGAGGGGCTGATGCAGTCGCTGTTCGTTCAGGTGCTGTATCGATTTATTTTTTGGTAAGGATGGTGGCTGTGATGGCAGTAGAATATTGGTTGGTGGCGTTCGACTCGACGCACCATGCATTGCGGGCAGAAGCGGAGTTGGAAGGGGCAGGTCTGGATATCGACATTCGGCCCACGCCGAAGACGGTGACAGCCGGATGTGCGCTGTCGATCGATTTCTTTCCACAGGATTTGGAGCGTGTACAGCAGATCCTAGAGGAGAAAGAAGTGGTGATTCGCGGGTATTTTAAGCCGGAGGGAGCGGCTTATATTCGGTTAGAACTGCAGGTGTGACTCTAGTCAATTGCCCGGTTGGAGCGGGTCTTTTATAATAGACGGTAGTTTTCTTCTTCCTTACTTAGAGGGGGCGAATATTAAGACGATGCAAAGCGCACTTGCCAATTTGGGTGCTTCGCTGACTTCGACCGATTTTTGGTTGGGACTCGGCTGGATGTTGTTTAAGATCGTGATGATCTTGGTAGTCGGAAAAATTGTGATGAAACTCTGGCGTTTGATGGTGGTGCGCGTGATCTCCCATCGCACGATGCGGATGGATGAACGGCGTGGGAAGACGATCGTCTCGCTGTTGTTAAATGTGATGCGCTATGTGGTGTATTTCCTCGTTCTTTTGACGATTCTGTCGAACATCGGGCTTGATGTGTCCACACTGCTCGCCGGAGCTGGTGTTGCAGGGCTGGCGATCGGTTTTGGAGCGCAGAGTTTGGTCAAAGACGTAATCACCGGATTTTTTATCATTTTTGAAGATCAGTTCGGCGTTGGTGACAATGTGATGATCAACACCAACTTGCAGATTCGTGGGAATGTGGCAGAAGTTGGGTTGCGGATCACAAAAGTGCGAGCCTACACGGGGGAGATTCATATCATCCCCAACTCGCAGATTCGACAGGTGACCAATTTTTCAAAGTCGAACTCACTGGCAGTGGTCGATGTTTCGGTCGCCTTTGAAGAGGATTTGCAGCACGTATATGAGGTGTTGAAGCAAGTTGGCCTTGAAGTGCAGGCAGAAAATGAAAATGTGCTCGGCGAGCCGCAGGTACTAGGTGTGCAGATGATCGGGCCGTCCGTAGTGGTTGTGAGGATGACGATGGAATGCAAACCGATGGAGCACTTCGGGGTCGGGCGCTTTCTTCGCTATAAAATTAAAGAAGCGTTCGAACGTGAAGGCATCGAAATTCCGTATCCGAAGCAGGTGGCCCTGTTTCCGGGACAACCCAGCGCGGAAGAGAAGCAAGCAGCGGCGGGAAGCTGATACGTTGAGGAGAGAGAAGCGATGGAGGCCAAACAGTTTGATCTCGGGGATGTAGTTCAAATGAAAAAAGGACACCCCTGTGGCGCTAATGAATGGGAAGTGATCCGCTTAGGCATGGATATTCGCATGAAATGCGTGAACTGCGGTCGTTCGGTGATGATTCCCCGCCGTGATTTTGAGCGCAATCTGCGCAAAGTTCTGCGGCGTAAGGAAGGGGATGCGTAACGATGGCGGTGGAGACAATTCGCACAGCCTGCCCGCTCGACTGCTGGGACTGCTGTGGGATGATCGCACATGTCGAGGACGGAAAGCTGATCAAAGTGGAAGGCGATCCAGATCATCCGATCACGCAGGGGTCTTTGTGCATCAAGGGTCGAAAACTGGTCGATCGGCTGTACCACGAGGAGCGCGTGCTCACTCCTTTGAAAAAGGTGGACGGGGAGTGGGTTCCCGTGACCTGGGAGCAAGCGCTTCGAGAGATCGCAGAGCAGATGCGTCAGGCCAAGACAGAATATGGACCGACCGCAGTGATGCATCATTATGATTACGGCTCTTCTGGGTTGCTGAAAAATTTGGAGGGGCGCTTTTTTAACCTGTTTGGCGGATTTACCGACACGATCGGATCGATCTGCTGGGGAGCTGGGTTGGAAGCGCAGAAATACGATTTTGGTTTCGGAAAAAGCCATGATCCAGAGGATTTGGCGGAACATACCGATGTGATCGTGGTCTGGGGCCGTAATGTGTCGGTGACTAACATGCACATGATGCCGTTTTTGAAGCAGGCGATGAGTCGCGGTGCGGAACTAGTGATCATCGACCCGCTGATGACCGATCTCAGCGCCAAAGCGGTGAAGCAGTTGCAGCCGCGTCCTGGAACGGATGGGGCGCTGGCGGTGGGGATGGCTCGCCATCTGCTCGACCTGGGGTTGATCGATCGCCGATTTGTGGAAGAGCATGCGGTGGGTTTTGCTGAGTTTGTCGAATATGTGCAGACCTGGACGGTGGAGCAGGCTGCCGATGTGACTGAGGTACCAGCGGACGATATTCGCTGGCTGGCAGAGCGTTTCGGCTCGGGCAAGGCGGTGACGACGCTGCTCGGTCTCGGGCTGCAGCGCTATGCAAACGGTGGCAACACCATCCGTTTGATCGACGCGTTGGCGGCGATGAGCGGGCAGGTGGGCCGCTCTGGCGGCGGCGTGCATTATGCAAATCAGGTTCACCGTTTTGACTACCAGACGTTGATGAAACCTGACGCTCGCACCGATTATCGAGCGTTTACAAAGATCACGCAGGCGGATGAGATTTTGGCTGTACAAGAGACGGAGCAACCTGTAAAAGTGCTGTTTGTCACGCGGGGCAACCCGGTGGCGCAGTTGCCGGAGACTGGCAAGACGCTGGCCGCCTATCACTCGATTCCGTGCAAGGTGGTGATCGACATGTTCCTCCATGACACGGGAATGATCGCCGATTACTTTTTGCCCTGTACGACTGTGTTTGAGGAAGAGGACATCATGTATTCATCGATGTGGCATTCCTACCTCGCCTATGTGAACCCTGTCGTAGAGCCGCAGGGAGAGACCCGCCCAGACTGGATGATCCTGCAAGGCTTGGCGGAGGAGTTGGGTTTTGGCGCTGCATTTGGCCGCGATGTGCACACCTGGATGGAAGAAGCGATGGTTCCGCTGCAAGCGGATGGCATCACGCGCGAACAGTTGCAGCAAAATGGGTTTATAAAAGCGCATGAGGAGCCGGTGGCGTGGGCCGATTATCAGTTTGGCACGCCATCGGGGAAATACGAGTTTGCGTCCACGCTGGCTGCGGCAGACGGTGCTTCGTCGATTCCGGTGTATGAGGAGCCGGTGGAAAGCCCGCGTCGGAATCGGGAGTTGGCTCGGAAATATCCGTACCACCTGCTGACGATTCATCCGCGGCGCTCGCTGAACTCGCAACATTACCATGTGATGAAAATGCCGGAACGGCCGGTGGTGGAGATCTCCGCTTTTGTGGCGGGGGAGACCGGGCTTGCGGACGGGGATTTGGTGCGGGTGTACAATCAGCGCGGCGAAGTGCTGGGGAATGTGAAAATCGTCTCGGGACAGCACAAGCGCACGATCAAGATCGAAGAGGGTTGGTGGGGGAGTCGAGGAACAGCGCTGAACTTGCTGACCTCGAATCGCCGCAGCGACTTGGGGATCGGATCGGCACAGTATGATTGTCTGGTCAACTTAGCAAAAGCATAGTCAGGATGAATGGCATCTTCTCCCCTTCGGAAACGAAGGGGATTTTTAATTTTTAGGAACAAATGTTCGATTTATAGTGGCATAAAGAACGTGTGTTCGTATATAATAAGAACAGAGAGCAAATGTGATGAACTTTCGAGCGGAGGTGACTACATGGGAGTTTCAGGGCGTAAGGAAATTGAGATTTCACATCGCGAGCATCGACCGGTTTCGCTGATCTACATGGATAGCAAGGGGGCGATTTCCCAACGTGTCGTGCAAGTGACCGATGTGACTGAGGAGGGGATTCAGGCCTTTTGTTTTCTACGCAAAAAGCCCCGTACCTTCCTGCCAGACCAGATTCTCGCAGCCTCTCTGCAAGCTCGAAGGCCATCACAATATAAAGGGAGCCTGTCGAAAATTTGATAGCTTTTGAAGTGTCTTTAAGAAACACATCCCTTATTCACTTGTGCTACAATGATACCACCAATTGAAGAAATAGCCTCCGGCCGACCCATATACGTGACCCTCGTCTGAGGGTCAACCCAATTTCTCAATCACAGGAGGTATCTTTGTGAGCACAGAGCGTTTTGATCGTTTGGAAAATCGTTTTGACGGTGTAGACAAGCAGTTAGTTGAGCATGGGGTGCGCTTTGATCGTATTGAAGATCGTTTAGATGGTGTGGAAAAGCAGATGGTCGAACATGGTATGCGCTTTGATCGCATTGAAAAGCAGTTGGCAGAACATGATGCACGCTTTGACCGCATTGAAAAGATGTTTAATAACCGCTTCGATCAGTTAGAGCGAATGATCAGTGGGCTCATCGCTCAGGTCGCTCTGCAAAATCAAAAAATTGATTATGCATTGAGTGAAATCCAAAAACTGCACGGTCAACATGGGCGGCTCAGCCAGCGTGTGGCCCATCTTGAAAGCAACGGTTTTCGAGTGGAGCAGGTAGAACGTCGTCAAGATAACCACGCTGCACGGCTGGATAAAGTCGAAGTTGAGGTGGCGGTGCTACAAGAAGAGCCTCAGCGAGTGCCAGTTGAAACTGCATCCTAATTAACGGATAGTCACCTGCTCTCTCGTGCATCCTGAAGCATAAGGGGTGATGCGTAAACATGGGTGAAAAGATCATTGCGATCAACAAAGATCTGAACGGGGACATCGCAGAAGTGATGACTCATACTGGGCGGGTCATCTCCATTCAGCAGGCGATGCAGGAAGCGGCCGAAGGGAAATTTGACTCGATCACTTCGTTAGATAAAGAGGGCAACTGGACGATCGCCAACTCCACCGGAGATGGGCAACCTGAATCGGGGAATAACCTAGACATGCTCCCGTCCTTTGCAGAAGCGATGCATGAGGGAGAAAGCCTTCAGTAATTCTGACCATGAGGTTCTTTCGCCTGTTGGCGGAAGAACTTTTTCATGTTCCACGTGGAACATTAGTGGAATCACATGGGATTTGATATAATAGTGGTTGGACTACTTTTGGAGGTGTAAGCCACATGGCTTTGTCTGTTGGTATCGTAGGATTGCCGAACGTCGGCAAATCAACACTTTTTAATGCAATTACAAAAGCGGGCGCTGAAGCGGCCAACTATCCGTTTTGTACGATTGACCCGAACGTTGGTGTGGTCGAAGTGCCGGACGAACGTTTGCAAAAATTGACGGAAATCGTCATTCCGAATCGAGTCGTGCCGACCGCATTCGAATTTGTAGATATCGCAGGCTTGGTTGAGGGTGCATCCCGCGGCGAGGGCCTCGGCAACAAATTCCTCGGTCACATTCGCGAAGTCAACGCGATCGCGCATGTCGTCCGTTGCTTCGAAGACTCCAACATCACGCACGTTTCCGGTGGAGTAAATCCGCTGTCTGACATTGAAACGATCAACCTTGAACTGATCTTCGCAGATTTGGAATCGGTAGATAAGCGTCTCGATCGCTCCCGCAAAGGGGCGAAATCGGGCGACAAGAAGGTGCAAGAAGAAGTTGCTGTTCTTGGACGTCTCAAAGAAGCGCTGGAAAATGGCAAAGCTGCCCGCTCTGTCGAATTGAGCGATGAAGAGACGTTGATCGTCCGTGACCTGCACTTGCTGACGATCAAACCGATGCTCTATGTCGCGAATGTGGCAGAAGATGAAGTGGCAAACACGGAAGAGAACGACCTCGTGAAAAAAGTTCGTGAATTCGCAGCTAGCGAGGGTGCAGAAGTGGTGGTCATCTCGGCAAAAGTGGAATCGGAAATTGCTGAACTGGAAGGCGAGGACAAGCAAATGTTCCTCGAAGAGCTTGGTCTGCAAGAATCTGGTCTTGATCGCTTGATCAAATCTGCGTACAAACTGCTCGGTTTGATCACATATTTCACCGCTGGCGTGCAAGAAGTCCGCGCTTGGACGATTAATCGCGGCACCAAAGCGCCCGGTGCTGCAGGTGTCATCCATACCGACTTTGAAAAAGGATTCATCCGCGCGGAAACGGTGGCCTATGATGACCTCGTTCACTACGGCTCGATGAACGCTGCCAAAGAAGCGGGCAAAGTCCGTCTGGAAGGTAAAGAATACATCGTCAACGATGGCGATGTCATGCACTTCCGCTTCAACGTGTAACCAAGGAAAGCGAGGGAGAGCAGACATGAGACGCTATGAAACGATGTACGTCTTGCGCCCTGAGCTGGACCTGGACGCAATCAATGCGCTGGTCACCAAGTTCCAACATGTCGTCACACAAAACGGTGGCGGGATCACCCAATTGCAAGAAATCGGCAAACGCCGACTCGCCTACGAAATCGAAGGCGTACAGGAAGGCTATTACGTGCTCATGCTTTACCAAGGGAGCACAACGATTGTCAAAGAGCTCGAGCGGACGTTTAAGATTACCGATGGCGTGTTGCGCTATCTCACCGTTCGTCTCGGCTAACACCAAAGGAGGGAATCCTCATGTTGAACCGTATCATCTTGATCGGTCGTCTGACCGCCGATCCGGAATTGCGCTACACACCGTCCGGCACGGCGGTTGCGCAGTTCACTTTGGCGGTAGACCGCCAGCGTTCGAACCAAAACGGCGAGCGTGAAACGGACTTCATCAACATCGTCGTCTGGCAAAAACTTGGCGAACTGTGTGCACAGTATTTGCGCAAAGGTCGCCTCGCAGCTGTCGATGGGCGTTTGCAAATCCGCTCCTATGAAAACAAAGAAGGCCAAAAAGTCCGTGTCGCAGAAGTAGTCGCGGACAACGTCCGCTTCTTAGAGCGCGCCGATCAAGGTAGTGGCGACTCGATGAATCAAGGCGGCTATGGAGGCAACCAAGGCGGCTACGGAGGTAACCAAGGCGGCTATGGAGGCAACCAAGGTGGCTACGGAGGCAACCAAGGTGGCTACGGAGGTAACCAAGGTGGCTACGGAGGCAACCAAGGTGGCTCTGGAGGCAACCAAGGTGGCTCTGGAGGCAACCAAGGCGGCTACGGAGGCAACCAAGGCGGCTACGGAGGTAACCAAGGTGGCTACGGAGGCAACCAAGGTGGCGGTCGCCGCGATGAAGACCCGTTCTCCGATGACGGCAAGCCGATCGATATTTCGGATGATGATTTGCCGTTTTAAGACACTAGCAAAAAGTGCATAGCAAGAAAAACGAGAGATCCTTTGTACAGCAAGGGGTCTCTTTGCTTTTGTACCTGGGTCGTGAAAGCAGTCATGGAACTGGAAAGGTATACTCGTCCGCTACTTGCACTTTCTTTCTGGTCTAAAATATCTTTTTCTCTGAGACACATCGAACGGGATTACCATTTCAGGGATGTCAAACTGGACAAGGGATGAGTTGAAGATTACTAGGCATTACCTCTGCCTGGCAAGACCCTCTCACACCACTCTTGACAGAGACAACGTTTCCAACCCAGTTCTATCAGGCGTTGAACTTCTTACGTAACCTCCAAGCCATACCTACCGAACTTTCTGATAACAACCAGCAAACAGAAGGCTCCCTACAATCTGGAAATAACTACTTATCTACGCCGTTCTATTCACCTTAGAACCGTCGATAATTTGTATCTTTTTGTAAACATTTTTATTGACGATTATAGTTTCGTAGAATATACTTACATTTGTTAGTTTAGAGTTATGTATTTATTTTTTACAATCAAATATTTACGAGGAGATGATTTATCATGACAGCGGCTACCCAGTTTGAGGCCCTTGCTCCCAACTCTAGCCTCGCCCAAGACAGCATCATCGACTACATCAACGCGTGCAACACCGTCTCGGCTTACTCGTATTCGTTCGCAAATTCGTCGCTCATTGCATTAAAAAAACCGCCGGAGTGGTACAGCGACTTTGTCGCCCAATTCGGGGTCGCCAAAGGCAACGCGATGCAATGGAACACTTCCTTGATCCCGAACATGATCGCGATTCCGCAGATGATCGTCGATTCCAACCGCATCATTACCGCGAAGTTTAACAACATCAATCAAGACCTGAAAGACTTAGAGAAATATCCGAACGACAAAGATGTGATCGATGACCTCAAACAAAACCTCAAAAGCATCTATAACCGCGTCAATGGCGACCTCGACTCGATAAACGGACTCATCCAAGACCTACAAACATTTGCTGAGACGCTTAAAAATGACTACAGCACACTCAACGTCGGCATTGAGCAACTGAATTCGGCTGAAGAAGCGAATGAAGCGGAAGTCAAACGCCTGCAACAAGAGATTCAAGACCTGCAAGACGAGATCGAAAAATACAACCAAATAATGACCGCTTCTGTAATCGGGGTTGGCGTCTCGATCTTTGTCACGCTGGTCGGCATCGTCGTCGGTGTTGCAACCGGTGGGATTGGTTGGGCAATCGTTCCAGTCGGTATCATCGGGGTCGGTGCATCGACCGCAGGGATTGTAATCGCATCGTCGAAAATCCAAGCGGCTCAGCTCCAGATCGGGAAGGATGCTGCTGATCTTGACGCGTACAACGAAGACCTCGTCGTGCTCAACACCGAAATCGAGACGTTGAGCAAACTGATCACAGCGAACGAAGCCGCCCAGGAAGCACTCGTGGATGTCTCGAAACTCTGGCAAGACATGGCAGACAGTACCAAGCAATTGCTAGATGACTTGGAAAAAGCCGAGTCGGAAGTCACTTCGGACTTGGCCCAGTGCAGCCAAGATGTCCAATCCGCGCAGAACGAATGGAATGCACTGGAGCAGTTCTGTGAACAACTTACGAAGATCGACTACAGATTTGATCCGAATGTTCAAAACATTGTATGACACAATCAATCGATCTCAGTTGCTATCAATGGTCGTTAAGTCAACCCATTCACTATGAACACACCGTGATCGACTTTACGTTGCAATCTCTGTACGATAAACCGTCTTGGTACGACGACTTTTCGAACAGTACATCCAACTTCAAAACGAATGCGATGTCTTGGTCGAATCAGGTCGTCCCACACCTGATCGCCGTCCCGCAGGAGGCCGTTAGCTACAACCCACCTGTTAAAGCACGCTTTGATAGCTTAATCGACGACCTCAACGATCTGACAAAGTACCCCGAGGACGGCGATAGTCTTCAAGACGCAAGCAATCAGATCAAGGGTATTGAACAGATCCAAATCAAACTGATTGGCGACATCGCAACACTCATCGGGAAACTCTCCAATTATGAGAGTATCCTCCCGCATGACGAATCTCAACAACAGATGTACGTCAATGCCTCACAGGCACAGATCGCCAGCAATCAAGCGTCGATCAATAACCTGCAAACAGAGATTGAGCGTCTGAACAAGGAAATCAAGAAATTGAACAAAGTGGTCTATCCGACACAAAGCATGATTGTCGCCCAACAAAGCATCCAAAAAGACAAAGCCAAGATCCAATCTGACCAACAGCAGATCAACAATTACCAACAGGACAACAATACCTTGCAATCATGGATCAACTCGCTAGTCATCATGATGCATGACAACTCCACCGCGCGATCTGGATCCGAGCATGTGATGTATATCTGGAACCAGCTCAACGATTTGCTCCGCGAGATCAACGACGCGCTTGAGCAGACCCAAAGCAACTTGTCGCAGAATCAAGCTTTGGCTACCACTCAAGCTCAACAGGCACAGGCACTCTGGAACGAGTTCGAGGGAGTATGCGAGCAGCTTCTCGGATATCAGTACGGATGACATCGAATGCCTATCCACAACTCAACACGTATGCGGACCTGATCGTACAAACGCACCTACCGCCGCTACTGACGCCGCCCGATTGGTATGGTGACTTCGCTACCGAGTTTGCACACGTCAAATCACGAGCTTTGAGTTGGCGGCGCACTCTGCTCTGGAAATTGAGCGAACTCACCCTCTTCACCCATCAGATTTCCCCACGGCTTGCCACGTTGGAACAGGAACTCGCCGCGCTGGACGATCACTTGAAACAATATCGCTTTGACCAAGTGGCGAACAAACGTAGAAAACTGACACAAGCCCGACTCACGGAACAAAAGCAAGCTGTCTTGCACATCTATCTGGATTGCTTGCGCTCGTTGCAAAGTTTTCACGAGCACCTGCTTCATGATCGGTTGCTGTTGATGCGAGGAGCACAGGAAGGGTGGGACCCTTTTCCCGACTTGGTTCGCGCTTGTGACCTCGCGCTTGGCGAACTCGCCGCCCTGCTCCTCACGTTGCAAACTAAAAAACATTACTTAAAAGGAGATGTCCTCGATGATCACACAGGTTCGTGCGCTAGCCCCTGATTCGGATAATGTCAATCAACAAATCGTAGACTACCTCAACGCCTGCACTCTTGTTTCTGCCTACGTCTATGGGTTCACCAACGCAACGCTTGCCCCGCTTCTCGACCCACCCTCTTGGTATAGCAGGTTCGTGTCTGACTTTGGCGTTGCCAAGGGACATGCGATGCAATGGAACTCTTCGATCATGCCGCAGCTTTTGGAAATCCCACAAAGTGTTTGTGACATGAATAACATCGTCCAATCGAAGTTCAATCGCATCACGGATCTGCTGCAACAGTGGCAAGCAAATCCGTCTGACACTGCGTTGCAACAGGAGATTCTCGAACAACTTGATTCTCTGCACGAGCGGGTGGTCTCAGAAACAGTTGCCTGCTCCCAACTGCTCCAATCGCTTCGCACCTACAACACCAACACGCAAAATGATTATGTGATACTCAAGCAAGGCCTTGACGACACAGAGCATCAGCTCGAAGCAGACAAGGAGGAGATGGAACGCATACAAGCGGAGATCCAAGCACTGACCGACGAGATTCAAAAGCTTAACACCCAACTGACGGTCTCGGTGATCAAAATCGGCGTATCCATCTTTATCTGCGTGGTCGGCATCGTGGTTGGCGTGGCAACGGCCGGTGGTAGCACAGTGGTGGTCTCCGTCGGCGTATCCGGTCTGACCTCCTCTGTTAAAAATACGATCTCCTTGTCGAAGCAGATCCAAGCGGATCAAGCGAAGATTACAGAAGACACAGCCGAACTCGATAAGCTCGCCCAAGATGTCACAGTACTGACGGCTCAGACCAATACGCTCGAACAAATATGTGATGCAAACCTGCAAGCGCAACAAGCACTGATCGTTATCACCGATGTCTGGACCACGTTCGCTGACGCGCTGAAAGAACTGAAAAAAGAGATCGAAGTAATGGAAGCAAATGTAACCGTCGAGAACATCAACGGTGCACTCGCCGAATTCGTCCTCGTCCAAAACGAGTGGAATGAAATCAACACGTTCGCCGCCCAACTGGCTCAGATCAACTATGTGTACGACCCGGAAATCGAGGAGATCGCGTAACCCAAAACGCCCTGTCGCAAGCGAATCTGCGACAGGGCGTTTTATATTGGAGAATGTGTTCGTCATGCGTTAAAAGTCTGTAAAATATGTTGTGTAAGCACCGAAAACTGCATGAATCAAGCGCAGCACGACACCATCAAGCGGAAAACTTCCATGTTTGAACTTGGGGCGGGAAGGAAATCATTGGAACACATTGAAAAAGAGTTAGAAAAAAATTTTTTAACCTGTCGATTTCGGTGTCACTCGTTCGTCGCGAATATAGAGGCAAATGATAGACAAGGAGAGGATTTTCGATGAGATTCATGTTGATTGTCAAAGCTACAAAAGATTCCGAGGCCGGCATCATCCCAAATCAAGAGCATTTTGATGCGATGCGGAGGTTCAACGATGAACTGGCGAGGGCAGGCGCACTGATTGCCGCTCAAGGACTCCACCCAAGCTCGAGCGCGATTCGCATCTCTTATCCAGAACCTGGTGGAAAACCGAAGGTGTTAGACGGACCATTCACGGAAGCAAAAGAGCTGATCGCGGGCTTCACGTTGATCGAGGTGAAATCGAGGGAAGAGGCGATCCAGTGGGCGATGCGCATGCCAGATCCGCACGGCTTCGGCGAAGGCGAAATCGAGCTGCGCCAAGTGTATGAGGCGGCGGAACTGACTCAGGACCCGGAAGCGGTAGCCAGGGAAAGTGAAATGCTCGCACGTGTTAAGAGGAAGTTGAGGTAGTGGAGGAATCTGCTGTCCACCGTACCATCGCTAGCATTTGGAGAATCGAGTCGGCCAAGATTATCGCCGCTCTTGCACGTATTGTGCGCGATGTCGGGATTGCCGAGGATTTGGCCCAAGATGCGCTTATCATCGCGCTTGAACGGTGGTCGGATGCGGGCATCCCCGATAACCCCGGAGCGTGGCTGATGACAACTGCGAAACGTCGAGCTATCGATCACTTGCGGAGAAATAAGTTACGTGACCGCAAGTACGAGGAGCTAGGCTGGGAGATCGATTGGCAGCAAGAGCCGGATTGGGACGAAGCGCTCGATGATCCCTTCGGCGACGACCTCCTTCGTCTCATCTATACGACATGCCATCCTGTTCTTTCCGCCGAAGCTCGGGTGGCGCTCACGCTCCGGCTGCTCGGGGGATTGACGACCGAAGAAATCGCAAGCGCGTACCTTGTTCCGGAACCGACCGTTGCTCAGCGGATCGTTCGAGCGAAGCGCACGCTCGCGGCTGCGCGAGTACCCTTTGAATTGCCGCCGAAGGAAGAGTTGCCGGCACGGTTGTCGTCTGTGCTCGAGGTCATTTACCTCATGTTCAACGAGGGCTACGCTGCGTCATCTGGCGGAAACTGGATTCGGCCCGTGCTCTGCGAAGAGGCGCTACGGCTTGGACGGATATTGGCTGTGATCGCGCCCGATGAGCCAGAAGTCCATGGACTCGTGGCATTGATGGAAATTCAATCGTCCAGATTCAGGGCGAGGGTCAGCCCAAGCGGAGAACCGATTCTGCTCATGGACCAGAACCGGGCTTTATGGGATCACCTGCTCATCGGTCGAGGGCTGACTGCGATCGAACGGGCCGAGCGACTCGGTATGTCGTTCGGTCCTTATCTGATTCAAGCCTCAATCGCGGCGTGCCACGCCCGTGCCCGCACAGCTGCGGAGACGGACTGGGTCCGGATTTCTGCGCTATACGATGCTCTTTCCCAAGTCACGCCATCGCCCGTCGTCGAACTGAATCGTGCTGTCGCGCTCTCGATGGCGTTTGGCCCAGAAGTGGGTCTAGAAGTCGTCGATTCGTTAATGCAAGAACCGTCTTTGAAAAACTATCATCTTTTACCCAGCGTTCGAGGGGACTTTCTCACGAAGCTGGGACGCAAGCAAGAAGCATATTTAGAATTCAAACGTGCTGCAACCCTTTCGCGCAATGAAAAGGAACGCGACCTACTTTTGAGGCGCGCTTCCGATTGCGCCGCGGAATAAGACAACTGTAGCCATTATACAGAATCCTCGTAACATAAGTATCATTCTAGAAGGTAAGTCCCCAAATCGTGTGTCATCTGCGAAGAATCCTTTCTACTAAGGGCTCTTCGTTTTTGCATTAGATGATCTGGGCCCTTCCGAGCACATCTGTGTGAGAAGCAAATTGATCTTCCTATCATTTTGTTGTCGTGTCGAGTGAAGGGGTTAATTAGTGCGGAATCGGGCAGAAACACGAGCACCAGGATAATGAACATGATGTCTGGTAACATAAGTAGTAGCAAGGCAGGTATCATGTTCTTCCAATACCCACCCGCCAACTTCCATTCGGACTTTCACTTCTTGGCACCACAAAACGATAGTGAAATAAGATACAATGGCATGCAGACAAAGAATAGGATGAATCCTAGAATTGATAAAGATTCCATGATAGCAACTAATGACAGAAAGAATTGGAGAAAGAGAGAAATAGCATTCTCGACTGTTAGCAGATCGAAAAATTGAAGTGGGGTGTTCGTTGATGACAACGAGTAAACTGAATCCTAAGGTTGATGAATTTTTAAGCAAGGCTACCAAGTGGAAGGAAGAATATGAGCAGTTGAGAAAAATCGTTCTTGATTGTGAGTTGACCGAAGACTTTAAGTGGATGCATCCTTGTTACACGATCGAGAAGAAAAATATCGTTCTCATACATGGGTTTAAAGAATACTGTGCACTTCTGTTTCACAAAGGTGCTTTGTTGAAAGATGCCCATGGTATCCTGATCCAACAAACGGAGAATGTACAGGCGGCGCGCCAGATTCGGTTCACCGATGTTCGAGAAATCGTGGAGATGGAATCGATCTTGAAAGCCTATATCGATGAAGCGATTGAAGTTGAGAAATCTGGTCGGGAAGTTGAATTTAAGAAGAATACAGACTACGTAATCCCTGAAGAATTGCAACAGAAATTCGATGAAATCCCCTCCTTCAAATCTGCTTTTGAGTCTTTGACACCGGGACGGCAAAGAGCGTACATTCTTCATTTTTCTGAACCCAAACAATCCAAAACTAGAGTGTCAAGGATTGAAAAACGTATGCAGCAAATTCTTGATGGAAAAGGATTAAATGATTAGTAGCTGCGACCACCCCTTTGTCGCTTTGGACCGACGCATCATGTCCGAGGTATGAAATAGAACCAGCCGTACGGCGGAGTCTTTCAGCGTGTAGTCAAACTCCTTTGCTCTTCATCGGGAGTTCTGTTTTTGAAATCGGAAGCTTAATAAGTGGATTCTAAGCGTCGATTGGAACAAGGTGTACATGACAGTTCCCCCTTGTTCCACTTTGATTGGAATGAAACCGACTTTTCTTCAATCTGATAGACCCAGCCTAATGGCTGAGTCTTTTTTTGTAAAGCGTAGGCGTCGGGTAGCAACAAACTGGGTCAAGTAACAAACTTGGTCAACCAAAAGTTCATCGCAAAACTGTAGAACCGCCTATTCCGCCCCGTCCAGATGTAGCCGGACAAGCCGGACACCTGATGATGAATGCGCAACTGATCTTGACCGCCTACATCCCCATCAAAACCAACATGGTGAGATAAAGCAGAGCCGGCACCCACTTGATGCGATGGAGGAGCCGCCCCTTATTCATGGCCCGACTTATGCTTCCAAGCACAGCGGAGAACGCCAGGAAGACGCAGAACGTGAGGAGCAACCACCAGACAGGAGGTCGGGTGCTAGCAACAAGCCAGATGCCACTGAAAAAGGCGAGCAGCAGGGAGTAATGACCTACTTTATGTAGCAAGGGCCAGGGGAAGAAAGGAAATACCAGATACAGCGCAAGCACGCAGGCAGCGAGGATATGCACACCGAGCACAACTGTCATCGGCGTGCCCACCGCCGAATCCAGACTTCTGAGAGCACCACCATCAGCACCAGACTACCGTACAGACTGAACTTGTACGCCTCTGGGTACTCCAAACCAAATCCTGCCTGCAAGAGAAAGGCCAACAGATGGATAAAAAAATTGGTGAAACAAATCACGTAACTGCGAATCATCCACTTCCGATGCTGGTTGGGCCTGTTCCGGATGATCGCGACGACAGCCGTAACGGTGAGCGCCATCCACACGAGTTCCAAAAGGTTGAACACCATGCTGCTCGCTTTCCCACCCGTTGCGCTGGGCGCCATATAGCCAGAGGTAAGCACCGTGACCAAGACGGAGAACACGTACAGCATCCCGAGCGCACGATGCAGCGATTTACGCTTTATGGTGGAAAAGTTGAGTGCGCCCACAACCAAAGCCAGACTGGCAAACAGGATATGGACCTGCAGGACGGTCAGCCAGGCTGAGACATTGCGGGGAAGTTGGTCTTTGTGCGAGAGAAACTCGGTCGCATGAGGATCAACAAGGAAATAAACGATGAACGTGTAGAGCAAAAACAAGAGGATGGCGACATACAAAAGTTTCGTTCGCATCGGTGCAGTCTCCTTACACATTGTGATGCTCTAAGTGTAGAAGGAGATTCTCACAAAACGCTCACCAAAGAAAAGCAAGGCGCTCACAAATGAATGAGCTCCAATTATTCCAGCCATCCCTTCAAACAAGCCCCACCTTGTTCGCGATTCTCTGCCACCAGCTCGCCTCCATGCAACCGCATCACGCGCCTTGCAATCGATAACCCCAATCCAGCACCGCCTGTTTCTCGATTCCGAGACGATTCGCTTCGATACATCGGTTCAAAAATCCGTGATATGTCCCACTCTGCAATCCCCGCGCCTTCATCCAAGATGCAAAACTCGATCCCGTCAGCCGACGTCACCTTCCAGCGCACCTCGACCAATCCTCCAGCAGGTGAATGTCGGATCGCATTATCTAACAGGTTCTCCAGCGCCCGCTGTAACAAGTGACCATCTCCTAGCACATCCGTCTGCTGATCGGCACCGTAAATTCGGATGGTGACCCCTTTTTGCGTGGCTTGGGGCTGAAATCCTTCCACAGATCGCTCGACCAAATCTGCCCAATCGACCGATTCCCGCGATACAAGTTTCTCCAACACATCCAACTTGGTCAACGCAAACAAATCGGATACCAGCCGCTCCAGTTGGTCTGCTTTTTCTCGACAGACGGCCAGGTACTTCGTCCGCTTTTCATCCGAATCGGCCACTCCCGTTTCCAAACCCTCTAGGTAACCGCGCAGTGCAAACAAAGGAGTTCGCAAATCATGAGCGATTGCCCCCAGCAAAAAGCGCCGTTCTGCCTCTAATTTCTGCTCTCGTTCCAACGAGGACTTCAGGTTTTGGGCCATCAGTTGAAAGGCAGATCGCACAGCCGCCACCTCGCGCACGGAGGATTCGGGGATGTGAAAGTCCAACTCACCCTGGGCCACCCGATGTGCCGCCGCACTTAACGCATCCAAAGGGCGAACCACCGACCTTGATAAAAACCACCCGACCAGATGCAGGCTGAAAACAAACGTCAAAAAAACGGCGACCGTCTTTCCCACAAACTCCTCGGCCACCGCATAAGCTCCACCGACCAGTCCTAAGGAAAGCAACCACCCCCAAACCAACCACCAGCGCGACCGCAACGTCCTCATCGGCGCACCCCTTCAAAGCGGTATCCAACTCCCCAGACGTTTACTAAAAAAAGCGGTTTCGCAGGAGTGGCCTCAATTTTTTCCCGGATGCGTCCGATGTGTACCGTCACAGTATGTTTATCTCCAACTTGATGCCAGAACTTCTCCAACAGATGTTCGTACGTAAACACCTGTCTGGGATGTTCGGCAAACAAGCGCAATAGCTCAAACTCGCGAGGAGTCAACGCCACCTGTCGCCCCTCCACATAGAGGTCATGAGCCTTGAGGTCCAACACAAATCGTCCGAAATCCAGTCGATGGCTGCGTTCCTCAGGTTGTGGCTTTCGTCCATTTGTTCTGCGCAGGACCGCCTTTACGCGGGCCACCACTTCGGCGGGCGATGATGATTTGACAATGTAATCATCTCCGCCGATTCCCAGACCTACGATTTTGGTCGCATCTTCTTCGCGGGCGCTGAGGAAGAGGATGGGCACGTCGCTTGTTTTTCGAACCTGCCTGCACAGGTCAAATCCATTCATTCCCGGCATCATCAGATCGACGAGCAAAGCATCCACAGTCGTGCGCTCTAGAACAACAAACGCTTCAGAAGCGCTGTGCACAGTCTCAACAGCAAAGCCCTCCATCTCCAGAAAGTCCTTCATCAAATCAACAATGGCGGGATCATCGTCCACGACAAGAATTTTTTGCATGGTCATCACCTCTATACCGAGTAGTGTACCATCTGTGCGCGGATCGCCTCTTCTTGTTGAGCGTTTTGTGAGATTTTCGCTGTAGACGACTGCCAACAGCTACAAAACGAAAGGGGAATGATCTGTGGAACCGAAGAAGCGTTTGGGCCAAATTGGTTCCGTCTTGTGTACTCAATGTCGCACACAGGGGGATTTTTCTAACCTATATGCAACAGAAGAAATAATTTCTGAACCGTAATGATTTTAGTATTGCGCCCAAGAAGGAATTGTTAGCGATCCGTTTGGCGTGTCAACTGCTTGTCCGTTTTCTGCATATCATGATTTTTCCATCGTCCGCGATTGGGATATACTTGAGGAAGTACCAATCACCAAACGCTGGAGGTTTTTTCGATGAGACTGATTCCTTATCTTTCGTTCGATGGAAAAGCGGAAGAAGCGATGAACTTTTATGCTGACGCTTTGGGCGGTGAAGTGACACAATTGGACCGTTACAGCGGGGCACGGGGCATGGAGATTCCCGCAGGATATGAAGACAAAGTATTGCACGGACGTGTGAAAATTGGCGACCACTTTCTCTATTTCTCCGATGCGAAACGTGATCTTGCATCGGGCGAGCAAATGAGCTTGACGGTCGAATTTGATCACGAGGAACAAGTAGATCGGGCCTTCGAATTGCTTTCCAAAGAGGGTCAGGTCTTCATGCCGCTCGATAAGATGTTCTGGGGTGCAAAATATGCGAAACTGACCGACAAGTACGGCATCCAGTGGGACCTGAACTATCAATACAAATAGCACAACCTGATCGGCGTACCAACGAAAGCAAGCGCACAAAAAGAACCTTTGTCCTCCAAACAAGGGTTCTTTTTGCCGATTCAATCGTCTGAGCAGTGCTACAATAAAGGTACCATTTGGAAAGTTGATCCCGAGGCGCTCGAATCATCGAACAACCCCTCGTAGGCCAAGGGGTTGTTCAGCATATAGAGGGTGCGCGATTTCGCGAACGACAGCACATTCCAGTCACGGGATGGCCAATGTCCACAAAGCGTGACGGATAGCTGTAATTGTCGCGATCGATCACACAAAAATGCAGATGAGGAGAGAACGAATAGCCAGTTTCACCAGAACGACCGATCAACTGGCCTTGCTGCACAAACTGCCCGACCCGTACCAGGTGCTCACTCAGATGTCCATAGAGCGTGTAGCTGCCATTGCGGTGCTTGATCCGCACCTGATCGCCATATCCATCCGTTCCCGTATAGCCGACCGTGTGCACCACACCGCTCGATGCGGCAACGACCGGAGCGCCGATGGGCAGATCGAAGTCCCACCCGTAATACGTGAAAGGGATGTTGTGCGTATCATCGAAATTTCCTTTGATGCAGGTATACGCTCTCCCCGCAGGCCACGGCGCCAATAGATCGCTAGGACCATAATTGATAGGAGCACCGAGCACGAGGAGCAGCAAAAACAGTACCAAAAACGAGACTGCGAAGCGGGAAATTGATCGCAATCGTGACACCTCCTGCACAAAAAAGGAACAGTTTGGTACTGTTCCTTTTCTGTCGTGCCTCTACCAGACGGCGACGACGCGGCGGGAGATAACCTGTCCTGGATACATCCCATACGGGCCGAAGCCGCCACCAACGCGGGTTGCCTGTCCAGCGCCAAAAGCTGCGCCACCAGGGCCCGATTGTGCGAAACCGAACGATTGCGTGCCGAACGGTGAGGTCACGCCACCGCCGAGGCCAACGCCAGGGCCGGTAGTCGCGCCGATGCCGGTCGTCGTGCCAAACCGTGAAGTTGTCCCGCCAATGCCAAAACCTGCGCCTCCAGGGCCGGAAGCGGAAAAGCCAAGGCTTGCCCCTGTCCCAAACGGTCCGGTTACTCCAAAGCCACCTGCTGCAGCCGGACCTGTTGTGATTCCGGTTCCGAAGCTACTCGACGGGCCAGCACCCGGGAAAAATACGAGTTTTCCATCGATTTTACGGGCGTTCTTCCGAGTTGCTTTCTTGGTCGTACGTTTCTTGCTCTGCTTGCTCAAGTCTGTCACGCTCCTGTTATAAAGTAGTCATTCATTGAAGATCTGAGCCCCGCCGATGAAGGCAGGGCTTCAGATCAAGAGATACTAACGGCACTCAACATGAGTGGTTTGCACCGGATAGCAGTTCGGGATCAGCAGGAAGAAGAGCACGAAGATGATCAAAAAGACAACTGCCCAGCGAGTGTAAGCTCCAAATGCCATAGAAAGTCACCTCTTTCGTTTTCGTTTGGCTGTACTAACAAGGTATGAGTGCTCTTTCATTCCGGCAATGATGAAATCGTCTATTCTGTTGTCTAAAAGTGAGGGTTCCGAGCCCATGATCCCCGAACAGCTCAAGCGAACGATCCAAAGCGTTCATGGTGACCGCAGAACGGTTTGGATCGCCGCAATCGCCGTGACGATCACAGTCTGTGAGCAACGCTGGAAAAGAGGAGTTGGCGAAGCGCATCGACATCTTTTGCCGCACGTTGCAAGTGGAGCAAGTGGAGCAAGTGGAGCAAGTGGAGCAAGCGAAAGTGAGCGAAAGTGAGCGAAAGTGAGCGTTTGGGGGGCTGAGCATCTGGAGTTATCGGCGTGGTCGATGATCGTAGACGGGATGGAAAGGTTTGAAAAGACGTTGCAGAAAGCGCATCACTTATAAAGAGATCGCGGAGGCAAAGGGCGTGTCGTTTGCCTAGATGCTGAAAGAAAACAGGATTGAAATGGAGGCCGCACACGATGGGATTCAAACTGTCCGTTCTTGATCTTTGTCCGCTTGGCTCTGGCTTCACAGCGACCCAAGCGTTGGAAAATACGCTCGATCTCGCACGATTGGCCGATCAGCTCGGCTATGAGCGCTACTGGCTGGCCGAACATCACAACATGCCAGGCATCGCCAGCACCGCTCCGGAAATCATGATCGGTCAGGTGGCCCGCGTCACAGAGCGGATACGGGTCGGCTCTGGCGGGATCATGCTGCCCAACCACACACCGCTCAAAGTGGTGGAAACCTTCAAAATGTTGGAAGCGCTGTTTCCGGGCCGAATCGATCTTGGTTTGGGGCGAGCGCCGGGAACGGACCCTTGGACCGCACAGGCGCTGCGCAAATCGAAAACGGACATCGGCCAAAACTTCCCCGAGCAGCTGATCGAACTGCTGTCGTTCGCAAGCGGTGAGTTTCCGGATGACCATCCGTACCGCAACATCAAAGCGGTGCCGGTCGAAACTGCGCTGCCTCCCGTCTGGTTGCTCGGCTCGAGCGATTTTAGTGCGATTCTCGCCGCAAAAGTTGGCCTGCACTTCGCCTTCGCGCACCATATTAACGATGCGGATGCTGTGCCTGCGATGCGCAGTTATCGCACCGATTTTCAGCCGTCACGGTGGCAACAAGAGCCGCATGCGCTCATCACCGTCTCGGCGATCTGCGCGGAAACGGAGGAAGAGGCCAACTATCATGCCAAGTCGCTCGACCTGACCTTCCTGCGCCTGATCCATGGCACACCGGGCCTGTTGCCAACCCCTGAAGAAGCGATGGCCTACGAATACACAGCAGATGACCGCCTGCTGACTGGCTCTTTTCGCCATCGGTTGTTCGTCGGCACGCCGGAACAGGTGGGGCAGGGCATCGTTCAACTGATGGAACAAACCGGAGCGGATGAAGTGATGATCAACAGCATGATTCACTCGCACACGGCACGAAAACGCTCCTATGAACTGTTGGCCAAGACACTCCTGTAGCGGGGAGTGTCTTTTTATGCACGCCGAAACGTTGGCGGCAACACAGACGTTTTCCAGCGGGCGGTGGCGGGTGAAAGGCAACTGGTGGTTGAGCAAGTAGTTCGCGGTGTACGGCATGTCGTGCTTCAGCCACCATTTCGCGATCCGGTCCGCCATGCCCAGCGATCTCATGGACGGTGACAGCAACCCCTTCCGTCGTCCGGCGTGGGCGCTCGGCTGAATCAGGATGGTCGCTGTTCAGGCGAGCTTGTCATCCTCAGCCAAAAAGGGTGGGAACTGGTGCGACTAAATCAGGAAGGATCAGGAAAGAGTAGACTTGTTATGCACTTGCGCATCTGATATGCTCAAGACAACGATAAGGAAAGGTGGATTGGTTTTACGGACATGGACACTTTGTTTGTATTCTAAATGCCCCGCATCATTCAATAGGGTGTAGAATGCAAACGCGGCTTGCGATTCATGCAGGCGGCGGGTATGGGAGCAGTCTGTCTGCTTTTGGAGACTCGCAAAGTGAACCATGTGTAATCAACCGATTCGCCGTTCGTTCGGCAATCTGTTCGTTGTCCCGTGGGCGCTTCTGCACCCACGGTTTTTTTGATGTAGGGGCCCTGTTGTCAATTTTCCAAAACGGGGAGTGACCTACAACGATGATGGTACTTGTACAAGCACAAAAATTATATCAATCGATCGGTGCGAAAGAACTGATTCAACAAATCGAACTCGAAATCTGCGCGGGTGATCGCATCGGCCTGATCGGGCCAAACGGGGAAGGCAAATCAACCTTGATGCGATTGCTCGCAGGTGTAGACGAACCGGAGGGCGGCACGCTGCGCATCTCCTGTGTGACGGGCTACATTCCGCAGTCACTGGAAAGCGAGGGCAGCTTGAACGTGACCGACTGGTTCGCCCGTCAGGACATCGTGCCGGACGCAAGCATCGCCAAGGAGCTCGGTGTCGGTGACCACGTATGGGAGCGCCCGCTGCATCAGTTGAGCGGCGGGGAGCAGACCAAGGTCGCTTTGGTGAAGGCGCTGAGCGTCAATCCGGAACTGCTATTGCTCGATGAGCCGACCAACCACCTCGACCTCGATGCGGTGCGCTGGTTGGAGCAAACGCTCAAAGGGCTGAGGATCGCGATGGTCATCATTTCCCATGACCGCCGTTTTCTGGACGAAGTGACCGACCTGACGTGGGAGCTGAAAAAAGGCCAGCTCACCACCTACTCGGGCAGCTACAGCCAGTATGCGGCATGGGTTGCCGGGGAAAAGGAGCGCATCCAACAGGAGTATGATGAATACCTGAAAGAAAAAGAGCGCCTGCAAGAGACGATCTCCCGCAAGCAGCAATGGGCGGCCAAAGGGGAGCAAGGGCGCAAAGCGACCGATTCGTTTGCCAGACACCTCAAGGCGATAGACAAAGGCCGTGCCGCCAAAACACAGCGGGTCATCAAAGCGATGCAGTACCGCCTTGATAGCATGGAACCGGAGGAAAAACCGGAACGGCAACTGGCCGCTCATGTGCGTTTTCTCGACATCGAGCAATCGGAGCGAACCG
This sequence comes from Tumebacillus algifaecis, assembly GCF_002243515.1. Classification (NCBI taxonomy): domain Bacteria; kingdom Bacillati; phylum Bacillota; class Bacilli; order Caryophanales; family Alicyclobacillaceae; genus Tumebacillus; species Tumebacillus algifaecis. The sequence goes on from NZ_CP022657.1 coordinate 79,222, forward strand.
TCTTGGTGCAAGGCGACGAGATCGCGTTTGGTTACGGGGAGCGGCAGTTGCTGGATGAGGTCAAGTTTGCAGTGGAAAAAGGGGACCGGATCGCGCTGATCGGGCCGAATGGTGCTGGCAAAACCACGCTTTTGAAAATGTTGACTGGGGAGCTGACTCCCCAAGCCGGGCACTTGCGCCTGACGCCTACCGCCAACTTGGGCTACTTCGATCAGGTATTCGCCACGCTTGATTTGGAGCGCAGTTTGCTCGACGATCTGTTGCAACTGGACGGTATGGATCGCACGACCGCACGGGTCTTTCTTGGCAGTTTCCTCTTCCGCCAAGATGAAGTGTTCCGCAAACTGTCCACGTTGAGCTTTGGCGAGCGGGTGCGCTATGTGTTCGTCAAACTGATCCTCTCCCGCAACAACCTGTTGGTGCTCGACGAGCCGTCGAACCATTTGGATATCGTGACGCGGGAAAAGGTGGAGGAAGCGCTCGCCGACTACCCTGGTGCGATTATCTGCGCCTCACATGACCGCTTTTTCCTTGAGAAGTTGACCAATAAAGTTTGGGAGCTTCGCGACGGGCGGCTCACCGTCTATCCGTATGGCTTTCGCGAATATTGGGAGCGCAAGCAACAGACAAAGGCTGTCAAAAAGTCGGCGAAGAAGGTCAACAAACGCCAGCTACAGGATGAAATTTTGCAAATTGAGACGCGGCTGGCACAGCTTTCTTGGGAGATGAGCACCGTACTCGACGAAGTGAAAAAACGGGAGCAGGACGCAGAATTTCTCGCCCTGAGCCGCCGCCGCAACCAGTTGCGCACCGACTTGAACGGCTGACCACACCATCTGTTATTTTGATATTTCAAACGGCTGGTAAACACAACCCCCTTTTCAAAAAAGGGGGTTGTGCTGTTCGCGGCGAAAAGAGTACGAAGCGAAGGGGTAGGGGAAAATTGGAGGTGCTTCATGAAAAAGAAATTGATGGCAGGGCTACTGACTGTCGCATTGCTGGCGGGCGTTCCGGCAGTGGCGAGTGCCAGTTACGCTGGCGTCGGCACAGGCACGCAGACGGTGCTGGGCCGTTCGGTGCAATTGGTCTATGTGAACTTAAACGATCAAAACCTCGAGGTGAAAGCAGTCTCATCGGAGGGGAAAGTAGGAGAGACCGAACCGCTGGCTGCTCTGGCACAGCGTAACGGGGCGCTGGCGGCGATCAACGGCGGCTATTTTAACGCCTACTCGGATGGTCAGCCATTGACGGTGGTGCGCACGAATGGGAAATTTGTGCACAACGGCAGTTTCGGGGCGGTGTTTGGCATCAACACGCTGAACCAACCGTATTTCGGACGGCTATACCCGACGATCGAAGGCAGCACCAAAGACTCGTGGAGCTGGCCCAACAATTGGTCGGCATGGGGGATCAATCATTATTATGACAACCCGAGCGCGATCACCATTCTCACGCCGGACGCGAAAAAGCGCACGCTGCCTGCCAGCGGCAAAACGGTCGTCGTCCAAAACGGCGTGGTCAGCAAAATTGTCAACGGCGACGCGGCCATTCCGTCCAATGGTTTTCTGGTGCATTTCGGTTCTAGCGTCGTCTCGTCGGCAAACGTCTTTAAAGTGGGGGAAAAAGCAGCCTACAAAATCACCTACCGTGGCTCATCGGGCAAAGCGGTCAACATGGATGCGATCGGCAACATGATGGGCGGGGGCCCACTGTTGTTGTCCGGCGGGGCAGTGGTGGTCGATCCGATCGCTGAGAAATTTACCGATCCCAAACAAACATCGCGGGACAGTCGTTCGACCAGGACCTTTATCGGCTGGCGTTCTGACAACCGTCTGGTGATGGGCACCGTGCCCAACGTGTCGGTCTACGAGTTGGCCGACGTAGCCAAGGCGCTCGGACTGGTCCATGCCGTCGGGATGGACAGCGGGGCAACAGCAGGACTTTATGCGGATGGAAGCTATTTGACTACTCCGGGGCGCGAAGTGCCAAACGCGGTCATCGTCAGAAAACGCGATGCTTCGTCGGTCAACGCATCCGGCTATGTGGACGTATATCAAGATCATTATGCTTATGATGCGATTGCCCGCTTGAAACAGAAAAGCGTGATGAACGGCGAACTGAACGGGACAGCGCGCTTCTTCAAACCGAGCCAAACGATGACCCGCGCCGAATTGGCGGCAGTGCTGACCAATGCGTTCGCTTTGCCTGCGGGCAAGCACACGTTTAGCGATGCTACAGGTTCGTGGTATGACAATTTCGCTGGAGCGGTGGTCAGCGCAGGCTACATGGCCGGTTACTCGGCGACCAAATTCGGCGGTGCCGATCCGGTGACCGAGGAGCAGATCGTCGCCATTCTGGCCCGCGTGCTCGCCAAAAACGGTGCGCCAGCCAACGCCAAAGACCTCTGGTTGCAAAATGCACCGAGCGCATGGGCGGATAAGGATGTGCACCTGGCGATCAAACAGGGTCTGATCGTCGATGCTTTTGGCGACAAACCGTTTATGCCTTTGGAGGAAGCGAAGCGCTCCGGGGTTGCGGTGCTGCTTGATTCTGCGATGAGAAAGATCGGGAAGTAAAAAAATGAACCCCTGCCAGAGCTTAGCTGTGGCAGGGGTTTTGCTTTGGGACGAGGTCGATGTGTGATCCACTTGGTCAGACCGATGCTTGTTCCAAATCCTCGATCAGATCATCCGCATGTTCCATGCCGACAGATACGCGCATTAGATTGGGCGGTGTTTTGCTATCAGGCCATTCAATCGAAGCTCGATGTTCCAACAGGCTTTCGGTGCCGCCTAATGAGGTGGCCCGAGTAAAAATTTTCACCTGTGCGGCGATCTTCATCGCGGCCTCGGCACCGCCTGCGCCTTGAAGGGCGCGGATCGTGCCGATCAGTGCGCTGTCCTTCTTAGCCACCAGCATGCCCCCCAGCACATCGCTATGACCGCCTAAGTAATTCGTACTGGCGTGCCTGATCAGGTCGGCACCCAGCTCATCCTCGACCCTTCCATCTGTCATCCTCATGGTCTATGCTACTTGGTCAATCCGCGCACCTGCTCCCGCTACAGAAACCTTGCTTCCAACACCCGATACGCTTTTTGCAACGCCTTGAAGATCTGGACATCTCCGCCCTGATCAGGGTGGTACTGCGCGGCCAACTCGCGATACTTCTTCTTCACTTCCACCCAACTTGCACTCGCCGTCAAACCGAGCACCTCATAGGCGAGCAAAGCGTTCTCCTGCGCATCTTCGCGCTGCGAGGTGGTCTTGCGCACCTCAGTATGCTGGATCGCCGCTTGTACTTGTGCAATCCGCTCTGCCCGCACCTCGGGTGACATCCGCGCCCACAGTCGAACCACATCCGGATTTTCAATGTCTACTAGCAACATCAGGTGGGCGTAGGAAGGGAGGCCCTTCAGCAGTTCGGCAGTCAAGCGACCTCCTTTTACCAACAGCCGAATCGTCCGCGCATCGCTTGCTGGCAACTGATGCCACCACTGTTCAGCCCGCAGCGCGGCCACATCGTCCGTCAGCTCCTGCAAGTGGGTTTGCCAGTGCAACAATTGCCCATGCAGTTTGCCAAGCTCCGCATCGGACAACTTCTCCAGATCGAGGGCGCGCAACCTCTGTATCGTCTCATCAAGCATCAAGATCCCCACTTTCTTTTTCCGATCCTCTTCTTGCTATTATCTTAGCACAGCCGAATATTACTTACGAATTGAAGGACAAGTCAGTAAACTTAGGGTTGACTTTAAGAATGACGATTGGTATAAATAATTTCATGGGTTTAATTACATTTATAATTGTACGGATACATAAACTATCAAGGTCAATCGAGTAAAATTATAGAAAAGAATTTGTAAATACAAACTTGGAGGGAACCTGCACATGACCACACCACATAACATTTGCCTCAATTCTGTCTTTCTTACCGAACAGATCAAATTGGACCTCAACCATATGTTGCACCATTATTTTGAGGAGGTCAGAAGCCTCTTCCAAGCGAAAGGCATCCCCGCTGTCGTTTACACCGGAGGATCGCTGGCCCGCCAAGAACCTTCGATCCGCTGGACAGAAGACGACGAGTTGCGCCTGTTCTCCGACATCGATTTTGTCGTCCACACGACACTCGACTACCAAGCGGACCCGTGGCTAAAAAACTTGGAGTCCTACCTGAAACAGCACTATCCGCAGTTCAATTCGACGGTCGCACTCGTATCCGATCTGTCCAATGCCAGCGGCTTTTTCTCCCGAGATATCGCGCTGGCGCAGCGCTATCCGATCTACGAGTCCTTTCAGGTGGAGCGCGTTGTGCCTGATGCTTTCGATGCCACACAAATGTTTAACGTGATGATCCATCAAATCTCCAACACCTTTTTGCACCCGCAGTGGAGCGGACTCAGCAAAGGTGCCTACTTCCGACCTGAAGCGCGCTACCATTACATCAAGTTGATCCTCGAATGCCTGCGCACCCAATTTCGCCATGCCGAGGACGATGTGGTCGGCTATTACAGCGTCTACTACAAACGAAATGACCCGCGCCTCCAGCACATCCTCGACCCTGAAAGTATCGCCATCCTGATCGAAGCGCGCGAACTGTTCGGCACTTTAGAGCTCCCAGAGCTTGACATCATCAAGATTCTCAAAGCTTCGATGCTGATCCACTTGGGCTTCGATCGCACAGACGTCACCGATCAAGAACTGCGCGATCGGCTTGAGGAACTTTCGCTCCGCTCATCACACATCATTCCGTCCTATCGCTATGCACTGCTTGCGCTCATGTTCTCGCTTGGCGAAGACCGCGCAGGCCAACAAGCCTATCTCGCCCTGTTCTCGGAGATTTTGCGCCGCATGGAGACGACCGACATCATCGCTGTCAAAGCGGACCTGCATATCCTGACTGACAACACATGGAGCGAGCCGCTCACCTTGCACAATGACGCCTTTCGCGAACTGCTCAAAACGCTGATCTTGTTGCGTCGTGACTATGTTCGCCAATGGCGCAGACAAGTGACAGGTGAGGACAAAATTCCCGATCTTTACAACGACCTCCTACCAGCAAAGGGGTGATCTCGTCATGACAGATCAGACGGTAAATTCAAGTCCTACAGCCAGTGAAACTACCGCTTCAAACGCCAATTTCAGCCCGATCATCGCGGTGCTCGGCGCTGGCATGATGGGCCAAGGCATCATCAAAAATTTGCAAGAGTCGGGCGTTGCACTGCGCCTCTACAATCGCACCAGCCACAAATTGCACAGCTTGGCCACGCCAAACGACAGCATTTGTGCAACTCCGGCAGAAGCGGCGCAAGGCGCAGACATCATCCTCTCGGTCATCACCGACGATGCCGCACACGAAGCGGTCTGGTTCGGCCCAGAGGGGGCGATACACGGTGCGGCGCCCGGCGCGATCGGGCTTGAATGTTCGACACTTTCCATTCCCTGCATCGAAAAGTGGGCCGACGCGCTCCACCAACAAGGTCTGATCCCGATCGACAGCCCGACCACTGGCAATCGCGCGGGGGCGGAGGCGGGTACGCTCAATCTGTTCATGGGCGGTGACCTCGCCACGATCGAGCAGATGCGCCCGGTCCTGCAGGCGATCTCCGACCAGCAATTCCATTTTGGTCCCACTGGCTCTGGCACCCGCTTCAAACTGATGTATAACCTGTTCACAGGCACGATGCTCGTCGCCCTCGGCGAAGCGGTCGGCATGGCGCATGGCTTCGGGCTCGACCTTCAACAGGTGGTAGACACGCTTGAAGCGACCGGATTTGCCATTCGCAACCTCAAGGATAAAGGGCAAAAGATGATCGAGGGCCGCCATGATGAAGTTTTTTCCAAAATAAGCATTCTCCAAAAAGACATGGCCTACGCGATTCAAAGCGCCGAACTGCATGAGGCCAAGTACCCGGTCGGGGAGCAAGCAGCCGAGCGTCTGCACCAAGCGGTGCTGTCTGGGCTGGGCAGTCTCGACGTCTCCGCCACATCGCTCTTGTGCCTGCCAGACGACCGTTACAAGAAAATTGTCTCTATTCCAAATAAACGGTTGCCGTTATAATTTTACACAGACAGATGTACCGAAAAACGACATAAGCGAGAGTTGAAAGAGGAGGGCTTCCCTGTGCAAGAAGTCAACATCAACGAACTGGTGGACAGCGTCAAAGAACAGGTGATCCGCTGGCGCCGTTACCTGCACCAGCATCCCGAATTGTCTTTTCATGAAGAAAAAACGGCCCAGTTTGTCTACGAAACGTTGGAGACATTCAACAACCTCGAACTTTCCCGCCCGACCCCCAACAGCGTCATGGCACGCTTAGTCGGTTCCAAACCAGGCAAAGTGCTGGCGATTCGTGCCGACATGGATGCACTTCCGATCGAAGAAGCGAACGATATCGAATACAAATCACAAAACAATGGCGTCATGCACGCCTGCGGTCACGATGGACACACGTCGATGCTGCTTGGCGCGGCGAAGATTCTGTCCGATTTTCAAGCTGAATTGCAAGGCGAGATCCGCTTCCTCTTCCAACATGCCGAAGAAGTTTCTCCCGGCGGTGCGGAGGACATGGTGCAGGCGGGCGTCATGGACGGTGTGGACATGATCATCGGGCAACACCTCTGGTCCTCGATGGATACAGGAAAAGTCGGCATCTCCTACGGCCCGACGATGGCAGCACCCGACACGTTCTGGATCACGATCCATGGCAAGGGCGGTCATGCAGCCGTCCCACAGCAGACGATCGATGCGATCGCCATCGGTGCCCAAGTCGTCACCAATCTTCAGCACATCGTTTCGCGCAACACCGACCCGCTCGACAATCTTGTCGTCTCTGTCACCCAGTTCCACGGCGGGACGACGCACAATGTCATCCCCGGCACCGTCGAGATGCAAGGTACGGTGCGCAGCTTCGACCCGAATCTCCGCGCAGAGGCCCCGAAACTGATGGAGCGAGTCATTCGCGGGATCTGTGACGCGCATGGGGCGACCTACACGTTTACTTACGAAAACGGCTACCGTGCGGTCATCAACGACGAACCGCTCACACGCGTCATCGAAGAGACGGTCCGCGAACTCTATGGCGAAGAAGCGATCGACCGCATCAGACCGAGCATGGGTGGGGAAGACTTCTCCGCATTCCAGCAAAAAGCGCCCGGCTCCTTCTTCTTCACCGGTTCTGGAAATGTAGCAAAAGGCACCGACTTCCCACACCATCATCCGAACTTCAACATCGATGAAGATGCGTTGGAGCGCGGAGTCAAAGTGTTTGTCAGCGCCGCCTTCAAACTATTGGCGTAACATAATTACCTCTCACTTTCCGTGAGGGGTATTTTTATTTCCCGCGCAATAGTGGTCTATTCTATCACTCACATTCATAGCTATGAAGCATAAGAAATCGAAGCAAACAACATGCCGAAATAGGGGGTACCCTGATGCGAAAGATGCTGCTCTTGCTCGTCTTGTTTGTCACGATGACCTGCTTCTGGACGATGGAGGCGAGTGCACAGATCCAGGCCGAGTACATCGCGGTTGCTTTAAACGACCAACTGGTCGCCTTTCCTGATGCTACACCGGAGGTCATCAAAGGTGTCACCTATCTGCCCGTGCGTTTCTTTGCAGAAGCGGCAGGCGCCAAGGTGGACTACGATGCTGGCAACGAAACGGTGCAGATCAGAAGCGGAGACAAAAGTGTACTGATCAACATCCCGCAAAAAACGATCACCACCTCACGAGGCGTCACCAGTTCCTTTCACGTATTCATCAAGAAAAACAGACTGATGGTGCCGTTTCGTTTGATTGCCGAGACGTTCGGCTATGAGGTTTCCTATACGGGTCAAGGTCCGCTCGCCCGAGCGAAGGACAGCGGTGCCCAACTGAGTGACGAGCAAGTCTATGTCAGGTATCAGCATCTGATCGCAGCAGAGCGAGCGAAACTGCCTGACAAAATCGCATATGTGACATTTGACGACGGTCCGAATCAATACACCGCGCAAATTTTAGATACATTGGCCCGCTACGAAGCAAAAGCGACCTTCTTCATGCTCAAAGGGCAGATCGAAAATTACCCCGAGCAGGTCAAACGCATGGCTCGAGAAGGGCAGGGTTTGGCCCTGCACGGAGTCACCCATAACGCGAGACTGGCCTACGCCTCCCCACAAGCGCTCGTCAACGAGATGGAGGCGTGCAACGCCGCCCTGACCCGCATCACTGGCATCCGAACCAACATGGTACGAGTCCCCTATGGCAGCAAGCCATACATGACCACCGCCTACCGAGATCGGCTGGTCGAAGCCGGCTACCGCATGTGGGACTGGACGGTGGACAGCTACGACTCACGGGGCACCAACGTTCATGCGGACGACATCGTGCGCGAGGTGCGTGAACAGACAAGAGGCCAAGTCGAGCCCGTCATCCTCCTGCACGACAGCCAAGCGACACTCCAAGCGCTCCCACGCATCCTGCAACACCTCACACAATCCGGCTACGACCTCCGCCCCCTCCAAGGGAACATGAAGCCACATAACTTCTGGAACGACCGACGCTAAACCGGATCCCAACGAGTGGAGCCGAGGAAGTGAGGAAGTGAGGAAGTGAGGAAGTGAGGAAGTGAGGAAGTGAGGAAGTGAGGAAGTGAGGAAGTGAGGAAGTGAGGAAGTGAAGATTTGAAGATTTGAAGATTTGAAGATTTGAAGATTTGAAGATTTGAAGATTTGAAGATTTGAAGATTTGAAGATTTGAAGATTTGAAGACTTGCAAGGAGAGCGTGGCCGAGTTGGAAGTATGTGGGGGTAGGGCGGGAAATGCGGAGTGGTGAGATTGAAAGCTTTTACCCTTCCATAAAACGGTTTTACTCAATCAGGGGTAAAAGTTTCGCACGAACCCGAAGCATATCCCGCCCGGACCGAGCACCCAGCCCAAACCACGCAGCCCAGCCCCAACCACCCAACCTAGCCCCAACCACTCAACTACCTCTAACTCCCCAGCAAACATTTTTCAAAAAACAGCTATCTCCCCAAGCACCCAAAAAGGGTGTTTTTTCTTGTACCTCTTGTTAAACTACCTGCCGTCCTCGCTGAGCCAGGTGGGGAACAGTTGGCCGTTCTTCGCGTTTCTGGTGCTGGTTGCCTTCTCGCTGCTCTGTTTTCAGCTTTCCGTCAAGTTGTTCGAACGCAACTCGTTTGAGCGAAACGGTCGTTTCTGGGCTTGAGAAAAGCCCGGTTCACGTCTCCATTTTTATGCAGGAAGTTCCAGTCGCCTTGTCGAATTCTTCTTTCAAAGCAGGGAACTGAAAGGGGATTTCCTATGCCTGACTTCAATAAAGACATGGACATCACCAAGAACATTCGGATGATCGAATGGTTGAAAGCAGAACTGCTTGACAATGTTTCAGGATTGTTTCGTGGCTTTTTGAAAGGCACCGAGTCGGTGTTGCTCGACCATCTGGCCAACATCGTGGTGCTCACCTATATGCTGGCCCGCCGCTGCGGGATCGACTTTCACGAACTGGAACGCAAAGTTGTGGAAAAGGTCGATCAAGGCATCGAGACCGGACACCAGTCGGAAAGCTGGTACGGTGATCTCAGCGGTTTAAAAGAGCATATAAAACGGAGACGCTAATCTAAGCAGATGTAATTTCTTCATCTGCTTCTATTTTCTTTTGAAAGCGTTCCGGAACGGAAAATGGTATAACTAAAGGTAAGATAGCTACCAGTAGATATCTGGTCCTAGACATTGTTCCGGAACTCCTTATCGGAATTGGAGGGTGTTCACATGAAAGTAATCTTCTTACAAGACGTAAAAGGCCAAGGAAAAAAAGGCGAAGTCAAAGAGGTATCTCCAGGCTACGCACAAAACTTCCTTTTAAAAAAGAATCTGGCAGTGGAAGCGACCGCTGAGACGATCAACCGTCACAAGCAACAGGTGGCAGGCGAAGAGCGCAAAGCGGCTGGCGTGTTGCAAGACGCCAAAGATTTGGCTGCCGTATTAAAAGAGACGACCGTCATCTTGAAAACCAAAGCAGGCGACGGAGGTCGCGTCTTTGGCGCGATCTCGACCAAGCAGATCGCCGATGCGCTGAAAGAGCAAAAGAAATTGAATGTAGATAAGCGAAAAATTCTCCTGGATGAGCCGATCAAGTCGTTGGGCACCACAGTGGTCACAGTTAAACTGCACCCAGAAGTGTCGACTGAGATGCGCGTTCAGGTAGTTGCGGAGTAATACATCATGCTGAAAAAACTGCTTAAGAAACTCAATAAAATCCCGGGCAGCAAGCTGCACGAGAAGTTGGACAACGAAGAAGCGGTGCGCAGACAGGTCACCGCATTGTTTGGGATTCTGAGCAGTATCTATGGACCGGATAAGCTGGTGCTTCGCGCAGGGAAATTGGATGCCTTGTCGATGATGCGCTCTTCCGATGTGGCGCTGCGGGTGATCGCCTTGCAGCGCATCGTCTTTGAAAACCCGACCATCGAAGAGCGTCCGACGCCCGAACGCATCCCGGAGATCTTGAATGAAGTCGAAGAGGCGATCGCCAACTTCCTCGCCCGCAAAACGGTGGAGGAAGATCTGGAGAAGCGCGTCAATGATCGCATGCAGGAGAAACATGAAGATTACATCAAGGAAATCCGCACGCAACTGGTCAAGGAGCAATCCGGGCCGGAAAATGCGCAGACCTTGAAAAAATTTGCTCAGCTTGAAAAATTGGAGACGGTCAAGCTCGCCAAGTCCACCTATGAACTGGTGCGTCCCCAGCAGATGGATCAGATCGTCGGTCAAGAGCAGGCCAAGCGCGCGCTGTTGTCGAAGCTTGGCAGCCCCTTCCCCCAGCACATTTTGATCTATGGCCCGCCTGGGGTGGGGAAGACGACCGCCGCGCGGATTGCGCTGCAAGAAGCGGCCAAGCTCGCCGCGACACCATTTGCGGATGACGCGCCGTTTATCGAAGTGGACGGCACCACGCTGCGCTGGGACCCGCGCGACATCACCAACCCGTTGCTCGGTTCGGTGCACGACCCGATCTATCAAGGGGCGCGCCGCGATTTTGCCGAAACGGCGATCCCGGAACCGAAGCCAGGTCTGGTCACCGATGCGCACGGTGGGATTTTGTTTCTTGATGAAATCGGCGAGTTGGACCCCGTTTTGCAAAACAAGCTGTTGAAAGTGTTGGAGGACAAACGCGTTCGCTTCGAGTCCCCCTATTATGACCCGGACGATCAGAACGTACCCAAATACATTCAGAAACTGTTTGAAGAGGGAGCGCCTGCCGATTTCATTTTGATCGGGGCGACGACCCGCGATCCGTCGGAGATCAACCCGGCGCTGCGTTCGCGCTGTGCGGAGATTTATTTTGAGCCGCTGGTGCCGGAGCAGGTGGAGGAGATCGTGGCAGGTGCGGCCGAACGCTTACAGGTCAACTTGGAGTCAGGAGTGGCCAAAACGATCTCCAAGTATACGATCGAAGGGCGCAAAGCGGTCAATCTGTTGTCTGACGCGCATGGTCTCGCCGTCTACCGCACAGGCGCAACCGATGCGGAGTCGGTGTTGATCGCCGAACAGGACATCGAAGAAGTGTTGCGCATGAACCGACTGGTGCCCTATGTGCAGGACAAGGAGCAAAGTGAGGCGCGCGCAGAGGTCGGAAAGATTTTCGGCTTGGGCGTGGCGGGCTTCCTCGGCTCCACGATCGAGATTGAAGCGGTGGCATTCCCGGCGACAGAGGCGGGCAAAGGCCGTCTGCGCTTCAACGACACGGCAGGTTCGATGGCGAAAGACTCCGTGTTCAACGCGGCCGCTGTGCTTCGGCGCATCACGGGCAAGGACATCCAAGACTTTGATGTCCACGTCAACGTCGTAGGTGGAGGACGGATCGACGGTCCGTCGGCCGGTGTGGCGATCACGCTGGCGATATACAGCGCGATGCTCGGCAAGCCGATTCCACAGGACGTGGCGATCACAGGCGAGATTTCGATTCAAGGCAAGGTCAAGCCGGTCGGTGGCGTGTTTGAAAAGATTTTCGGCGCGCGCCAAGCAGGGATGACCACCGTGCTGGTGCCGTATGACAACCGTCGCGATGTGCCGAGCAATCCGGAAGGCGTCACCGTGCACCTCGTGAAAACGATCGACGAGGTGCTCCAACTCGTTTTTGCCGAACAGGTTGAAACGATCGCGGCAAGCTAGGAACTTTTAAGGAGGAGGCGACGCAACACAATGGAAGAAGAACTCGTGGAGCGAGTCCCTCCACAAAATGTAGAAGCGGAGCAGGCGGTGCTCGGTGCCGTCTTAATCTCCAATGAGGCGTTGATCACCGTCGCCGAGCTGCTCAGTGCGGACGACTTTTATCGCAAATCGCACCAATTGATCTTTGATGCGATCCAGCGCATTGCAGAAAAAGGCAACCCGGTCGATCTGGTCACCTTGACGACCGAGATGCAAAATCAAGGACAGATTGACGAAATTGGCGGGGTTCAATACCTCGCTTCTTTGTCTCACTCGGTACCGACGGCGGCGAATGTGGACCATTATGCGACGATCGTCAAAGAAAAGTCGGTCTTGCGCCGCCTGATCAACACGGCGACCAAGATTGCGGCGACTGGGTATACAGGCGCTGACGTGACCGAAGTGATCGACGAAGCGGAGCGCAGCATTTTGCAGATTTCGCAGGCGGGGAGCGTCAACAAAGGCTTTACGCATGTGAAAGATGTACTGCTCAATACGTTTGAACGGATCGAGTTTTTGTACAACAACAAAGGCGGCGTGACGGGTACACCGTCCGGCTACCCCGATTTGGACAAAATGACATCTGGGTTCCACGGCTCCGAATTGATCATCCTCGCCGCTCGTCCGGCGGTAGGGAAGACGGCGTTCGCTTTGAACGTCGCACAAAACATCGCCGTGCGCGCCGGGGAAGCGGTGGCGATCTTCTCGCTGGAGATGGGGGCAGAGCAGTTGGTACAGCGGATGCTCTGTGCAGAAGCGAACATCGATGCCGGGAAGATGCGGACAGGCTTTCTCGATGAGGATGACTGGCCGAAACTGACGATGGCGGTCGGAACGCTGTCGGAAGCGCCGATCTTTGTGGACGATACGCCAGGGATCACCGTGTCGGAGATCCGGGCGAAATGCAGACGGTTAAAAGCGGAGCAGGGTGGCAAACTCGGCATGGTGATGATCGATTACTTGCAGTTGATCCAAGGCAAAGGTCGCGGCGACAACCGTCAGCAGGAGGTCTCCGAAATCTCGCGTACCTTGAAGCTGATCGCGCGTGAGTTGGATGTGCCGGTCATCGCCCTGTCCCAGCTCTCCCGTTCGGTTGAGTCGCGGCAGGACAAGCGGCCGATGATGTCCGACCTTCGGGAATCGGGCTCCATCGAGCAGGACGCCGACATCGTCGCCTTCCTGTACCGCGACGACTACTATAACCCGGAGTCGGAGCGCAAAAACATCATCGAAATCATCATCGCCAAGCAACGTTCCGGTCCGACGGGGACGGTGGAGCTCGTCTTCCTGAAAAACTTTAATAAATTCGTCTCCTTAGAGAGAGCGCCGGGGGCTTAGTGCGATGAGCCGTTTTGAAAATTCCGATTGGCAAGTCGGCATGCCACTCCCTAGCCGCAAGGACAAGCATGGCCGCAAAAAAGGAAAAGCAAAAAAACAGGACGATCGGGCAGCTCTAGAACAACGCGCAGCAAACGCTGTCGTTCCCAAGCCACCGAAGTCCGAAGTTCCTGCGCCAGTGCTCGAACAGGAAGCGCCACGGCAGGCGGTAGACCCTTTCGTCCACGATCAGGCTGCCACGCTGCGCGCACATTGCGCCGCGCAAGATGCGCGGGAAGCCGCGCCGAACACTCATAGCGAGGATCAAGCGGTGCAACTGCGTGAAATGAGTTCTGCCCGTACGCAGGAGGAGATGCTGTTCACACAGCAACATGCGGCCGAGCTGCGCGAAATCCTCAAGACGAGAAAACAGGCGGTGGCAGCTACAGTTGCTCAGCATGAACTCGAGTGGAACGAGGAAGTGCAACAGGCGCATGAAACGCAGGATGCTGACACCGTGCAGGTCGAAGAGGAGACGGAGCCTGTCATCGGCAAATGGACCTATCGTCTGCTGATGATTTTCGTGCCACTCGTTTTGATCGGGGTGTTGGCGTATGGCAAGCTTGGCTATGTGCATCAAGTTCCGGAACTGGTGCGGGATAACGTGTCGGCCTACGAGCAAGGGGAAGGTTTTCTCGTCCTCAAGCCTTGGTGGTTCGGCCCGCCCGTCTACAAACTGGACGAGTACGTCGGAAGCGCGGGCAGCGATTTTTACCGCTATCAATTGAATTTGCGCGACTTCGCCAAAATTGTTGAGGAGCCGATCGTGCTCTGGCGCTTTCAAAAAGACTTCTTGCAGAAATAAGGCCCGGTTACTCCCAAGCGGAGCAAGCGGGTTTTTATTTGCTTGTACTGCTGTGCAGGCTCACGTCGAAGCGAAAGGCACCTACCCGATTGTTCGCAGGTACTGCTCTGCTCGCTGATAAGCGGTTTGCTCGGTCGAGCTTTGAATACGAATCTTGCATTAAATACGAACGATTTATATACATAACAAGAATAACGTTCGGAAAACACGTTGACATCCCAACCAAACCTTGCTAAACTCATTATGCTGACTAAGGCACGCTTTTCGTGAGCATGTTAATTTATGGAGGTGTTGTCGTGTGGCAACAGTAGTCGTTGTAGGAACCCAGTGGGGCGACGAAGGAAAAGGTAAGATTACGGACTTCCTGGCGGAAAAGGCAGGGGTTGTAGCCCGTTACCAAGGCGGCAACAACGCTGGTCATACCATCTGGATTAACGGAATTGAATATAAACTGCACCTGATCCCGTCCGGGATATTTTATGAAGAGAAAATCTGCGTGATCGGCAACGGCATGGTCGTCAATCCGGCCGCACTGGTCAAAGAATTGCAATACTTGCATGACAAAGGCGTTTCGACCAAAGGGTTGCGCATCTCCGATAAAGCACACCTCGTCTTGCCGTACCACCTGAAGCTCGACGAGCTGGAAGAGGAGAGCAAAGGCGAAGCGAAGATCGGCACGACCAGAAAAGGGATCGGCCCGGCGTACATGGACAAAGCGGCACGCATCGGCATCCGCATGATCGACTTGATGGACAAAGACGATTTTGCAGACATCTTGAAGCGCAACCTCAAGCAAAAGAATGAGTTGCTGACCAAACTCTATGGGGCAGAGCCGTTCTCCTTCGAAGAGATTTACGAAGAGTTTCTCGGCTATGCAGACCTGTTGCGTCCGTATGTGACCGACACGTCGGTGGTGCTCAACGAAAAGATCGACCAAGGCATTGACATTCTGTTCGAAGGTGCGCAGGCTTCGATGCTCGACATCGACCAAGGCACGTATCCGTATGTCACTTCCTCCAACCCGGTTGCAGGTGGTGTTACCATCGGCTCCGGCGTCGGCCCGACCAAGATCGATAAAGTCATCGGTACGGTCAAAGCGTACTCGACCCGCGTCGGCGACGGTCCGTTCCCGACCGAACTGCTCGATGAGACGGGCGATTTCATCCGCACCCAAGGCCGCGAGTTCGGCACCACCACGGGACGTCCGCGTCGTTGCGGCTGGTTCGATGCGCTGGTCGTCCGCCACGCGCGCCGCGTATCTGGTCTTGATGGCATGGCGCTGACCCGCCTCGACATCCTGACTGGCCTGAAGGAACTGAAAGTTTGCGTCGCCTACAACTACAAAGGCGAGACCTTGACCGAGTTCCCGACCGCCTTCCGCGTGTTGAAAGATTGCGAACCGATCTTCGAAACATTGCCAGGTTGGGACGAAGACATCTCCGGAGTGCGCGCGTTCGACGATCTGCCGGAGAATGCCAAAGCGTACATCCGCAAGCTGGAAGAGGTCACCAACGTACCGCTCGCGATCCTCTCCGTAGGACCGGGCCGCGAACAAACCATTCCGGTGGTTGAACTTTACACCGCACGCTAACGAACACATTATCAAACAGCCATCACATACATCTGTATGGATGGCTGTTGTTGCATCCTTCGACCGATCCTTTGCCCGATCAGCTGTTGATCGCATCTGCAAGGTCGGCAAGCACATCGGCTGTTTCCGATGTGGCTTCCATGTTTGCAGATGAATCGCTTTGCGCACTGAGGAGTGAACCCGATGATATCACACGAACAAGATCTAATGGCGCAAGTGGGCCTCATCGAACGACTTGAACTGCCCGAACAGGCTCGCGTGCTCGAAGCGGGATGCGGCACAGGGCCGCATTTGCGGCAACTGGCCCAAGTTCGTCCCAAGTGGCGCTTGACCGGCGTCGATCTCTGCTGTGCCGCGCTTTCGAGCGGTTGCATGATGGCCGCACTGCAAAAGAGTGGAATCGACTTTCTCCAACTCGATCTCTACAAACTGCCTTATGCGGACGGCTCCTTCGACTTCGTCTACACGCGCGATGTTCTCGATCACCTCACCGACCCGGAACAGGCCCTGCACGAATTGCGGCGCGTCCTCGCACCGGGCGGCACCTTGCTCCTTTTTGAACAGAGAGAACCCTCTGCCTGAGTCTATGGGCAGAGGGTTTTTGTTAATGATGTCCTTTGTTCTGTTCGACGATTTGCAGCGCCTGTGCGACACGGTCGGTCGGGCAGAGGATGGTGAGCAGCACATCAAGTCCGGTGATCATGCCGTCCCCATCGCTCAAGCCGGACACCGCTGGGTCAGAGCCGAGCAGAATGCCTGCGCTTTTGTTTTGGGTCAGCGTGTTTTCGATCAGCGTCTCATGGCCGCCAAAGTTGCCAGTAATCGGGTTGAGCACTTGCTCCGTCGCCTCGCCGGGCTGTGCGCTGACACGGTCGATTTGGAGATCTTCATCACCTGTGAGATCCAGTTGCTCCAACAGTTGCTGCTTCGCTTGTTCCGCCAGCGCCTCGGAGTTGAAATAGGCGAGAATCGTTTGTGTCTGTGCCATAAAAGCAGTCCCCCTTTACCTCTTGTAGTGTTTCCCATGCCCGAGAAACTAACCGATACCTTGCGCCCCGTGGTACAATAAAGCCTGATACCTTCATCAAAGAGGTGATAGGAATGGACTATAAGATCTTGGTAGTGGATGACGAACTACCGATTGCCGATATTCTCAAATTCTCCTTGGAAAAGGAAAATTATCAGGTTGTGCTCGCCCATGACGGGCAAGAAGCGGTCGAGAAAGCGATGGCTGAACAACCCGATCTGATTTTGCTCGACGTGATGCTCCCGAAAAAAGATGGATTTGCCGTCTGCCGCGAAGTGCGCGCTTTTTCCAGCGTCCCGATCATCATGCTGACCGCGCGTGACAGCGAGATCGATAAAGTGTTGGGGTTGGAAATCGGCGCGGACGATTATGTGACTAAGCCGTTTTCCAACCGCGAACTGATGGCGCGCGTCAAAGCAAACTTGCGCCGTCAACAGCAGCCAGAAGTGAAAGCTTCCGAGCAAAAGCCGAAATACACGGTGGGCGATCTGGTGATCGACACCGCCACCTACGAAGTGAGCAAACACGGACAGGACGCCGGGCTCACGCATCGCGAATTTGAACTGCTCATCTACCTGATCAAGCATCGCAACACCGTGCTCACCCGCGAACAGCTCTTGCAGGAAGTCTGGGGCTATGACTATTACGGCGATGTTCGGACCGTCGATGTGACCATTCGCCGTTTGCGCGAGAAGATCGAGGACGACCCGAGCAATCCAGAATACATTTTGACCCGTCGCGGAGTGGGCTACACGCTGAGGAGGTAGGGGCATTTGCTGCGCAGCATTCAGTGGAAGCTCGTCTTAATGTATTTGCTGGTGATTCTCGTTGCGATGCAAGTGATCGGCTTTTACTTCATCCAACGGGTCAACACGCACTTCCTCAATTCGTTTCAGGAAAAAGTATCAGGCCAGCTCCTCGTGCTCGCCGACGTATTGCCACCCTATCTCAGCGATAACCGCCAGAAGAACAATTTGCAAAATGACATCGGGTTTCTCGCCGACTCCTTTGCCAATGTGGCCGGGGCGGAGATCAACATCATCAACAATCAACAGATTTTGATCGCCACCTCTGGTAACAAGAACTATTTGGAGCAAAAGAGTTTGCAGCCGGAAGTCACCCGCGCGCTGCTCGGTAATGAAGCGGAGACGATCAAAGTCGATCCGAAAGATGAGCAACGCTATCTCTATTTCGCCATTCCGGTCAAAGAGGGCAATGCGGTGCTTGGTGCCGTCTATTGCGTGGCGCCGCTGTCATCCGTCTACCAGACGATCCACGACATCACCGTGATTTTCTACACGGGGACGGCGATCGCCATTTTGCTGACCGCAGGCTTGATCATCCTGCTTTCTCGCACGATCACCAATCCGATCGTGGAAATCACGAAAAAGGCGGGCGCGATGGCGCGTGGCGATTTTGACCAGACGGTGACGGTGCACTCCGATGATGAGATCGGCCAACTCGCCGAGATGTTCAACGAACTGCGCGTGCGGCTGCGAGAGGCTTTAACAGAAAATAAGCAAGAGAAGGACAAATTGGCAGCGATCCTCCAACACATGTCGGACGGCGTGCTGGCGATCGACCGCGAGGGCAGCATCGTCCTCGCCAATCCGGCCGCGGCACGAATGCTCAGTGCAGAGACGGTCGAGGAGCTGTTGGAACGCTCGCTCGACTCGACGATCATCTTTGGCGAAGAGGGCAACACCGAGATTTTGCTGACCGCTGTCTCCGAATTTACTTTGGAAGGCCCGTCCGGTCGGATCGTCCAAGCGTACTCGGTCCCCTATCGTGGGGAAGGCGTCGAAGATCGCGGGGCGGTGGTGGTGTTGCGCGACGTGACCGAAGAGGAACATGCGGACCGCGCCCGCCGCGATTTTGTCGCCAACGTGTCGCATGAGATTCGCACGCCGCTGACGACGATCAAAAGCTACATCGAAGCGCTCGAAGACGGTGCGATCGAATCGCCCGACTATTCCCGTCGCTTCCTCTCCGTCATTCACGGCGAGACCGAACGCATGGCTCGCTTGGTCAGCGATCTGTTGCAACTGTCCCGTCTCGATTCCAATCGCGAAAGCTTGCGCACCGCACCGCACGTGTTGCGCGATCTGGTGCAAAAAGCCTGCTTTCGCTTCACGATGCACCTGCAACGGCAGGAAGTGTCACTCTCCTTCGAGGTGCCGAGCAATCTGATTGTCAACGTCGATGCTGACAAACTCGACCAGGTGTTTGACAATCTGATCTCCAATGCGGTCAAATACACGCTCACCGGTGGGCGCATTCGGGTCAAAGCTCATCGGCCCAGCGGAAAATTCATTCTGGTGCAAGTGATCGACACGGGGATGGGCATCCCAAAACATGACCTGCCGCTGATCTTTGAGCGTTTTTACCGCGTCGATAAAGCGCGGTCTCGCGCGATGGGCGGAACAGGTCTGGGCCTGTCGATCGCCAAGCAGATCATCGAAATGCACGGTGGATACATCCGGATCGACAGCGAAGAAGGGCATGGCACGACCGTTTCTTTCACACTGCCTGCCTCGACAGGAGGAGTGTGATCATGATCGAAAAACTAAAAACCCTGCTGCTCGCTGTTTTGGTCGTGACCTCGTTGCTCTTGTCGCTTGGGATCTGGAGCATCACACCGCAGTATGAGTCGATCGACGGACCGCAATTTGCCTCGAATGTGACGATTTCCGACCCGAGCTTCGAACGCACGATGAACAATGTTCTCGGGCCGCGCAACATTTTGCTCCATCGAGGTGAGAACAAACACAATCTCTTATTTCCTGGGCAATCTGGCTATCAAGCGGCGCTCGCGATCCTCAGCAACTCCACTTTTTTTGACATCAAGATCGAGACCAAATTTAAAGACGAAGGCTGGAAGAAGCTCGTCAATGAGGGCCAAGGCATCCAGTATGAATTTGATGCTGTCGTGCCGATCACGCTGCTGAACGATGCGGATATACTGCACTTCACCTCGCGGCTGGAGCCGTTTATGAACTTCAAAACGTTCTACCTGCTCCCAGACGGCACCAACGAGTACCGGGCTATTTTTGTCGAAAATGCCGATACGATCTACAGCGCAACTGTCGTGTTGCCGCCCGAGGCGTTTGGTCGCTTGTTCGAAGAGCAGAAAGAAGCACCGCTCTATGCGCTACATGGGACCTCTTTGCTGCACCATTTCTATCTCCCGGTCGAGCGTCCGGTCGTCCACAGCTATTCGATCGACGTCAATCGGGTGATCGAAACGGACCGCTTGGTGGACTCGTTCTTCCTCGACAAGTCGATGACGCGTCGTGTGGTTGAGCGCGACGGCTCGGAAATCTTCACCGACGGCAACCGCATGGTGCGCGTCGATACGAAGCACCAGACGATCGAATATCGCAACTTGAACATCGAGGAAAAGCGCGTCAACCAACTGGACGAGGACACCAGCCTGGAGAAAGCGCTCGATTTTGCCAACGCGCACGGTGGGTTTCTCGGCTCGGTGTCGATCCATCAGGTGCGCACGATCCGTCCCACCGAGATGGTGTGGGGGCAGTTAGAATTCCGTTCAAACGTGTCGGGACTTCCGGTGATCGGTGATTTTTCGTCTGTCGCGGTTCAAGTGGCGCACAACAGCGTTACCGCCATGCGCCGTTCCGCCTATATGTCGGGAGCCAAGCCGGAGCGCGGTCGAGAGCTGCAATTGCTGTCCAGTGCCGATCTGCTGGAGTTGATCGAGAGCAATGCACTTCTGAAGCTGAACCGTGTCTCTGACGTCTATCTGGCCTATATGATGGGCGAACTTCATGGGCAGTCGGCCGAGCTGCGTCCCGTGTGGGTGGTCGAGCAATCGGGCGATTACCGCGAAGCAGTTTTTGACGCGGTGACGGGTGAGCAATTGCGCAGTGAAGGGGGGAAACTTCGTGGATTGGAGTAGAGCCAAGACCTATCTAATCCTGACCTTCCTCTTGCTCGATCTGCTACTCGGCTACCAATATTACACCTCGCAGCAGGAAGCGCTCGGCTATGTGCAGTCGTTTAATACACAGCTCGACGAGCTGAAAGAAGTGCTTAAAGAGCGGAAGATGGTGCTTGTCACCGAAGTACCCAAAGAAACGCCGGTCATGCGTTTCCTCCAAGTTGGGCATCCCAAAGAGCCGCTACCAAACATCGCGGCATCGATTCTGGTGGACGAGAAGGTCGTCGAGGACGACCAAAGCAAAGGCACGATGAAATTCAAATCGCTCGAAGGCGAATTTGAAGTGACAAGCGATGGGTATTTCAAACTTCGCTATCGCCCCGGGCTGATGAAAGCTGATATCGACATTGGGATCAAGCGCGGTCAGTATGTGCTGCAACGCCTTTTGCCAAACGTGTGGAACGGATCGCTGTACAAGGAGGACATGGCCTTGTACAGTGTGTCTGGAGAGAACACGACACTGCACTATTTGCAAAGCTACCAGCGCTATCCGATCTTCTCGGCGGTGCTCGAAGTGAATCTGGAGAATGCGGAGATTCTCGGCTATCGACAGAAAGCACTTGAGATCGGGGAAGAAGAGGAGCGTGGCCAGCGCGTCATCTCGGCGATCGGGGCGGTCCGGACCGTGGCGGAAACGTTCGACCCACAGGAGATCGGCAATCAAACGGGCAACGTCATCATCCATGAGGTCAAGCTGGGCTATTATTCGCAGAACTATGTGGGGGCCGATGTCTGGTACCTTGCGCCGATGTGGCGAATTGTGACCGATTACAAAGTGTTTTATGTCAACGCTTTGACGGGCCAATTGGAGAACAACGGATCGTAAGAAAGTAGGGGAAAAGTTTTGATACGCTTTAGCGTCTTATGCAGTGGCAGTACGGGGAACTCCATCTATGTTGAAACTGACCAGACCAAAATTTTGATCGACGCCGGGGTGTCCGGCAAGCAGATCACGTCCTCGCTGCAAGAGATCGGGGTTGCTGTTGATGATCTCGATGCACTGCTCGTCACGCATGAGCATTCCGATCATGTGCGTGGTGTTGGCGTCATGGCCCGCAAATGCAAAGGGCTGGACGTCTTTGCCACCGCAGGCACATGGACAGGCATGCAAAAGCAGGTCGGTGAGATTGCAGACGACAAGCGGCATGTGTTCGGGGTGGATGACGTGCTCGATTTTGCCGATTTGCGCATCGAGCCGTTCCCGATCTCACATGATGCCAACGACCCGGTCGGCTTTTGCTTCTATAATGGGACGAACAAGCTCGCCTTGGCGACCGATCTCGGCTATGCCAGCCAGCGCGTCAAACAGGCGGTCACAGGTGCGGACGCGCTGATCTTCGAGTCGAACCACGACACCGAAATGCTTCGGATCGGGCCGTACCCGTGGAGCGTCAAGAAGCGCATCTTGGGTGACAAAGGCCACCTTTCGAATGAGACGGCAGGTGACGTGCTGTCCGAAGTGATGAGCGGTGATTCGAAAGATGTGTATTTGGCACATTTGAGCCCAGACAACAACATGCCGGAAATCGCCGAGATCACCGTGCGCGGCGTGTTGACCCAAAACGGCTATCAAGTGGGCAAAGACGTGATGCTTCACGACACCTATCGCGACAAGCCGACGCCACTGAAAACGATCAAACGCCTGTAGATGGGCAAAAAAAAGGACCCACTTCCCGAGCCAAACGGGGGGTGGGTTTTCAATGAAAGAAGGGGGAGACAAAAGCAAGCTGGCTCACAGCTCAGTTGGCATACAGTGAACGATCATCCGCTTCGAGGGAAATGTCAGCATCGAGCTGCCGTGCCTTTTGAATGACCTGTTGGCGGTCGAGAATCCCTTTCTCGACGAGCAATTCCACGAGAGCGGTCAGGACCAGCGTGTTCTTATAGTCCACTTCCTTCAGATCGGCCAGTTGGGCGATCAGATCCACTTCGGTTGGCAATCCATTCAGTCGATTCATCGGGCACCCCTCCAAGTTTCGTTTCGTCCTTGCCTACCGCTTAGTTTGTCCATTTTGTGAAAAACTATACACATTTTGGCGGAAAAACTTCTATTTACCTGATGAGGAAGTTATTTATGGAGAATTTTCAAACAACTATATGAACGATTTTTGACAGACCGAGCGCCCCCCTTGAGTCGAGGAAAATATCCTCTGTATAATAAGGGTACACTGACACGTACACTGAGGAGGTTGTCCCATGGGATACTATGATGATTTTGATACAAAACCCAAGAAGAACAAAGGCAATTTGGGCACGTGGATCGCAGTTTCCCTCGTGTCTGCACTGATCGGCTCGGCTACCACCGTTGCACTGGTGCCAATGATGATCAATTCGAACGTGATTGAAACCAAGTCCGCATTTGCAGATAGTAACAACACCAACGGCGGATCGAAAGAAACGATAAATGTAGACGTCCAGACCGGAGTGGTCGAGGCGGTAAACAAAGTGAAACCGGCGGTGGTCGGCGTCCTCAACCTGCAGAAGAGCCGCGACTTCTTTGGCCGAAGCCAAGACGAGCAGACGGCAGGCACCGGCTCTGGTATTCTGTTTGACGATAAGGGCCACATCATCACGAACAACCACGTCGTCGAAGGCGCGGACACAGTCGAAGTGTCGCTGCAAGACGGCAAGCGCATCAAAGCGAAAGTGCTCGGAGCAGACGCGATGACCGATTTGGCGGTGCTGGAAGTGGACCCGAACGATGTAAAAGGTTTGACTCCGGCGAAATTCGGCAACTCCGAGTCGCTGAACATCGGTGAGCCAGCCATTGCGATTGGCAACCCGCTCGGGCTGAAATTTGCCCAGTCGGTCACCGTCGGTGTCATCTCGGCCACCAAGCGTGAAATGCCGATCTACGACGAAAAAGGTTCGGAAGTGTTTTCGCAAAACGTCCTGCAGACAGACGCGGCGATCAACCCGGGCAACTCCGGCGGCGCGCTGGTCAACATCAAAGGAGAATTGATCGGAATCAACTCGGCCAAGATCTCTTCGACAGGAGTTGAGGGGATTGGGTTTGCCATCCCGATCAACGAAGCGCAACCGATCTTGCAACAGCTGATGGAAAAAGGCGAAATTGTGCGTCCCGTGATGGGGATCACCCCGGTGGCGCTGTCCGAAGTACCGGAAGGCTACCGTGGCAAAGTGCCGGTCGAACAGGGCATCTATGTCTACCAAGTGCATGAAAACGCGAAAAAGGCAGGGCTCGCAGCGGGTGACGTCATCGTGAAGATCGATGGTGAGGCGACTGAGGACCCGATCCAATTGCGTAAGATTCTGTACAAGAAAAAGCCTGGCGACAAAGTCAAAGTAGAGTTCTACCATGATAGCGAACTGAAAACGGTCGAAATGACGTTGGCCAAACCGTAACAACGAAGCGGCAGAGCGCCCTGAAAAGGGGTGCTTGCCGCTGTTTTTTTGGACAAAAACAGGAGAGACTGCTAGTATAAAGTCACCAACACAAGACGAGGTGGAACCACCATGTACGTCGTTTGCAAAGAGCACGTCGAAATGGCACTTGACGATTTCGTAGAAGAATTTGAAGGCCAAGCACCGGACGTCCACAAACTGGACGACCTTTCCTTCACCGCGTGGCAAGCTCCGGCCAAGTGTGAATACTGCGAGCAACACCCTAAGTACCTGATCGTCTAACCGATCATCGAAGGGAGCATTCCGGGTCATGAACATCAATCTGCTTGCTGTCGGCAAGCTTAAAGAAAAATATTGGACGGGAGCCGTTGACGAGTATGCGAAGCGGCTCTCTTCGTATTGTAAAGTGCATGTTGTTGAAGTGCCTGACGAGCCGACGCCAGATAACGCGTCGGCGGCGCAGGAAGAGATGATCAAGAAAAAGGAAGCGGATAAGCTGCTGGCAAAGGTAGGGGAGCGCGATTATGTGATCGCGCTGGCGATCGAGGGGAAGGGTCTTACCTCGGAGGACTTTGCTGCACATTTGGACAAGATGGCCTTGCAGGGGTACAGCACGTTTACGTTTATCATCGGTGGCTCGCTTGGGCTGCATGAGGATGTGCTGAAGCGGGCGAACTATAAGCTGTCGTTTTCGAAGTTTACGTTCCCGCACCAGATGGTGCGGGTGATTTTGCTCGAGCAAGTGTACCGGGCGTTTCGGATTCAGCGGGGGGAACCGTATCATAAGTGATTGATAAATGAGACGACTATTTCAATGGCAAAGACCTGAATACGGCACTGACCAACGCGAAAACGTACGGGCTTGGTGTGGAGATGGAACTGGACCGTGATGCCAAGTTTCTGGGCAGCACAAAGCGGAGCAGCTTTATCAACTACCTCAATGCTGGCGCGAACGGTTGGTACATGGGCGGTTGGGTCTGGGATGCCCAAAAAGTAAACCGGTATCATACGATTCACGACTTGGTCGACCTGAATGACCGACTGTATGACAACATCTATCAATTTGTCAAAGGTACGTATCAGAGCGGTACCGCTCTGCTGAATTCTCGCTAGTCCCTGCTTGCAGACAAATGCCCTCGTTGCTCATGGAGCAAGAGGGCGTTTGTTCGTTTTATGATTCATTTACAGTAGGGCGTGACTTCATTTGCGGTGCCAGCCATACCGTCCCGGTTCCGCGATACACATTGACCAACCCTTCGCCCGAAGCTGCCGAGCCGATTAGGGTTTTCCCAGCCCTCTCGACGGTGAAGTCCAGGGACTCCGACCACATGAGCGCAAAGTTTCCATCGACCTTCAGCACATCATTCCGCAACTCGACAACGATAACTTCTTCGGTAGGAATCGGCGCTTCGAGAGCCAGGATGCCTTTACCTTTGGCGCTTAGATTAAACAGTCCTTCTCCGCCAAGTGCGGCAGAGGAGATGTTCTTGCGCGCAGAGACGGAGAGTTCCAGCGTCGTCTCGCACGCCAAGAACATGCCGTCCTCGATCACAATATGGTCGTTGTCCACATCGATGATCCAGAGATACTTATAGGTGGTTTCCAGCAGAATCGTACCGGTCCCTTTGTAGAGAGGTTTGATTGCACTGGTCGAAGTCACTGCACTGGAGACTAGATTGCGCATAAAGCCTCCCACACTTTTTATACCTGTGGTCATTTCAATATTGCCAACCATATACTGCATGGCCCCTGCTTTCAGCATAACCTCACTGTTTTCCAATTCGATCATCAGCTGCTTGTTGCGCATATTGCTCTTGCTCATGAAATAATTGGTTTGTGCCTCCTCAAAAGTGGTGCTCAGATCCTCTTTATACTCGATTACCGTAAATCTTCCAATTTGTTCCTTTATCACAACATTGCTGTTGTCTCTCAGATTGTTTATCGTAAACGCCATAATGATGGAAGCCTCCTGTGGCAGTTATGATCGCGAAGATGTGCAAACCTTCCTTCAAGACGTTGATATTCGACAAAAAAAGGCAGGTCACCTTCCATACTGAATAATCAATTAAACCAGAGTAAAGATGAGTGAATCGTGAACATGTCTATATACCAGAAAGGTGAAAGACGCTTCCTGAGCACAGCTGCCATACTTTGGGTGGTTTTTCTTTTGCCATGAAATCGCAGTTTTATCTTGAAAAGGGAAGGGGTGGTTTTGACCAAAATGCCTATATTAATTTTGAAATAGGGGGGAAGCACTTCTTGCGATCGACCGCGAACCTCTACAGTCCGACAACATAGAAAATACCCTCCATTGGAGGGTATAGTAAAATAACATATATCGGGATAGGACCTTATTTTTGGTAAACAACGCGTGGAAAAATCCTATCTATTCCACTACATGCCCATGTTGGCGCAACACATCACATGCCGCTTCAAGGACCGCTTCTTTTACAAGGAGGTAATCAGTGTCATATGTCGAAATTGCAAATATGCTGATACCAGCCTCTGCGAGTGGAGAGGTCAATCCAGCGAGAATCCCAGTCAGTGAAAAATCAAGTGTGCCTGCAACTTGCAACCCGCGCCATGATTCTTCGATTTTACCTTCAAATGACTCTGGAACCCATCGGCTCTCAATTGTCACCGACAACTCATCAGCCGTCCGCGTGATCGACAGAAAACCGTCCGCTTCTAAAGCCCACACTGGAATTGTTTCTGGCACTGGCACCTGTACAACCGATAGAAGTTCTGGTAATACTTTCAGGGTTAATGCATTCATCGGTTTCATTCCCTTCGTTTTACATAAACACATGATACAAAATGACTGCCGCACTATGAAACTGTTTTGTTCGTCAATCAGCAATATTGTACAGGGAAGTATCTTTGTGTTCAAAGAGTAATTCTTACAGTACAAAATGTCAATCAAGGGAGTCAATTCAGTAGTGCTTGCTGCCGTTACGGTGAGCCGTATCATAAGTAATTGAGTAATGAGACGTTGTGAGGAGACCTCGCCAACTATACCTTCGGGTTGGCTGAGGTCTTTTTGTGTTGAGGTTTTGCGCGGGATTTCTATATGGAGGTTGATCTTGTCGAGTTTGCGTTGCGGGGTCAGGAGACGACATTGGAGTTAAAGATTCTCGGGAAAGCGAACTAATAGACAATGTGAGCCAAAATGCTTCATTCAGTATTAATCTTACAAATAGTGCACTGCCTTATTTGGGATGTGATATCATTAATAATGATTGCTTAGGGACTTGTGTTTTACAGTTGAACATACATGACTCACTCTGGAGGGTAACAAGACGACTGTCGATTACACGGCCACTATGTCGTTTTGGGAAAACCCTATTGGAAGACGGATTCTCGAACTAATGAATGAAAAGGGAAGTGCATTCTCCATTCGTGCGTTTGCAGATTGGTTAGGAGAGAACCGTGAAACATTTAGGCAAACGCTTTTGGGTAATCGTCCGATCTCGTTGGGACATACGATATTTCCAGCGCTCAAAATATACATGGGGCGGTACTCAGACAGTAAACGTTTACGCTACTTACGGAAACTAAGCATGATTTGGAGGGTATTGTAAAGGAGGGGATTGATTGAAGAAGTTAAATCTGTGGTGGTTTTTAGTTCTGATTGGTATTGGTGCAGGTGCTGTTCTTTATGTGGATGACAGGCGAGAAGCGCAGCATAAGCAAGAGTATGTTACTCATGTTGCAAGGGCGATATCCTACGTCGGGATGGCGGAATTAGAAGCCCAGCAGATTCTGGACCGTTGGGAAGAGTCTACTCCGTTTGAAGTGCTCAACTCCATGTTATCCATCTCCTCATCTCTCCATGCTGCAGAGGTCGAGTCAGACTCATTGGGAGGATATCTACGGTACCATGACGACTTGAATTGGGGCGGCAGCTCTACCTTTATCTCTTATCTTTTTAAGTTCTACAAAGATGTAGTAGACAGGAGATTTCGCGAATCGTGGCAATATGGTCATCTTTCGAATCTTAACGGCGATGAAGCGGTGTATTGGGGTTCCATACGTCAGGATCTCACGGTTTTGCAAAGGGATCTTCATCACCTAGCTTCCGTAGACAGCAAGGTGTTTGAAGAAAATGATCGGTCGAAACTGTACCAATTCTGGATTGACTGGACTTCTACTCTACAATTTCGAGAACCACATGAACGTTATCAGCAGATGTATAGCATGACCCCTTGATGCTACTACAAAACGTGTTAAGTTGAGTTGAAGAAGAGGCTGACCCATGATTGGGTCGGCCTTTTTATGCTGACTCGCGTACAAATGTTGTGGTGAGGCATACGAGGCATTATCGAGGTTAGTTGGCAGGAAAATTTGCACATGCTATGGCTGAAATAGTAGAAGCAGATGATCAGAATTTGATTGAAGGGCAAGATTTAGATGAAATCTATCAAATTACGCAGAATTGTAATTCCACCGATCTTGACCATAATTTCTCTTCTCTCGGAGGGGTTGTCCGTTGGAAGTGGGGAATTTTCAACTGTTTATGTTGAGGATTATACAACCGTTGTTCACCTCAAAAGGGTGACAGATTAGAGTAAGACAAAGTTAGACCTCCAAGGCTGCCGGGTATCAAGGGAGGTATAATTTTTATTTAGTCACACAATAAACCTCCTCTTTTCAACTTGTATTCATCTTCTGTATAATGATGTTATTAAATCTAGGAGGTTACCGATGAGAATACGAGAGCAAGATTTTTTTCATGGTGCAGCACTGACTCGTATAGTTGAACACCAGTCGTTTAAGGCTCTTAACAAAGCTGATGAACGTTATGGTCATTACCTAATTAATGCGGACACTAGAATTTTCGTAAAGTATAGAAGTAATGAGGAGTCTCCATGGCAATTTAATTTCACAGCTACGGAATTAGAGGGGATAAGGGAAGACCTAGTTGCCGGAGCGCGTGTTTTTCTCTGTCTCGTCTGTGGTGAGACTACGATTTGTGCACTTGACTCTGAAGAAATCACGACGCTCTTAGATATAAACTCTACAGTTCAACAACGTATCAGCGTTGAAGTACGACAGGTCAGAGGTTCCATGTGGCTTAGTGGGAGCCTTGGAAACCTGGATCGATCGATTCCGCACAACGCATTCCCGAACAAACTCTTCCAATCCCTATAGCTTCAGGCTTGATCAGACATACGGTTAGACTTGCTCCTTACACTTAGTGCTTAGGAAGTGCAAACATGCCAAATTCAGATCTTTTTAAGCAGGAGATAGAACAGATTTTGGGAAGAGCACGTACAGAAGGGCGAGAGTCGGTAGATATTTGCTCAGGTGACCTTCATCGAAGTGTAGGTGGGTATCCGTCTAGAAATCACAGAATGGTTAGTTGCTGTCAAGTGATGTACTCAATGATGAAGCCAGCAGACTTAATTCTCGAAGCCCCGCCAAAAGGGAAAGGTGCCTCTCTAAAGGTTCGATATTTCCTTTGAGCGTAGTGTCTTTTGTTCGTCAAATGTGTAGCAAAAGACCTCCTGGCTTACAAGCTCAAGGGAGGTCTGCTTCAGCTATAATATGATTTGTGAATAAGTTGCCACGCTTCATTCAACTTCGGACAGAAAAGCGTAGGCAAGCTCTCTTCCTCTACCGAACTTCTGTAATAATTTCACTTCTGCTTCTTGCAATTTTGAAAGCATGTCAACAGGAGCCTCTACCCCTTCAAAATACTTTCTGCCTTTCTCGTGGCCGGTTTCAACATAGCCCCAAATAGAAGGTTTGAATACACACACGAAATTCCATCGATTAATACCGACAGTATACTGAATAAATTTTAAACGGCCAGCTGCCGTTCGCCAATGTCCACATATCGCATCATAATGCGATTTTCCGTCCTTCAACCCATTATGGATTTTAAGCATAACAATCCCTTCCTTCATCGATAACCCTCTCTTTCGGTTAAAATAGAACTCATTTCTTTTTTTACCGGAAACTATTCATTCACATGATAGAAAGGGTGTACTTCGGTGAGAACTACTCCATACAATCAATTGAAGAAAATCGCGAAAGGAAACGCTAAGGAAATGAAAGTGAGTTATAGATATGTCACGGATGCACTTGAGCAGTTATATAGCATTCAATATAGGATTGCAGCGCATCATTTCGCGTTTATATCAAATGGTTTTACGTCACGATATATTTATGAAGGACTGGCATGGACGGCCTATTTCAAAAATATGCATACCTTGTACACAATCATCGAACTTATGAAGAAGGGACTGGTCGGGTCATTGAGGATCCTCCTCAGATATGTGTACGAGTTTCTGGTAATAGGAAAATACACAGTGATTAGCAAAAACCATAGGTTAGCAGAGATGTGGGAGGCTGGGGATGAAGTACGGATGGAGCGGGATGTTTTTAAAAAGATCCGATATCCAAGGTCTGAATCCTTGAAACACTTATGGAAAAACCTCTGTAGACTTGCTCATGGAACAATATTTTCACAGCAAGGAAGTTTAGACATAAAGGACATACGCAACGAGCTATCTTTCGACTTCATTGTAGTTGCGATGCTTTTAGAAATGAATTATCACTACCTCAATACGCATCTGATTACATCGAAGCTCAGATATTATGTGAGTTACTACAATGCAGAAGAATTTAAGAAGATGAAGAAACAAAGGAAAAAGGCGAAACAAATCATGAAAGTCCTTCGGACATATATGAAACCGGAAGCGAAAAGCGCCGTATACGATTATAAACGTACATGGCAAGTTAGGTGATATCCGAACCTGTCAGGGGGCGCAAATGTGACAAACAAAGAGTATCAAGAAATGGTAGAAAAGAAATTCAAGAAAAAGTTAAGAGAAGTCATGCACGATCTGTGTGTGAAACGAAGTGTCGTTGCTTATGAAGGCGCAGAGATTCTTGGTGTGCCCAAGAAGACTTTTGAGGCTTGGAGAACTAGGTATAGATTTGGGCCACTACAACTTCAAGCAGACTATGCTGAGAAGCAAAGTAAAGAACAGATCGAAGCCTACAGTGAAGAATTGAAAGATGTTGATATCCTACGCTCTTTTCAACTGCAGGATGAGACGTCTTTAGCCGGCTTCCAGGAGGTGCTACTGCGATATTTGGAGTTGTACAAAGCCAAACGTATTACAGTCGACTCAGGCAGCACGGAAGAGATGTTGCTAATGATGAGAATTAGAATTTTTGAAGAAATCTTGCAACTACTTGATTCGTATTTGCAGGGGGAGCATCATGATAAATTCATGAGAGCAGCAAACTTCTTACTCATGAAGATGAACCGCTCAAATTAACCATCGACAAGGGGAGAGAGTATGCCGATCGAAGTAGGAATTTGGAATGTCAGTAATGGCGTGAAACGCGTAAATTTCACCCCAATTGCATCAGAAAAGAAGCTCGAAGAGATCTTGGAAAAGGATATCTCGATCATATCGGATGATCTGTTGTTAGTAGGCAGACAAATCCCAACTGCATACGGCAAATACATAGATTTGTTGGCGATTGACCAAGAAGGCAACATTGTCATCATGGAATTAAAAAAGCAGAGAACACCACGTGATGTGGTGGCCCAGATCATTGACTATGCCAGTTGGATTCAATCGTTGTCCTATGACGAGATCGTGCAAATCTACGAAGACAATAACGGAGCACCGTTAGAGGAAGCGTTTATTGCGAAATTCAATACGGGGCTGCCGGAGGAAATCAACAAATCTCACCAAATGATCATTGTTAGCGCGGAACTGGATTATGAGACGGAAAGAATCATTCAATATCTTTCCACGAATTATGGTGTTCCGGTCAACGCTGTATTTTTCCGTTACTTCAAAGAAGGCCCAGAGGAGTTTATCTCGAGAAGTTGGCTGATTGATCCAAACGTCGTGGAAGAAAAGTCTTCGATATCGAAACAGGACAATAAAAAAGAAAAATGGAACCAACAGGATTTTGTGGTGAATTTCGATGATGACCAGTACCGCAGCTGGAGTGATGCTGTGAAATATGGCTTTGTTTCAGCCGGTAACGGGAAGTGGTACAGCAGGACGCTTGATTCATTGTTTGTTGGTGCGCGAGTTTTTTGTATGATTCCCAAAAGCGGTTATGTCGCGGTAGGGAAAGTAACGTCCAGCTCTGTCCCACTGAAGGATGCAGAAGTAGAAGTGGATGGTGTGACGATGAAACTAATCGATTGTGATCTTCAGGCGAGTAATATGAAACACGATCTAAATGATCTCGATCGCTGTGAATACGTTGTGAGAATTGAGTGGACTAAGACAGTAACTAAAGAGGATGCATTCTGGATCGCAGGATTAAGAGCTAATCAAAACAGCGCGAATAAATTACGGCATCAATACACCATTGAAAAAGTCTCGGAGTTTTTCGGTTTGTAACATGAGAAGGCAACACGCTTGAAGCCATCTGAGCTCCTATGTTAGAATTAACTTACGGAACTTGCATAAAATAAAAAGAGACCATAGATGCTGTCAACACCTACGGTCGGTTTACACAACTGATACCCCGAAGGGTGTCGGCTCATATGGGATTCAAAGAATAGATCGCCTGAGCGCCAACTCAGAGGGCGATCTATTTCTTTTTGTTTTGATTGTCTAACATGTGTTTCATGATTGTCACTACCAAAGTCAAAGCTGCTACGAGGAACAACCCAAACTGGAGCATGAGCGAAATCATTTCATGTGTCGACATTCTCTCACCCCCTTTCGATAGGGGATGAGCCGATCACCCTTGAGGAGCCTATTTGTAACAGCCGATTCTAAATGACCAAAAGCTGACGCTATTGCCTGTCCAAAGGTTGACGGATATAATGACCACCATACATATCCTAGAACAGGAAAAGGACGCCTCTGAAAGATGTGCCACTGCGCCAACAGTTGCACCAGAGTCGTCCCCCAAAAAAACCATATGGTTATTGTATCTCATTATCAAATTGAAGAAAAGCTTGGTGTTTTTCATACGGAGTGCAGAGAAGCATATTTGCCCAATATGTGAAGATGACTTGTACACAATCGGGAGTCGGAGGCGCGTCGGGCGAAAGCCAACCGGCGATCAGATCACCTACATAATTCGTCGTTTGCGTTGCAAAGGTTGCGAGCGGATTCATCATGAATTACCGGATTTGCTCGTCCCTTACAAACGTTATGAAACCGAATGCCTCGAATCAGTTGTGTCTAATAGACAGGCTCCAGACGTAGCAGCAGATGAATCGACCTTGTACCGCTGGCGCGTTTGGTTCGGGAAGTGTTGGCAGTATTGGGTGAATTGTTTATTAACAATTGCGTCGCGTTCAGGAAATCCGGTGGAGGCATTGTCCGTACCTTCATCATCTGCACTCCAACGGATCGGACATTTTGTCGGACAAGGCGTCGGATGGCTGGCGAGAGTTGTCCGCCCCATCGTTCATTCTCAATTATGGGTACATACCCGTTTTGCCTTCTTGTCCGACATCCCTTGATATATGGTGAATCTACATCCTATTGGAAAGGACTGTAGACTCCTATGAATAACGAAAAAAAGGCGGAAGAAGTCGCCGCAGAGCGCATGCAACTGATCTCTCCGCTAGTAGCCGAAGGGATTGACCCTGGCAAAGCCAAGGAACTGAAGAAAGCCATTTGTGAACAGACGGGCTTATCCGAGCGAACTCTTCGACGCTATTTGTCTGCCTATCGAACCGACGGCTTCGCTGGACTTCGACCTCAAGGAATGGGAAAGCGGCGATCAGCCGAAGCGATCACTCCTTATCTGCTAGAGCAAGCGATTCTGCTTCGTCGAGAAGTACCAAGTCGCAGTGTCGCGCAAATCATTCAGATACTCGAATGGGAAGGTTTGGCCAAGCCCGGTGAGATTAAGCGTAGCACGTTGCAAGAGAAATTGATGGAGCGCGGCTACAGCACTCGCCATATGCGACTTTACTCAACCGCCGGCCTTGCGGCCAGACGCTTTCAACACAAACAGCGCAACCGCTTGTGGCAAAGCGATATCAAGTTCGGGCCCTATCTACCGATTGGTGAAGGCGGAGCTAACAAGCAGGTGTACCTCGTTGCATTCATCGACGATGCGACACGTTATGTGTTACATGCCGCATTCTATCCGACACTCGATCAAACGATTGTGGAAGACTGTTTCCGTTACGCAATCCAAACAAGTGGCGTTCCTGAATCTGTCTACTTTGATAACGGCAAGCAATTTCGAACCAAAAGCATGACTCGCACATGCGCCAAACTAGGTATTCGCCTTCGCTTTACGAGACCATATGCAGCCGAATCCAAGGGGAAGATCGAGCGTTTCAACCGAGTCATAGACAGTTTCCTTGCGGAAGTGATGTTGGAAAAGCCGCAAACACTCGACCAACTCAATGAATTGTTTCAAGTTTGGCTCACCGAATGTTACCAGACCAAGCCCCACTCCGCACTTGATGACAGTTCAAGCCCTCAGGTAGCGTTCCGTAGCGACTCGACACCGCTCCGACTCGTCGAAGAATCAATTATCGCGGATGCGTTCCTACACAGCGAATCCCGAAAAGTGGACAAGGCTGGTTGTATCAGCTTTATGGGTAAAAAATACGAGGTTGGGCTCCCGTTCATCGGGCATAGAGTGGAAGTCGTCTACGACCCGCGTGACATCTCAACAATTACCATTGAATATGGCAATCACACGCCGTGGCAGGCGAAAGAGCTGACCATCGGTGAATGGGCAGGACAACGCCCCTCGTTGCCATCGACAATTGAAACAGTTTCAGCAAATGGTTCGCGGTTATTGGTCGCTGCAGAGAAGAAGAATCAAGTTCGAAAAGAACGTCAGACACGCGCTGTCTCGTTCCGTAAGATGCGGGAGGAGGCACAGCCGGATGTTTGAAGCGTTTTACGAAATGACGAGAACACCTTTTTCACGCGACATGCCGACTCATGAGTTGTATGCTTCAGATGTTTTGGAAGAAACGCTGGAGAGGTTGGCATATACCGCCGAAAGGCAATGGTTTTCAGTTGTGACAGGTGACTGCGGAACGGGTAAAACAACGACGATCCGCCGGTTTGCAGATGTACTTGACTCATCGAGATTCAAATTGCTCTATTTATCTGATTCGAAGCTAACGCCACGCCATTTTTACAAAGGATTGCTCGAACAATTGGGGTGTGAAGCGAAGTTTTATCGAGGAGACAGTAAGCGACAATTGCATCGGGAAATTGAATTGATGCGAGGAGTTCATCGCTTACAGCCTGTAGTGGTGGTTGACGAGGCGCATTTGTTGGACAAGGAGATGTTCGAAGAAGTGCGATTTTTGCTCAACTTCAGAATGGACGCTCAGAGTCCTATGGCCTTGATCCTGGTCGGGCAAAATGAGTTGTGGGAACGTCTGCAACTGCAGACGTTCACGGCTATTCGCCAAAGAATTGATCTGCAATGCAAACTTGTTCACTACGACCGCTCACAAGTGGGAGCATATATCTCACGTCATTTGGAATATGCCGGCGTTAGCCGGGATCTTTTTACGGACGGTGCGATCGATGAGATTTACCGTTATTCGAGCGGTACAGTTCGCTTGGTGAACAAAGCGGCGACACATAGTCTGATCTACGGTGCAGCGAACAAGCACCGGATCATTGACGACCACATGATAAAACGGGTGATCGAGGGAGAATTGACTTAATTCTCCCGCTTTTCCTTTCAGGGGTGGCACCGCTAACGCGGTCATCATTTCCGTCAACTCTTGGACAGCAAAGCCTGTCAGTTTACGGACATTATAGGGCAGTAGTAACACCTATTCAGTTGTGTTGATAGTATTCTAGCATAGGAGAATGAACTTCGGAATGGATGTTCTTTAGCAGGAGATAAAAAGTTTATTTGTCGCTGACAGTTTGTGCTTGCTGCCGTTACGGTGAGCCGTATCATAAGTAACCACATAGTTGGGTGAGAGAAGAAGCATCGAAGACGAGTTCAATGTCTTTGATGCTTCTTTGTTTTGGGTTGGTGGATGGGAGGCGTGATTTGAAAGATGATGGTGTGGAGCAGGTCTTTGTGTTTTCTGATGAGGACGAAGAAATACGATAATTATTTATTGTAAAACGATATATCAGGTGTTAGAATCAAAATGCGAAGAACTAATGGAGGTGCTTTGTATGAAACGTGAAACACTTTTTTTAAAGGCAGCGGTTATTCTGATGGGTATTCCTGTTCTTGTTTTGTGTATATTTTTTGTACCTGCCATCTCGAATTTTATGGCAGGATTATATCCTGAGGCAGCCTATCTACAATATCTGATTATGATCGGGTTGTATGCAACGGTGATACCGTTTTACATTACTTTGTATCAAACTTATAAACTGTTAGGCCATATTGATCAAAACAAGTATTTCTCGGAATTATCTTTCAAAGCTCTAAAGAATATAAAATACTGTGCCACTGCAATCAGTATTTTGCATGTACTAAACATGCCACTGTTTTACCTCATGGCGAGGCGAGTCGACCCGCCAATTATCATGCCAGTCGGATGGAGCATGATTTTTGCCGCACTTGTGATTGCAGTCTTTGCTGCTGTTCTTCAAAAGCTAGTAAAGCATGCCATCGATATAAAATCAGAAAATGATTTAACGGTCTGAGGTGAATAACATGGCAATAATAATCAATATTGATGTGATGCTGGCGAAAAGGAAAATGAGCGTAACAGAACTTTCGGAGAGGGTTGGAATCACAATGGCTAACCTTTCGATCTTGAAAAATGGAAAGGCAAAAGCAATTAGGCTTTCAACCTTAGAGGCAATTTGCAAAGCATTAGAATGCCAGCCCGGGGATCTTTTAGAGTACAAAATTGAAGAAGGTACTGATGGGGAATAATCACAAATACGGAGTGACGAAGCCACCATTTATTGAGAATGGTGGCTTTACACATCTGGTGGAGATCAAATCCTGATCCGCACCTTCCGATGAAACACTGAGGACAGGTGGGACTCATACAGGCCATGTCAGGGTGTGCTATGATGAAAGGAAGGAGGGCGTAGCCCTCCACTTCAATTTTTACACGTTGTGAGCTGCCACTTTGGAGAAGTGCGCAGCGGCTTCTTCCGCTTCTTTGTATGCTTTATTTAATATCTCATCTCTATCGATAATTGCAGTACCTTGTACTCGGATGATTTGGTAATCTTTCACGCCCAAGAAATTGAACATGGATTTGAGGTATTTATGCGAGTATTCAACTTCGGTATACCAATCGTTGTTCGTATAAATACCGCCGCTGCCTTGGATTACAAGCAAGCTTCTGCCATCGTTCAGCAGTCCGACCGAACCATTCTCTGTATACTTAAAAGTCTCGCGGGCGATCAAGACGTTATCCATATAGTCTTTGAGCTTCGATGGTATGTTGAAATTATGCAGAGGCATGGCGATGACATACTTGCGGGCGCTTTTGAATTGCTGTAATACTTCAGTCATACGAGCGGTCACTTTTTGCTCTTCTACGGTTATTGGTTCACCCTTCGCCAATTTATCCCAAGCACTTAATACCATTTGATCGATTGCAGGTACTTCGTCGCTGTACAGATTGATTTGTTCGATCGTCTCATGGGGGGCTGATTGTTTATAAACCTTCAAAAAATGGTCGAGGACATTCAAGCTGAAAGAAGATGCCGAATCGATTTCCGGGTGTGCATTGATAACAAGCGTTTTGGTCATGGTAACCTCTCCTTAGTAATCATGGTGATTCCAAATCGTCGACAACATTTATCGACGATAAGTTGTATCCGTAATATAATCTGATTGTCGGGTCCTGTCAATTCCTTTAGCTTTGGCAAATAAGGATAAGTGCCCCTCATTTGACATGAAAACCAAGGAACCTCGGGGAGACTCGTGTTACTTTTTACAACTAGAAAGTTGGTGTATGTATGCAGTATAGTATCGGCGTTGAATATGCACTACATTGCCTTGTTTATTTAATCGATACTCCGCCTGATTCCACCATTGGAATCAAAGACCTTTCCGCTTTTCAAGGGGTTTCAGAGACGTATCTCTCCAAGATCTTTAGTAAATTGACGAAGGCGGGCATCGTTAGCTCCGTGCCGGGAGCTAAGGGTGGCTATAAGCTAGCGAAGTCTCCAGATGATATCTCGTTTTGGGACGTTGTTGAAGCCGTTGAAGGTGTGAAGCCTATCTTTCAATGTAAAAATATTATCGAAAACGGATGTCTTTATCGGGACAAACCGAATGAGGCTTGTTCCACAGAAGCTCCGCCCTGTACGATCAACTTAGTTATGCTTGAAGCGGAAAATAATATGCGCCAATTTCTACGCGGCAAGACTCTGACATGGTTGAATGAAGAGCTTGAACGGGTTTTACCCAATAAGATACGCCAAGAAACACGGGAATTTTTCGACAAGCCCAATAACTAATAAATCCCCTCTAAAGCTTCTCAATGAGAAGGCTTAGAGAGGATGTTAGGCAGTGTGCCCCTTCCAAACAGGGAGGGGTATAGTCTATTTCTCACGTAGAGCGATACGCTGAATCGTATCGTATTTAGGGTGTGTTAAATGATGGAAAAAACATCGAAATTAATAAAAGCAGTCTCTACCGATTTCGGTGGGACTGCTTTTTCTCTTTCATAGCGCGGAAAATAAACCACTTGACTTCTGGTATACATTTGCATACATTAGGTATATCGACGCTGTATACAAATGCATACACTTGGAGGCGAGGATCATGAGGAATTCAGATGGGAGCATGGAAGATGACAAGCATCATGCTTGTGAGCATAAGGGTAGGCGGCACGATCATCATGGGGCGAAGACCTTCCGCAGAGGGCGGGCATTGGACTTCCTGAATCGGTTGACGGTGAGGCGGGACCTGTTAAAGCAGCAACTCGATGCGCCAGAGTTTCAGGAGATCAAGCTCATACTCCAAGGGGAGTTAAAAGCGCTTGATCTGGTGATTGAGGAGTATTCCCAACACTTCGAGCTTCATGAATACGCAAAACCCCAGGAACCTGAGCAAGAGGAAGGAAAGTCATAATCATGTGGGGATTACGAGCCTTTCTAAAGCCATATTGGAAATTTGCCTTGCTTGGTCCGCTTTTTATGCTATTTGAAGTGTTTTTTGATTTGCTACAGCCGATGCTGGCCGCTCGTATTGTGAACTTCGGTGTGGTCGAACGTGATTTCACGTATATTGAGCACACCGGATTCATGATGGTTGCAGTGGCGCTGTTATCGTTACTTACGGGCGTTGCCTGTAATTTCTTCGCCAGCCGCGCCTCGCAAAATTTCGGTGCCGATATTCGAGAGGCATTATTCAAGAAGATCCAGACGTTCTCGTTTGAAAATATGGACGCCTTTCAATCAGGTTCACTCATTACACGAATGACCAACGATGTGGTACAGGTACAGAACCTGATGCAGACCTTGCTACAAGGCTTGGTGAGGGCGCCGGGCTTGCTCATTGGTAGTGTCGTGATGGCGCTTCTCATCAATCAGAAGCTGGGGCTCATTCTGCTGGGCACGCTGGTCCTGCTTGTGGTGGTGCTCGTTTTGCTCATCCGGTTTTCGGCTCCGCTCTTTATGGGGGTTCAGGCCAAACTTGATGCGGTGAATACAAGAATGCAAGAAAATCTCGCAGGCATCCGGGTTGTCAAGGCGTTCGACCGATCTGATTTTGAAACAAAGCGGTTCACCAAGGTCAATCGGGACTACACCGAAATCTCGATCAAAGCGGCGCGTTACATTGCATTGAACCTGCCAATCGTAACCATCATTATGAACACATGCCTCGTTATCATCCTCTTGTATGGCGGGAATTTGGTATGGATGAAATCGGTGCAGGTGGGCGACTTGGTGGCTTTTGTGAATTATGTGGTTCAGGTCCTGTCTTCCCTGATCATGGTGAGCGGGCTTTTGATGGGTCTCTCGCAGTCCAATGTGTCCGCAAAGCGCATCCTGGAAGTCTTGAACACACAGCCTCGGATTGAAACGGCGATGCAGAATTCGGTAGCATCCGTTCCGGCTCAGCATGTGAAATTTGAGAATGTGGCTTTTTCCTATTCGGGGTCGGCCGATTCCAAAGAGCTGGTGCTGAGGGACATCAATCTGGAGGCGGAACAAGGCGAGACGGTTGCCATCATCGGTGCGACAGGAGCGGGGAAATCGACGCTTGTCCAGTTGATCCCGAGACTGTACGATGCCACGTCGGGCTCCATTCGAATGGACGGCCAAGATATCCGTGAGCTTCCACTCCTTGAGCTTCGTCGCCAGATCGGGATGATTCTCCAAGAGTCGTTTCTGTTTACCGGCACGATCCGGGACAATATCGCATTTGGCAAATCGGACGCGACACAGGAGGAAATTGAGGTCGCCGCGAAGATCGCACAGGCGCATGACTTCATCTCACGGCTCTCAGATGGCTATGATACGGTGCTGGGGCAGAAGGGTGTGAATCTATCCGGTGGGCAGAAGCAGCGTATCTCCATCGCTCGGGCGTTGTTGATCAAGCCGCCGATCCTCATCATGGATGACAGCACGAGCGCCCTAGACCTTGGAACTGAGAAGCTACTCCAGCATGCGCTCAGAGATCTCATGAAGAACAGTATCACGTTCTTGATCGCGCAACGCATCACGTCTGTGATCGAAGCCGAGAAGATTCTGGTCATCGAAGAAGGGGCGATCGTGGGCAGTGGTGCGCATGACGAGTTGATGAGTTCATGCGAGGTTTACATGGACATTTACCGATCCCAATTCGGTCAGCAGGAGGTGCCGGATGTCCAACAACAATTCAGCTAATCGTTCACATGATAATAAAGGGGCCGCGAATTTAGACCAGATGGGCTTTCATTCGAATCGTGGGCCTCGTCCAGGTGAAGTGCAGAAGATCAGATCAAAGGACGCGAAGGGAACGGTGCGTCGAATCTGGCATTATCTGAAGCTACATCGTCGGTCGTTGATCGTGGTGGTTGTTTGTACAGCATTGAGCACTCTATTTTCCCTGCTCGGTCCTTACCTAATCGGCAAAACGATCGATCAATATATCATCCCCCATCAATTTGACGGGATGATCCGCATGGGCTTGCTCTTATTGAGTGTGTATTTGTTGGGGGCCGTCTCGACGTGGGTGCAACAGTATATGGCTTCGAGCTTGTCACAGGATACGGTTCGGGATATGCGCCAGGACTTGTTCAAGCAATACCAGCGGCTGCCTGTGCAGTTTTTTGATCAAAGGGTTCATGGCGAACTGATGAGCCGTACGACCAATGACATTTCGAACGTCTCCAATACGCTGAACCAGACGGTGGTTCAACTGATCTCCAGCGTGTTGATCCTAGTG
This sequence comes from Tumebacillus algifaecis, assembly GCF_002243515.1. Taxonomy (NCBI): domain Bacteria; kingdom Bacillati; phylum Bacillota; class Bacilli; order Caryophanales; family Alicyclobacillaceae; genus Tumebacillus; species Tumebacillus algifaecis. The sequence goes on from NZ_CP022657.1 coordinate 120,867, forward strand.
GGCAGCTTGGTGATGATGTTGAGCCTTAGTTTGTGGATGACGCTGATCACCATTCTCACAGTTCCGCTCTTCGCCTTCGTCGCTAAACGCATCACGAAGTACACGAGGGTGTTTTTCTCCGAACAGCAGAAGTGCTTGGGAGAAGTAAACGGATTTGTACAGGAAAACATATCCGGACTGAAGGTGATCAAGGTGTTCGGCAGGGAGTCTAAGTCTGTCGAGCAGTTTCGCGAGATGAATGAGCGATTGCGCTCGATTGGCATCAAGACGCAAACCCTCTCCGGATCAATGGGACCGATCATGAATACCATGCGCAATTTGAGCTTTGTCGTGATCGCGATATCTGGAGGCATCTTTGCCTATCATGAGTTGATTACGATTGGGGTTATCGTAGCTTTCCTGACTTATTCCAACCAATTCAGCCAGCCGATCAACCAGTTGGCCAATCAGTACAATCTACTCCAGTCCGCGATTGCCGGGGCTGAACGTGTATTTGAAGTGCTGGATCAGGAGCCGGAAACGACAGAAGAAATTCCGTTCGCGCCGAAGCATCCGTTCAAGGGCGAAGTGGTGTTTGATCGTGTGAATTTCGGGTATAAGCCGGATGTTGCGGTGCTGAAGAATTTGTCTCTTCACGCCTCACCCGGTCAGATGATTGCCTTGGTCGGCCCAACAGGCGCCGGTAAAACGACCATCATTAATCTGTTGACGCGATTCTATGAAATTCAGTCTGGGCAGATCTTGATCGACGGCGAAAATATTCGACAGATCGACAAGCATGCATTAAGGCAGCAAATTGGACTGGTTTTGCAGGACGCCTATGTGTTCTCCGGAACGATACGGGATAATATTCGATATGGACGGCTAGACGCAACGGATGAGGAAGTGGAACAAGCGGCCTGGCTCGCCAATGCGGACACGTTCATCCGAAAGCTGCCAAATGGTTATGACACCTACCTGAGCGCAGAGGGCGGCAATCTAAGCCAAGGACAGCGGCAGTTGCTTACCATTGCCCGAGCTGCGCTTGCGAATCCGGCGATACTTATCCTAGATGAAGCGACGAGTAGTGTGGATACGCGAACGGAGCTTCATATTCAAGAGGCAATGAAAACTCTGATGAAGGGGAGAACTAGCTTCGTCATTGCCCATCGTCTAAGCACGATCCGGGAGGCGGATAAAATTCTCGTTATTAATGATGGAACGATTATGGAACAGGGTTCGCATGAGGAGCTGTTGGAGCAGAAAGGCTTTTATGCGAATTTGTATCTCAATCAGTTCACACAGGGACAGGTGAGTTAATCAAATAACGACAGGGAAAGAAGCGATCAAGAAGAAGGAAGCAGGGAAGTTGCTTGGTCATCGAGGGGAAAAGCATTTCGTCGGGGGAGTTCGCCGATGTGCTGAACTGGGGAAGGGGTATAACGTAATAGTCCGCTTTTCCTTTTGTAAAATAAAAATCTATTTATGCTTTTCTCTTGACTCTTGCGGTGCCCTGATGTAAGCATTAAGATACAGCATCCAGTTGCATACCCATAACGATAAAGGGTCTGAATAAGACCGACAACAGTATCGGGTCAGTTTGGCTCTTGAACCAGCCTAAGTTGTCCCAATAGACGTCCGCAACCACATTTGAAAAGTCTGAGGAATTAAACGTCGGACGCACACAAAGACGAGGAGATGAGTTATGAAACTTTTGCTTACAGCCGGAGGTATCAGTAACAATAGCATACATGACGCATTGGTTGACATGCTGGACAAACCGATTGCCGAGTCGAGCGCCCTTTGCATAACCACTGCGTCGTACGCATTACGCGGTGGTGCAGGTCTTGCATGGCAGTTCTTCAATGGACAGGCCGGCGCACCGATGACTGAGCTGGGCTGGAAGTCCATGGGCGTGCTGGAGCTCACTGCGCTGCCCAGCATCGATAAAGAGCTTTGGGTTCCTATGGTCAAGGAGACTGACGTTCTACTCGTGAATGGCGGTGACCCGTTGTTTTTGTCTTACTGGATGCAGCAGTCCGGACTGGCAGACCTCTTGCCGTCGCTGCGGTTAGTCTATGTAGGAATGAGTGCTGGGAGCATGGTGATGGCACCTAACATCGGGGAATTCTTCGTTGGCTGGACTCCACCCAACGGTGGTGATGAAACGCTGGGTCTGGTTGATTTTGCGATGTTCCCGCATCTGGATCACGAGATGCTGCCGTATAATACGATGGCGAATGCGGAGAGATGGGCAGCTGGGATGCAGGGGCCAGCGTATGCAATGGATGATCAAACCGCCATCAAAGTGATCGATGGAGCGGTCGAAGTTGTATCCGAAGGGCATTGGAAACTGTTTACGCCATGATCTAACTATGCTGCTAGCTTTTTGGGTGCAATCTCGAATGCACCGAGTACTTCAAGTCAATGTTGAGGTATTCCAAGGGATTCCTTTCAAATACCAATGGCGGAGAATCGAAGACTTCGATTTTGTTGATGTTTGATCGACTTGTTCGGTGACAACCTAGCAGTGATGTACTCGGAGGTCATTTTATAAAATTGCATCCCTTAACATGTCATTGGCGATTCCAAGCGAGTCGCCTTTTTGTTGTGTGTGGATGGTCGATAAATCGAGTGGGTAGCGGGCGTAGATCGGGCAGATCGGCGCGGGAATACTGTTTCCGTTCGCCCTGTGTTTGAAGCCCTGATTACGCTTGGGCAGTGCCGGTCTTAACCCTGTGCTTACTTGGGGTTTTCAGCGGTACGCCGATAACCACCGACAGCGATATTCGACTTGCAGCCGTATACAGGAGGAAAAGAAAAAGGATCGGACTTAAGCCCGACCCGTGTGCCGTTTTCCGTGAATAATTCACTTTCTTTAGAACAGGAGCTCATGGAATTAATATATGGTTGAAATTCTGCCACATACGGTGTTGCATTTTATAGCGTGTAACCGGCGAGGAGAGTTGAATATGCGTGGAGGACTTGCCGTAGGGTATCGCGGCGTCGATGAACGCTTCCATCGTTTTGACCGACTCCGTGACGAGCTTAACGAGGTAGCTATTTAGCTGAAATTACCCCACGAGCTCCCCATTAATCGCAATCCGGTTGGCGCCGTAGGACTTGGCGAGATACATCGATTCGTCCGCCGCGCGAATGAGATCGAGCTCCGTCTTGCCTCCTGCCCAAAGCGTACAGCCGACGCTGGTGGACATCGGCAGTTGAAACTCCTTAATCCGCATCGGCGACTCTAGTTGCCCGGTCAAACGCTTGGCCACCTGCATCAAGCCGTCGTAGCCATCATTCAGCCATGCCGCGACCACGAACTCATCTCCGCCTACGCGCGCGATCAGATCGGATTCGCGAACCGCTTTCTTGATGCGATTCGCGAATTCTACAAGCACGAGATCGCCGACCTCATGTCCGTAAGTATCGTTGCATTGCTTGAATTTATTCAAATCGAGGTAGAACACCCCGAATATGCCTTCATCTCGACTGGCCCGATTCATCCAACCTTGGAATCGATCGCTAAAGCCTCTACGATTCAGCAGTCCCGTCAGAATGTCGCGCTCTGTCAATTGAATAAGCTCGCTCTCTAGTTTTTCGCGTCGTTCAATTTCGGCTCTTAATTGAACCAATAATTGCTCGTAATCGTTCAGAATCCGAATTTTGTCGTCGTAGTTAATTTGCTTGCCTAGCTCCGAGCCCAGGGCGAGCGATAACAACTGCAACGTCTCGATGTCGCGGCTGGAGAAAGCATCGGGACGGCCGGAGATGACTTTCAACACGCCGACGGCGTTGCTAGATTCGAACAGGGGAATGCAGACCATGCTCCGCGCGCCGACCTTCATACACGCTTCCTTGTTGACGCGATCGTCCTGCTGCGTATCCGGTGAATACAAGATTTCCTTCACCGTAACGCACAAGCCCGACAAGCTGCCGTTCTTATTTATTCGAATTCCGAGATGAGGCTGCAAGGTGCCGCTGACGGCGGCATAAACCATTTCATCGCCCGCCAGCATCTCGATGGTAGAACCGTCGGCATCGGTTAATAGGCACATCCGATCGCAGATCGTCTGCATAAACAGCTTCAAATCAAAGTTAGATAACAGTATCTGCTGTTGGACTTCCATTATGACTTTAAGGTGAGGGTTCTCAAACATCGTCCCAACTCCTCCATGATTCGCATAGTAATCTGTCGGCCATCATTAAGTAATATGCTAGCACTTTTAACTAGATTTGTCAGCCGAGCTCCGGACTTTGGGGACAGTAGGGGGGAACCCTATCATGAGTAAAATGGGGAAGTGATGGTATGGCAGATTGGTGGCTTGAGGACATGTGTGGAAATTTACACTAGGCTTCATTCACACGCCTGACCAGTCGGGATTGCTGAGAACCCCCGATCATTTGTTAATATTGCAGGGCTACTAATTGCTTTTGCGGGCCAGAGGAGTATAGATATTGGTGCAGACGGTTTGTATGAATGCGATGTTAAATACTTTCGTGAATTTCCATTGCTTAGACCTCCGTGGCCGTCCAAGCTCAAGGGAGGTCTACTTCTTTTGTCAGGTTGAGCATACCGATCTAACCCCTATCTTGAGGGGATGAGCCGACCACCCTTGAGGAGCTATTCAGTTGTGTTGATCGTACTCTATCATAGGAGAAACCAACGGGGAACGTTAGTTCTATAGATGGTTATGAATAGGGATTTTACCGAACTCGATTTCGAAAGTGATTTTTTTATGATAGATGTGTTTTGGCGTAACCCTTATTAACAGGCGTTATCAGGATATTTTTTATAAAAAGACATGCATGAGAATATAACAAGACTTCACTTCACAAGATGACAGAAACATCAAGGGAAATTGTACGGAGGGTGTAATCATAGAGTAAGTGTTCGGTTGTATTCGGGTCAGTACAGAGACCCAAGCTAAGAGTGTTTAGGGTATCAATTGAGTCATTGTTTTGAACACTTCCCGGCTTTGGAGAAGCGACACAGCAAAAGTGTTGATCAAAAGGGAACTTGAGAAGTTGTACGTTGGTGTAATCAGAATTGAGCAACCAAACTACAGCATACATACCAAAGACCCGAATGATTTTCTGATTAACGGAATGATGGAACTCTTGGAAGCTTATGATCGAATGTCCACAAATCTAATATTGGAACGAGGGAGAAAGGCGAAAGTAAAAGCCTGAGTAAAAGCAAGTGGGGAAACTCCGATAGGCTACAAGTGGTAACATGATGATGAGAAAAAACCGATCATTGTAATTGATGAACGGTTTGCTGGAATCGTCAAAATATTTAAATAATACTTAAGGGTTGGAAGTATCGGAAAAGTAAAGAAGTACCTGATCTAGATGGGAAATAAAATCAACCGTGGGGAAGACTTCACTGATAAGCCGATCCGTAATATTTTGAAAAATGAAATTCTATATAGAAAAGGAGACATGGAACAATTTTGAGGTAAGCCGGACGGCATGAAGCGATCATAAACAGAATCACATTCGGGAAAGTACAAACGAAATTGGAGTAACAGAACAAGAGGAACACCGAATAAGTCATCAGAGGGGATACCTATTAGGGGTTTAAGGTAAGTGAATAGTATTTCGCATTCACTTCTACGCCCTAATAACATATAAAATATAAAACGATTAATTTAAAAAATAGGTTGCAGGACTCTTATATAACTGCGGTATAATTAAGAAGTGACCAATTTATGGGGGATTTGTGGTAATACGTCTACCAACTAAGTGTGAAAGCTTAGTTGATACTTTTTGGGAGTGTGAGAATATTGATCAAAATTGAAAGCCTGCAGATAGAGAACTTTAGGAGCATACGGTCGATCCGTTTAGAAAATCTGTCCGATGTAAATATATTTATCGGTAAAAACAACGCAGGGAAATCAAATATCCTTCGTGCTATTAATTGTTTTACTAATGCGATTCATTTAGAGGTAGCCTACTCGACTGGAATATTCACAATTGAAGATATTAATCTAAACAATGACATATCGATAATTGGGATCATAAGAGTAAGGAATCACAAGATTTTGATTTGTGTAAGGAGTTTGATAATTAACGGAGAGGTACTATGTCTTATCCTCCCTTTCAGGCTTTTCGAGAATAATAGCCAATTTGATTTCGGGGGATTAATAGTTAAAATGAATGATACTGTGGAGGAATACGCCAAGGTTATTACGAGGGTAGTACACTCCTACAGGAGGTTAAATTCCCATAACGAAATCATGTATGAACTCAAAGAGGATATGACTAAGATTCTCAACAAAGGTCTAAAAGTACCACCCTACGAGGCGATTGACTATATAGAGAAAAATTTTCAATTCTCTCAAAGGACATTTGGATCTATTAGGCAGCATCAGTTCGCTACGGATAATATTGAAGAGGAATTAGTGTTTTTCCTCAATAGAGAAATTGAGGGTCGTAAAGCGGCTATTGATCGTAATACGAAAATGCTACTATCTTATGGAGAGGACGTATTAAAGTTTTGGACAGTCAATTACTATAGTCAAAATAGAGCATCTGTAGGTCGAGATTTTATTTGGGAAAAAGGCAGAATAACGATGCGTCCATTGGTTACATCTGGGAATGTTTTATATCAAAATGAAATTAAGTCTGAATTAGATGAGAAGGATGTAAGTGCACTTTTCACTTTGAAAAACAGAAAAGAGCATCATCAAAGGTGGGAAAATATAAAAAAGGCTGCTAAGAAGGTACTCGACATTGAATTAGATGTCTTTTGGAATGAAGAGCAGGTCCCCACGATTGATGTTGATAAAAAATGGGTCAATCTGAATGGAACAGGCATCCGTGAAGTACTTCGAACCATCCTTGATTTAAATCTAGAGGACGTAGATATTGCACTAATGGAGGAGCCGGAAATCCACTTGCATTTTGACCTTGAACTGAAGCTCAGTCAATATCTCCTCTCTAAAAGCCAAGATACGCAAATTTTCATAACAACACATTCCACTGCATTTGTAGAAAATGCACAAAACCAATCCGTCTTCCTTGTGAAAAAAGATGTTATCGAGACCCGAGAGCAAATAATCACCCAGGTTTCTCCATTACCTGCAAATAACCTAATTGATGCAGCCAAGGAGCTCGGAGTAAACGTTAATGCTCTGCTGATTCAAAAGGTTCTTGTATACGTAGAAGGAAAGACTGACCGATTCATAATGGAGAGCTATCTTAGAAAGTATCATGACAATATTTATAACAGTATCGGATTCGTGGATATGAAAGGCGAGTCCAATTTCGAGCATTATGCTGAAGCCTCCTCCATGAAAGTCTTCGAGAATAGCCAACTTAAAACGTTTTTCATTCTCGACTCTGACAATAGGACAGATGCCTCGATGGAACAAAAAAAGAAGGACCACCCGGAAGGCAGTAAACTTCATTTCTGGACAGGTAGCTGTATTGAGACATTGTTCCTATCTCCCGAGATATTGCTAAAGTTTATTCACTCTAAAACGAATAATCCTGAAATTAGCTTGAAAGAAGTAACTGAGAAACAAGAAAAGATTTTGAATGACCTGAAACTTAGTGCCTTTAGAAAGTATCTTCGCGAAGAGTATTTACGGCCGGTCTCTCTCAAAAGATCTAAGAAGAAGTGGGAACCTGTTCATGATTTTGAACAAGTGAGGGCATGGTTTACAAACAAAAAGCAGGAACTTCAGGAAAAGGCAAACCGAGAAGTGGATGTGGACAGTGCCTTTCAGTCATTCAACGATAATTGGGAGGCCGACAAGTTCAAGCGAGTCCCTGGAGATAAGTTCCTAGAAGTTTTTTGCAAGGAATTCGGTTCATTTACCTACGACAAAGACTTGAACAATGTGGATCACTTAATAGGCTCTTTAGAACATACTGAATGGCCAAAGGAATTCGTGGAAGTCATGGCTCGAGTGGTTGGTGCAGTTCGTGAATCTGGTGCCGGTAACGACTAAGCTTATTTAGAGTGATAACTTCAGATTGACTGTGTTCTTGAGCCGATTAGTAAACAAGGATAGATTGGAGAAGGAAGTATCCAAGATAAGTCCAATATCTTGGATGCTTCCTTACTTTTCAATTGGTAACCAGAGATAAAGTCTTGAATGGCAGCAAGCTATGGTTTGTGTAGTTTTGCCGTAGAATGCAAAAGAAGACCTCCTTGCCTAGCAGGCTAAAGAGGTCTTCATCAGGTTATTTTACGTAGATTGAAAGGTCTCATAACTGATAAGTTCTTCCTAGTATGAACCAATGCAAAGCTACGACCAAACAACTTCATGAAATTGTATACTGTACTCCAACAGATACAAATTCGGTACAATAGAAGCTGCGTAGCGAAGTTGTTCGGAGCACTGGGGAGTTATGATAAGTCCGTGTACTGCTTTTCCCTGTGCCAAATGTTGTTTTACCCAACCTATGTAACGAGCAATCTGACCGAGGACTTGATCTGTTGTTTTGTTATTCTTCAACTCGATCACAACAAAATCACCGAATTGATCAACACATAGGAGATCAATAATTCCGGTAGGGATCGAATACTCTATTCCCAATTTCCCAGTAGAGTCCTGAAATAGAGAGAGGTAGTGACCTTTCAGAATTTCCATTTCTGATATCGTACTTGCGATTGCATCACGAAGATGTGATTCTAGTTGAAAGGTCAACAGAATGTCTGGTTTCTCGACAGTGACCTTAGTTGGACGATAACTATTATTCCCAACTTTCTCAATGCGCCAATGACCATGTATTTTCTGATCATAGAGAGAAAGCATCTGATCCCCATTGTCGTATAATAGGTCAAAACGCTTATTGCAAATCCGATCTTCGTTGTTGAACTTCGCATTTGTTCTATGTGGGTGATTAACGGTGAGACCATCGATAAATGCTGCGGAATTACCAGTCTGGATGGAACACAGTTGGGCAAATCTCTTAAAAAGTGTTCTACGGCTAATGGAGTTTTGTGAACTTAACACGATTTTCTGAATTTCGTCCAAATGTTTTTTAGTGGGCTGTTTCCTGGCCATACATACACCTCCAACTACATTATTGATATGAGGGATATTACCTAAACATGATCATATGTTTATCATTGCACTAGTGTTTCTCGCTTAGAGCGATACGCTGAGCCCTTTTATAAGTACTTGGGGAATGAGACGTTGTGAGGAGACCACGCCAACTATACCTTTTGGTTGGCTGAGGTCTTTTTGTGTTGGGGTTTTGCGCGGGATTTCTATATGGAGGTTGATCTTCTCGAGTTTGCTTTGAGGGGTCAGGGTGATGTCCTTGAGCAGCGTTTTATGGAACATTTTTTTCTTGTTTGTAATGGTCCTGCTGTTTGAAGGGGGCTTGTATATGCCCGTTGTAGGTGCATTAGTCATGACCAATACGGGAGGGCAAGATGGACGAATACGGGGGCGGTGTGGTGTCAGGATATGGTAAGATGGAGACAATGGAAACTAGGGAGAGGGGGCAAGAGGATGGTTGTTCAAGCAAATATGCCAGTCTCTGAGGTTGTATCGGCGTGGACGGAAACTAAGTCGGTGTTTATCCGTTACGGGGTTCCGATTGATGCCGGCTCCACTTTGTCAGAGGTTGTCCCAGAGGATGTCTTGCCCGTTCTGCTGAGAGACTTGAATCAGGCAATAGGGAGTTCAGCGGTCACTTGCATTGAAGGTGGCTGACGGATTCCCTCTAGAGAGTAGGTTGCTCTCAAAAAAGAGCCTGCCCGTGGTTTGGGCAGACTCGCACTTCGCACTTAGCGCGATACGGTTTGCGCGGGGAACGGGCGGGATGGAAAGAAAGACAAGCTATTTTTAAGCTTGTCTTTCCGGAATGGTTATCCAGTTGTTGTATTGCGCTCGATGACTTTGCCACTGAAGTTGATCGGCCCGACAACCTGTGCGGTCGTATTAGCAGTAGCGTTCTCGACGGTCAAGGTGTAGCGATGAGTGCCGGCGCGCGGTTTCAGATCGATGGCTTGGAAGGCAATCGTGTAGAACTCTTCAGATCCTGCAGACTCCACACCTTGTTGCGTGCGGAAGATCTCCACATTGTCACGGAATACGCGAAACACCAGTTGTGCGATATTACGAACGCCTCTTACACCGACGGTTGCCAGAAGCTCCACCGTGTTACGGCGTCTGGTCGTCGTTCCGCGTTGCACATTCAGACGAATCGTGGCCAGACGCAGCCGACGCGGAGCACGTGGAATCGTAGTTGCAGTTCCAGTATTCGTACGGTTCCGTGGCTGGACAGCTTGGTAATCTTGAATTTCAATTTTTCTTGGCATGGTAAACTTCACCTCCTGCAATAGGATATGAGGAGGTTTGAGTTTCGGTGTGGACAAGTATCGAACGTGATCTGTCTATTTTATGGCGAATCGTATCCTCACTCGTATCGTCAGTAAGGGAAGCGAATCTTTGTAGCAATTACAGGCGATGTGTTAGAAGAAGGCTATAAGCAGTGCATAGGATAAAAAAAAGACCATAGGTGCTACGAACAACTACGGTCGGTTGACACAACTGATACCCTGTAAGGGCGTCGGCTTAATGCGAAATAGTTGAAGCAGAGTGCTGTGTGTTGTTGGTTTAGATTCTGACAGTTTGGGGAGTGGTACTAATGGGAAATACAGACATCTTTGAAATGATGGCGAATCGATATGACACTTCTGAAAGAATCCAAATTGCTAAGGTAGCAGCAGATGCCATTCGTGAATTTGTAGTTGATGCAAGAAGCAAGAACGCTATTGATTTTGGGTGCGGAACGGGTCTTGTTGGAATGAACTTATTAGGTGACTTCAACTCGATACTTTTTCTGGATACCTCGCAAAATATGATCAATCGGATCAAACAAAAAATCACCGAATTTGATATCCGGAATGCAGATACGTTATGCTTTGATTTCGAAAAGGAAGATCGATCGGACTTACATGCTGACTACATTTTCATGGCTCAGGTTCTACTCCATATTCCTGATACGGAATCAGTTTTATCAAAGCTATATGATGTCCTACCTGTAGGAGGGCATTTACTAATCGTAGACTTTAATAAAAACGAAAACATAGCCTCAGATCTGGTTCATAACGGATTTGATCAAGAAAACCTTACCAAGCTTATGAGCAAAATAGGCTATCGAGAAATCCAATCCAAAACGATCTATTCAGGGAGTAACATATTCATGAACCACGACGCATCATTGTTTGTACTAGATGCTCAGAAATAGAGCGATATGGTGAAAGAGAATATTGCCAACATGAAAGACATGAATCGAACTGGGAGAGAAGCTAGTGTCTGTCTGGAGAAAATCAACATATAAAAACATTTGCGCTGTCCAGATCTTTATGCTTTAATAAAACTTACGAACGTTCGTCAGTTACATCGGAGGGAAATTCGATGACGTCAATAAAAATTAGAGATGTTGCGCTTCGTCATTTTGCTCGAAATGGTTACGAGGGAGCCTCACTTGCCAACATTGCTGATGAGGTAGGGATTAAAAAGCAGTCGATTTATAACCACTACAACGGCAAGGATGATTTGTTTTTCGCTGTTTTTAAAGACGTAGCGGTGAGAGAGATGCTTTTTGTTCAAGATTATCTGGAGCGAAATAGTACGCTGTCTCTGGAAAATAAGCTGTACGGCTTCTTGAAGGAATACAGAAAGCGACACGAGCAAGAAGATGATACAAAATTCTTTCTACGCATGTCATTTTTCCCACCTGGTCATCTAGAAAAGGAAATTACCGTTTATACCATTGACCACGTTGATAGATTGGAACAGTTGCTCGTACCGGTCTTTGAAATGGCGGCAAGTAAAGGTGAGTTGCATCCCGCTGTTTCCAATATGCGGGCCTCCGCATCTTTTACCGCGATGCTAGATAGCATCTTTGTCGAGATGCTCTATGGCGATGCGGAGCGATCTATGAAGAGACTCGACGCGTCATGGTTCGTTTACTGGCGAGGCGTAAAGAACAACTAGAGGAGGAGCGACCGTGAATCGCAGTTGGCTTTACATTTTTATTGGTGTGGTTTTCGAAGTATGTTGGGTCATCGGATTTAAACACGCAGACAGCTTGATTACGTGGTTGGGGACAGTTATCGCGCTTGCAATTTCATTTGTCCTCGTACTCCTTGCTTCTTCCAAGTTACCTGTAGGCACGGTTTACGCCGTATTTACAGGAATGGGGACTGGTGGTACCGTGCTTGCCGAAATCCTTTTGTTTGATGAACCTGTTAAGATCACAAAGCTCCTGCTAATTGTATTGCTGTTGGCGGGCGTGCTGGGATTGAAGTTGGTCGGTAACTCGTCTGACTCCAAGGAGGCAGCACACTAATGGCATGGATATCGTTACTATTAGCTGGCATGTTTGAAGTTGTTGGTGTGCTTGGGATGAACCGAATCAAGCGTGATAATAATGCAATGGCTTATCTTCTTTTCATCACTGGTCTCATTTTGAGTTTTGGATTCTTGAGTTATGCATTGAGAAGCCTGCCTATGGGTACGGCATACGGGATATGGACAGGGATCGGTACTGTCGGCGCTACACTAGTTGGTATGTTCTTCTTTGCGGAATCGAAGGATTGGCGTCGTATCCTGTTTATTGCCATGGTACTAGGTGCATCCGTCGGACTAAAGCTCCTTTCTTGATCTATGAGCAAACTAGGTTATCGAGATAGAGCGATACGATGAGCTATATCATAAATAAACGTGTAACAAGAGAAGACCTCACAACAATTCGATCGTCTGTGAGGTCTGTTTTTTGTCGCAGAATGGATTACTTTCGGTTAAAAATTCCTTTTCCAGTTTCCCCGTTGATCGGCAGTGAGGAATGTTGGTGTGAGATGGTCCACGTTTCATTTTCTTTTCGTAAACCGAAAGTGAAGCGGTTGGTGACCTGACGCAGTTTCTCGCCCGATTGATTGTAAGCGGCGAATGTCACATTGCAACGAATGAATGCGAGACTCAAATTTTCCTCTGCTGCTACATCGTGGAATTCTACTTTGAGCAGAACACCCTCCTCATGGAGACCATGAAACCATTCCTTCGTACTTTCCGTCCATTGGGAACGGTCAACACACTCCCAGTCATCCCAACAATCATAAATGTGGAAGTCAGAAGCGTATAAGGAGACATACTTCTCAACATCTTTCTCAAAAACCGCAGATTTGTAATTTTCCAAAACACCTTGAATTTCTTGGTTGGCTACGCTCATGGACGCATCCCCTATTCAGAATATTTTACTCATTATAATGGCGTTGATATATTAACACCCAAAAATAGGGGCGTCAATAAATATCATTGGCAGCGTGACTACTTGCGTTTCTCACTAACGATACGGTGAACCGTATCACAAATAACGCATGTTTTTGGTGCGGTCTAGCAAAATAGAAGCCCGTAGGTCGAGACGATTCGATCTACGGGCTCAACTGAATATTCCCAGTAACTGTGTTCCCACCCACCAACTTGGATGCATGAGGAAGTACTCCTCTTTCGATTTTTAAAATTCAATTGCATGTGTGATAGAATCGAATCTAACTGTCCTTGTGCAGGGAAAATAGTGAAATGGCACGACGGAGTAAATTCGTCTTTGCCAGCTCTATTAAGTCATTCCCATGATGGTTCAATACAGCTTTTAGCATCCAGAGTGTGAATCCATGTGCCTGTTCAAATGATATTTTGGGTGGCAAGGATAATTCCTGACGATTTACCACGATATCCACGATTGCAGGCTCATCGCTTGCAAACGCCTGCTTTATGACTTCTTCGAGATCTTCGGGATTTTCTACGCGGAAACCTTCGATTCCAATGGCTTTCGCTATGTTTGCGAAGTTTTGCGCAACAAGATCCGTACCGGATTCCAAATATCCGGCTGCTTTTATTTCTAATTCAACGAAGCTAAGTGCACTATTGTTGAAAACGACAATCTTAACCGGTAATTTATGCTGTACAAGAGTGATGAGATCACCCAGTAGCATCACAGTCCACCATCACCTGCTAGGGCAATGACCTGTCGATTCGGTTTTGCTACTTTTGCACCCCATATACAACATTCGCTCCAAGAGATAGCGAGTCATTTTTTATGCTCTGAACTGTCGATTTTTATTGACCACATGTGTCGATTCTATACTGGCCGATGACACCATGTGGACGCGACTGATAGAAGTGGATGGAAAGTCAGCGAATTTATATGCTAAGTTTCTCCGTTGCACTGGAATAAATAGTGTGCTAGTATCTAGATGTCTAATAATTAGACATCTAAGTATTTGGCGAGCCTATTACCATTGGTGTCATACGGTGCTTCGAAGGCGGCTGTTGTAAATCATACCAAATATATTACTACCCAATATGGGAAGAATAACATTCGTTGAAACGCAGTCGCGCCTGGTTTGATTTTGACGCCGGCAGCCAAGAATAAGATGCCTTCGGAGGTATTGGATATCTTCGCGAAAAATATTGCGCTGCCTTACCACGGAGAATCGGATGATATCGGCTATACCGTTCTGTTCTTGGCTTTAGATGAATCCAAGTCTATTACTGGGCAGACGATACAGGTAGAGGGCGGACATTATATGGCCAACCCAACCGTCCCTGATTTCGAATGATTCATGAAAATGGCACAGCGTGAATAGCAGCCACAACAAGTTGGACGGCGTTTCAACCAAATTAAGTAAGGAGGATGTAGTATGGGGAGATTAGACAATAAAGTAGCCATCATTACCGGCGGGGCTTCAGGTATCGGCGAAAGCATGGGTGATCTGTTTGCACAAGAAGGGGCTATCGTTATTGCCGCGGACATTAATGAGGCAGCGCTTGAGAAAGTAAGTCAGAAACAGAATGTTTACGGAATGAAATTGAATGTTGCTTCTGATGAGGATTGGCAGGCGCTGGCACAGGAAGTAAATGATCGCTTTGGTAAAATTGATATTCTTGTCAACAACGCAGGCATCTCTTCTGAAAAACCATATGAGCAAATCAATGTTGAGGATTGGCAGAAAATGCTCTCCATTAATGGCTTTGGTCCCTTCGCCGGGATGAAGCATGTCGCTCCTTATATGGCAGCCCAAAAGAAAGGCTCCATCATCAATATCTCTTCCTACACGGCTCTGATCGGTCAAGGTTTTAATCACTACTCTGCATCTAAAGGCGCGGTACGCGCATTATCGAAAGCGGCTGCTACAACCTTTGGCCGTCAAGGCATTCGGGTAAACGCTCTTTTCCCTGGGATCATTGAAACGCCAATGACTCAAGCATTAAGTACCTCAAAGGACTTGCTGGATCGATTAATCCAGGCAACGCCTCTGCAACGTTTGGGCCAAGCCATCGATATTGCCCAAGCGGCGTTGTTCCTGGCTTCTGATGATTCGTCGTACATTACAGGTTCAGAATTGGTCATTGATGGTGGATACTCAGCCCAATAACGTGTAAGATTATGACAGTCCTTAGTTTATTTAAGGACTGTCCTTTATTTTACCTAGGAGGATGTTATGGAGGAGCAGACCCTATTCGAACTCGTACACAATATGGATAATTTCACCAAACAAATGATTATGCAGTGGAACAGAACATTCAGTGAGGACCTCGGGATCTCTCACGTTCTTGTGCTCGCCCATCTAAAGCAAAACGGAAAGAGCCGGCCTTCGGACCTTGCAAAAATATTAGGACTTACCCCTCCTACGCTCAGTTATTTATCAGAAAAACTTGTCGAGAAGAAATTAGCCGTCAGAATGGTGAATGAGTCTGATCGTCGAATTAATTATTTGGGCATTACCGATAAAGGTGACGAAGTCCTCCAAAGAGCATCACTTGAGGGGCAAAAGCTGCGTACAAATTTATTCGAAAAGTTAACCGAAGAGGAGAGGGTACAGCTAGCAAACCTTTATAAAAAGCTGAGTATTATTCAACACAATGAAAATTCTCACCTAGAATGATGCGGTGAACCGTGTCATCGAAAAACAGCATCACAGAGCGATCCGCTACTGGACCCACTGGTAGCTGTTCCTGAGCAGTTTCGAAGCACAAAAGGGCCTGAAGTTTTCAGGCCCTTTTGTCATGACTCGATGTTCTAATAAAAAACTTTCTTTTGCAGCAGATCCAGTGCACGTTCGACTTCTTTCAATTCTTCGTTGGAAACCTGTGCAATTCGTTTTAAGAATTGTGATTCGATACGTTGAAACGCTTCTTCCATCATCGCTTGGCCTCGCATCGTAAGCCGAATATATTGTTTACGTCGATCCTCGAGATCGGGAACTTTTTCGCAGAGTTGCTTTTCGATTAATTTTCGCAGTTCACGGCTTGTGTTCGGGAGAGACGTATGCAAGCATTCACTGATTGCACTGATCGTAACCGCTTCACAGATGGCCAGATGTTCAAGGATCTTATATTGAAGGGGAGTGACTTCCTCGGCTTGTACGTCTTTTGTCATGTCATTTGTGACTTGATGTACCGATGACGTGAAGGTCACGAACTTTTTGAAGAGCGCCTGTTTATCCATAGAACCACCTCTTCTCACAAGGTATCAAATTAGTTATCCGAAAACAATTATCATTTGACAACTAAAAACCGAATATGATACCGTTGTTGTTATCAAAAGACAACTAATGAGGTGTTGCATTTGAAAACGCTGGTGATTTACACGCATCCTAACCATCAGAGCTTGAGTTATGCCTTTTTGCAAGAAGTCTTGCGCGGGTGCGAGGAGAATTCGAACATCGAAGCGGTGAAGGTACTGGATTTATATAAAGAGCAATTCAACCCGATCCTCGTGTTTAATGAAAACAAACGCCGAAGAGACATGCATGTGGACCCTGAATTTGCTGAGTACAGGGAGCAACTCCGATGGGCGGATAAGATCGTACTCGTTTATCCCATCTGGTGGGGGCGTCCCCCGGCTATGCTGATGGGGTTTATCGATCAAATGTTTGCTTCGGGATTCGCTTATCAGGAGCATGGCGGACTGCTTCCCGAAGGACTTTTAAAAGGAAAGTCGGTCGTTTGCATTTCCAGTATGAAGGGTCCAACCTTCTATCCATTATTCTGGTTGAACAATGCCCACAAAATCCTCATGAGGAAGGCGCTCTTCAACTATGTCGGCATCAAGCGAATAAAGTTCTTTGAATTTGGCAATATGGAAAGCCCGCGGGGAAGGCATCGGGAGAAGCTGGACAAAGTGTATCGGTACTTCAGAAAAATTGACCGTTAAGGCAGGAAACTGCGTTTATCTGCAGGAAGTGGCTGAGATTCTAAAGGTGTACTTATCATAAGTAGAGCATGTTTTTTGGTGCGGTTTAGAAAATAGAAGCCCGTAGGTCGAGAGGAGTCGGCCTACGGGCTTGTTTGGTTCATTCCACGCGAACGCGAGCACCATGGAGAAGTCCCACGCACAAAGATCAGACAGGGAAATCGACCCGCTCAGATCAGTTTTGTCTTTCCAGATGCGATCTTATGAAGTCTTGAAGAAGGTCGAGAATGCTTTACCCAGCTCATCAGCACTCTCGGAGATCAGGAACAAGACATACTTTCCGTTTGTAATAATCTTGTAGTTTTTGGCGTTCTCGTATTGGTCTGGAAGGTAGAATTCAAATTGCTTCTGGACGACGGTTGCGCGCTTTTCGATCGCGAGTTTGACAGTCGCAATCTCTTTTTCATCTTTCACTTTGAAAATTGCGATTTCGTTGGTCTTCACGTTCATCAGGGGATAACGGACTGTGAATTCTTCCAGCAGGGCCGGATCGAGACCGTAGGTGTCTTTCAGCTGGTCGATCTTCATCTCGATGAGCATCGGTTGTTTGACTCGCTCCAACATCTCGTCTGCCATTTCCTTGACGGACGGCTTGGTTTCGACAGCGGGCTCCTTGCTCGCACCGGGGTCTTTGCTAGGAGGTTGCTCCTTGCCTGGGGCCGGGTCTTTGCTTGGAGTTTGCCCTTTGTTTGGAGCTTGCTCCTTGTTGGGCGCTGGTTTCTGTTGCTTGTCCTTGTTCGCGACAGGCTCCTTGCCAGGCACTGGTGTTGGGGTCGGTTTTGCTTCTGTACCAGGTGCAGCGTCCACGCTGGGAGCTTCAGTGTCAGGGCTCGATTCCTTTTCTGGAGCTGTTTCGGTGTTAGGGTTAGCTTCGGCGCTCGGGGAACCGTCATTTGTCACTGTTTCCTGATTGTTGACCGCTTCTTCCTTGCTGGAACAAGCGCTGAGCAGACCCGCTGTCAAAGTTGTAGCTACGAGGAGGGCAATCGCTTTCGATTTCATTGAGTTCATTCTCCTTTACTAGTCATCTACTTTCAAGATGGCAGTGTTCTCGACAAAGGTGGCGGTATTGAAGAGCAACAGCACATTTTGAATGCCGTTGTCGGCCAAATAATCGCTGATGTTGCCGTTATAGTACCGAATGTCGATTACATGAATGTCCGGTATGT
Organism: Tumebacillus algifaecis; assembly: GCF_002243515.1. Lineage (NCBI taxonomy): Bacteria > Bacillati > Bacillota > Bacilli > Caryophanales > Alicyclobacillaceae > Tumebacillus > Tumebacillus algifaecis. The sequence continues at coordinate 139,250 of NZ_CP022657.1, forward strand.
GGAGGGCGAGGAATGGGATCACGCTATGTGCGTAGGAGTCCTTGATGACCAACAGATTCTCTTGTCTAATCGCTTTTTGCTCGAGCTGACTTGTGATCCTCATCAAGGCATGGACCCCACCGAGGAAGTACGAGTATTGATCCTTCTTCTTCAGAGCACGAGCATCGTACAGGCTTGTGAATGTCTCATCTGTATCGGCGATGTACATCTCGGTCGCGACAGGTGTTGATGGCGTATAGACTTGAATCGAATCAGGAGTTACGCCAGTGAATTGACCCCGGGTATGGTAGCTTCCAAGGAACGACTCGCTAACCGTTCGAATCTGGAAGTCCTGCTGAGCGATCGGTTGCCAGCCCATCTGCTGGGCATAGGCCGCATAAGCCAAGTAAGCCCCGTATGTCGTCCAATGATGATCGGTCCGATAGTAAATCGGTTCGGAAGCGTGCGGAGTCAGGAAGTCAAAGCCGTTCAAAAACGAGACGCTGCCCTGAACATACTTAGCAACCGATTGATTGACCTGATCGAGCGGGTATACGGGAGCGAGCCAAGGCAAACGATTCGCGTACAGTCCAACCGATGTTGGCGCAAGCATGAGAGTGACGTTCGTTTCGGGGTGGCGATCGGCGAATCTCGTCACCGCTTCCCCATATTGCTGAACCTTTGCCGCATCAGGTGTTGCAAACTTTTCGAACAGATAGCCGTCTTTCCCCAGATAAATCCCGTTGTTTTCTTGCTGTAGGCGGAGTTGCTCAACGGCAGATTTGACCAACACCCATCTGTCCCGGAACGGAAAGTGATCGGTTACGAATCGCTCCGCCTCTTCCGCATATTTCTTGGACCAAACGCTTTCCCATGACAGTTGGGGGACCTTTTGCAAATAGCGGTTTTCAAGATCGGAGAACTGCTGCAGGGGCAGAAAGAAAAAAGTGAGGGGGAGGAGATAGAGCGTTCCAATAAACCCTCCGACCAATAATCGATCAGTCCACCGTTTCATCAACGATCACCTCCTGACTGGTTAGAACCGGAAGTATAAGAAGGGGTTGAATGTCGAGTCTACCAAGTAGGCGACCGATAGGAACAAGAGCAATCCATACCAAGGCACGGCCAGCAACGATCGGATGCTATTGCTTGTTGGCTGCTTATGAGGTAACGAGGCGATGACCAGCACGAGCAACAAGATCGCGTTCGTATACGTGAGGTAAAGAGTCGTGTTCTCCCACAGAGGCTGTTGATTGAGCCCGATCATCGCTTGCAGATAGTGCAGCACTATGGGAAGTTGATCGAAGGCGAACAATACCCATCCAACAAGAATCAGCAAAAGCGCATACACATGTCGCACCCAGCGTGGCAGACGCTTCAGCAACTGCAAGCCCCACCATTTTTCAAACAGCAGTATCACACCGAAGTAGAGCCCCCACAACATGAAATTCCAGCTGGCCCCATGCCAGATCCCAGTAAGCAACCAGACGATGAGAATGTTGCGCATTTGAATCCAAAGTCCCCGACGATTGCCGCCCAACGGGATGTATACGTAGGTGCGAAACCAACTGCCCAGGGAGATATGCCATCGCCGCCAAAAATCGGTGATGCTCTGCGCGCGATAAGGCGAATCGAAGTTCTCCTTGAATCGGAAGCCGAACATGAGGCCGAGGCCAATCGCCATGTCGGAATACCCGCTAAAGTCGAAGTAGATCTGAAAAGCAAAAGCGATGATGCCAAGCCAAGCGGTGAACATGGGCAGCGCATCAGGAGGCGTGCTCGATATGGTGTGCCAGAGCAGTCCAATGTTATTGGCAAGCAAGACTTTTTTCGCCAGCCCGATAATGAAGCGCCGGATGCCCTCCGCGAACATCTCCAGATTGACCGAGCGCTTGTTCAGTTGCTCGGCAAGCGAATTGTACTGAACGATGGGGCCAGCTACCAATTGCGGAAACAAGGCAACATAAGTAGCGAAGTCAAGCCAATTGCGCTGCGCTTTTGCAGTACCTCGATACACGTCGATGATGTAGGAGATCGATTGAAACGTGTAAAATGAGATTCCGATCGGGAGCGGCAAGTCGGTCAGCGGAATGTCAGTGCCGAGCAGTTGATTCACATTCTGGATGAGAAAGTCGGCATATTTGAAATACGACAAGACCCCGAGGTTCATGACGACAGAACAGACCACGATCCATTTGCGTTGAATCTGATTCCACTTCGGGCTGCCAAGGAGCTGGCCGAAGCTGTAATCCATCAGGGTGGACAGCAACAGCAAGACGATGTAAACTGGCTCACCCCATGCGTAGAAGACGAGACTGGACAGAAACAGGACGAGATTTTTGACTCGCCCTGGTGAAACGTAGTACAGAGCGAGGACGGCCGGCAGGAACAAGAACAGAAACAGCAGACTGCTAAATACCATGGCCGGTTACATATACACGACGAAGTTGTCGCAGGCTTGTTTTTTCATCCGGTATACTCTCCTGATGCAGTATGAAGGTTGACACGTCTGATAACGGATACTGAAGGCGACTCTATAGAAAATGATGCATAATCCTTCCATAAAGTTTCATTGTGTATATATTTTTTGGACTTTACTAATGGGTACCGAAATATTGAATAGGGTATGCAAACAAGAAATTGCACGGATGGTTTGCGAAAGAAAGCGTTCGTTTCGTTGCGAAATGGCAGAGCAAGAAACGGCTTAGAGAAGAGTGACCTTGGGGACGAGGGGATTCAACTGTGAGTGGGGAAGAAAGGAACGCAAAGGCAAGGCGTGTGTTTCCGAAAGAGGTGGATGTCCATTACCTCGATCAGGTTGCGGAGCAGGGATTTGAGACGTTCCAGGCTTGCCTCATCAACGAGAAAGTGATTCTCCAAGTTGCGAGGAAATCGCAAGGAACGGTCGGACGATTTCTCCATCAACTGGTGGACATTAGGTGCAATCAATTATCGGATAATATAGAGTAGCGGAAACATAAATAATTTATTAAAGATTTATCGTTGACATTATTGTGTTATATTTTGTATTATTACAAATAAAGAAATATACAAAATACTAAGAGGTGATTTTATAATGAAAAAAGCAACGATGATCTTGGTTTCCGCCCTTGCGTTGACGATGGCACCGATGACCGCGATGGCAGCACCGCAAGATGCAAAGGCTGCGGTCGTGACCACGGACGGCGTAGTAAATCTGGACTTCTTCTGCCAAGGATGGTCTACATCAACTTCCATGTTCTTGACGTTTGACTTCAATCCGTATACGGATTACTCGAAGAGCTTCTACGTCTCGGGCTACCAGGGCCCGGCCAATGGAGATACGCTGGCACCGAAAGTACGTTATGACTTGGTCAACACGGCCAACAATCTGACGGTTGCCACATTCACCGTAAACGGCACGGGTAGCTTTAGCAACGTGTTCTCACTTGTCGGACCGGGCTCGTATCGTGTAAAAGCGACAGTGATCACCGGCACGGGCACGTATGCCGGCGGCTGGATGCAAGTGAACTAAGCAGATCTGGAACGCAAAGAAAGCACCTTCGAGATGAACATATCTCTGTCATGTGGACAGTGGATAAAAAGCACCTTTTGCTAAATGAAACGACCTGAGTCCGGCATTCGTCGGACTCAGGTCGTTTCGTTTTTCTCTGCGATCTTGTCAATCCTTAAAAATCAAAATTGTCCGGGTCAGGGCCAACACGACGATTCTGGTTCAAATTATCAATCTGCTGCATCTCTGCAGGTGTGAGTTCAAAATCGAAGACGGATGCATTCTCCACGATGCGATTTTCTTTGATCGATTTCGGGATGGTGATGACTTCGTTTTGCAAATCCCAACGCAGAATGATTTGGGCGATCGATTTGCGGTGGTTGTCAGCAATTTCTTGTAAGACCGGATTGTCGAGCAATTGGCCTTGCATGAGCGGAGACCATGCTTCCAATTGGATGTCCTGTTGCTTGCAATACGCATGAAGTTCCTTTTGAGTCAACATCGGGTGGTATTCCACTTGGTTGATCATCGGTTTGATCTCCGCATCTTTCAGCAAGTCTTCAAGGTGATGGATTTGAAAATTGCTGACCCCAATTGCTTTGACGCGCCCTTCTTTATACAGGGTTTCGAGCGCTCGCCAGGCGTCTTTATATTTGCCTTGTACCGGCCAGTGGATGAGGTAGAGATCTAAGTACTCCAATCCGAGTTTTTGTAAGCTCGCCTCATAGGCTTTGAGTGTCGAATCGTAGCCGAGATCGGAATTCCAAACTTTCGACGTGATAAAGAGATCTTCGCGAGTGATTCCGGTTGCTTGTATCCCTTCGCGAATGCCTTGTCCGACTCCCGACTCATTTGCGTAGATCGCTGCCGTATCCACGCTGCGATACCCATGTTGAATCGCGGTTTTCACCGCGTTGACGAGTTCAGAGCCTTCCTCTACTTTGAATACACCAAGGCCCAGCCAAGGCATTTTTACACCGTTAGACAAAGTGGTTGTTGATTGTGTGATGTTCATTCTTAAAGCGACCTCCATTTTATGATTTCATCCTGCTGTCATACAAATCTACGTGTTTCGCTCCAAAGATCGGCTCCATCCGGTAAGCACAACGGCGCACAGCACCATGAGTCCCCCGACCCAAGGCGTATGGATGAGCCCGATCGAATCGGTGATCACCCCGCCAAAATAGGCACCAAATGCAATGCCGGCGTTGAACGCTGCGATGTTCAGGGCAGAAGCAACGTCGACTCCGCTAGGCACAAATCGCTCTGCTAACTGCACCACATAAAGTTGCAGGCCGGGCACATTCATAAAAGCGAACAACCCCATGAGGATGATCGTCAGCAGGCCCGCAGCTTTATAAGGTGCCGTGAAGGTGAGGGCGAAGAGGACAATGGCTTGTATAAGAAACATGTAGAACAACGCTCGAATCGGATTTCTGTTCGACACTTTCCCGCCGATCACGTTGCCGATCGCAATGGCAATGCCGTAGACGAGTAAAAGGATTGTCACCGTTGTCGCCTGATGCCGGGCATTACTCAAAAAATGTTGACTCAGCAATTACGGGAATTGGAGGAAGACGGGATCATCAATCGCATCACCTATAATCAAGTCCCACCCAAAGTAGAATATGAGCTCACTGAGTATGGATGGGGATTGGATCACATCTTAAACGCCCTCTGCTCATGGGGGAGAACCATATTATCAAGGTGTATGGGGATAAGAAGGCGATGTTGGAGGATAGTATTTTGAATCAGTAAGATCAAGTAGGAAGTCATATGGGAGTTAAACCGTCGGAAGGAACAGGTGAAGCTTCTGGATGGAAAAGAGTTGAAGGTCATGTAGCACGAATCGTTAAAGCTGTTGACGGTGACACCGGAGCTAAGAACGCGGTCATACTTTTGAATGTGAAGAAATAGAAGTTGAACAAACATGCGATAAAGTTGACATGATGTGCCGTATCATAAGCATTTGAGAAATGAGTCGTTAAGAGGAGACCGCGCCAATTTGACCGTATGGTTGGCTGCGGTCTTTTCGCGATTGAGGGTTTTTACGTTGGATTCCTATCTGGAGGTTGGTGTTGTCGAGCTTGTGTTGCGAGGTCAGGGTGATGTCATGCCAACGCGCCATTTGTGCAGGTTGATGGAGGTCTATTTGAATCGGCTGAGCATGAAGAGCAGAGCATATAATAATCGATAATTATTTATTGTGAAACGATAAATCGCATGATAGAATAATGTTGCAATCACTAATGGAGGTGCTTTTTGTGAAACGAGGAACAACACTCTTTTTAAAGGTAGCTGTTATTCTTATCGGAATCCCAGTTCTTGCTATGTGCATATTTTTGCTGCCTGAGATCGCGAATTATGCGGCAGAATTGTATCCGGAAATTTCCTATATGAAATATTACGTTTTACTCGATTTGTACGCAACGGCGATACCTTTTTACTTCGCTCTGTATCAGTCATTTAAACTATTGATATACATTGACAGGAATAAGGCCTTTTCGGAATTATCTGTACAGGCTTTGAAAAAAATAAAACAATGTGCAATCACATTCAGTGGCTTATATGTGGTCGGTATGCCATTCATCTATCTCATTGCGGAGAAAGACGATGCCCCAGGTATCATCGTTATCGGAATGGTCATGATTTTTGCCTCGATGGTAATTGCCGTTTTTGCTGCTGTTCTCCAAAGACTTTTAAAAGAAGCTATTGATATAAAAGCAGAAAATGACTTAACGGTCTGAGGTGAATAACATGGCAATAATAATCAATATTGATGTGATGCTGGCGAAAAGGAAAATGAGCGTAACAGAACTTTCGGAGAGGGTTGGAATCACAATGGCTAACCTTTCGATCTTGAAAAATGGAAAGGCAAAAGCAATTAGGCTTTCAACTTTAGAGGCAATTTGCAAAGCATTAGAATGTCAACCGGGGGATATTTTAGAGTACAAAATGGAAGATGATACGTAAGGGTGTGTTTCGCAACTGAAAAGTGCAGAGTATCGCGGCCATTTTGTGCATAGCACCGCCAACATCGAAATTCATGAATTTATGCTCGACAGAGCATGACGCAAGCGATAACTCTCGCCCGTAAAACTCAGGATGTGCGCGTGGTGAACTAAACGATCCACCAGCGCTTTCGTTAATCTAGTATCACCAAACACGCTGTTCCATTGCCCAAACTCCAGATTGGAGGTCACTATGAGACTTCGCTGCTCGTAGCATTCCGAGATAACGTGAAACAGAAGTTCAGCACCCGTTTGGTGAAACGGCACGAAGCCCACCTCATCCAAAATCAACAGATCGCACTTCATCAGTTCTTTTTGAAATCTCGTCAGCGTCCCGCTCGCATGTCTTTCCTGCAATTTGGCGACAAGCTCCGAGACGCGATAAAACCTCACATCAAGCCCCTGCCGACAGGCTTCCACCCCTAACGCAATTGCCAGATGGGTTTTCCCAGTTCCCACCTTTCCCAACATCAAGATGTTCTCTTTATGTTTCAGGAAGTTAAGCTCACGTAGAGACTGCTCCGTGCAATGATTCGGAAACGTGATCTCCTCAAAGTTGTATCCTTCGAACGTTTTCAATTGAGGGAATCCGGCGCGCTTCATCAATCTCTTCATTTTACTGGACTCACGTCCTTGGATCTCTGACTGCAGGATTGCCAGCAAGAAGTCAGTACGACTCTCGAACGGAACCGATTCGTAGTGGTTCATTACATGTGCCAGATGGAGCGTTTTGCACGCCTGCGCCAACATTTTTCGATTCATAATGTCACCCCCAACAGATCGTTGTAATTGGCCAAGTCACCTGGATGATAGCCTTGAATCTTCGATGGGGTGTGTACCTCTTGGAACGGTTCAGGATGAAACTCGGGATATCGTTGTTTGTACAAAGCGTGCTCCAACGCTGTTTCGACGCGAGAATCCCAAGGCATGAGTTCGTGCAGGCCTTTAGCGATCTCCCCCATCGTGTAGTTCTCCAACAAACGCCTCACAAGGGACAGGCGTGCCTTGCACGTCTCCGACTCAACTTCCCTCAGGAAGTGTTTCAGTGTTTCTGGCATCATCGACACAAAAGTCGAATATCTGACGGAGCGAGGGCGTCGCTTGAGTCCATCTAACACAGCTCTCCACTCGATCTCCATCGTCTTGTCCGTATAAGGCCGAGGGAACTCGAAGATTTTGCTGTACGACTCGTCCAATACCTCGATCAGATCCCACTTAATCTTGAGCAACACGCGCTGCTCTGCCTTGCATTGCGGGAGTGGGTACTTGATGTTCTCGAACGACAGTTCACGAAATTTGTTCAATCGACCTGTATCCAAACGAAATACCTCTAGCGGTTCAAGCGGCAGGGAATAGAGCATTTTCTGCTCCTGTCGCCATAGATCGTCCACTTTCTCCTTCTTCGAATAGTGAATGCGCTGACGATCCTCCAGTGCCTCCATTTCAAGATGTACTGCGAGTTCATCGAGCGATTGAATGACTGGGATCGGGACACACCAGTTCCGCCTTCCGTAACCAACCTTGTTCTCTACATTGCCTTTCTCGTTGCCTCTCGCCACATTACAAAAGACAGGCTCGAAGCGGTAATGAGCACAGAACCTTGTGAACGCATCAGTTTGCTTTCGTTCTCCGTTTTTCTCGATAGATGCAACCGCAGCCGCGAGGTTATCGAACCAGATGCGTCGCGGTACTCCGCCCATTTGTCCGAACAGCCGCTTCAAGGCTTCGAGAAAGCACTCGCCATTCTCAGATGGAACGGGGAAAGCGAAGGCCGCATTGCTAAATGGGAAGGACGCGGTAAGAATCTTACGTTCCACGAGCCTCCCGTTCTGCGCAACCTGTACGGTTCCAAAGTCTACCTGGGCTTCGCCACCTGGATGCTCCAGCCGTTCGTAGCTCTTCGCTCGGTCATGGGCGTAAGCCGCCCGCCATTTAGCCACGTACTCCTGTACCGTTCGTTCGCCACCAGTAAATTCATACTCCGCTTTGAGACGGTTAAAGATCCGCCGAGCGGTGTGGCGCTGTTTGCGGGGAAGAGCCTCGTCCTCCAATAGCCACGTATCTATGATTTCGAGAAACGGACCGAGAACTGGGTAACGACCGAATCGTTTTCCCACCGTCTCGTTCCAATCGTCTTTGTCCGCATATTTTTTGGCAGTTCGCCAATTCAAGTTCATTCGTTCTGCAATTTCGGTTATCGAACACCCTTCGTGTTCGCGCAAAAATTTGATATACTGTTGTTCAGGCACTTTCAACATCCTCTCGATCCCCCTTGGTCGTCGCAAACCGTAGGGTAAGTTAGTAGATCGATGTTGGCAAGTGCTTTTTTTATGCCAAAATGTCGCGGGCAAAGTCTGCACTTTTACGCCGCGACATTCTGCAATTTCATTATGCGATAAACAGTAAGGGGTCAATATGGAAAATAGGGTGGGGCTTCCCACCCTATTTTGGCTGCGAATCGTAGTCTTAGACTCTAGCTGCCCATATTTCAACTTCGATTCTGATTTCTGGTAATCCTAATTCAGAAAGATAACCAATCGTCATTGCCGGATAATTTTGCCCAAACAATTTCTCCCACTCTGTGTTCAAATAATACCAATCAATTTTTTGGGTAGCCCAAATGTTTACTTTGATAATATGTTCCGCTGTTAATTCCTCAGACTGTAGCACAGCTTGGATATTGTCAAAAGTATTCTTGATCTGTTCGTTCATATCATCGGGAAGCTCACCATTCTGATCAACCCCGATTTGACCAGAAGCAACGTACAGCTCGGAATTCCTCGGAATTTTGGTGATATGTGTGTACTTACCGACTGGACTATACATATCGACTGGGTTTTTTCTAGTTATTTTGGAGTTTTCCATTAATAAGAACCTCGCATTCTGGAGATTTTCTGGCATTTCGTCTATTCTTGTTTAAACGCACTGCGCCAGTAAAAATGATTTCTGTTATTAAAGAGAATGTATTGAATAGATTATAGCCAATGTAATAGTTTGCGTCAAAATCTTTGGAATGGCGATGATATAAATTTACTCGCAAGTTGTATCATAGCGGATGGAGGCGACTGTCACGGCGTCACTTCTTCGTCCTCATCTTGACGTGTACTTCTGGCTGTCCGACCAGCAACAGAGTGCAAAAGGGGATTACGTCCATGTCTCGATTCCGAATGTAGCGTAGCTCCGGAATCAGTTAGCATAACCGATACGTTTAGGGTATCGGCTCAATAGCAGGAAATAGATCGCCAGAGTCATCAACTCATGGGTGGTCTTTTTTTGTTCGGCAAATCCAATCGATGTTACATGATCGTCTCGTTCAATAGTAGGGATGAGTTGTGAAACAAGAGATACTCGGCATAAGTTAAATCATTTCTATGATCTCATCCCTATGCGGACTCTACACGTTGGTTCGCAATCAAGGCTTGCTGGTATTCTGCAAGATGCGTCAATAGAACACGTATCTAAAACGAGATAAATTTGTTTGGGGAAATCACGCTCGATGGAAGTGGATAGGATGGCCCTTACATCAACTTTCCTTCATGATGAATACCCAGCTAACACAGCGCTCAGTACGTGTTTTTATATATTATTTTTGTTATATGGTAGTTGTTGTATAATAATAAATTTTATAGTATCCTCAATATAAGGAATAAGTAATAATGTTATTATACCTTTCGGAGGTGCATTGAAAATGGTCACTTTCAGCGATCAGATCGCATCAGCACTGCTTGAGATCAAGGCGGTACTCTCGAACCCGACAAAGCCGTTTATCTTGGAGGGGGGAAGACGATGCCCAATTTATTTTGACAATCGGATGACCATCTCATATCCGCGAGTGCGAGAGTTGATCGCAGATGCATTCGTAGACTTGATCCGCAAACAATATCCCGATGTCGAAATGATCGCAGGTGTCGCGACGGCCGGGATTCCACACGCGACTTTGGTCGCATCTAAACTGAATCTCCCCATGATCTACGTCCGCACGTCACCGAAAAAGCATGGTACTGAGAGTCTCATCGAAGGTGTGCTTCCGGAAGGTAAAAAGGTCGTGATCTTGGAAGACCTCGTATCCACTGGCAATTCTGCTCCGATCGTGGTTGGTGGCGTCCGCCAAGGGGGCGGTGAGGTGCTGGGAGTGGTAACGATCTTTACCCACGGTTTTCAAAGTATTCAGGATAATTACGACAAGATTGATTGTGAACTTCATACACTGACAGACTACCATGCCCTGCTGGAGATGGCGTCTCAAGCGAAGTATTTCAATGACGAAGAGTTGAAACAAATCAACCGATGGCGCGAATCACCGGATGCTTACTGATGGAATTTAGTTGTTAATTAAGGAGGTTTGCGCATGTACCGGATCGGGATAATAAGCGACGGACGTCTCAAGAAGTGGCTGGAGCACGCAGTCACAGCACAAGATGATATGGTTTTGGCGCAGCAAGAGGATCATGAGGTGGATGCTTGGATCTCAACTCTGCCTGCTGCACTGACACATTTGGACAAGCCTGTGATTTACTGCGGAGTTGATGACGATTCAGCATTGTATCGAATTCCCAATGCGCCTGCAACATCCCTCAGCCGTGTGTTAGCTGGAATTCCTAGAGTAAAACATGTCGCGGTAACTGCCGTCCAGCCAACGGATGCCCTCAGCAAAAAAGGACCTGTCGATGCGCTTTCACCAACAGTCCCCTCATGGCTGACACAAGTGCAATGGCCGAAAGGGGCTACCCACAGTGGACAGTCTGTCCGTGCACAACATACGCGTTCTTGGTTGGTCGGATGTCAGATCGAAACAGCAACACCAGTAACGATCGCGGAGATACTGGATCGTCTACATACATTGCCTCGTGTGCTCCTCACGCCACCCGGACTGCAATTTGCAGACACGGCAGTTGTATCTGAATTTTTCCGCGACCAGGGTCGTGCCGATGGTGGATTTTATGAAACGGTCGTTCTCGTTGATTCGGTTGAGTTCGCAGAGAGTGGGCACATTCTGTTATGGTGCGTCGCTCATGAGATTGCGCCGATTCCGGAGACCATTGACTATGTTCGCAGTGTTCTGAGTCCTCACAGCTTGTCTGAAATTACTACAGTTCAGACCGACCACTCGCTTGGACTGTTGCAAAATCTGTTACCAGTAGGAGAGGGGCAGTGATGATGAAATCGGTACGAATTGGCGTGATCGGATGCGGCACAATTGGCAAACGAGTGGCAGACGCGGTCCGGCTGCAATCCGATATGCAACTCGTCGGGATCGGACTTCGCACTCCAAACCCGACCGCCCTATCCGCACACTTGTCTGGAATACCCCTGTTTTGCACAGATCCGATGCGATTTGATCGTTTCGAAAAGGGTGGATTGCCTTGTGCAGGTGGCCTGCGCGATCTTTTGTCCCAAGTGGATGTGATCCTTGATTGTACACAGGCCGGGGAAGGTGCCAAACGCTTAGCTTTATATCAAGAAATGGGTGTGAAATCGATCTTCCAAGGCGGCGAAAAGCACGCCACCACTGGCCTGACGTTTAGCACGTTCGGTAACTTCGAGGATGCGATCGGTCGTTCTGCTGTTCGCGTCGGCAGTTGTAACACGACAGGGCTGGTGCGTCTTCTCAGCACGTTGGACAGATATTGGGGTGTCAAACATGCAGAAGGTTCGCTCGTTCGTTGTTCCACCGACCCGGACAAGGCGGAAAACGGATTGCCAAACGGGGCCGCACCAGTATTCGGCTTGTCACATCATGGACCGGATGCCCAACTTGTGATGCCGACGCTGTCGATCTTCACACAGGCAGTGGCCGTTCCGATGTTTTTCTCACATGTTCAGATGATGAGCGTCAAGCTGAACAAACCGGCCGATCGTGACGAGGTCATGAACGTCTTGTGCAACACTCCGCGCATACTCGTGGAATCGCATCGTAAAGTTGGCAAGACAACTGCACAATTGAGCCATTATTATGCGGAAACCCCTCGCATGCGCGGCGACCGTCAAGAATTGTTGCTGTGGGAAGAATCAATCGTCGTGGAAGGCGATCAGTTGCACGCGATGACATCGATTGATATGCAATGCATCACGATTCCAGAGACCATTGACTGCATCCGAGCAGTGATGGGGCTAGAGACAGAGCGCAATCGTTGTATGTGGCAGACCGATTCGGCACTCGGAATTCAGAAACACGAGGTATGTTACCAGCCATCCTCATTGACTGTGTAAGGGGGGAACTTTTGAAAATCTTCATTGATACAGCGAATATCGAGGAAGTTAAAGCGGCTTACGATCTGGGTGTGATTGCTGGCGTGACCACCAACCCCAGCTTGGCGGCCAAAGAAGGACGAGCGTTTGAGGATGTGCTCCATGATATTTTGGGCATTGTGGACGGTCCAGTGAGTGCGCAAGTCACCGATACAGAAGCAAAAGGGATGATCGCACAAGGTGAAGACTTTGCGGCTCTGTCGGATAAGGTCACAGTCAAGGTACCGATGGGGCTTGAAGGCCTGAAAGCGGTGGCTCATTTTGCGAAACGTGGTATCAAAACCAACGTCACGTTGATCTTTACCATCAATCAGGCATTGATGGCATCCCGGGCGGGTGCCACTTTCGTCAGTCCGTTCATCAATCGGCTGGAAAACGTCAACCACGATGGTTTGCAGTTGATCGAAGGCATTGCAGATCTGTTTACAACTCATGCGATACCGACTGAAATCATTGCAGCGAGCATTCGCACTCCTTATCATGTCACCAAAGCAGCGCAAGCTGGAGCTCACATTGGCACGATGCCATATGATGTGATTCGTCAACTGGTGCAACATCCATTGACCGATCAAGGTGTCAAAAAGTTTTTGGATGACTGGAGCAAGTATCAAGCTGCGGTACTAGCGTAACGTTTGGAGGAGGAGCCGGGGATGAATGGCAAACAATTGGCGGGGGAACAAGCCGCTCAGTACGTTGAGAACGGAATGATCGTCGGCCTAGGGACAGGCTCGACAGTTTACTATTCAATCGTTGCGCTTGGTCGAAGAATTCGCGAGGGTCTGCAAATTCAATGCATTCCAACATCCAAGCAGACGGAGCACTTGGCAAATGAGTTGAGTATTCCGCTCATCTCGTTGAAAGACGTGGAAAAACTGGACATCACAATTGATGGTGCTGACGAAATTGACCCCAACCTGAACTTGATAAAAGGCGGTGGCGGTGCATTGTTCCGCGAAAAACTGATCGCATCCTTATCAGATCGGTTGGTGATCGTTGCTGATCAAGTCAAGACGGTCGAGCGTCTCGGCGCATTCTGTGTGCCGGTCGAAGTGGTTCCGTTCGCCACCGATGTAGTGGCTCGCACAATCAGCACAATGGATGGATCGGCAACATTACGATGTGACCAAGAAGACGTCCCGTTCGTCACAGATAATGGGAACTACATTTTGGATTGTAATTTTGGTCACATCGAACAGCCTCTTCAATTGGATCGTGAATTAAAACAGCATATTGGCGTTGTCGAGACCGGCTTGTTTGTTGATATGGTTGGTGTTGCCCTGGTGGGTTCGCCCGATGGAGTATCAGTATTGGAACGCAAATAATGAGCTTTCCTACAATCAGCCAGGAGAGGATGGAATGACCATTGATTAGAAAATCCACAAAACTACGCCAATTGTTGCAAGAAGATCGCTGCCTGAAGATCATTGGTGCCAATGATGGCATGACAGCGATTCTCGGAGAACGTGAAGGTTTCGATGGTCTGTGGGCAAGTGGATTGGCAATCTCGACTTCATACGGTGTGCCTGATGCGAGCATCTTGACGATGACCGAATTTCTCGATGCCGCTAGCATGATGAACAAAGCGTCAAGCCTCCCGATCATTGCCGACTGTGACACTGGATTTGGAGAGGTCAACAACATCATCCGGATGATTCGGGAGTATGAAAATGCGGGCATCGCCGCAGTTTGCATCGAAGACAAGAACTTCCCGAAGCGCAACAGCTTCTTGGAAGGGCATGACCTCGCAGATATGTATGAGTTTGCTGCTAAAATCCACATAGCGAAGGCGGCACAGACCGACCCGGATTTTGTAGTCATTGCACGACTTGAGTCACTGATCGCTGGAATGGGTTTGGAAGATGCCTTGACCCGCGCACAGATGTACGCAGATGCCGGTGCGGATGCGATCTTGGTCCACTCCAAATCCAAAGAAGCAACAGAAGTGTTGGCGTTTGCCGCACGGTGGAAAAAGATTGGCCGCAAGACTCCGTTGATCATCGTACCCACCACCTACTATACACTCACCTTCCAGCAAGCAGAGATGGCGGGTTTCAGTATGGTGATCTATGCCAACCAGTTGCTGCGCAGTGCGGTTAAAGCAATGGAGGAGGCATTGTTGGTGATCAACGAGCATGGCAACACCGAACCGCTGGAAGCACAAATGAGTACGGTAAAAGAAGTGTTTTCCCTAGTCAAAACACAGGAGGCTACAGCCAAAGAAACTTCATTTGATCAACTGGTCTCCCGTCTTCGTGAACAAGAGATGACACAAGACCTGCTCTCGGTTGGTGAATCGTCATGAACGTATTACTGCTTGGCACTTTTGACGATACGTTTCAACAGATGATCGCCCGGGATCATCAAGTCCAGATTCTTGCCAAGCGCGATGACGACAAGACATTAGGGATGATAGGGCAAGCGGAGATGGTCGTCATTCGTAGTCCACATCGGATCACCGATGAGATGATACGAGCCGCAGCTCATTTGCGCTGGATTATCCGAGGCGGATCAGGAACAGACAATATCTCATCCCTGTATCGTGAGAAAAACATCGCACTGATCTGTGTACCGGCCAATGCTCGTTCCGTGGCCGAACTGTCGCTTGGGATGATGCTGAGCCTGTACAGACAACTTCGTCAGGCACATCGTTCGCTTCAGGAAGGGAAATGGCTTAAAAATGAGTTGAGCGGGTTTGAAGTTCAAGGGAAAAAGCTGGGGATAATCGGTTTTGGCAACATCGGGCAGACGCTTGGACAGATGGCTCACCTGCTAGGGATGCATGTAAATGTTTCAGACCGATCGATGTACAAAGCGGATAAAGCTCGTCTGCTCGAAGCAATCAATGCAGTGGCGATGGACTCGGAGAGTCTGCTGTCTGATTCCGATATTGTCGTGCTCTGCACACCGTTGACTTCGGAAACGCATCATATGATCTGTCGCGAAACGCTTGCACTGATGAAGACGACTGCGATCTTGATCAACATTGGAAGGGGTGGATTGGTGAACACAGACGACCTGTATCAGCATCTCGTGCAAAAGAAAATTGCTGGTGCAGGACTCGACGTTTTTGAAACTGAGCCGCCAAGTCACCACCCAATTTTTGATTTAGAAAACGTGATCTGCACGCCGCATATCGGGGCACAGACCCGAGATGCAAAGAAACGAATCGGCGATCGCATGATCGAGATTGTGATGGAGATCGTATCGAACCGGCGTTGCTCATGAACGAAGTGCAGATCACCGACATTGAGTGGCATGGCAAGCGAGCATTGTGCCGAGTGGATTTGAATGTCCCCTATCAAAACGGCAAGATAACGGATGACACTCGGATTCGCGGTGCGCTTGGCACCATCGAGTATTTGATCGAACGGGGTGCAAAAGTCATTTTGCTCACCCATCTGGGCTATCCAAAAGGGAAAGTGGTGTCGGAATTGCGTGTTGACCCGATTGCATCGCGGTTATCGGAACTGTTGCAGGTCCCGGTGCGTAAATGCGATGAGACAGTGGGCGAAACGGCACTTCGCGAAATCGAGGGCCTGCAACCTGGCGATGTGCTGTTGCTTGAAAACGTGCGATTCTTAGCAGGTGAAGAGAGCAACTCCCAGGAACTCGCACGGCAATACGCCGAGCTTGGAGATGTGTTCGTATTGGATGCGTTTGCCACGATTCATCGCCGCCACGCGTCGATCATCGGAATCTCTACTCATCTGCCGGCCGTGAGTGGCTTGTTGATGCAACGCGAGTTGCGGGAGTTGCGAAGAGTGACCGAATCACCGGAGTCACCATTTACGGCGATCATGGGCGGTGCAAAAGTCAAGGACAAGATCGAAGTGATCGAACGTCTGCTAGAAACCACAGACCAACTGTTGATCGGTGGAGCCATTGCCAATACATTTCTGGCGGCGCAGGGATTGGAAGTCGGCTGTTCCCTGTACGACGAGGGAAAAATCGAACGTGCGGCAGTGATTCTGCAACTGGCACAACAGAAACAGAGGACGTTGTTGTTACCAGTCGATGTACTGGTTACGAACACCGATGATGAGACAGAGCTGAAAGTGGTCGCTGTGACGGACGTTCAAACACATCATGCAATCGTTGACATCGGTCCGAAGACGAGAAGATCGTTTGCCGACACGATTCAACAGTCCCGATTGGTGGTCTGGAATGGGGCGATGGGTATTTTTGAACATCCCGCAACAGCAGGCGGGACACTGTCGCTGATTCAAGCGCTGGTGCACTCTCCCGCATACACCGTGATCGGTGGTGGTGACACTCTGTCTTCGGTAAAACTGGCAGGTTGTATGGAACAGTTGGATTATCTGTCAACAGGCGGTGGCGCGATGCTCAAGTTCTTAGAAGGAAGCGAACTGCCAGGTCTGAGTGGTTTGCGTCGCCGCACAATTTGATTGAACGGAGAGGGTACAGAATGGACAATGCTATTTTACTAGTAGGTCCAGGCAGTGAGCACCTGGGGGATGGACTTCACGAAGTGACAGGTATCCCTCTGGGGCAAGTATCACGCCGAATCTTCCCCGATCAGGAAGTGTGCGTGCGGGTAGATGCTTCGTTGCAGGGGAAAGTGGTATTCATCCTGCAGAACACACAACAACCACAGGAACGTCATTTGCAACAACTTTATCAACTCGTCGAAGTGGCTGCGAATCAAGGAGCTGAGCAGATTATTTGTATCGTGCCCTATCTGGCATACTCTCGACAAGACAGACGTACGCATGAAGGGGAGCCCGAATCAGGGTTGATCGTCCTGCGAACGTTGCAGATGCTAGGTGCGGACAAGATCGTTACGGTGGACGTTCACAACCCACGCTTACTGGAACGGGCCTCACTTCCTGCTGTCAACCTGACGACGGAAACACTTTTCGCCGATTTCTTCATGAATCAAGACTTGGTTGACCCTGTGATCGTTTCACCTGACCGAGGAGGTTCTGCTCGCGTAGGGTCTGTTGCGTCCATCACCAGATTCCCCACTCTGGTGCTGAAAAAGAATAAAGACGTAACCGGCTATACTTGGTATGACATAAGTGATCTGCATCTCAAGGGGCGCGATGTGGTCGTGCTTGATGATCTGTGTTCCTCGGGCTCTACTTTCATTCCATTAGCTCAGTATTTGCGTGAGGTGGGTGCTGGTAACATCTACTACGGGGTGACACACTTCTTTGCGAACGGTGACCAAGTCATGGAGCGAATCGGTTTTCCGGTACGCATTCTAGGGTCGGACACGATACTGACGCCTTGGATGCAGGTCTCTGTTGTGCCATTGATCGCACGTTGGATCGAACGGGAATTGACGGAGATCTGTGCAAGCAAGAATTTAAACATGAGGTGACGAAAATGATCAAAGTAGCACCGTCCGTAATGTGTGCCGACTATATGCGATTGGGAGAACACATTCGTGCAGTGGAAGAGGGAGGAGCGGACTGGTTGCACTTAGATGTGATGGACGGGCATTTTGTCCCTGGATTCACATTTGGCGCTGATTTGATCAAACAACTCCGCGCAGTGACTCATCTACCGCTTGATGTGCATTTGATGAGTGACCGCCCGCTTGAGCATATGCATGATTATCTGGGACTGGGGATTGATATGCTCACGGTTCATGCAGAAGCAACGTATGATCTGTTCCGCTGTGTGGCAACAGTCAAGCGTGCCGGTGTGCGCGCGGGTGTCGCTTTAAACCCGGCAACTCCGTTGTCTGTCCTTGAGGATATTCTGCCCGAATTGGACTGCGTATTGATCATGACTGTGGCACCCGGTTTCATCGGTCAATCATTAATACCATCCGCGTTGAAAAAAGCAGGAACCCTAGTTCGTGAGTTGAAAAATAATAATATGAATCATATTCAGGTTGTTGTGGACGGTGGTGTCAAAATTCATAACATCGAGCAAATCGCTGCACAGGGTATCGATGGTGTAGTTTCAGGTACAGGCGTATTTCAACTGGAGGACATTCCATCTGGAATTCGAGAAATGAAGCGACGCTCGCTACACGTGACAGCTGGGTCTGGCACCTAAAGCCACATATAAGGGGTGTTTTTGGTGAACCGTTTGGTTGTGATTGCAGTAGGGGTGCTTGTCACATGGTTGTGGGCCTCCTCTTACATATTCAATAAGTTTGCGTTTCAAGATGGCGTTGGCCCTTTCATGTTGGCCGGGATGCGTTACTCGGTGGCTGTGCTTACATTCGTTCTGTTTGCTCTTTTTAATCGACTGCGCAAACGAATCAAAAGCGGGGGACTGGTAGAACGACCGCGAGCAGGGCTCTCGTTCATGCAGTATTTGTTGCTTGGGGTCACTGGATTTGTGATGGCACAAGGATTGCAATATGGGGGGCAGTTGTACCTCACCCCAACGCAGACAAGTTTGGTGCTGAGTATCGGAAACATGTTGTTTGTGTTTTTGGTCGATCTGATTTGGCTGCGTGAGATTCGGAACAAAGCGATTTTTGTAGGTGCAATTGTTGTGGTCGCGGGGATTCTCTCCTACTACTATCCATGGAACATCGGTTGGGACAGCGGGATCGGCATTTTCTTGGTATTGTTGTCTTGCCTCGGCTACGCGATCAACTTGACAGCAACTCGTCATTTTTTAACAGAAAAAAAGGTACAACCAGGGCAATTGGTGATTTATCCGATGTTGATCGGTGCTGTTTTTATGGTATTGATCGGTCTGATTAAAGAAGGGCTTCCGGAGGTCAATGCTTCGTTGATCGGCATTGTGCTGTGGTTGGGCACGGTGAATGGTGCTTTGGCATTCTATCTCTGGGCATGGACCCAAAAAACGTTGAAAGCGTACGAGAGCAGCATCTTGAACAATCTGGTGATGCCGGAAGTTGCACTTCTCGACGTCTTGGTCTTCTCGCGCTCGCTGTCGTTTTTACAGTTCGTCGGTCTCTTTCTTACCTTGGCAGGTATTGCATACATACAATTCTCTCCATTGTTCAAGAAACGACCTGCCGAGTCCATTTCATCACATAAATCCGGCTAGACTGAAGAAGCCTGTTCATTCGCAGGCTTCTTTTGATTTAGAAAAACCGATCATTTGCAGGATGATTGAAAATGACATTTCGGCAAGTAGATTGCTCAAAACTTCTTGGAGGATGCGATCGGTGACCGCGCTAAAACTACGTAAGCCCTCATCTAGGGCAAGCTCGGCATTCACGATCGGGTGAGGGTGGTTGAGGTGTAGCAGGCGTATCTGAGCGAAGCAGGATGAACCAAGACATAAAAACAGACCCCCTTTGCGCCAGAAGAGCGTGGAAGAGGGTCTGTTTTTTTGCATTTGCGCATGTTCGATTACCGGACGGAAGTCGCTTCGATCTGCTCGCGTAGGAATTCTTCCTCTCGATTCGTATCGAGGAGGAGGCGGAAGACCATTTTCCAGCGGCTTTTGCCTCGATCGAGGATGTACTTGTTTCCGATCTCGCGCAGTCGATTCAGCAACACCAGCTTTTGCTGCGGATTTTTTTCCGCGTGGTAAGCCGCTAACGCATCGTCCACGAGGGTGACCGACCGACGCATAGCGGCGTTGTTTGAATACTGTAACCATTCTTCGTTCGACATCAGATAGGACTTGTTCGGTCCGTCTCGACGTGCCGACATCGAGGTATTGATTCGATCCACGATCTGCGGTACATCGCGCTGATCCTTCGCAGACGGTTTGAGTTGTTCTCTGATATTTGCCAAGGTCGGTTCGCCTAGTTCCGGCTCTGCCGACATTTTGTCATGCGCTGTGCGATACAGTGATTTGTACGGTTGGTCACCGTTGCCCTCTTCGTGTTTGCGTTTGGCAATCTGCTTGACGAGACTTTCTTCTGGCAGTTTGACCTGACCTGGGATCGCACCGCCCAAGGTCATATCTTCCGCACCGTGATGCGGCGTCTTCACTTGATCTGTCAACTTGCCATCGCGCTCTCCGACGCTCCCGGCCATTCGGTAGCTCCCGAGCGTCCAGTTGCCCAAGTTCCTCCGGTACAGCTCTTTATGGTAGAACAGGAAAGCGACCAAGTCGATAACAAAGTCCAGCTTGGCTTGCAATTCCGCTTCCAACTCATAGCGGAAGATCACCGGATTGTTCGAGTCCTGCTCCACCATTTTCGTTTCTGGGTTGAGTTTGACTTTCCCTTCGATCGCCGCACGTGTCGCGGCGGAAAGCGTCGCGGACGCTTCCAGATAGGCGCGCAGAGCCAGCAGGATCTCATGGCCCAACTTCATCC
Organism: Tumebacillus algifaecis; assembly: GCF_002243515.1. Taxonomy (NCBI): domain Bacteria; kingdom Bacillati; phylum Bacillota; class Bacilli; order Caryophanales; family Alicyclobacillaceae; genus Tumebacillus; species Tumebacillus algifaecis. The sequence goes on from NZ_CP022657.1 coordinate 160,212, forward strand.
CTGCACCAATGGAGAAGGTCAATTCGGCGCTCAACTCGGCCAACGCTTTGATATTGTAGACAGACTCTTGAGCGATCGACTTGTCGCGCTCGATCATACCGGCTGCCTTCGCGGAGATGCCGCCTCCGATGCCCATTTCCAGAAAGAGCGAGATCGGTGTAGGGGAAATCGGCAAGGTGGCTCCGACTTTGATCGGCCAGAATCCGCTAGTGGACGGGAATTTGAACTGCCCGGCGATGGCAGCTTTTTCTTTTTCCTGATCGAGCAGACCTTGGATCCCACCGCCAAACAGGGAGATCTTCATCACTTTGCTCGGGCCGATCCATTTTTCATACTCGCCGACACTTACTTTGCCGTCGCGAATCGTGATGTTCTTCGCTTTGAGGTGAACTTGTGCCAGGTCACTCAGTCCACCGCCACCGGAGATCTCATCGAAGCCCATCGATTTTTTCAGGCCTTCTTTGTCGCCACCAATCTCATCCACATCTTTGGCGGCGATTTGGTCTTTGCCACCTCCGAGCACGACTTGCGCTTCGGCGATCGACATCGAGCCATCCGCGTTGATGTCAACTTTGGTAGCGGCGAAGTGAAACTTCCCGATCGAGAAGGTGATTCCGTTGATCTCACCTTCCAACTTGCGGTTGGTATCATAGCGCAAGTGCTTGATCGAACCATAGCCTTGGAATATGTCGTAGTCCAAGCGCACATCTGCATTATCCACTTGAGCATAGAGGACGTCTTCATAACCGATGGCGGCATGACCGTTGATCGTCAAGCCCTTCAGCGGTGACCAGTCTTGGACGGTGACGCCCCCCTGGATTTTCTGGATTTTCTTGTCTTTGGAGATCTGAAGCACATCCAAGGTAGGTTTGAATGGCATGCCATGCGGCGTCAAGTCGTACATCGCATTCACGATGCGCAGGTATTCGCGTGTGACGAGCGCCTGCTCGAGGCTGAAATTGCCCGCTTTGAATTCGAAGACATCGAGTTGGCGGAAGGCGCCGTCCGGCTCCAGTTCGAGTTGGGCTCCCGTTTGAATCTCCGTACTGAAAGGTTCGGGTAGTTTGAGTGTGATATTGCCAGCACCAAATTTGTAACCTTTTCCTTTTTTGTATCCGCCGGTGATCTTGTCGAGTTCCAAGAGCGAACCTACTTTGAATTTGGCGAGGCTGACTTCCAGGGTGTTCAATCCACGGTCGCTGACGGTGAGCTCTTCCAAGACCAAATTCTCCATGTCGAAGATCAGGAAGCTGGAATGCCCGATGATCAGCTTGTTTTGCAGCGTCATGTCAATAGCGAATGAGAGATCCCAGCCTAGGCGAGCATGAATCTCGTCCACCGTGTATTCTTGGCCGAAGAGTCGGATCGTGACTTTGGACTTGGCGTCCAGGCCTCCCATTTCTTTTTGGTTGTCATCCGTTTTGCTGCGCACGATGGAGAGATCTTGCATCTCCAGTTTGATCACTTTGAGATCGAGGCTCGTCCCAGTGGGTTTCTCTCGGGCTTGCGAGTTTTCCAGCGCATCCTGTTCGGATGACGGTGTGTCGGGGGTGAGACCGAGGCTCCATTTCATAAAATCACCTACGCGCGACATCACGTTGACAGTGCCAAGGTATTGCTCGGCCGTTTTGAGGTAGTAGACGACGTTTTGCATCATCGCACTGCCTTCCGCATCATCGGCGGCGTTGGCTTCAAAGGTGGAAAGCATCATCTTCGGAACGAAGCTGGGCAGTAGATTGTCAACTTTGTGCAGGACAACCCCCATGACAAACTTCAGACCGGCGCGCGTGTTGGGGCCTAGCTCGTTCCAAAATTCGGTGACTTTCGTGAAGGCGGAGAGGCAGGTTGCAGTATATTTCAACAACGTCGTCAGGTCGGGAAGCATGCTCTGGATCAAGGTGTCCGCGTAGAGCATGAACCCATCGATGACTTTGATGAGTACTTGTTTACCGACTTCAGGAAGGATTTTGTTCATGAGGATGTCTTGGAGTACCTGCGTGCCCAAATTGCTGATTTGAGATTCCGTCTCCTCGTCACCCTCGCGTTGCAACACAGGGGAGGCGAGCGCAGCAGATGGGTCTTTTTGCATTTGCTGGGCAGTCATCCGATTCCTCAACATCTGAGTGACGGCGCGATTGCCAACCGTCTTTTGCAGTTGCAATAGCTGAGCAGCCGAATAGGAACTTGCTTCACGGCGGGGGGAAGTGCGATCCGTCCCACCGCCAACAAGCGGGGTTGAATTCGTATTCTGTGTGCTCGGCGCTTGAACGGGTGGCTGGAACATCTACGTCATCACTCATTTCCGTACAGATTTCTATATTTAGCATAACATAAATATCATATAAATTCGATTGATGCGAAATTTTCGTTTGCTATACCGATGCAGGTAAAAAGTGGGTAGGTACAACCACGTAGTGGCTGGGTAATTGGAAATGTATGCTGATTTCCAAGCCAAGCCATGAAGATCATTGGCAAATGAATTTCGTTTTCAAAAGAGAACGGTGAAGACCCCATCCTGAATCGTTTCGCGAAAGGTGGGGATCTTTCTTGTTTGATATTCTCAAGTGGAGGTAAAGGTGGGCAGGAATTTTGCTTACGTCACAGCTAAGGTCGGGTGAAGATGGTCGAGGTGTTGCGGGTGTATCTGAGCGAAGCGGGATGAACCAAGACATGAAAAAGCAGACCCCCTTTGCGTCAACTGAGCGTGGAAGAGGGTCTGGTTATGGATGTTTGTGCACGTTCGACTATCGGGCTGAAGTCGCTGCGATCTGCTCGTGTAGGAATTCTTCCTCTCGATTCGTATCGAGGAGGAGGCAGAAGACCATTTTCCAGCGGCTTTTGCTTTTATCGAGGATGTACTGGTTTCCGATCTCACGCAGTCGATTTAGCAGCAACAGCTTTTGGCGTGGATTTCTTCCGTGTGGTAAGCCTGCAACGCATCGTCCACGATGGTGACCGATCGGCGCATGGCGGCGTTGTTCGAATACTGTAACCATTCTTCGTTCGACATCAGATAGGACTTGTTCGGTCCGTCTTGACGTGCCGACATCGAGGCATGGATTCGATCCACGATCTGCGGTACATCGCGCTGATCCTTCGCAGACGGTTAGAGTTGTTCTCTGATATTCGCCAAGGTCGGTTCACCTAGTTCCGGCTCTGCCGACATTTTGTCATGAGCGGTGCAATACAGTGATTTGTACGGTGGGTCACTGCTGCCCTCTTCGTGTTAGCGTTTGGCAATCTGCTTGACGAGATTTTCTTCTGGCAGTTTGACCTGACCTGGGATTGCACCGCCCAAGGTCATATCTTCCGCACCGCGACACGGTGTCTTCACTTCGTCTGTCTTGCCATCTCGCTCTCGGAAGCTCCTTGCTATTCGGTAGCTTCCGAGCGTCCAGATGCCCAAATTCTGACGATAAAGCGGTTTATGGTAGAACAGGAAAGCGACCAAGTCGATGACAAAGTCCAGCTTGGCTTGCAACTCGTAGCGGAAGATCACCAGATTGCTCGAGTCTTGCTCCACTATCTTCGTATCCGGGTTGAGTTTGATTCCCCTCGATCGCCGCGCTCGATCATACCAGATGCCTGCGCGGAGATGCTGCCCCCCCCCCCCGACGCCCATTTCCAGAAAGAGCGAGATCGGTGTCGGAGGAATTGGCAAGTTTGCCCCGACTTTGATCGGCCAGAATCCGCTAGTTGACGGGAATTTGAACTGCCCGGCGATAGCAGCCTTTTCTTTTTCCTGATCGAGCAGACCTTGGATCCCAACGCCAAACAGGGAGATCTTCATCACTTTGCTCGGGCCGATCCATTTTTCATACTCGCCGACGCTTACTTTGCCGTCGCGGATCGTGATGTTCTTCGCTTTGAGATGAACTTGTGCCAGGTTACTCAGTCTACCGCCACCGGAGATCTCATCGAAGCCCATCGATTTTTTCAAGCCTTCTTTGGCGGCGATTTGGTTTTTGCCACCTCCGAGCACGACTTGCGCTTAGGCGATCGACATCGAGCCATCTGGGTTGATGTCAACTTTGGTAGCGGTGAAGTGAAACTCACCGATCGTGAAGGTGATTTCGTTGATCTAACCTTCCAACTTGCGGTTGGTATTATAGCGCAAGTGTTTGATCGAACCATAGCCTTGGAACATGTCGTAGTCCAAGCGCACGTCTGCATCGTCCACTTGAGCATAGAGGACGTTTTCATATCCGATGGCGGCGTGACCGTTGATCGTCAAGCCCTTCAGCGGCGACCAGCCTTGGACGGTGACGCTCCCTTGGATTTTCTCGGTTTTCTTGTCTTTGAAGATCTGAAGCACATCCAAAGTAGGTTTGAATGGCATGCCATACGGTGTCAAGTCGTACTTCGCACCCTCGATGAGCAGGTGTTCACGCGTGACGAGCACTTGCTGGACTGTGAAGTTCTTGCCCGCGTTGAAAACGAAGACATTGAGCTGTTTGAAGGCACCGTCATTCTTCAGTTTGAGCTGGGCACTCGCTTGTAAATTAGTCCGTGTATAAATACGTAATTTTATTTTTATATAAATTTGCAACTTTAAAAGCGACCGTCGAATTTAAGAAGGTTTTTTTCTCTGGGCACAGAAAAATTGTATTATGATAGTTTGAACTTTATATTATTTTTAAATTTGGGAGGAGAAAAAATATCTTGGATACAAATCATCCTGAGATTATCAAAGCAGTTCAAAATGATAGGTTAGTGTTTTTTATAGGATCAGGTTTCTCTCGTGAGTTAGGTTTCCCCGATTGGAAAGGTTTATTGAAGGAGATCATACAGGCTCTATTACCAACGAATCCAAACTACGATTTATTAATTCAAACTTTAGATGAAGGTTTCTTGACAGAGATAGAGGTATTAGAGAAGCTTCAGAAGCATAAAAAAGATGTGCTTGAAGTACTTGCTCGGACTTTTCAATTACACCAAGCAAATAACAGCAAACTAAATAAACACAGAAAACTATGGAAGATTACCAAAAAATTCATTACTACTAACTATGATAAAGCATTGGAAACTGCAAATCAATCTTCTAACAAGGTAGTGTACGACAACGAATTTTATGTGGCTAAACTCAACGTCGAAGATAACTATGTGTTTAAGTTACACGGATGTATAGAAGACCCATCTAGATGTATCCTGTTTGAAGAAAATTATAAGGAATTGTACAACGGTCATTCTGCTGCAATCGAGACTCTGAAAAAGATTGGTTCTGACAAAACAATTATCTTTTTGGGTTTTAGCCTAGCAGACCCTTTTGTCAAAAAACAGTTTGATTATATTAATAATGTCTATAAAGGAATGCAAAACAAACATTTTATCATTACAACTTCTGGTGAAGATTTCGAAACATATGTGGAACCGATCAAGATTGATAATTGGGGAGAAGCATTGGATCAATTATTAGATTCCCTTGTAGTCTTGAAAGAAAATGTTGTGCAAACATCAATGACCCGATTAATCGACGTATTGGAACCATCAACACAAATACATAAGACGAAAGAAATCATAGTAGCTTCGGATATACGAATAGCCATTCTGATTGCAACGCCGATTAACAAACAGTTTGATTATGATTTTGATAAAATTGCAAGCCATTTCTCAAACCTAAATATAACAATTGATTTTTTCCACTTATCAGTTGAAGCATTGAATAACCTTGAGGGTTTTGATTATCTCCTTCTATTCACAGAATCCGTACAAGGTAAAATCGTTGTAGAAGATGATAACTTTAAAGCAAAAACTCAATCTATACAAGAATTGGAAAGAGAAATCTTCGATGATCAAATAAAAGGAATCTTCCTCTTCATAGATAAAGAAGTTGAGATGGATACAACAAATATTTCACTACCGATTGTTGCTCAAAAATTTGGTAATGGAAAACTATCTCGATTTGTTTTTTCTACTTTCAAAAAAGCAAAAGCGTCATTGTTAACCGAAGCTGTCATAATCAATCAAGATAGTCTAGTTCTGACTAAAGTTGAAAGCGGAAGCGCGACGATTAATAAGAAAAAAAGTCCATTGAGTAAACGAATTGAACCAAAAAACCTAAAAACCTTCGTTGGACGAGGTACTGATCTTGAAGTTCTTGTTCGTAAGATACTTGATATCAAGCAATCGATTCTCACCATTAAAGGCTCTGGTGGAATTGGTAAAACTACAATTATCAAGAAGCTCGCAGTAGAATTTTCTGATCGAAATTATTTTGTTGATGGCATTTTCTTTATTGATTGTGAAAATATCATCGATTTCCAGAGCTTTGAATATAAAGTAGCAATGTGTTTTGATCTAGAGAATTCCATTGATCTGATGGCATATATCAAACAAGATGAACGGAAACTAAGTTCATTAATAATATTTGATAATTTTGAATCACTTTTGTATATTGAAGCAGAAGAGATCAGGAAGATTAAAAATCTTGTATCATTCATTTGTGATTATGCTACTGTAGTAATAACATCGAGGGAATGGATCGGCCTTGATTATGAGGAGCGATACGAGCTAAGGTTTTTTACGACAGATGAAGCCGTCGAACTCTTTCTGAAGTATTACCAACACACCATTAACGAAATAGACATGCGAATCTTGCGTGCAGACATTCTTGAAAATTTACTGAACAACAATCCATTGGCGATAAAAATTATTGCGAAGAACATACCTAAAACCAAAAATATGTTTGCCCTAAAGGAAGACCTAGAATCAGATTTTTTCAACACAACACAATCTGGATTTGAAAACATTTTTATCAAGGAGGCCGATTCCAATATTGAACGTTCCAAATCCCTGTATCAATCCATTTACTACTCATATAGCAAATTAGCACCAAGGGAGAAACTAGCTTTTGAGATACTTTGTTTGTTCCCTGATGGCATGCATATGGAAACCTATAAAAAATTCTTTGAAGACAAGGAAATTAGATTAGATATGAACCGGATTAGTGACCGTGAAATAAAATCCCTTGAGAACAAATCCCTTGTAGAGATTACTCAAGGACTTCTCCGATTACAGTCAATTGTAGGGAGATTTGCTGAACATCAATTTAGTAGAAGAACTTTTGATGAAAAAGAAAGTTACTATAGACGTGCGTTTCAGTATGTACACTTTTTAGTAAATGTAATTGATAAAATGTCCAAAACTGAAGCTTTTTTATCAGTTGTTGGCGAAATATCCGAGAACAACAAGGAAAATTTCTTTAAATGTCTAGAGTATTTAGATAAATTCGAGTTCGATATGGAAAGAAAATTGGAAATAATATTATATTTCCCGCATTTTGTTCGTAGTATTGACCAAAGGGATCGTTTTGAAAAGATAATAATACGTCTAAGAGAACATTTTAGAAGTGTTGAAAATAGTGAACTGCTGATAAATCTTATCTTACACGTTTCGAAATTTCTCCATTATAGTGGAAAGTTTGATGATTCGCTTAAGGGGTTAGTAGAGTTAATTCCAATGCATAAACTCAATCAACTATCTAACGAAGTTAAGACAAGTGGTTATATTATAAATTGGTCTTTACAGTCCTATCTATTAATAGGGAATGCTTTGGAGGTTTTGAGGTATATGATAAATAACAATCACTATAATGAGCATGTGTTTACTTTATCGCTTTACTATCTTGGCTTATTTAAGTCGTTTGATGACCTTCGTAGAGAAAAAGTCAATCATTTTTTCAGGCTTGAATCAAGTTATAACCGGAACATCTTAGAAATCCATACGCTAGAAGACTACCTGTGCAATATTTTTGAAAAAGATTTTACCGAGGTTATGCAGGTGAATTATATAAAAGCTAAAATGGGATATCAGACAGCAGAAAACGTTATGAAACTTGTTGTTGTGAATCCATATACTCAAGGTTTACAAAACCTGATGTTAGCTTTCCTCGAAACGAATACTGATCGAGCAATTCATCTCTACACAGAAGCAATAAAAAATCTTGATTATGTAAAATACTATCAAACTGAGGGTATTTTCTTCTTTTCCAAATTTCTTAAAGCAATTAATTCAATGGAATACCAAAAATGGTTTGATCGAGGCTACACTTCCGCTAAGGAATGTGAATACAGATATCTTATTCACTGTTTTGAGTCTCTCAAAACAGGGGAAGACGAACCCTATAATGAATACAAACGTGAATTTCCCGACAAACTTGATATTGAGGGCTTTATTCGTAAGCATTCAAAAAAACCTTGATCAAGTATCTGTCGTACGGATTTGGATCAAACTGCTCAATGTTGGGAAACAAGTTGGAAATAAGGGGCACGAGCCGTTGGCGAAATCTCTTCCTTCCGCGACTTCTTTTTGGATGGTGTTGTCTGCAAACGGCAGTCCTTTGTTTTGAAGGCTCCGAAGGTGTAGTAGAGGAGCGTAAGAATTCCCAGCCCCCGTCGGCTGCCGTTCGCATGACCACCCCTGTGGCGTATTGCGGGTATCTCAAGTTTCCCTTTGTGGAAGAAATCGTTGTCGTGAATTCTCTTTTGCGTCCCATCATTACGCTGGATGGGCTATTTCACCTGTAATGTGGTCATGAAATGCGTCAATCTTTGGACAGGCAATCGTGCCAGATTTCGGTCATCAAGCAGCGGCGGTTACATAAGGCTCTACATGATGAAAAGAGAGCCTTGAGTCAACACTCAAGGCTCTCTTTTATTCGATTCCATATGACGTAAGTCCGCCGATCAGTTTGTACGATTTATTGGAATTGGAAAGGTATACGTACTATTCTGATGGATAAGCGAGGACTTCGGCTGTGGTTTGTTTTTTGTTATAGGCTATTCCTTCCACTAAGGTTGAGAGATCAATTTTGTAGGGATATTTACGAATGTCGTCGGTTTCATTTGACACTTTTGCTTCGGCAAGGGTTAAGACGAAACTGCGGACGCGGTCATCTTTCAATTCTAGTAGGGTCCCCAGAGTAGCATTGTCCCTACTACTTTTATAAATCTGAACAAGATCAGATAATCAAATTGCATGTCAATAGTTTGATTAATCGCCACTACCAAATCTGATTTGAGAGGCGATGTGTCACCGCAACCAATACCGATTTACATAGTGCCTTCAGTAAAGCGTTGGCCAGATAGAGGTGTGTGCTTGTTACCGCCACAGTGAGCCGTATCCTCAGCGTAGGATTCGCGATTTGAGCACAGTCAGGTGATGTGATAGAATAAGGCTACACGTAATGCATAGGATAAAAAAAGACCATAGGTGCTGGAACACCTACGGTCGGTTGACACAACTGATACCCCAAAAGGGTGTCGGCTCATATGGGATTCAGAGAATAGATCGCCGAGTCGCCAAACTCAAGGGGCGATCTATTTCTTTTTGTTCTTGATGTCAAACCAATGCTTCATGATCGTTACGACCAGTGATAATGCCGCGACGAGGAACAATCCGAATTGGAGCATGAGTGAAATCACTTCATGAGTTGACATTTCGCTCACCCCCTTTCAGGAGGGGATGAGCCGATCACCCTTGAGGAGCCTATTCAGTTGTGTTGATCGTATTCTAACATAGGAGAATCAACTTCGGAACGGATGCGCTTTAGAAGCGGGTAAAAATTTTATATGTTGCCGATTGTTTGCTGTGACGGCGAACGTTACCCTACGTAAGGGTACTCAAAGTCAGAAACGACACCGTATTTGATAGTAGCTAGATATCAGCAGATTCAGATGATCGTGGTAATTATGTGTTCCCGATTTGCTGAAGGGTTAGATTGATACAAACTTGTTCCTGCGTTTTGGAGATATTCACTTGTCGAATGATAGCAGTGAAAATAAACTAGCAGCGATAAGAGATAGTGCAAGTCCGGTAATGACAGACTGAAACCAAATCACTCTATTTTTGAGGAAAACGGCTGGAAGCGTGGAGATCGTAATTGTTAGGAGAGAATAGAAAAGCAGATTGAGAACAAGGTTTTTTATCCCGCTTGAACTGCTAATGTACAGTACATTGACTGGAGTTTCACCAAACAAGATCGGAAAGCCAATGTATATTGCGATAAAGACAAGTAGAGCAAGCAGAAAAGCAATGACTTGCATTGTACACACCTCCACTTAGAAATAATTCATCTACCAAATATGTAATTGGGCAACCGGATATGCGAAATTTTTGAAAATCATCCTACTCACCAAATTAGTTACTTATCTCAGCAAAATCTTCGATGACCCAATTCCTCCTGCCTCCTAAACTCGATTATAAAGGGTAGAGGCTCCTGATGACATGCTGTCAAAGTATCAACTGACAGAAGAAGAATAATTATAAAATTCGGTAGAGGAAGGGTGCTTGACTACGCTTTTCTCACTGACATCGCGTAAATAACGCTAAGCTCTGGCTTGAAAAACAATAGTATTGGACGTAGTTATCCTTTGACTCTGTACAGTCGGACTACAAGAATAAAGGAGCGAGCAGGAGATGCTGCGATTTCTTTTGAGCTTGGCCTTGGTACTTTTCCACCTCTACGCCTTGTTTTTCAGGGCAGGCGTTCGAAAGAAGGAACGCACAACGCTTACTGTGACTGGTTTGATCGCTTTCTCTCTCTTTTTGGATGCTTCTTACCGATTGGTGGATTAATACTGTATGATAATGACTCTGGACGTATTGGTAGCTCACCTAAGTGAATCAGAATCAGCAAAGTGAAGGAAAGGTGGAGGCACATGAAAATATTGATCGACCAAGTGGGGGACTCGAAAGTTGCGATTGTCGAAAGTGCGGACATCTTGATCGGCAATGCTCAAGATGCCTTGGACTTGATGGCGACCGTGAAATATACGGACGACTGCTATAAAATTTTGATTCCCAAGTCGAACATCACCGAATCGTTTTTCGAGTTATCGACTCGACTTGCCGGGGAGATTTTACAAAAATACACGAATTATCAAGTGAGACTCGCAATTGTGGGTGATTTCGACGAGTATGACAGCAAGAGCCTGCATGCGTTCATCATCGAGTGCAATCGAGGGAAGCAGGTGTTCTTTTTACCAGATGTGCAGACGGCTCTGGATAAATTGCACAGCGTCGCATAACCGATCCCGACAACATCTGCCTGCCCGACCGCAACGGGCGAGCTACGGGAGATCGATTGATAATAAAGTTTGGACCGCACCGAAGCGGTGCAACAGGAAACCCGTAGTTCGCGTTGGCGAGCTACGGGTTTTGTTGTGGCGATCCTCATGACAAGCTAGCGATCGGAGGGAAGTGGTTTGAAACGATCATTAATTTTGCGCAGTAGCTGACCGAAGAGGAGGCGTTCCTCGTCAGACCAACCACTTTTGACAACTGCAAGCGGGGCTTGGCATTAGGTTTGTCAGGCGGGGGAGAGTGTGCTAGTATGTAAGCCGATAAACGGTGCTTTTTATCGTTTTTTGTAGATCATAATCCTAGCTTGCTCTGCTAGTGAAACGGAGCAGGAACGGATCGGATGGAGGTACGAAACGGATGGTAGAGTTGCCAAATTGCCCAGCATGCAATTCAGGATATACGTACGAAGATGGCAGTCTGTACATTTGCCCGGAGTGTGGGAATGAGTGGACGAAAGGGCAGGAATCTGGCCAGCAGGAAGAGACCAAGCTGGTCAAAGATGCGAACGGAAATGTGTTGAACGATGGTGATTCCGTGCTTGTGATCAAGGACCTGAAAGTCAAAGGAAGCTCCTCCGTCCTGAAAATGGGCACAAAAGTAAAAAATATTCGCTTGGTCGATGGCGATCATGATATTGATTGCAAAATCGATGGCTTCGGTGCGATGAAGTTGAAATCGGAATTTGTAAAAAAGGTATAATCCTGCATCTGATGCAACGGCTGTGGCATCATGCAAAGAGGCTAGGAGCTCATAAGCTGTCAGAGCTCCAAGGTTTCTGCTTGTTCTTGGTGCCGAACTGGATCTTGCGTACCAGTTGAAAGAACAGCCTCAGTGTTTAGCAAAAGCAAGCCAGAAGATCACGGATCGTCTGTTGTCAGAGCTCCGACGCTTCTGTCTGCGCTTGGTGCCAAACTGGATCTTGCGTATCAGTTGAAAGAACAGCGTCAGTATTTAGCAAAAGCAAGCCCGAAGATCACGGATCGTTGATCTTCGGGCTTGCTTTTTGGCTTCGTGCGAACCTTGTTCAACGGTGTCTTCAAGGTTTGGCGGCACCGTTTTTGTTCATTTGGAGCATGATTCGCAACTTGATTGTTCAATCGAGGAACAGGGATTTATATATACATGTCGAATTTCAATGTAAACTTTTTGTCGGAATGTAGAGGTGAGAAACGTGTTCCAACCGCCGACTCAAGCTCCGGGCAGTCAAGGTCCTGTATCTGCTCAGCTTCCCATTCGATCGGAACAACAGACGCAAGATGTGACAGACAGAAGGTCCCCGAAGGCGGGCGTTGGTTCACTCTCGGCTGGTCAAATCTTGCAACTTCAAAAGACGGTCGGCAATCGGGCTGTCACTCAGATGTTGAAACAGCAGGTCGCACAACAACAAGAGAAAGACAGCAGTTCGCCTCAAGCCACGGATGAAATGATGGCGACGGGCGGCACAGCGCGATCGCTGCTCGAAGATGAGATACTCGATCTGGGCAGCACGATGTTTACCAACCTCAAGACCGACTATTTGTATCCCCAACTGATCAAAAGCGGGGTCAAATTCTTGGTCGAATCGTTCATGAAAGCGACCGAAACATTTCTCGCGGTCGATTTGAATGACCCAAGCTCTGACGTGAAAAAGGTGTTCACGTTGATGTTGTCGGCGTTGGGGACGTTTCGCCAACTCGTCAATACTTGGATCAACCTCAACCCGAATCTCAAGGCGGGTATCAAATACATCGTCGGCGTCATGATCCATAAATTTGATAGTTATACATCGAAATATTTGACGAAGGAATTTTTGCCGCACTTTGAATCATTCGCTGCAGACGACGTTGAATCGGCGCAATGGGCGCAAGATTTCTTCTATTACTTCAACATTGTCGAGTCCTACGTTGGGTATACCGATATCATCAAGAACACGACCAACATGATGCTCAAATGGTTTGGCTACCAAACGACCGACCAGTCGGAAGCGACGACAGAAACAACGGCGGAAACGGCAGATGCTCAGTCCAGCGCAGCGCCTGCGTCGAAATCGCCAGCGGAAGGAACGTCGATCGATCTCAAACTGATCAAACTCGACCTGCAGAAGCTGACCATCGCGAAAACGGAGGACCAGACTCAGCACAAGGACAAAAAGCTGGGCGGTCTGGACTCGAAAAGCAGCGTGACCGTCCGCCTGTTCGGAAACGAGTACAAGGTGGATGAGATCCATGCGCGCTTAAACTGGAATCTGGAACTGTCGGTGGATGTTTCCTTCCTCGACAAAACGATTGTCGATCACTCCAGCTTCTTGATCTTCGACATCGAAAGGCTGATCTTGAACAAACTCACGGTGGGGAACAAGGGCCTCGACGAACTAGTGGTCAGCATCGGGAAATTCAAGGCAGGCTCCTTGTTGGAAATCGACCAAATCAGCGGCGGTTATCAAAAAGGCAAGGGCTACAAGTTCGGGGTAGGAGCGATGAATCTCCATCTGCCCAGCCCCTTCGATACGTCGATCAAAGCGGGTGCGGAACTCAATCTCGACCCGGACGGAGGTTTCCATTCGTTCGAGGTGAACAATTTCCAAGTTGGGAAATCGCTGTCGATGGAACGAGCCCTGTTGAACAAAGAGTACCTGCACATTCAGGAACTGGTCTTCGATCTTAACAAATACAACATTCCGCTCAAACCGGTCTTGAAAGATTTGCTGGTCACCAAAGACAAAAAGATCAAGTCCCTGCAAGGTGGAGTCAGCGTCCAAGACTTAGAAGTCCTCGAGGGTCTGATCATCAGCGGTGAGGCCACCGTCGGCTACGATGGTGTCTTCTTTATCCAAGTGGCGGGTGCGAAGATCCTCTTGGATCAGAAGTTTGTCAGCGGCTACGGCGCGATCAAAAAATTGCGCTACAACACAGATCGGACCCTGGAAGGGGAGATTGAAGAGCTCGCCTTCTCGGTGGGCGTGTTCTCATTTGCCGCTCAAGATGTGATCATCAACAAGGATGGCAGTCTGTCGATTGCGGAAGCGGGTGTCGTGCTCGGCAAGCAAGATAAAGTCTCGTCGGCAGATCTGGACAAGATGTCGCAAGGTGGCGGCAAGGAAAGCCTGAAGCGTTCGCTCGGCGCGAAGGAGAAATCGAGCAGTTTTAGCTCGCCAGTCTCCGTCCACCTGAAAGCAAAAGGGATCACGATCAAAGACGGTAACGTCGAAGTCCAAGAATATGAGAAATGGATCGGTCCGAGCAAAGTCTACAAGATCAGTCTGTTTGGCGGGGCCATTCAAGGGATGGTCGATCAGGAAGAGGAGAAAGCGCGCATCTATGGGCGCTTCTCGTTCCCGAAAAATCTTGGTTTCTGGCCGATCAAGATCGGCGCGTCGATGCCGATCCCGCCGACTCCGCTGTCCCTGTTTGCTGAAGTCGGGATCGGCGGAGGCTTCACGGCGCAAGTGGCCGGAGAGGTGGCGAAAGATCGGTCGCTGCCAGAGGAATCGGTCTATGACGTAAGGGCGTTGGCCCAGTTGGATGCGTTTCTGAACTTCTCGGTGGGGGCCGGTATCCAGCTCGGTCACGATTTCCTGATCGCGGTGAAGGCGTATCTGCAAGCATCGGCCCAGATCAACGCCTCGACCAGTGCGGAGCTGAGCGGTCGAGTCAGATGGAACCCAGACACTCAGAAACTGGAGCAAGACAAGTCGAAACCGGTACAGCTCGAGTATGAGATCGATGCAGAACTCACCGCAAAAATTGAAGCGCTGCTCGACTTTGTTGCCTTTGTCATCTTCCGGAAGACGCTGTTTTCGAAAACGTTGGGTTCTTGGACGCTCGGCAAATATCACATGTCGGGCGTGGTGGGGGAAAAGAAAGGCAAGTTGACCGATCAAATCGACACCCCGAATCGGAAAGGCTCGGAGGAAGGCACCTTAGGCGGGGCGATTCCAGGTAAAATCAAACTGCCCGAGAAGAAGGTGGTGGACGATCTGGTACAAGGCCACGAGATCATGAAAAACCTCAAAGAGAAGACTAGCGATGAACGCAAGCTGTATCGAGCGGCTCACGATCTGTTGTCGCTGGAAGCAGACTTGGATCAGGAGAAGAGCCAAGAGGTGCAGGAGCGAATTCGTTCGGTGGCCAAAAAACCTGAAAAAGTGGACGGATTGGTGGACAAGGCGCATAAGTATATCAGCAGTCGCAGCGACGGGGAGCGGAAGTCCTATTTGATGACCAAGGAAGAATGGATCGAATACTCCGACCTCGGTAGCAAACGCACCTCGATCACAGTTGTCGATTCCTTGCTGGAAACCTACCACCAAGAAGCAGATCCGAGCAAAAAATTGGAGCTGCTCGAAGAATTGCGCAAACATCTCAACAAATACCTCAAAGAATTTGGCAAAGGTCGCAAACCGATGGTCATGCGGCTTCTGATTGATACGAACAAAGAGGAAGAGCTTTTGAAAAACCTGTCCGTTCCGGCGGCGAGCAGCAGTCTGTGATTTGCACGCGGCAGAGCGATCACAACTCTATAGTGGAATGGAATCGAGAACAGATCACCCGCGAGGTGGTCTGTTTTCGTGTGCGCTCGTTGGTTGCGCAAGCCCTAGTTGGAAAAGTCGTGCACAGGAGCGACGGCGCAACACGGGGCTGGCAATTGTCGTCCCTGCGCATTGAAAGATGCGGCGAAGCGCCGCCTATGCATAGAGACGAGCACGCAAGACGCTGTGACCTGCAGCGTCTTTTGTAATGATGACGACCCGAAGTCGGGTGAGCAGGTCGATGTAAAGAGCACTCGGTGTGAGAGAAATGCTGGCACAAGAGTGTTCTTTTTTGATATGATAATGATAATCATTATCATTAAAACGGAGGATACCGCTATGATTGTGACTGCATCGAATCGAAACAATCAAGAAAGGAAACGGTTGCATGAATTTAGTCAGATGACTGCGAGGCTGTGGGAGGTTGAAATTGTCACGGTAGACAATGCGCTGCACACCGTCCAGCAGTTGACGACATCCTGTACACTTTTAATGCTGTTGAGCGGGGCAGGGACGCTGGAGCGGGATCGGAGTGTCTGTCAAATGCGGCAAGACTCGATCTACTTCTGTCCGCCGGGCAGTACGTTTGGGGTGATCGGCGATCAGCAAGCGGAGTGTTCGCTGCTGGTGGTTCGATTCGGCCTGTTTCAGGTGTCGAATCGAAACAAACAACAGCTGCATGCGGCCAATGTGGAAGGTCTTTTTCCCACAGAAGGTGAGATTCGGAGTGATCGGGCGGGCCATCTGCTCTCCCTGTGCCGCTCGATGTATGAAAATTTCTGCCATCGTGATGTGTTGAAGCGTTGGCGGGCCCAACTCGACTGTCAGGAGTTGCTGTACGAGCTGATGGCGATGGCGCAACGGGAGACCAAAAACGATACGCGCCAAGGGTTGGAACGGTCCAAGGAGTACATCGAAGAGCATTTTCGCGAAGAGCTGACGATCGATCGGCTGGCCGAGATCGCCGGACTCAGCCCGAAGTATTTTGTTGCGCTATTCAAAAAGACGTTTGGCATCAGCGCACTCGACCATTTGACACAGATCAGGATGCGCAAGGCCAAGCAACTGCTGCTCTGTTCGGAACGACTGATGCGCGATGTTGCGCATGAGGTCGGCTATGTGGATGAGTTTTATTTTAGCCGCAAATTTAAGAAGGCGGTCGGCCTGTCGCCATCCGCTTTTATCAAAAAACGAAAATGCAAAGTGGCCGTCTACGGTTCCACCGCGCTGATCGGCTATCTGATGGCGCTGGAGGTGGTTCCTTTTGCCGCCCCCCTGCATCGCAAATGGTCGCGGTATTATTTTGATCTGCTCGGGGCGGACATCCCCGTACACCTCGATGCTTACCGCCAAAATCACAACCGTTCGGCCAACTTGGACAAACTGGCCGCGACTGCGCCCGACCTGATCATCTGCACCTCCGGGCTGGAAGCGTGGGAGAAGCAACGATTGATCGAAATCGCGCCAATCTTTGAAATGCCCGCCGAGAGTGCAGGCTGGCAGCAACAGTTGCGAGCAGTCGCCGCTCGACTCGATGAGCAAGCACAGGCCGAGCGCTGGATCGCGGCGTTTGAGCACAAGACGGCGGCAGTATCTGCGCGGATCGGTCAGCAGTTGCAACAGCATACGATTCTGACGGTGCGCTATCGGGAAGATTGCCTGTACGCCCACTGCAACCGCGGGATGTCCGATGTGCTCTTCGAACGACTGGGGCTGCAATCTCCCTATCCAGCGTTAGATACTCCGTTCGATCTTCCGCTGACGATGGAAGAGTTAGATGCCAGCGGGGCCGATCATCTTTTGCTGCTCGTCTGGCAGGAGTCGGGCACGCTGGACGGATGGAAGAAGTTGCAGCAATCTCCGCAATGGTTGTCTTTGGAGGCGGTGCGGGAGAACAAGCTGAGCTTGATCTCCTCCGAGCCGTGGCGCGAATATTCCCCGATCGCGCTCGATCGGATGCTCGATGATGCAGCCCTGCTGTTTTCGGGAAATTGTCCATAACTTTTCGGCAGATCGTCCATGGTCGGGCGGGAGGAGGATCACTATAATCAATAGTGAGAATCATTATCAATTAGGGATATTGGGCGATGGTTGAAAGGGGCTGCAAAGTCAGAATGAAAAAGATACTCGCAAATTTGGCTCTGATGTTGATGTGTGTGGCTGTGGTGACAGGATGTGGGAGCGACAGTAAAGGAAAAGAAGAGCAGCAGGGCGCACAGACGGAGCAAAAGCAAGAGCAAGCGGAGCCGACTACGAAAGTCGTGAAGTATTTAGATCAGGAATACACGCTTCCAGCAAAAACGGAACGCATCGTCATCACCGGGGCGGTAGAAGCGATGGAAGACTCGATCGTGCTCGACGTCAACCCGGTCGGTGCGATCAGCTTCTCCGGTGCCTTTCCTGACTTGTTCAAACCGATCACCGGGGCTAGCACCTCGACAGGTGAGAAGATGGAACCGAACTTTGAGACGATCTTGTCGCTGAAACCGGATGTCATTCTCGCTTCCTCCAAATTCAAGCCAGAAGTGGTCGAGAAGTTGAAGAAAATTACGGTGACGATTCCGTACTCCCATGTCGCGACCAATTGGGAGGCCAACCTGACGCTGCTCGGGGAGCTGAGCGGCAAGCAAGAGCAGGCGGCCAAGGAGATCGCGAAGTACAAAGCAGATCTGGAAGCTGCCAAAACGAAGCTGAGCAGCAAGTTGAAGGATAAGAAAGTGGTGGCGGTGCGCATCCGCAACGGTCAGATTTACGTGTACCCGGCCGCCGTATTTTTTAACCCGGTGCTGTATGGCGACTTGGGCTTGACGGTGCCGAGCGAAGTTCAGGCGGCGAAGGCGCAGGAGTTGATCTCCATCGAGAAGTTTGCCGAGATGAACCCGGATTACCTGTTCGTGCAGTATTTGGCCGATGAGAACAAAGATACTCCGAATGCGCTGAAAGAAGTGCAGGAAAACCCGATCCTCAAACAAACGAATGCGTTCAAAAATGGCAAAACGTTCGTCAATGTGGTCGATCCGCTGGCACAGGGCGGTACCGCTTACAGCAAGATCGAATTTTTGAAAGCGGCTGTTGAAAATCTTTCCAAATAGTTGAGGGTAAGGCGTGTTGCACATGAAATTCCAATCACGAATGCGGATGTTCGTCATGCTGATCGCGCCGATCGCAGCCCTGCTGCTGGTGGTGGCCTCTATCCTATACGGGGCGAAACAGATCACAGCGACGACCGTGTGGGAGTCGTTGTTCTGGTTCGATGCCAGCAATGTGGATCATCAAATCATCTGGAGTTCGCGCTTGCCGCGAGCAGTAGGCGCGATCTTGATCGGCTGTTTTCTGGCCGTCTCAGGTGCGCTCATGCAGGGGATGACAAGAAATTATCTGGCATCCCCTTCCATGATGGGCGTCTCGGACGGTTCTGTCTTTGTCATCACATTGTTGATGGTGTTCGTGCCAAGCGCGCATTCCACCCAGTTGATTCTGTTTTCGATGCTCGGTTCAGCGCTCGGTGCGGGACTGGTCTTCGGCATCGCGTGGTTGATTCCGAACGGGATGTCTCCGGTGCGCCTCGCCATACTTGGCATCATCATCGGGACGTTTCTGAGCGGGGTGGCCGACGCGGTCGCCACCTATTTTCAGATTTCGCAAAGTGTTAGCTTTTGGTACAATGCGCGGTTGCATCAGATGGACCCCGCTTTGATCAAGCTGTCGATTCCGTTTGCGTTCGTCGGGCTGATGCTGGCCTTGGTCGCCTCCCGATCGCTGTTGGTTCTGTCGTTCGGGGAGGATGTCGCCGCCAGTCTTGGGCAACGCACGTGGATCGTCAAAGCGGTCACGATCTTGGCGGTCGTCATCTTGACCGGAGTATCGGTCGCCTTGGCCGGGAAAATTGCCTTTGTCGGGCTGATCATTCCGCATATCGCCAGGTTTTTAGTTGGTGTCGATCATCGGTGGACCGTTCCTGTTTCGGGCGTGCTAGGTGGCCTGTTTTTGCCGTTGTGCGACATCATCGCCCGCTTTCTCAATCATCCGTTTGAAACACCGATCGGTGTGGTGACCGCCCTGTTCGGCGTTCCTTTCTTCCTGTACTTGATCAAGACGAGAGGAGGCGGGAAGCATGCCTAAGCTATCGAACGCGCGCTTCTGGACCGTCTTGGGGTCGAGTCTTGTGCTGATTGTGATCGTCGCTTATCTCAGCGTGACGAACGGTACATTCGATCTGTCGGTCCTCGATGTGTGCAAAACGCTGTTGCGCATCGACCCGCTTCCAGAGCACGATCTGGTCGTCTTCGAATTTCGCTTGCCGCGCCTTGTGCTCGGGGCGTTGATCGGCTGTGCGCTCGGAACGGCCGGAGCGGTGATTCAGGGCGTGACGCGCAACGGGCTGGCAGACCCTGGCATCCTTGGCATCAACGCCGGAGCGGGCATGGCTGTCGTTTTGTTCATGTTTCTGTTCCAAGGGGTGCTTAGCACGACCAGTTGGTGGTCTGTGCTCTCGATGCCATTGTTTGGGCTGATCGGCGGGTTGATCGCGACGGCTGTCATCTATCTGTTCGCCACGCAGAACGGGCGGCTGGACGCACAGCGCCTCATTTTGGTCGGCATCGCGATCGCTTCAGGATTCGGGGCGATCACGATGTATCTTTCGCTGAAGATGAATCCGCGGGACTTCGAGATGGCTGTCGTCTGGCTTTCGGGCAGCATTCACAGCGCCAACTGGAAATTTGTTGTCATGATGTTGCCGTGGTTTCTGCTGGTGCCTGTGATCTGGTTTCGCTCGCACATCCTGGATCTGTTTCAAATGGAACGGGACAGCGTGCGCGGGTTGGGCGTGTCTGTGGAACGCGAGACCAACATCCTGCTGCTTTGCAGCATCGGTCTGGTCAGCGCGAGCGTTGCTGTCTCAGGCAGTATCGGCTTCGTCGGTCTGATCGCACCGCACCTAGCCCGACGTTTGATCGGCTGGCAACATCGCCAAATCATTCCGATCAGCGGTGTCATCGGCATGGCGATCGTCATGTCGGGCGACTTGATCGGTCGATCGGTGTTCGCACCTGCGGAGTTGGCGGTGGGGATTGTCATCTCGATCATCGGCGTTCCCTACTATGTCTATCTGCTGATGCGGACGAAGAAGTGAGAGGCGAAGAGGAGGATCTATGAAACGATTTCGGACAATGACAGTGCAAGGTCGGGAGGTCCTCGTCTATCTACCTCCCTCCTATGCTGATACAGAGCAACGCTACCCTGTCGCCTACATACACGATCGTGGGGAGCTGTTCACCCAATCGATCAATTATCTGGAGCATCTCTTTTTGCAAAAGGAACTGCCCGAACTGATCTTGGTCGGGATCACCCCGCATCACCGCCAGGAAGACTACACTCCTTGGCCCGCTCAGTCGTTGGATGAGGCGGCCCCACCTTTTCGCGGGAAGGGACGGGACTACGTGGATGAGATCGCCGATGTGCTCAAGCCCTGCATCGATGAACAGTATCGCACCAGACCGGAGGCGGAGCAAACGGCGATCGCAGGTGCCTCACTCGGCGGATTGATCTCGCTGTTCGCTGGGTACTGGCGGCCCGAGACGTTCGGGCGGATCGGGCTTTTGTCCGCATCCTTTTGGTATCAAGGTGTACTTCCCTACATGCGGGAACAGGAGGCGCTTGCGCCGCACCTGCGCGTCTTCCTGTCGGTCGGAAGCTGTGAAGGGATGTACAAACAGAACGCGCAACAGGAGATGGTGCAAAATACGCGGGAGGCGCACGACCTGTTGCTTGCCAAAGGTTTCCCCGCCGAACAGCTGCACATGAAGGTCGAGCCAGGCGGCACGCACGATGCGCTGTTTATGCTCCAACAATTTCCCGATGCACTGCGCTGGCTGTTCGCTCCCCCCACAAGGAAGTCAGGCGAGCGACTTGGCACAGACGAAGGGGCCATCGCGCTTGGCGCGTACCGCTTGCCACGCACGACCCAATGGGTGATGCGTGCCAAACGCACAGGTCGTGAATACAGAATCTTCATCGCCGTGCCGAGCACACCACCGCCTGCACAGGGATACCCCGTAGTCTATGCGCTAGATGGCAATGCCTCGTTCGGGTCGCTTACCGAGGCGATGCGGTTGCAGTCGCGCAGGCAGCATGGTGTGACGCCAGCTGTCATCGTCAGCATTGGCTACGACTCCGAAGAGGCGATCGTCACCGACCAGCGCTTCTATGACTATACGGTGCAGGCCGACCCTTCCGAACTGCCCACGCATCCGGGCGGAGCTGCTTGGCCGACCACGGGCGGCGCTGAACAGTTTCTGGCCTTCATCGAAGAAGAATTGAAGCCGGAAGTGGCGCGGCAGTATCCGATCAACAACGAGCAACAAGCACTTTTTGGTCACTCGTTGGGCGGTTTTTTCACGCTCTATACGCTGTTCACCAAGCCCGAGTCCTTTCAGCACTTTATCGCCGGAAGCCCATCGGTCTGGTGGAAGGAGCACACCTTGTTGCAGATGTGGCCCGATTTGGAAAAGCGCCTGCAGCAGGGAGCGGTGCAGACTCGTCTCTTGCTCGCGATCGGCTCGGAAGAAAAGCCTTCGATGGTCGAAGATACAAAGCGGCTCTATCGTCTGCTCTCCCCGTATCAGAACAGGGGGTTGTGCGTGGAGTTGCAGATCTGTCAGGGGGAGGGCCATGTATCGGTGATCCCTCCGCTGATCAGTCATATGTTTCGCTTCCTCTCTCCCAAGCAGAGTTGAGACATTCGGTTTGGGCGGGCCATTAGATACGCGAAGCGTCCGCTTGAAGCGGCCAGAAACTATATGGTAGAATCATCAAGTAGAACATGAAGCAAACATCTAGGAACTGCGATGCCTACCGCTTGCAGTTCTTGGCATATTTGATACCCACAGAGGGTATCAGCGATAAGGTTGCAAGAAAAGACCTCCTAGCTGACGATGTTCAGGGAGGTCTACTTCTTTTTATAAAAAGGCATTTTGCCTGATCGAATCTTTTTTGTATGATAGAGGTAACTTATCAAATCATGACAATGACGAAAGGTTGTAGGTATCGTGGATCATGCATCGAGCACCTCCGATTTTATTCGGGACATTATTAAAGAGGATCTGCACGAGGGTAAGGTCAATCAGGTCGTGACCCGCTTTCCGCCGGAGCCAAATGGATATTTGCATATCGGCCATGCCAAAGCGATCTGTATCAATTTTGAAATCGCCAAGGATTTTAACGGCAAAACCAACCTGCGTTTTGATGACACGAATCCGGTGAAAGAGGATGTCGCGTACGTCAATGCGATCAAAGCGGATGTGGAATGGCTCGGCTTTAAGTGGGATGAGCTGCGTTTTGCTTCTGACTATTTTGAGGAAATGTATGATCGTGCCGTACTGTTGATCAAAAAAGGGGCCGCCTTTGTCGATGATCTGTCGGCCGAAGAGATTCGTCAAACGCGTGGCTCCTTGACCGAACCGGGCCAAAACAGCCCGTTCCGCGATCGTACGGTCGCGGAAAATCTGGACCTGTTCGATCGGATGCGCAAAGGCGAATTCAAAGATGGTGAAAAAGTGTTGCGCGCCAAGATCGACATGTCTTCCCCAAACATCAATTTGCGCGATCCGGTCATCTACCGCATTTCACATGCGATTCACCACAATACGGGCGACAAGTGGTGCATCTACCCGATGTACGCATTCGCCCATCCGCTCGAAGATGCGATCGAGGGAGTGTCGCACTCGCTGTGCTCGCTGGAGTTTCGGGATCAACGTCCGCTGTACGACTGGGTGGTCCGCGAGTGCGAGATGCCGCACACCCCGCACCAATACGAATTTGGCCGCTTGAACCTCACCGATACGGTGATGAGCAAGCGCTTTTTGAAAAAGTTGGTCGATGAAGGAACGGTAGACGGCTGGGATGACCCGCGGATGCCGACGATCTCCGGATTGCGCAGACGTGGCTTTACGGCGGAGGCGATCCGCAAGTTCGTGCGCGAGCTGGGCGTGACGCTTGGCGGCGGTGAAGTGGACTACAAGATGCTCGAACACTACATCCGCGAAGATCTCAAACTCAAATCGCCGCGCACGATGGGTGTGATCCGCCCGCTGAAAGTGGTGATCACCAATTACCCGGAAGACCAAGTGGAGATGCTGGATGCGGAAGTGAATCCGGAAGTGCCGGAGATGGGCACGAAGCAGATTCCCTTTTCCCGTGAAATCTACATTGAGCAAGATGACTTCATGGAAGTGCCGCCTGCCAAGTATTTTCGATTGTTCCCCGGCAATGAAGTCCGCTTGAAAAACGCCTATTTCATCAAATGTAACGATGTGGTGAAGGATGAAAACGGCCAAGTGGTAGAACTGCACTGCACCTATGATCCGGAGACGAAGAGCGGCAGTGGCTTCACAGGTCGCAAAGTAAAAGGTACGATCCATTGGGTCGATGCGAAAAGCGCTGTGCCTGCAGAGTTTCGTTTGTACCAACCGCTGCTGACCGAGGAGAAGGAGGAAGGCAGTGACCTGATCGAACGGATGAATCCGAACTCGCTTGAAGTGGTGCAAGGCTATGTAGAAGCTGCCTTGCAAGCAGCAGAGCCGCAAGACAAGTTCCAATTCTTCCGTCATGGCTACTTCAACGTGGACCCGAAGAACAGCACGCCCGATCGTAAAGTGTTCAATCTGATCGTTTCCTTGAAAAGTTCGTTTCAAGTTAAATAAGGATCACGAGTAGACCTCCTTGGGTGTCAGGCCCCGTGGAGGTCTTTTTTTTTGCCTGAGCCAGTTCTTTTAGGCGGTGTGGCGCAAGCGTGCTCCGCTAGGTAGTGGTGAACGAATGCAAACGGGGTCAATTTGCTCCCTTTTTTCTGCACCGGTTGTGTGTTGACATACCTAGATAGGGTATATACTATGAGAGCAAGGGAGGGATCGCGGATGGAACCTAAAGATGTGCGCGAGACGCAAACGAACGGGCCAAGCTGTCATGATGAAGGGGAGAGAAAGAGCCATCATTCTGATAAGATGAAGGGGAATCTGGTGACTCGCTTGAACCGAATCGAAGGACAGATTCGGGGATTAAAAGGGATGATCGAAAAGGATACGTATTGTGACGACGTGTTAAATCAGATCGCCGCCGTTCAGTCTGCGTTGAACAGTGTGGGCAAGCTGCTGTTGGAAGGCCATATGCGCAGCTGCGTGCTGGAGCGCATCGGTGAAGGTGACCATGAAGTGATCGATGAACTTCTGGTTACGATTAACAAGTTGATTAAGTAAGGCTGGAAACGCCACAATCGAGACAAACAACGCAAACAAATGTGCCACTACGCACATTTGTTTTTTAATCTTGACTCGAATAGGGTAGGGGGGTACACTATTATCATTCCATAAAATGGCGAAACAGACAAGACGAGGGAGGCCAAAAAATGGGTGGTAAAAAGCGAGTTGGAGCGATGATGCTGGTGGCTGGACTGTTGTTCTTGATAGGCTGTGGTTCTGGAGATCAAGGAGCTGAGAAGCAGTCAGGGCACAGTGGCCACGGCGAGTCACACGGGAGCGAACAGCACAGCAACCATGATGCGTCCACGAAAGCGGTCTGGGCTCCGGAGCAAGCGCAAGCGGGTGCGGAGACTGCGATCCGTGTGCACATTCAGGATGAAGCGGGGAGCGCAGTAGAAAAATTTGACGTGAGCCATGAGAAACTGATGCATCTGATCGTTGTCAGCAAGGATTTGGCTTACTTTGATCATCTTCACCCTAAGTATCTAGGCGGAGGTGACTTCGAAGTAACAACTACTTTTCCAAGCGGCGGCGCGTATAAGTTGATTGCTGACTATGTCCCGTCTGGAGCTAGCAAAAGCACACAAACGTCTTGGCTCAATGTCGAGGGTGGTGGTGCGACCTCCGTCCCCTTGCGCGTCGATCCTACCAACTCGAAGGTCATCGATGGGGTGAAGGTCGCACTCAATTTCGAGCAGGTGAAAGCAGGCCGTGATACCAAGTTGAGTTTTGTGTTCTCCAACGCGGCAACCCAAGCACCGATTAACGATCTCGAACCCTACTTGGGAGCTGTAGGTCATGTGGTCATTCTCAGTGCTGGGACGGATCACTATCTTCATGTGCACCCGGTGGATGAGCAGGCGCAGGGGCCGGAAGCTGCGTTTATGACAAACTTCCCAGTCCAAGGGATCTATAAAATCTGGGGTCAATTTCAACGCGGGGGAAAGGTGTTTACCGTTCCGTTTGTGGTTGAGGTGCAGGAGTAGATTGCCCGGGTACGGTCGGACGTGCGTATTCAAGCGGGGTCTTGCCGATGATCATTTTGAAGTCTTTGTTGAAGTGAGATTGGTCATAATAGCCGAGTGCCAGCGAAAGTTGCAGCAAATCGGGGCGGTGATCGCGCTCGATCATGGCGGCAGCATTTTGAAGTCGATAGAGTTTGATCACCCATTTGGGGCTGACTCCAACGTACTGTTCGAACAGGCGTTGGAGTTTTCTTTTGTTGATGGCAAGCGCGTCGCAGAGCTGGTCGACCTTCGTGATTTCGTGGTTGTGAATGATGCGATCGATGACCCGATCGATCTGCAGGATCGTCGCATCCTGTTTCGGCAACTTGTGGCGGATGAAAGCGCTGGCCAGTTCGACCATCTTTTCCTCCTCCGTTTCGGTGAGGATCGCTTGTTCCAGCGCGCACGCATCGACCGCAAACACATCGCTGATGTTCAGCGGCTGCTTGGAAAGTTCCGCTACTGAGCGCTGGAGAAAGGGGTAGAAACCGCCCGGTTTGAATTTCACACCGAACACGCATCCTATTCCTTGCAACTGATAGGAAAACTTCTGCTTCGCGGGGCCGAAGATTCCCGATTTACCGTGCTCGATCACCAGATTGACACAGGGGTTGGGGACGACATGTTGCCAAAAGGGCTCCTGATCGGTCAAATCCCAACTGACGATCCAGAAATGCTTGATGAAAAAACGGAGGTCTTCGGCAGGCGGGTAGCGATGCAACCGGAACCTGTTGTTTTTCTCGCTGTCGTACAGTTTTAGAACTCCCATGCTCGGTTTGGGTTCCAATAAACTCATGCAGGATGGCTCCTTGTCGCGTTTTTACGATACTTTTATCAAAATAATGGATAGTATGATAGTAGCAAGAAGATGAAGGAGGGTAAATATGGATCTGAACTATGAGTTTTATATAGGCGCAGACAAGGAACGGGTGTGGGAGGTCCTCGTGTCGCCAGAGGGCACGCGCCATACATTCTTTGGCTGTGTCATCAACTCGACTTTTGAAGTTGGCGCTCCGTTCGCTTACGTTGGGCCGGGCAGTGACGGCGAGGAGACGGTCCATGTATATGGTACCATCTTGGCTTACGAGCCCCAAAAATTGCTCAGCTACTACGAGCATCCAGGTCCCTCCTACTCGGCGGATCATGAAAAGTTGCAGTCGCGCGTCACCTTTTCGCTAGAACAGGTGGGCGGTTGCACCAAGCTGACGTTGGTTAACGACCAATGGACGGAAGGGCACCCTTCGCATGAGAATGCCAAGCAGCATTGGTGGATGATTTTGAGCAATATCAAGACTTTTGCCGAAACGGGGAAGACGTTAGATTTTGGCTGGTGATTTTGGAAACAATGAATAGACGAAGCGACTCCTTGCCGATTGTGCAAGGGGTTTTTTCGATCTGGAACGGAGCGGTTGGCCTAGGTAATCGAACCGCTAAGCTGTTAGCTGTAGCGAACGGAGCGACCAGCGGCAAGTGGCAAGTGGCAAGTGGCAAGTGGCAAGTGGCAAGTGGCAAGTGGCAAGTGGCAAGTGGCAAGTGGCAAGTGGCAAGTGGCTGTAAAATTTGGGTGAAGTGGCTCTTGCTCGGGCGTGCAGAAGCTCGATTTTGTGAGGAAGGGTACAGACGGACGTACGCGGATATGACATCATAATTTCTGCAAGTAGACTTAGGTTAAGTAGAGGTGGGTACTGATGTGGGTCTTCCTGATTATCGTTGTCAGCGTGGTGCTCTTGCTCCTGCTGTTTCTCAAATTTTATCCGACCATGGGCGGGAAAGCTTCGAAGGCGAAGTTGCATAGATTCTCTCAATCGAACAACTACCAAGGTGGGAAGTTCATCAATCATCTGCCGACGGGGATGGATGTTAGCGCTACTACCATGCTGTCGATCCTGCGGGACTATAGCAAAGGGAATCGCAACGTCAAGCCGCGCCATCCCTTGCCGATGACCGCCTGGGAGACACGCTCCACGGCGGGCGAGGGCACGGCAAGCGTCAGGTGGTTTGGTCACTCTGCGCTGTTGGTGGAGCTGGATGGAAAAACGCTGCTGCTCGACCCGATGTTCGGCAAAATTGCGTCGCCGTTGCCGCCATTTGGAACCAAGCGTTACAAGGGGGAACTGTCGATCAACCTGGAGGACTTTCCGGAGATCGACGCGGTGTTGCTCTCGCATGACCATTACGACCATCTGGATTATGGTTCGATCAGGCGGCTGAAAGACAAGGTCGGAACGTTTATCGTTCCGCTTGGGGTCGGGAGCCATCTGGAGCGCTGGGGTGTAGCGCCCGAAAAAATTCAAGAGCACGACTGGTGGGAGGAAGCGTCGTTTGCCGGATTGAAGCTCGTCTGTACGCCGGCGCGACATCTTTCCGGCAGGGGCCTGACCGACAACAGCGCGACGCTGTGGTGCTCGTGGGTGATCATCGGGGAGCAAGCCAAACTCTATTTCAGCGGGGACAGCGGATATGGCCCGCATTTTCAGCAGATCGGCGAGCAGTATGGACCTTTTGACCTGACGCTGATGGAGTGCGGCCAATATGATCCGCGCTGGTCGGCGATTCACATGATGCCCGAAGAGACGGTGCAGGCGCACCTCGATGTGCGTGGAAACGTGCTGCTCCCGATCCATTGGGCTGGCTTTACGCTCGCTTTGCATGACTGGACCGATCCGATTGAGCGCGTTACGAATGCAGCACAGGCGCAAGGTGTGGTCATCTCCACACCGAAAATCGGGGAAGCGGTGTCCTTCCCTGCTTCCGAATACCCGGCCTCCCATTGGTGGAGGTAGGGTATTTTTTGCAGGAGGCTAGCTCCCAAGACGGAGCGACCGTGAACGGGCTACAGCGGGAGCATAAGGGCATGGCAACTGTTGAGATACTAAAGAGGATTGGAAAGAGGAGGAAACCTCATGAGCAAACAACTTCACGACATCTCATATTCCGTATTGGATCTCGCGCCTGTCGTCGTCGGTAGCACCCCGGCGCAGGCTTTTCAAAACAGCTTGGATCTGGCGCAACATGTAGAGCGATGGGGCTACACGCGATACTGGTTGGCGGAGCATCACAACATGACGGGGATCGCCTCTTCGGCCACCTCTGTGGTGATCGGTCACATCGCGGGCGGAACCTCGACGATCCGCGTTGGCTCGGGCGGGATCATG
Source organism: Tumebacillus algifaecis (assembly GCF_002243515.1). Lineage (NCBI taxonomy): Bacteria > Bacillati > Bacillota > Bacilli > Caryophanales > Alicyclobacillaceae > Tumebacillus > Tumebacillus algifaecis. The sequence continues at coordinate 189,220 of NZ_CP022657.1, forward strand.
CTGCCCAATCACGCGCCGCTGATGATCGCCGAACAGTTCGGCACGCTGGAATCGCTCTATCCTGGCCGCATCGATCTCGGGCTAGGCCGGGCGCCGGGCTCCGATCAGGCCACCGCTCGCGCCCTGCGCAGATCGCTTGACAACAACGGGGAGGATTTCCCGCAACTGCTCGAAGAGTTGCGCGCCTATCTGAATCCGCCGATCCCACCCGAATCGATGCCGGTGCGGGCGGTTCCTGGCGAGGGGCTGAACATTCCGATCTGGCTGCTCGGTTCCAGTGGTTTCAGCGCCCAGTTGGCAGGGATCCTTGGCCTGCCTTTCGCCTTTGCCAGCCATTTCTCCCCACGCTATACCGTCCCAGCGCTGGACCTGTATCGAAAGAGTTTCCAGCCGTCCGAAGTTCTTGATGAGCCGTATGCGATGGTGGGTGTCAATGTAATCGCGGCCGATACGGAAACGGAAGCGCGCCGGCTGTCCACGTCGATGCAACAGCAGTTCCTCAACCTGATCCGCAACCGTCCCGGCCAATTGCGGCCCCCTGTGGACGACATGGACGAAATTTGGACCGAATATGAACGGCAGGCGGTCATGGAACAGCTCGGCTCTTCGATCGTAGGCAGTCCCGAGGTCGTACAAGCAAAATTGCAGGCGTTCCTCGAGAAAACGCAAGCTGACGAGTTTATGATCAACGCCCAGATTTACGATCACGGGGCGCGTCTGCGCTCATTTGAAATTGTATCGCAAGTTTTTAAAGGATAGCCCTGCCAAGAGCCTGTTGCCCAAACAGGCTCTTTTTTATGTCGAAACTGCTTAACTTGTGTGCGTTGCGACCTAAAAGCAAAAACAACAAGATTTGAACGAGCGATCCGATTATAATAGTTGAGAGTGGCTCGACCTGCATGGCACAATCACGGCGTTTTCATTGCCGATCGAACCGAAATAGGCTGAAGTGAAAGGTGAGGAATCAAGATGACTTTTGAACTGTCAGAACTGAATGTATGGGCAATTTTGCTGGGTGGATTGCTCTACATGGCATTTGGAGCGCTGTATTACTCCCCGCTCTTGTTTGGCAACACTTGGGTGCGGGCCAATGGCCTACAAGACACCTATATGAATAATCCGATGCTTTACGTGGGCGCTGCTATTGTGGCGTTTGCTAGTTCGTTTTTGATCGCGGTCATCGTGCAGGTGACCGGAGCGGATGACATCTTGTCGGCGCTGGGCGTTGGACTTTCGGTCGGACTGCTTGCCGCCTTGGGCCTTTTGAAGAACACCCTGTTTGGCATGACGACCCGAAAAGTTTTTGCGATCGCAATTGGTGACCATTTGATCGCCTTTACACTGTTGAGCATTCTCCACGTGATGTGGCCGTAAAAATGTTGAAAGTGACCGCCGGACAGTTTGAACTCCGCGCGGTCAATTTTTTTAGGGAAAGCTTGGTATCCTAGTAGAAAGAGGTGAGTGGACATGGACAATCTGACGTTGAATACAGACAACTACCAGTTGGCTATGGCGTATGCGCACTATGTCAATGGGACCTATCAGAAGAAGACCGTTTTTGAACTGTATTTTCGAACCTTGCCGTTTGGCAGCGGCTATGCGGTAGCGGCCGGGTTGGAGCGGGTGGTGCGCTATATTGAGAATCTGCATTTTTCGGAGGAGATGATCGCTTATTTAGCGCAGCAGCCCGAGCGTTACTCGGCAGAGTTCTTGGAGGAATTGCGCAACTTTCGCTTTACTGGCACGATTCGCGCGGTGCCGGAGGGGACGGTGGTGTTTCCAAACCTGCCGCTCTTGCAAGTGGAGGCGCGCGTGTTGGAAGCACAGATCGTCGAGACAGCACTGCTCAACGCGATCAATTTTCAAACGCTGATCGCCACCAAAGCGGCCCGCATTCGTCGCGAGGTCGGAGCGGATGGCTACCTGATCGAAATGGGAACGCGGCGCGCGCATGAGGCGGATGCGGCAGTCTGGGGTACGCGGGCCGCCTATCTGGCCGGGTTCGATTCGACTTCCAACATGCAGGCGGGGATGCAGTTCAACATCCCGACCAAAGGCACGCACTCCCACTCGTGGGTGCAGACGCATGTGAACGAGCGGGAGGCGTTTGAGAGATTTGCCAACGTATTCCCCGATAGCACCACGCTGTTGGTGGATACGTATCACGCGCTGGAATCGGGCTTACCCAACGCGATTCAGGTCGCGAAAGAACTAGAAAAGCAGGGCAAGCGGTTATTTTCCATTCGGCTCGATTCGGGGGACATCGCCTATCAATCGAAAACGGCGCGCAACATGCTGGATGAGGCCGGACTGAGCTATGTGAAGATCGCCGCCTCGAACGACTTGGACGAACAGACGATTCTGCACTTGAAAGCGCAAGGTGCAAAAGTGGACATCTGGGGCGTCGGGACCAAGCTGATCACCGGCTATGACCACCCAGCCCTGGGCGGAGTCTACAAGCTGGTCGAGAGCGAGATCGACGGGAAGATGGAGCCCTGCATCAAGATCAGCGACAATCCGGAGAAGATCACGACCCCGTATCAGAAAAACGTGTATCGGATTTTGAATGCACAGGGCAAGGCGGAAGGTGATTATCTGACACTGCGCGGCGAACAGGTGGCATCAAATGGTGAGCCGATCAAACTGTTCGACCCGGTACATACCCATTCTCACAAGCGGGTGGCAGACTATACGGTGCGCCCGCTGTTGGAAACGATTTTTGAAGACGGACGACTGGTCTATGCCCGGCCCGATATTGAGGCGATCAAAGCGTATCATCAGGAGCAGTTGCAACTGTTCGATCCCGAGTATTTGCGGAATCTGAATCCGGCGATCTATCTGGTCAGCTTCAGTCCATTGTTGTGGAGGCGCAAACGGGAGTTGATCGAAGCATACAGCCCTCAGCAAAGCTCGTATCGCTAGGCGGTAACAGCTCGTTGATGTGACCACATCTGAATCTTCGGGGGAGAACTGTGCGCGAGTGATGCGGAAGGTGGCCGTGACTGGCTGTACCGCGTCAGTTGTGCACGGCAAGAAGAGTAGAATTGAACATTTGGGTGTCGATCACAACATCTTCTGTGCTGGCAGGAGATGTTTTTTATTTTTAAAGGGTTTCTAAAACTCGGGCGATATGATGAGGGGACGTACTGATGTGAAAAGAGGAGAGAGACAATGACCCCAATAACGATCTGGGTCTTTCGATAAGGTGCTGAACCAAGAAAAACATCGGGATCATGAGGAGGGATGCAGATGGCAGAGCAGCATACGGGTAGCATTTTGGTAACAGGTGGTGCCGGGTACATCGGGAGTCATACGGTACAGGCGCTGTTGAACACGGGGGCTGAGGTTGTCGTCGTGGACAACTTGGCGACCGGGCACAGAGCGGCCGTGCCGTCCACGATTCCGTTTTATCAGGTGGATATCGCTGATGATCGGGCGATTCGTCAGATCGTCGCCGAGCACAAGGTCGAGGCGGTCATTCATTTTGCAGCGCGCAGTCTGGTGGGAGAATCGGTTGCTCAACCGGACGTTTATTTCCTGGAAAATACGGCGAAGACGATTCAGTTCGTATCCAATCTGCTCGCTAGTCATGTCAAGCAGATCGTGTTTTCCTCGACGGCGGCCGTATATGGAATTCCGCAGACGTCGCCGATTGCGGAAGTAGCGGAGCAGAAACCGATCAATCCATACGGAGCCTCCAAGCTGATGATCGAGCAAGCATTCACTTGGTTGGAGCAAGCCTATGGATTGCGCTGGATCGCGTTGCGGTATTCAAATGCAGCAGGTGCGGCGCTGGATGGGTCGATCGGTGAGCATCACGAACCTGAGACGCACCTGATCCCGCTGGTGTTGCAAGCGGCGATGGGCCTGCGGGAAGCCGCGCAGATTTTCGGAACCGATTACAACACGCCAGATGGGACGAGCATTCGAGATTATGTGCATGTGGTCGATCTGGCGGAGGCGCATGTGTTGGCGGTCGCGGCGCTACAAAAGGGGCTGGCCAGCGGGGCGTACAATGTCGGCACGGGCACAGGCTATTCGGTCAGGCAGATCATCGAGACGGTGAAATGCGTGACAGGGGTCGATTTTCCGGTGACCGAAACGGTGCGCAGGGCGGGCGATCCGGACGAATTGGTGGCGCAGGCAGATAAGATCAAGGCGGATCTCGGCTGGGAAGCGAAGTACAGCGACTTGCCCACGATGATCGCCAGCGCTTGGGACTGGCATCTGCGTCATCCTTATGGCTATCGGAGCAAGGCTGAAGCGTTACGCTAACGTGAGCAAGGCTGGCGAAGGTGCAAGGGACGGAGCCAAAGCTCAAAACTATGCTGTTCGCGGCGATTCTGCTCAAGTGGCCGATCAAAAGCTTGAGCGACTGGTGCAAGCGGTGACTGCGAAACTGTGAGTATGTTCCTGCTGTGGGAGAAGCAAACTGGAAGTGATCGCGTCAGGTCTGCATGGCTTGACACGAAACCAAATGGTTACGTATAATAAAGCGAAACCAAATGGTTTCCAATACATCTTTGGAGGGTTTACCGTGTCTGAACACAACCAAGGAACACTTCCTGCGATTCGCCATACGCTTCAACTGAACGCCCCGATTCAAAAAGTGTGGGATGCCGTTGCCACATCTGAGGGTATTGCATCTTGGTTTATGCCAAACGATTTCCAGCCGGTGCTGGGGAATGAATTTGTGTTGGAAGCTCCCTACGGCAAAACGCCGTGCAAAGTGACCGAATTTGAACCGCCGACCCGACTTGCCTTTACGTGGACTGAAGAATGGCTCGTCACGTTCGAATTGGAAGAGCTGGAAGATGGCAAGACCGAATTTACTTTGACGCATGCCGGTTGGGAAGAAGGTAAAATCCTGCTGTCCGGGCAAGAAAGTTCGAAAGTTCGCGGTCAGATGGACCACGGCTGGAGAGAAGCTGTCCTGCCAAGACTCGCCCAATACGTCGAGGCATAAGTTTACCGATTCCTTATTTGAAGATCGTCCCACCCCTTCGCAACCACGAAGGGGTTTTTTGCATTTGACAATGAGAATCATTATCACATATTGTTTATCTATCAACTACTGTTTGGGAAAGTGGTGAGCCGGCCATGCGTTGCTTGGATGCAGAGGAGAGTAAAATCGACGGCGGCAGGAGTTTGGAACTGCCAAGCGGGGATGATGCTTGGTTCGGATTTGTCCGCACAGGAGCGATCAAGGTCACACTGTCCGCAGGCGAACAACAGAAAACGGGCAGGGTGGCCTACGGTGGCGTCTTTCTTGTTCCACCGCACTGTACGTGCGTCATCCGCAACATGGATCGGCGCAGCACGCAGCTGTTGCTGATCCGATTTCAAAGCGAGGAGAGCGGGACTGCTGTGCCTTCGCCGCGCCAATTTCTGCTCACCGACGGGAAGGGACTGCGCTTGCATCATTTTTGGATGCCGCGCCTACATAATTGGATTCGCGATTTTTTGAATGAGGAATGGAAACGCGATGTTTCGCTCTACTTGCTCGTCCACTCGCATCTCTACGCCATCGCAGCGGAGTGTATGGAGACGGCCAAACAACCGCCGGGACGAGATGACGATCTGATCAACTATGTCATCGGGATCAAACAGAACATGCTGGAGCACGGTCAGGACGAGCTGGACATCGAAGAGATGGCGCGTCTGTCGGGAGCGAGCTCGGCCCGTTTTTATAAGATGTTTAAAAAGTACACCGGGTTGAGCCCGCTACAGTATATGACCTCGACGCGCTTGGAGGAGTCGTTGCGCTTGCTCTCCAATCAACCTTCAGCGATCAAGGATGTGGCTCATGCGGTCGGGTATGGCGACGAGCTGTATTTTAGCCGCTTGTTCAAAAAACAGATGGGTCTGGCACCGAGCGAGTATGCAGTTCGTGCGAAGAGGCGCATCGCCAATCTCAGTCCGGTATTTAAAGGGGATTTGTCGGTGCTTGGGATCACGCCCATCTTGGAACTGCCGAGGGGTTGGTATGACAGCTCCGAGCAGGAAGACTGGCTCCTGCAAATTGAACAATGCCGACCCGACCTGATCCTGACCTCGCCCGTGCCGGAAAACATCCACATGGCGCTGTCGGCGATCGCCCCGGTGCTGATGATCCAATGGAAAGGGTACTCGTGGAAAGAGCGCTTGTTGCAAATCGGGCGCCATCTGGACATTTCCAGCGTGGCTGAGCGTTGGCTGTCCGGGTATCAGCAGAAAGTGGAGAACGCCCGTCAGCACTTGCAGCGGCACTACGGCGAAACGCCGTTCTTATTGGTCAGCATCTATGAACCTTTTTATCGCGTCTACGGGTTGAAGCGCATGAAGATGACCGACCTGTTTTATGAAGAATTGCAGATCACAGCACCTGATGCTGTGCAGGAGATCACGTTTCTCGATGTGCCGTCTTTGGCCGAGGTGGCCGCACTGGATTGCAACCAGGTGCTGTTTCTAACCCCCGCGTCAATGTCGGATGCTGAGTGCATCAAACTGGAGAAAGCGTGGCTTGGCTACAAGCGGGAAGGACAGCCCAGAAGGTGCGTCTTTTTGCGGCATGAAGAACCACTGCTCTACAATGCCTGTTTTTACCAAAATTTGATCGATCGAGTGGTCAATTATCTATTTTTGAATGGATCTTGAAGAAAAGTCCATGCGGAATGTAGAATCGTCCATTCACCGCATGGAAGATTCGTGTGAAAATGAAGCTGTTGATAATGATTCTCATTGTCAGATGGAGGTGTCAAACATGGAATTGACTCAATTGATCCAAGCAAGACGTTCGATTCATCAATTCGAAGACCGTCCGGTCGATCTTGAACTGGTGAAGAACTGGCTCAATACAGCACTTTGGGTGCCGAACCACAAGATGACGCAGCCGTGGCGCTTCGTGGTGGTACAAGGTGAAGGGCGTCGGAAACTGGCCGATGTGGCTAGAGCAGGTGCGGAAAAGCGGGAACGCGATCCGCAAAAAAGCAAGGAGCTGGGGCAGAGGTTTTATGATCGTTTCCTCGCAGTACCGCTGTTTGTGGCGGTGGTGATGAAGGAAGATCCCAATCCGGCCGTACGGGAAGAGGACTACGCTTCGACTTCCTGCCTGATTCACAATTTCTCGTTGTTGGCATGGGAACAAGGTGTGGGCATGGTTTGGGAGACCTATCCGCTCTTGCATGCGCCGGAGTTTCGGGCAGCGTTTGGGGTCGGCCCAGGTGAACGGATCGTTGGCAGTCTTCATGTCGGGTATCCGGCGAAAGTGCCGGACGCAAAACCGCGCATTCCGGTCGAACAACTGCTGACTGTGATCGACGAAGCGTAGGTGGAAACGGTCGATGAAACTGCGCTATCTGGTGGCTGCACTGCTGCTGCTCTCCGTCACCTCCGTATTTATCGGGGTGAAAGACATCAGTCCGTGGGACCTGTTCCACCTCGACGAGGATCAACTGCACGTCTTGCTCATCTCCCGTTTGCCCCGACTGATCTCCATCCTCATCGCGGGGGTCAGCATGGGCATCGCCGGCATCATCATGCAGCAGTTGAGCCGAAACAAGTTCGTCTCGCCTACCACAGGCGGTACGGATGATTCTGCCCGTCTGGGGATTCTGGTAGCGCTGATCTTGTTTCCAGGAGCTACTTCGCTGCAAAAGATGGTCTTGGCGTTCGCGTTCGCTTTGCTCGGCACGTTCGTGTTCATGAAAATTCTCAATCGGGTGAAGTACAAAGATGCGATCTTCATCCCGCTTGTCGGGCTGATGTTCGGCGGCATCATCGCATCGGTGACGACCTTTTTCGCCTACAAGTACGATCTCATTCAAAATCTTTCCGCATGGCTACAAGGCAATTTTGCGCTGTCGATGAAAGGCCGCTATGAGTTGCTCTACATATCGATTCCGGTCGTGATTTTGGCCTATCTCTACGCCAATCGCTTTACGATCGCCGGGATGGGGGAAGAGTTTGCGACCAACTTGGGACTGAACTACAAGCGGGTATTGAATATCGGGCTGGTGATCGTGGCGCTGATCTCGTCAGTCGTGATGCTGACGGTCGGCACGATCCCGTTTCTCGGGCTGATCATTCCAAACATCGTCACGATCTATCAAGGTGACAATCTGAAACGCAACCTGCCGCACACCGCGTTGCTCGGTGCTGTGTTCCTGTTGTTCTGCGACATATTAGGGCGGGTGATCATCTACCCGTTTGAGATTCCGATCGGTTTGACCGTCGGGGTGCTGGGAAGCGGAATGTTCCTCTACTTGCTGCTTAGGAGACGGGCTTATGACCTCTAAGATAAAAATCGGCTCGCTGTCCATCGCTGCCCTGTCGGTGATTGCGTTGTTTCTGTTCTTCGATCTCGGGAGCAATTGGGGGTATGTACTGCCGCGCAGAGGTTGGAAAGTCGCAGCGATCGTGATCACGGGCGCCTGCATCGCTTTTTCGACGGTGCTGTTCCAGACGATCACCAACAATCGGATTTTGACGCCGAACATCATCGGGCTCGATTCGATGTACATGCTGACACAGACGGCGATCGTCTATCTATTCGGCTCGACGAGCAAACTGTTGATCGACAACAACCTGAATTTTCTGCTGACCCTTGGGTTGATGATGCTGTTTGCCAGTCTGTTGTACAAAGTGATGTTCAAGCGAGCAGGCAGCAACATCTACTTCCTGATGCTGGTCGGCATCATCTTGGGCACACTGCTCGGCAGTATGACGACCTTTATGCAGGTGTTGATCGACCCGAATGAGTTTCTCGTGCTACAGGGCAAGATGTTTGCCTCGTACAACAACGTGAAGCCGGAACTGACGATGCTCTGCGGACTGCTTTCGGTGCTGATCGCTTTGTACTACTCACGCCTTGCAAAGTACATGGATGTGCTGGCACTCGGTCAAGCGCATGCGGTCAACCTCGGCGTGCCCTACGACAGGGTGGTGCGCCAACTGATGGTGCTGATCGCGGCGCTGGTTTCGATCGCAACCGCTCTGGTCGGTCCGATCACGTTCCTCGGCCTGTTGGTCGCGAACGTGGCGTATCAGTTCATGAAGACCTATCGTCATGCGCTACTACTCCCCGCGTCGATGTTGATTTCCATCATCGCACTGGTCGGCGGGCAATTGATCGTCGAGCGGGTGTTCAGTTTCAACACCACCGTTAGTGTGATCATCAATCTCGTCGGTGGCGTTTACTTTCTATATCTTCTGTTGAGGGAGAATAAATCATGATCGAGGTTATGCAACTTTCCAAAACGTATGGCTCAAAACGGGTGGTGGATGATGTTACTCTCTGCATTGGCAAAGGCCAGATCACATCGTTCATCGGGCCCAACGGCGCAGGGAAGAGCACGCTGTTGTCGATGATTTCGCGCTTGCTCCAAAGTGACAGCGGTCAAGTGTTGCTGGATGGGAAGGCGATTCATCAGAGCAAAAGCCAGGACCTCGCCAAGAAGATCTCGATCCTCAAACAGTCGAACAACATCAGCGTTCGGCTGACCGTCAGAGAACTGGTCGCCTTCGGACGCTTTCCTTACTCGCAAGGGAGATTGACTGCGGAGGATTGGAAGTATGTGGACGATGCGATCGGCTACATGGAACTGCAAGATCTACAGCATCACTACCTCGACCAACTGAGCGGGGGGCAAAATCAGCGGGCGTACATCGCGATGGTGATCGCCCAGAACACCGAGTATGTCCTGCTCGATGAGCCGCTGAACAATTTGGATATGCGGCATTCGGTGCAGATCATGAAAGTGTTGCGCCGACTGGTCGAGGAGTTGGGCAAAACGGTCATCATCGTCATCCATGACATCAATTTTGCTTCCTGTTACTCCGATCGAATCGTCGCGCTTAAAGACGGGCGGGTTATCAAAGAGGGGAAGACAGAGGAGATCATCACTCCCGAAGTGTTGAGCGAAGTGTACGACATGGACTTCCAGATCGAAACGATCAATGGCAACAAGATCTGTATCTACTTTACGTAATCAAAACATGAGGTGATCAAGATGAAGAAAAATTTTAGTTTCTTAGCGCTGTTTCTCTTCTTCGCCGTGTTCGCCGTCGCTTGCGGCAGCGATACGAACAACGCAACGTCTGGCACGGGCAAGACCGAGCAACCGGCCGCCGTGCAAGAATTGAAGATCAAACACAAATTGGGCGAGGCGACCGTTACGAAAAACCCGAAGAAAGTGGTCGTGTTCGACTTTGGCGCGCTCGACACGCTGGATAAGCTCGGCGTGGAAGTGGCTGGCGTTGCGCAAGGCAGCATCCCGCCCTATCTGAACAAGTACAAAGATGCTAAGTACGTAAACGTCGGTTCTCTGAAAGAGCCAGATTTTGAAAAAATCAGCTCGCTCAACCCCGACCTGATCCTGATCTCCGGTCGTCAACAAGAGGCGTATCCGGAACTACAAAAGCTTGCTCCGACCGTTTATGTCGGCGTGGATAACGCGCGCTTCATGGAATCGTTCAAAGAGAACATGAACACGATCGGCCAAATTTTCGGCAAAGAAGCGGATGTTCAAAAAGAGATTGCCGAGATCGAGAAGAAAGTGAAAGTGATCAGCGACAAAGCGAAGTCGAGCGGCAAAAACGCTTTGGTCATCCTTGCGAACGAAGGTGCGATCAGTGCGTACGGTCCGGGCTCCAGATTTGGTCTGGTGCATGACGTGATGGGCATCACCGCTGTTGAGAAAAACTTGGAAGTTTCGACGCACGGTCAAAGCATCACCTTTGAGTTTGTCGCTGAGAAGAACCCGGACTACCTGTTTGTTGTCGATCGCGGTGCAGTCGCAGGCAGCGACGGGAAAAGCACAGCGAGCGCGCTGGTGGAAAACGATTTGGTAAAGAAAACGAAAGCGTTCAAAAACGGCAAGATCGTCTATCTCGACCCGAATTACTGGTACCTCTCCGGCGGCGGTCTGGTGTCCGTCTCCGAGATGATCAACCAAGTCTACGAAAAATTCGAATAGTCAAAGCACAGAAAAAGGCACTCGCTACGGAGTGCCTTTTTCTGTGTCTTGGCCTTGGAGCAGTCGTTTAAAGGATGAGACATCGCGCGGTGGCTCGATGTCGTGGCGGCGTGCCTCGGGCAGCGCCTGCCAAAGTTGGTACAGGATCGGTAGTTCCAATCCAAGGGCTGTGATCTGCTCTTCGTTTTGGAAGACCTCGGCGGGAGGTCCGGCCAGCACGCAACGGCCGTGATCCAAGACCAGCATCCAGTCCGCATAGGCGTAGGCCAGATTCATGTCGTGTGTGGCCATCACCGTCGTGACCCCTTGGGAATGCACGCGTTCCAGTTCTTCGAGCAACAGTTGTTCCGACCTACGATCCAGATAGGCGGTCGGTTCATCGAGCAGGAGCAGTTCCGGTTCCAGTGCGAGGACGCCGGCCAGCGCCACGCGCTTTTTCTGACCCAGACTTAATTGGTGCAGTGGCTGATCGGCCAACTCTGTCAATTTTAACTGGTTCAGGATGCTGGTGGTGCGCGCCTCGATCTGTGCTTCGGGAAGTTTCGCATTGCGCAGTCCATAAGAGATGTCTTCAAGCGGAGTGTTGAGGATCAATTGCTGTTCCGGATCTTGAAAGACGAGACCGATGTTCTGACGCAGTTTTTGGAGTGCTTTGTGCTTGTAGGTCAGTGGCTCTCCTTTCCAACTGACAACGCCCGCATCGGGGCGGTTGATGCCGATCGCTTGCAGGAACAGGGTCGATTTGCCCGAACCGTTATGCCCGCAGAGCACCGTCTTTTTCCCTTGGGGAATGGAGAGTGTCAAGTTGTTCAGGGCGGGTTGCGAAGCGCCCGGATAGGAGTAGGTGAGCGACGTCACTTCGAAGATCGAGTTCATATCCATACCTCCAAACAGATCAGGACCAGCAGGCCGAGCACACTTTCCAGTCGATAGCGGAACGGGACGGGCTTGGCTTGATACGGGGCCAAACTGATCTCATCGGCAAAGCCCCGTGATAACAGGCCGTGAGAAAGACCGCGGTATTGGTGCATCGTCTTGGCAAACAGATGCACGACCAGATGGGCCAAATCGTGCAGGGAGCGCGAGAAACCAACATATCCCCCTCGGGCCCGCTGCGCGACGTTGATGTCATGTGCAGTGTCTGCCAACAAGAAGATAAAGCGGTACATGATCAGCATCAGCTCCAGGACGAGGGAGGGGACGCGCAGCCGTTTTAACACCTGTAGCAGTTCGGTGAACGGCGTGGTCAGGATCAGAAAAAACATGCAGGACAAGCAGGCTGCGATCCGCATAAACAGTTCTCCCGCGCGAAGGAGTCCGCTGTCTGTGATATAGAGTCCAGTATCAGCAAACAACGGGATGAACATCATCCCGTTGTGCTTGAGAAAGTCTGACTCCGACCCGATTTCCAACAGGAGGGCCGGGCTTCCTGCGACGAAGAACAGACAAGAGACAGCGAATAAGAGCAGAAAAGATCGGAAAGGGATACGGGCATAGCGCACGGTCCACACGATGATCCAGACGGCGATGAGCAGTTGGACGAGCGGGTGACTGGAGATGGCCAGCACAAACAGGGCGGCCGCAAAACCACATTTCCACAGCGGTGAAACGGAGCGAAATGCATTGCTGTAGGAAAGGGTGTCGATCAGCCGGATCATTGTGTTTTTGCTTGGGTGGACTTCCCTTTTAACCGTCCAAATGTGTATCCGACCACTCCAGCGCCAAGAGCTGCTTGCAAGGCGAACAACATGCTTTCCGTCTCCGAAGGCAGTTCGGTCAGCGCGTTGAACCACGGCTCATAGGTTGGATCGATCTCGAGAATCGCTTCTTCGGCAGCTCCGTCCGCTCCGCCAAATTCGGCGTTGATCAACAACAGCGGAAGCAAGGCAAGGAGGATGACGGCGAGCAAGAGGAGGGCATTTTTCATACCGATTTTCATGAACGGATAGCTCCTTTCATTTTGCGATTGAGCAGGGACAGCTCTTCTGTGTTGTATTTTTGCAGCCAGTTCCAGACCAGTACGGTCAGCAAGCCTTCACTGATCGCCAGAGGAATTTGAGTGAGTGCAAAGATGCTACCGAACTTTGCAAAGGAAGCCAAGATCCCACCCGTTTCGGAAGGAAAAGCGAGCGACAATTGCAGCGACGTGACAACATAGGTGGAGAGGTCGGCAAACATCGCAGCTGCGAAGATGGCGATTTTTTGCTGACCGGTGGTGTTCATCAGCAGCTTGTACATGAAGTAACCGACAAACGGGCCAGCCACCGCCATCGAGAAGGCGTTGGCGCCAAGCGTGGTCAGACCTCCGTGCGCCAGAAGCAGAGCTTGGAAGAGCAGGACGATCGAACCGAGCACGCTCATCGGCAGTGGGCCGAACATGACGGTGCCGAGGCCAACTCCGGTCGGATGCGAGCTGCTGCCTGTAACTGAGGGGAGTTTCAGCGCGGAGAGGACGAAGGTGAAGGCGCCGGCCATGCCGATCATCAGCTTCAATTCGGGGTTTTCTTTGGTGATCTTTACGAGGGCGCGCAGACCGAGCACAAAGAAGGGCAGGAACACAGCCCACCAGAAGAGGGACCAGCCTGGGGAGAGAAACCCTTCCATGATATGCATCGCATAGGCAGATTCAGATGCGTTCAGATACAGATAAATCGTCAGGGCGAAGGTGAGTAGCAATGGTGCGATCTTGCGAACTTTCTTCATCGTGTGTACCTCCTGTTCATGTTTAGACATAAAAAAACCAATCCATAAGCGATGGATTGGTCTAATGTACGCACAAGCAAACGACAACACAGCGTGTTGTTGTTTGAACTTCTCGTACACCACTCCTTTCCGCGAAGGATGATAGGTGTAACAAACGAGGTAGGTCTCCTGGCTTGGGATCGTCATTCTCTTTCGCCTTCCCCGATCGAGGATCGAGTGGCCTGTGGAAAGAGAACTCCCCCTATACAGTGGCGGGACCGCTCGGGATTTGCACCCGATTCCCTGTTACCCCTTGCGTTGGCAAGGGCACCTGTTTGCTCACGATATTTACTTTCCAGTCTACTATTCGGAATGCAGAGGAGAAATCCTGCCTGCTTCCCATTGATTCTGAATTTCTGGGCGCAGCAGATCTTGCTAGGTGTCGAGGGAGCGATCGCCAAGACTGTTGCGCGGGAGGTTGGGATCATGGAGCGAGTTCGCTTCCTAGCTGGTGTTGGCTGGCTCCTAGCCGAGCAGGTGGAACGGGACGTTCGGCTCGCTGTCTGGGCAATTAAAGATGCGGGAGTTCGCTTGCCAATTGTGCAAGGCGACGGTTGGCCTGATCGTTGAACAGGCCGCCGTGGTAGCAGATGACCGTTTCGATGTCGTAGCGGGTCAGCGTCTGCAGGGAGTGGATGGCGGTGTCCATGTCGAGCGTGTAATCAGGATGCGGGCCTTGCAGTTGACCGTCCACCACCATCAGCGCGTCGCCTGCGATCAACGTTTTGCTCGCCGCGTGGTACAGGCTGATATGTCCGGGCGTGTGACCTGGCGTGTCGAGGATGGTGAGGCCGCCGCCGATGGGCAGTTGTTCGCCGTCTGTCACCGTTTTGTCAACGGGTGCTTTGGGAGGATGCTGCAACATGGAGAGGAACGCGTTGCGCCACTCGACAGGCACATCGGGTGGGAGCGACGCTTCCGCCTGAGCGATCGCCGCGGGCGTAAGTTTCAAGAGTTGTTGTTCGCCTTCGATGTACGGTTTTTCCACGGCGTTGGCGAGGACTTCGATCTTCTGCGGCGCCGCTTCGAGAATGGTCGGCAAACTGCCGATGTGATCGAGGTCTTGGTGGGTCAAAATGAGATGGCTGAGCTTCTCAAACGGCAGGCCAGCCTGTTCGACCGCGGCGCGCAAGAGCGGCAGTTGGCCGGGGTATCCAGCATCGATGAGCACCGCTGTGTGTTGATCCCAGAGCAAAGTCGGAAAGATGGTTTCCACTCTTCCCATCATCGGTGCTGATATTTCGAGCATTTTCAAACCGCTGGTTGGCTGCATCTGAATCCCTCCATTTTTTGGTTCTCTTGTAGTTCGATGTGGAAAAATATGATTCCTGCTTGCATATATTTAAATATTACTATCTGTTAAAATGGAGATAAGTCGATGATGAAGATGGGAGTTGCGCTATGAAAACCAGGGCCACTTCACAACGAACAAATGGGACGGGGCGGGCGGCCAGCAGGACGACTCCCGCTCCGTCTGCCAGAAGCACGTCACATCCGATTGTGCAAATGCAACAGCTCGTGGGCAATAAACGCACGTCACAGATGCTCTACAGTCTGGTACAGGCCAAGCAATCGAGGACGTCTCAGCCTGTTGCACAGCGGATGAAGATCGTCGAGAGCGGGGAAGAGGTTGGGTTGGACGATTCGCGCGTCTATGAGTTGACGGCCGCAGCGTGGCTTCAGGCGATCAATACCGGGCAAGTGCGCGCGTCCGAGTATGAGATCAACGTGTTGCGTCAGTTACATGAAGCGTCCCAACTCGATACGGACAGCGATTCCGACATGGAGGAGGAACTGAATCCTGACCAGCGGGAACTGCTCGATCAGATGCGACCCGTTTTTGAGTCGCAGGTGAGAAAGCGCCAGGGAAAGAAACTGCCCGGGAAAAAGGTGCAGGGCGATTTGCTGGAGCACCATACGTCCGTCTTTTCGAATGATCTGGATGTTCAGGAGATGAATGCCAATTCCTACGCGATGAACATCCCTGGGATCGATCACTTGCAAGACAAGTCATCCCACCTGTTTGTGCAGGACAAAATGCATTTGTCCCAGCACACAGCGAAAATCGAAACGTACCGCGCCCACTACAAAAACCGCGGCCAGATGGCAGAAAAGCTGGTCATCGCCATGGCGAAAAACGGCAAGCGGGGTACGAACATCCGCCAGTTGTTCCAAGATGCGATCGACAACGAATCGTGGGTGCACAAAGCGGCGCTGGAAAAGATTCTTGGGGTGATCAACGGGTACCGCGATGATGACGAGATCTCAGAGGTCAAGTACGATGATGAATTGATCGAACTGGTCGCGAACAATATCGCCTTTACCGTCCCCTCTGACATTTGGGAAGCGATCTACGAACAGTACACACTTGGTCGTGTGTCGGCGAGCGAGATGAGTGCGTACATTCGTCTGGACATGAACACTGCCGAATTTGTTAAAGTGTTTGAACTTTTGAAGCATGTGGCCGCGCCGTGGTCGGAGAAAAGTACGAAGTGGGAAGATAAAGATTATAAGCCGTAAGCAAAACTCCGGTTCGCCAAGGAACCGGAGTTTTTTTACGCTATCCGTGAGACGGAAATTCACCTTTCAAGCAGATGATGAAGTTTTGAGCGATAAACGGCTGCATGTTGTTGTGCTTTTGCGACCCGCCTGTGGGAGCAAGGGCGAGGGGAGACATTTGGACATCGGGGGTCGAGTTGTACAATTTGGGTGGCGTGGGGGGGAAGCTACTCCCTGGAGCTTGTGACCAAATGTGTCCAGTTGGACTTTGGTCATTACCAGTCGCATTGATCGCTTGCGGAATATGAGTATGTGCAGGGATCTGTGTGAGGTCGAGCTTCGCCGTTGAATCTCCAACCGTCTCGCCCACTTTACGAGGGGTAAGCCCGGCACCAGCGCCTTGATGCATCGGAGCGTTGCCCATCAGATTAGGCAGTGCAAAGGTTGTTTTTCCATCTCCTCCATACTGCGTGCCAAGAATCGCAAAGAGCGCGGAATTTTGCGAGATCTGCATCAGTTGGCCGTTGCAGAATGCCCAGCCGCTCGGTGCAAATTTTCCTGGAAAAATTCGGATTTCTCCAATATAAGCGTCAGCCATGTGATGTGCAGCCTCCTTTAGTTTTGACTCGGATAAATTCCGGCGATCGCGATCGCGAAATTTACGGTCAGATACGGTTGCATGTTCGAATGTGCCTGACTCAGGCCCGCAGTCGAAATGGCCTGTGCATTCATTGGAGTAAGCGTTGCGGCTGGACCGTACAAGCCGTTAAAACCAGCCCAGACGTTATTTAATGGGGAAGGTGAGTCACCTGGCTGCTGGGAGTATGCTTGTACGGTATGCGTGTGCTCCGGCATTTCGTTGCTGACCAGCGTGTGAGTTTCCTCACCCTGCGCAGTGCCAAGTGGTAGCGATGCGCTGACATGCACCGGTACGCGACCGCGATAGTCGGGGAGTGCAAACGTTGTGACTCCGTCGCCGCCGTATACAGCCCCAAGCAGTGTGTAAAGGGCTTGGTAGCTTTTGATCTGTAGAATCTGGCCCTCACAAAACATCCAATTACGGGGTGCGTATCCATTTGCGAACATACGAATTTCTCCCAAGAATGGTTCTGACATTTTGATTCCTCCTCATATGATGGTTGGAGTTGCCGGTTACGGTTGTGGCGGGAAGATCCCGTACAGCGAGATGATAAACGAGATTGCCGTGGATGGCATCATGTTGTCGTGCGGTTGATTGCCACCTTCAGCGGAAAGAACTTGATTGCTCATACTGACCGTAGTAGTGGCATCCGAATACAATTTTGTGGTTGCAGTCGTACCCCAAACTGCATTGATAGGAGAGGCATCCGTTCCTACTGTGGTCGATCCCATCGGAATGTGCGTATGTTGTGGGAGGTTGCTTGCAAGCAGTGTCACCTTTTCAGATCCTGCAGCTTCCCCTAAGGGGTGTGTTGCACTTCGATGAATCGGGATTCTGCCTTGCAGGTTTGGTAAGCCGAAAGTGGTCCGGCCATCTCCACCATAGGTCGTTCCCAGCAGTGCAAAAAGCGCCTCATTTTCTGCAATGCTAAGCAGTTGACCATTACAAAGTGCCCATCCTTGTGGTGCGAAGTTCCCTGCGAACATGCGGATTTCGCCCAAATACGATTCACTCATTTGTTGTCACCTCTTGTGTAAAGTATCGGAAATGCCCGTCCTCATTTCGATTCGGGGCGCCATTCCATGAAGTTGTGCACACCATTGTTGCCAAGACTCGTAAATCCAAGTCGTGTATAGAGCCGATTGGCTGGATTGGTCAGGAGTACGCTAAGTCGAAGTGGAAGGTTGGCAAGTATGGCGCGGTCTTGTAACTCTTGAAGGAGTAATGTGCCGATCCCTTGATTGTGGTACTCAGGAAGTAATGAGAGGTCGATGAGCAAAAGCTCTTGTTCATTTTGCGAAAACAACAATCGCCCAACAAGTTCGTGCTGCGTTTGGATCAGCAAGTGTGTGGCGTGCGGGTGTTGAGCTGCATAGGATTGCTTTTGTGCCTTCCATTGCATCTGTAGAAATTGTTGCGCAGTTTCAGCATCCCATCCCCAGGCATGGAGTTCCAACCTGCGAGTGCTGGCGTACAATTGAAACAAAAAGGGGTCATCCTCGGCACAAACTTGTCGTTTTTTTATCATAATACCTCTTACACTATCAAAAAGTTTGAAATCGAATGTAATACCTTTGGTAATGCAGATCTTTATTATATCACATGCGTTTTGATTAGAGATGCGATAAGTTTGAACTATTTTTATATTTTGGTTATTGATCTAAATGCATTTACTGGGAGTAACAAAATCGATTATCATGGAGAGTGACAGTTGTTTGTAAGTTTAAGAGAGTAGTAGGGGGTGGTCAAGAACCGAGCCAAGCAAATTAATCTACAGGAGGCGAATCGAGATTCGCTCTTCTCGTAGGGAGGATTTTTCATGCAACTTGTTTCTTTGTTCAAACAAGTCAAAAAGTTAGTTAGCATTTTTCTGATTGGGTTACTTCTGTTTACCTCAAGTGGAATCACCAAGATCGGTGACATGGCCCATGCTGCTGGGCCGTGGAGTGACCATACGTTGGCTGGTATAAGCTATGGAGGGACACTTCCAGAGGTAGCATTTGGGAATGGCACGTGGTTAACTCAAGGGAGCAATTTATTAGGAAGATCAACGGATGCAATAAACTGGCAAAAAATCACTGGCCTATCATGCGAAGCCCGCGAGTTAAAGTATGTCGGAACGAAGTGGGTTGCGGTTTGTGACGGTGGTGATGTCTCCACTTCGGTAGATGGAAGCAGTTGGACTACTGCTGTTAAAGCTGGAACACAAAATTTGGTGGCGATTGCAAGCAAAGGGACCCAAATTGTTGTAGCTGGTTATGGTGGTGCGATCTATACTTCCATAGGTGGGGCATCATGGGATAACCATAGTTTGGCAGACTCTAATGTGGTTCTCCTCGACATTGCAACGGATGGGACTAAGTATGTCGCCGTAGGAGCGGATCTTACCGCATTCAATGCGCGGGTCTACACATCATCGAACGGAACAGATTGGATTCCGGCTGCTGGACTACCTGCTGGCACCTTAGGATTGTTAAGTGTTGCTTTCGCGAAGGGCAAGTTTGTTGCGGTTGGTCTTGGTGGGACGATTCTGACTTCCACAGATGGGGTCACCTGGGCACCTAGAAGTTTGCCGGGTGGTACGCCTACGCATAACTTGAGTAAGATCGCGTATGGTGGAGGGATGTTTGTCGCGGTTGGTGAAGGATCGTTGATCCTTTCCTCGAATGACGCGATTACATGGACACGGGACACAACTCAGGGTGCCGTCACGAATTTCAATTCTGTCGCATACGGTGGCGGTCGGTTCATCGCGAGCGGTGATCGTTCAATAATGAAGACATTGATCGCACCAGAGGAGGATTTATCCACTAACGCGAAGCTTAGCCAACTCACCGTGACGAATGGCACACTGAACAAGCCGTTCGACTCAGATGATCCTGATTATGAGGTGTCGGTGCCGGAAGCGACGGGCAGCATTTCGATCAAGCCGACCCTGGATGATCTGAAAGCGACGATGAAGATCAACACGGCTGCGTGGACCAGTGGGGTCGAGTACCCGGTATCGCTGAACAAGGGTGAGACGAAGACGGTGGAGATTAAAGTGCAGGCGGAAGACCCGGTAGTTGCCCCGATCACCTACACGCTCACAGTGAAGCGTGCCGCTTCGAGCAACGCCGACTTGGACAGTTTGCAGGTGACGCCACTGGGCAGTTTAGTCTTTAATCCGGCGACTACTTCGTATACGGTGAGCGTTCCGTATGGGACAACGAGCGTTTCAGTTACGGCGAAAGTGGCCGACTCGGGGGCGTCTCTGAAGATTAAGAACCAGACGGCCACCAGCGAAGTCGCTTTCCCCGTCACGTTGGATGCTGACGGATCGACCCCAATTCAGGTGGAAGTGAAGGCGGCAAACGGCAATGTGAAAACGTACACGATCACGGTGAATGAGGCTGCTCCGTCAACTAATGCGTATCTGACCGGCATCAAAGTGGATGGAACTGCGTTGAGTGGTTTTGACAAAGAGCAGTTCACCTACACGAAGAACGTGCCGTATACGACAGAAAGCGTGACGGTGGAGGCGGCATTAGAAGACCTTACCGCGACGCTGAAGTTGGATGGTAACGATTGGAACGGAGCGGTCACGAACGTACCGTTAACTGCAGGAGTTGTAAATGAGGTCAGGATCGTCGTTCTCGCTCAAGACGGATCGACAGACAAAACGTACACCGTCAAAATCACCCGTGCAGCACCGTCAACCAATGCGTATCTGACCAGCATCAAAGTGGATGGAGCTGCGTTGAGCGGTTTTGACAAAGAGCAGTTCACCTACACGAAGAACGTGCCGTATACGACAGAAAGCGTGACGGTGGAGGCGGCATTAGAAGACCTTACCGCGACGCTGAAGTTGGACGGTAACGATTGGAACGGAGCGGTCACGAACGTACCGTTAACTGCAGGAGTTGTGAATGAGGTCAGGATCGTCGTTCTCGCTCAAGACGGATCGACAGACAAAACGTACACCGTCAAAATCACCCGTGCAGCACCGTCAACCAATGCGTATCTGACCAGCATCAAAGTGGATGGAGCTGCGTTGAGCGGTTTTGACAAAGAGCAGTTCACCTACACGAAGAACGTGCCGTATACGACAGAAAGCGTGACGGTGGAGGCGGCATTAGAAGACCTTACCGCGACGCTGAAGTTGGACGGTAACGATTGGAACGGAGCGGTCACGAACGTACCGTTAACTGCAGGAGTTGTAAATGAGGTCAGGATCGTCGTTCTCGCTCAAGACGGATCGACAGACAAAACGTACACCGTCAAAATCACCCGTGCAGCACCGTCAACCAATGCGTATCTGACCGGCATTAAAGTGGATGGAACTGCGTTGAGTGGTTTTGACAAAGAGCAGTTCACCTACACGAAGAACGTGCCGTATACGACAGAAAGCGTGACGGTAGAGGCGGCATTAGAAGACCTTACCGCGACGCTGAAGTTGGACGGTAACGATTGGAACGGAGCGGTCACGAACGTACCGTTAACTGCAGGAGTTGTAAATGAGGTCAGGATCGTCGTTCTCGCTCAAGACGGATCGACAGACAAAACGTACACCGTCAAAATCACCCGTGCAGCACCGTCAACCAATGCGTATCTGACCGGCATTAAAGTGGATGGAACTGCGTTGAGCGGTTTTGACAAAGAGCAGTTCACCTACACGAAGAACGTGCCGTATACGACAGAAAGCGTGACGGTGGAGGCGGCATTAGAAGACCTTACCGCGACGCTGAAGTTGGACGGTAACGATTGGAACGGAGCGGTCACGAACGTACCGTTAACTGCAGGAGTTGTGAATGAGGTCAGGATCGTCGTTCTCGCTCAAGACGGATCGACAGACAAAACGTACACCGTCAAAATCACCCGTGCAGCACCGTCAACCAATGCGTATCTGACCGGCATTAAAGTGGATGGAACTGCGTTGAGCGGTTTTGACAAAGAGCAGTTCACCTACACGAAGAACGTGCCGTATACGACAGAAAGCGTGACGGTGGAGGCGGCATTAGAAGACCTTACCGCGACGCTGAAGTTGGACGGTAACGATTGGAACGGAGCGGTCACGAACGTACCGTTAACTGCAGGAGTTGTGAATGAGGTCAGGATCGACGTTCTCGCTCAAGACGGATCGACAGACAAAACGTACACCGTCAAAATCACCCGTGCAGCACCGTCAACCAATGCGTATCTGACCAGCATCAAAGTGGATGGAGCTGCGTTGAGCGGTTTTGACAAAGAGCAGTTCACCTACACGAAGAACGTGCCGTATACGACAGAAAGCGTGACGGTGGAGGCGGCATTAGAAGACCTTACCGCGACGCTGAAGTTGGACGGTAACGATTGGAACGGAGCGGTCACGAACGTACCGTTAACTGCAGGAGTTGTGAATGAGGTCAGGATCGTCGTTCTCGCTCAAGACGGATCGACAGACAAAACGTACACCGTCAATATCACCCGTGCAGCGCCGTCAACCGATGCAAGTCTCAGCAACCTTGGAATCAGCACAGGAACGCTTACCCCTGGATTTTCTTCAGGCGAGTACAAATACACGTTGAGCGTACCTTATACGATCAACAGCATTGACGTTACACCGACTGTCAACGATCATACGGCGAACGTAAAGGTTGGCAGTAAGACGGTGATCAGTGGAAATGCTGAGCTGATCGCTCTCAATGTTGGAACTAACACGATTACTGTGTTAGTGACTGCGCAAGACAGCCACACAACCCTAACCTACACGATCATCGTGACGCGTGCGACTGCGCCTGTATCTCCGGTGGATGAAACGGTCAAAGGCACGCTGCAAGGCAACATCACCAAACTGATCGGCACTGACTTGACCCTTCGTGCAGACATCATCGGCGCGGACGGTAAGACACTTCATGCAGGCGTTGAGATCGATGCCAGCGGGAAATTTACGCTGACCAAGATCGATCCGGGCAGCTACCGCATGGTGCTGTATGTCATCGCTCCGGACGGCACGAAGCTGGCCGGACAGACGACAACGCTTACGGTGAACAGTTCAAAAGAAGCGACCGCCAGCGCGCAAGTGATCGATCCATTTGGTGTGGTAACCGATTCGCGCACCGAGCAGGCGATTGAGGGCGTGAAAGTGACCGTCTACTGGGCGGACACCGCACTCAACAAGAGCTTGGGCAGAACGCCGGGCACGCAAGTGACCCTGCCGAAACTGCCAGCGATGGCCAACCAGAACCAAAATGGTCAGTTGACGTCCATAGTCGGTCAATTCGGCTGGATGCTGTTCCCTGAAGGCGACTATTACATCGTCGCCGAAAAAGACGGCTATGAAACGTACAACGGCCAAAGTGCCGTGTTCCACGTCGGGCAGAACGCTGTGAAGACGAACCTCACCCTCGAGGCGAAAGTGCTGGAAGAAGGCACGATCGAGCCGTACATCAACGGATACCCGGATGGAACGTTCAAGCCGAACAAGGGCATCACCCGCGGTGAATTGGCAGTGGTGTTGCTGAAAGTTTTGAAGATCAAAGCGGTGACGGCGACAGTTGCTTACAGCGATGTTGACAACAACAGCTGGTCGGCACAAGCGATCGCTGAAATCACCAAGCGCGGGCTGATGGTCGGGTATCCGGATGGCACGTTCCGTCCGAACCAAGAAGTCTCCCGTGCTGAAATTGCCATCGTGCTTGGCAAAGTCAAACAACTCACCGCCGAGAAAGGCAGTGCTTCCTTCCATGACATCAATGGTCATTGGGCGAAAGACGCGATCCTCCTCGCTGCAAATGCTGGACTGATCAGCGGCTATGCGGACGGTTCTTATCGTCCGGCGCAAGCGCTGACTCGTGCGGAAGCGGTTGTGATCTTTAACAAGGTGCTCGGCTGGAACGAACTTCCTGTCGAGAAGCCGCAACGTTGGGCCGATGTGGCGCCGACTCATTGGGCGTACAAGGATATCATGCGCGCCTCCGTCAGCCACACGTATCAAAAGTTGGGCAACGGTATGGTGATCTGGAAATAACACACGGAGTCGGCGTCTGCTCATGCAGATGCCGACTCGTTTTATTTCTGCGTGCAGAACCGCGCGTTTCTCATTCTTGTACTTGACCCTCACGCAACGTGAGGGAGTAAGATCAGATCAACGGAGGTGATGAGGTGTGGCGTACAAGGTAAAGGAAGTCGCAGATCTGGTGGGTGTGAGTGTGCGGACGCTGCATCATTATGATGAAATCGGGCTGCTGACACCCAGTTCGGTCAGTGCGGCTGGGTATCGGTTGTACAGCGATCGGGAGTTGGAACGATTGCAACAGATCTTGTTTTTCCGCGAGATCGGCTTTTCGTTGCAGGAGATCAAGGAGGTTCTGGACAGCCCAGATTTTGACCGCAAAAGCGCCTTGGCCGCCCACAAAGAGATCCTGCTGCAAAAGAAGAAGCGGCTGGAAGACATCATCGACACCGTCGAGAAAACGTTAGAATCGATCGAAGGGGGATGCAAAATGAGCGACAAGGAAATGTTTGAAGGATTTGATACGACCCCGCTTGAGGAGCATAAGAAAAAATACTCCCAAGAAGCGCGGGAGAAGTACGGAGATGAAATGGTGGACGCCTCCGAAAAGCGCGTCGAGACGTACAGCCAAGCGGATTGGGAGAAGATCAATGCCCGCCAAACGGCGAACATTGAGCAGATCGTCGCCAACATGGGCAACGGCCCGGCCGACCCTCTGGTGCAGGAAGCGATCGCCGACACGCGCCAAGCGATCTGCGACTATTACTATGACTGCACGCCAGAAATCTTCCGCGGGCTAGGCGATCTGTATGTGATGGACGAACGCTTTACCGCCTATTATGAAGCATATGGAACGGGGCTTGCCGCATTCATGCGTGAGGCGATCCATGTGTACTGTGACCGACTGGATGCAGAGGCAAACGCATAAGGCAGCGCTCGCCAAAACGATCTACCAGCGGCGAAGCGCAAAGCGACGACAGTAATCTCTGGCGACGAAGCTGGACGTGGTTCACAAAAAAAGCCTTTCCCTAGATGAGCTGTAGGGGAAGGCTTTTTGCTTAGGTGAGGAACTTTTCAAACCACTGGAAAATCGCCTCGTCACGCTCCTGTTGCACATTTTGCAGAAAATGATCTCCATCTGGGTAGTAGATGTACTGGTGCGGGAGGCCGAGCGTTTGCAGGCGTTCGACGAGCTGTTCCGACTCGATCGGGTAGACGCGCCGGTCCTGTCCGCCATGTTGGATCAGGAGCGGGACCGTCAGCCGCTCTGGCCAATGGAGCGCGGATCGTGCACGGTAGGCGTCAGGATTGTCGGCAGGTTCGCCAAACAGGCCGCCGTACAACTGCTCAAGCGCGTGCGGCAAAGGTCGGCGGGCGAGGTCGGTCGGCGCTGCGACGACTGCTGCGGCAGTGAGGTTGAGCCCGTGGCCGATACTGAGGTAGGTCATCATGCCGCCGCGGGAATGTCCAAACATCAACAGGCGGGTTGCGTCCGCTTCGGGCAGCGATTCGGCCAGCCAGGCGAGGGCAAAGAGGTCTTTGACATCACTGCCACCATATTCATCGCGACCTGCTCCGCCGGCGTTCCCGCGATATTGGGAAGCGAGCACCACATAGCCACGAGCCGCATAGTCGGCGATCCGCACGAGCGTGGCGTCGTTGATTTTGCTGAACGAACGAAAACCGCCCCGGTTGTAGATCAGCACGGGAAAGCTGCGAGCAGTCGAAACGCTCGGTTTGGCGATGTATCCGATCACCTGTAAGTGGTCAACGAGATAGGTGATCTTGGTGATCTCCACCCGGTCGTGAACTTCGGGATGGAGACTGATATGGACAGGCTGTGTTGAAACGATCGTGCCATCGGTGGATAAGCGCTGCATGGGTGTTTCTCCTTTGGGCTTCTTTTCACCTTTCAGTGTAACACTTTTTGGCGGACCGGAGTCCAAGGTCGAGTTCACAGGAGAATACATTGCCGCTCTGCGCCGTGGCGATCATGCGTGACAACTGTCTGTCTTAAAGCAGGTATTCGCGGCTTTCGGTATGCTGCACGGTTTGGATGAAGCCACTTAGCAACAGGGTGCCGAGCCCAGACGATCTCATGCAAGACGGGGCAGGCTCTATGCTTATTTCATCTGACATAGGATCTTGCAGACGTTTCGCTCCGCCTCGGCGCGCTTGGCTTCCGGCAGGCGATGCAACAGGAACAAGGCGGCGTAAGGCACTTTCAGGCAGTGCGGGTCGTCATACGTTTGGCTCCAGTATTCGGGAGCGAAGATCGAGGTGAAGGGCGGATCGACAATTTCGCTGTCCCCGATCAGCTCGATTGGAATGCGGCGGTTAAGTTGCATTTGGATGCGGTGGTTGCCAAGGCCTGCTTGTGTCAACTCCGAGTATCCGAGGCGAGCGTACTCGATCAAAGCTTGGGCGTGTGTCAGGCCGTGTTCGACTTCACCTGTAAAATGATAGCGTTTGCCGTCGATCGTCCGTCCTGGATAGATCTTGCTGCACTCGTCGAGCGAGCGTTCCACGAGGTCGGCGAAGCTCTGGTAGGGCGGGATGTCGGTGACTTGATCGAGGGTAAAGGTGCTGTAATCGTCCAACCCCCAATAGCGAGCCCCTTTTCCTTCCGAAGATGCGATCAAGCAGTTATAAAAACCGTTCACGATGCTTGGCAGGAGCAGGTCTTGGCGTTCCAACAGCGCTTTCAGGGCGAGGAAACCGTACGCGTTCCCGTGACCGGAGTGGCTGAGACGGGCGGTGTTGGCTCGAAGACCGTCGATCAACCGAGCAAGTAGTGCTGGGTCGGCCTGTTCGTTTTCATAGGGGACAAACAGGTCAGGATAGGTAGCGATAAAATGATCGACCATCTTTTCAATACCGATGCGCACATGTTTGGGCAGATCAAATTCGCGCGTCATAAAGTGAGCGGCCAGCACAGCGGCCCCATAGTGTCCGCCAAACCAACCAGGTTCTTCTCCGGTGCGCCCGAGCGCAGTCAAGCCGAGTTCAAGAGCATGTTCGTTCATCATGAAGACCAACCTCCTCCAATTTTTGTATATATACATTTTATTCTCTTTTGTATGTAAAGTAAACGATAAATTCCCATTTAGTAGAAAGTTAGGTATCATATAGGGGGAACTGGGTACCCCGCGATCGAGTAACCGAGGACTGGTGCAAAAGACAAAAGTCCTTGGGCGTGCCTGCTGGCACTCCCAAGGACTTGTCGGTTCCATCAAAAGAAATCTTGCACGCCCTGTACGAACAGGACAGCGCCGCTTCATGGTCTGCACATGACGGGCGGAGTAGACGAAGAGCGGGCAATTGTAGCTCTCCACTATTTGCCGTCGAAAAGGCCGCCTTTTTTGTGCTGTTTGGTCACTTTGCGGTTGGAATCTGAGATGTTTTTCTGCGGGCGATGCTTGGCGTTTTGTCCTGTGTTGGCAAGTTTTTTGGCGTTGACAAGTTCGCGCATCTTTTCAAGTTGATCGGTCATGTTCTTCCGAACCTCCATTTCTGTCTTTCCTGTTTCGGGTTGGGCTATAGCATTTCCTGCTTTTTCGTTGTGCAAAGATGAGCGAGAATTGTAAAATAAAAGGAAATGGAAAGGGATGATATCACAGTTGGTGGTGGAGAACTCAGACGCTGATTTTGAACGTTGCCGAGCGGAAGTGACTGCGCTACTTGATGAAATGGTATAATAAGTTGGCGCTTTTGAAAACACTACTTGAAAATGGCGTAGAGAGGGATCTGGATGAGGATTAACAAATACATAAGCAGCACAGGTTTGTGTTCCCGTCGGGAAGCAGACAAGCTGATTGAAGAGCGTCGCGTCACGATTAACGGTGATGTGGCGGTGATGGGCAGTACGGTCGAGTATGAAGATGTGGTGCGCGTCGATGGCGAACAGATCGGCAGCGGCGGCGGTGAGCGGCGGAAGAGACGGAAGACAGTCTACATCATGCTGAACAAGCCGGTCGGCATCATCTCGACGACCGAGATGAAAGTGCAAGGGAACATCGTCGATTTTGTGAACCATCAGGATCGCGTGTTTCCGATCGGGCGGTTGGATAAGGACTCGGAAGGGTTGATTTTGCTCACCAATGACGGGGACATCGTCAACCGCATCCTGCGGGCTGAGAACAACCACGAGAAAGAGTATGTCGTGACCTTGAACAAGCCGTACACGAAAGACTTCATGAAGTCGATGGCTTCTGGCGTGGACATTTTGGACACGACGACCAAGCCTGCAAAACTGTTCCCGGTGAGTGAGAATACGTTTCGCATCATTTTGACGCAGGGGCTGAACCGACAGATTCGCCGGATGTGTGAGGCGCTTGGCTATCGGGTACGCACGCTGAAGCGGATTCGGGTGATGAACATCCGCTTGGAAGGGCTGAAACTGGGCCATTGGCGCAATCTGACGCATAAGGAACTGAGTCAGTTGCTGGAGATGCTAGACGAGGAGTAAGAGGGAAGTCGTGCGGCTTCCCTTGTTTTGCTGTGCTTTGTTAACACACGTTCATTAAGGGCTGGGAGTGGAGAAGCGATGAATATGAAAACTGCGGTTGGGCGGTTGCGGGCGATCGGTCTGATTGAGGGGATTTCGTTTTTGCTGTTGTTGCTGATCGCGATGCCGATGAAATATCTGATGGACATTCCAGGGCCGGTGCAGGTGGTGGGAATGATCCACGGGGTGCTGTTCATGCTGTTTATTTTGGCGGTGATCAACGCGGCGATCGTGCATAAATGGTCGCCGAAATGGATCATCGGGGCGCTGATCGCCTCTTCGGTGCCGATCGGGACGTTCGTGTTGGATGCGAAGTTGAAAAAGCGCTATCAGGAGTAGCAAGTTCGATCATACTTTTAGAAACTGGGGTGTTGTTGTGGGAGATTTTTCAACGCTAGGAATCAGGCCCGAATTGGTGCGCTCTTTGACCGCGCATGCGATTTTTGAGCCGACGCCGATTCAGGAGCGGGCGATTCCTGTCGTCATGCAAGGTAATGACGTGGTCGCGCAGGCGCAGACAGGAACGGGGAAGACGCTGTCTTTTGTGCTGCCGATCTTGGAGCGGATCGATCCGACGGTCGCGGAGGTACAAGCGCTGATCGTGACGCCGACGCGGGAATTGGCGCTTCAGATCACGGCAGAAGTGAAAAAGATGATCTTGTTCCTAGAAGGCGTCAACGTGCTGGCCGTCTATGGCGGGCAGGATGTGGAAGCGCAGCTCAAGCGATTGAAGCGCGCGATGCATGTGGTGGTCGCAACACCTGGGCGCTTGCTGGATCACCTGTCGCGCGGAACGATCGATCTGCGTGGTGTGCGGACATTCGTGCTCGATGAAGCCGATCAGATGTTGCACATGGGCTTTTTGCCAGAAGTGGAAATGATCATGAATGAACTGCCGGACGAACGCCAGACTCTGCTGTTTTCGGCGACGATGCCGGAGCAGGTACGGAAGTTGGCCAATCGCTATCTGCGTGTGCCGGAAGACATTCAGGTGGAAGGGACGCGCGTGACGCTCGATGAGATTCGCCAGATCGTGATCGAAACGACCGACCGCGGGAAAAAGGATACGGTGATGAAGCTGATTCAGCAACACCAGCCTTATTTGGCGATCATCTTTTGCCGAACCAAACGCCGAGCGAGTTCGCTAAATGAAGCACTGCAAGCGAACGGCTACGATTCGGACGAGCTGCATGGCGACCTGTCGCAGGCGAAGCGGGAACGGGTGATGAAAAGTTTCCGCGAGGCGAAGATTCAACTGTTGGTGGCGACCGATGTGGCGGCGCGCGGCTTGGATGTAGAAGGTGTAACGCACGTGTTTAACTACGACATCCCACAGGATGTGGAGAGCTATATTCACCGCATCGGTCGGACGGGACGCGCAGGGGAAAAGGGCGTTGCCTATACGATCGTGGCTCCGAACGACCGCCAAGAGCTGGCGATGATCGAAAATGGCATCGGCATGAAGATGGAACGGCAAATGGGCGAAGGTCTTCGCCGCGCTCACGGTGAGCCGTGGCCGTCCAAAGACGACCGTGACAGTGGAGAGCGCCGTGGCGGCCGTTCAGATGGCAGATCGGGCGGTCGATCTGACACCCGAGGCGGAGGAAGATCGGATGCGCGTGGCGGTGGAAAGCCTAGCAACCGATCGGGTGACAGAAATGAAACCCGAGGTGGAGGAAGACCGGATACGCGCGGAGGTGGCAAGTCTGGCAACTGGTCGGGTGACAGAAATGAAACCCGAGGTGGAGGAAGACCGGATACGCGCGGAGGTGGCAAGTCTGGCAACTGGTCGGGTGACAGAAATGAAACCCGAGGCGGAAGCAGACCGGATACGCGCGGAGGTAACAAGTCTGGCAACTGGTCGGGTGACAGAAATGAAACCCGAGGCGGAAGCAGACCGGATACGCGCGGAGGTAACAAGTCTGGCAACTGGTCAGGAGACAGAAATGAAACCCGAGGTGGAGGAAGACCGGATACGCGCGGAGGTAACAAGTCTGGCAACTGGTCGGGTGACAGAAATGAAACCCGAGGCGGAGGAAGACCAGATGCGCGCGGAGGTGGAGGTTCTGGCAACTGGTCAGGAGACAGAAATGAAACCCGAGGCGGAGGAAGACCGGATACGCGCGGAGGTGGCAAGTCTGGTAACTGGTCGGGTGACAGAAATGAAACCCGAGGTGGAGCAAGACCTGACACTCGCGCTGGCGGACGGACCGATTCTCGCGGCGTCGAACGCACAGGTTCGCGATCGGGCGGCAAAGGGCCAGCGAAGGGCGGCTTCGGAAAAAATGACCGCGGCGGTCGTCGCGGCGGGCGCTAGTCGTCTCTCTTGCCCACCGCATTTTGAAAAGATGGGAGCAAGTTTATGAAGAGTGGACAGAATCGCAAAGACATCCATCCAGGTCTTGAGGTGGATATCATCTTGAAACAAGATCAGCGCACCGGAAAAACGACGCGCGGTATCGTCAAAGATATCCTCACCAGTTCACCGACACACACCCGTGGGATCAAAGTTCGGCTCCAAGACGGTCAGGTCGGACGCGTGAAAACGATTTTGGGATAAGGAAAAGGGAAGCCAGCGCGGCTTCCCTTTTGCTATATCGTTCCTGTTCTGTCTTCGTTTATCGTTGCGGCTGTCTCGCCCAGTCTTCCACGTTCCAGACCGAGGTGACCCAGTCTTTGTAAAATTCTGGTTCGTGGCAGACCAACAAGACGGTGCCCTTGTAGTTTTTCAAGGTGAGAGCGAGCTCCTCTTTGGCGGCGACATCCAAGTGGTTGGTCGGCTCGTCAAACAGAATCCAGTTCGACGGGGTGAGCATCAGTTTGCAGAGGCGAACTTTCGCATGCTCGCCGCCGGAGAGCGCCGACAGCTTGGACGTGATGTGCTCGTTGCCCAGACCGCAACGGGCCAGATTGGCGCGGACATCTTGGTTTTGCAGGTGCGGGAAGGAGTTCCACACATCGTCGAGCGCAGTTACATTCCCGCGCTCCGACACTTCCTGCTCGAAGTAGACCGGCTCTAAATACTCGCCGCGCTCCACTTGGCCGTCCAGCGGTTTGATCAGGCCGAGGATCGTTTTCATCAGCGTTGATTTGCCCATGCCGTTCATGCCGGTGATCGCCACTTTCTCGCCGCGCTCCAGTTTGAAATTGAGCGGCGGCAACAACGGGTGGTTGTAGCCGATTTGCAAGTCTTTGGCTTCAAAGACCAGCTTGGACGACAGGCGCGTCTCTTGGAAACGGAAGCTCGGACGCGGATAGGTGACCGGCTTTTCCAAGCGATCCATCTTGTCGAGCATCTTTTGGCGCGATTTGGCGCGAGTCGAGGTCGAGGCGCGCGCTTTGTTTTTCGCGATGAACATCTCCATGCGCTTGATCTCTTCTTGTTGGCGCTCGAATGCATCTTCTTGCTGTGCGCGCTTGGCGAGGTAGACCTCGACAAACTTTTCATAGTCGCCCGCATAACGGTTGAGCTTGCCGCCTTCGAGGTGGTAGATCACGTTGACGACGCTGTTCATAAACTCCACGTCATGGGAGATCAGCATGAACGCATACGGATAGTCTTGCAAATAGTGGGTCAGCCATTCGATGTGCTCGACATCCAAGTAGTTGGTCGGCTCGTCGAGCAGCAGTACGTTCGGTTTTTCGAGCAACAGTTTGGCGAGCAGAACTTTGGTGCGCTGTCCGCCAGAGAGGTCTTGCACTTCGCGCTCCAAGCCGACCGCCGTCAAACCGAGACCTTTGGCGATCTCTTCGACTTTGGCATCGATCATATAAAATCCGCTGTTTTCCAAACGGTCTTGGATCTCACCCATGTCTTCGAGCAGTTTTTCCAAATCGGCATCCGGGTCGGCCATCTGTTCGGCGATCGTGCCGATTTCAGCTTCCATGTCGAACAGCGGTTTGAACGCGTCGCTCAAAATTTCGCGGATCGTTTTGCCGGGGGTGAGCGCGGCGTGCTGGTCGAGATAGCCGATCGTGGCGCGGTTCGACCACTCGAGCTTGCCTTGGTCTGCTTGCAGCTTGCCCGTCAAAATGCTCATCAAAGTCGTCTTGCCGGTGCCGTTCGCTCCGACCAGGCCGACATGTTCGCCGTTCAACAGGCGGAAGGTCACGCCGGCAAACAGGTGGCGTGCGCCAAAGCCGTGACCAATATTGTCAACGTTTAGGATACTCATCGTATTTTCTCCTCCGGTATCATTCATAAATCATATCTAGTTCAACATCATACCATCTATTTGTCACTTCTTGTTGAGAAATCGTTGGAGAATCGATACACTTTTTGGGAGTCATGAAAAAACCCCCTCTGCCAGCGCAGCGGGGGTTTGGATTAACGGACGTAAAACTGGCACGCCGAAGTGATCTCGAAGCCAAGGCTTTGGTAGAGGAGCAAGGCTCGCTCGTTTTCGGTCACGACATCCAAGTGGATGTGGGTGCGTTGTTCCTCGAGCAGCAACTGTACCGTGCCGGCGAGGATTTGCCGTCCATAACCATGCCCTTGGTGGGCGGGGAGGACTGCAAAGCCGTGGATGTCGGCGATCCGATCCTCGGAGCGGAGAACGCGGATCAACGAGATCTGGTTGCCTTGATATTCGGCGATGTAGGCGGTGCGATCAGGAGTGGACGTGTTGAGTAGCATCTCGCGCGACCATGCCTCCGGTTCACCGAACGCCTGTGAAGAGCAGGCAACCATAAAGTCGAAGTCTTCGTCTGTCGCCTCGCGCAAGAGCAGGTCGGAGCGGCGTGTGGTCGGCGCTTGGAAGCGGTTGAGCGTCATGGCATACTCGGTCTTGTCGTACTTCGCGCCGCAGTGGTTGACGAAATCGAGACCGGAGCGAGATTTTGCGTCGATCAGGAAGATTTGCGATACGATTCCACGCGTACGCATCACCATTTCCGCTTCGGACAGCAAACGTCCGAACACACCTTGGCGGCGGTAGTCGGGATGCACCATGCCGTTGATCTCCGCCTCCTTGTTGTCAAAGGTGAACCAATGGAGGTAGCCGACCAACTGCTCATCAGCGTAGCAAAGAAAATCGTGCGGGCTGTCACCCGAACGACTGGCAAGTGATTCGGTACCGACGCGAAGGCTGATCCCTTCACGTTCGTTGCACAGTTGTTCAAGTGCCGCGACGGCCTTGATTTCTTCGTGGGAAAAAGTTGTTTTGGCGATCAAGCGAAAGTTTGTCATACATCATACCCCTTTATCGATGTTTTAAAAGCTGACAAACCCCCTCGATACAAATAAAAGCCGCAGGACATCACCCGCGACAGAACATGCATACTGGCGTCGAGAGGGCAACATGAGAAATGGATCGAATTGTCGTTGCCATCTTACCCATCACCTCCGTGTGTTGAATATAAATTAGAATATAGAGTGATCGGTTGGAACTGTCAAGGATAGCAGGTTTTCCTGCCGAATGCGAAGAAATAATCTCACATAGACTAGTGTGTATCTGAACGGACAGAATGAGAGTAGAAATTAAGTTAAGATGCGGAGGATCTGACATGATCAAAGGGATTGGCCTTGAGAATTTCAAAGCGTTCAAGAACCTGGCTTATCTAGATTTCAAAAAAATTAATGTCTTTCTTGGTCCGAACAGCTCTGGGAAATCGAGTTATCTGAAAGGGTTGCTCGCTCTAAAGAATACAATGACGAATCAAGACTCCGAACCAGCCCTCCATTTGTCAGAAAGGCTTGGGGATTTTACTAGCTTGGTGTTTGGTAATCGAGTGGATGAAAAGATCACGATTACGATCCGTTTTGATACAAATTACCACGAACCAGCGAAATCCACTCCAGAGCAGAGTAGTGAAGGCTTTAAATACGGGTCAGCGGCATTGTTGACCATTTTGATATTATTTACATTATTCTCAAAGAAAGACCAGAAAGGAGCGACAGACTTCATCACGCAGAAGGAAGCGGAGTTTGTGGCGAAGGAATTAGAGCGAGTCGAGTTCTCTGTGTTTCAAGAGGCACCGAAAACCCCGAATAGGTTAGAAGTATTGAAGGTGTTCTTTAAAGATGGTGATGTGTACGAAGTCAAACCTTATGAAAAGCCGCATCAGATATTTCTTAATGGCAAACCGGTCACACATCACCAAATCGTAAAACCATACAAGTTTTTGATCCAATTTCAAGAGCTAAATTTGATTGGGAGTGATGAAGAGGACTGGGAGATTATAAATCCACTCGCCATCGCAGTTTCCTTCATCGAACAAGAATTGAAAAACCTCGTAGAAAACATGATTCATATTGAACCATTCCGGAATGAGCCAAAGCGGTCTGAGATCGTGACTAATTTCCAATTTGATACTGTCGGCTCAAAAGGTGAGAATATGTTGACCAGTCTTATTGGGCTAAAGAATGCCCGTGTCGAAGGAAGCCTTGAGAATAACTCACTTCAAGATGATATTAATCGTTGGATGAACGAGTTCCAATTAGCACAGACCGTAGAAGTTGAAGAGCTGGGGAGTAACAACTTTGCACTCAAAATAAAAAATAAAAAAACAGGTGTCACAAGCAACATCGTAGATGTTGGAGCGGGTACTTCTCAGTTGCTACCAATTATTGTGGAATCGGTAATTTCTGCACCGCACAGTGTATTGCTAATCGAAGAGCCAGAAACACATATACACCCAAATGCGCAGGCAAAATTGGGAGAACTTTTTGTTGAGTGTAGCCAAAAGTATGACAAAAGGTTCTTTATTGAAACGCACAGTATGTATTTGGTGATGCAACTACAGATCATGGCCGCCAAGAAGTTGCTCAAGCCGGAGGATGTAGGGATCTATTACTTCAGGCAAGATGAAAACGGAACGCATGTAATTGACCTGAAATTGAACGAGAATGGTCAATTTGATGAGGAGTTCCCTACAGGCTTCTTCGATGTAGCCTATGAATTGACAAAAACCTTGTTGAGCCATATGTGAGGTCGCTTATGAGATTCGAAATCACAGTAGATGAATCGTTCCTGCAAGATTTGTTTTTGATAAATCCAACCGATGACAAGCAATTGAATCGCATTAATCGTTTACGACGTCATATCTTGGTTGGCAGTAAAGAGCTAGGGCGAGAGTGGGAGAAGTTAGAACAGAGCCACGTTTTTCAAAACAATCCTACGGTTAGACAAGTTTTTAGGGAATGGTT
This sequence comes from Tumebacillus algifaecis, assembly GCF_002243515.1. Taxonomy (NCBI): domain Bacteria; kingdom Bacillati; phylum Bacillota; class Bacilli; order Caryophanales; family Alicyclobacillaceae; genus Tumebacillus; species Tumebacillus algifaecis. The sequence goes on from NZ_CP022657.1 coordinate 224,683, forward strand.
GACCAATCTTGTGCAAAGTCCAAGGACTTATAAATCGGTGAAGCTACCCGTTTCTTCAAAAGTGCAAGGGGAACCTTCTGAAAAAGAACGAACCGTACTTGGAACAGCCTACGAATCGAAAGACAAGATTGTCGTAGGGGATTACCCAGACGAACTTCGCAGGGCAAATCCAGATTTGAAATTTGTCCCGAAGGATGATTTTTCAAAGGAACATTCTGTGAGTATCACGTTGCGTGATGTCCAATTAGCATTGGACGGTGCAGGTAATTTGAAGAAAAAGTGGTTTGCCATCTTTGAAACGCCAATCGAATTACAGGTGCCAGAGAACGGAGATGCCGATGTTCTTGCTCGATATTTGGCATATTTTTACGATAATAAATTGGTGATTCAAGACAAATATTTTGTTGCAGATGATCAGAATGAGGCAAACTTTGTGGAATATGTATTGGCGAAGTTGCCCGAACATCAAAACTGCGAGATTGAGCTTCGAGTCATGGTCAATGAACAACTACGAAGAAAGGGGACGGAGAAAAAGAACAAATATGAGGGATTGGCGGGTTCCAAGATCACAGTGAGGTGTATTCAGGAAGGGCGTGAAAATCTGCATGAGGGTTATATCGAATCTGGAGCCTTTCGCATGCAGGTTCCCTATCGATTAAAGGTGTTCGGGCGAGACAAAAAGACAGAGGTCTGCACAATTCAGATCAGAAGAAAAGAGTAAGCGGAGACGAAGAGAACATCCCTTGTTTCGTATTGCTTTCTATCCGATAGGGGCAGCGGAAACTATGGTAAGCAAGAAGAAGTCGATGCGGGAAGAGTGTGCGGATGCAGGTAGTTTGGAAAAATAAAGGCATGTAGGTTCACTTTACAACATCATGGATTGAAGTGGAGTGATGTTGAATGGCAACGTTGCCGATCGAAGCGGTGCTCCCCGCCCTCAAGGAGACGCTTGGCACCACGGAAAATGCCGTGTTGGTCGCAGCGCCCGGCGCGGGGAAGACAACGCGAGTTCCGCTGGCGCTTTTCGAAGAGCCTTGGCTGTGCGGGAAAAAGATCGTGATGCTCGAACCGCGCAGGCTGGCTGCAAGGGCGGCTGCGGCGTTTATGGCGAGGCAGCTGGGCGAGAGCGTCGGTGAGACGGTTGGCTATCGTGTGCGGATGGATACGCGGGTCGGGCCGAAGACGCGGATCGAAGTGATCACCGAAGGCGTGCTCACGCGGATGTTGCAGAACGATCCGGCGCTAGAAGAGGTGGGCCTAGTCATTTTTGATGAGTTTCATGAGCGCAATCTGCACGGGGATCTAGGTCTTGCCCTCTGTTTGCAGTCGCAGGCACTGCTTCGCGAGGAGTTGCGCATCTTGGTGATGTCGGCGACGCTGGAAGCGGAAACGGTGGCCGAATTGCTCGGAGATGCACCTGTGCTGAGCAGTGCGGGACGGGCGTTTCCGGTGCAGACGCGGTTCTTGGAGAGCCGCGCAGAAGGGCGGATCGAGCCGATCGTGGTGCAGACGATCAAGCAGGCGTTGGCCGAAGAGTCGGGCGATCTGCTCGTCTTTTTGCCGGGGACGAGGGAGATCAGGCGGGTCGAGTCGCAGTTGCAGGCCCAAGGGGTGGGCGGGCAGGTGAAAATCGTTCCGCTCCACGGCGCGTTGTCGCGGGAAGCACAAGATGCGGCGATCGCACCTAGCACGCCTGAGGTGCGCAAAGTCGTGCTGGCCACGTCGATCGCCGAGACGAGCTTGACGGTGGAAGGGGTGCGCGTCGTCATTGACAGTGGCCTGATGCGCGTGCCGCGCTTTTCGCCGCGCACAGGCATGTCGCGCTTGGAGACGGTCACCGTATCGCGCCCGTCTGCTGAACAGCGACGGGGTCGGGCAGGACGTGTCGCCCCGGGCGTATGCTACCGCCTGTGGACAGAGCATGAGGACAAGCGGCTGCCCATGCGCAGCACGCCGGAGATTTTGGAGGCCGATCTGGCACCGCTGGCTTTGGAATTGGCGGTGTGGGGTGTACACGACCCGACCGAACTGGCTTGGCTCGATGCACCGCCCGCAGCCGCTTTTGCCCAAGCGCGGGAGTTGCTGTGCCAATTGGGCGCACTGACGGAAGACGGGACGTTGACCGCTCATGGCAAGCGGATGGCCGAGTTTGGCTTGCACCCGCGTTTGGCGCATCTGGTGCTCCAGGCTGTGCCGTTACAGCTGGGGAGCTTGGCCTGTGAGCTGGCGGCGGTGCTGAATGAGCGCGATTTTTTGCCGGGACAGGATGCCGACCTGCGCCTGCGAGTCGAAGCGCTCCGAGCAGGGCAGGCTGATCGCGGAATGATCGCCGAGGCCAATCGCTGGAAGCGAGCGCTCGGCGTGGAGGCGGAAGAAAAAGGGGATCTCGACTACTGCGGACTCTTGCTGGCCTTTGCCCACCCGGATCGGATCGCCCAGCGGCGCGGCAATGGACGCTTTTTGTTGCGTAACGGTCGCGGGGCTATGTTTCTGGATGCTCAGCCGCTGTCGTTTGTGCCGTATCTGGTCGCAGCAGAGTTGGACGATCAAGGGACGGAGAGCCGTATTTTTCTGGCCGCACACGTTGAGGAAAGCCAGCTCCGCGAGCATTTTCAAGGGCAGATCGAAACGGAGCGGATCATCGAGTGGGATGGTGGTGCCAAAGCGGTGCGGGCACGGCGACGGGAGCGGCTCGGGTCGCTTTTGCTGAAGGAGACGACCTTGCAAGACCCCGATGCAGACGAAGTGCTGGGAGCACTTTTGCGAGGGATCGCGGTGGAAGGGCTCGATCTTTTGCCGTGGACAAAAGCGGCCAAGCAATTGCAAGAGCGGTTGACTTTTATGCACCAGCACGACCTTTCGTGGCCCGATGTGACGCGGACCGCGCTGACCGACACGCTAGCGGAGTGGCTTGCTCCTCATCTATATGGTTTGAAAAACCGAGAGGATTTGCAGCGGTTGCAGTTGGTGGGCATCTTGGAGAGCATGTTGTCCTATGCACAGCGCCGCGAACTGGATGAATGCGCGCCCACGCACTTGACGGTGCCGAGCGGATCGCGGATTCCGATCGACTACAGCGATCTTGACGCTCCCGTGCTGGCCGTGCGCTTGCAGGAGATGTTTGGGCTTCAGGAAACGCCGCGTATCGCGCATGGACGGGTACCCCTCACCCTGCATTTGCTTTCTCCTGCCCAGCGTCCGGTGCAAGTGACGCGCGATCTGGCCAGCTTTTGGCAGAACGCCTATTTCGAGGTGAAAAAAGACCTGAAGGGCCGGTATCCCAAACATCACTGGCCGGATGACCCGAATCTGGCCACCCCGACCCATCGGGCAAAACCGAGAGGCAGTTGAGCCATTGACCACAAGAAAAGCGGAGCAGCACAAGAGGCTGCTCCGCTTTTTGATTATCGTAAGGTCGCGAGATACGCTTCAATCTCGGCTGTTGAGGTGATGTGGTGGTTACATGTTGTTGAGTTCAGGCACAGATGGTTGCCAAACGTTTTGTACCCGTCAATCTGTTTCGTCTTCACCCGCGAGGTGACCAGCGCCACTTCGTCGCCACTGCCTGAAGACAGGCACCACGAACATTGCAGCATGCGGTTTTTTGGACTGGGCACGTATTTGCACTCTTTGCCGACCCATTTCTCACCGGAGCGGTAGACCAAATACACGCTTTGTGTGGCGATGTCGCGCCAGCCAAGGTAGGTCAGCTTGGTGCGATCGAGGTTGGCGAGGTCGGGCAATACGAGCTTCTTGACCTTGGGGAACAGCTTGCGAATCTCTGCTGCGGTGATCTCAGGAAATGGGATCACATAAGGCTCAAGACGGCTGATGTAGAGCTTCAATTCCTCTTTGTCGCGGACGTTCTTCCCGTCTTCCAGCAGGCGGCGCTGTTCCGGCGTTGCTTGGGGGACCAGGGCGAGCAGTGCGGCAACGACGCCTTCGCGAGATGCTTCCAGCACGCGATAGTCGCCTGCAAAGTAAAAGACTCCGACCAGATTGGTCAGTTGGTTCCGAATATAATTGAGTTGATGCGGGTGCAAAAACGGCACCATCGGTTGTTCCTGTGTCATTGTGTTGTACCTCCTGTTTCTTCTCCTTCGTATCGTGAACAACTGTACGAAAGTAGAAACAGAAGAAAATCTGGATCTTATGAAATTCTTCTGTTTCTACTGAAACAGATAAGTGCGTATTACCATAGAATTAGACCCCCGCTTCGTGTGTTGGGATTGCAGAAAGTATAGTATATTCTGATACGAATCGCAAATCTTTCTCTTTGTGTTGGTCGGTAAAACCTCCCAGCAGATGATGCTTTCATCCTTGAAAAAAAGAGTGTATAATGATCGAAAAACTTGGAAAAAGGGGATTCGCATGGGAAAAATTTATGTGATCCATGAAAATAGTGAGTGGACGACTCACCTGACCAAACGTTTAGACGAACTCGAACTTCCGTACGAAGAATGGCATCTCGACGAAGGACTGGTCGATCTGTCCACCGAGCCGCCAGAAGGTGTTTTTTACTCGCGGATGAGCGCTTCCTCTCATACGCGCGATCATCGTTATGCACCAGAGTTTACAGCGGGCGTCTTGACGTGGCTCGAACAGCACGGGCGCAAAGTGTTCAACGGTTCCCGCGCCTTGCAGCTGGAAGTCAGCAAAGTCGCGCAGTACATGGCGCTGAACGCCGAAGGGGTGCGCACGCCGAAGACGGTCGCAGCGACCGGCAAGGCACACATCGTCGAAGCGGCGAAAAAGTTTGACGGCCAGCCGTTCATCACCAAGCACAACCGCGCAGGCAAGGGGCTAGGCGTACAGCTCTTCCATACCGTCGCGGCGCTGGAAGAGTATCTCAACTCGCCGACGTTTGAAGCGCCGGTGGACGGTATCACCCTGATTCAAGAGTACATTCAGGCTCCGGAGCCGTTCATCACGCGCTGCGAGTTTGTCGGGGGCAAGTTCCTGTACGCGGTACAAGTCGATACGTCTGAAGGTTTCGAACTTTGCCCGGCCGACGCTTGCCAGATCGGCGATCTGTTCTGCCCGGTCGGAGAAGAGCAGCCGTCGAAACCGAAGTTCCAGATCCTCGAAGTCTTTAACGATCCGATCTTGGAGAAATATGCGGCGGTGCTCGCGAAAAACGGGATCAACATCGCCGGGATCGAGTTTATCCGCAACCGCGATGGCGAGATTTTCACGTATGACATCAACACGAACACAAACTACAACTCCGATGCGGAAGCGGCGGCAGACATCTACGGGATGAAAGCGGTGGCCGAGTTCCTCGGTGCTGAGTTGAAGAAATTGGGATAGTGCAGGAGAGCCGATGCGAAGAGCGTCGGCTATTTTGTTCGATACTCAATCGCAACTCGTCATGGGGTGAGGTAGGTTGGCTGTTCGAGCGCCACTTTCCGCATCGGCAGGGCAGCTGCCGTTTCAATGGGGACAGGGTCTGCGTATTGTAACGTATGTGAAGCAGGGAGGTGACTTCATGTACGGTACATTTGGCGGTTATACGCGTTGGGCGGTCGTGTTCCTGATCATCTTCGTCCTGTTCTTCCTGCTGATTCCGGGTGCTGGCGGTTATTAATACACATTAGCCAGTCACTGGCCGTAAAGGTGATCGTGTAAACGATCGCCTTTTTCGTTGCGTTTCCAGCCGTTTTGCCTCAAAATTAAAGATGAAGTGCAAGCGGAGGGGAGATGCGGTCACATGGCATTTTGGAGAAAAAAACAAGCGGAAGCAGAAGTGAGCGCTACACTGGAGCAAACGAGCCACAAGGACGCACAGGCGGAGGAGACCCGCTTGTTGCAAGCGGAGATTCTTTCGCTGTATGAACAGATGGGCGAAATTATCAAGCAGCAAGGTCTGGTCAATAACCAGCATGGCACGCTCTCCAGCCTGGCCACGAAGCTGAAGTCGAGCATCGAGAACATGGAACGCATCGCCGAAGAATCGAACGAGACATCCGATCACCTCTTGCAGCGCGGTGAACGGCTGACTCAGATCTCGAAAGCATCGTCCCAACTGTCCAAGGAAGGCAAGCGGTCGCTCGACGAGATCGTCACTGTCATCACCTCGGTGCAGGAGGAGTCCGATCGCACGCAGACGGTGATGAATCGTTTGGAGCAGCGCTCTTCCGAAGTGTCGGGCATCGTCGGTGTGATCGGGGAAATCGCCTCGCAAACCAATCTGCTCGCACTGAACGCGGCGATCGAAGCGGCGCGCGCGGGCGAACAAGGTCGCGGTTTTGCGGTCGTCGCTGACGAAGTGCGCAAACTGGCGGAGATGACCGGAAACTCGACCAAACATATCGCGGAACTGGTCAGTTCGATCCTGCAGGACACGAAAGACGCTCTATCCGGCAGCAATGCCAACCAAGATTCGATCAACCGTGGTCTCATGGTCTGCAAAGAAGCATCGCACAAGATGGACGAGCTGTTTGCCGCTTTTGACGATGTGACCCAAGAGGTCGGTGATGTGATGGGGATCATCCAAAGCCAGAAAAAGTTTTCCAGCACGCTCTCCCAAGAGTTTGTGGTCTCACACGGGTTGCTGACCAACATGCACACCGATCTGATCGACCATGTCAAAGCGGCAAGTGTTGTCGATCGCAAGTTAGAGGCGTTGGCAACGGGGATCAAAAAGCGCAAGTGAATTTTCGCATGATTCATTTTTCTTATCAGAAGCAGCAGACCGGCCGATGCGGCAGGTCTGCTTTTTCAAAAAGCGAGGGGTCTGGATGATACGGAAGGTAACGAGTGGCGATCGGTCCGCCGTGCGAGCGATGATGCTCGAATATATTGTGGGTTTCTATCAACAACCGGCACCTGCGTCAGAAAAATTGGATCTTCTACAGGCCATGCTGTTGCAGGGCGAAAACGGACTGCAGTTTGTGGCGGAGGAGGATGGAGCCTATCAAGGGTTTGTGACCCTTTATTTTACATACAGTACGCTTCGAGCTCAGCGAGTGGTGATCATGAACGATCTGTACGTTCGTGACCAGTATCGCGGTACCGGGGTGGCAGAGTCATTGTTTCGAGCTTGTGAGCAATTTACGAAGGAGAACGGATTTGCTGCTCTGCAATGGGAAACGGCAAAAGACAATCACCGGGCTCAGCGGTTTTATGAGAAGATGGGCGGAAAGCAAGGGGATTGGCTGAATTATACGAGTTCATGAGTTCACGCATGTTAGAAGGAGGAGGTGATCCGAGAATGGAATTTCGATCCTATCGGGAGTTTTGGCCGTATTACGTGTTGCAACACGCGAAACTGGCGACCCGACTGTGGCATGCGGTAGGGACGACGTCCGTCTTCGTGCTACTGCTTGGGGCCGGGTTTACGGGGAAATGGTGGCTGCTCTTGCTGATCCCCGTGATCGCTTATGGCTTGGCCTGGTTCTCACATTTTTTCATCGAGGGCAACAAGCCAGCGACGTTCGGTCATCCGTTCTGGTCGCTGCTAGGCGATTTTCACATGTATTTTCTGACGATAAGTGGAAAGATGAATGGGGAAGTGAAGCGGGTTAAGAAGTTGTATGGGCACAAATAAGGCAGCCCGTTTAGGCTGCCTGCGTCTACACGCCTCTAGACTTGAAGATCAAGAAGCGGACAAAATGGCCGACCGAATAGGTGGCCGTTGCAAGAAAGAGAATCAGACCGATAAACCCGAACAACAAGGTAAAACCGGCGGAGAGAAAATGCGTGATGTACAAGATGATCGAAAGCACGATGACGATCGTGATCGCTTTGATCAACTGGCGGCCAGCATAATGGCGCTCTTCCTGCCAGCGGGTAGGGAAGACGGGCGGCTGTTTGGCCGATTTGGCTTTTTCGTTCGCGGTTGATTGTGCCATAAGTGCCTCACTCCTGCTTAATTGAGAATGCTATTGTTATTGTACCAAAAACCAAACCGGAAAGGGCGATTCGAATGATCAAAAGCATCAAGGATTACAGCGTGTTAGCCAACGGCGTACAAATGCCGTGGCTTGGTCTTGGCGTGTTTAAGACGGCAGAAGGCGAAGAGGTGGAAAATTCGGTGCGGTATGCGCTGGAAGCGGGCTACCGTCACATCGACACCGCCGCGATCTACGGCAATGAGGCGGGGGTCGGCCAAGCGGTGAAAGCGTCCGGTTTGGCACGTGAGGAGCTCTTTATCACCACCAAGGTCTGGAATTCGGAGCAGGGGTATGACACGACGCTCGCCGCTTTTGAAGAGAGCAGAAAGAAGCTTGGCGTGGAGTATGTCGATCTGTATTTGATTCACTGGGCGGTGAAAGAGAAGTACAAGGAAACGTGGAAGGCGTTGGAGAAGCTTTATCAGGATGGGTATGTGCGCGCGATCGGCGTTTCGAACTTTCAGGTCCATCATCTGCAAGACTTGATGGAGACTTGCTCGGTCAAACCGATGGTCAACCAATGTGAGTACCACCCCTATCTGACGCAAAAAGAGCTGCTTTCGTTCTGCCAGCAGGAAGGAATTCAGTTTGAAGCGTGGAGCCCGATCATGCGCGGGAAAGTCAATGACGAGCCGGAGATTGTGAAACTGGCTGAAAAATACGGCAAAACGCCCGCTCAGGTCGTACTGCGTTGGGACTTGCAGCATGGTGTGGTGACGATTCCCAAGTCGGTGCGCCGGGAGCGGGTGATCGAAAACGCTCAGCTTTTTGATTTTGAGCTGGCGGTCGAAGATATGGAAACGCTGGACCGTTTGAATCGGGATCAGCGCTTCGGGTCAGACCCGGACAATATTAAATTCTAGGTAATGCAGGCGAGGAGGCCGGTTATGGGACAAACCGCATTGGTAGTGATCGATGTACAAGTGGGATTGGTGGAACAGGTGCACGGGGCACAGGCGCTGTTGCAGCAAATTGCGGGTCTGCTTGAAAAGGCGCGGGCGGCAGGCGTGCCCGTTGTTTTCGTGCAGGATGATGATGTGAGCGAACCTGGCTCGGACGCTTGGCAAGTCCATCCTGAGGTGGCGCCGCTTCCGACCGAGCGCAGGATTCGCAAGAAAGCGACAGACGCGTTTTTCCAAACTGACTTACATACGTATTTGACCGCGAACCGCGTGACCGACTTGGTGATCTGCGGATGTAAAACCAACTATTGCATCGACACGGCGGTGCGCCGCGCTACCACGCTCGGCTATCAGGTCATCGTCGCCCAAGATGCTCATTCCACTACCGATAACGGTGTGTTGAGCGCCGAACAGATCATCGCCCATCACAATGCTACACTGCACGGGCTGGATAATGTGCACAACTACTCGCTCGTCACGCCCTGTGCGGAGATCACTTTTGACACGCCTGAGCAACAGCCGCACGGCGCTGTACGGGAAGGAGAGCGTGTCTACATCCGCAGTTTTGCAGCGTGCCATGCCCAGGAATACGCGGATCTGATGCGGAGGAACCGCGAGTTTTGGGGCGCACATGAAGTGCAGCGCGACGATGATGAATACACCGTCGAGTACCAACAGGTGGGCATCGAGAACATGTGCGCGGCGTGGGTCAAAGACCAAGGCTACTTTTTCGGAATCTTCCTGAAGGAGACGGACGAGCTGATCGGTGACATCGGTGTGCATGAGATCAAGCGCGGGCCGTACCAAAGCGCTTTTGTCGGATATTCGCTCGATCAGGCCCACAACGGGAAAGGCTATATGACCGAAGCGTTGCAACTGGTCATCAATTTCTCATTTCAAGAGTTGAATTTACATCGCTTGCAAGCGGGCGTTGCGCCAGCTAACCCTGCATCTTACCGCGTGCTGGAAAAGGTCGGTTTTGAGCGGCAAGGGGTGGAGCGCAAAAACATGCTGATCGCCGGACAATGGGCAGATCATTGGCTGTATGACCTGTTGAACGAGCAGTGGGAAGGTTGATTTTCCGAACCGCATTTCAAAGGATGACTGAGCAAGTAGCTGATCGAGTTCACAGAGTTCACAGTCGGAGTGTAGTAACGAATGACGACGGGGACCTAACAACGCGATGCGAGTATGGGGAGTGGCACATGCCATTCCCCTTTTTGTATTTGGTGTGATCCAATGCGTTCGGCAGTGAGAGAGTATTTTTTTGCTCAATTGGACGAGTGCACTTTCGATTTAAGAGGTTCGGACATATTCTAGATCATTCCAATAAAGGAGGGGATCTGATGTCACAACCTAATATGCCTAATATTACACCAACGATCACCGTCACTCGTGATGACGCGATTAACTTGTTGTTGTCATCTATCGCATTAGAAGAATTGAGCCTTAGTCATATTTTGAATGCCGAGGCGGAGAAGCTACAAGCTGTTATTGGTACACTGCCAGGCGTCTCCATTCCAGGGCCGATTACGCTGAGCAATCTGCTTGCAGTAAACGACAGTGTACAAGCGATGTTGCGTGAAAGCGTCCGCCAAGAATTTATGCTTCAGACGAAATTAGAAAGCATTATGCAGTGGCCAGGCGCGAACAGCTCGATCGGAGCCACGGGAGCAACAGGAGCAACGGGAGCCACGGGGGCAACAGGTGATCCAGGAGCGACCGGAGCCACGGGAGCAACAGGTGATCCAGGAGCGACCGGAGCCACGGGAGCAACAGGTGATCTAGGAGCGACCGGAGCCACGGGTGCAACAGGTGATCCAGGAGCGGCCGGAGCCACGGGAGCAACAGGTGATCCAGGAGCCACGGGGGCAACAGGTGACCCAGGAGCCACGGGAGCCACGGGTGCAACAGGTGATCCAGGAGCAACCGGAGCCACGGGTGCAACAGGTGATCCAGGAGCGGCCGGAGCCACGGGTGCAACAGGTGACCCAGGAGCCACGGGAGCCAGGGGTGCAACAGGTGATCCAGGAGCCACGGGAGCCACGGGTGCAACAGGTGATCCAGGAGCGACCGGAGCCACGGGTGCAACAGGTGACCCAGGAGCGACCGGAGCCACGGGTGCAACAGGTGATCCAGGAGCCACGGGAGCAACAGGTGATCCAGGAGCCACGGGTGCAACAGGTGACCCAGGAGCAACGGGAGCCACGGGTGCAACAGGTGATCCAGGAGCGGCCGGAGCCACGGGTGCAACAGGTGACCCAGGAGCCACGGGGGCAACAGGTGACCCAGGAGCGACCGGAGCAACGGGAGCCACAGGAGCCACAGGAGCCACAGGAGCCACGGGTGCAACGGGTGATCCAGGAGCAACGGGAGCAACGGGAGCAACGGGAGCAACGGGAGCCACAGGGGCAACAGGTGATCCAGGAGCAACCGGAGCCACAGGTGCAACAGGTGATCCAGGAGCGGCCGGAGCCACGGGTGCAACAGGTGACCCAGGAGCAACGGGAGCCACGGGTGCAACAGGTGATCCAGGAGCAACGGGAGCCACGGGTGCAACAGGTGATCCAGGAGCGACCGGAGCCACGGGGGCAACAGGTGACCCAGGAGCCACGGGGGCAACAGGTGACCCAGGAGCGACCGGAGCCACGGGAGCAACAGGTGATCCAGGAGCCACGGGAGCAACAGGTGATCCAGGAGCCACGGGTGCAACAGGTGACCCAGGAGCAACGGGAGCCACGGGTGCAACAGGTGATCCAGGAGCGGCCGGAGCCACGGGGGCAACAGGTGACCCAGGAGCCACGGGGGCAACAGGTGACCCAGGAGCCACGGGGGCAACAGGTGACCCAGGAGCGACCGGAGCAACGGGAGCCACAGGAGCCACAGGAGCCACAGGAGCCACAGGAGCCACAGGAGCCACAGGAGCCACAGGAGCCACAGGAGCCACAGGAGCAACAGGAGCAACAGGAGCAACAGGTGATCCAGGAGCGGCCGGAGCCACGGGGGCAACAGGTGATCCAGGAGCGACCGGAGCCACGGGGGCAACAGGTGACCCAGGAGCAACGGGAGCAACAGGTGATCCAGGAGCCACAGGAGCCACGGGAGCAACAGGTGATCCAGGAGCCACGGGAGCAACAGGTGACCCAGGAGCCGCGGGAGCAACAGGTGACCCGGGAGCCACAGGTGCAACGGGAGCAACAGGTGACCCAGGAGCAACCGGAGCCACGGGGGCAACAGGTGACCCAGGAGCAACCGGAGCAACAGGTGATCCAGGAGCAACTGGAGCAACTGGAGCAACAGGTGACCCGGGAGCCACAGGAGCCACAGGAGCCACAGGAGCCACGGGAGCAACAGGTGATCCAGGAGCCACGGGAGCAACAGGTGACCCAGGAGCCACAGGAGCCACAGGTGACCCAGGAGCAACCGGAGCAACCGGAGCAACCGGAGCAACCGGAGCAACCGGAGCAACTGGAGCAACTGGAGCAACTGGAGCAACAGGTGACCCGGGAGCCACAGGAGCAACGGGAGCAACGGGAGCAACGGGAGCAACAGGTGCCACAGGAGCAACGGGAGCAACAGGTGATCCAGGAGCCACAGGGGCAACAGGTGATCCAGGAGCCACGGGGGCAACAGGTGACCCAGGAGCCACAGGAGCCACAGGGGCAACGGGAGCAACAGGTGCCACAGGAGCAACGGGAGCAACAGGTGATCCAGGAGCCACAGGGGCAACAGGTGATCCGGGAGCCACGGGGGCAACAGGTGACCCAGGAGCCACAGGGGCAACGGGAGCCACAGGAGCCACAGGTTCTGGAGCGATCATCCCGTACGCATCTGGTATTCCTGCGATCATGACAACGATCGCGGGCGGTCTGGCGGGCACGACGAGCCTTGTTGGATTTGGCAACTCCGTGGCAGGTGTCACGCTCGTCGGGACGACGATCGATCTGACTGGAGCTGCAGGTACGCTGCTCAACTTTGCATTCTCGGCGCCTCGCAGTGGGACGATCACGTCGATGTCCGCTTTCTTTAGCACGACGGCAGCGCTCTCTCTGGTGGGGACGACAGTCACGATCACCGCTCAATTGTACACCTCGCCGACGAACAACAATATCTTCTCGCCAATCCCAGGCGCGACCGTCACGCTGTCACCAGCGATCACAGGCATTCTAGCGCTCGGCTCGATCAGCACAGGTCAGACGACGGGGCTCAATATTGCAGTCACCGGTGGCCAGCGTTTGCTGCTGGTGTTCTCGGCGACCGCAGCGGGCCTCTCGCTGATCAATACGATTGCAGGTTACGCAAGCGCAGGCGTGAATATCACCTAAATAAATGCTCAAGACGGACGGCAGTCTGATGCGTACTCCGTGTAAACGATAGACGGATTCCAGCTTGAGTCTTCGAGTGCGATCTACTGGATATGCGTATGATCATCACTCCCTAAAGGGAGAGACAAAATGACCTTTTTTCTCGTCGATCGTTCGATCGGAGGCGAGGAAAAAGGTTTTTTTTTGTCTCTCCATAGTACGCTTCGTTATCGGTACGCATAGTGTAAAGCAATCTATCGCTGAAAAAAGGGGACATTCTTGTGAGCATGCCGCAAATTCCGAAAGAACTTCACCGCCCCTGCATGGAGGAAGTTGTGATCGATCTATTAAAATCGATTGCGATGGAGGAGACGGCGCTCTCCCACATCCTGCTTGCAGAGTCGGAAAAGACGAAAGCGTTTGTCGGTAAAGATCACCACTTCCCGAATTGTCACACCCAAGAGGAGATCATTCAGTTCAATCATGCGACGCATGACATTTTGGAACTGATTTTAATGAAGGAATGGATCTTGTACCAAAAGTTAAAGAGAGTATCCTCCCTGCAAAAACATGCGATCGACTGTGAAGTGGAGGAGGAATGATGGGCTGGCAGATCGAGCCGCTCGAAGAGGGGGTCGAGGCGCTACAACAACGAGAGCGCGCGGTGCGCGATTGGTGGGCGCTGGCCAGGGAGTCCCAGAGCAAGGTGGCAGATCAAGACGGTTCATCCCATTATGAACTGAACCAACACTTCCGCCTCTGGGAGATGTTGCTTCGCAACCGGAAGCAAATCTATTGGCAGATGATCGCCGATTGGCGCAAAGCGCGACCTGATCAAGTGGAACAACATTTGAAAACGCAACATTTTTCACAGCCTTCCCCCTGGCTCTCGAAGAAATGAACGAGGAGTGAGCGAGATGACATCCTGTCGTATTTCCTTGTGCATGATCGTGCGAGATGAAGCAAAGCGCATCAGCAACTGTTTGGAGAGCGTGAGAGATCAAGTCGATGAGATCGTCATCGTTGACACCGGATCGAAGGATGACACCCCCGAGATCTGTCGTGCTTTAGGTGCTACCGTCTATCATCGGCCGTGGAACGATCATTTTTCGGAGGTACGGAACTACGGGATCGAACGAGCGACTGGCGATTGGATCTTTTGGCTAGATGCGGATGAAACTGTGCAGTTTCCAGAGGGGTACTCGCTGCGAAGCGAATTGGCGAATCGGGAGGAGCTGATGTTTCAGGTGCAGCTCTTCCACTATTTTGGGGAGCGGCGCGATGCGGAGCAAATGTTTAAAATGGCGCAGGTGCGACTGTTTCGAAACAGGGTCGGATTTCAGTTCAAACATGCGATCCACGAGGCGTTGAACGTCTTGGAGGTTCTGCCCGACTTTTCGAGCAGATCGCTTCAAACCCTGCCCGTTTCGATTCATCATGACGGCTATTTGGACGATGTCGTCCGTGAGAAAAAGAAAGGGGCACGCAATGTTGCCCTGCTGGAGAAGGCGAGCGAACAGGAGACTGTCGATCCGTGGGTGCTATACCATCTGGCGGCAGAAGACTATCGGGAACAGGAGTATGAGCGAGCGTATGCGCTGGTCAACGATTCGATCCTATCGTTTTTGCTGATCGGGCGCATGCCGCCTTCGCTGCTCTACAATCTCAAATATTTTTCCTTGATCGGAGCGGGAAGGTCGGCTGCCGGATGGCCATCGATCGAGAAGGCGATCGAGCTCTACCCGGACTATGTCAATTTGCATTGGATCAAAGGGGAGATTCTGTTCAGATTGCAGCGGTATGAAGAGGCGATCACCTCGTTTCAAACGTGTCTTGCGCTAGGAGAAGAGCATGATCATCATCTGGTTTGGGTGGGAGCTGGCAGTTTCCATGCTTTAGATGGGATCAAACGTTGTGAGCAGGCTTTGCGACAAGAACCTCAAGAAAATACTTCGATAGACAAAGGAGTGTAAGAAACGATGTCCCAACCGAACATTCCGAACATCACGCCGGTCATCGATGTCACGCTCAAACAGTCGATCACTCTGTTGCTCAGCTCGATCGCGATGGAAGAGCTTTCTCTAGCCCACATCCTCAACGCAGAAGCGGAGAAGATCCAATTTTTGCTCGGCACTCTTCATTCCCACCATCATCTGACGCACAAATCGATCTGCCCGTCCGATCTGTTCGAGTTGAACGAGAGCGTACGCAAAACTCTCCATGAGGTCTTAAAATTGGAGATGATGCTCTATTCGAAGCTCGATTCTGTGAAAGATCTGTACTCGCATAGCCACCACGGCCACCATCGCGGTAGGGATTGGCGGGATGGCGATGAGAAGGAGAACTTCAAATGACTTGTACGCGCGTCCTGATCGTCAGTCCAGTCCGCCAAACGCCTGAGATCTTGCAAGAACATTTGCGATCGCTAGAGAGGCTCGATTCGACTGGATTGGAGCTGGAGTACCTGTTTTGGGATGACAACAGCGTCGAAGAGTCAAGCGTTCTGTTGTGCAATTTTTCCCAGCGCTATCCAGACCGCACTTGCTTGATCTGTGCGCTCCGCCCGTCCCAACAATCGACGGCACATTCCTGGAGCGACCAAAATGTCTGGCATGTCGCGCAGATGAAGGACATCGCGTTGCAAAAGGCGGTTGAGGGCAGATATGATGCTGTCTTTCTCATCGATTCAGATCTGGTGCTACACCCGAACACGCTACAGCAACTGCTGTCCACGGAGAAGGAAATCGTCGCCAACCTGTTCTGGACACGTTGGCAGGATGACGGCCCCGCCTTGCCGCAGGTCTGGCTCTCCGATAGCTACACGCTGTATGAACAAAATGTGGGCGAGCAGTTGAGCGAACAAGAGCGCACACAGCGGATCAATCGCTTTCTCCAACAACTGCGCAAGCCAGGGCTGTATCAGGTCGGCGGGCTCGGCGCCTGCACGTTGATTCGACGCTCTGCCTTGCTGGCGGGGGTGAAGTTTGAAAAAATCGGCAACCTCTCGCTGTGGGGAGAAGATCGGCACTTCTGTGTGCGTGCTGCCGCACTGGGTATCCCTTTGTTCGTGGATACGCACTATCCAGCCTATCACATCTACCGTCCATCCGATCTGGCAGGCGGGCAGGCGTTCAATCGTGGAGAGGGAGAGCAGGCGGGAATCACGATCTCGCTCTGCATGATCGTGAAAAATGAAGAGGAGACGCTCAGCAGGTGCTTAGCGTGCGTACAAGACTTGGTGGATGAGATCATCGTGGTCGATACTGGTTCGACAGACAACACGCGAGGCGATGCAGAATTGTATGACGCTCGTTGGTATGAGTACGAATGGCAGGACGATTTTGCAAGTGCCCGCAACTTCGCCTTCTCCAAAGCGACGAAAGAGTATATCCTCTGGCTGGATGCGGACGATGTGATCGAGGAGCCAGATCGGATGCGATTTCGCGAGCTCAAGAAAAATCTAACCTCGGAGGTTCATTACGTCTCGATGCCCTATCAGCTCGCATTTGACGGAGCAGGACGTCCGACCTTTAGCGTGCGGCGCAATCGGCTGGTGCGGCGCGACCGGAACTTTCGCTGGATCGGGGTGGTGCACGAATATTTGGAAGTGGGTGGCGTCGGGCAGAGCAGCGATGTGGCGGTGAAACATCGCAAAGCACGATCTTCAAGCGATCGCAACCTGAACATCTATCGTCGTCTGGAGCAGCAAGGGGTGGAGATGACCGCGCGGGAGCTCTATTATTTTGGGAACGAACTGCGCGATCACGGTCACCACGCGGAGGCGATCGAAAAATATCAAGCGTTTTTAGCGACCGGAAACGGGTGGATCGAGGACAACATCTCTGCCTGCTTGAGCAGTGCAGATTGCTATTCTGCGCTCGGCGATCGAGAGAAACAGCTCAGGATGCTACTGCGCTCGTTGGAATATGACATGCCGCGCGCCGAATGTTGCTGCCGACTCGGCTCTTATTATCTGAGTGAGCAGCAGTATGAAAAGGCGATCTTCTGGTATAAGTCGGCGACGCAAGTCTCTAGTCCTACCGAGCAAGTTGGGTTTGTGGACTTGAGTTGTTGGACGTGGCTTCCTCATCTGCAACTCTGTGTCTGCTATGATCGCTTGGGTCAACTCGAAATTGCGCATTTTCACAATGAGCAGGCCTACCTGTATAACAACAGCCATCCGTCGATCTTGCAGAATCGCAAGTATTTACAAGCGCGGTTGGAGGAGCGGAAAACCGGTAGTGAAGTATGAGGAAGTGGTGGGAGGCACGTGATGTCAGCCCGACACACCTGAGTTGGTGCTGTGATGCGAAACTGTTACGTTTGATTTGTATGGAGCTACAGGCAGCGAAGGGTTGGCGTTAGGTTTCAATCTGTCATTCACAGTTCGCTGTGTCCACGAATCAAACGAGCACCAGTCTGGACAAATGGGAAGAAAGAGTTGCCGTTTGCTCGTATGTTTGTTTCAAAAAACCAGCAAATGCCCTGCTGGTTTCCGTCAAGAAGGGCATTTGTCTGCCAGTTGAGGCACCCTTGTTTACAGGGTGCCTGTTTGTTGTCCAGCCGGGTTAGTAGAGGCGCTTGGTGTAGCTTTCCTGCAAGGCAGCGTTGATCTCTGCTTCGCCGATATTGGGGAGCTTGACATGAGCGGCAAGCATTTTCGCGGGGGAGGGCAGACTCGCTTTGTCCGCCCAAGTGGACGGGTTCCAGAGCTGGGAGCGTTTGAACGCTTTGGCGCAGTGAACGAAGCACTCCTCCACTTCCACGCCGATCGCAAGCTGTGGGACGCGGTCCTGCACCGCCATGCCGGACAGCAACGCCTCGTCGCGCACGATGCAGGCCCGTCCGTTGATGCGCAGTGTCTCTTCCAGACCGGGGATGAGGAACAAGAGCCCGATGTGCGGATTGGACAGGATGTTGCGCAGTGAATCGACCCGTTTGTTGCCGGGCCGCTCGGGGATCAACAGACGCTTGGCATCGAGCACCGTCACAAATCCGGGCTGGTCTCCGCGCGGTGAAACGTCACACAGTCCGGACGCATCGGCGGTAGACAGGACGACAAAAGGTGACTGGGCCAGAAACTCGAGGCAGTGTGCATCAAGATGGTCGATCACCTTGTTGGCGACGAGGACGTTAGGTTCTCCGAGCAGGGCGTGGAGTTCTGCCGCATCGGTCAGCCGATTGGGAAAGTTCAAAACGATCACTCCTTTGTGTCTCCAAGATACACGAAAAATTGACAAAATCAAAGTGGGCATGAAGAGGAGACCAGAGCGACTCTGTCGTGCCCGTTTTGCGAGTTTCGTCATGCTCGACCAGCGTGGAGAGCTAGCTTTTTCCTGCTCGTTTCTCCCCGGCGAATCTGATGGCGGCCCAGCATGGCGGCTTGACTTTTAGTGCGCCAGTTGAATAAGATAGTGGGGAAGCAGAAAGTGGTATGCGGCGATGAGGAATGGATAGTACCTGACAACCCACTGATTCAGCGAGCCGGGGATGGTGAGAGCCCGGAGCATGGTGCAGGGAAAAGGCGATTCGGAGCTGTTTGATTCAAAAAAGAGGATGCGGCGACGATCTCTTCCCCGCATCAACTAGGGTGGAACCGCGGGTGCATAACGCTCTCGTCCCTAGGCATGATTCCGTGCCTATGGGGACGGGAGCTTTTTATATTTTCCAAAAAAGGATGATGAACATGAGCATCACAATGGAGCAAGTGGTCGCACTGGCCAAACATCGTGGCTTTATCTTCCCGGGTTCGGAGATTTACGGCGGTCTCGCCAACACGTGGGACTACGGCCCGCTCGGCGTTGAACTGAAAAACAACGTCAAAAAAGCATGGTGGAAAAAGTTCGTGCAGGAGTCCCCGTACAACGTAGGCTTGGATGCGGCGATCCTGATGAATCCGAAAACGTGGGTCGCATCGGGCCACATCGGCAACTTTAACGACCCGATGATCGACTGTAAGAACTGCAAAGCCCGCCACCGTGCGGATAAGCTGATCGAAGACGCGCTGCAAGCAAAAGACATCGAAATGATCGTGGACGGTCTGTCCTTTGCGCAGATGGCCGAGCTGATCAAAGAGCACAACATCGCCTGCCCGGATTGCGGCAGCCATGACTTCACCGACATTCGTCAGTTCAACCTGATGTTCAAAACGTTCCAAGGCGTCACCGAATCGAGCGCCAACGAAATCTACCTGCGCCCGGAGACGGCGCAAGGGATTTTCGTCAACTTCAAAAACGTGCAGCGCACGATGCGCAAAAAACTGCCGTTTGGCATCTGCCAAGTCGGTAAATCGTTCCGCAACGAGATCACCCCAGGCAACTTCACTTTCCGCACCCGCGAGTTTGAACAGCTGGAGATGGAATTCTTCTTCAAACCGGGCGAAGATGACAAGTGGTTCTCCTACTGGCGTGGACATGCGCACCAGTGGCTGCTCGGCCTCGGCGTGAAGGATGAAAACCTCCGCCTGCGCGATCATGAGCAAGATGAACTGTCCCACTACTCGACGGCGACGACCGACTTCGAGTACAAATTCCCGTTCGGCTGGGGCGAGCTGTGGGGCATCGCCAACCGCACCAACTTCGACCTCAAGCAGCACATGGAGCATTCGGGCGAAGACTTCAACTACCTCGATCCGGAGAGCAACGAGCGCTTCATCCCGCATGTGATCGAGCCGTCGCTCGGTGCAGACCGCGTGACGTTGGCCTTCTTGATCGACGCTTACGACGAAGAGCAACTTGAAGGTGGCGACTCCCGCACCGTGTTGCGCTTCCACCCGGCGCTCGCACCGTTCAAAGCGGCAGTGCTCCCGCTGTCCAAAAAGCTGGCCGAACCAGCGCAGGCCGTCTTTGCAGACCTCGCCAAGCACTTCATGATCGACTATGATGATGCAGGTTCGATCGGCAAGCGCTACCGCCGCCATGACGAGATCGGCACACCGTTTTGCATCACGTTCGACTTCGAATCGCAAGAGGACGGCCAAGTGACCGTTCGTCACCGCGATACGATGGAACAGGTGCGCATGCCGATCACCGAACTGAAAGCGTTCATCGAATCGAAACTACAGTTTTAAGCTCCTACCAGATGCTGTGCACGTACTGTGCGCAGCATCTTTATTTTGCGGTAGGAATTGTCCTGCTAGGAACGGAGCAGATCGCCAGTCAGCTCGACCCACTCTGCTCAACCAATTTTTGTTAAGGTGCATAGGTGTAAAATTCAATATATTATAATTCTATCAATTAAAATATTACTAAAAATTATTGATTCTTATAAAGTGATCGAGTAGACTATTTCACAGGGAATAAAATTTTTCCTGAAAAATAGTAGAAAGGGAGAGATGAGATGAAAATCATGACGAAAGTTGCGGCCGTGATGCTGGCAATGGCGGTTGTCTTCCCGATCATTGGGCAAGATCAAGCGTCTGCCTACTCCTGGACACGCAATCTGCAAGAAGGTTCGAATGGTGCTGACGTAAAAGAACTGCAAATCCGCGTGGCCGGCTGGGCAGCCGACTCGGCTTCCAGAACCTTCGTGGAGGTCGATGGAATTTTTGGTGCTGGCACCAAAGCGGCCGTCAAGCGTTTCCAAAGCGCGTATGGCCTGACTGCGGACGGGATTGTCGGCCCGGCGACGCAAGCAAAACTGAACTCGTTGGAAGCGGGCGACGGTTCGACCCAGAACTTCAATTTCAGCGAATTCTATTCCGGTGATGGCAAAGGTTTCAACGGCGGTAAAGTCGGCGCGGCGACCGTCAAGGAAAACGTCCGCCGCATGATGTATAAACTGGAAGCGGTGCGCAAAAAAGCGGGCAACACGCCGGTGCAAGTCAACTCCGGCTTCCGTTCCCTCCAAGACAACGCCGCTGCCGGTGGCGTGGCGAACTCGCAACACATGTACGGCATCGCAGCCGACATCGTGCTCGGTGGGTACTCCCCGACTTCGATTGCGAACATTGCCAAGCGAAGCGGTTTCTCCGGCGTGATCATCTATAGCACATTTACTCATGTTGATAGCTGTGCGGAATACCCGTACGGTATGCAAGGTACTTGGTACTGGCCGTAAGTTTATCGCAAAGCCTCGCCCGATGGCGGGGCTTTTTAGGTTGTACGACCACTTTTGTTAGATTCCTAGGAAAGGAATTCAGTGTATTGCAACTAAATCAATAAAAAATTTACTAAAAATTCTTGATTCTTATAAAATGATCGAGTAGACTAGTTCATAGAGGAGAAAAATTTTCCTGAAAAATAGTAGAAAGGGAGAGATGAAATGAAAATCATGACGAAAGTTGCGGCCGTGATGCTGGCAATGGCAGTTGTCTTCCCGATCATTGGGCAAGATCAAGCGTCTGCCTACTCTTGGACACGCAACCTGCAAGAAGGTTCGAATGGTGCTGACGTAAAAGAACTGCAAATCCGCGTGGCCGGTTGGGCAGCAGACAGTGCGTCCAAAACGTATGTATCAACTGATGGCGCCTTCGGTCCGGGTACCAAAGCGGCAGTCATCCGCTTCCAAAAAGCATATGGCCTGACTGCTGACGGGGTCGTCGGTCCGGCGACGCAAGCAAAATTGAACTCGTTGGAAGCGAGCGACGGTTCGACCCAGAACTTCAATTTCAGCGAATTCCAATCCAAAGATGGCAGCGGTTTCTCGAACGGTAACGTAGCAGCTGCAACCGTTAAGGAAAACGTCCGCAAGCTGATGTATAAGCTGGAAGCGGTTCGCAAAAAAGCGGGCAACAGCGCGATCACCGTCAATTCTGGCTTCCGTTCCCTCAGCCACAACGCATCGGTTGGCGGAGCTTCTAACTCCCAACACACCTACGGTATCGCAGCTGACATCGTGGTGGGCGGTTACACTCCGACTGCTGTAGCCAACTTGGCGAAATCGAGCGGTTTCAGCGGCGTAATCATCTACAGCACATTTACTCATGTGGATAGCCGTGTCGAATATCCGTCTTACGGTGCATCGAGCTACTACTGGCCGTAAGTTTTATAAAAGCCCCGCCGATGCGGGGTTTTTTTGTCGTGAGGGGACTTCGTTTGCACATACGATGTATCAATGACCAGTCTCGTGTGGTAGATTAGAACGAGACATATTTTTCTAAACCAGCACAACATTGATGGGAGGAACTGAAACATGACTGTACATATCGGGGCGAAAGAAGGACAGATCGCCGAAACGATTTTGCTGCCGGGCGACCCGCTGCGGGCGAAATACATCGCAGAGACCTTCTTAGAAGGTGCGGAACTTTACAACGAAGTGCGCGGCATGTATGGCTTCACCGGCACGTATAAAGGCAAGCGCATCTCCGTGCAAGGCACCGGGATGGGCATTCCGTCGATGTCGATCTATGCGCATGAGCTGATCAACGGCTACGGCGTGCAAAATCTGATCCGCGTCGGCACGTGCGGCGCGTATCAAAAGGACATCAAGGTGCGCGACATGATTCTCGCCATGAGCGCATCGACCGACTCGGCTGTCAACAAACACCGCTTCGGCGGCCTCGACTATGCGCCGACCGCAAGCTTTGACCTGCTGTACCGCGCCTATGAGAACGCGAAGAAAGAGAACATGCCTGTCGCAGTCGGCAACGTGTTCACGTCCGACACGTTCTACAACGATACGCGTGACATCATCACGCTGATGGCGAACTACAACACGCTGGCCGTTGAAATGGAAGCAGCCGCGCTGTACACGCTGGCCGCTCAATTCAATCGCAAAGCGCTGGCGATCCTCACCGTCTCCGACCACCTGATCACAGGGGAAGAGACCACGTCTGAAGAGCGCCAACTGACCTTCAACCAAATGATCAAAGTCGCGCTCGATACGGCGGCAGAGATCACCAACTAAATCAGACCTGCACAAGTCGGCGTCCGATCCGTTCGCGCTTGGCTGATGCAAGGATGCAGCAACACATTTTCAGACTGCAAAAGACCCGGTACTCGCGCCGGGTCTTTTTTTGTATAAAAAGTTCGCGCGGGTTTCGTGTTCTGTTCAATGTGAATGAAAGATCAACAGTGGCATTGGAGAAGAGATCCTTTCGAGAGGTGAGTCAAGTAAATGATTTCTGAATAAAATAATTTCCGATCAAACAGAATCCAATATTTACAAATGAGATATCTATGTATATCATGAACCACATAAAAGATGATTTGGAAGCATTTTGTCAGGATTGAGCGGGTGTTTCCTGCTCAGTCCTTTCGTTCTTTAGATAATGAAACATTTGAAAGGAGTTTTCGAAATGCCCAGACCAATGATGCACAGCGTGCTGTTGCTGCTCATCGCGGGTGCATTTGTAGTAGGTTGCGGATCGGAGGACACTACCAGTGACCCGCAATACCAGCCTGCTCAACAGTCATCGGATGAGTCCGAAGAACCGGCCAAACTGCCACCAGCAGAATCGACACCGTATGTGGTGCCGAAGTTACCGAAGCAGGGTCTTACGATTGTCACAGCTCCACCGATAGATGGTCCAGAAGAAGTTGCTTGGCGGTTTTTCAAATTGAAAGGTGAGCAGAAGTACGAGGAAGCATTGGAACTCTTAGGTGGATATCTTTATGGTTCATATAAAGATGAGCCGGAGCAAATATTTTTGCGCGAAGTGATTCATTCTGAATTTGTACGAGCGGCAGATGTTACCTCGTTGGCACCTCGCGAAGGGGAGACGAGAGATGCTTTTGACTACCGTGTGATCTATGTCGAAGTCAACTTTAAACTACGCGGAAAACTCACGCCTGAGCAAACAGATATGAGGAACGGCTTAAACCACTATGCGGTGCATTTGATTCAAAAGGAACAGGGGAGTCCTTGGGAAATTGTCTTGTTGGGTGGGAGCCCTTGGTTGGAAGAATAGTCGGAAGTGCATATGCACTTCCTTTTTCTTTTTGCTCCCATGTTGTAACATTAAAGGTAAAAGGGGGAGGATTGCGGTGAGCGACAAGTTTAGAATCATTCGGAAAGCGTTGCCCGGCTTTGGACTTGATCCGAGCACGCTGGTGATGCGGCGGGTACTGCCAGAAAATTGGCATGGGGACTTGCATTTTAAGATCGCGGTTGGAGAAAAGTCGTACGTGGCGCGGTTTATAGCGGAGCGGCGGTCAAAGGAGGACGCGACGCCTTTTACCAATCTGGCAGATGAAGTGATCCGCGAGCAGATGCGCTACATCGATCATCTGAACAATCAAGGCATTCCTTTTATGCGGCGGGTCAAGCCGCAAAGCGGCGAGGCGTTTGTCGTGGTCGAAGATGACAAAGGGATCAAGCGGCGTTGTGTGCTGTTCGAATGGTTGGATGGCATCCATATCACCGCCCAGACGATGGAGACCGCTTTTCGCATGGGCGAAGTCGCACGGCGCTATCATGACGCTTCGTATGGATTTCATTCGGAAGTGCTGCCCCGTAAAATTCACACCGCAGGCTATCGTGAAGTGCTCGACTCCCTGCGCGCAGAACGCGACGCACATTCTTTGAACAAACGCGATCGCGCGCGGTTGAACAAGTATCTCGACCTTGCTGCCGCTATGATCGAACAAGCTCATCGCGACCCGTCTGAGCGCGATCAACTGATCATCTGCTCAGACCTCAATGCGAACAACGTGCTGTGGGATGAAGCGACGGGCGGAGTTTCTGGCATCATCGATTTTGATCACATCTCGATCTCGGACCGCGTTCAAGATTTGACTTGGCTGATGAAATGGTATTCCCGCACCGTGGGCATCGAGTCACATGAAGTGTCGAGCGGCCTCTCCCATGCGCTGATGTATGGCTACCGCGCTCATGAACTGCTTTCTGATGATGACTATGCACGCTTTCCCGCGCTGCTCTGGTTGTCCGGCTGCTTGAATCGAAAATTTGTCACGCGCACCAAGAAACTTTTGCAGAATGATCAGCATGGGCTTCAGGATCACCTCGACAAATACACCAAACGCGGGATCAAGTTGACTGGGCTCGCGGAAGGGTTGCAGTTTATACAATCGTAATGAAAAACCACCTCTGGCGACCAGAGGTGGTAGGTATTAGGAGTGGGTGACCGCTTTGGTTACCCGCTTTTTCTTAACGTAACCTGCGACGAGCACACCGAGCACGGCGACCGCGATCAGCATCCACTTGACCCAGAGGTTGGCGGTAAAGAACGTCTCCAAGAACGGCTCGTCAATGATCATTTTCGCTGCGGTATAAGCGAGCACGCCTGCACCCAAGTAGATGATCCACGGAAAGCGCTCGATCAGCTTCAAAATGACAGTCGAGCCCCAGACGACGATCGGGACGGAAATCAACAGTCCGATGATGACCAGCAAAAAGTCACCATGCGCCGCGCCTGCGACGGCCAGCACGTTGTCCAGACCCATCACCGCATCGGCGATGATGATCGTCCGAATTGCGCCCCATAAGCTTTGGCTCGGCTTGATGTCATGTTGCTTTTCTTCAGCCAGTAGTTTGTATGCGATCCACAGCAAGATCAGACCGCCGCCAAGCAACAGTCCGGGAATCTCCAAGAGCCACACGACGAGCAAGGTGGCGACGGCGCGTATCAGGATCGCACCGATCGAGCCCCAGATGATCGTTTTCTTTTGCAGTTCTTTGGGCAGATTGCGGGCTGCCAGCCCGATGACGATGGCGTTGTCACCTGCCAACACGAGGTCGATGATGACGATTGATAACAGTGCGGAGAAAAACTCCACGGTGAAGAAATCCATAAAGACCACTCCTCTTTTCATAGGGTATCCCAAATGAAAAAGCGACCCTCCTCCATGTGCTTTGGTAAAGGTCGCCAGAGAATGTGGTCTTTCTACGCAAAAAAGACCTTTACCAAAATAATATGGCAAAGGTCTTGCAAACAACGATCTATCGTTGCCAACAAAGCCGAGGACGAATGTCCTGAATTGACGAACTTTGTTGTACCAGCTACTCCCCTTTGTGGGCGCTATTCACTTGTTCTTACCTATCTATTATATGCAGATTGACGTCTATCTGTCAATAGGATTATACTTTTTTTAACAATTTTCAGAGGAAGGCATCTACTCGCTATAGGCGTGTACAGGCTGCGGGCTGGTGACCGAAAATCGTGCCGCGCTGGGTGATCAACACTTCCTGCGAGCGTTGTTCGCAGTGGGGACAGCTAAATCCCACATGCCAATCGAGAGTTTGGCAGGAACGAGCTTCTGCCTTGATCCGCTGGCAGATCGGGTCGCGCTTCCGCACGGTGGGCCCTGAGCAATGTCTGGCAGTAAATGACAAAGTGGAACAGACTTTTTTGAGCGGATTGTGTTATGATTTAATTATCCTTTATCTATCATTCTATCAGAAAATCGGGTGAAACAGGTTGTTGAAATCATTTATTCAATCCAAAGTCATCCCTGTTATGTTGGCTTTCCTGTTCCTGCTGCTGATCGTATTTGGATATCTGAAAAATTCTCTGCTCATCCTATCGATTGCGGGAAGTCTTGCGATTTTGCTAGGCGTTTCAGCTTCGGTGCTCTACTCCCGCGCCGTGAAAGCGGAGGAGCAGTCTCGTACGGACAAAGAATATCTGGAGTCGTTTATCAACCATACGACCGATGCGATCGGGGTGTTCGACCTCGAGGGCAACTTGATTCGACTCAACAAGGCGTCCGAAGTGATTTTTGGCTACACGGTGGAAGAGCAACTGAATCGGAAGGTGCAGACGCTGCCCAGCGAGGAGTACCTCGAAGAGGTGCTGGCGATGCACCGCCATGTGCGCAGCGGCGGTGACATCAAAAGCTTCGAAACGGTGCGCAAACGCAAAGATGGGCGGTTGATCGACGTCTCGATATCCTACGCCCCGATCCGTGACCGCAACGGTAACGTCGTCGCGTATGCCAACATTTTGCGTGACATCAACGAACTCAAGCGCACCGAGGAACTGTTGCGCAACACCGAAAAGCTTTTGTTGATCGGTGAACTGGCTGCGGGCGTCGCGCATGAAATCCGCAATCCGCTCGCCTCTTTGCGCGGCTTTGTGCAATTGATGAGCGAAGACAAGTCGTCCAAACACAGCCTTTATTACGGCATCATGCTGGAGGAGCTGGATCGCATCAACTTCATCGTCACCGAACTGCTGATGCTCGGCAAACCGCAGGCTGATCATTACAAGATGAAACGTCCAGAGACGTTGGTCGAGGATGTGACGTCGCTGTTCGGTTCGGAGGCGCTGCTGCACAATGTGCAGATCTTTACGGAGTTTGAGGAAGACCTGCCGTTGGTCAGATGTGAAGAAACGCAGATCAAGCAGGTGTTTTTGAACGTGTTGAAAAATGCGGTCGAAGCGATGTCCGAAGGCGGCAATGTTGTGATCAAAGTGTTCGTGCAGGAGCAAACGAAACTGGTCTTTCGCTTTATCGACCAAGGCCACGGCATTTCCAAAGAGATGCTGGGCAAACTTGGCGAACCGTTTTATACGACGAAGGACAAAGGCACGGGACTCGGGCTGTTGGTATCGTTCAAGATCATTAAATATCACCACGGCAGTGTGAAAATTGACAGCGTTGTGAACGTAGGGACGACGTTTGATGTGATTTTGCCGATTTCATTTTGATTCCCTAGCAAACGATATGATAATCTAGAGAAGATGTCTCCGTCTAAGTAACGTGTAAGATATCGGGTTAGAGATCACACTACTTGTAGATGGGAGGAACACCAATGTCCGATCCAAAACCCTATAGAGTTCTGCTCTTTTATAAATACGTACCGATCGACAATGCCGAGGAATTTGCTGCTCAGCACCTCGCGTGGTGTAAAGAGCACGGTCTGCGTGGCCGTGTGCTGATTGCGAACGAAGGGATCAACGGCACCGTATCCGGCACGGTGGAACAGACCGAGCTGTATATGAAAGAGCTGACCCGCGATCCGCGCTTGGCAGATGTGGAGTTCAAGATCGACCCGGTCGATCATCATGTATTCCGCAAAATGTTTGTGCGGGCTCGCAAAGAGATCGTCACCTGGCGTCTGGAGGACGATGTCGATCCGAGCCAAGTGACAGGACGCCACCTGAAACCGCAAGAGTGGCGGGAGGCGTTGCAGCGCGATGATGTGATCATCATCGACGGGCGCAACGATTACGAATATGACATCGGCCACTTCAAAGGCGCACTGCGTCCAGAGGTGAAGACGACCAAGGAGTTCCCAGAATGGGTGCGCAAGAACTTGTCGGAGCACAAGGACAAGAAGATCTTGATGTACTGCACCGGCGGTATCCGTTGTGAGAAGTTCTCTGGCTTCATGCTCCAAGAAGGCTTCGAAGATGTCAACCAGCTTGAGGGCGGGATTATCAAATATTCGAAAGACCAGGACGTGCAAGGCGACCTGTTCGAAGGCAAGTGCTACGTATTTGATGAGCGCATCTCGGTGCCGATCAATCAAGTGGATGACAAAGTGATCGGCGAGTGCCACCACTGCGGCAAAGCGGAAGACCGCTATGTGAACTGCGCCAACCCGTTCTGCCATCTGCAACACATCTGCTGCGAGGAGTGCGAAGTCAAATTCCGCCGCTCCTGCTCCGATGAGTGCCGCGAGCATCCGGAGAATCGCTATGAGCTGGACAATGAGATCCTGCGCCAACGCGAGGAGCAGTATCGTTTGGAGAAAGAGCACGGGCTGAAAGTGCTGAACAACACGGACGAACATCATCAGCAAACATAGAGAGCAGACAGCAAAAGGGAAGCGATCATTCGCTTCCCTTTTTTAGGTGGAGATGCCGATGTTATGTGGTTGTTTGCGGTTCGTTTTGTTGTGAAAGGCAAAGCAGAGCACCGCACATCCGCAGAGCACCGTCATCGTCAGCAACATGCCGCTCGGGGCAAACTGTTCGTACAAAAATGCGCCGAGCAGCGGTCCGATCATGCGCCCGATCGACTGGCCGCTCATCGCGATTCCTTGGAACAGCCCTTCACGCCCGCGCACTGCAAGTTCATTGGCCACCGCGGGCACGCCAGGCCAGACCATCATCTCCCCGATCGTGATGATCATCATGCCGACAACAAGCGCCGCATACGCGACCGAGAAGGTGACCAAAAGCATCGCCAGCACGAACCACAGCGCACCGATCACGATCTGGGCATACAAGCTGAGCGAAAAGCGAGCGATCGCCCACGATAGTACAGGTTGCATGGCGACGATCACGAATCCATTGACCGTCCACAGAAAACTATAGGCGGGCATCGAGAAACCGAGGAACTGGATGTACGTAGGAATGGTTGTCTGCCATTGAATGTAGGCGACGACCAGTACGGTCAACCCGAGCACGAGCATCCCGAGCGTCATCCAGACGGAGACCGGAATTTTCTCCGGCTTGTCGGTTGCGCTGGCGGTAGGAGCGTCCGCTTCTGACTTGCCAGCTCGCTGCAAGTGGTGGTCTTTGATGACCACCATGAAGAGGATCAGGAAGAACGCATAGGTCAACGCGTTGCCCCAGAACGCATAGGTAAAGGAGAGGGATGCTAAAATTCCGCCAGATGCGGCTCCCACTGCAACCCCGAGGTTGTTTGCGACGTATATCATATTGACGGCACGGCGTCCGCCCTCCGGCCAGACCGACAGGGCGACAGCACGCTGGATCGGCCAGTAGATGCCGTTGCAAAAACCGAGCAAGGTTTGCAGCCCCATGTAGAGGTAGAAATGGCGAGTCGATCCCATCAAGATCAGGAGAATTATCGACAACACCACGGCGATAATCATCGTCTTGCGTCCGCTCCAGCGATCGAACAGCCAGCCGCCGACAAAGTTTCCAGCGAGACAGGCGGTGTATTGCAACAAGAGCACAACTCCGGCCATCGTCAGCGTCTGACCGAGCGCTTGGTGGACATAGGTCGCAGTCAAGGGCCAGAAAAATGACTCCCCGATTGCCGACACCGTCACGCCGAGCGAGATCAGCCAGATGATGCGCGGGTACGCTCGCAAAGCAGCGAACATCATCATCACCTTTTTCTGAAATTCATTCAAAGTTGTATTCATTATAGAGCCCGACCGCCTAAATGAACATCGCAATTTTGATTGAATTTCGCTGGCAAAAAGCGCTAACCATTTGCGAATTGAGAGGGGAATCTTAACATGGGTTTGTTTAAAGCGATCGTGCGCTCCTTGTTGGGTTCGAAAAAGCATCACCACTATAGTTCTTCCGACTACAAAAAAAGGCATGGCTACAAGAAGTACAGCTCCTCCGACTACAAACACGGCAAGTACGGCCACAAACATTACAAGAAGAAGTTTACCTCGATAGGCTTCTTCAGTTCCTAAACAAAAACAAGGTGCCCAGGCGGCACCTTGTTTTGTTTCCGAAAGCATCAGGCTGTAAGACCGAACTCTTACTCGGTCGCTTGTTGTAACGGGAAGATTTTTACGCGCATAATGCGGTGAGCTTCCATTTCCTCGATCTTGAACTCGAATCCTTCGTACTGCACCGTGTCACCGACATTGGGCTCTTTGCCAAGCAAGGTGTAGATCAAACCGCTCAGCGTGTCCACCTCTTCGTGCTCGATCTTCGTGCCCAGCAAGTCTTGGACCTCTTCGAGGATCAGGCGTCCTTCCACCGAGTACCCGTTGTCGGGCAGGTAGACCACCGGAGGCTGTTCGTTGTCAAATTCGTCCTGAATCTCACCGACCAACTCTTCGATGATGTCTTCCATCGTGATCATCCCGGCCGTGCCGCCATATTCGTCCACCACGATGGCAAGCTGCGTTCTGTTCTTTTGCATCTGTTTGAGGACGCTGGAAATCTCCGTCGATTCGGAGATGAACGTCACCTTGCGCAAGATGCGGTGGATATCAAACGGCTCCGCGCGCTTGTAGCGGATGAACAGGTCTTTGAGGTTCAAAAAGCCGATGATGTTGTCTTTGTCCCCGTCCATGACCGGATAGCGGGTAAGCTGCTCTTCTTCGACTTTTGCTAAAATTTCTTCCAGCGATTCCTCGAGGCTGACCGTGACGATGTCGATGCGCGGCACCATGATGTCGCGGGCGATGCGGTTAGAGAAGTCAAACACATTTTCAAACAGCGCCTTTTCGGTCTGGTCGATCAAGCCGCTGCGGTGACTTTGCGAGACGAGAATGCGAATCTCGTCTTCGGTATGCGCCGCTTCCGCTTCCGAAGCGGGCGACATGCCGAGCAGCTTTAACAGCCAGTTCGCAGTCCCGTTCAACACCCAGATGAACGGGTACATCACCTTGTGGAAAGCGATCAAAGGTGCAGAGATATTTAAAACTGTTCCTTCAGATTTCTGGATAGCAATCGATTTTGGTGCCAACTCCCCGAGCACGATGTGCAGGAAGGTAATGATTGCAAAGGCGATGACAAAAGCAACCGTATGGATGGCGATCGCCGGCACCCCCAGCGAGGTAAGCGGGCCTTCGATCAGATGAGCGATCGCCGGTTCCCCGATCCAACCAAGACCGAGCGAAGCCAAGGTGATCCCGAGCTGGCAGGCGGAGAGGTAGGCATCCAGATTGGCGACTAGCTTCTGTGCCACCATCGCGCGTTTGTTTCCTTCCATCACCAACTGCTGAATCCGGCTCTCCCGGACTTTGACCATCGCAAACTCAGCAGCAACAAAAAAACCATTGAGAAACACCAGAAAAACAACAAGAAACAGGTTGAAAAGCGTACTTAAGGCTGAACTGTCCAACGAATCGTCCCGAAATCGGGACTCCACCTCCTAAGAATTCAGATAGTTTAAGTATAGCGTACTTTCTGATCTGAAGTGTGAATTTTGGATGACAGCGCGTTGGCAGCACGCAAATCGGCGCGCAATTCCGCGGTGTTGTCATAGGGTGGATCGAGTTGAAGCAAGCGGCGAATCAGCTTTTGGGTGGCGGGATGCAGGTCGAGTTCCTCTTCCCACGTCACCGCTTCTGTCTCCTGTTCGGGTGGGGTAAACGTGCTGTAGAGCAGGAACAGCAAGAAGTGGCCGAGGCCCCAATAATCGCTTTTGAACGCCACTTCGCGCTTGATCTGCTTTTCTGGCAGATACGCGTCGAGGTTTTCTTCGATATACGTGGCCGGGTCGCCTAAGTAGCGGGCCAGGCCGAAGTCGATCAGGTGCAGTTGGCCGTCTTGTAGGATGACATTCGGGATGCGGATGTCACGGTGCACCAGTTGATTGGCGTGTAGGTACTCGACGATGTCGAGCAAGTCGAGGATGACAGAGAGCGCATCCGGTTCGGTAATCGTATAACCTTCGTCAAAGATCAGGTCTTCCCAATTGCGCCCGGCCTTGTATTCCATCGCGAAAAAAAGCTGTCCGTCCGAGGTGAAGCGATCGAGCAATTTGGGGATTTGCGGATGGTCGAGCGCTTGGAGCACGCTGATTTCGTAGTCATAGACGGGACGCCCTTTGTTGCTACCGAGCTTGCTTGGGCGCACCTGTTTGAGCACACAGTCGCCGCTTTTGACCCTGTCATGGCACAGGTAGGTGATGCCGTAGCTACCCATCCCCAGCACCTTTAAAATCTGATAGCGCTGGGCGAGCAAGGTGCCTGCTCGGTAGGGACGGTCGATGAGCCAACTGTAAAACTGTTGCCATCGCGCTTTCAGTTTTTGCATCCGCTTCACCTCTAGTCTTTGCAAGATAACACCAATTGTATCACGTCGCGACCATCAAAAATGGCCCTTCCTTTCTCGCAAAGGAAGGGCCCAACATTGGGGAGGGGTGCAACTATATTGTTAATGAGACGCATTGGCCTCAGTAACAAGCGGAGTGGATGCTGAATTTTTTGCCGAGTCACCTTTCATATTCAGGAAGATGTTCAGGGCAATTGCGGTGACCGAGCCGGTGACGATGCCGTTTTGCAAAAGCATTTTCAGCATGGTCGGGAGTTGGTCAAACATTTGCGGCACCGCGGCAGAGCCGAGACCGACGGCGATCGAGCAGGCTGCGATCAGCAGGTTTTCGTTGCGCGTGAAGTCAACATCACTCAGGATATTGATACCAGAGGCGACGACCATGCCGAACATTGCCACCATGGCACCGCCAAGCACGGGATTCGGGATGACGGTGGTCAAAGCTGCCAGTTTCGGCAGGAGACCGAGCACGATGAGCAGAAGGCCAGCGGCGATGATGACGCTGCGCGACTTGATGCGGGTCATCGAGACGAGACCGACGTTTTGCGAATAGGCAGTGTACGGGAAGGCGTTGAAAATGCCGCCGAGCACGATGCCGATGCCTTCTGCGCGCAATCCTTTCACGATGTCGTTCTGACCGATCTTTTTGTCGGTGATCTTGCCAAGGGCGAAATAGACGCCGGTCGATTCGACCATCGAAATCAGGCAGACGAGGATCATCGTGAGGATCGCCACGATGTTAAATTCCGGTGTGCCGAAGTAGAACGGCTGGACTATGCTCACCCAGGATGCTTCGGAAACGGTGGAAAAATTGACCATGCCTAGAAAGGAGGCAAGGATCGTGCCTGCGATCAGGCCGAGCAGAACGGAGATGGAACGGATGAAGCCTGTAAAAAAGCGGTTGATCACGAGGATCAACAGAAGCGTGCCAAGGGCGAGCAGCAGGTTGCGCGGCTGGCCGAAATCGGGAGCACCTTGGCCACCGGCGGCGTTGTTCATTGCCACCGGGATTAGGGAAAGACCGATGATCGTCACGACAGAGCCGGTGACAACGGTCGGGAAAAAGCGTAGCAATTTACCGAACAGTGGCGCGGCAAGGAAAACGAACAGTCCGGCCACGATGATTGCCCCATAGGCGGTGGCAAGGTTGGAGGACAGGGAAATCGCGATGATCGGTCCGACGGCTGTAAACGTACAGCCGAGCACGACGGGCATTTTGATCCCGACGTAACGGGTGCCGAGCACTTGTAAAAGCGTTGCGATCCCGCAGGTAAACAGATCGGCTGCGATCAGATAGGCCATCTGCGAGGGGGTTAACTGCAAGGCAGCGCCAATGATCAGAGGTACGATGACAGCGCCGGCATACATGGCAAGCACGTGTTGAAGGCCGAGTGCGAACGTCTTCTGTGGCGTTACCATTGGACAGTCTCCTTGGTGGCAGAGCCGTTTGCAGATGGAATCGAAGCGGATGTTGCATCATGGTCTGCATTTGTACTCGAAGGTGTTGGGACAGCTATGCTGTCAGACGTTTCGAGGAACTCGATATGGTTGGGCGACATCGAAGCGATGCGAGCCAGGGAGTGGATGCGTGCGCCGGCCGCTTCTAATTTGCTGCGGCCGTCTTGAAAGCTTTTTTCGATGACAGCTCCGACGCCGACCAGATGGGCGCCCGCTTGTTGGACGATGTTGATCAGGCCAAGCAGAGCGTCGCCGGTAGCGAGGAAGTCGTCGATGATGAGCACGCGGTCGTGCGCGTGCAGGTAGCGCTTGGAAACCGATACTTGGAACGTCTCTTGACGGGTGAAGGAAAAGACTTCAGCCGTGTACAATTCTTCAGTCAAGGTGACCGCTTTTTTCTTTTTCGCATAGAGAAACGGCACTTGCAGCGCCGCCGCTGTGGCCAGCGCAAAATGGATGCCGCTCGCTTCGATCGTCAACACTTTGGTGATCGGCTCACTCTGGAACACGTTCGCAAATTCGCGGCCAATGTCCATCGTCAGCATCGGGTCAACCTGATGATTTAAAAACGCGTCTACTTTTAAAACCTGATCGGATAACGCCTGACCGTCGAGGAGAATTCGTTGGTGTAAGGTCTTCATGATGGTGTCCCCTTTGCTCGTTAGTTGGCATCAATCGTCTGAAAAAATAAAAGCCCAGACGGCAGGGGACGCTTGTTTATCACAAGTGAAACCTGACCGTCTGGGCTAAATTCCCATAGGTATCACACATAGGACGCCTATGTGCGAGGTGTGCTTCACTCGTAGTCAAGCCATTTACGGTAGCCTGGTAGAAACTTGTGGGCCATATCCCCACGATTATACGAGAGCTTATTCAATTGGTTGGTCACCATCAATCTAACACAGAAGTGTAATCCATGACAAGTGGAAATGAAAGATAGATGAACAAAAAGCGGTCGAGGGCATTGGAATGTTCGTGTTTTGTGCTGCATCCTTTTTCACACTGGTTCGTATATCCTAGTGTATTTCATAAGGAGGGACACAAGGATGGCGAAACTGGAGTATCGACTGCTCGACGAAGAGCAGGAGTTTCCCGTGCTTTACTCGTATGCGAGCGTGGAGAAACAAGAGATCTTGCTGCGTTTTGCCTGCGACTATTTTGTAAAAGAGCGCACCATTTACAGCAAAACCTCGACCGCGCTTGAAGGTGATCTGCATGTGATCTATGTGGAGCTGGCCTATGATGAGCACATCGTCGATTCGACGTTGCATCCGCTGGCTCATCAGGCGGGCATCCGTTTGGAACTTCGAGAATATAAGGATGATACCGTCATTTATCCTTTGATCCATACCTATGAATTTAAATCGGCAGACGATGTGCTGCTGATGTTGACAAGCAACTATCTCTATCTTGGCGGCCGCGAATGGGAGCGTTCCTCCACAGAGGTCGATGAGGACCGTCAAGTGTATGTGTATTACGCGACGCCGACAGCATGGAAGGGGGATCAGTGATGGACAAAACGACCAAATTGGTCAGCCTGTTTGCAGCCACCGTGCTGGTTGCGAGCACGCTTGCCGGGTGCGGCGACGGCGATGATGAAGTTGCGCAGGAGCAGGCGATCTGCTATGACGACAATGACGACGGACACTGTGACGACAGCGGAAACGAAGTCGATCGATCGTTCGGATTTATCTATATCGGTGGCCATAAGCAATATTACAAAAAAGGGTACTATCCTGCGAACGGCAAAATCTATCGTTCGTCGAAATCGAGCAACACCTCCTCTTCCAACTCTTCGGGCACAAGTACAGACAGCGGCAAAAACGGCACGGGCAGCGCACAGCCGCCGAAATCCAGTTCTGGCACCGGAACGGTCGTCTCCCCCGGCACGAGTTCCAACTCCGGCAAGTCTACGTCCGGTGCGAACACCGGAGTGTCCTCTGGTTCGAAAGGCGGCATCGGCTCGTCTTCGAAGTCCAGTTCGTCTTAGACGAGGCGTGCGATGAACTACGAAGCGCGCAGGGCGCAGATTTATAAACCTTTGCAAGCGGAAGGCATCTTTACGTGGGATTGGATGTATGGAGAGGAGTACGCGCTGGCCGATCTGCATCTGATCCGCGCAGATTTTCGACGCGAGATCGCCGTGGCGACCGAGCGGCTCGGCGCGATTTTTACGAAAATGGTCGGAGTGATCCAGCAGGGAGATGACCAACTGTTGCTGGAGCTCGGCATTCCGCAGGCGGCGCTTACCGCCGTGCGGGTAGGGATGCCAGTGCCCTCGGCGACGGTGGTCGGTCGATTCGATTTTGCCCCGACCGCAAACGGCTTGAAGATGCTGGAGTTGAATGCGGACACGCCGACGGGGATCGTCGAAGCGTTTCATGTGAACGGGCAAGTGTGCGCCGCCTACGGGGTAGCCGATCCGAACGATGGCTGTGACGAGCAGTTGGCTTTGGCTTTTCAAGATGTGCTGAAAGCGTATGCAGACAGCGGGATGGCGACGGAACGCATCTGGTTTTCGGCCCTCGATTGGCATGAGGAAGATGCCGGGACGACCAAGTATCTGTTGGCGCGATCCGAATTGCCGGGGAACTTTGTCGCCTTGGCCGATCTGCGGGTGCTGGATGACCGTTTATACGCCCTGCAAGGCGAGGAATTGCATCCGGTCGATGTGCTGTACCGATTGCACGCGTTGGAAAAGCTGGTCGAGGATCGGGACGAGGACGGCTATCCGACCGGGGAGCATCTGCTGCGGCTGATCGCAGAACGGCGTGTGGCGATCATCAATCCACCGTCCGCCTTTCTCGCACAGACCAAAGCGCTGCAAGCGTTGATTTGGAATTTGCATGAGCAAGGGCAGTTTTTTACGCAGGCTGAGCATGAGACGATCGCCACCTACATGCTGCCGACCTATTTGGAAAATCGCTTTCAGGGGAGCAAGGCGTATGTTGCCAAGCCGATCTGGGGACGTGAAGGCGGAGCGGTGTCCTTGTTTACAGCTGACGGCGTTCCGATCGAGCGCGATGCTGACGAGTTCTACTGGGAGCAACCGATGATCTATCAGGAGTTGGTGGAGTTGGAGACGGTCGAAGTGCAGACGCTAAAAGGCACCTATCGCGGCCATCTGCTCTATGGCTCGTTTTGGATCGGCGGGCAAGCATCTGCCATCAATCTGCGTGTGGGCGGGCGGATCACCGGGAATCTATCCTATTTTCTGCCCGTAGGCATACAAGAGTAGTAGCTGAAGTGAGGAGGCTTTTTATATGATGCAGTGGGAAGGCATTGTTAATTTTTTGATCTATCTAGGGGTGGCACTGCCGATTTTAGGCTTTGGTCTGTTCGTGTTTATGATCACGACGCCTTACAAGGAATATCAACTGATCGCGGAAGGTTCGCAGACGGACGACCCGCGCAAGATGGCGGCGGCCAAGGCGGTGGCGCACGACTTGGGCGGCAAAGTGATTGGGCTTGCGATCGTGCTGGCCTCGGCGATCTTCCATTCGCTGAATCTGGTCGATCTGGTGATCTGGGGCGTGCTGGGCACGGTGTTTCAGGTGGCGGTGTTCTACCTGTTAGAACTGGTCGCGCCGTTCAAAGTGGTCTCTGAAATTCCGAAGGGCAACGTGTCGGTCGGCATTTTCACTTCGCGTTTGAGCATCGCAGTAGGCATTATGATGGCGGCACTGATCTCGTATTAACGGGCAAGAAAGCAGAACAAGCACGGAGCAGCTTATGGCTCCGTGCTTGTTTGCGGTTCGAGGCTGGATGTGCAATATTTGCACTTGGTCGCCTGAATCGGGATCTGTTCGATGCAGTGCGGACATTCTTTGGTTGTCGGATCGGCCGGAAGCTCCTCTTTTTTGCGCTTGAGCTTGTTCAACTGGCGAACGACGAGGAAGATCGAAAAGGAGATGATCAAGAAGTCGAGCACGTTGTTGAGAAACAATCCGTAGTTGAGCGTCGGAGCACCCGCGTTCTTCGCTTCCGTTAGCGTCGCGTAGGAAGTGGAGGACAGGTTGAGAAACAGGTTGGAAAAATCGACTTTGCCAAGCAAGAGTCCGATCGGTGGCATCAGGATGTCGTTGGTGAAGGAAGTGACAATTTTGCCAAAAGCGGCTCCCACCACGACACCGATGGCTAGATCGATGATGTTGCCTTTGACGGCGAATTCCCTAAATTCTTTAAAAACGATCGGAAACAACCCCTCTAGTACAAATGTAAGAGTACGACTTTCATTGTAACAGAAACGGCCAGCGAATATACTTTTCGATCGTGGGCAAGCGCGATTCATAGGCGCTGTGTAGCGGACATGACAAACGACCTTCTGCCTCTTGCACAGAAGGTCGTTTCGCTTAGGCAGGTTCCTGCCGCTTCCTGTTGCGTAGCAAATACACGCCATAGGCGATCAGATAGCCGACGACCAACAGCACCGACAAGCGATACATCCCGGCGTAGGAGGTCGTTTTGGCGACAGCGCCGAGCAACATCGCCCCCGCACCGATGCCGAGGTCGAAAGCGGAAAAATAGGTGCCGTTGGCCGCGCCGCGGCGGTGCGGCGGGACGCGGTTGATCGTCCAGGCTTGCAAAGACGGCTGGATCGCGCCAAAGCCGATGCCGTAGCAGACGGCAGCTGCGACCAACATCCCGACGCTGTCGGTGTACGACAACAGCAGCAGTCCGGCCGCCGTAAAGAGCGCACCGGGCCACAGTATCCACTGGTGTCCTTTGCGGTCAAATAGCACGCCGGCAAATGGCCGGACCAGCATCACCATCACCGCATTGGCAAGGAAGAACCAGCCGACGTTGGCGATTCCCACCTCTTGAGCGAACAAGGTGATAAAACTGACGATCCCGCCATAGGAGATCGCTATAAACAAGACCAAAAACGAGGGGAAAAACGCCTTTTTCTCAAAAAGCCCCTCTTTTCCTGCCGAAGCGTCCGCCGTTGGTTCGCGGCGCACAGGAGGCGCGATCTTGATCAGCTGTGACAACAAAATCGCCAAGACGGTAAGCCCTGTCGAGATCGCAAAGACCAAGCCAAACCCGTAGCTTTCCATCAGCCAGATGCCGAGCAGGGGAGCGAGCGCCATCGCCAAATTGCTGGACAGGCCGTAGTAGCCCATGCCTTCCCCGCGCCGCTGTGCCGGGATGATGTCGGCTACGATCGTGCCATAGGCGGTCGTCGTCAATCCCCAGCCAAAGCCGTGCACCACGCGCAAAAGCAGGACAAAAGCGACGGCGGCCGCCCAGTAATAACCGATGACCGACAATAGATAGATCACAAGTCCGATCAGCAGGATTTTGCGCCGTCCGACCGTATCGAGCCATTTGCCGGCAAACGGTCTGATCAACAGGGCGGAGATCGTAAAAATCCCGATGACCAAACCGACCTGCGTCTGATCCCCGCCCATGTTGCTGACATAGACAGGCAGGGTCGGGATCAGCATCTGAAAGCCCATAAACAAAAACAGGTTGGAGAGCGCTGTGGCAAAAAAGTCCCGCGTCCACAGCGGAGGTCGTGCTTGGGCGACCGACTTACTCACGAACCGCCTCCTCCTCGATGCGTTTCAGCATATCACGAAACGCATCCAAGGGCTGTGCTCCGACCACGCGGTACTTGTTGTTGACAATAAACGTCGGCGTCCCGGAGACACCGAATTGAGCGGCTTGGTCTTGGGCGGCTTCTACGCGCTGTGCATAGTGTCGCTCGGCAAGCGCTGTCTGCAATTTGGCGCGATCCAGTCCGATCTGTTCGGCCAAATCGAGCAACACGTTGACATCGCTGATGTCGCGCGCCGCTGTGAAGTTGGCTTGAAACACCAACTGGTGGTACGCTTCGAACTTGCCGTGATCCCGAGCAAATTCGCTCGCTTCGATCGCCAACCGCGAATTGAACAGCTTGTCAGCTTTGCCAAACTCGATTCCATACGCCGCACCTGCGCGACGAACCCCTTCAAACAGCGCATCCGCATCCGGAACGTTAAACTTCTCGGTCAAGAGTACCCCTTCTGCCGGAGTGTCCGGATGAATCTCGATGTTCACCCATTCGTCGCGAATCTCAAATTCCTCTTTTAGCCGATCGATCAGACCCTTGCCGATATAGCAGAACGGGCAGATATAATCGGAGAAGATCTTCAGGTCAACTACCATGTTCAACACGCCTCCTCATCCTGATCAACGTATCGTTTCCGAAAACACGCTACACTCTTAGTTTAGAAAGTTGCTTTCACTTTTGCAGTAACGAGCCTTACCATCCGGCATTTCTATGATGTGCAGTTCGCTTGCCATGTAAAAGGGCGCAACGCCATGAAGGGGGCGTTGCGCTCTTTTGATTTGCACGAGATGTTGTCACAAGCGGTACTTTCACGCTTTGGCGACAACGCTTGGATATTTGGCGTACAGCTCCGGTTTGCGGTCATAATAAGGGGAGACGTTGCCTTGGGTACGGTTATCATGCAATTGCGCCAGATCGATCGGGGCGGTCGTCACCATGCTGGCGTTGAGCACGCCATCGGCGAGAATCCCGTCCGGAGCAAATGGATAGTCGCACGGCGCGAAAACGCCTCCTTGCGAGTAGGCCATGTCGATCTGTTCCACGCCGGGGACACTGCCGACCAGACCGCTCATCACGACGAACAGTTGGTTCTCCACGGCACGCGCCTGTGCGCAGTAGCGAACGCGATAAAAGCCGGCTGCCGCATCGGTGTACGAGGGGCACAGGATGATCTCCGCTCCCATGTCGGCCACGATGCGCGCCGTTTCTGGGAACTCGATGTCGTAGCAGGTCAGAATCGCCGCTTTGCCAAGCTCGGTGTCAAACACGGCAAACTCTTCGCCAGGCGTCAACTTCCACATTTTGCGCTCCTCCGGCGTGGTGTGCACTTTGTTCTGGGTCTCGATGCGTCCGTCCGGATAGAACAGGTAGGCTTTGTTCACATACCCGTCGCCTTCCTTGACGATGTGCGTCCCGCCGAGGATCGTCATTTCATTTTCCTGTGCCAGTCGGGAGAAGTGCTCCACGTACTGATCGGTG
This sequence comes from Tumebacillus algifaecis, assembly GCF_002243515.1. Classification (NCBI taxonomy): domain Bacteria; kingdom Bacillati; phylum Bacillota; class Bacilli; order Caryophanales; family Alicyclobacillaceae; genus Tumebacillus; species Tumebacillus algifaecis. The sequence goes on from NZ_CP022657.1 coordinate 265,842, forward strand.
AAGCTGTCCAGATAGGCGATCGCTTCCGCATGGGTCATCTCCGGCTGTAGCGCCAGCAGTTGTGCTGTCTGATATTCGGGAAACACCAGCAGACGTACATGATGCCGCTGTGCCGACTGCACGTGCATTTGCACCGTCTGCCAGTATTCTTCAACCGATTGCAACGGTTTGAGCTCATAGGTCACCGTTCCGACCAATGGAGTTGTCATTTTGAAGCACCCCCTAGTTCGTATTTATCGAATCAAATCGGGGTTGGGCCATTCGACCAACACCGCTTTGTGCAAAGACTCTGCATCTTCTAAGTAATCGTCCAGAACTTGCAGCGGACGCAATCCCTGTTTCAACATGAACGACAGCACCAAGTCGGACAGCTCACCGCTGACCACGCGCTCCACATACTGTTCGGCGCTCATCTTGTCTGCATGTTCATGGAAGTTTGGAATGCGGCACCCGGCCAAAAATCGCTTCAGCCCAAGCTCGACCACCAACTGCTGGCGGGCCTGATACAGCGCTTTGGCTACTCCTTTGCCCCGAAAGGACGGTCGCACACAGACATCGATCCCGTACAGGCTGTCACCGTCCGGTTGATGGCGACCTGCAATCCAGCCGTTGTCAGACACTTCGGCCCACGTGTGCGGCTTGCCGTCATGCTTGATCAAAAGCGATGTTGCTGAGCCTGCGATCACACCGTCCACGACAGCGAGCATCGTGCCTTGGGGAAAGGTGTTGACGTGTGCGGCGATCTGTTCGCGCTGCCACCACAATTCCTCTGGGAACGGAGGCGGAAACGCTTCACGCTGCACCTCAAGCAAACCTGCAAAATCTTCGAGCGTATAGGGACGAATTTGCACGGTCACGAGCAGACCCCCTTTTGCTAAAGTTACAATTCAAGATTGTAGCATAAGATGAGGAAGAAGAAAAAGTTGTAAAAAGAACCTTTACAACCAATCCACTCGCAATGTATACTCTATACATTCAAAAAATTCCGAAGGGAGGTTTCGCGATATGCAAAAGTACATCATCAACATCCAAGATCCAAAGGATAGCCATGCACATCAGCGACAATTGCATATCGATGCGGAACAGCCTGAACGAATTACATTTGTGTTGTAAGTTTTTTTGGACTTACATCTCATAACGTAATCGACACCACAGGAGACGTTCTGCGTACACCTGTGGTTTTTTGTTTGTTGTCGTAAACCCAAAGAGTCACAGGCATCCTCGATGTCAGTGGCTCTTTTTGTATGGGAAAGAGGGGAGTGGAAAAGCAATCATGAGTATTTTTCGAGATTTGATGTGGTATTTCAGGATGGAGAAGAAATCGTATGCGACAGGTGTGATCATCCTGTTGTTCGTGGCCGCCCTGAATCTGGTACCACCGTATGTGGTCGGCGTGGTCGTCGATGACGTCAACCAAGGTACGCTGACAGGTGGCGAATTGTTCAAGTGGATGCTGTGGCTGTTGGCGATCGGGGTTAGCATTTATATCCTGCGCTATATCTGGCGGATCTTCATCTTCGGCGCTGCGTTTCGACTGAGCAAACTGCTGCGCAACCGCTTGTTTAAACACTTTACCAATTTGTCGCCGCAGTTTTACCACAAACGCCGCACCGGGGACTTGATGGCCCATGCCACCAACGACATCTCGGCGATCGAACTGACCGCAGGCGACGGGGTGTTGACGCTGGTGGACTCGATTGCGATGGGGGGAGCTGTCATCATCGCGATGGCTGTGACGATCTCCTGGGAACTGACGCTTATCACCTTGCTGCCGATGCCGATCATGGTCTACGCGGAGGTGCGCTATGGCAATCTGTTGCACGAGCGCTTCCACAAGGCGCAGGAGGCGTTCTCCACACTCAATGACAAGGTGCAGGAGAACATCGCCGGCGTCCGCGTGATCAAAGCGTTCGGGCAAGAGAATGCAGAGAAGAAAGAGTTTGAAACACTGACCAAAGACACGGCTCACAAAAACATCGAAGTGGCGAAGATCGATTCCCTGTTCGACCCGACCATCTCCTTGGTCGTCGGTCTGTCTTTCTTCCTCGCCGTATCGGTTGGCGGCTATTTTGTGGTCCAGGAAAAAATTACCCTCGGTCAACTCACGCAGTTCACCATCCTGCTCGGCCATCTGATCTGGCCGATGTTGGCCTTTGGCTGGCTGTTCAACATCGTCGAGCGCGGTCGCGCTTCCTATGACCGCGTCGATGCACTGCTCAACATCAAGTCGGAAGTCTGGAACAAAGAGGACGCGCAAAAAGAGGTGCCGAGCGGCGACATCACGTATGCGATCGACGCCTTCTCCTATCCGGAAAAAGAGACATCGGCCTTGCAAGACATCCACATCGAGCTGAAACGAGGCCAGACGCTCGGCATCGTCGGCAAGACGGGAGCGGGCAAATCGACACTGCTGCGCCTGCTCCTGCGCGAGTTCGATGTGAACGCAGGAGACATTCGGATCGGCGACACGTCGATCTATGACTACAAACTGCGCTGGCTGCGCTCAGCGATCGGGTATGTGCCGCAAGATCATTTCCTCTTCTCGGCGACCATCGCAGAAAACATCGCGTTTGGTCGCCCAGGTGCGACGATGGACGAAGTGGTGCAGGCGGCGAAGCTGGCCTGTATTCACGATGACATCCTGCACTTTGAAGAAGGTTACAAAACGGTGGTCGGCGAGCGTGGCGTCACGCTGTCCGGCGGGCAGAAACAACGGATTTCGATCGCGCGCGCTCTGCTGATGAACCCGGAAGTGCTGATTCTTGACGACTCGCTGTCCGCCGTTGACGCTAAGACGGAAAAGGCGATCCTCGATGCGCTAAAAGCGTATCGACAAGACAAAACGACGCTGATTTCGGCCCATCGCCTCTCTGCGATCGAACATGCGGAAAGCATCGTCGTGCTCGAAGAAGGCCAGATCGTCGAGCGGGGCCGACACGACGAACTGATGGCGGGTGACGGCTGGTACGCGATGATGTATCAGAACCAGCAGTTAGAATCGCTGGTGGAACAAGGAGGTGGATCGGACCGTGGTGATGCGAAGACTGCTTCGTTACCTGATTCCGCATCGTAAGGCGCTGATCACCGCGTTTGTGATGTTGGCGCTGGCGACGGCGGCCGATGTAGCTGGGCCGCAACTGGTACGGATTTTTATCGATGATTATTTGACGCCGCGGCAATTTGACCGCGACATGCTGATCTTGCTTGGCGCAGGCTATCTGGTTCTGCATGTGTCGGGCGTGTTGATCAACTATTTTCAACTGCTGTCCTTTCATAAAATCGCCCACTGGATCGTCCGCCAACTGCGGATCGACGTATTCAGCAAAGTGCAACATCTGGGCTTGGAGTTTTTTGACCGCACACCGGGCGGCTCGCTCGTCTCGCGGGTGACGAACGATACGGAAGCGGTCAAGGAGCTGTTCGTCTCCGTCCTGTCCGCCTTCGTGCAGAGCATCGTCCTGATGATCGGGATTCTGGTCGGCCTGTTCATCCTCGACCCGAAACTGGCTGGCCTGTTTACGATTGTGGCCCCGCTGATCATTGTTCTGATGTGGATCTACCGCAAAATCAGTTCGAAAGTCTTCCATCTTTCGCGGGAGAAGCTGAGCCAGTTGAATGCGCGGCTTGCCGAATCGATTCAAGGCATGACGATCATCCAAGCGTTCCATCAGGAAAAACGGATGCGCGAAGAGTTCGGCCAGACCAATGATGAGCACTACCGGGCGAACATGAAGCGCCTGAAGATCAACGGCTTGCTCCTGCGTCCGTTGGTCGATCTGCTCTACATGTTCGCCTTGATCCTGATCCTCGGCTATTTCGGGGTCGAATCCCTGACGACCTACGTATCAGTCGGTGTGATCTATGCGTTCCTGAACTACCTCGACCGCTTCTTCGAGCCGGTCAACCAAATGATGTTCCGTCTGGCCCAGATGCAAGAGGCTTTGGTCGCAGCAGAGCGCGTGTTCCAACTGCTCGACCAAGACCGCTATGCGCCGACCCAAGAGGGCACAGACAACCCGGTGCTAGGCGAAGGGCTGATCGAGTTTAAAGATGTGACCTTCTCCTACGACGGTTCCAATAACGTGCTGAAAAATATCTCCTTCACCGCCAAGCCAGGGCAGACGGTCGCACTCGTCGGCCACACGGGCAGCGGGAAGAGCACGATCATCAACCTGCTGATGCGCTTTTACAAGTTGAGCGACGGTGAGATCACCATCGACGGTGCGCCGTTGCAGTCGTTCTCAGAAGCGGAACTGCGCAACAGGCTGGGGCTCGTGCTCCAAGATCCGTTCCTGTTCGTCGGCGATGTGAAGCAAAACATCCGCCTGCACAATGAGCGGATCACCGATGAAGAGATCATTTCGGCGGCGCAGTTCGTGCAGGCCGATCCCTTTATCCAAAAGCTCCCGCACGGCTATGACGAACCGGTCGGCGAGCGGGGGGCGACGTTCTCCAGCGGTCAGCGGCAACTGTTGTCATTTGCCCGCACGATGGCGTTGCAACCGAAAGTGCTCGTCCTCGACGAAGCGACGGCGAGCGTCGATACGGAGACCGAAGAGATGATCCAGCAGGCGCTCGAAAAAATGCGGCGCGGCCGCACGACGATCGCGATCGCGCATCGCCTTTCGACGATCCAAGATGCTGACCTGATCCTCGTCTTGCATCGCGGCGAAATCGTGGAGCGCGGCACCCATCAGGAACTGCTCGCCGAGCAGGGCCTCTACCACAAAATGTACCTGCTCCAGCAAGGGGCGGTAGAAACAGCAGCGGTTTAGTTTTCTTTTTCATACAGTGGCGAGAACCCCTAGCTTATTCGTAAGCTAGGGGTTTTATTTTCAATGCTTCACGAATCAAGCGATTATGTGAGAAAATAGTAAATACAATCTTCTGAGGACAAGGGGGTAACATCGCATGTCTTCTATCACATCGAAAGGCAGCACCTGGGAGTGGAGCAGATCGCTTTGGATGATCTGGACTATCTTTTTTGGAATGTTTACATGGGTTTCCTTTTGGTATATCGCCTATCGGGTGAAGCAGATGAAATGGGCCGGATGGGGCTTGTTGTATTTTGCGGCATTTGGCTACATCATCGCGTTTGCCGGATCGGAGTATGAAGGCACATTCTGGGGTGAGTTCTGGTTTGTGGTCATCTTCGTCACCTGGATCGGCGGAATGTTTCACGCTTGGGCAGCGCGCAAAGAGTATCTGCTGCGCTTGGTTGCCATTTCGAAGTTGCAGGTCAACGCACAAGAGCGGTTAAAAAATCAGATCGAGTTGGAATACGATGTGGACATCGACGGGCAGGAGCAGCCGAAAAGAGCGGTCAAGCCGGTCAGTGCGCAGGCGGGAACACAGCAGGTCGTATCCGAATCGGCACCTGCTACATCCCTGCAAAAGCAAGCGGTGCAGACCGCATCGGATGCAGGCCCCGTTGAGCCGGAGCCGATCGAAAGGGAGCGTCCGTCGTCCCCTCCTCCTGCTGTTGCGACCGAACCGGCACATGATGGGCTGGTGGACTTGAACAACGATCCAAAGGAGCGCCTCGCCGAGTTGCCGAAGATCGGCATCGTGCTGGCGATGAAGGCAGTTTCGATCCGCGAGACGCAAGGCGGCTTTGCTTCGGTCGAACAGTTTGTGGAAGCGGTCGGCTTGAAGCCGCATGTGGCAGAACTGCTGCGTGAACAGATTGTGATCCGTCCACTTCGTTCCAGCAATTGAAACAGATCGCCAAGCCACCCGTCTTGCGGGTGGTTTTTGCGTATGCGACAATGGAAACAAGATGAGGGAAGAGGATGTGATTTGGCAATGACCTCCAATTTGGTCAGCATGGAATGGCTTTTGGAGCACCTGAACGACCCGCACGTACGTCTGGTAGACTGCCGTTTTGTCCTCGGGCAGCCCAACGCAGGCGTGCAGGCCTACCAAACGGAACACCTGCCGCGTGCAGTCTATTTTGACCTAGAACGCGATTTGTCTGCACAGGTCGCCGAGCATGGCGGTCGCCACCCGTTGCCGAACGTGGAGGAACTGGCGGCTAAGCTTGGCCAACGCGGTTTGGGCGATGAGCACCTGATCGTCGCCTATGACGACCAAGGTGGCGCGATGGCCTCGCGTTTCTGGTGGTTGCTCAAATATATCGGCCACGACCGCGTGGTGGCGCTCAATGGTACCTTTAGCGCGTGGAAACAGGAAGGGCATCCGACGACCGCAGAGGTTGTGCCCGTTTCGCCGACCGAATTTACTGCACACAGCCAATCCGACTTGGTGGTGCATATGAATGAGGTAAGAACGAAGCTTGGCGACGGGAAAACGCTCCTGATCGACTCGCGGGAGGCTGTGCGTTACAAAGGGCTGCAAGAGCCAATCGATCCGGTCGCCGGACACATTCCGGGCGCTGTCAACCACTTTTGGAAGGATTCCCTGAAAGCGGACGGCACTTGGAAATCGGCGGACGAGCAGCGCGAACGCTTCCAAGAGGTGGCACCGGAGACGGAAGTGATCGTCTATTGCGGCTCCGGCGTCACCGCCACGCCGAATATCCTCGCCCTTCAGGAAGCGGGGTATCGCAACGTCAAACTGTACGCCGGCTCTTGGAGCGACTGGTGTTCCCACAAAGAGAACCCGATCGCCACTTCGAAGGAAGAAGGGTAAAAGCCATGTATGTTGTCCGAAAAGTGATCATCGTGGAAGGGAAAACGGACAAACGGCGGCTCTTGGAGCTGCTCGCAGAACCTGTGGAGGTGATCTGCACGTTTGGCACGCTCTCTGAAGAAAAGCTGGAAGACCTGATCGTGCCGCTACAAGCCGAGGAAGAAGTCTACATTCTGGTTGACGCTGATGACGCCGGCAACAAAATGCGCGCCCAACTCAAACGGGAGCTTCCCAACGCCCGCCACCTTTACACCCGCAGGATGTACCGTGAAGTGGCGACCACCCCGATCGACTATCTGATCGAGGTGTTGGCAAAAGCTCATTTCGAACTCAAAACGCCAGATCTGCTATAAATGTCGTTCGATCGAACACAGAAACGAGGTACGCTATGCTCACAACATTCGTCAGGCTCGGTGCGATCAACCTGTTCCTCGCCGTCGCCCTCGGCGCGTTTGGTGCACACGGATTGGAAGGTAAGATCACCGATCATTATTTAGAGATTTGGAAGACCGGGGTGCAGTACCAGATGCTGCATGGCACCGGAATCTTGATCGTGGCGCTGCTCACACAGTTTTTGGGCGCGCCCAAAGCGTTGCGCGCAGCGGGCTATCTGTTCCAAGCGGGCATCGTCCTGTTTGCAGGCTCCCTGTACATTCTCGCCATCACTGGAATCGGCTGGCTTGGCGCGATCACGCCGCTTGGCGGGGTCTGCTTCCTGATCGGCTGGGCCTTGCTCGCCTATGCGGGCGGCAAACGAATCAAACGAGTCAAATAGCAACGACCGCTGTGGTCAACTACCGCTCCCATTCGTGGGGGCGGTATTTTTATTCCAGTTCCACGCATACTAAAATTGCCACTGGAAGCAGATCAAGGAGGAGGTGTTGCCGATGTATCGAGGAAAAAAGAAGGTCCAGCACGACAAGCGACAGGATGCACAAACAACGCGAGCGGACGAGCAGAAGAGCGGGCAAGCGAACAGCCAACAGGAGGGGCGTGCCAACAGCCGGACGGCGGAGGAGCAGTGGAGCGAGCAAGGGGCAACACCGATCTCATCGCGCTTGCAGGAGAATCAGGACTATCTGGAAGCGTTGTTTCAGGACAGCTCCGACTTCGTGATTCGCGAGTTCGAAATCGATAAGGGAAGGCAGGCGGTCTGCGTCTTTGTTGACGGTCTGGTTGACACTTCGCAGGTCAACATGGTGCTCAAAGCCTTGATGATCGACGAAGGCGGATCGGGAACCTCGGAGCGGATTTCGATGACCACCTTGCCTTCTTCCCAGATCACCGAGGTCGATCACTTTAAAGATTTTGTCAAACTGATTCTGGCCGGCGACACGGGCATCCTGATCGACGGCAACAACAACGGACTGGTGCTCGGCCTGCGCGGGGGAGATGTGCGCGTTGTCGCGGAACCGGAGACCGAAAAGGTGGTGCGCGGTCCGCGCGACGGGTTTGTGGAAAACTTGCGCACCAACACGGCGCTTGTGCGCCGCAAACTGCGGACCCCCAATTTAAAAATGAAACCGATGGTCCTGGGCCGCCAAAGCCGTACGGCGCTCGTCGTGTCCTATCTGGAAGGCATCGTGGACCCGAAGGTGGTTGAAGAAGTGGTCGGCCGCTTGTCGAGGATCGAGATCGATGCGGTGCTCGAATCGGGATATGTCGAAGAGTTGATTCAGGACAGCACCAACTCGCCGTTTCCGCAGGTGCAGTACACCGAACGGCCCGATACGGTCGCCGCTTCATTGCTGGAAGGGCGGGTTGCGATCATTATCGATGGCACCCCATTTGCGCTGATCGTGCCGACCACGTTCTGGCAGTTTTTGCAGGCCAGTGAAGACTACTACGAGCGCTACCAGATCGCGACGCTGGTCCGTTGGTTGCGCTACACATTTTTGATCATCTCGCTGTTTACGCCATCCCTGTACATCGCCGTGACCACCTTCCACCAGGCGATGCTTCCGACACCGCTTTTGCTGAGCATTGCGGCGGCGCGGGAAGCGATCCCGTTTCCGGCGGTGATCGAGGCGTTCATCATGGAGATCTCCTTTGAGGCGCTGCGAGAAGCGGGGATTCGACTGCCGAAAATGGTCGGGCAGGCCGTGTCCATCCTCGGCGCGTTGGTCGTCGGCCAAGCGGCGGTCGAGGCGGGCATCGTGTCCGCTCCGATGGTGATCATCGTTTCGATCACGGGGATCGCATCGTTCACGATCCCGCGCTACAACGCCTCGATCGCCGTTCGAATGTTGCGCTTTCCCTTGATGATTGTCGCCGCAATCTTTGGCATCTATGGCGTGATCTTAGGTGGCTTGTTCATCTTAGGCCATATGGCCAACCTGCGTTCCTTTGGCGTTCCTTATCTGTCGCCAACCGGCCCTTTGTCGGTCGGTGACTTAAAAGATGTGTTGATTCGCGCCCCTTGGTTTGCGATGAAAAAGCGTCCCGAGTTTCTCTCCACCGGCAACCAAAATCGCTTGGGAGAAACGATGAGGGAAGAGCTCTTGCAGGAGGGTGGACAAAAAGGCAAAACGATCGAGCACAAGAGTGAGGAGGGAAGCGGATGAGGCGACGCAAAGCGGTACTCACGATCATCGCGCTCTTTTTGGCGCTGACACAGACGGGCTGCTGGGACCGCACAGAAGTGAACGATATCGCGATCGTGCTGGCCACCGCGTATGACTTGGACAGCGACGGGCAGTTCCGCGTCACCGTGCAGTTGCCGCTGCCTGGACAGTTGGGCGGCAAATCGGGCGGCGGGGGCGGAACATCCGGTTCGAAAAGTTACTACGTCGATTCCGCGTCAGGAAGTTCGATCCGCAATGCCTCGATGCGCTTGCAGCAGCGGATGCCGCGCCAACTGTTTTATGCGCATCGCCGCGTGTTGGTGATCGGTGAGGAACTGGCGAAACGGGGCATTCGCCCCATCTTTGACGCGGTTTCGCGAATCCCGGAAAATCGTCTGACCTCCACCATCGTGATCGCTAAAGGCAAGGGATACGAGATCTTAAACAAGCAGCCGCGCTTCGAGCGCTTTTCCAGCGAAGGCATCCGTGAGATCGTCAATACCCAGTCAGTTTTTGGCGTGATGATCAAAGATGCGACGCAAATGTTGAGCGTCAGTAAGATCGACGCGATGATCCCGGTCGTCCAAGCCAAGTTCACGGAGGGGTCGGAGGAAAAGCACGAGGAAGTACAGTTTTCTGGGTACGCCGTGTTTCGTGATGACAAGATGAAGGGTGAAATTAAAGGGGAGGCGGTCGAAGGCATCCGCTGGTTGAGAAGAAAGGTGAAACCTTACACGGTCACACTGAAAGACGAGAGCGGAGAGATCACGGTGGCCTCCGTTTTCAAGGGAAGTTCCAAGGTAAAGCCGATTCGCCGAGGGGACCATTTTCATTTTCAAGTCGAGGTCAAAGGAACAGCCTACTTGTTGGAAAACCTGAGCAACCTCGAACTGAGCGCGCCAGACAACGTGCTGAAGGTCAATCGCATGCTGAGTGCGCAAGTTCGATCAACGATCCTGTCGGCGGCCAACGAGATTCGCGAACAGGAGTCTGACATCGCCGGACTCGGCGTGCTGGTCTATCAACAATTCCCGAAAGACTGGCAAGAACAGTACAGCAAAGACTGGAGAGCGGAGTTGCCGAAAGCGACGTTCGATGTGCAAGCAAAGGTGGAGATCTCACGGATCGGGCTGACGACGGAGAACCTCGCCAAACGGCAGGACACGAAATGAGCAGCAGTATCTTCCAGGTTTTGATCGCGCTGTTCTACGTGGCGACGTGGCTGTTCGACTGGCCTACGCTGCGGCAGAAAAAGAAATTAGAAAAAGCGATCTACTACACGTTGGCGGCCTGTGTCTTGGGGCTGTATCTTGCCAGCCTGTTGCAACTCGAGGTGTGGCTTCCTACAAAATGGATCGCCTATAACTGGTCCAATTGGCTGCACAGCAAGTTAACTTCGTAATGGCGAGGGGGAGGCGCATTGGAAACCCAATTTAAGATCAACCATCGCCAGTTGGCCTGGATGGTGACGGTGACGCTGGTGGCGGGCGGTTTTTTGACCACTCCGAAAACGCTGGTCGCCCTCGCCAAAGAGGACGCATGGCTGACACAAGTGTTCGGCATGGTCTATGCGCTCTTGATCACCGCCCTGTTCTACTTTTTGTCACGGCGCTTTCCAGGCAAAAACTTATTCGATATCACGTTTGCCCTGTTCGGAAAATGGTTGGGCGGGTTCTGCAATTTGATTTTTTTGTTGCACTTTATCAGCGTCATGATCCGTGACATCGGCGTGTTCAACGATTTTATGAACACCAACTTGTTGATCCGAACGCCTGGTGAGATCATCGTGCTGTTGCTGGTGCTCTTGCTCATCTACTTCGGGAAAAGCAGTGTGGAAGTGTCGGTGCGAGTCAACGACCTGATCTTTCCCGTGTTTTTGGGGATGGTGCTGTTGGTGCCGCTCTTGCTGAGCAATGAGTTTTCGATGGACCGCGTGAGGCCGATACTCGGACAGGGATTGGGTCCGTTGACGGCAGGAAATATCATCGGTTGTGGCTGGTATGGTGATCTGCTGGTGTCCGGTGCTTTTATTGGCATGATCGGGTCGAGCAAGAAAATGTACGCTGCGTTGCGCCACGGAGTGATGGCGACAGCGTTCCTGATGTCGATGGTGCTCTTATGTATCATCGGCGTGCTCGGCACGGAAGTGGCGGCCCGGTTGCTGTATCCCAACTATTCGCTGGTCGAGCAGATTCACATCACCGATTATCTCGATCGCATCGAACTTGTGGTGTTTTCGATCTGGCTACCGATCTTTGTGCTGAAAGTAGCTTTTATCTTTCTGGCCTCCCTCACGCTGCTCAATACGATCACCAATCGCGTGAATTACAAACTTTATAACAAACAATTTGGTTGGCTCATTCTCTTTTTGTGGCTGTTCGCTTTTCAAAGCGTGATCGAAGTATTCAATTTTGCCAACTACGGTCCCGTGCTGATGCTGCTTCCCCATCAGATCATCTATCTGCTGCTGTACTTGTTCGGACGGCGACGCAAGGTCGTCGTGGACAATGAGGCAGAGGCGGACAGCGCCCCCAAACAGCCGAACGACCCGCGTGGGCAACAGGGTGTCTGGCAGTGGTTCACTAGCAAGTCGGAAAAAACGTGGCGGCGCGTCACCAACTGGGCTGTGGCGACGATCCTCGCGTCTGTCTGCGCAGGGGCCATGTTTGGACAGGTCAGACCGACACTCGGAACACTGTTTGGCGGGATCATCTTTGCGGCGCTGATCGTAGGCTACGTCAGCACCTATTTGGAGATGCGCCAAGTGAACATCGCCAATGAACGGCAACAACAAAGAGAAGGACGTTCTTAGCGAACGCCCCTCTTTTTGTTGTTGCGTGCCAGCGCTTTGAGCAGTGCGAACGCTGCTGTATACGTGGCGGTCGCCAGCACCGTTGCGTACAGCCAGCGATCGGTGCCAAGCGACAGATAGAGAATCAGGTGGAAGAGGAAAATCACGGCGATCCAAAGCGCCAAGTTCATGCGCTCGATGAACGCCCAGAATCGATTCATATGCGACACCTCCCGATAGGTATAGCGTCTCCAAGCGCATCGTATCCATGCTCCTACAGGCTGTGTGGGGATGGCGAGATGTAATTTGGGCGCGGCAATCCGTTTCCACTTGGCGGCTCCAACCATAGAATGGTAAGGATTCGACAGCAGGGACGGGAGGGAGAAGAATTGGCGAAAAAAGGGAAGAAAATATCACGCACCGTTGGACCCAAAGCAGGGTCTGGCGCTGGACAATCAAAGGCGGCGACTCCGAGTATAGGCGATCAATTGAAGGATCGACTGAAAACGGTGAACAAAGGCGGTCTGCTCGGCATGCTCAACGAGGTGCATAAGACCACGCCCGATCAATGGCAAAATCCGGATAGCGTAAAAGACATGGCGAAGCGATTTGCTGAAAAGCTGAAGATCCCAGTCAATGAGGATAGACTCAATCAATTCATGAAAGCTTACAAGGATGCGACCAAAGGCGGGCAACCGAACGCCAGTGTCGAAGATCTTGTGAAAAAATACGGCAAAGGCAAGATCGATGACGCGACAGTCAAAGAGATGAAGAAGTTTATCAAGCCGAAAGAGTAGCCATCATCCAAAAAGGAACTGCCCCGGCGCGGCAGTTCCTTTTTGGGTCGAAAAAAAGAAACGGGGCGCGTCTATTTCGCTTCCCCGTCCGCAGCCTTTTGCTCCGCGCTCGCTCCTTCCCCCCCCCCGCCACCAAGCAGGGCGCCCGACAGCGGCGAGTTGAGAAACGCCATCAGAATCGAAGCCCACTCTCCGGTCGTTAGTCCCTTGACGTTGCCCTTCATCAGCTTGGGCAGCACGCCAGCCGAATGCAGGTTTGAGCCCATGCCGTGCAGGGCGTCAAACATCGTATCGGCGCGTTGCATGTAGGTCACGCACTGTTTGCAGAAGTTGCGCAACTGCCCCATCGATTTGATCGAGTCCTCATAAAAAGTTGGGCTTTTCGGGCTTGGCAGTTGGAAGCTGGGAAATGATGCGCCGCCGGGCAATGGCGATTTTTTGCCGGCCGAAGTAGCAGCCGTTCGGGCGGAAAGGCTGCGTCCGCTTCTTTTGTTGCTCCGCGGTCTGATCTCCGCCTTGATCAGATGAATTTCTTTTTCGAGCAAACGTTTCTTATGTGTATACGAGGGATGGCCGGCTTGTAAGGCAGTCAGTTCCGCCTCGAGTTTGCGTTTGCGCTTGATCAGTGCGCTATTCTTCTTGGATTTGTCAGCCACGTGCGACACCTCCGTTTTCCATATCAGGATATGGAAAAGCTGATCAGATCGTGTGGGCGGATATGTAGAATGGGCGTAAGAGATACTAAACTTGACTAAAGACTATGGGGAGGGAATGCCACGTGGCACCAAACATCAGTCAAGACTGTTACGCCCGTCACGGCGGGGTGCATTTTACTCAGAAAGCATCTGCGGAAGAAATCAATCGCTATGTGAAAAATCTGCCCGAAGATCGGCGAGAAAGCCTGTTCGAAGTGCTGGACGAACTGAGCAGCGCAGGCATGATCCAGATCCAAAATGACGGCCAATTCTCCGATCCGCACGGCAACCTGCACGGGACGACAGGCTGCTATGAAGACGAGAAGTAGCGCTTGTGATGACAAGAAGACCTCCACCCGAGCGGTGGAGGTCTTCTGATCTATTGCACGAGGCGCAGGAACGCTTCGAGGCGGTCCATCGCTTTTGCTAAGTTGTCGCGCGAAGTCGCATAGGAAATGCGGAAGTTGTTCGGGGCGCCAAAGCCGGAACCGGGCACGAGTGCGATTTTCGCATGTTCGAGCAACAGCGCGGCAAAATCGTCCGATTTGTTGATCGCTTTGCCCTGATACGACTTGCCGTACGTGGCGGAGCAGTTCGGGAAGACGTAGAACGCACCGCTTGGCGTGTCGCAGGTCAGATGGGGCATGTGGCGGAGTCGTTCCAATACGTAGTCGCGACGCCAGCGGAACTCAGACACCATCTGTTCATCGCGGTGATCGAGTGCGGCGACCGCTGCTCGTTGCGAGATCGATGCGGGATTGGCTGTGGTGTGACTCTGGAAGGAGGTCATCGCTTTGATCAGAGAACGATCAGCCGCCATGTAACCGACGCGCCAGCCAGTCATCGAGTACGCTTTGGAGAAGCCGTTGATCAGCAATGTACGCGCTTTCATTTCATCACCAAATGTGGCGATCGAAACCTGCTCCACATCATAGACCAGTTGGTCGTAGATTTCGTCGGAGATCACGTAGAAGTCGTGCTTCAAGATCACTTCGGCCAGCGCTTGCAACTCCTCGCGGGTATAGACAGCTCCGGTCGGGTTGCTCGGCGAGTTGAGCAGGAGCACTTTGGTCTTTGGCGTGATCGCCGCTTCCAACTGCGCGGGTGTGATTTTGAAGCCGGTCGTCTCGTCTGTGTGGATCACCACCGGAGTAGCTTCGGCCAAAGTGATCATCTCCGGATAGGAAACCCAATACGGAGCGGGCAGAATCACTTCGTCGCCAGGGTTGCACAAAGCCATAAATGCATTGTACAAGGAGTGTTTTGCGCCGGAGGAGACGAGGATGTCGTCCGCCGTGTATGTGAGGCCGCTGTGTCCTTGTAAGAAGTCGGCAATCTTTTTGCGTAGCTCAAGGATACCCGGAACGGCTGTGTATTTGGTGAATTGCTCATCAATTGCCAATTTCCCAGCGGTGCAAGCCACTTCCGGTGTGCCGAAATCGGGCTCGCCCACACTCAGATTGATCACGTCGATTCCTTCGGCAATCATCTGCTTGGTCTTGGCGTCGATCGAAAGCGTCGGTGAAGGTGCGATGTT
Organism: Tumebacillus algifaecis; assembly: GCF_002243515.1. Classification (NCBI taxonomy): domain Bacteria; kingdom Bacillati; phylum Bacillota; class Bacilli; order Caryophanales; family Alicyclobacillaceae; genus Tumebacillus; species Tumebacillus algifaecis. Next base: position 280,877 of record NZ_CP022657.1, read on the forward strand.
TTTGACTCGGTCAGAAAGTCCCCATGCCATATTGAACAGTCCCTCCAGTTACTTGATAGTTCTAACAATACAGTCAGGATTTGTCCACCGTCAAGAGCCGCAAGCAAATGACGGGCCTAGTCAAGACCCGTCATGTTCGTCACGATACGTTATTCTTGTTTTCTTCGGCCTGTGAGCCAATCCCAGAAGGTTCGTCCGCCCGATTTTACTTCCTGCTCCAGCTTGTCTGCCGGATTTTTGTTCATCGAGGGGTGATCATCGCACCAGTCGGTCGGTTCGGTGCCGACCAGATAGTATTCGCGGCGCTTGACTGGGCAGTTTTCGGTGGCCAGTTGACCGGTCGTTGGGTCGATGTAAGATTCGACCACATTGGCGGGCAGCTGGAAATCTTTGTCCGGCAGGTCTTTGTGGGCCTCGTTCATAAATTCTGCCCAGATCGGGGCGGCCAAGTGCGACTCGGTCGCCGAAAGCAGGCGGTCTTTGTCATAGCCGATCCACACGGCGGTCAGCAGTTGCGGGGTGTAGCCGATCATCCAGGCATCCGTGTCGGTGGTGCCCGTCTTCCCTGCTGCCGGACGGGGAAACGCTTCATGAACGCGGTAGCCTGTACCATACGGGTCGGTGAGCACCGACTGCATCATGTTGGTCAGGATGAAGGCAGCTCCTGCGTCGATCACCTGCTCTTTTTGCGGGAGAAACGTTTTTTGTTCCTCCCGATAGGTGTTTTCAATCGATGTGATCGCATAGGGCTCGATCTTGTGGCCGCCGTTGGCGAGCGGCGCATAGGCGCGCACCATCTCCAGCGCCGTCGTCGGGAACACGCCGAGGGCCAGCGACGGGTATGGCTTCATCGTGGAGGTGATGCCGAGCGCTTTGGCGGTGGTGATCACTTTGTCCGGGCCGACATCCATGGTGGTGGTCACCGCAAACACATTGTCGGAGCGCGAGATCGCATCGCGAAACGGCAGGTAGTCGTCCGCATATTGGTTGTTGAAATTGTGAACCTCATACGACTTGGGCTCGCCGTTGTCATCATCATAGGTGAACGTCGTCTTCTCCGACTTGATCCGCGTCGAGGCGGTATAGTTGTTGTTGAGCGCAGTCAGATAGACGAACGGTTTGAACGAGGAGCCGGGCTGTCGTTTGGCCAGCGTGCGGTTGTAGGAGCTTTCCGCGTAGTTCTGCCCGCCGACCATCGCTTTGATCTCTCCGGTGTTCGGGTCGATGGATAGCAGTGCGACTTGAATGTCGGGATGTTTCTTCAAATGTGTGGCCACTATGTCCTCGGCCGCTTTTTGCATCGCGGGGTCTAAGGTGGTTTGGATCTTCAGGCCGCCGCGGTAGAGATCGTCATCCGATACGCCGTAGACCTGTTTGAGCTGGTAGCTCACATAATCGGTAAAGTATGGCGCGCGCCCTTTTGGCGCTTTCAAGGCGGCAAATTTCAACTCGGTCGCGAAGGCTGTGTCCGCCTCTTGTTTCGTGACTTTCCCCTCTTCTACCATCAGTTGTAACACGATGCGCTGGCGTTCCTTTGCCGCATCAAAATGGAAGAACGGGTTGTAGATGTTCGGGCCTTTCGGGATGCCTGCGAGCAGCGAGGCTTCAGCGAGCGTCAACTCTTTGCTCGGTTTGTCAAAGTAGGTCTGTGCGGCCATCTCGATGCCATATGCGCCTTGTCCGTAATAGATGACGTTCAAATATTGCTCCAGAATTTCTTCTTTCGTGTAGTTCATCTCGAGCTGTAACGTGTGCAGCGCTTCTTGCAGTTTGCGCTTGATCGTTTTGTCTTGGGTCAGGTAGAGATTTTTAGCGAGTTGCTGCGTGATCGTGGAGCCGCCTTCGAGCACTTCACCCGATTTCAGATCGACCCACAAGGCGCGTGCGATGCCGACCGGATTGAAGCCGCCGTGGTTGTAAAACTGCTGATCCTCCACGGAGAGGATCGCATCGATCGCAGACTGCGGAATGTCTTGCAACGACACTTTCAGACGGTTCTCTCCCCCATCGACGAGGTTGGTGAGCACCGAATGGTCGGCCGCCACCAATTGCGAGGTGTTGGCGATGTCATTGGGCGGCAGTTCGGCATAGCGCAAATAGAGATAGAAGAAGGCGGCAAAAGCCGCCGTGGACATCAGAAAAACGGAAAAGGCACGCCACAGCCACAGCTTCGGCCTCTTTTTTTCTTTGGTTCGGCGGATCGGATTTAGTTCCGCTTGATAGTCGGTTTCCGGGTCAAAATGGGGTGATTTCATGGGGAATCCCTCACTTCGCAGTGATTCTATCTGACCATTATGAACCTCGTAAAGAAAAAACATACAGAAAAACAGTTTATTTTTCCAATAAATTTGGTATAATACCTACCGTTATGCATGAAAAAGAGCAAGCTGTTATTTGCTACCCAAGCTGTAATTTGCTACCTATATAAGGGAGGTTCTGGAGACATGGAACTCTGGTACACCGAGAAACAAACCGAAAATTATGGAATCACTGTGAAAATCACCAACACGCTGCACACTGAAAAAACCGAATTTCAAGATTTGGCAATGATCGAAACGCTGCAATGGGGCAAGATGCTCGTGCTCGACGGCATGGTTATGACCACCGACAAGGACGAATTTGTCTACCATGAAATGATCACCCACCTGGCGATGAACACGCACCCGAACCCGAAGACAGCTCTGGTTGTCGGCGGTGGCGACGGCGGCGCGATTCGTGAAATCTTGAAATACCCTTCGATCGAGAAAGCGGTTCTCGCTGAGATCGATGGCCGCGTGATCGAAGTTTCCCGCGAGTACCTGCCGCAGATCGCTGGCAAACTCGACGACCCGCGCGTTGACGTGCAGGTTGTGGACGGCATCAAGTACATCCACGACAACAAGGATTCGTTCGACGTGATCCTCGTAGACTCCACCGAACCGGTCGGCCCGGCTGTCGGTCTGTTTGCACGCGATTTTTACCAAGGCATCTTCGAAGCGCTGAAAGAAGACGGCATCATGGTTGCGCAAACTGAGTCTCCGTTCTTCAACGCCGATCTGATCACCCGCGTCTACAAGGACATCGCGGCGATCTATCCGGTTACTCGTTACTACACCGCTGCGATCCCGACCTATCCGTCCGGCCTTTGGTCGTTCACGATGGGTTCGAAGAAGTACGATCCGCTGGAAGTGGACGAAAGCAAACTGATCGATCCGGAAGGCACGAAGTATTACCACAAAGGCATGCACAAGTCGGTCTTTAACGTGCCGAAGTTCGTGATGGAGCTGTTGAAATAATGGAAAACCATCGCATGAAAAACGACCCGGCCTATTCGGGGCGCGAGTTTATCGGCGCGACACAGAACTATGAGGAAGCGACTGCGGTCATCTACGGCATGCCGATGGACTGGACCGTCTCCTTCCGTGCTGGCACCCGCTTGGGGCCGCAGCGCGTGCGTGAAGTCTCGATCCTGCTCGAAGAGTATTCGCCTTATCTGGACAAGGGTCTCGAAGAGGTCTCCTACTTTGACGGCGGCGACGTGCCGCTTGCGTTTGGCAACCCGGCGCGTTCGGTCGAGCAATTGTATGAGTATGTGAAGCAATTGGTGGCAGATGGCAAGTTCCCGATCGGTTTGGGCGGTGAGCATCTGGTCTCTTGGGGCCCGATCCGCGCTCTGAAGGAAAAGTATGACGATCTGGTGGTCGTGCAGTTTGATGCTCATGCTGACCTGCGCGAAGACTATGAAGGCGAACCGTACTCGCACGCGACTGTGTTGCGCAAAGCGTGCGATGTGGTCGGCCCGAACAACGTGTACCAGTTCGGCATCCGCTCTGGCACCCGCGAAGAGTTCAAATATGGCCGTGAGAACACCAATTTCTACCCGTTCGATGTGTTGGAACCGTTGCAAGGCGTGATCGACGAGCTGAAAGGTCGTCCGATCTACCTGACCATCGACATCGATGTCGTCGATCCGGCAGAAGCGCCGGGCACCGGTACGCTCGATGCGGGCGGCATCACAGCACGCGAGCTGTTCAAGGCGTTGTACCTGATGCGCGACGCGGGTCTGAACATCGTGGCGTTCGACCTTGTGGAGATCGCTCCGGTTTACGATCCATCCGAAAAAACGCAGATTTTGGCGTCGAAGATTGTGCGTGAAGTCTTGCTCGGCTTGGTTCCGAGTTCAAAATAAGGTCATGACAAAAGCAACTCTGGGCATGTGCGGAGTTGCTTTTGTCCCCCTATAAGGAGCGATGGGATGATGGAAGGGGCGGTTCGCGTCACCGTCTGGTCCCAGCAACGGCAGAAGAACGGCGAGCGACAAACGTTCGAAATGCAAGCGGAGGGCAGGTTGTACAAAAAGGGCGAAGCGCAATACATCAGTTATCGGGAACTTGACGATTCCGGACTGGGTTCAACACTGACGACGATTCGCGTCGAGGGTCAGCAGATGACCCTGATTCGCCAAGGCGAGACGACGATGCGCCAAGTGCTGATCAAAGGCCAAGAACAGCGCGGCTCGTACAACACGCCCTTCGGTACGTTCGAACTGGTCACTCGCACTTCCAAGCTGGTGTTGAACCTCACAGAAACTGGTGGCCGGATCGAAGCGGTGTACAACCTGCGTCTGGCCGGAGAAAAGAGCCGGATGGAACTGCGGATCGATGTTCTGCAGCTTCCACCCGTGTAATCAGGTACCATGAAAGGCAGGTGTCCGCTATGGACTTGAAAGTGTTAATCCTCTCCCTCATCACCGGGATTGTGGTCGGCGTCGTCTTCACCTTGATGCGCCTCCCCCTCCCTGCCCCGCCCGTACTGTCTGGGATTTTAGGCATCGTCGGCATTTGGCTGGGTGCAAAGATTGTGGAGTTTTTTAAGTAAATGGAAAATGAAAAGACGGTATTCGTGTCAGCGACATGAATACCGTCTTTTTTGTTGGTCAAATGTTGTCGGGCGATTGGATGGATGCAGGAGGAATTGTTTAGACCTTTTCGCTATGGGCGTCATGTGGAAACAATTGAAATTAACCAACACTCCTCAATCTAATTCCGAGATCGAGCAGGAAGCGCTTAGGCAAAGTTCTATTAGGATAATGGAGAGGATGGAAATAGATCGAGTCTTCGATCGATATATCGGAGTTAAGTCAAAATTTTATGCCGCGCATAATGATTTTGTTGTATGACACGGTTGCGAGATCTAGTTTTTAAAAACCAATAGAAAACTTTTTTGATAAATAATACCAATTACCTATTGATTCTGGAAAGTGATTATTATATAAATAATATGAATCAAGTTTTAATAAATGAATTTTGGAGGGTGTGTTACTATGAGAAAAACAGTGATTCTTGCTGGTGTAGTAGCAGTTGTCAGTTTGTCTATCCCCGTGTCCGCATCTGCGGCATGGACGCACGGGTATTCGGGACAAAGTGCATATACCCGTACGGGTAATTGTGCGTACGGTGACCGGGCAGGAGGGGAATATGTGCAAAAACTCCACGATGGAATGGTAGGAAACAACTTAGCATCAACAGGAACAGTATATCGAGATAATAGTTCTTGGGAAAGCGATCTGACGGGAACTTTTGCGGATAGCAAACAATTCTTTGCTTTTGGCGGACATGGACTCGGTTATTGGGCGTATTCTAATGGTAAAGGTGCAGGATCTCATTTCTACACGGCAAACTCTTCTTCAACGTTCCATACATCGGAGACACAAGATAACTCTAACGCTCAGTGGGATGAGATTCGCTGGGGTGGCTCATCAATGCGATGGGCAACGATGTATCAATGCAATTTTTTACGAAATGGTGGAATCTCATCTAATGAGACGAAGATTTGGAACATGTTTCAGGGCCTGCATCTCATGATGGGCTTCTCAAGTATCATGTATTTGGATTCGCGTGAAGGGAGTCGCTACGCTGCACGCATAGGAGCTGGATGGACGATAAAAGAATCTTTCTTTGATGCAGCAGCTTACTATCAGCCGCAACTCCCGTACGGGGATTCGGATCCAGCTGGTTCGGTTATCGTCCGTGTCAAGGGTTATTCGACCAAGGGGAGTGACAATTATGCGAGCTCAACAACAGCTGCTCCAGCGTACACGGGCTCTAACGCTTCTTCTTTTAGCACGTGGGATCAAACCATTACATTGTAGTAGCAACATGGATGGATATGTCTGGACTCCGCTAAAAAATGACAGGAGGGTACTTCAATGAATAATAAATTGCTCGCGGTAATCACTTTGTCTGCAGTACTTGGTGCTGGTATGCTTTATACTCAAGTTGGCGCGTCGGAAGAGAAGGAAGCCCTTGTTGTGGAAAACAAACAGACACAAATTCCAGAATTGTTTATTCCAGGCCCAGGGCAGGGAGTTGCTGACAAGATTGAGTTTCAAGTGACTGCAGAGAACGTTAGACTTCCATCGGAAGAAACGATTTATAAATTCAAGAAGCAAAATTATACGAAAAATGAAGTCCATAACATGGCCACGAAACTGGGGATGAAAGGTGAAGTCTTTAATCTTGAAGAATCTTTGGGCGTCAATGATGGTGACAAAACATTGGAGATTGAAAAGGACAGCGGGAAAATTCTTTATTTAAATCGTGCTCACTTGGGTCAATGGTTGGTTGATGGCAAAGCCAAGCAGATTCCGACAGATGAGCAATCTACTCAGCATGCAATAGATTTTCTTCAGAAGATGAACTGGTTGCCGGAAAACTTTCAAGTTAGGGGGGTGACTGAAAACCGCGAAATCCCAGGTAACCTGAATCCAGAGACAGATCAGGGCATTGTATTAAGCAAGACTGTTCACTTGTACAAGCATGTGAATGGAAAGCCAGTATTGGGCGTCTCTCGAATAACAGTTGAAATTGGACACCAGGGCGAAATCGAAACAGTACGCAAATATCATAAAGAAGAGGAAGCTTTCCAGAAATATAAGCTAAAGTCGTTGGATCAGGCAGTTTTGGAATTGAAGGACAAAAAGGGCATGATTAATCTTGAAGAAGGCGCTAGTGATGCAATACTTGACCAAATTGAACTGACTTATTGGGAAGATGCGGGCTCGATAGATGAACAACCATACCTGCAACCGGTCTATTTATTCAAGGGGAAGTACAAATTATATGGAAAGGATGCAACATTTAGCGGTATAGTTCCAGCTGTTGACAACGGCTTTACCCTGCATAAAGAAGTGGGGCAAGACAGCGCTGCGAATGCAGTGAAATAACACGGTTCCCCCTAATCAAACGATTGGGGGGTATTTTAAGTGAAGCCTTTCTGAAGGGCCAACGATCTGAAACATAATCTGAAGCGTTAAAAAGGAGGAATGAAGTTTGAGACGATTTGCTTGGATCATCATTCTGTGCGGAAGTTTGACGCTTACTGGATGCAATTCGGGAGCGTCGCATGAACTTCCAGAGCAAATGGCTATACCAGTCCCAACTACGTCCTGGGATGGGGAGCAGTGGCAAGTGGAGGCAGATAAGATGAGCGGTGAAATCAACCACTTGTACGTCGGAGAGTCTTCGAGCAGAAAAGGTTATCAAGTAGGAGATCAGATTCGAATTCGAGGCAACGTCTATGTACTGGAAATGATTGAGGCCGATGATAAACCTTTCAAAGTGTGGTTGAAACGTGCGGACCGATGACAGTGGACAAGGAGCGATCAAGCGTGTTGACACATCCGTTTGGAGTCGATCTTTGAGGGCCCTGCCACGATAAATGGGTACCTAACAGGAAGCGCGGGAAGAAGACGGGCCATCTGTTGTGATGATGACAGCGAATCATCACCGACAACATGGTAAAACTGGTGTTTGCGAGGGATTTCGCCCTGAACGCTTGGACGTTTTGTCCGTCAAGTCGGTTTTGGAATATTTGGGAAGTGGTGTCGAATCGTGATTGACTTCATTGATACTAGGTGATGCATTATTAAAAATATAATGTTAATGAGAGGAGGTAGAAATAAATGAAAGCAACGAAAATAGTAGCTTCTATCACCGGGATCATGTTACTTGCAGGTGTCATCATTATCTCCAACCCGACCCGTGCAGAACAGACTTCTGAAAAAGAGGCAAAACAGGCGGTCACTCATTATTTGAATGCAGTCTCTGCGGGTGATGTGAATGAGATCATCAAGTATAGTAAGGATGAGCGCGTGCCAGATGATACAAAAAGGAAGGAAATGCTGGAGCACTTCATGCAAAATAATCCAGTAAAACAAATTCAGGTCTTATCTGTCAATTACATCAATGAAGCAAATATCAACGTGACAATAAGTGGTCAATTCGGAGATACAACAGAAACGAAGACATTGCCGTTGATCAAAGAAAACAATCAATGGAAAGTCTTAATTGAAGACAGCAACTAAGAAAACCTCAAATCGAATTACCCGAAAAGTGGTCATCGAATTGAGTTGATTCCACACAGCTCTGCTGGGATGTATGGGGCAGGAAATGCATACGATGGGTACTAAATGACAGCCCGCTCAGATGAGTAGAACATTTGAGTGGGTTGTCATTTTCTTTGCCAGACGGAATATAGTTTTTGTGTTGACAAAAGGGATGGCACCAGACTATAATGACGACATACCCCGAGGGGTATTTTTAAAGGATTAAAATATACCCTATAGGGTATTCCGAAGGGTGAACCAACATGTCATTCGAAACGGTGCTCGTCTTGTTTCTGATCGGGTTTGTAGGGTCGTTTGTGTCAGGGTTGGTCGGTATTGGCGGCTCGGTGATCAAGTATCCGTTATTGCTGTACGTGCCTCCTCTGCTCGGGCTGGCAGCTTATTCGGCCCATGAGGTGTCGGGGATTTCGGCGGTACAGGTATTTTTTGCAACACTGGCCGGGACGCTTGCCCTGCGCAACGAAAAGGTGCTCAACTATCGTCTCGTGCTGTATATGGGGACGGCCATCGTCATTGGGAGTTTTCTTGGTGCATACGGAGGGAGGTATCTTTCCGGGGATGCGGTCAATCTGGTCTACGGCGTGCTGGCTACCATCGCTGCGGTGATGATGTTCGTGCCGCGCAAAGGGGTGCTGGAATGTTCGTCCGCCGAGGTGACCTTCAACCGCTGGCTAGCAGCGGGGGCGGCGTTCGTCGTCGGGATCGCTTCGGGGATCGTCGGGGCGGCCGGAGCCTTTTTGTTGGTGCCGATCATGTTGACCGTGCTGAAGATCCCGACGCGGGTGGCGATCGCTTCCTCGCTTGCGATCACGTTCCTGTCTTCAATCGGCTCAGCGACGGGGAAACTATTGGCTGGCGACGTGTTGTTTCTCCCCGCTTTGGTCATGGTCGTGGCGAGTGTCATCGCCGCCCCGATCGGTGCTAAGCTGAGCAAGAGACTGACACCGAAGTATTTGCAGGCATTACTCGCTGTGTTGATTCTTGGCACGGCCATTAAAATATGGATCGACATTCTCTAGAAGAGGTGATTTCGATGGACATTCGCGTGGTATCGGTACAGGAGTTGCACGACAAAATGGAAAGCGGGCAGGACCTGCTCGTGCTCGATGTGCGCAGTGAACAGGCGTATCAAGACTGGCGGATCAAAGGAAAGAGCCTCCAGTCGATGAACATCCCCTACTTTGAATTTTTGGAAGCGGACGAGAGCGTCTCCAAGACGCTGCCCAAAGCACAGGAAATCGTCATCGTCTGCAACAAAGGCAATTCGGCGCGGATGGTGGCAGAAGTGCTGATGCAAAACGGGTTCCACGTCAGCGTGCTTGCAGGCGGCATGGAGGCATGGTCGCAGTTCTACCATCCTGTCACTGTGGCGCAGACCGAGCAGATGAAGCTGATTCAATTGAACCGCTTGGGCAAAGGGTGCCTCTCCTACCTGATCGTTTCACAAGGGCAAGCGCTGGTGGTGGACGCGGGTCGCCATGTCGAGGAATATCTGCAAGCGGCCGCACGTGAAGGGGCGGTCATCACCTATGTTGTCGATACGCACCTGCATGCAGACCACATCTCGGGCGGTGTGCAGTTGGCGGAGCGGACAGGTGCTGCGTACCTGATCTCGCCAAGCGAAATGGAAGGCTCTCCCCTCCCCTATCAACCGCTGGAGGCGGATGGAACGCTGCACGTCGGCAGTACGGAGGTGAAAATTCTCGCAGTGCCGACGCCAGGACATACACCGGGTTCCGTATCGGTGCTGGTCGATCAATCGTTCTTGCTGTCGGGCGATACGATCTTTGTCGGCGGTCTGGGGCGACCCGATCTCGGTGGCAAGGCGCAGGAATGGGCGCAGGCGCTCTATGACACGGTGTTCCAAACCATCGCCTTGCTGGATGATGACGTGTTGGTGCTACCGACCCATTTTGCTGATCTCGCTGAAGTGAACGAGCAGGGCTATGTCGGCGCCAAATTAGGCAGCATCCGCAGAAGCAACGAAATCATGCGCACAAAAGACCGCGCGCAGTTTACTGAACAGGTTGCCGGACAAACGGGGGCGACTCCGCCCAACTATGAAACGATCGTCAGCATCAACCGTGGCTTGAGCTTGGTGGATGAGGAAAAGGCGACCGAACTGGAAACTGGGCCGAATCGCTGTGCGATTCACCATTCGTAAGGCAAATTGAAATACAAACAGACTGAGAGGAGCAGATCATGATGAACATTGACTTGACGGTAGATGCGAAAGGGCTTTCTTGCCCGATGCCGATCGTGAAAGCGAAAAAGGGCATGGATACGCTGAACGAGGGGCAAGTGATGATGCTCGTGACGACCGACAAAGGATCGGTCAGCGATTTTCCTAGCTGGATCAACCGGATGAAGTATGAATTGGTGAAAACGGAAGAGGCAAATGGTGAGTACCGCTTCTTCGTCAAAAAGTAAGGAGGAGCAAGATGGAGAACAACAGCTCGACATTGGTGCTGTTCAGCGGCGATCTCGACAAGGCAATGGCAGGGTTGATCATCGCGACAGGTGCGGCGGCGATGGGTAAACAGGTCACGATGTTTTTTACCTTTTGGGGGCTGAACGTCCTGCGCAAAGAGCAGTATGTCAAGACCGATAAAACTCTGGTCGAACGCCTCTTTGAAAAAATGATGCCGCGCGGTCCGGAGAAACTTGGCGTCTCGAACATGAATTATGGCGGGCTCGGCGCGTGGATGATGAAAAAGGTGATGAAGAAGAAAAACATTGCCACCTTGCATGAATTGATGGAGACTGCAAGAGAGTTGGATGTGAAAATCATCGCCTGCGCGATGTCGATGGATGTGCTGGGCATCACAGAAGCAGAGTTGATCGACGGGATCGAGTACGCCGGGGTGACCACCTATTTGGCGGCGACCGATGAGAGCAACCACAATCTGTTTATCTAGTTGCACGTTTTTACGCGACAGGGGTATCATAAGAATCAGAAGGCTGGAGGTGGGTCGCAATGGAATACACCGACGGGATGAAAAACCGCTTAAAGCGGATCGAAGGTCAGATCCGCGGGGTGCTGTCGATGATGGAACAGGACAAGGACTGCCGCGAGGTGGTCACACAGCTGTCAGCGGTGCGTTCCGCTGTCGATCGCACAATCGGGCTCATCGTCGCTGGCAACTTGGAGAATTGTGTTCGCGAAGAGTTGGAAAAAGGCAACAAGCCAGATCAGGTGATCAAAGAGGCGGTTGAACTGCTCGTCAAAAGCAGATAGAGCAAGAGGCAGATCCTGCGCGACAGGGTCTGCCTCTTTTTGCATGCTCCAAAGCGCCTTGTGCCACACTAAGGAAAAGCGAGGTGGTGGCAGTGCGAACATGGCTGGTTGCGCTTTTGGCAGCTGTGGTGCTCGTAGGAGGCGGTAGTGCGCGGGCCGCCGAGGGGCAGGGGTCCAGTGTGTTGCCCTTATCCTATCGGCCAGAGGACAATCGCCAGGAAGTGCGGGAGATCAAGCAGGAGGAGGTGAAGAAAGTCTATCAACAAAAGAAGATCGACGGAGCGCAGGTCCTGTTATTTTCCCGACCGTATGAGCAGGATGATTATCTGTATGGCGCTTGGGTGAAGGATGGCAAACTGTATGATCTAGGAGCGGTGGGGACACTGCCGTTTGCAGAGCAGACCTACATCGACAAGCATGAGTTTAACGGTCATGCGGTGTTGCGCATCGACGGCGTTTACGCGGCGAAAGCGGTACAGTCCAATTTTTATTTGCTGGGGGCGGAGCAGGTCAAACCGTTCCTGCGTGTGAACGGCCATGCGGTCGAATCGGATCTTGATCGGGATGGCAAAAAAGAGATCGTCACGATGCACAGCTTGTCCGGTACTACCAAAATCTTTAAGGAAATGCCGAGTGGCCAGTTCGAAGTGGCAGACATCAATCAAGCGACGGCCGGCAAAGAGGTCGTGTTCCAGATGGAAGACGATCTCTTTATCGCCAAGTTTGCGGACGGAACGACGAAAAAGTATCTGTACACACCAGATGGACTCCGCGAAGAAAAATAGGCGTTCTGCGATCGCATAAGAAAACCCCTTGCACCGAAGTGACAAGGGGTTTGTTGTTTGATAGGAGATTCTAGTTTACGCCTACTGCGGTCCAAGCGTTTGCTACTGCAGAGTAGTAGGAGGAGCTGGAGCCGTACAGAGCAGCTGCTGCTTGCAGGGTTGCTGCGCGTGCGCCAGAGAAGTTGGTGTTCGCCGTCATGTAGTCGCGGGAAGCTTGGTACCAGATCTTCGCTGCGATCGTACGGGAGCCGATCGAAGTAGCAGCGTTGTAGAACGCTTTGTTCGGGATACCGGAGTTGGTGTGAACGCCGCCCCAGTCGCCAGCTTGCGTGTTCGGCAGGTTTTTGTATTGGTTCATGTGAGCCGGGTCGCCGTATGCAGCCGGGTCAGACATGGAACGGAAACCAACGTAGCCGTAGCCCGGCAGAGTGAGGTCTTCACCCATCGTCCAGTTCACGTTCTCGATCGCTGCAGCAATCGCATCCGACCAAGACTCGTTGAGTGCACCCGATTGGTTTTGGTAGATCAAACCGGAAGTGTACTCGGTTACACCGTGCGTCAATTCATGCGCGATTACGTCAAGGCCAGCGGAGAATGCGCGGAAGTTCACGCCGTCGCCATCGCCGTATACCATGTAGGTGCCGTTCCAGAACGCGTTGTTATATTTGTTTCCGTAGTGAACGAGCGACTCGATGTTCATGCCGTTGCCGTTGATCGAGTTGCGGTTGACGTTGTTTTTGTACCAGTCGTAAACAGCACCTGCATAGTAGTGAGCATCAACTGCAGCGCGATGAGTGGTTGCGGTCCAAGAGTTGGTTGTGTTCGTCAGGTTGTAGATGGAGGACGTGCCATTTTTCATATCGCGGGTACGGATCATACCGGTCATTGCTTTCGAGGTATCTTCCATGTAGTAGAGGCCCGATTTCAGCGTGGTTTGGATGGTTTTGGTGCCGCCGAGGACGCCAGTACCGGTGCCAGCTACGCCTTCAATTGCGTTGACAGCATAGACGATGGAACCGTCAACTGCGTTGACAAATACGGTCCAGTTGCCCGGGGTGTCGCTGATGTAGCTCACACCTACTTGATAGGAGAGAATCGCTTGATCGCCAACCGGGTAGTACACCAGTTCTGCTGCTGCCGCTTTGGACAGTTCGCCAGTGAAGCCAGTGTGTGCAACCGCTTTGTCGATCGCTGTAGTCGCGTTAAGTTTTGCTTGTTTCGCGTTTGCTTTTACGTTTTTGAAGCTACCAGTTACGCCTTCTGCGTCGCCGTTCGCTTCATGAACGATCACTTGGGAACCGTAAACTTTCACACCGTCGATCACTTGGTCCAGACGAGTGTGGGTGGTGCCATTTTCGTCCTTGTGGGACTTCTTCACTTTAAAGTTGCCTTCAGCTTTCGCGAAGCCGAAATCACCTTTTACTTTTTCCAGCGTGTTGATCGCGCGTTGTTCAGCGGTTGCGCCTTCAACTTTGCCGATCTTGCCTTTTACGTTGTGGACTGCGCCTTTTTCGTCTTTCAGGACTTGCTTGTCGTTCGCAGCGCCTGCGTTCATAGTGAGTGCAGCTGCAACCATCGAAGACATTACCAGTGTTGCGATAACTTTTTTGTTCATTTGATTGTGACCCCCCGAAGTTTATTTGTATTTTTGTTTACTTGGAGTTTGTTTCTGATTTAAATATACGACAATGGAGAATGTTCTGTCAATGCAATTTGTCAGTTTTGTGACGTATTTATAAAAAAAATATTAAGAAACGGATCGCTTTAATAATACAAAATCTTCCAAGATAAAACCCCTTGCTGTTTGGGCAAGGGGTTAAAGGTGTTAAATACCAACTGCGGTCCACGCGCTTTGCAAAGCGGAGTAGTACGAGGAGCTTGTGCCGTACAGCGCTGCGGTCGCTTGCAGCGTAGCCGAGCGTGCGCCAGCGAAGTTGGTGCTCGAAGTCATGTAGTCGCGAGAAGCGATATACCAGATTTTGCCTGCGATGTCGCGGGAGCCGATCGCCGTCGCGAAGTTATAGAACGCTTTGTTCGGGATGCCCGAGTTGGTGTGTACGCCGCCATTGTCAGCGGAGGTGTTCACATATTGGCTCATGTGGGCCGGGTCGCCGTAAGCGTTCGGGTCGGACATCGAGCGGAAGCCGACCGTACCGTAAGCCGGGAGTGTCAGATCTTCACCCATGATCCAGTTGCTGCCTTCGATCACCGCGCCCATCGCGTCAGACCACGATTCGTTCAGTGCACCAGACTGATTTTTGTAGACGAGGCCCGAAGTGGTTTCGGTTACGCCGTGGGTCAGTTCGTGGGCGATGACGTCGAGTGCGGCAGAGAATGCGCGGAAGTTCACGCCGTCGCCGTCCCCGTAGGTCATGGACGAACCGTTCCAGAACGCGTTGTTATAGTTGCTTCTGTAGTTGACGTAGGAGAGCAGAGTGCTACCACTGCCGTTGTATGAGTTGCGGCCGAGCATGTTGTAGTAGTAATCGTACACCACGCCCGTATAGTAATGGGCATCGACACCTGCGCGCTGGTTGGTAGCGTTCCACACGTTGTCGCTGTCTGTCATGTTCGAATTGAACAGGATGCCGTTATTGTACGTTTTGGTCTGGATCATGCCGGTCATCGGCTTGCTCTTGTCCTCGAGGTAGTAGGTGCCGCTGCGCAGTGTCGTTTCGATGGTCTTGGTATCGCCGAGGACGCCGATGCCAGTGCCCGCCACATGCTCGATCTGGTTGAAGGAATCGACGATCTCACCTGTTGCGACATCGACAAAAACGGTCCAGCGACCCGGTAGTTCGCCCATGTGGTTGACGCCGACCTTGTAGGTCAGGATCGCCTCATCGCCTTTTTCGACGTACATCAATTCCGCTTGGGCCGGTTCGGACAGCTCGCCTGTGTATCCGGTGTGAGCGACCGCTTTGCTGATCGCATCATTCACTTTGAGCGACGATTTGCTCACTTTCGGAGTCAATTCTTTGAAGGCGCCGGTGATGCCTTGCACATCGCCGTCCGCTTCGTGGACGATCATTTGGCTAGCAAAGACCGGGATGCCACCGATGACGCGGTCGAGCTTGGTATGGGTGGTGCCGTTTTCGTCTTTGTGGGATTTGTTCACTTTAAACTTGCCCGATGCTGTATGGAAACCATAGACGTTCTTCGCTTTGTCGAGCGCTTTCAAAGCGCGCTCTTCAGCAGTTGCGCCGTCAACTTTGCCAAGTTTGCCGACAACGTTGTGCACAGCGCCTTTATCGTCTTTCTGTACTTGCTTGTCAGATGCAGCTCCTGCCGACGACATCGCGACTGCAGATGCCAGAAACGATGTCATGACCAGTGTGGTAACCAGTTTTTTGTTCATTGTGAATGACCCCTCTCTCTTTGTTATAATTAGTAGAACTTGTTAATTGTTATTGTTCTCAGTGTATAAGATTTCGAAAATTAAGTCAATAAAATTCACAATATTTGTTTTATATGATGTTTGTGTTTTTTATAATATGAAAAGCCTCCAAAAAGATCGGGGGCTTTGTGCGGTGTTGATTCGTTTACACCAACGTTGGTCCAAGCGGTTCTCAGCGCGGTGTAGTAGGAAGAAGTCGAACCGTACAGCGCTGCAGTCGCTTGCAGGGTAGCTGCGCGCGCGTCTGCACCGTTTTCCCGCGCAAAGATCGATTTTTTTTTCGACATGGCAAGATTTTTGATCGATTCGTCTGTTTTCAAGGCGTCTCGGCCAAAATAGAAAGGTTGATTCAAGAAAGTTGTGGTCCGATTCGAAAAAATTCGATATTGAAGACCAACGTGTGGTTATTTTTAAATTGAATATTTTAAAAATATAAATTTCGAAATTGAAAAGTAGAGTGGAAGGGGGGTCAACAGCAGATGGCGAAAAATAAATCATGGGATGTCCGGGACCCGGAGGTCAGGCAGATGGTGGAAGGAATGAAAATGGAACTTGCGCGGGAGTTTGGCCTTGGAGTTCCGCTGGACGGCTATTGGGGAAATTGCGCTTCGAAAGAGCTTGGAAAGATCGGATCGCAATTAAAAAAACGCCTGCCCGTCTTGTTGGAGCGGAGTTCGATGCAAAAGAAGGTGCGGAAAAAGCGGAATTGAGGTAGTCTGTTAACTAGGAATTCAGAGTAGGAATGGAGGGGACCCTTTGCTTCATCTTGTCGAGAAGAATCGTGAAGCGTATCTGCCGCTCTTGCTGTTGGCCGACCCATCGGAAGTGATGGTGCGCCGTTATCTGGCGACAGGCGTGCTGTACACCTGGCGCTCCGAAGAGGATGAGACGATGGGCGTGCTGCTTGTGGTGGAGCTTGAGCCTGGTAAGGTCGAGATCAAAAACATCGCGGTACGCGAAGGCTACCAAGGTCAAGGATTCGGCAAACTGCTGATGCAGGCAGTGCTTCGCCAACTGAAAGAACAGGAGTATCGCGAAGTGGTCGTCCACACGGGTAATTCGAGCATTGGCAATTTTGCTTTTTATCAAAAGCAGGGATTTCGCATGGTCGGCATCGACTTCGATTATTTTATTAGAGAATATGGAGAACCGATCATGGAGGACGGCATTCCATGCCGCGATCAGATCAAATTTGTGCGTCCGCTGTAACAAGCGGAACTTTTTTTGGGACGAAATGCCGAATAATCGGCGCTATAATTGCTGGAATTTCGGCAGTTGAGGCGAACGGAGAGGAGGAAGTCTGGGATGGAGTATGAAGCGCGCGAGATGGTGGAGATGCTGCGGGCGATTTTGGCGTCGATCGACGAAGGGATTCATGCGGTCGATCGCGATGGGATCACGATTTATTATAATGACGCGGTGGCGCGGTTGGACGGTCTCGATCCACAGGAAGTGATCGGCAAACACCTGCTGGAAGTGTTTCCTTCGTTGGATACGGGCACATCGACGCTGCTCAAAGTCATTCAGACGGGCGAGCGGATACCGGACATGCCGCAGATGTATACGAACTATCGCGGCAAGAAGGTACATACGGTGAATACCACGTTGCCGATCGTCTCCGGAGGCAAACTGGTCGGGGCGCTGGAAGTCGCGAAGGATTTAACGCGGCTCAAAGAGCTGAACGAAAAGTTGATCGATCTGCAGGCGCAGGTGGTCGGGGTGGAAAAGGCGATCGGTAAGAAGAAAAGCCCGATTGAGGCGCATTGGACTTTTCAAAAGATTTTGACGCAGGATAGATCGATGCTGTTGCTCAAGGAGTTGGCAGCAAGGGCGGCGACCACATCCTCTCCGGTGCTAGTCTATGGTGCGACTGGGACGGGCAAGGAGCTTTTTGTACAGTCGATTCACAACGCATCACCGCGGCGGAATCGGCCCTTTATCGCCCAAAACTGTGCGGCATTGCCAGCGTCACTGCTAGAAGGTCTCCTGTTTGGGACGGTGAAAGGATCGTTTACGGGAGCGGAGAATCGGCCGGGCCTGTTCGAATTGGCAGACGGCGGAACGCTCTTTTTGGATGAGATCAACTCGATGCCGCTTGAGTTGCAGGCCAAGTTGCTTCGCGTACTGCAAGAAGGCATCGTACGGCGCGTGGGCGATACGAAAGTGATCCAGGTCGATGTGCGCGTGCTGGCGGCGACCAATCAAAATCCGATTCTGGCGATCGAGCAAGGGCATCTGCGCAGTGACCTGTATTACCGACTCAACGTCGTCTCGCTGCATCTGCCGCCGCTGTCGGAGCGGCCGGATGACATTCGCATTTTGGTGCGGCATTTTATCGACAAGTTTAACGCCAAGTTCGGTTTGCAGGTGATCGATGTGACACCTGAAGTGTTCGACCGCTTCCATCGCTATGAATGGCCGGGCAATGTGCGCGAACTAGAGCATGCGGTCGAAGGGGCGATGAACCTGGCTGACGAGCCGTATCTGCGGATGGAACATCTGCCGTGGCACATCCGCGAAGGCCATTTTGCGGGGCAGGCGGAGCGCGTGTTTGCGTTGCCACCGGGCGTGCGCCCATTGCGGGAAGTGCTCGATCGTGTGGAGGCCGCGCTGATCGAACAGGCGATGCGGGAGACGAACGGGAATGTCCAGCAAGCGGCCAAGCTGTTGAAAGTGCCGCGGCAGACGTTGCAGTACCGACTGTCTAAAGGGCAGAAGCAGGAAAAAGAGTAGGGCAAAGCGGATTGATCCGCGCTCGATATGGAAAATCGAAGAGGAATCGCCGATAAAAAGTGCCGAAATTTCGGCACTTTTTGTTTGTGAAGATACGATTACAATTGACCGAACCTTTGCGAAATGGGGATTTGACAGTGATTTTGAAAAGTTGGCATAGATCTTGCATATGAATAGTCAGCAACTACAAAGCAAGGGAAGTACGCAAGGAGGGGTAGCACCATGAAACCGGGACATCGGTACGGTTTACATCGTGTTTTAGAACCGCAAGGCACGATGCCACAGCCGGCATGGAAGATTGACAACAGCATGGAGCTGTACGATAACGAAATCTTGATCGATGTGCAGACGCTAAACATCGATTCCGCTTCTTTTGTGCAGATTCGGGAAGCGGAGGGGGGCGACCCGCTCAAAGTCGGTGAACATATGCAAAACATCGTGCGTGAACGCGGCAAGCATCACAACCCGGTGACCGGATCGGGCGGAATGCTGATCGGCACTGTCCGCAGCATCGGGGAGCGCCTGCAAGGGCAGATCGACCTGCAAGCAGGCGATCGCATCGCCACGCTCGTCTCCCTGTCGCTCACGCCGCTCACGATCGAGAAAATCGTCAAGATGGACGTGAAGACGGGTCAGGTCGATATTCAAGGCCAAGCGATATTGTTCGAATCGGGCCTGTATGCGAAGCTGTCGGACGATCTGCCCGACCGCGTGTCGCTCGCCGTCCTCGATGTATGCGGTGCGCCTGCCCAGACGGCCAAACTGGTCAAAGCGGGCGACACGGTCGTCATCCTTGGCGCAGGCGGCAAGAGCGGCTCGATGGTGCTCTATCAGGCTCGCAAATCGGCGGGGCCGACTGGGAAGATCATCGCCGTCGAATACGGGGAAGCCGGCTGTGAGACGCTGCGCAAACTCGGCTGGGCCGATGAGGTGCTCAACTTGGACTGCACCAAGCCTGTCGAAGTGTTGGAAGCGGTCGAACGAGCGACTGGCGGGAGATTTGCCGATCTGACCGTCAACTGCGTGAACATTCCGGGCACGGAGATGGCATCGATCCTCGCGACCCGCGATGAAGGAACGGTCTACTTTTTCTCGATGGCGACCTCGTTTACCGCCGCTGCGCTCGGTGCAGAAGGCGTCGGCAAAGATGTGAACATGATCATTGGCAACGGCTACACGAAAGGGCATGCCGACCTCTCGCTCCAACTGGTGCGCGAATCGGCCCAACTTCGCGAGCTGTTTGAAACCAAATACGGAAACTAAGAGGAGGACTCTACCTATGGAACAACAACAAGAGCGTTTGGAGCGTCACCTGTACGGCAAGAAAAAGCGTCACTTCCGCGATGTGGAGATTTGGAAAGATGTCACCAACGAAAAATGGGATGACTGGATGTGGCAACTGACGCACACCATCAATGACCTGGAGACTTTGGAACAAGTGGTCAACCTGACCGAAGAAGAGCGCGTCGGCATTCTGAACGTGAAGATGTCGATTCCGCTACGCATCACGCCGTACTATGCGATGATGATGGACCAAGACGACCCGAACTGCCCAGTGCGCCTGCAAGCGGTGCCGATGTCAGACGAGATGCAACGCTCTCCGTGGGATATGGCCGATCCGCTGAGTGAAGATGAAGACGCGCCGGCGCCGGGTCTTACCCACCGTTACCCGGACCGCGTGCTGTTTTTGATCACCAACCAATGTTCGATGTACTGCCGCCACTGTACGCGCCGCCGTTTCTCCGGCCAAGTCGGTCAATCGGTGCCGAAGCAACAGCTCGATGCGGCGATCGACTACATCCGCCGCACCCCGCAGATTCGCGACGTACTGCTCTCTGGCGGCGACGGCCTGCTCGTCAACGACAAGATTCTTGAGTACATCGTTTCCAGCCTGCGCCAAATCCCGCATGTAGAGATCATCCGCATCGGCACACGCGCACCGGTCGTGTTCCCGCAACGCATCACCGACAACCTGGTCAACATGCTGAAAAAGTACCATCCGGTCTGGATCAACACGCACTTCAACCATCCGGATGAGCTGACCGAAGAGGCGAAAGCGGCTTGCCATAAGATCGCCGATGCAGGTATCCCGCTGGGCAACCAATCGGTGTTGATGCGCGGCGTCAACGACTGCGCACATGTGATGAAAGACCTGATGCACCAACTGGTTTACAACCGCGTACGTCCGTACTACATCTACCAGTGCGACCTGTCGGAAGGCATTCAGCATTTCCGCACCACCGTCTCGAAAGGTCTGGAGATCATGGAGCAACTGCGCGGCCACACCTCCGGCTATGCGGTGCCGACGTTCGTTGTCGATGCGCCGGGCGGCGGCGGCAAGATTCCGGTCATGCCGAACTACGTCCTTTCGCAAGGTCACGGCAAAGTGATCCTGCGCAACTTTGAAGGCGTCATCTCGGTCTACCATGAGCCGACGTACCATGACCAAGGGTGCCCGCCGACCTGCAAGCATGACCACAGCAAGGATGAAGAGATCGGTTTGGCAAGACTGCTCAACGACAAGCAACTGTCGCTCGAACCAAAAGGGCTGAAGCGTCGCCGCCCGAAAGAGCAGCAAGAGGAACAGGCTACCACGACGATCGATTTGCCGATGGTGGACTGATGTTTCTGGAACATGTGGAGCTTCGCAATGCCCGCCGCATCGCGCTGGTGGGCATCGCCAAGCACGCAGGCAAGACCACAGTTTTCAATGAGCTGATTCGGCAAGCTTCCGTCCAAGGGCGGAAGCTTGGCTTGCTCTCGATCGGTGTGGACGGAGAGCGAAATGATGCGATCATGGGGGTGCCAAAGCCCGAAGTGTTTGTTCCGGCGGGCGCCCTTGTGGCATCTGCAGGAGATGTGCTGGAAGACGGCACCGCTTTATTGCGCATCGTGGAGTCAACCGGAATCTCTTCGACGCTTGGCGATGTGTATCTGGTGGAAGTGCAGGAACCTGGCACCGTGGTGCTGGCAGGTGTTCGCGATCAACAGCAAGTCGCACAGGTCATGGCTCGCATGGAGCGATTGGGTGCCGAGCTGTGTCTGGTCGATGGCGCGTTTGATCGGATGATGGCCGCCCAACCGCTGTTGACAGACGGTGTGGTGTTGGCGACGGGCGCTGTGGTCGCCAAGACGGTGCAGGAAGTGGCGCAGAAGACCGCCTACTTTTTGCAACGCTTTTCCCTGCCGCAAGCGGATGAGGCGCTGACTCGGCTCTATGATGTCGCCGAGGAAAAAGGGGCGCTGGTCGCTGGCGTTGTGCAGGGGAGCGAGTTTCTGCCTGTCGTGTTGAAGCAGACTTCCTCGTTCACCGCCAATCCGCAAACGGACGAAAACTGGCCCGGGCAAGAACAGGTGCGCGCGCTGGCGGTGACCGGGGCGGTGACCGATCGGCTGCTGCAGATGCTAGAAGGGTTGCCGCGCGGGTTTGCGCTGGTGCTGTCCGACGCGACGCACTTTTTTGTGACGGGTGCGGTCTGGCGTAAATTTTTGCGGCGGGGCCATCAACTGGTGGTGCGCCGCGCGGTGCGTGTGTACGGTCTGGCCGTCAATCCGTACTCGGTCGAAGGGTATCACTTGCCGGGGCGGGAGCTTGTCGAGGCTGTACAAGCGGTGGCGGGCGACGTCGCCGTATTTGATGTCAAGGAGTGAGTCAGGATGACCTCGCAGGCGGACAGAGCATATTGGGATGAGACGACAAAGCAGCTGCTCGGGTGGCCCGAGGTTCTGGCGATGCTCCAGCCTGTTTCGAAAGCGGGTTTGCGTGCGAAACGGGAGATCCGACCGTTCGGGCCGCAAGAGCATGCGTTGTGGCAGGAGCGAATGGAAGATCTTCGCGCTGTGCAAGCGGTACGAGATGACGCGGCGTGGGTGAAGGAACTGCAAGAGGAATTGCAAATGGTGCCAGATCTGCGGGCGCTGTTTCAATTGATCGGGCAGGGAGCGACACTGCGCCAAGCTGATTTTTTTGAAGTGAAGCAATTTCTGTGGCACGGCTATGCGGTCGAGGAGCTTTTGGTGCAGAAGGGGCTGGTCTTCGGCTGGTGGGAGGCGTTGGCGTGGGAACCGCTTTTGCGCCGACTGAATCCGCCCGGCCCGTTGGTGCCTGCCTTTTCGCTGGCCGAGTTGGCGGGAGATGTCGAACTGTTGCGGCTGCATCAAGAACTATCTGTGCTGGACGAGGCGCTTTTTGCTGAAAAAAAGGCGCAGGGTGACCGCCTGCGTGCGCAATACGGCAGGAAGCCGGGGAAAGACGGGCAGTTGGTGTTTGATAAGCTCGACGCCGCACTTGGCGTGGCACGGCAGGATGCTGACTTGATGCTGTTGCAGGACACGGTGTTTGAAGTGGTGTTTCGGACGGCAGAATCGCTTGCGATGACGGAGCTTGTGCAGCGGCGCGAGGCCAAGCTTGCGGAGATCGAGGATCAGGAGACCGCAACTTTGCAAGCGCTGGTGGAGGCGTTCCGTCCCGATGTGGAAGCGATGAGCACGGCGCTGGAGGCGCTGGGGCGGGTAGACCTCACGCTCGCCAAAGCGGCGCTTGCCAACAAGTGGAGCGCGGGCTTGCCCGAATGGATCACGGCAGCGGGGCAGAGTGTTGTGTTCGAGGTGAAAGCTGAAGCGGTGGCTTGTGCTGGCTTACAAGGCGTGTCGAGTGCAGAGCACCCCGCTGATGCACATCCTGTCTATATAGGGTGGTCGATCGAAGCGGGGTTTCATCCAGTAGCGCGCGAGGCGGTCGAAAAGCGAGGCGGCACGTTCACGACGCTCGACTTCGAGTTGCAACCGGGCGTCGGGCTGATCACCGGCCCGAACATGGGCGGCAAGACGGTCGTGCTCAAAACGTTCGGCTTGCTCCAAGCGCTGGCCCAGCACGCGATGCCCGTTCCGGCGCGCAGGTATCGGTTCCATCCGCTCGAGCGCATCGGCGTCTCCGGTGGAGATGAGCAAAGCATGGTCAGCGGCCTGTCCTCCTTTGGTGCAGAGATGCAGCGGCTGGCCGCACTGGTCAATGGCACAGGGCGAGCTTTGCTCTTGCTCGATGAAGTGGCGCGCACCACCAACCCGGAAGAAGGTGAGGCGCTGGCGATCGGTCTGGCCTCCTACCTGCTAAACAGCGGGCATAGCGCACTGTTTGCCAGCCACTTTCCAGGCGTGACCGAAGTGTCTGGCCTGCAACTGTACCGCGTCGCCGGGCTTAAGCGCAGCCTGCTCGACCATTTGCAACAGGCAAGCGAACAGAGCGATGTGTTACAGCGCCTGCAAAGCGCGATGGATTATACGTTAGTCAAAAGCGGCCCCGGCGATGTTCCCAAAGACGCCGTGCGGCTGGCAGAATGTTTTGGACTGCCGCAAGCGGTGCTTGACAAGACCCAAGCGGTGTTACAGCGAAAGGAGGGCCCGACAGGATGAGCAAATTGTATCTGGATCAGGCGAAAGTAGCACGGGCGCGGCAAGCGGCGTCCGATGTGGCCGATTCCCTGCAAGAATTTATCAGTGAACGCACCACCGTCGCCGTCGAGCGCACCGTGTTGCGCCTGTATGGATTGGATGGTATCGATGCTGACTACGTGCCGTTGCCAAACGTGGTGGTCGATCACATTAAAGAGGGTGGCGAACTGCAGCGTGGTGCGGCGCGGTTCGTGATCAATGCTGTGCTGCAAAAAGGGTTGACGGTGCAGGAGGTGGGCGAGGAGGTTGCGGCAGGTACGCTCGACCTGCTCGAACTCCCGCTGCTCGACGAAGCAACGATCCGCAACAAAGCGTTTGAGTTAGCCCAAGCGGGGATCGAGAAAATTCGCGCCAACCGCCAGAAGCGCGACCATTATGTGAGCACGCTCGGCGAAGGGCCTCGTCCTTACATCTACGTCATCGTCGCGACAGGCAACATTTATGAAGACGTCGTGCAAGCTAAGGCGGCGGCGCGCCAAGGTGCTGACATCATCGCGGTCATCCGCTCCACCGGACAGTCGCTGATCGACTATGTTCCGTACGGCGCGACGACCGAAGGTTTCGGCGGCACCTATGCGACCCAAGAGAACTTCCGCGTCATGCGGGAAGCGCTCGATGAAGTGGGCGAGGAGATCGGCCGCTATATCCGTCTGTGCAACTACTGCTCCGGCCTGTGCATGCCGGAGATCGCGGCGATGGGCGCACTGGAACGGCTCGATGTCATGCTGAACGACGCGCTCTACGGCATCCTGTTCCGCGACATCAACATGCAGCGGACTTTGGTTGACCAAAACTTCTCTCGGATGATCAACTCCTTCGCAGGCGTGATCATCAACACGGGGGAAGACAACTATCTGACCACCGCCGATGCGGTCGAAGCGGCCCCCTCGGTGCTTGCCTCTCAGTTCATCAACGAACAATTGGCGCTGCGCTCCGGCTTGCCCGAAGAGCAGATGGGTCTCGGCCATGCGTTTGAGATGAGCCCCGATCTGGAGGATGGCTTCCTGCTCGAACTGGCGCAGGCCCAGATGGCGCGGGAAATCTTCCCGAAAGCGCCGCTTAAATACATGCCGCCGACCAAACACATGACCGGGAACATTTTCAAAGGGCATGTGCAGGACACGTTGTTCAATGTCGTCGGCGCGATGACCAACCAAGGCATTCAATTGCTTGGCATGATGACCGAAGCGATCCATACGCCGCTGATTCATGATCGACACATCGCGATCGAAGCGGCCAAATACGTTTTTTCCAATATGCGCACGCTCGGTGATGAGATCGAGTACAAAAAAGACGGCAAGATCGTGACACGCGCCCATGAAGTGTTAGAAAATGCGACCGAGATGCTCGAAGACATCCGTGAAATCGGGCTGTTGGAAACGATCTCCCGCGGCATGTTCGGCGATGTGAAGCGGACGATGACCGGTGGTAAAGGACTGCAAGGTGTAATGATGCGGACGGAAGATTATTTCAACCCGTTCGAGACACTGTTGCGGGAAGAACTCGGGTTGGAGGCGATTGCACGATGAGCGCACACGCAGAGAAGCGCCCGTGGGAGAACCGCGATTTTACGCAGGTGCGCCCATACGGTGATACGTTCGACGACGGGATGATTCAATTGTCGTTCTCGCTGCCGGTGCCTCCGGGTGAAGAGGCGGCCGAAGCGGCACGCCAACTGGTCGTGCAGATGGGCCTGAGCGAGCCTGCGGTGGTGCATCAACACGACCTCGGTGAAAACTTTACCTTCGTCGTGCTCTATGCCAAGACGCAAGCGACTGTCGATTTCACGAAAATCAAAGTGGCCAAAGTCGATTCCCCGCGCATGTCGTTCTATGAGGTCAATGACTACATCAAAGAGCACGTTGGACGCAAAATCACGATCATCGGCGCCTGCACTGGAACGGATGCGCACACGGTAGGCATCGATGCGATCATGAACATGAAGGGCTACAACGGTGAATACGGCCTGGAGCGCTATCCGATGGTTGAAGCGTACAACCTCGGCTCACAGGTGGAAAACGAAGAGATGGTCGCCAAAGCGATCGAGCTAAACGCCGACGCCATCCTCGTCTCCCAAGTGGTCACCCAAAAAGACGTCCACATTCCAAACCTCGCTCAACTCGTCGAGCTGTTGGAAGCGGAAGGACTGCGCCAAAAGCTGATCCTAATCTGTGGCGGTCCGCGTATTTCCCACGAACTGGCACTCGAACTAGGCTACGATGCAGGCTTCGGCCCCGGCACCTTGGCGCCAGATGTCGCGTCGTATGTGGTGCAAGAGATGACCCGACGCGGGTTGAAATGATGGAAAAAGACCTCTGTCCGCTTACGATCGGACGAGGTCTTTTTTATGCTCCTCGGAAATGACTTCCTCTTTTACTACTTGTTCTAATTGCGGACGAATCAGCTTGTAGATCAAATAACCGAACAAACACCCAAGCGAATTATAGATCACATCATCAATGTCCACCGTGCGATAGTAATACCCTGTCGAGTAGCCTAGTAAGAATTGTAACGATTCGATCATCATAGAACCAACCAGCCCGACTAGTAAGGCGCGTTTCCAAGTACGGAGGTTCCGCCAAAGAATTGGAGCATAGATCCCAAGTGGAAACAACAGAATTATGTTGCCACCTACCAATTTGAATATGATATCCATGCCGAATTTTGTGCTTTGCTCGAATGTGGAGATGGTGGAGGTAAACGGGATGAAGCTGAACGCTTCGGAGGGGTCACCAGCCTCCTGAATACGATGCTGGACCACTTCTGGTGAATAATAAAAGGGCAACAAAGTAAGCCCAAGCACTACACAGAGGTAAGCGGTAAAAGAAATTTGGAGAAGCTAGACAACGGGCGTTTTTACCCGCTTGGTGATAAGAGCCTGTACGACTTGGATCACTGTATAGATCAGCACAGCAAATACAATAAAAATCCACTCGAAATTAATCACAGGTGCGCACCTCTGTTCATGTTGGATAGTTCCCACGCCAGTAAATGGTGGAACTGCTATTGGTCAGGTGCTCCTATATTCTCATGTATGTAAGGAATTTCCTGTCTATACTATTTTATCAAATAAAACAATTGAACCCTGCAGGATGCGAATGCAGTTGCAAAAACAGGGAGTAGAAACCGATTTAGTCTGTACAACATAAAATAGCAGGGAGTACGAAAGGAGGGGAGCCGCAGATGGGCGTTTGGCAGGAAGGGTGGTTGAACTTTTGGAAGCAGCTGCGGGCGAGGCTGCTTGGTTTTTCCAATGAAAAAGCGGTCGAGGAGATCCGCAGTCTGCTTCGCGATCTGTTGCAGAGGGAGCGCGCGGCGGCTCCCGATCTGCACGAGTTGCAGGCGGACGATCGCAGGCTGTATGAACAGATCAAAGCGAGCACAGAGGTACACAACCGCAATAACATCACCCGCACCGCCGCCTACTTCGAAGTCTACCTGCGTTCTCCCAATCTGCATTGGGCTTTGCTCGCTCACATGGTGTCCCGCAACGGCGGATACAGCATGACCGACCTGCGCGGCGATCTGATCGGTCGCGTGATGGACAAGGGAGAAGCGGAGCACTTTTTTCAGTTTCTGGAACGGGCGAACTGGCTGATTTTCGGTGACGCCTATCCACAGCTGCTCCTCTATGAAGCGAGCGTCGCAACGGGCAAACCGCTTTTTCACCTCTTGCCCTATTTTGGCGTCTCCCGCTTTATGAGTCTGCTCTGGGAGCGCTTTTGGGAGACGGGCGATCAGGAGCTGTTGACGCTGGCCCTCATCGTCAATGAGCAAAACTACATCGAACACCGCGTCGTACAGCACCCTGGCTATAAGCCGGTCATCGAATCGTTCGAATTCCAAGCGCAAACCTATCTCAACCTCACGCAGGTCGCGATCCCCTACCGGAGCACAGCCAATTCGATCGAACTGGCCGGATGTGTCGTGGATACTTTTTTGTCGCTTACAGAACGCATCGATACGGGTCGCCGCCTGTACGCGATCCTGTTTGGGAGGCCGGAGGTGTTGGACGGTGTGATCAAATTTGCCACAACGACACCGCATTCCGGGTCGCGGGCCGACTATTGCCCCGATCTCTACACCGCTCGCAAGCCGATCAGAAGCTCAAAGCGCTATTATCCCCGCGTCGATGGTTTGCGCTTGCGTCCAGGCGCGAAACCGATCTACAGCCCGCGATTGGAGGACTGCTGGCCGGATGTGACCACTCCGGAGGCGGCGGGCAACACGGACTGGTGCTGTTCCGCCGATGTTGCCGAGCAGCTGTTTTCCAGCAAGCCGAGCGCCGATTTCAATATCACCAAGCGATATGGCAAGACGCTGATGTTGGTCGAAAAAGCGGTCGCAGCCGAAAGCTGGATCAATGCGAAAAAATAAAAGCCCGCAACTCAAGGTGGCATTGGCCCTCCTTTTCCGTGCGGGTTTTTGTTATGAAAACCGCAGCCACAAGGATCAGTTAATGCTGCGGCGGGAGTGTCAGTTCGTTCATCTCTACACCGATTGCAAAATGTTGCGGCGGTAATGACGGCTCAGTGCTAAAAGCGATCAAGAGGAGCAAGGCAAGTACACATGTAATTTTTTTCATGATCGATCCCTCCAATTGTTCGATTCGTTAGGTTGTAACTGTTCTTTCTATTTACATTCTACTCGATCATTACCAAAATTTCACATCCAATTTATCGGCTTCAGTATCTAAATGGTGACTTTGGTTACTTTTTAATACGTAATACATTATAGTATGATCAGATTATATTCATTTATGAATATTCGCATCGAGGTGGATGTCATGGATTACTACCGGATCGGCATGGTGATTAAGGAATTACGCTTGCAACGAAACATGACTCAAAAAGAGTTGTCGGATCGCATCTGCACGCAAGGACAGCTGAGCAAGATCGAAAAAGGGGAGGTCATCCCCAACTCGAGCACGCTCTATGAGTTAGCTGGTCGGCTGGGCGTGGAGATCAGCTACATTTACGAGCAAGCCGCTTCTGAGCGCTGTGACTACGTCTTGGAAACATTTGCTGTCATTCGGCAAGCGATTCGAGACCGAGATTATGCAAAAGTGGCCGAGATCATCCGCAATGAAAAGAGCAACCCGCTGTTTGCCGCCCCGTCCCCCCGTCAGTTTCTGATCTGGCACGAAGGCATTGTCACGTATTACATTGACAAAGACAGAGAAGGATCGCTCAAGTTGTTGCAGGAAGCGGTCGAGATTACCCAGCAAAGTCATGTCTACACCGAACGTCACATCGAAATCCTCAACAGCATCGGCATCATCCATCTCGAAGAAGAACAAAATGAAAAAGCGGTCGAATGTTTTCTGCAATGCTTGGATTTGCTCTTGAAAACACCGCATGATATTGACATCACGATCAAGATTCGCCTCCTTTATAACTTGTCCAAAGCCTGTCACCTGCTGAAGCAGTATGACAAGGCGATTCTGCATGCCCGTCAAGGCATTCGTGTGTGCAAACAGTGTGAGACGATGTACCTGCTCGGCGAATTGTATTTTCAATGCGCCTCCTCCATGATGGCGGACCGACGAGAAACGCAGGCGATCCAGCAGTTGCTCGAGCAGTCGTTCGCCCTGTTCACCATGCAGGAGAAGAGCGCTTTTGCCGACGTGGTGCAGAAGCAATTGGACAATCTGCGGCAGACAATTTGAGCGTACAAAAAAGGAGAGCCCGCACAGGCTCTCCTTTTGCATGCTCACTGTTTGCACAGTGGTGTCGGTCGGTTACTTGTTGTCGTCCGGATTGGTGACTTCGCCGACGGCGCGGTTGCCGTTCATCGGGAGGAGCCAGCTTTCCTGCTCTCCGTTCGGACCTTTTACTTTGATCTCGATCTGAAGCAGGTCGATCTCGGTTCCATCAAACCATGTGATCCTCTTCTCGGAGCGGGTGATCGCGCCGAACTCCACCAGTTCATAGCCGGCTTTCAGTTTTTGCAACCAGTCGTCAAACGGTGCAAACGGCTCTTTGTAATTACTCATAAAACTTCTGTTTTTGCCTGGTTCGATATAGATGTAGGCTTGTGCATAGCTCCACTTGTCGTCTTTCAAATTCTTGATGATGGCAGTGGCCGTCTCTTTCATGCGCTCCTCTTGCTTCTTGATCTGCTCCTCCAATTCCTTTTTCATCAGATCGACCTGTTGTTCCTCCACCTGTGCCGTCGCGCTGATGACGGTCGGTGATTTATTGGGCAAGAAGACGAGGATCAGCACACAGGCGGCCACGGCAGCTGTACCAAACGCCATGACCGGCTTGTTTTGCATCAGCGGCTTGGTGCGGTACAGGTAAGGGCGAGCCAGTCGCTTCTGCAGCTGTTTGGAGAAGAAGGACAGGATCAGAATCGACAGGGTCAAGAACAGACCGGCTGAGAACAGCAGCCACGGATATTCGCGCAAGGCGCGTGAACCGTAGGAGATCATCCCGCCCCATTCTCCGGTCATCGTCAGCGTCATGAACTGCTGGGGAGGGCCGTCATCGTAAACGAAGCGCTCCCCGCCGCCGAGGAAGATGTTGAGGACGGCGAGCTGACCGATCAGGAACAGCACTTGGATGAAATCGGTCAAAATGGCGAACCACATATCGGGACGCAAATGTGGCATCAGGTGGCGGAACACGATGCGGGATGTGGAGGCACCCATCGTCTTCGCCGCGCCGATATACTCTTTTGCCGCAAAGAAGCGGGCTCGCTCGGCCATCTGGTGTGCGATCTGAAAGATGCCGATCAGCACGAGCAAGCTGAAGAGCAGGAAGGCGAACATCAGAATCTTGGGATCGTTCGGGTTCATCCCTTGGTTCATCCCGAGCAGTATCGACATACCGTATAGGGTCGGGAAGACGAACAGCAAGGTCGGGACGCCGGAGGTGATCAGTTGCAGCGTTTGGATGATCTTGCCGCCGCGTCCGGTGGACCCGGCGTACAATCCAAGCGGCAAGGCGATCACAAAGCGCACCACGGTGACGAGGAACGCGAAGCCGAGCGTGTATTTCGCACCATTTAACAACAGCGACAACACATCATAGCCGCGGTGGTCGGTGCCGAGCGGATGTTCGAAGCTCGGGCCGAACGGTGGCGAAATCGGCGTTTTTACGCCATTGATCGTTTCATAGGTAACGCCGATCTTATGGTCTTGCGTGATCTCATAAGGCATCAGATAAGAGCCGAACACAGCGACAAACACGAGGAGCAACAGTAGTACCCAGGCCAGTTGATAGAGCAGGCGGTCTTTTTTCGCACCGTTTTGGTTCATGCTACGCGCCCTCCTTCGTGCTTACGACCACGCGGCTGCGCAGCAAGGCGAACAACCCTTGTACGAACAGCGCGAAAGCTGCGAGGATTGCGCAGGTCGTCGCCAGAGACGAGACGTAACCGATGCTTTGGTTGACCGCATAGCCACCAAGACCGAAGATGTTGGCCATGACTTCCACGACGACAAGCGAAGTCAGCGCCACCGAGACGGCCCGCGGGATGATCGTCAGGAAATCTTCCATCGTGTTGCGCATCATGTGCCGAAAGATGACCGCGGGACGCGAGAGCCCTTTCGAATAAGCCGTTTTGATGTAGCCTTCTTCCCACTCGCGTTCAAAGGCGATGCGCATGGTTCCATAGATCAAGGCGGCTGGCAAGAGGGAGATCGCCAACATCGGGATCAACAGCGGTGTTTGTTTGACAAATTGCATGATGATGATCACGGGCGACCCGACCAATTTATTGACCGAAATCGCGGCAAACTGCAGGAGCACGACGACGAAAAAGTCGGGAAGAGACAAGAGTAGTCCTTGTCCCGCGTCGAGCACCTTGCCCACTTTCGGCTTCCAAACGGCGAGCAATGCGGCCAAAAAGCCGACGGCCACGCCGATCAGCAGCCCTGGCAACAGGTAGGACAGCGAGCGTTTGATCATCTCGGCGAGCGAATTGGTGATCGGGATCGGCTTTTGTCGCGACTTGTATGCGATCACACCGAAATCTCCATCCAGATAGGACTTGATCTGTACGTTCAGCGCTTCCCCATAGCGAGAGAAATTGAAGGAGGGAGTCGTGACCACAGGCAGTGTGAGCTGCACCTCTTTGTGGCGGCCGATCTGTCGCTCCAGTTCTTCTTTTTTGGCAGCAGGCACGGAGATATATCCGGCGCCTTCATCGACGATTGCGGTGCCCGGGAAGGCATTGATTACATTGTGAATGTTTCCGCCTGGAAGCAGGACGATCTGAATCTGGTCTTTCGAGATCACATCGATCCCTTTGTCCAGATTGCTGATCAACAGGATTCCGGCTAAGATGCCGACTGCGACCAGCAGTCCCTGTAAGAACCTTACCATCATCAATCCCCATTTCTCTGTGTATGACACCCCGAAGTAGTCTTGCCTATATAGACTAAATATTACACCGAAACGTTGCGTAATGTCGCAACTTTCTAAAAAAGAATGTAAATTAAAGGTGATTCAATAGGTAGGTCCAACAGATAAGCATACAAAAACCGTCCTAGAGGCCAGGACGGCATTGGCGTTATTTAGGTTCCAGCAGGTAGCTTCCCGGCACGACGATCATTTTGGACAGCTTTTCGCGGCACTCCGGATTGGTCACGTGTGACACGCTGGTCAGGATGTCCATTTTCGTTTGATGCAGGGCTTCGTCATGTGTAGACGAATCGGGGTGAGTGTAGCGATCGACCGCGTATTTCGCAAAGTCGAACAGTTCCCCTTGCACGACCTGTTCACCGTCGGAGCCGTAATTTTTCGACAGGTATCCGCGCATCTCGGCGAGGCGGTAGAGCAATTCTTTCCACGCCAGTCCCTCTTTACTCTGCTTGCGGACCTGCGGGTCAGGCTCGGGCAGGGTTGTGCAGGACAGCATGTCCGACCAGTTGTGCCAAGCGTCCGGCGCGAGGCACTCGGTCAGCTTTTGCGCACAGTACGCATTGCGTGGGAGCAGCTCGATCACTTCGCGGAAGCCAGGGATGCGGTTGCGATCGATCGCTTTTTTCGCCCAGCGGACGTGGCGGTGCTGGTTATCTAGGTAGGCTTTAAACGAAGGGTGGATCATGTCGAACTCATAATCGCTGAGGTGATGTGTCGCCAGAATCTGCTCTTTGATCGCATTGTCCGGCGGGAAGAATTCACCTTCGCCTAGCAACATGACGCGTTTGCGGTACATAAAGAGCGACTTGTCTGTGACGCCTTCGTGCTGCCCCTGCATGACTTCATAACGAAAAGTCCCATACTCTGGGAACGTCGTCACCGCCGAAAAGCCGTCATCGATCAGGTTGAGGTCATCGCGTATCGCCATCAATTCGCGCATGATCACCTCTTCCATCACCGACACCGAGCCTTCGATGTGCGTAAAATAGGTGATGTCCTCTTCCGGGGTGCCAAGCACGCGCGTATAGAGGTCGTGGAAGTTCAGAATGTGCATCATCTCGTGAATGTAGTTTTGGAACGGATAGCGGATCACCGTACCTTGATCACCGCCGACAAAAGCGGCGCGGCGTTGATAGATGCGCCCGTGCTCCGGACGAAACGCGTCCTGTGCGTTTTCATCAGGATCGACGTACAGTTCATAGCCTTCGTTGTAGCTGTGAATCCAGACGGCCATATAGGTCGGCGACAACAAGAGCGCCGTGGAATGATTCAGAATTCGCGCAGGCATATTGAACATGTGATCGTTGATCTCTGGGCGCGCGGACAGATAGGACATGCCGACGGCAAGAGCTTGATACAGTTCAAATTCGCCTTCTGTCGCCATCTCGACACAAAAACGGTGCAGCGCTTGTAGCCACGTGGTCATCCGATCATCGGACACGTCATAGGTAGTGGTAAAGCGCTCCAGCGCTTGTTCGAAGTCTTCCGGCTCCACGGTCAAAAAGACGTTCAGCCCATCAACCCACAAATCGGAGCCGATCTCAGTATCAAACCAGCCTGCTTGATCGTCGCTCATGGTGCGCAATGTATGATATTGAACCAAAAGGTCTGAGGTATTCATGAGTTCTCATCCTTTACGGGATAGATTTCGCAAATAAAATGTGCCCTTTCCCGGTCCGAGAAAGGGCACGAGACGAGCTTAGATTTCAGCGACGATGCCGATCGGGCGCAGTTCTTTCGTAGCAGAAAACTCAGCCGGGATGCCAATCGGGTTGATTTCTTTCGCAAATTCGATCGGGTTGATGATGCCGATCGGACGCAGTTCTTTCGCAGCAGTAAACTCAGCCGGGATGCCGATCGGGTTGATTTCTTTCACAAATTCGATCGGAACGATGCCGATCGGACGTGCTTCTTTCACATCGATAATTTCGCCGATGATACCGATCGGGCGGATGACTTTTGCTTTCGGAACGAGGTGCGATTGGACAGCTACTTTTGTTACTTTTTTCATGGTCAGTTCCTCCTTAGAATTCAATCAAGATGGTGATGTGGACTGTTTCTTTTGCGTCAGCGATGATCGGAGCTTTGACAGTCGCTTTTTTCACAACTTTTTTCATCGGTCATTTCCTCGTTTCTACATAAAAGTAGCAATTACTTAACGTTGGACCAGCCGATCCATTTTACTTGCTTTACTTGCTCAACCAAAGCAGAGTTAAAGCCGCTTTTTACGACCTTTTTCATGTAGGACACCTCCTCTTCAAAATGATTATTCATGACAAGTCGATTACTGCTCGCTGACTCGGCCGATCCATTTTACTTGTTTTACTTGCTCAACCAAAATTGAGTTCACAGCAGTTTTTACTACTTTTTTCATTAGAAAAACACCTCCCTTTCATTTATACTTTAATGATAAGTGGAGGCTCTTTGCAGGTCAATACCTTTCTGGTTAATAATTTAGAAAATTTGAGAAATTAAAGCTGAGTGAGCGAGTGAAAGTTTGGTGCAGGTGGTAGTTATCGACTGCTCTGCATCCTATCCTTTATAGAATCGCGTCGGGTCAGGGAAGCGGTTTCACAGGTTCGAACGGATGCCTGAAATTCACTATCGAATTTTTTGCGAAAATCGTGTATAAGTATAGGTGAGGTATTTTCGACATGTAAAACCGACCGCTCGGTCTAAATTTGAATGATGATTCATTCATGTAAAAACATTCATCTAGTATTGCAAATTCTGATTCGCAAAGGGGTTGAACAGAAATGGCGTGGATTAAAGTGCTCTTGTTCCTGATGCTCGCTGGGGTCGCAGGTTACTATAGCATTACGGCGTTATATCGCCGCTACCAGTACCTGATGCTCGGCGCAGAAGAAAATCGTTTCGATGACAGCGATGCGCGTATTAAAGGTTTCTTCAAGTACGTGTTGGGTCAAGGTAAGGTACTGGCTGAACCTGCCGGGATTGGCCACTTTATCATTTTCTATGGTTTTATCATCATCTCGATCGGCGCGATGGACTTCTTCGCCCATCATCTGACCGGGTCGCACATTCCGGGCCTTGGCTCGACTGTGTTTGTCGCCATGCATGAGGCGGCGAACATCTTGGTGCTGGTCGCGATTGCGATCGCCGCTGTTCGCCGATATATCTTGAAACCGATGCGCCTTGACGTGACCGCTGAAGCCGGTTACATCATCGGCGCGATCGCGCTGCTCATCCTGTCCGACTTTGTCTACTGGGGTGCTGCTGATGCGCTGGAAGGTCACGATCCAGGCTTTATCGCTCCGATCGCAGGCTTCCTCGCAGGCGCGTTCGCTAGTATGTCCGATACGGCGGTCACGGCGATCAAAGAAGTGATGTTCTGGTTCCACACCGCCGTGCTGCTCGGTTTCGCAGTCTACATCCCGCGTTCGAAGCATTTGCACATGATCGGCGCGATGTTCAACGTCTATTTCCGCAAAACCGATTCTCGTCCGGCTGGCAAGCTGAAAAAGCTCGACCTCGAAGACGAGTCGATCGAAGAGTTCGGCGTGGGCCGCATCGACCAGTTCTCGTGGCGTCAATTGCTCGACGGCTATGCTTGCACCGAATGTGGCCGTTGCCATGTCAACTGCCCAGCTACGCTTTCCGGTACGCCGTTATCTCCGAAATACCTGATTTTGAAAATGAAAGACCACCTGATCGACGTGGGCGACACGTTGCTCGAACAGAAGGTGCAAGGCGCTGCCGGCACCGGGGTCGAAGTGGCCGCTTCGGCAGAACTGCCGATGCTGATCGGGGAAGAGCCGGGACAAGGCATCTACTCGGAAGACGAAATCTGGGCTTGCACCACTTGCCGTGCTTGTGAAGAAGCATGCCCGGTCTTTAACGAGCATGTTGACAAAATTATCGACATGCGCCGTTACCTCGTCCTCACCGAAGGGAAAGCAGAACCGGAAGTCAATCGCGCATTCCAAAACTTGGAGCGCCAATCGAACGAATGGGGTCAAAACCGCTCCACCCGCGGTGATTGGGCGAAAGGTCTCGACATCCCGACGATGGCAGAAGTGGAAGGTGACGTGGAGTATCTGTTCTATGTCGGTTCCTCCGCATCGTTCGATGTGCGCAACCAAAAGATCGCTCAAGCGTTCACGCGTTTGATGAAGGAAGCGGGCGTCTCCTTTGCCATTCTGGGTGCGGAAGAGGAGTCGGACGGCGACTCAGCCCGTCGCCTCGGCAACGAGTTTTTGTACCAGTCGCTGGCAGAAGCAAACATTGAGATTTTCCGCGAGTACGGGGTGAAGAAAATTGTCACCACCTGCCCGCATGCATACAACACGTTCTTAAATGAATATCCTGACTTTGGTTTCGAAGCGGAAGAAGTGCTGCATCACACCGAAATGCTGGCGAAGTTGATCGATGCTGGGAAACTGTCGCCGCTGCACGATGTCGATCACTTGCTGACTTTCCATGACTCTTGCTACTTGGGCCGTTACAATGGCATCTACACCGCGCCGCGCTACATCATCACGAAAATCCCAGGCGTGCGTCTGGTCGAGATGGAGCGCAACAAAACGAAGAGCATGTGCTGTGGCGCAGGTGGCGGCGGTCTGTTCAAAGAGGACACCGGCACGGAGCGCATCAACGTGATGCGTACCGAGCAGGCGATGGAAACGGGCGCAACGGCGATCGGCACCGCTTGTCCGTACTGCATGACGATGATCACCGATGGCACGAAGGCGAAAAACGTGGAAGAAAATCTTCCGGTCTATGACGTCGTAGAGTTGCTTGAGATGTCCGTCTTCGGCGCGAAACACTAGTCTTCGTCACACGCATCTTGAAAGACACCGGAGCATTTCTGGTGTCTTTCTTCCAGTCATACAAGTTTAGTCTACTAAGTCAGTTTTTCCATTACGTAAGCCCAAAGGAGTTGTTTCTATGACAAAAACGGTGATTGTTAGCACAGCACGCACTCCGTTCGGCAAGTTTGGAGGCGCGCTCGCTCCGCTCACGGCAACCGATCTCGGCGGTTTGGTCATCAAAGAAGCGTTAACCCGCGGCGGAGTGTCTGGTGAACAGGTAGATGAAGTGGTGATGGGCATGGTTCTGCAAGGAGGCGCTGGCCAGATTCCGTCGCGTCAAGCGGCGATCAAGGCAGGTCTGTCCTGGGATGTACCGACCCAGACGATCAACAAAGTCTGCGGGTCGGGCATGCGCGCTGTCACGCTGAGCGACCAGATCATCCGCTCCGGCGATGCAGATGTGATCGTCGCTGGGGGATGGAGTCGATGTCGAACGCTCCCTACATCTTGCCGGGTGCTCGTAACGGTCTGCGCATGGGTGATGGCAAAGTGGTCGATCTGATGCAGTATGACGGTTTGCGCTGTGCGTTCCATGATGTGCCGATGGCCGTGCACGGCTCGGTTGTGGCTGATGAATATGACATCTCGCGCAGTGCGCAAGATGAATGGGCGCTGCGCTCGCAACAGCGCGCGGTGGCGGCGATCGAAGCTGGCACATTTGATGTTGAGATCGTTCCGGTCGAAGTCCCGGGCAAAAAAGGTGCGGTCACGGTCGTTGACAAAGACGAAGCACCGCGCGTCGATACGTCGCTTGAGAAATTGGCCGCGCTGAAGCCGGTATTCAAAAAAGATGGCTCGATCACAGCAGGCAATGCGCCAGGTGTCAATGACGGTGCTTGTGCGATCGTGCTGATGTCGGAGGAGAAAGCTGCCGCAGAGGGCATCAAGCCGCTGGCGACGATCCTCGGACACACTCAGGTGGGGGCGGACGCACCCTATATCGCAACAACTCCCGCTTTGGCGATTCAAAAACTGCTCAAAAAGACAGGATATCAAGTAGAAGACATCGACCTGTTCGAGGTGAATGAAGCGTTTGCAGCGGTCACCCTGACCGCTGGGAAACTGGTCGGCTGGGATGAAGAGAAGGTCAACGTCAACGGCGGCGCAGTTGCGCTCGGGCACCCGATCGGCGCATCGGGCGCACGCATTATCGGTACACTGATCTATGAACTGCGTCGTCGTGGCGGCGGTTTGGGGATCGCTGCGATCTGCTCTGGTGCGGCACAAGGCGACGCGATCCTGTTGCAGGTGCACGGCGAATAATCATCGCTCGCTTTTTCGACAAATATTGCCCGGGGAATAGGCTTCCCCGGGTGACTACATACCAATTGGAGGGTACATATCGCATGGAGATTCGCAAAGTTCTCGTCATCGGTGCTGGTCAGATGGGCGCTGGCATCGCGCAAGTTGCAGCAACAGCAGGTCTGGAAGTCATTCTCAACGATCTGAAGCCTGAATTCTTAGAACGCGGTATGGCGACGATCACGAAAAACCTGTCCCGTGATGTTGAAAAGGGCCGCAAGACGGAAGAGGAAAAAGCGGCGATCCTCGCGCGGCTGAAACCGACGACGAACATGGGTGACGCCCACGATGCGCAACTGGCGATCGAAGCGGCGACCGAAAACATGGAGATCAAGAAGAACATTTTCCGCCAGATGGACGAAGTGCTTCCGGAAGGTGCAATCTTGGCTACCAATACCTCTTCTCTGCCGATCACCGAGATCGCGGCGGTCACGTCCCGTCCGGAGCTGGTCATTGGCATGCACTTTATGAACCCGGTGCCGGTGATGAAGCTGGTTGAGATCATCCGTGGTCTTGCGACTACCGATGAGGTGTATAAGTCGATCGAAGACCTGTCCAAAAAGATGAGCAAAGTGCCGGTCGAAGTGAACGACTTCCCAGGCTTTGTATCGAACCGCGTGCTGATGCCGATGATCAACGAAGCGATCTACTGTGTGTTCGAAGGGGTAGCGACGCCAGAATCGGTCGATGAAGTGATGAAGCTCGGGATGAATCATCCGATGGGGCCGCTGACTTTGGCAGACTTTATCGGATTGGACACCTGTCTTGCGATCATGGAAGTGTTGTACGAAGGGTTTGGCGATTCGAAATACCGTCCGTGCCCATTGTTGCGCAAGTATGTTAAAGCGGGCTGGCTCGGGAAGAAAACGGGTCGCGGCTTCTACACCTATTCTTAATTTTTAGCACGGGAGGTCATACGGTTATGGAATTTCAAAACTTGTTGTTCGAAGTGCGCGATGGGGTCGGGATCATCACGTTGAACCGCCCGAAAGCGCTGAATGCGTTGAACTCGGCGTTGCTCGATGAGATGGGTGCATTGCTTGATGATATCGCGAAAAATGAGGCGATCCATGTGGTCGTCATCACCGGCGGCGGAGAGAAAGCGTTTGCGGCAGGTGCGGACATCGCGGAAATGCAGAACTTTACGGCGATCGAAGGCCGAACGTTCTCGGTAAGCGGCATGAAGAACATCTCCAAGCTGGAGACGATTCCGCAGCCGACGATTGCGGCGGTCAACGGGTTTGCGCTCGGCGGCGGCTGTGAAGTGGTGATGGCTTGTGACATCCGGATCGCATCGACCAAAGCGAAATTTGGCCAGCCAGAAGTCAACTTAGGCGTCACGCCAGGCTTTGGCGGCACACAGCGCCTGCCGCGTCTGGTCGGGCCTGCAATCGCCAAAGAACTGCTGTTCACAGGCGATGTGATCGGGGCGGAGCGCGCCTATCAGATCGGTCTGGTCAATCAGGTGGTCGAACCGGAAGAGTTGCTGAACAAAGCGCTGGAGATGGCACAAAAAATCGCTTCCAAAGGCCAATTGGCGGTGCGCATGTCCAAACAGGGTGTCAACGAAGGCATGAACATGGATCTGTCTCGCGCTCTGCAATATGAGTCGGAGCTGTTCGGGCTGTCGTTTTCGACCGAAGATCAAAAAGAAGGCATGGCAGCTTTCTTGGAAAAACGCCAAGCAGAATTTAAAGGCAGATAGGCGAGGGGGGCTTGGGAGAGATGGATTTCAACCTGACAAAAGACCAGCGCGATCTGCAGCAGATGGTACGCGATTTTGCACAAAATGAAATTGCACCGCTCGCGGCAGAACTGGACGCAAGCGACGAGTTTCCGATCGAACTGATTCGCAAAATGGGTGAGCTCGGCCTGCTTGGGATTCCGATTCCAGAGGAGTATGATGGAGTAGGGGCCGACTTTACGTCGTACATGCTGGCGATCGAAGAGATTTCCTACGCGTCCGCTTCGGTCGGTGTGATCTTGGCTGTACATACCTCGGTGGGCACGATGCCGATCTTAAATTTTGGATCGGATGAGCAGAAGCAAAAATATGTGCCGCGTCTGGCGGCAGGCGAACTGATCGGCGCGTTCGGCTTGACCGAGCCAGGCGCTGGGTCGGACGCTTCGGGCATCCGCACCCGCGCGGTGAAGCAAGGTGATACCTATGTGCTGAACGGCTCGAAGATCTTTATCACCAACGGTGAAGTGGCCGACATCTTCATCGTGTTTGCGGTGACCGATCCGGAGGCGGGAGCGAAAGGCGTGTCGGCGTTTATCGTCGAGCGCGAAACGCCGGGCTTTTCAATCGGAAAGAAAGAGCACAAGATGGGGATGAACGGCTCGGGGACTGTCGAGTTGATTTTTGACAACGCAATGGTTCCGGCGACGCAGTTGCTCGGGGCGGAAGGCCAAGGGTTTACGGTGGCGATGAGCAACCTCGACGGCGGCCGCATCGGCATCGCGGCACAGGCGCTGGGGATCGCCAGAGCTGCATTTGACGCGGCGCGCGCCTATGTGCAACAGCGCGAGCAGTTTGGCCGCCCGATCGCCGATTTTCAGGCGGTGCAGTTTATGCTCGCCGACATGGCGACCAAGATTGAAGCGTCTCGCCTCTTGATCTACAACGCGGCAGCCCTTCGTCAAGCCAAGCTGCCCGTTTCCAAGCAAGCCTCGATGGCCAAATATTATGCCACCGATACGGCGATGTCGGTGACGACCGATGCGGTTCAACTGTTCGGCGGGTACGGCTATTCGAAAGAGTATCCCGTGGAGCGCTTGATGCGCGATGCAAAAGTTACCCAAATCTACGAGGGCACCAACCAGATCCAACGCATTGTCGTGGCGAAGAACCTGTTAAAGGGCCTGTAGGAAAGAGAGGAAGCAGAAGATGAACTTTCAACTGACGCAAGATCAATATGAGATCCGCAAGCTGGTGCGCGATTTCGCGCTGAACGAGGTGGCTCCGGGCGCGATGGAGCGCGATGAGAAGGAAGAGTTCTCCCGCGAGATTTTTGACAAGATGGCTGAGATCGGCCTGTGCGGGATTCCGTGGCCGGAAGAGTACGGCGGCGCGGGCATGGACTACGTCTCCTATGTGATCGCGGTGGAAGAGCTGTCCCGCATCGACGCATCGGTCGGCGTGACGCTGTCTGTGCAAACCTCGCTGGCTGGTTGGCCGATCTACAAGTTCGGCAACGAGGAGCAAAAGCAGAAGTACCTGCGCCGTTTGGCAGAAGGCACTTCGATCGGCGCATACGGCTTGACCGAGCCGGGCTCCGGCACCGATGCGGGCGCTATGCGCACGACGGCGGTGGAGAAGGACGATCATTGGGTGCTCAACGGTTCGAAGATCTTTATCACCAATGGCGGCGTGGCCGACATCTATGTCGTCTTTGCTGTGACCGATATGGAAAAGCGCACTCGCGGCGGTATCACCGCGTTCATCGTGGAAGCAGATTTCCCGGGCTTCTCTGTCGGCAAGCATGAAAAGAAGCTGGGCATTCGCTCCTCGACCACGACGGAGATCATTTTTGACAACTGCATCGTGCCGAAGGAAAACATGCTCGGCGCGCTTGGCGAAGGCTTCAAGATCGCGATGATGACGCTCGATGGCGGTCGTAACGGCATCGCGGCACAGGCGCTCGGGATCGCGCAAGGCGCGCTCGATCTGGCGACCGACTATGCACAACAGCGCGAGCAGTTTGGCAAGTCGATCTCCACTTTCCAAGCGATCCAGTTCAAACTGGCCGATATGGCGACCGAAATCGAAGCGGCTCGCCTGCTCACCTACCAAGCGGCGTGGTTGGAGTCGGAAGGTCTTCCGTACGGCAAACAGTCGGCGATGTCGAAAGTGTTTGCGTCCGACGTGGCGATGAAAGTGGCGGTCGAAGCGGTACAAATCTACGGCGGATACGGCTTTACGCGCGAGTATCCGGTCGAGCGCTTCCTGCGCGATGCGAAGATCACGCAGATCTACGAAGGCACCAACGAAGTGCAGCGCATGGTTATCGCACGCCATCTCCTGAAGGAGAAATAGGATGCACGAGCTGGTTCGGCGGATTTTAAGCGGTGACAAGCGCGCTGCAGCCCGTGCCATCACGCATATCGAAAACGATGCGCCGCAAAAGCATGAGATCCTCCGCGACCTGCACCCGCACACGGGAAATGCCTACCTCGTCGGCCTCACCGGGTCGCCGGGGGCGGGCAAAAGCTCGCTGACCGATCGCATCATCACCTATCTGCGCAAAGAAAAGGAGATGAAAGTCGGCGTGATCGCCGTCGATCCGACCTCGCCGTTTACCGGTGGGGCGATCTTGGGCGATCGCGTGCGGATGGGCACACACGCCCTCGACCCTGACGTGTTCATCCGCTCGATGGGCACGCGAGGTTCGCTTGGGGGGCTGGCACGGACGACGCAGGAGGCGCTGCGCGTGCTCGACGCGTGGGGCTGTGAAGTGATCCTGATCGAAACGGTCGGCGTGGGGCAGAGCGAACTCGACATCATGAATGTGGCCGACTCGACCGTCGTCGTGCTCAATCCGTCGGCGGGCGACCACATCCAGACGATGAAGGCGGGCATCATGGAGATCGCAGACCTGTTTGTGATCAACAAAGCAGATCTGCCCGGTACGGACAAGACGGACCGAGAAGTCAGCAACATGCTCGATTTGATGGGCCATGTGCCGTGGCGTCCGCCTGTGACGCGCACCATCTCGCGTGACAACAAGGGGATTCCCGAGTTTTGGGAGAAGGTGCAGGAGCACGAAGCGTACCTGCGCTCCTCCGGCGTTTGGGAACAGCGTCGCCATAAGCGTCGTCAGGACGAAGTGCTGGCGATCATCGAAGGGCAGATGACCCGTCGCGTGAAGGAACTGATGCACGGCGATGCGTCGTGGAGCAACAAGATCGCTCAGGTGGAACAAGGTGCGGTCGATCCGTATTCGGTTGCCGATGAGATGATCGGGAAGTTGTTGAAATAATAGGGAAGACCCTCGGTTCAGGACCGAGGGTCTTTTTGCATCGTCGCTCCGCCGGGCAACAGCGAGGGTTTGGTGTTCCATCTGCCATGTGTGCGCTCTGTTGTCGCAGGTGCTGTTCATGCTTGAGGTGGCAGTCACTCCGCATCTCCATGAGCCGTGCCCGCTTCCTCGTGGCGGAGTGTGTTTTGGTATTTATAAAAAACGCGGTTGAGCATTCTGATCGATCGCTTGTCTTTTTCCCGAAATGCTCGGGATAGTTGGTTCCGAAGCCAACTTGGCACTCGTCCCTCCCCCTTGTGAAAAGATTTTGCTTCTAGGCTATGCGAGGGGGACTGGAAAGGTGCCCAGTTGCTTGTTGGCAATTGAATCGAGCGAGCGGAGCGAAACTGGCACAGCAAGACCGATTTGCGTCAGGGAATGCATTTGCTCAGATCGCACGGTCTGGGGAGACAAAAACAGACGTTGGCGCTTAGCTCCAACGTCTGTTCGATACTTCTGCTCGAGCTGCTTTCATCCGAGACTACTCTGCTTGCGGGACGATCTGCTCAATCGCCACACCAGCCCGCTGCAACAGTTCGACCGCATACTCGTCGATCCGATACCCTTCGGTGTAGTAGATCTCCTTTATACCCGCCTGAATGATCTGCTTCGAGCAGAGCAGGCATGGAAAATGAGTCACGTAAATCGAAGCGTCTGCTGTCGAGACGCCAAATTTGGCACATTGCAAGATGGCGTTCGATTCGGCGTGGATCGTGCGGATGCAATGGCCGTTTAC
Source organism: Tumebacillus algifaecis (assembly GCF_002243515.1). Lineage (NCBI taxonomy): Bacteria > Bacillati > Bacillota > Bacilli > Caryophanales > Alicyclobacillaceae > Tumebacillus > Tumebacillus algifaecis. The sequence goes on from NZ_CP022657.1 coordinate 325,127, forward strand.
GACATGACAGCCGACATCGTGGCAGTGCACATCGCCTGCGACGCTGCCGTTGTAGCCGGTGGAGATGATCCGTTTGTCGCGCACGATCACCGCCCCGACATGCAGGCGGTCACAGGTGGCGCGGGTGGCGACCATCTTGGCTTGGTCCATAAAATATTCGTTCCACGGTTTGCGCATCGCGGTGCCCTCCCAGTTTTCAACTTTCATGTCTATTCTACATCCCGAGAAAATAGGTGTCGAACAGAAGATTAGTTTCCGACATTTCGACGAACTGTTCGACGGAAGCCCCCTTTTTCACGACGAATGTACGTTCTCTCTTGCAATCATGGGCGGTAGACTCGGCTTGCTTCCCGCTCGATTCACGGACATACGTTCGCGAAGAGGAGCCCCGATAGCTGTCGGAATTTTCTTTGTTAGCGGTGCGGCGTTTTGACAAACATCGCTGATGATCCATGCTATCCTGAGACCATTCAAATCAGGAGACGGGATGGTGGACGAGCATGTGGAAACGGATGTGGGAAGGACGCCTGGCGTTTGGGGGCGGGGGTCAGGCCGAGGCGGAGCAGGCGCTCGGGAGGATCGCCTCCCGGTGGCAGCGTCTGCAAGGCCGAGTCGGAGCGGTGGTCAACCGCGGGACGCTGGTGCTGGTGATCATGGCCTTTTTCCTCGGGCGTGCGATGATACTGGGAGAACTCGCCCCCTTCTCGATCGCGTTCTACGCTGTGATCTTGCGGCTGAAACGGTCGGCTGCCAAGCCGGTGCTGCTCTCGCTGATCGCAGGCTCGCTGACAGCTCAAGGCATCTTCTCGATCTGGCCGATGCTGGTGACCGCCTTGCTCTTTTACCGGGTGATCTACGGGATGTTGACCAAGAAGAAGGCGCTGACCTTGAACATGGTGCCATTTGTCGTCTTCCTCGTCGATGCGGGGGTGCGAATGGCAGCCAACGCAGCGGTGAGTGACACGACGACCTACTCGTTGATGATGGCGCTGGTCGAAGGGTTTCTCGCGATGGTGCTGACCCTGATCTTCATCCAGTCCCTGCCGATCTTCACTTTCCAGCGCGGTGTCAAAGCGTTGCGCAACGAAGAGATCGTTTGCCTGGTGATCATGCTCGCTTCCGTACTGACCGGGTTCCACCATCTGACGGTGGCCGGGTTGTCGTTTGAAAATATATTCTCGCGCTACCTGATCATGCTGTTCGCACTGATCGGCGGGGCGGGGGTTGCCGCTGGGGTCGGGGTGGTGACCGGAATCATTTTGACGATGGCAAACATGTTGGCAGCTACGCAGATCGGGCTGCTCGCATTCTCCGGCTTGCTCGCAGGTCTGCTTCGCGATATGAGAAAGATGGGAGTCGGGATCGGCTTTGTGCTGGGGACGGCGATTCTGACCGTCTATGTCAACGATGTGGCTACGGTGATCGCAGCGCTTCAAGAGTCGGCGGTGGCGTTCTTGCTGCTGCTTTGCACACCGAAGAGCTTTATCGATCAGGTGTCGCGCTATGTGCCGGGGACGCATCAGCATTCCTTATCCCAGCAGGATTATACGAGGCGGGTTCGCGATCTGATGGCGACGCGAATTCGCGAGGTGTCGAGCGTGTTTGACGAATTGTCCCACACGTTCGCACAGATTTCCAGCGCGAAGGTCAAGCCGCTCGATGAGGTGATGAACAAAACGATCGATGTGGTCGCCAATGAAGTGTGTGCCGATTGTTTCAAGCGGTCGCAATGCTGGGAGAAAAATTTCTATGGCACGTATCGCGCGCTGTTCGATACGGCGACTTTGATCGATCTGGAGGGAGGGGTCAAACGCGCCAATCTGCCACCGGAGCTGAAAAAGTTCTGTGTGCGCACCGAGCAGATCCTGCCTGCGATGCACCGGGCGGTGGAGCTGACGAAACGGGACATGCAGTGGCAGTACCAACTGGCAGACAGCCGGAACATGGTGGCCGCACAGCTGGCCGGGATCGGAACGATCATGAGTGATCTCGCGCAGGAGATTCGCAAGGAAAACAACGTGTCGGTCGATCATGAAGAACATATCGTAGCTGCCTTGGAACATCTCGGGCTGTCGATTCGCTCGGTTGAGATCGTGTCGCTTGCGGAAGGGAAAGTGGAGATCGAAGTCACTTCCGCCGGAGCCGCATCGGCAGAAGAAGGGGAGAAGCTGATCGCGCCGCTGTTGTCCGAAATCATCGGCGAAAACATCATCGTGTCGCGAAAACGCGTGTGGGAGGATGAGAACAGCGTGACGATGACGCTGTCCTCGGCGAAGATTTACCAGATTGAGACGGGTGTGGCCAGCGCGGCGAAGGAGGGTCGCCTGCATTGCGGGGATTCGTTTACCACCTTGGACGTGGGGAATGGAAAATTCGCCGTGGCGGTCAGCGACGGGATGGGTAATGGCGAGCGGGCGATGCAAGAGTCGAGCGCGGCGATTCGGCTGTTGCAGCAGTTGTTAAAAGCAGGCTTTGAGGAGCAGATGGCGATCAAAACGGTCAATTCTGTGCTTCTCCTACGCTCGAAAGATGAGATTTTTACGACGATGGATCTGGCTTTGATCGATATGTTCACAGCCAAGACCGAGTTTTTGAAAATCGGCTCAGCCCCGTCCTTTATCAAGAGGGGGCAACGCGTTTTGTCGATCGAAGGGGAGAATGTGCCGATCGGAATCTTGCAAGACATTGACATCCAGACGGTCGAAGAAGAGTTGAAGGAAGGCGACTTCTTGATCCTGATGTCGGACGGTATATTCGATGCGCCGAAGCACACCGACGACAAGGAAGGCTGGCTGAAAAAGCGAATCGAGGAATTTGAATCGAACGATCCGCAGGAGATCGCCGACATGCTGGTCGAACTGGCGGTGCGGATCAACCACGGCAAAATTATTGATGACATGACCGTGTTGGTCGCAAAAGTGGAAAAATACAAGCCGGAGTGGGCGACGATCCGCTTGCCGGGCGTGCAAAAGCTGAAGCGGAACAAAACGGCAGGTGCGGAAAAAGGAACGGAGAAGCTGGTGCCGATGAATTGACTGTGACATCGGATCGGGACGTGGAAGGGGTCGGCAAGGCGTATGCTTTTCGAGAAAGGGCGCTCCTATGGAGTGCCCTTTCGTGCTATGTGCTATGTGCTATGTGCTATGTGCTATGTGCTATGTGCTATGTGCTATGTGCTATGTGCTATGTGATGGTGGGTGGGCGTGCAGTCGAGCACCTGTGGATTAGGCGATCGGTACGGGGAAGTGGAAGTTGACAGCGGCGTCTCCAGAGCGCCGACTGATCGGGGGTGGCAATGGATCGACACACATTTTCTGAAGATAACGATAGTATCTTGTACGGTGATGATTAGACCGCTTCGGGAACGGCAAAGATGGTACGTAACATGTTCTTTGGAGAGGTGGAACTCATATGTGGCAAAAGATGAAGATGAAGCAGATTTTGTTGATTACCGACGGGTGTTCGAACAAAGGAAGCGACCCGGTGCAGGCAGCCCGCATGGCGCATGGCCAGGGAATTGCGGTCAATGTGATCGGCATCGTCGATGGCGGTGATCTGGGCTCAGCTGGGCGGATCGAAGCTGCGGAGATCGCCGAAGCGGGCGGTGGGCTGTCGCGAATTGTGGAAGCGAAGCAATTGGCGATGACGATGCATATGATGACAAAGCACACGGTGCAGATGACGATTCAGCAGGTGGTCAACAAAGAGCTGAAGCAACTCCTTGGCACCGACGCAGAAGGTCTGCCGCCAGAAAAGCGCACCGAGGTGGCGGAGATGGTTGATCGCATGGGCGATGAAGCGTTGTTGCAACTGGTTCTGCTAATCGACACGTCCGCTTCGATGCACGACAAACTGCCCACGGTGCGCGAGGCGATTCGCGACCTGCAGATCGGTCTCGACGTGAGGAAAGGCGCGCATCAGGTGGCGATCCTCTCGTTCCCCGGCTCCTCGAAAGAAGATGTGTGCGTGCTGGCCGACTTCAGCGCCGCACCCAATCTGAACAAGCTTTCCAACGACCTGCGCGCCCAAGGTGGCACGCCGACCGGACCTGCGATCGAGCGCGCTTTGCAACTGTTCGCTGGGAACGCCAAGCCCGATCTGACTCCCTACCGTGAAGAGGACGACCGCGATGGCGACATGGCAGCCTACGTCATCTAAGCCGCTGTTTTGCAGTGGAGAAGTGGTAAGAGGCGTCTGGAACAAGCGGAGCTACCTCGTCGAAGGGTTGCTCGGTCGCGGGGCCAACGGCGAAGTGTACCGCGTGCGCAAAACGAACGGAGAACGGCTGGCGCTAAAAGTGTCGCCTCAGTCGAGTGACATCGCGCTGGAACATAAAATATTGCAACAGCTGCAAGGGGCGGCCCGGGGCATCGACCTCGGGCCGCTCGTCTTTGACTTGGATGATGTGAGCACGCCGCGGGGCAAGGCGTTCTTTTACGTGATGGAACAGGTGCATGGCACGGCGTTACCCCCATTTTTGAAAAAAAGGGGTCGGCACTGGACGAGCGTCCTGATGCTCCAACTGTGTACCTATCTGGAGCAGATGCATCAGCTCGGCTTCTGTTTTGGCGACTTGAAGGTGGAGAACTGTCTGGTCGATGAGCAGCGCGGACGTCTGCGCTTGGTCGATTTTGGTGGGGTGACGCCGTTTGGGCGCGGGGTGAAGGAGTACACCGAATGGTACGACCGGGCCTGGTGGGGGCAGGGCAGCCGCCGCGCGGAGGAGTCTTACGATGTGTTCGCGCTGTCGATGATGGTCGTGGCCCTGCTCGCTCCCGACCTGCGCCACAAGTTGGCCGCACTGACAGTGCCCAATTTCTCATTGTTGATGCAGAGCGTGGCGGCCGACCCACGTTTTGGCCCGTGGCGCAAGGCGCTGCAGTCTGTGTGGAGCGGGCGGACGAAGACGGTGGCGCGCTTTCGGGAACTGCTGTTGCCGATGGTCAATGCGAGCGTACAGCATGAAAAACGGGAGAAGAGGGACAATCCGTCCCACGATTGGAGCGATGTGCTGTTGTTCGGCTCGGCTGCCGTGCTCATCGGCGTCGTTTGCCTGATCTTTTTGTAGTGGGACGGAAGGAAACTACGACCCGAACGCGAACTCTGTGAAAACGATTTTTAAGGGAACAGGTGAACACGCGATGAGCATAAGTTTAGAAACGGCGTTAGACCTGTGCCTGCGGGCCGGGAATATCATGTTGAGGTGTGGGGCTGAGACTTCGCGGGTCGAAGATACGATCAAGCGGCTCGGCAGTGCGTACGGAGTCGATCAGGTGCAGAGCTTCGTCACGCCGACCGGAATTTTTATCTCGGTCGAGATCGAAGGGGAGACCACGCGCACCGGCATCCTGCGCATCACCGGGTCGTCGAGTATCAATCTGACCAAAGTCCACAAGGTCAACTCGATCTCGCGCCTGTATGCACAGGGCCAAGTCAGCATAGAAGAAGTGTTTGCCACCTTAGACGAAATCGAACGGACACCGTTTACGTATCGCCTGCGCTATCAGCATCTGGCTTCGGCATTCGCTTCGGGTGCTTTTGCCGTCTTGTTCGGTGGGAGTTGGCCGGAATTTGTGGTCGGTGCTTTTTGTGGCTGGATCTCACATTTTGTGTTGGGCATGCTCGGAGAGCGGATGCCCAATTTTCTCTGCGTTTTCTTCGCCGCCTTCGCGGGCGTATCGCTCGCGGTGATCGGGATCGAGCTATCGGTCGCCACCAAATTTGAAGCGACGATCATCGGGTCGGTGATCCCGCTCGTCCCCGGTGTGGCGGTGACCAACGCCGTGCGCGACCTGATGTCGGGGGAGTTGATCTCCGGCGTGGCGCGGGCGGCCGAAGCGTTTCTGATCGCGTTTGCGATCGCAGCTGCTGTCGCCGTCGTGCTGGCGATTCGCGTACACGGGGGGTGTTCTGATGGAAATCGAACGGAGCGTGCTACAAGTGTTGCTCTTGGTGGGCGTCGCGTTCTCAGCGACCGTCTGCTATGCGGTGCTCTATCAGATCCCCAAACAGGCGCTGCTCTTGGTCGGCTGCGTCGGGCTTGGCGCATGGCTCGTCCAATACATCTCGCTACAACTCTGGACGTCGCCTGTCTTTGCCGCACTGTTAGGCGGGGTGTTCGTCGGGGGGGCCAGCGAAAAGCTGGCTCGCATGATGCGGATGCCCGTCACGGTGTTTGTCGTCGGCGGGATCGTACCGCTCGTCCCCGGCTCATCGGCGATGGCGACGATGCGGGAATTTGTGATGGGCAATTATCTGGAGGGGTTGTCGCGCGGGACGCTGACGATGTTGATCGCCTCGGCGATCTCGGCAGGTCTCGTGCTGGCCGGTTCGTTGTTGCGTCAAGATAGGAGGGGGAAGCGTGCTCGGAAAAGTCAGTGATGCGGCCTTAGAACACGCGCTCTTGGCAAAAGGGGATCGGGTGCTCGTCGCCGTCTCGGGCGGTGTGGACTCCTGTGTGCTGCTCGACGTCCTGGTCAAGTTGCAAGCGCGGTGGGAGCTCGACCTCGCCGTCGTCCATGTCGATCACGGGCTGCGCGGGGAAGCGTCGGCAAGCGATGCCGATTTTGTTCGCAAGCGGGCCGCGCACTATGGGCTGCCCTGCTACGTAGGCGCGTTCGATGTCGGTGCGTATGCAAGTGCGCACAAACTCTCGATCCAGGCGGCAGCAAGGGAGGTGCGCTACGCCTATTTTAAAGAAATCGCGCAACAGACAGGGCGCACCAAGCTCGTCACCGCGCACCATGCGGACGATCAGGCCGAGACGGTGCTGATGCGTATCCTGCGCGGCACTGCGACCCGTGGTTTGACAGGCATCCCGATCAAACGGACGGAGACGGGGTATGAAGTCGTGCGGCCGATGCTGGCGATTTGGCGCGAAGAGATCGAACAATACGCAAAAAAGCAGGAAATCACGTATCGAGAAGACGCATCGAATGCATCATTAAAATACGTTCGTAATAAGATACGATTACAGCTTTTCCCCGAACTTCAGCGCGACTACAACTCAGGGGTAAAATCGGCGCTGCTCAATCTGTCCCGATTGGCAGGCGAAGATGAGCGCTATTTGGAGGAGTTGGCACAGCAGCGGTTTGCCGAAGCGGTGACGACGAGGGGAACGGCGCTTCTTGAAGTCAATTGTGAACATTTTGTTGTAAGTCCCCTTCCTTTACAACGACGGGTAATTACACTAATATTATATTATCTGTGCGGACATACCATAGTGTGGGAGCAAGTACATATCGAAAACATCCGCTCCCTCTTGACGGGCGCTTCGCCCAGTGCCCGCTTGTCCCTGCCTGGCGGGGTGCAAGTGCGGCGTGAATACAACCGCGCATTTGTAAGCGTTACAGATTCCGGTGAGACGGACAAGAAGACCGCCCCGCCCGCACGAGTCGTGCTGGGTCAAGAGCTTTTGACAGGTGCGTTGCACTTACCCGTTGAACTGCACGGTTTTGACCATCGTTTGCAGGCCGAAGTGACACAAGGTGTGCCGCCTCGTCCGACCGACGCCTGGGAAGCCCAATTCGACGCTGATGAATTGTCCGGTTCTTGCATATACATACGTTCATGGGAAACGGGCGACCGTTTTCATCCCATCGGAATGCAAGGCACCAGGCTGATCAGCGATGTATTTGTTGATGCAAAGGTGCCAATACATAAGCGCATGACGTGGCCGCTACTTTGTATCGACAGCGAGATCGCATGGGTGGTAGGCATCCGTCGCGGAAGCCAGGCGAAAGTCACGAACAAGACGCGAAAGACGCTCGTCCTTCGGGCGCTGCGGCTCTCTTAATTTTTCAGGGGGGTACACGAACCTATGCATACAGATGTGCAAGAGATCCTCTTTACCGAAGAAGAAGTTTCCGCTAAAGTGCGTGAACTCGGTGAGCAGATCACCCGCGATTATCAGGGACAGAATCTGCTCGTCATCGGCATCTTAAAAGGCGCTGCGATGTTCATGGGCGACTTGGTCAAACGGATCGGCATGTTGGTGGAGATGGACTTTATGGCCGTTTCGAGCTATGGCAAGTCCTCCGAATCTTCAGGAGTTGTGCGGATCATCAAGGACCTCGACAAGAGCATCGAAGACCGTCACGTCTTAATCGTGGAAGACATCATCGACACGGGACTTACCCTGCATTATTTGAAAAACCTTTTGCAACAGCGCAACGCAGCTTCGGTAAAAGTTGTCTCTTTGCTCGACAAGCCGGAGCGTCGCAAAGTTGAGATTTCCCCGGACTATCTCGGATTCTCTGTACCCGACCACTTTATCGTAGGGTACGGTCTTGATTTTGCGGAACGCTACCGCAACCTCCCTTATATTGGGGTGTTGAAACCGGAAGTTTATCAATCCTAAACGCGATTCGGGCGAAAGAGGTACCTGAGGTGCCGAGAGGAGGTAAGGAATGAACAGATTTTTCCGCAATGCCGGTTTTTATTTGCTGATCTTCCTGATCACCGTGGGGATTGTAAACTTCATCACAGGTGAGAAGCAGGAAAAGCTGGAAATTACGTATGACAAGTTCATTCAAAAAGTGGAACAAGGCAACATCAAGGAGCTGACTGTCACCAGTGAAGGGCTTACCTTGAGACTCACCGGCAAGATGGCTGGCGAGCAGGGGGCGACTGAAGAGTTTATCACCCGTGCCTTGTTTAGCGAAGAGTTCTCGCAGCAGTTGAACCAAGAATTGAAGACGGCCAACGTCAAGATCAACGAACCGCAAAAAGAGTCGATCTGGTTTACCTTCCTCACGTCGATCGTACCTTTCATCGTGATCTTCATCCTGTTCTTCTTCCTGATGAACCAAGCGCAAGGCGGCGGTTCGAAAGTGATGAACTTTGGCAAGAGCCGTGCCAAACTCTACAACGAAGAGAAGAAGAAAGTCACCTTCGACGATGTCGCAGGTGCGGACGAAGAGAAAAACGAGCTGGTCGAAGTGGTCGATTTCTTGAAAGACCCGCGCAAGTTTGCAGCGCTCGGCGCACGCATTCCAAAAGGCGTGCTGCTCAACGGGCCGCCCGGCACCGGTAAAACGTTGCTGGCGCGCGCAGTAGCAGGCGAAGCGGGCGTTCCGTTCTTCTCGATCTCCGGTTCCGACTTCGTGGAAATGTTTGTCGGTGTCGGTGCATCGCGTGTGCGCGACCTGTTTGAAACGGCGAAGAAAAACGCGCCGTGTATCATCTTTATCGACGAGATCGACGCAGTCGGTCGTCACCGCGGCGCAGGGCTTGGCGGCGGTCACGATGAACGCGAGCAGACGCTCAACCAATTGCTTGTCGAAATGGACGGCTTCGGCGCGAACGAAGGCATCATCATCATCGCGGCGACCAACCGCCCGGACATTCTCGACCCGGCACTGTTGCGTCCGGGACGTTTCGACCGTCAGATCACCGTCAACCGTCCGGACGTCAAAGGCCGTGAAGCGATCCTGAATGTCCATGCGCGCAACAAGCCGATCTCGGACGGCATTCCGCTTGGCGCCATCGCCAAGCGCACGCCGGGATTCACCGGTGCGGATCTCGAAAACGTGCTCAACGAAGCGGCGCTGCTCGCAGCCCGCAAGAATAAAAAGCTGATCGAAACGGAGGAAGTGGAAGAAGCGATCGACCGCGTCATCGCAGGCCCTGAGAAAAAGAGCCGCGTGATGTCCGAACACGAACGCAAGCTGGTCGCCTTCCACGAGGCAGGTCACGCTGTTGTCGGATACCACCTCGAACATGCGGATGAGGTGCACAAGGTGACAATCGTGCCCCGCGGCATGGCGGGCGGTTACACGGTGATGATCCCGCGAGAAGACCGTTTCTTCATGACTCGCTCCGAAATGTACGATAAGATTTCTGGACTGCTCGGCGGCCGCGTTGCCGAAGAGATCGTCCTCGATGAGATCTCGACTGGTGCGCACAACGACCTGGAGCGCGTCACCGATATCGCGCGTCGCATGATCACCGAGTACGGGATGAGCGACAAGCTTGGCAATCTGCAATACGGTCACCGTCAAGGCGGCAACGTATTCTTGGGCCGCGACATCTCGCACGACCAGAACTACTCCGATACGGTGGCGCTTGAGATCGACCAAGAGATGCGCAGCATCGTCGATCAATGCTACAACCGCACCAAAGAGGTGTTGACCACGCACCGTGATCAACTCGATCTGCTGGCCACCGTCCTGCTCGAAAAGGAAACGATCGACAAAGAAACGATCGACGCCCTGATGGAGACGGGCAAGTTGCCAGACGGTTCCGTTCCTGGCATCAAGGTCAACATCGCCTCCTCTGGACCTGATTTAGAAAAGGCGGAAGTGGAAGCGCCGGAGTCTGAACAGCAGGATGATGAGAATAAAGAGCAGTAAAACTGGAGACTTTAGAAAAAACACCTGTCGCTCCTTCGACAGGTGTTTTTTTGGAAGATGAGCACGGCCACTTATGAATTGCATCGCTGCATAACATCACGACAGGCACTCGACTCGCGCCAAGAGGCACTGCATTTTGTTTACAGCACGTTGCAAAGCGTCATGGAAGCGGAGCAACACCCGCGCCTCTTTTATCAAGACCTGAACGGACGCAACATCCGCCAGCTTTTTGATACGGTGCTTCAGGAGATGAAAAGCAAGCTTGGCTTACTGCTTTGCGCTTCCACAATGTATGCCAGCGATGGCTTTCTCTACCATCACTCGGTCAACGTCGCTTTGGTCGCGCTGGCGATTCGGCATCGAATACGGCTTGCCAGAACAGCAGTTGCTCGACCTTGGGGTCGGCACTCTGCTTCATGATATCGGGAAATTATGCCTGCCCAAGCAACTGCTCAACTTTGATCACCGGATGTGAAAATAAAGGAGCGTCGATTCTATGTCAACCGAACAACGAATGAAATCGGATATCGAGATTGCCCAAGCTTCCAAGTTAAAGCCGATCCACGAGATCGCAGCACAAGTGGGTCTGTCCGCCGAAGACATCGAACAATACGGTAAATACAAAGCGAAGATCTCCCTCGACGTCTACCGCCGTCTCGAGCACAAACCGGATGGCAAACTGATCCTCGTCACCGCGATCTCGCCAACTCCTGCTGGCGAAGGTAAATCGACGACGACCGTCGGGCTTGGCCAAGCGCTCGGTCAACTGCTCGAAAACACCGACCAAAACGCGATGATCTGCCTGCGCGAGCCCTCTCTCGGGCCGTCATTTGGCATGAAGGGCGGTGCGGCGGGCGGCGGTTATTCGCAGATCGTCCCGATGGAGGACATCAACCTGCATTTCACCGGAGATTTTCACGCGATCACCTCGGCGCACAATCTGCTGGCCGCTTTGATCGACAACCACATCCACCAAGGGAACGCGCTGCGCTTTGATGTGCGCCGCATCGCGTGGAATCGCGTGCTCGACATGAACGACCGCGCCCTCCGCCAGATCGTTGTCGGTCTGGGTGGCCCTGCCAATGGCGTGCCGCGGGAGAGCGGGTTCGATATCACCGTCGCCTCCGAAGTCATGGCCGTTCTGTGCTTGGCGCAGGATGAACAAGACCTCAAAGAGCGCCTCAAAAAAATGATCATCGGTTACAACGCGGACAAAGCGCCGATCACCGTCGCCGACCTCGGTGCCGAAGGGGCGATGGCCGTCCTGCTCAAAGACGCGATCCAGCCGAACTTGGTGCAAACGCTCGAACACACGCCAGCCCTCGTACACGGCGGGCCGTTTGCCAACATCGCCCACGGCTGCAACTCGGTGATCGCGACCAAAATGGCGCTTAAGCTGGCCGACTATGTCGTCACCGAAGCGGGCTTTGGCGCAGATCTGGGAGCTGAAAAGTTCTTCCACATCAAATGCCGTCAAGCCGGGCTGTCCCCGGCAGCAACTGTGGTCGTCGCCACGATCCGCGCTTTGAAAATGCACGGTGGCATCGACAAATCGGCGCTGGCAACGCCCGATGCTGAGGCGGTGCGCGAAGGGCTCTCCAACCTGTCCAAACATATCGAAAACGTCCAGATGTTCAACGTTCCGGTCGTGGTCGCGATCAACCAATTCCCGACCGATAGCCCAGAAGAGATCGCGGTCGTCACCGACTGGTGCAAAGAGAATGGCATTCCGGTCGCACTCTCCGAAGTGTTCACCAAAGGTGGCGCGGGCGGCCTTGAATTGGCACAGCAGGTGCTCGACCTCGTCAACACGCGTCCGGGCAGTCTGATGTTCTTGTACAACCAAGAGGACACGATCCAAGTGAAAATCGAAACGATCGTCCGCGAAATCTACGGCGGCGATGGTGTGCAGTTCACTTCGAAAGCGCAGACCATGCTCAAGCGCATCGATGAGATGGGGCTCAGCCACCTCCCGGTCTGCATGGCGAAAACGCAGTATTCCTTCTCCGACAACCCCAATCTGCGCGGTCGTCCGGAAGGATTTACGATCACGATTCGCGAGTTGAAAATCTCGGCAGGCGCAGGCTTTATCGTCGCGATCACGGGCGACATCATGACCATGCCGGGCTTGCCCAAAGTTCCGGCCGCGATGAACATGGATCTGCTCGCAGAAGGCAAGATCACCGGCCTGTTCTAACGTTTACCTGCCCGTCGGGGGATGAACTCCACATCCTGCCAGACAACAAAAACGCCCCGGCGGGTATACTAAGTAAAGGTCGCACATTCTCACTTTTGTGACAAAATTATGTCAAATTGACACTTCACTCGATCAGCGTTAGAATGACAGAAAATAGGCATAATCAGCCCATTTCCAAACAGAAGGGGGCACTGTCCGCGATGGCAACCATCCAAGCTGTACCGAATCGTGAACAGCTCGACCAATACAAAGAACGCTTACTTCAACTGAAAAAAGAGCGCAACGCGATCATCCTCGCCCATTACTATATGCGTGCGGAGGTGCAAGAAGTTGCAGATTACATCGGTGACTCCTTCGGCCTCGCACAAAAGGCAAAAGACACCGACGCAGATGTGATTCTCTTTTGCGGCGTTCACTTTATGGCTGAAAGTGCAAAAATTCTCAATCCAAATAAAATCGTGCTCATGCCGGACGAACGCTCTGGCTGCCCGATGGCCGATATGGTCACCGGCGAAGGTCTGCGCAAACTGAAAGCGGAGCATCCGAACGCGACGGTCGTGGCCTATGTTAACACGTCGGCAGAAGTGAAGGCCGAAACGGACATCTGCTGCACGTCCTCCAACGCATTGAAAGTGATCAACTCGGTCGAATCGGATGAGATCATCTGGGTGCCCGACAAAAACCTCGGTCACTACGTCTCTCAGTTCACCGACAAGAAAATGATCATCTGGCAAGGCTACTGCAACACGCACGACCTGCTCACACCCGAAGAGGTGTTGGCGCTCAAAGCAGAATACCCGGATGCACCGATCGTCGTTCACCCGGAGTGCCGTCCTGAAGTTGTCGCGCTGGGCGACTACGTAGGCTCCACCACCGGCATTCTCAAATACTGCCGCGAGTCGGACTTCAAAAACTACATCGTCGCGACAGAAGAAGGCGTTCGTTACATGCTGGAGAAGGAATCTCCGGAGAAGACGTTCCACTTCGCTTCTCGTTACATGGTCTGCCCGAACATGAAAGTTCATAACGTCAAAAAAATGGTTCGCGCACTGGAAACGATGCAGCCGCAGATCGAAGTCGATCCGGAAGTTGCAGAAAAGGCGCGCCGCTCTCTTGACCGCATGCTTGAAATCGTCCCGAAGTAGCTGCGGCACATAGCAAGTCAGACATCACGAACCTCGAGCACTCGGTGAAGGAGACACATCAGATGTTCTCACGATTCCTTGTAAACTTTAAGGCGGAAGACGTAGCTACTCATGACACGGATGTCGTCGTGATCGGCACGGGCATCGCCGGCATGTATACGGCGCTAAAGATCAGCGAATATGCAAACGTCATCATCCTTTGTAAAAAAGGTCTCACCGAGAGCAATACCAACCGGGCACAAGGGGGAATCGCCGCGGCCATCGCCGAAGGCGATTCCCCTGACTTGCATCGAGAAGATACGATGATGGCCGGGGCCGGTCTCAATGACCTCGCCGCCGTCGAAGTTCTCGCCAACGAAGGTCCGGATCTCGTAAACGACCTGATCCGTCTCGGCACACAATTCGATACGGAAAACGATGAAGACGGTGAGCATCTCGCGCTCACCCGCGAAGGCGCACACAGCAGACGCCGCATCCTGCACGCCAACGGCGATGCGACAGGTGCTGAGATCGTCCGCGCGCTTGCTGTGCAAGTGCGCAACAACAAGCGCATCCAAGTGATTGAAGGCGCATTCGCCATCGACCTGATCACAGCTGAGAACGGGTCGTGCAAAGGCGTGCTCTACCAAAAGTCGGGCAAACTGCACTACATAAGATCCCAAGCCACCGTGCTTGCCACAGGCGGTGCAGGCAACATGTATCGCTACACATCCAACCCTTCTGTCACCACTGCAGACGGTTTTGCCATGGCATACCGAGCGGGTGCACAGCTGCAGGACTTGGAGTTCATCCAGTTCCACCCGACGACTTTGAATTATCCGGGCGCCCCGCGCTTTCTGATCTCCGAAGCACTGCGCGGAGAAGGGGCGGTGCTACGCAACATCGCAGGCGAGCGTTTCATGCCCGCTTATCATGAGCTGGCCGAACTGGCCCCGCGCGATATCGTGGCCCGGGCCATCGTCTCGGAGATCGAGAAAACAAAAGCGACGTTCATCTACCTTGACATCACGCATCAGCCTGACGAATTGATCAAGTCGCGTTTTCCGACGATCTATGAGTTCTGTCTGCAATACGGTCTCGACCTGACCACCGATTGGATTCCGGTCGCGCCAGCCGCGCATTACGTGATGGGCGGTGTAAAGACCGATCTCAATGGCGAAACGAATGTCAGAAGGCTGTTTGCCTGCGGTGAAGTGTCCTGCACGGGGGTGCACGGCGCCAACCGCCTCGCTTCCAACTCGCTGTCCGAAGCGATCGTCTTTGGCAAACGCATCGCCGAACGCATCGAAGAGTTCTTACAGACTGACACGGGCGACTTGATCGCGCTGCCACAAACGGAGCGGGTCATGCAAAGCCCGATTGAGAAAATTGACAACCGCCGCCTCCATCTGCAAAAAGTGATGGTGCGCCACGTCGGCGTCAAGCGCACCCGCGATTCCTTGGAGCGGGCCTTGTCCGAACTGGGCAGATATGTCCCGATGCTCTCTCAAACCTATAGCAAAAAAGGGGACTGGGAGTTTATCAACCTGCTGACGGCGGCCCTTTTGACGACGCAAGCTGCTCTGCTGCGCGAAGAGAGTCGCGGCGGTCATTACCGCAATGATTTTCCGAAAGCAAAAGACTCCTGGCTGAAACACACCATCTTCCAACGGGATGTGGGTGTAATCGAAGAGAGGTGCTAATATGCTGCTAGATGAGCGTGTAATTGAACGAGCGGTGCGTGCCGCTCTTGAAGAAGATATCGGTTCTGGTGACATCACGACCAACTCGATCGTTTCCAGAGACAAAGCGGGCCACGGCACCCTGCTTGCCAAAGAGCCTGGCGTCATCGCCGGGCTTGATGTGGCAGAGGTCGCCTTCAAACTGGTCGATCCGACCCTGGAGATCAAACGGCTCGTCGCAGATGGTGATGCGGTGGCCAAAGGCACTCCGCTGATGGAAGTGTTCGGCTCCGCGCGCTCGATTCTGATCGCTGAGCGCGTCGCGCTCAACTTCCTGCAACGCATGTCGGGGATTGCTACCCGCACTTCTAAGTTTGTCGAGTTGGTGCGCTACTACAACGCGAAGATCGTCGATACCCGCAAAACCACACCGGGCCTGCGCGCCTTGGAAAAATATGCGGTCGTCATCGGCGGTGGCCGCAACCATCGCTTCGGTCTGTTCGATGCTGTGCTGATCAAAGATAACCACATCGAGATCGCAGGTGGCGTCAAACAGGCAATCATGGCAGCCCGCCACCAGATCCCGCACACGATGCGCGTCGAAGTGGAAGTGGAGTCCTTGGAGCAGATCGATGAAGCGCTCGAAGTGAAAGCGGACATCATCATGTTGGACAACATGACGTTCGAAACGATGCGCGAAGCGGTCGAAAAGATCGCCGGACGCGCATTGATCGAAGCGTCTGGCGGCGTGACCGAAGAGACGATCGTCGATATCGCCAAGACCGGTGTCGATTACATTTCGATCGGCGCCTTGACCCATTCGATCAAGTCGCTCGACATCTCGCTTGATATCCTCGCGAAATAACGGAGAAGAGAACATATGATACTCGTTTTAGATGTAGGGAATACGAATATTACGCTCGGCGTATACAAAGGAAAAGAACTGCTCTACCATTGGCGCATCGCGACCATCCGCGAACGCACCGAAGATGAATTGGGGATTCTCGTCAAAAGCCTGCTCGCCGACAAAGGCATCTCCGTGGGCGAGATCAACGGCATCGCGATCTCCTCGGTCGTGCCGCCGCTGATGTTTGCGCTGGAGCGCATGTCGGTCAACTATTTCGGCCACAAGCCGATCGTCATCGGCCCAGGCGTGAAGACGGGACTGAACATCAAGTACGAAAATCCGCGTGAAGTCGGCGCTGACCGCATCGTCAACGCCGTCGCTGCGATCGAAAAATACGGCTACCCGCTGATCATCGTCGATTTTGGTACCGCGACGACCTTTTGCGTGATCAACGAGCAAGGCGACTACATGGGTGGCGTAGTGGCACCTGGCATCAACATCTCGACAGAAGCGCTGTTCCGCCATGCGGCGAAACTGCCGCGCATCGAGATCACCCGTCCGCAGAGCGTCGTGGGACGCAACACGGTGACCTCGATGCAATCGGGTGTCCTCTATGGATTTACGGGACAGGTTGATGGCATCGTGTCGCGGATCAAAAAGGAATTCAACCTGCCGTTCAAAGTGATCGCAACGGGTGGCTTGGCGCGTATGATCACAGCCGAGTCATTCGAAATCGAGATTCAGGACGACAATTTGACACTAGACGGTTTGCGGCTCATCTGGGACCGCAACCAGTAAAAAGGAGGAACAGCTTGTGGCAGTAAGAAATGTTGTGCTCGATCCCAATCCGGTACTGCGAGCGACCGCAGTTTCCGTGACCCAGTTTGACGAAGAGCTGTTCACACTGCTCGACGACATGGCCGACACGATGTACCAATACAACGGTATCGGCCTCGCCGCGCCACAGGTCGGCATCTCCCAGCGTGTGATCGTCGTCGATTACGGTGACGAATTTGGCGGTCTGATCGAGATGATCAACCCAGTGATCACGGAAAAATCGGGCTCGGTCGTCGATGTCGAAGGCTGCCTGTCCATCCCTGGACTGCGCGGCAACGTCGAGCGCTTTGAGAAGCTGACCATCAGTTATCAAAAGCGCGACGGAAAGACGTATCAACTGATGCCGGAGGGTTACTTCGCTCGAATCTTCCAGCATGAGATCGACCATCTCGACGGCATTCTCTACACGGACCACGCCCTCGACACCTATTCGATCGTCGAGAGCGATGTAGAAGAAGTCGAATAGCATGCACAAAACCCTTGCGAACTGGCAAGGGTTTTTTCATAATGAAAGGAATGGGACAAGAAGGAGTGAGCGCCATGTCGGACCAAGAGCATATGATCCGCAACCTGATGTCGATCATCGAGCGGATGGTCGATCTGCAAGACCGAATGGTAAGACAATTGGAAACCGTCACTTCACAAGTCGAAGAACTCCAACACCGCCTCGACGAATATGACCGAAAAGAGCAGCCGAAACTCATCCGGCTCAACTGATCTTTGCTGTTCTATCCCCCCGTATCTCTTCATATCCTGTACACGGAACTCTCTCACCACAGCACGATGTTAACGAAAGCTTGTCGTATAAAGTCGAAATTTAAAAGAAAGTCAGTTATTAGTGAATGGCGAGAAGGGTTTTTAGGACCGGACGCGAAACTGTACTGTCATAGAAGCTGAACGATTTGAAGAGAGGGGACTCACTCGATGGGCAGCAAAGATCAAAAGGTATTGATCGTCGATGACCAATACGGTATACGCGTATTGTTGCATGAGGTTCTGGATAAAGAAGGATACTCTATTTTTCAAGCGCCAAACGGCGTAACCGCCCTGCAGATTGTTAAAGATGAAAAGCCAGATCTAGTCCTGCTCGATATGAAGATTCCAGGCATGGACGGTTTGGAGATTCTACGGCATATCCGCAATATTGAGCCGGATACGAAAGTGATCATGATGACCGCATATGGAGAGCTCGACCTGATCAAGGAAGCGACCGTGCTTGGCGCGATCACTCATTTCACCAAGCCGTTTGATATTGATGAACTGCGTGAAGCGGTCAATCAGCAACTGGTATCGTAAGGAAGGGGTACAGACATGATGGAACATACATCGATGATTCGCCTGCGCATGAGCTCACACGATGCGCATTATGGCGGCGACCTTGTGGACGGAGCGCGGATGCTCGGTCTATTTGGTGATGTGGCGACCGAGCTGCTCATCCAATTGGACGGAGACGAAGGGCTTTTTGTCGCCTATGATTGTGTAGAATTTAAAGCGCCGGTATATGCCGGAGATTATATTGAAGCGCACGGCAAGATCACCAAGATCGGCAACACGTCGCGCCAGATGGAATTTCATGCTTATAAGGTGATCCAAGCGAAGGTTGACCCAGAGAACCCATCGGCTGCCGATGTGCTGGCCGAACCGATTCTGGTCTGCTATGCGCGCGGCACTTGTGTCACACCGAAAGACAAGCAGCGTCTGGGAGGTTGAAGACATGGAAAAGTTGATTATCACCTGTGCGCTGACCGGCGCGGAAGTCACGCGTGAACACAACCCCAACCTGCCGATCACGCCCGATGAGATTGCGGCCAGCGCCTATGAGTGCTGGAAGGCGGGGGCGGCGATCGTGCATGTGCATGCCCGAAACGCGGACGGCAGCCCGACGCAGGACAAGGAGATCTACCGTCAGATCATCGAAAAGACTCGTGAGCTGTGCGACGTGATCGTTCAGGTCTCCACAGGCGGTGCGGTCTGGATGACCCCGGAGGAACGTCTACAACCGGTTACGCTCAAGCCTGAGATGGCGACGCTGACGGTCGGCACCGTCAATTTTGGCGACGATGTGTTCATGAATACGCCGCAAAACATCGAGCTGTTTGCCCAAGCGATGCAAGAGCACGGTGTGCGTCCCGAATTTGAAGTTTTCGAGGTGGGCATGATAACAAATGCCATGAAACTGGTCAAAAAAGGGTTGGCAACCGCTCCTTTGCATTTTGACTTTGTGATGGGAGTGCCCGGTGCCATCGCAGGGACGCCGGAGAACCTGATGCACCTGATCAAGCAGTTGCCAGAAGGTGCTTCCTGGTCGGTGGCGGGAGTGGGACGCAGCCAACTGCCGCTTTCCACGATGGCCATTCTGCTCGGCGGCCACGTCCGAGTTGGGTTTGAAGATAACATCTACTACAAAAAAGGCGTACTGGCAGACAGCAACGCACAGTTTGTGGAGCGCGTCGTCCGCTTGGCGAATGAACTCGGCCGCGAAGTGGCAACACCCGACGAAGCAAGAAAAATGTTGGGACTCCCTCTGTAATTTGGTATCATGAATAAGGGAAACGACCTGTTGCATTCAGTACAAGGACGGAGGGTACATAATGGCATTTGCATCGTTTAAAGAAGTGTTGCTCGACGGCTATAAGAACGGCTATGCGGTTGGTCAGTTTAACATGAACAACCTGGAGTTCACCCAAGCGATCATCGAAGCGGCAAACGAAGAAAAGTCCCCGGTCATCTTCGGCGTGTCCGAAGGCGCGATCAAGTACATGGGTCTCGATTACACCGTGGCGATGGCGCGTGTGGCGATGGAATCGTCAAAAGTTCCGGTCATCCTGCACCTTGACCACGGCCCGAACCGCGACCTCGTCATGAAGTGCATCAAAGCGGGCTTCTCCTCGATCATGATCGACGCGTCGCACTATCCGCTGGAGGAGAACATCCGCCTCTCCCGCGAGATCGTGGACCTTTGCCATTCGGTCGGCATCGAAGTGGAAGGCGAACTGGGCCGCATCGGCGGCACTGAAGACGATCTGACAGTCGATGAGCGCGATGCGACCCTCGCCGTTCCGGCAGAAGCGCTGCGCCTCGTGCAAGAGTCGGGCATCGACGCACTTGCCCCGGCGATCGGTTCTGCACACGGCCCGTACAAAGGCACGCCAGAGCTGGCTTTTGACCGTCTGAAAGAGATTCGTGACCTGCTGCCGGGCACGCCGCTCGTGTTGCACGGAGGTTCTGGGATCCCGGATGCAGACATCAGGCAAGCGATCTCGCTTGGCGTTTCGAAGATCAACGTCAACACCGAGAACCAACTGGCGATGACGCATGTCATCCGCGAAGTGCTGGGCAAAGACGCAAATGTCTACGACCCGCGCAAATATATGAAACCAGCCCGTGACGCGATCAAAGAGGTCGTCAAGGAAAAAATGCGTCTGTTCGGCTCGTCCGGTCGCGCATAAGCTGTTGTTTTGAGGAGGTAATAGATCGTGAAATTTTTCCTTGATACTGCGAACGTAGCAGAAATCAAAAACGCCGCCGAGCTTGGCGTGATCGCAGGCGTTACCACCAACCCGTCGCTTGTGGCGAAAGAAGGTGGCGATTTTACTGCGATGCTCAAAGAGATCGTCGAGATCGTCGATGGCCCAATTTCGGCCGAAGTGATTTCGCTCGACGCGGCAGGAATGGTCGAAGAAGGCGTGAAATTGGCCGCTTTGCATGAAAACATCGTGATCAAAGTGCCGATGACGCTCGAAGGCTTGAAAGCTGTACACGCGTTCTCCAAGCAGGGGATCAAGACCAACGTCACTTTGATCTTCTCGGCGAACCAAGCGCTGTTGGCAGCAAGAGCGGGCGCGACGTTCGTGTCGCCGTTCCTCGGCCGTCTCGATGACATCTCGATGGAGGGGATGGGGCTGATCCGCGACATCGCGGAAATCTTCGACATCCACAACATCGACACTGAGATCATCGCAGCGTCGATCCGCCACCCGATGCATGTTCATCAGGCGGCGCTGTCTGGCGCGCACATCGGCACCTTGCCGCTCAAAGTGTTGGAGTCGCTGGTCAAGCATCCGCTGACCGATCAAGGGATCGAGCGCTTCTTGGCCGACTGGAACAAAACGATGAAATGAGCACCTGTATAGGTGCTTTTTCTCATATCGAAGGGAGTTTGGATATTTTGGAAATGATGGATGCGAAACAGATTATTGAGTATATCGGCAAAAGCGAAAAGAAAACCCCGGTTAAAGTACATATCAAAGGTGAGCTCGACGCGATCGAGTTTGGCGCGAGCATCAAGACGTTCTTCACCGGCAACGTGGGCGTGCTCTTTGGCGACTGGAAAGACGTGGAGCCGGTACTGACCGCCCATGCGGACAAAATCGAAGACTACGTGGTGGAGCACGACCGTCGCAATTCGGCGATTCCGCTGCTCGATATGAAAAACATCAAGGCGCGCATTGAGCCTGGCGCGATCATTCGCGACCAAGTGACGATCGGTGACAACGCGATCATCATGTTCGGCGCTTCGATCAACATCGGTGCGGTGATCGGGGAAGGCACGATGATCGACATGAACGCGGTCGTCGGTGGTCGTGGCACGATCGGCAAGAACTGCCACATCGGTGCGGGCGCGGTGGTTGCTGGCGTGATTGAGCCGCCGTCTGCCAACCCGGTCGTCATCGAAGACGATGTGCTGGTAGGTGCGAACGCTGTCATCCTCGAAGGGGTGCGCATCGGCAAAGGATCGGTTGTCGCAGCGGGCGCAGTCGTCACGCAAGACGTACCGGAAGGCGTCGTGGTGGCAGGTGCTCCGGCGCGGATCATCAAAGACATCGATGCGAAGACCAAGTCGAAAACGGAAATCATGCAGGAGTTGCGCCAACTGTAATGAGCACCTACGCCGAGATTCGCAGAGCTTTGCACCGCATCCCGGAACCGGGCTTTCAGGAGTTCAAAACACAGGCTTTCCTGCTCGACTATCTGCAAAAGCTGCCTGCAGAACGTCTCGATATCAAAACGTGGCGCACAGGCATCTTGGTGAAGGTCAAGGGCACCAATCCTAAGCGCCGTATCGGCTATCGTGCCGACATGGACGGCTTGCCGATCACCGAGGAGACGAGCTATGCGTTTCGTTCGGAGCATGAAGGCTACATGCATGCCTGTGGGCATGATGTGCACATGACGATCGGGCTTGGGGTGTTGACCCACTTTGTCAATCATCAGGTGGCAGATGATCTGATCTTCCTGTTTCAACCGGCCGAAGAGGGGCCGGGCGGTGCTCAGCCGATGCTTGAAAGCGACGAGTTTCAGGCTTGGAAGCCGGACATGATCTTCGCTTTGCACATCGCACCGGAATATCCGGTGGGCACGATCGCCTTGCGCCCAGGCATCCTGTTTGCGAACACGTCGGAGCTGTTCATCGACCTCAAAGGCAAAGGCGGCCATGCGGCCTTCCCGCACACCGCTAATGATATGGTGGTCGCGGCGGCGCATCTGACCACGCAATTGCAAAGCATCGTCGCTCGCAACGTCAATCCGCTCGACTCGGCGGTGGTGACGATCGGCAAGATCACCGGAGGGACTCGCCAGAACATCATCGCCGAATCGGCGCGTCTGGAAGGCACGATCCGCACGATGTCGCTCGATTCGATGAAACAAGTAAAAAGCCGCATCGAAGCGCTGGTCGCAGGCATCGAAGCGGGCTTCGAGTGCGAGGCGCAGATCGACTACGGCTCCAATTACTGCCAAGTGTTCAACGATGAAGCGTTGACGCTCGAGTTTATGAACTGGGTGCGCGACACGGGAGCGGTCAATCTGATCGAATGCCCGCCCGCGATGACAGGCGAAGACTTTGGCTATTTTCTCGAAGCGATCCCGGGCTTTCTTTTCTGGCTCGGAGCTGACACACCGTATGGTTTGCACCACGCCAAACTCGAACCGAGCGAGCAGGCGATCGATGTCGCGATCGGATTGCTGAGCAAGTATCTGACTTGGAAATCAGAGCAGGCATAAGATGACAAAAGGTCTTCCGAATTTGGAAGACCTTTTGTCGTATCTGGAAGTGGCTCGTCCAACTTTGCCGACAACTTTGCCGTACAGCGCTTGCTCACGCCCGCAGTCGTTCGGCCGCCTGTGTTTGATTTTTGCTCAGCGCCGTCTGCAGCGGTGTTTCGCCGTCCTCTTTTTGCAGATGAACGTCGGCGCCGTGTGCGAGCAACAGCTCGATCATCTCCAGATTGCCTTGCAGTGCGGCCTCATGCAGTGGGGTGAAGCCGCTCTCTTGCTTGGCATTAACAGCTGCGCCATGCTGGAGCAAGCGCTCAGCGATCGCGAGGTGAGCGTTGGCCACTGCCGAGTGGAGCGGCATGACCGAAAAATCATTTTTCGAAGCGGCGTTGACTTCCGCTCCCTTCGCCAACAGGAATTCCACGACTGCCAGATGACCTAAGAAGGCGGCAAGTCCGAGCGGTGTAAAGCCATCGTTGCCATACGCGTTGGCCAGTTCAACCGCACCTGCCACCAACTCGCGCACACGCGCCTCCTCACCAAGCGCTGCCGCTTCAAACACATCAAGTTCGATGCCTTGCTCCACCAGCAGAGCGGCCACTTGTGGCTTCCCATGATACACAGCGGCCAACACGGGCGACTGTCCGCTCGTGCTACGCAGTTGCAACAGCTCCCGATCCGATGCGATCATCGACTTGATCGCCTCCAGATCACCCGATGCACATGCTTGTAAAAACGCCTGACTGTTCAAAAGATAACCTCCTGCCCGATGAAAGAATAAACTTATCATAAATGGAAAAATCATCCCTAGGCAAGATGCTAAAAACGATCCTGTACCAGCTCGATCAATTCATCGTTCGCTGTGTCTAGCCACAGATTGAGCACGGCGATCGCTTGCGGATCGATGTCGGTCAGCGCCTGTTCTAGATCGGAACGCGTCGCCGTTCGACCAACATTTTTCAGGTAGTATTGCTGTAAGAACTTGAAAAACTGCTCGTCGCCCAACCGTTGCCGCAAGTCGTGATACATCAGCACGGGGCGCTGGTAGCTGTAATAATAATGGGCTTGTGAAGTCTGATAGGTTCCGTAAGGCACCGCCGACTTGCCCGTCTTGACGCGATTGGGCGTCCCGTACTTGTAGGGGGAGTAGGTGTATTGATTGGCAAACCGCTTCCAAGCATCGTCGATCTTTGCCTGATAGGCAGCCGCACCATCGCGCCGCTCTGCGTCGAGCAAGGCCGCATAATCGGCAAGCCCTTCATCGAGCCAAGGTGTCTCCACCTCATAATTGCCGACCGCATGATAAAACCAGGCATGAGCGATCTCATGTACGATCCAGTGCTCCGGGTCGTCGTAGCCCCAGAGATCCTCCGAAAATAGCGCCAAGTTCGGCAGTTCATGCGCATAGATCGTTCCTGGCGGCAGTTCCAGCACGCTCAGCACCGGGAAGGGATTCGTGCCGACTTTTTCCGAATAGGTCTCGACTGCTGAACGGGTCAAGGCCAAGGTGCGCGGCAAATTGGCCGCGGCGACAGATGCCACCGTCACGCTCAGCCCTTTCTCCGTCCGGTAGGTCGTCTCCTGAAAACCAGCACCGCCCACCAAGGCGAAATTGCGCACCTTCTGCGCCCGATAGCGCAACAGCTTCTGCCCGTCCTCCAAACTCTGCTCACTCACCAACTGGCCGGACGTATACCATTTCAGCGCCGCTCCGCTCTGCCATTCGACCTCATAATTCCCCAAGTCCATCAAATACGGATCGCCAAACCCCAGCGACTGCGGACGCTTCATCCATTCTCCATCGCGTTCAACTCCGACCAGCGGGTACCAATAGCTCGCCGTCGCGACGTCTCTCCACCAACCTGTGCGCGAAGGAGCGGCTGGCAGTTGGGTGACGAATGACAACGTCACCGTCTGCGGGAAAGTGCTTTTCTTGGCGGGCACGATCACTTCTTGCGCCGTCGCGCTCACGTCAACCGCCGCATCGTTCACTTTCACATCCTGCACCTGCATCGGTACATATAAATAAAGCGGCAGACCATCCAGCCGCAGTTCTGGCACAGTCACGCTCATCTCACCTGTGATCTTCCCCGTCCGCTCATCAAATCGTGCCTTGATCTGATAGGATGGCTCGGTCGGCGTCGGTGCAGCCAGCGGATGTAAATGTAACACCTGCGCACCGAAATATAACATATACTGCTGTTTCAAAATCGGCGTCCATCCGTCCGCCGGGCGCAACACCACTGCCAGCACCGCCAACGTGGCCAACAGTGTCAGCATCACCGAGTACAGCTTGAGAAACCGCTTCCTTCGCCGCATCGCAGAGCCCTCCTTTCTTGCCGCTCATCTAGCCGTCCCTGTGGAATGCTACAAGCTTCGACAAAAAGAGCAAGGTTCCTTCAAAAGAAAAACAGTATAACACAATACAACCATTGTGATATAATATAACCGAACTTTCAGCACGGAAGGGGTTATTATTCTACATGGAACGCGAATTAGCACTGGAGATTGTGCGCGTCACCGAAGTGGCAGCTTTGGCATCGGCACGTTGGATGGGCACTGGGAAGAAAAACGAGGCGGACAACGCGGCGACCACCGCGATGCGCGCGATGTTCGACTCGGTGAATATGCAGGGCACCGTCGTGATCGGCGAAGGTGAGATGGACGAGGCACCGATGCTTTACATCGGCGAGAAGCTCGGCACGGGCGAAGGTCCGCAGCTCGATGTTGCCGTCGATCCTCTGGAAGGCACCAACATCGTGGCCAAAGGTCTCTGGAACGGTCTGACCGTCGTGGCGGTCGCACCGAATGGCACCTTGCTGCACGCGCCCGATATGTACATGGAGAAGATTGCGGTCGGCCCCCGCGCCAAAGGATTGGTACATCTGGACGCGACAGTTAAGGAGAACTTGGCGGCGGTCGCGAAAGCTGCTGACAAAAACATCTCCGAAGTGGTCGCGATCCTGCTCGACCGCCCGCGCCATCAAGACCTGATCGAGCAGATCCGCTCGGCAGGTGCTCGCATCAAATTGATCTCCGACGGCGATGTGGCTGCAGCGATCAATACCTGTTTTGACGAGACGGGCGTGGACATCATGTTCGGCACAGGCGGCGCACCGGAAGGCGTGCTGGCCGCAGCCGCGCTCAAGTGCATGGGCGGGGAGATGCAAGGCCGTCTGAAGCCTGAGTCTGACACGGAGATCGAACGCTGTGCGAAAATGGGCATCGCCGACCACAGCCGCATCCTGCTGCTCGACGATCTGGTCAGCGGCGACGATGCGATCTTCGCTGCGACCGGGGTCACCGAAGGCGAGCTGCTCAAAGGCGTGCGCTTTCTCGGTCACCACGTCGCGACCACCCATTCGCTGGTCATGCGCGCCCGCACGGGCACCGTTCGCTTTATCGAAGCGCGGCACAAGCTCAACCAGAAGCCGCACCTCGTCATGGTGTAAACGCAACACACGATCGCATCGCCGGTGCCGTTTGACGCGTCCTGCATAAAGTAGGAAGAATACGGCTACTATGGTATAATGCTTTAATGTGTTGCATTCATCATGATGATTGTAGGTGAACGTTCCTTGCATACTATCGCAGAAATGGAACTGATGAAGCTTACCGAACTGTATAAGTTAGCCAAACAGTTCGAGATTCCTTATTACGGCACGCTCAAAAAGCGCGAGTTGATCTTTGCGATTTTGCGCGCGCAGGCAGAAGGGGAAGGCTTGTTGTTTGCCGAAGGGGTTTTGGACATCATGCAGGACGGATACGGGTTCCTGCGTCCGG
The DNA here is from genome assembly GCF_002243515.1 of Tumebacillus algifaecis. Classification (NCBI taxonomy): domain Bacteria; kingdom Bacillati; phylum Bacillota; class Bacilli; order Caryophanales; family Alicyclobacillaceae; genus Tumebacillus; species Tumebacillus algifaecis. The sequence goes on from NZ_CP022657.1 coordinate 351,946, forward strand.
TCGGCTACACCTCCTCTTCGGAAGACATCTACGTCGCAGCTTCTCAAATCCGCAGATTTGACCTGCGCACCGGTGACCGCGTCTCGGGCAAAGTGCGCAAGCCAAAAGAAAATGAGCGCTACTTCGGGCTCTTGCAAGTCGAAGCGGTGAACGGCGTCTCCCCGGAAGTGGCTGCCGAGCGCATTCATTTCCCTGCGCTGACCCCGCTGTTTCCGACACGCAAGTTTACGATGGAAACAACTTCTGAAAAATATTCCACGCGCATCATCGACTTGCTTACTCCGGTCGGTTTCGGACAGCGCGGACTGATCGTCGCACCACCGAAAGCAGGTAAGACGATGCTGCTCAAAGAGATCGCCAACAGCATCACCACCAACCATCCGGAAGTCGATCTGTTCGTCTTGCTGATCGATGAGCGTCCGGAAGAAGTCACCGACATGCAGCGCTCCGTCAATGCGGAAGTGGTCGCTTCCACATTTGATGAACTGCCGGAGAACCACATCAAAGTCTCCGAGCTGGTCTTGGAGCGCGCGATGCGCTTGGTTGAGCATGGCCGAGACGTCGTGATCCTGATGGACTCGATCACTCGCCTCGCCCGCGCCTACAACCTCGTCATCCCACCGTCGGGACGCACGTTGTCCGGGGGGATCGACCCGGCGGCACTGCATCGCCCGAAGCGCTTTTTCGGCGCGGCGCGCAACATCGAGGAAGGCGGCTCGCTGACCATTCTCGCCTCGGCGCTGGTCGATACCGGCTCGCGGATGGACGATGTGATCTATGAGGAGTTCAAAGGCACGGGCAACATGGAGCTGCAACTCGATCGTCGTCTGGCCGAGAAGCGCATCTTCCCGGCGATCGACATCCGCAAATCGGGCACGCGCCGTGAAGAATTGCTCGTCTCCCAAGAACATCTCGACAAGATCTGGGCGATGCGCAAATCGATGAGCGACAACGCGGATTTTACCGATCTCTTCCTGAAGACGTTGAAAAAGACCAAGTCGAACGTGGAGTTCCTCGCCGCGATCGAAGGGACCAAGGAAGCCAAGCAGTTGAACAAAGAGGAAGCAAAAGGGACGGACGCACGTTAATCCGTCCCTTTTTGTGTTATCATAAGACGGATAAGACATGTTAAGAGAGGACGAATTGTGCATGCATCTCGTTTATGCTGATAAAAAAGGGCAGATCTACGACCATCCCGATCTGCTCGCACTTGGGCGCAACGGGGAGTTCTTGACCGATATTTATGAAGAAGAGTTGATTCCGTTGCCAGACGGGGCGACCTTGGTGTCACTGCCGGGCACGAAAGCGCTCGGCTTTGATCCGGAGACGGGCAAGACGATCTCGCTGCCGGCCGACTTTACAGCGGTCGGCGCTCTGCTCCCACAAGGTTTCACACGCCTGCTCTTGCCAGGCTATGCCAAGCAGGATGATGCGGAACCGTTCCCGCTGTTCGGCTACACCGCAGTGGTCTGGAAAGAGGACGGCTTCTATGTGGCCGCCGATGCTTCTGACGATCCGTACCGCTGGAATCCGGAGATCTTCCCGGATGATCAGGTCGAGGAGAAGGTCAAACAGATCACCGCACAATACCCGGAGAATCGAATTTGGCAACATCTGAGCAACTGTGCGCTCGGCTACGGTTGCCTGACTTCGCGCAACACTTTCCTCGAGCGCTGGGAAGGGGCGCTGCCCGTCTCTTCGACCTGCAATGCGGGCTGTGTCGGTTGCATCTCCGAACAGCCGGACGATTCTCCGTTCCCGTCGCCTCAGGTGCGGATGAACTTCAAGCCGACGGTGGAAGAGATGGTCGAACTGATGCTGCATCACTTGATGGCGTCTGATGATGCGATCATCTCGTTCGGTCAAGGCTGTGAAGGGGAGCCGTCCACGCGCGGCATCGACATCGCAGAAGCGATCCGCCGCGTGCGCGAACAGACCGATCGCGGCTTTATCAACATCAACACGAACGCTGGCCTCGTCGATATGATCAAAAAGATCACCGATGCCGGGCTCGATCTGATGCGCGTCTCGACGATCTCCGCCCTCGATGATCACTACAACGCCTATTACCGTCCGCGCTTGTATGGTGTCGAGGACGTCGGACGGTCTTTGAAATATGCGGCCACAAATGGGGTATACACCTCGATCAACTATCTGATCTTCCCAGGGGTCACCGACCGTGAGGAAGAGATCGAAGCGATGGTCGATTTTATCAACCAGAATGAGGTCAAACTGATCCAGATGCGCAACCTGAACATCGACCCGGAACTGTACCTCGGCACGATCCCGAAAGCGAAAGGCGAACTGCTCGGCATGAAGACGATGCTCGATATCTTCAAGAGCGAGTGCCCGAATACGGTGATCGGCTCCTACACGCACGTTCCGCCGTCCGAGTTACGCAAGTATAGCAAAAAGCCCTGACCGCTACGGTCAGGGCTTATTTTCATAACAGAAAACTTAGTGGTTCGGGCCGTGGTCGGTCCACCAGAGATCGCAAGTGTTGGTCGGTTCCGTTTCGATGACCACTTCGCTTGCAACTGACAGGACGTGGACTTCTGCAATCAAGGTCTCCGGACCTGTCACGTTCGGACCAAAGTCGGTCCACCAAGCTTGTGCGTCGCCTTGCGGTGTTGCCAGTACGGTTACCACTGCAACTGTGGACAGGAAGATAAAGCCGATAAGTTTTTTCATGTGTGTTGTGCCTCCCGAGAAAGTAGATTCACCCTGCTGTGAATATTGCTGCGATGAGTAGGTGGAAATTTTTGATTGTTTAAGTGCTGATAATGGTGATGGTGTCTGCGCTATAAATTATTATACAGATCACAGTTACAAATACAACAGATTTTCGTGAAAAAGTGATCATAAAATTATCTACAATTTGTAACAAAATGCTACATAATCTCCCTTCTACACAAATAAAGGACTTGTCCGCTCGGACAAGTCCTAGAAAAGGTGGAGATTGAAAGTTATCCCATAATGCCGATCTTCCGCAGTGTCTCATCGAGGATGACATGCATCCGACGCAGCGTATCGGTCGCTTTCACATAGTCGTTTTGCGCTTCGTACAGGTCGGCAAGCTCTTGATAAACAAGGCGTAATTCGCGCAGTTGTTCCTGTTCGGTCAGCGTGGCAATCGTCCGTTCAAACCAGTCAACTGCCGCGGCGAGATCGCTTTGCTCGCGCTTGACGACGGCCAGTGCGTGGTAGATCGCCGCGAGGTTTTGGGCGTTGTCTGGAAGCAAGAACAGCGATTCTTGGCAGAACGCCTCCGCCTGTTGCAACTTGCCAGCTTTGACATAAAGCTTGGCGATCTCACCGTGAATTTTCGCATCGTCGCTCGGAATTTCAAGTTTGCGATATTCTGCTAAACATTCATGTAAAAGATCAATTGCTTTTTCGATACGTCCTTGTTCAGCTTCAACAAGTGCAAAGTTAGCTTTTACGTCGATCGCTTGTTTAATATTTTGCAAGCTTTCGTAAATGGTCAGGGCATCATGGCAATAATCGATGGCGCGGCTAAAGTCGCGCAATTTCTTATACGAGACACCCAGTCCGAGATAGACATCGGCCAATTGGCGAAGGTTGGTCGAACCGCGCAACAAGTTATACGCTTCTCTGTAAAAGCGAATGCCATCTTCATATTCACCTAAACGATAGTGGGCGTGCGCCAGATTGGTCACGATGCGGGCGCGTGTGTAGGGATCGATCTCTTTGAGGCGGGAGAACGTTTCATATGCTTTGCGCCAATGGTAGAGCGCCAGAGGGAAATTTTCTTGTCCAAACCGCGCTTCGCCCAGTTTGTTTAAGCAGAGCAAGGCCGTATGATCATCATTTTTACGGATCACCGTATCGAGTACCTGTTCAAACATCTCGACCGCTTTTTCGATGTCGCCGCAGACCATGAACGCTTCCGCAAGGTCGAACTGCACTTCATGCACGGGCAGATGTGGAGCTGGGTTGCCGATCAACTCGCGAAACAACGGGATCGCTTGTTCAAAATTGTTGGCCGCCAAATAGGCTTTGGCCAGTTTATAGGTGCTCGTCTGCTCCATCTGGGTCTGCATGTCAGCAATAAAATATTCGATCGGCGTCTCTAAGCGCTCCGCAACCTGCTCCAATACCTTGTGTGATGGATATGCTTTGTCCGATTCGATCTGCGAAATCATCGATATGGTGACAATCCCGGCCCCCAACTCCTGTTGGGTCAAGCCCTTCTGTACCCGCAATTCCCGTATTTTCTGTCCTAAAGAGATCAACTTTAACCCTCCTGAATCATTTATTTGAGTTATGATTTATCAGGCACTATAGTTAAGCGCGAAATTACTAGGTGATTCCTTGTATTTAAAGTACACTCTAATTTGAAGTTTGTAAAGCGTTCTAACAATATCTACACAATTAGTAGGGAATTTTTTCTGATGCCCTAAATTCTTGCGAGGTATGAAGATTTCGTGCTATACTATCTTGCAGTGTGTATGAACAAAGGGCCATGGCAAAATCTATGGCCAGGAAAGAGGTGACAAGAATGAAAGCAAATCTCCATCCGAAGTACTATGTTACTACTGCTTCCTGCGCTTGCGGCAACAAGTTCGAAATGGGTTCCACTAAGGAAAACCTCAAAGTAGACGTTTGCTCGCAGTGCCACCCGTTCTATACTGGTAAGCAAAAGTTTGTGGATGCCGGCGGTCGCGTAGACAAGTTCAAGAAGAAATACAACCTGTAAGCCGCGATCGAAACAGTATAGAAAAAACAGGGCGCTCTGCCCTGTTTTTTTATTGTCCGAAATCGGAAGACTAGGAACAGGAACAAAGCTCTTTTCGTCGAACCTGTACAGGAACGATCATGTACGAATCATCTGGTTAGGGAGAGATCTAGGTTTGTATTTTACGAAGCAGCCGGGTTGGATTGAAGTGATTTGTGGCAGCATGTTTTCCGGCAAAAGCGAAGAGTTGATCAGGCGTGTCAAACGGGCGAAGATCGCCCGCCAGCAGGTACAAGTGTTCAAGCCGAAGATTGATGACCGCTATCATCTGACGGCGGTCGCCTCACACAGCGGCGATACGCATGAGGCGATCGCGATCGCCGATGTGGCGGAGATTCGTTCCCATCTGAACGCGGAGACCACCGTCATCGCGATCGACGAGGTGCAATTTTTGGCAGATGATGTGGTGGCATTTTGTCAGGAGATGGCAGAGCGCGGTGTGCGCGTGATCGTGGCCGGGCTCGATACCGATTTTCGCGGTCAGCCGTTCGGCCCGACCCCGCTGTTGTTGGCTACAGCCGAGTATGTGACGAAGTTGCAGGCGATCTGCTCGGTCTGCGCCGATCCTGCGACTCGCAATCAACGCTTGATCGACGGCAAGCCTGCAGGCTATGACGATCCGGTCATTTTGGTCGGGGCGTGCGAATCGTATGAAGCGCGTTGCCGTCATTGCCATGAGGTGCCCAAGGGCACATCTATACAGCTTCATGCCATTTCAAATACGTAAAAGCAAGCGGCGCTTCCATCGGAAGGGCCGCTTGCTTTTGCTTTCCAGTGTCAGGGTTCCGCCTCGCGGGCAAGATAAGCACAACACCGAGGAGGAGGTGACCTTGATGCAGACAAGCATGAAATGGATCACAGGTCTCACAGCCGCGCTGACGGCGCTTTCGATCACCGGATGTTCTGCGACCAACGATTTTGCTCGCAATGAGCAGCGCTACGGCACGAACACCGTGCAGATCGCTCCAGGGTCGGAGCGGGTGACGATGCCCCGTTTTGACAATAAGAACATCGACGTGGACGGCGATGGTGACAAAGAGCATCTCTCCGGTCGCAACGATGTGAACAACCCGTCGGTCGATCTGAGATCGTTTACCTATCCTGGCACCACCAACACGACGCAGGGCATCTACCCGACATCGACGGCCGACCGCGTTCAGAACTTGGCATCCTCCGTTGACGGGGTGGCCAATTCCCGTGCGGTCGTCGTCGGACGGACGGTCGTGCTCGGCTTGAATTTGGAGCGCACGGTGCGTCCAGCCGACAGGGCGGATCTGGTCAACATCGTTCGCCAGCGTCTGTTGGTGCAAGCCCCTGTGTTTGAACGGGTGCACATCACGACCGACCGCGCCCAGACCCGCCGCATTCAGCGTCTCGCCGATGAGATGCGCGCCGGACATTCTTTGTCGCTGTACAACGACGAGTTCATGGACCTGACGCGCAATGTTCCGGCAGTCGGTCCGAGCATGATGCCAGCCGAAAACAGATAGCTCTTCCCGCTGCTGAAGCGGAGCCGCAAGTCTTGGGCTCCGTTTTCTTATGCTGTGCGCTGATGTGCGATTTCTTCAACAGTTTGCGAAGTAGCTGGTACGTGGTGGTTCCCTCCTTCAAAAGGGAATTCTTCCCCTTACCATTTGCACAATTTGACTGTATTATGATGAGTTCCCATTTTGACGGAAGTAAGGTTCTCTATTATACTTAGAATGTTATACGATACCCAAGTTGCAGGGAGACCACTCCTTATTGCTGCAAGTTTATCGGGGGACAGGCGTTGCTCGAAATGTGGCAATCGCCGTTTGCCATTCCGATCATACGATACATGTGGAAGGGGATCGCGCTCCCCTCTTCCCAAGAGATCCAGCTTGCTGGGCCTGCCGACCGTTCACGAAACGGTCGCACTGTATGACGGTTTCGCTTTTCGTGATGTGGATCTCGATCGTGCTGTTACATCTTTCCGGTGCCGGGCTTGGACAGAGGGAGCAGATCTGTCGTTGTCTGCTCTTGCTTCTGCAGGTCGCCGGGCTGTCCTTTGAACTGATTCTTTTCGCAGGCGGCACGACGAATAAATGTGTGCCTTGGCGGTTCGTGCCAGGGATGTTGTTGTACAAATATACGACCCGCGCTCCTCATGCACGGCAGGATCGAAGTGGCGATCGCTGCGGTGCCATGCGTGACCTGTGGGTCAGACTCCAGTAGAGGTGATAAGGATGATCGATCGCTTACAATCGCTTGAAGACCGCTATAACAAGTTGAGTGACCTGCTGTGTGATCCGGACATCGCCAGCGACCCGAAGAAGCTGCGCGAGTACGGCAAAGAGCAGTCCGACCTTGAAGATACGGTGAACGTGTTCCGGGAGTACAAAGAAGTTGTGCAAGGCTTGACCGATGCTAAAGGCATGCTCGCTGAGAAGTTGGATGACGAGATGCGCGAACTGGTCAAGATGGAGATCGACGAACTGGTCGATCGCGAAGCTGATCTCAAAGACCGTCTGACCATTCTCTTGCTTCCGAAAGACCCGCTCGATGAGAAAAACGTTATCGTCGAGATCCGCGGTGCGGCAGGTGGCGACGAAGCGGCGCTGTTTGCAGGCGACCTGTTCAAGATGTACACCTCCTATGCAGAGCGTCAAGGCTGGAAGACGGAGACGGTCGAATCGAGCTACACCGAGCTTGGCGGCTTCCGCGAAGTCGTGTTCCAGATCATCGGCAAAGGTGCCTATTCCAAGCTGAAATTCGAATCGGGCGCACATCGCGTGCAACGGGTTCCTTCGACCGATTCGGGTGGCCGGATTCATACTTCGACCGCGACGGTCGCCGTGTTGCCAGAAGCGGAAGATGTAGAAGTGGAAATCCACGACAAAGACCTGCGCATCGATACGTTCTGCTCGTCCGGTCCGGGCGGCCAGTCGGTTAACACCACGCAGTCGGCCGTGCGGATCACCCACGTTCCGACCGGAGTGTCCGTCTCTTGTCAGGACGAGAAATCGCAGATCAAGAACAAGGATCGCGCGATGAAAGTTCTGCGTGCGCGCCTGTTTGAAATCGAGCTGAAAAAACAGCAGGAAGCGGCAGCGTCCGCTCGTAAATCGGCAGTCGGCACTGGCGACCGCTCCGAGCGCATCCGCACCTACAACTTCCCGCAATCGCGCGTGACCGACCACCGCATCGGGCTTACGCTGCACAAATTGGACTACATCCTCGCAGGCGACCTCGACGAGATCATCAACACGCTGATCACCGTCGAACGCACCGATGCGCTGAAAGCGCAAAATGAGGAAGAATAATGTCTCACGGGACGCATGAAACGATTCGGGAAGCCCTGTTGTGGGCTTCCCGTTTCTTTGAAGAAAAGGGCGTTCGCTCCCCGCAGTTCAATGCGGAAGTGCTGTTGCAGCATGTTTTGGGGATCGACCGCACGAAGATGCTCGTCCGCCTTCAGGACGCTTTTCCAGTTGAGGCGCGGGAGGCATTTGCCTCGGTCGTGCAAAAGCGGGGCGAGCAAGTGCCCCTTCAGCATTTGACGGGGGTGCAAGAGTTTTATGGGCGACCCTTTTTCGTCTCGGGGGATGTGTTGATCCCGAGGCCAGAGACGGAGCTGTTGATCGAGCGCATCTTGCAGGAAAAAGGGTCGATCGATGCGCCGTTGATCGTGGACATCGGGACGGGAAGCGGGGCGATCGCCCTGACCTTGGCGTTGGAATGGCCAGCCGCTCAGGTCGTCACCGTCGATATTTCGCCGGATGCGCTGGCGATGGCGCGGCGCAACGCAGAAAATTTGGGCGTGGCCGATCGGGTCGAATTTTTGCAAGGGGATCTGGTCACACCGCTGATTGAACGGGGGCTGCGGCCTGACATCGTGGTTTCCAATCCGCCGTACATCCCGACGGCCGACTGTGAGACGCTCGATGTGGAAGTGCGCGACCATGAGCCTCGCTTGGCGCTGGACGGTGGAGAAGACGGATTGTATCCCTATCGCGTGATCTGCTCGGCCCTGCCTGCGTTGTGGCCCGAGCAAGGGCCAGCTTTGGTGGCCTATGAAGTGGGAATCAATCAGGATCAGGCTGTCGAGCAGATGATTCGTGCGGTGCTCCCTGTGGGTGAGACGGGCATCGTGCCGGACTGGCAGGGCATTGGGCGCGTGATCTGGGGCAAACGGGGAGAGTGAAGGAACGATGCCGAGCTATAAAAAGTGGATGTTGCTGTTCATCTTTCTAGGAGTTTTATGTGGGCTGTTCATCACGTTTGGACGCGGCGTTGTGGAGCATGCGCCGCTGATCGGCTGGGGCGGCGCGGTCGTCTGTTACGCCATCGCCTTTGGCATCGTGAAGAGTGGACGGCGAAAACGCTAATCTCTTATTTTTTTGCTAGATTCGCATTTGCTAGGTTTAGACTCGCAAACTTCTGTCCATACTCGTAGCATAAGAGAGTACGAGGGGGATGCGAGAGATGATGAACTGGGTGGCAAAGATTCGTGAAGCGGTGCAGAAAGTGAACAAGCGCGTGGTCGTCGCCCTGCTGCTGGCGGCGATGCTCGGGACGGGGATGCTGATGGCGCCGATGAACGGGCAGGCGGTCGCGACAGAAGCGGTGCTGGTTCCAGAAGAGCAACAACAAGGTGTACAGCTTCAGCAAGGGCAGTCCATTCCGGGCGACGCGATCCGCCTGCGCATCATTGCGAACAGCGACAAGCCGGAGGATCAGCAGTTGAAGCGCGACATCCGCGACCAGATCATCGCGGCGATCGCACAAGAAGTAGCAGGTTTGCAGACGGCAGAAGCGGCGCATGAAGCGATTCGTCTCGCCGTGCCGCAGATGAATGAGATCGCCCAGCGCGTGATCGAGGCACAAGGCTACTCGTACCAAGCGGTGACCGACTTTGGCCGCGTGCCGTTTCCGACCAAGATGTACGGCTCCGAAGTGTATCCGGCAGGCGAGTATGAGGCGCTGCGCATTCAGATCGGGGAAGCACAAGGTCAAAACTGGTGGTGCGTGCTGTTCCCGCCGCTGTGCTTTGTTGATCTGAGCAACGGCGATGCGGTTCAGGCGAAAGACATGGAAACTGCGGCGATCACGACGGTAGCGCTAAAAGACGCGGCGGGCGAGGAGCAGGAAGTGGAAGTGCGCTCCGCTTTCTTTGACAAACTGTCCGCTTGGTGGGACGGTTTCACCGACAGCATCGGCGGATTTTTCGCTTAAGTTCACAAAATATCTCACACCGCATCCCCTCGGTGCATCGTGTGAATCGAACAAGCCCGTACCTGACGCGATTATGACGCTTAGGTGCGGGTTTATTTGTGCCCAATCTAGCATATCTGCACGTCGTGGCGCATAGAGATAGAGCAAAATGCGAGAGAGGGCGTGGGGACGAGATGAGCATCGTGATTCGGAAGGCAAGCCAAGCCGATCGAACGAGTATTCAACGCTTGTTGCTGGAGGCAGGGCTGCATGCACAGGGTGTGGATCAAGCTGTGGATCGTTTTTTGCTGATCGAACAGGAAGAGGAGGGAGGGCACAAGACGGCGATCGGCACGATTGGGCTGGAAATCGTGGCCGGGAAGTATGGCCTGATGCGCTCGCTCGTCATCAAGAACGGGCCGGGCACGGCGCAGCTCGGTGCGGAGCTGTTGCGGCTGTTTGTGGCCTATGTGGAGACGATGGAGATCGAACAGCTCTACTTACTCACACAATCCACAACTGTCCCCCTGTTTATCCACATCGGGTTTTCCACAATCGAGAGAGAACGGGTGCCACATGCTGTAGCCCAGAGCCCACACTTCCTGGCGTACAGTCAGCAGGACGTCGTCTGTTTGGTAAAAAACTATACATCCACAAGTTATCCACAACACCATGTGGATAGTGTGAATAAATAGGAATATACGTTCCTATTTTTTTCGACAAAATGATTCATGTTTTTTCCTGTTCTTTTGCTATACTAAGGACACACGAAAACGAACAGGGACGGGTGCAGATGGAGACGAAACGCTTAGGTACAACCGAACAGGACATCGCGGTGGCAGCAGAGCTATTGCGGCAGGGAGAGGTGGTCGGTTTTCCGACGGAGACCGTGTATGGGCTAGGTGCGAATGCATGGGACGCTGCTGCTGTGGATAAAATTTTTGCGGCGAAAGGCAGACCGGCCGACAATCCACTGATTGTCCACATTGCACACAAGAGCGATGTGGAGAAGTTGGCCCGAACTGTGCCGCTCGGAGCGAAGTTGTGCATGGATCGGTTTTGGCCAGGGCCGCTCACGTTGGTGCTGCCTTGTGTGGACAGCGTGCCGCGCAATGTGACGGCTGGGCTTGATACGGTGGGCATTCGCATGCCCGACCATGTGACGGCGCTGCAGTTGATCGATGCGGCAGGTGCGCCCTTAGCGGCGCCGAGCGCGAACCGCTCGGGCCGTCCAAGCCCGACGCTGGCCGATCATGTGCTCGAAGATTTGAACGGACGCATCGCAGGCATCGTGGATGGCGGTGCGGCAGGCGTTGGCGTCGAATCGACCGTGCTCGATTTTTCCGGAGAGGTGCCGATGATCTTGCGCCCCGGCGGTGTGACGCGCGAGATGCTGGTCGAGTTGCTCGGGGAAGTGTTGGTCGATCCTGTGCTGCAAAGTGGGGTCGGCACGCCGAAGTCGCCAGGCGTGAAGTACACGCACTATGCGCCCAAAGGCGAGATGTGGCTGGTCGAAGGGCCGCGAGATCAAGCGGAGATCGCAGAGCGGGTGGCCAAGGCGAGACAGGCGGGGTACCGCGTAGGGGTACTGACCACGGCGGAGCGGGCCGAGTTATTCACAGCCGATGTGGTGATCGCTTGTGGACGGCGCGACGATCTATCCACAGTGGCGTCCGGCCTCTATGATGCGATTCGGCAGTTCGATCACGCAGGTGCCGATCTGATCTATTCGGAAGTATTTCCGGAGACTGGGGTGGGGCTTGCTGTGATGAATCGATTGCGTAAAGCGGCGAGCCATCGAGTTATTTACGCATAAGAACGCAATACGGCGGAGAGGGACCTGAAAAAAGGGCTCCTCTCCGTTTCATCTTTCTCCAGTGGATCGTGTATAATAGGAAGAGACAACTGAAATAGATCTAAGGCTGAATTCCGGCTCGATCCGGAAGCGGAGGACCCAATCAATACGGGGTGAAATCTGCTTAATGCAGAAAGGGTGAACATGATCTCTCTTGCCACCCGAACCCGACAGCTAACTTCGTAAGCCGATGCGAGAAGAGGGTGAGAAGTGTGAACCGTTGTCTGATCGTCACTATGGATGAATCGGCCGTTCCGTTCATTCAATCGTTACACAGCATGGGACTGGATTGCGCGTTTTTGGATTTTTGTGCGCAAACGGCCCACTTTCTGCGCGTTCAGAAGATTGATGCGCCTGTGATCAAAGTCGGTCCGCATAAGCAGGATGTGGTCAGCGATGCGCGGATTCGCGAGTTTGATACGGCGGTCGTTTTCGAAGGCGCGTGGCTGGAAAGCGCGTTGATCGTGCAAGCGCTGAAAAAGGCTGGCGTTGGCAAAGTTGTTGTCGTCGCGCAAAATCTCAGTTTTATGCGCGCCTACCGAGCATTGGGGGCCGACCGTGTGGTCGGTGTTCGCCGCTGGAACCGCGATTCGTTTCGCGTGTTGAACGGTGAGGCCAAGGTACGTGGGGCGTAGTGGTTGGGATACGAGCACTATCTTCAAAAGACCGGAGCTTGTCGATAAAGCTCGGGTCTTTTTTTATTTTGGGGTATTAGACGAGGGGATTTGTCCACACGGGAACTGCCTGTAGGGCATAGGATATGGCATCGGTAGAGGTTCACTCAACAGAGTCGGAGGTGAAAGTATGCAGCGACAGTTTGAAAAGTTGATCGGTAAAACGGTAACTCTTTATACGGAAAAAGGTGCACATGTCGGCATCGTCGAGAAAGCGGACGCGAAAGGTGTGACGTTGCGGGCGCTTCCCAAAAAGAACAGCAAGGGCTTGGATGTGGAGCATGTGTTCTTTGGCGGCGGGTTCTATCCGTACGGCGGGCTAGGTGGTGTCGGTGTCGGTGCTGGTGTCGGAGTGGGTGTTGGAGTTGGGGTTGGAGTCGGCGCAGGTTTTGGCGGTGGATTTGGACCGGGGATTGGATTTGGGCCAGGGATCGGATTTGGACCGAGGGTCGGGTTCGGTGCAGGTCTCGGAGGCGGTTTTGGCGCCGGCATCGCGCGTCCATTCGGAGTTCGACCGTTTGGCGGCGGGCTGTTCTGGTAGTTCGTTTCAAGTGTTAATAGCCCTGGCTTGGGTTGCTGAGCCAGGGCTTTGCCATGTCCACAAGCGGTTCAGTTCGTAGGACAAGGCGCATACACATGAACGGAAGGGACAACCGGGGGGAGGAACTGTCGTTTTGATGACCAGTTTTCAGTGGGGTGAGGTGGCGACCCTTTTGATCATGGCGCTTGCGCTTGGCATGGATGCATTCTCGCTCGGGCTTGGGATGGGCATGTTGCGGTTGACTCGACGGGAGATCGCACGGATTTCGCTTGTGATCGGCCTCTTCCATGTCTTGATGCCGCTGCTCGGCATGGTGGCAGGCTTGTATCTGGCCAAAGCGGTCGGTGAGGTGACCCAATGGATCGGCGCACTGCTTCTGATCGGACTTGGCGTACATATGGTGTGGAATTCGATGAAAGGACAGGAAGAGAGCGGCGCGATGCGTGGTGATTCGCGGACGACAGGACTTGGTCTGGTGTTGTTTGCGCTGTCGGTGAGCATCGATTCGCTGTCGGTCGGCTTCTCGCTTGGAACGCTCGGGGCAAACGTATTGATCGCCGTGCTGTTGTTTGGCATCTGTGGCGCGCTGATGGCGGCGACGGGGCTGTCGCTAGGCAGTAAAGCGTCCCATCTGTTCGGCGAGTATGGCGAGGCGATCGGCGGGGCTGTCCTGGTGGCGTTTGGCATCAAGTTCTTGCTGTGAGCGGACGAAGGGAGGGGGACGCTGATGACCCATATTTTGCTGATCAGTCTGGTGTCGGGACTGGCGACGACGTTTGGCGGACTGGTAGTGCTGCGCATCGGCAAGCTGACGCGGCACGGGTTGGCTTTCTTTCTGGCGTTGGCGGCGGGGATCATGTTGGCGGTGGTGTGTGCCGATCTGATTCCGGCATCTTTTTCGGGCGGTGGGACGACAGCGGTGCTGTATGGGGTGACGGCCGGCTGGCTCTTCATGATGGTGATGCGCCGCGCCGTGACGGCCGTGCTGCGCAGGTCACCGTTGGGGACTGGGGCGTCGTTTCACTATCTGCGGCTAGGGTGGTTTATTGCGGTGGTCACCGCTTTGCATGACATTCCGGAGGGATTGGCGATCGGAGCTGGCGATGTCTTGCATCCGGAGCTCGGGATGTTGCTTGCGCTGGCGATCGGGCTGCACAATCTGCCAGAGGGGATGTCGATTGCGGTACCGCTGCGCATGGCGGGGATACCGGGGAAGAAGATCATCGGGATCATCACGCTGGCGGCGCTGTTCACACCGCTTGGGACGCTGCTTGGCATGCTGTTGTTCGAAGTGTCACCGCAGCTGATCAGCATGTCGATGGCCTTTGCGGCGGGGGCGATGGGCTATGTGGTGGCGCGGGACTTGTGGCCGGAAGCGTGGCATTCTTCGAAGCTGATCACGGCGGGAGGGTCGTTGCTCGGCGCGGCGCTGTTGCTTGTGGTGGGGCATTTTCATTTGCATGGCTAGCCAGTGCGCGGCTATACTGAGAGGGAAACAGATGCGAACGGAACAAGGAGGATTCGGATGAAACTGTTGTTTGTATGCACCGGGAACACGTGCCGAAGCGCGATGGCAGAACCCCTGATGCGCAGCCGTCTCGAGCAGGTGGGTCTCGGGGAGCAGGTGGAAGTGCGTTCGGCAGGAGTGGCGGCGGTCGCGGGCTCGCCGGCTTCGCAAGGAGCTGTGAATGTGTTGAATGGCAAAGGCATGGACGGGGCCGGGCATATGGCGTCGTTCGTAGACCGCGAGACGGTGAACTGGGCCGATCTGATTTTGACGATGAGCCAGTCGCACAAGCGAACGCTGATCGAGAAGCATTTTGAAGCGATGGACAAGACGTTCACCTTGAAGGAGTTTGTCGATGACGACCCGAAGAACGTGGCGATCTTCGAGGAGATGGCCGACGTGCAAGAGGCGGCACAGACCAAGCAAAGCCTTTTCTTGGCGGAACATGCCGATGAGGTCGAGGCTCTGCAAGTAAGGTATCAGAGCGGAGATGCCAGCGCCGAGCAGGACCTCGTGCAGCTGCAAGAGCGGTTGGAAGCTACTGTGCAAGCGGAGAGCAAGCGGATGGGCGAGTTGATGAGCCAACTGCCCAGCTTCGATATTGCCGACCCATACGGCGGGTCGCAAGGCGTGTATGACGCTTGTGCAGAGGAGATCGACGGACTGCTTGAAAAGCTGGTTGTCCGGCTGCAGGAGGAGTTGTAGGGATTTAAGAGGGTAGGACAGAAAGGAGCCACAGCAATTTGCTGTGGCTCTATTAGGTGGCTGTGAGTGGAGCTGGTAGGATATACTAGTTTGAAAGAAGCGGATTCTGGAGGTGATTCTTTTGAAATTGAAAAGCATTAGAATCAAAGATGTGAAACGACTGCATAACACTTCGATAAGCTTTTACGATAAGATGGGAGATAAAGTACGAAATCGGACGATAATAGTCGGCAAGAACGGTTCAGGTAAGACGACATTGCTTGAGGTGATTTATGGTATCGCGTACCTTTTGGAAAAAGGGGTAAGAGGCATTCAGGATGGCATTCAGGATGAAGAGATCATCGATTTTTTTAGTCCGGGTGCTACAGAAGCCTGTTTTGAATATCCTGTCCTTGATGGGACAAATCAGTTGCTTGTGCGTACTGGGAAGGCTTTTCAAGCGTTCGATAAGGGTCCAGCACCTGCAGTTCAGGATGATGTGAACATTGCTAAAGGCGATTATGTTGGCCAAGATCGAATGCCGGATTGTTTAGTTTCTCGCACCGAGAGTGGGCGAAAATTTCTTGAAAAAGTCCAAATCGCTGCTGCTGGACTTGAAGACCGTACACCGATCGGAAACGTGCTGTATTTTCCTACCGACCGATTTGCTAAATTTAGTGGAGGGTCGGGCGAGTTAGTCAATGAAAAACCGGAGTTTCGCTGGTGCTATCGTTTCAATCGCGATCAGGACGAATGGAAGGGCTCGTTGGAAAGCTTTTTGGTCTGGCTATATTTTCATGATTTGCAGAGAGAAAAACTAGGATATCCAGGCTCTTCAAAATTTGAAGAGTTCAAAGCGATGATCAATCGCTTTTTAGAGGGCAAGCGAATCACAACTGTCAATACGAGTTTTAAGGTTGAAGTAATAGAAAGTGGAACGAACCGAACGTATGGATTAGAAGCATTAAGTTCGGGAGAGAAGCAAGTGATTTTGTTGCTTGGTGAAATATACCGATACATTTCTGTAGGCAGTCTCATCTTGATCGACGAACCGGAAATTCATCTTCACCCCGTGTGGCAAAGAATTTTTATCGCTACATTGACCGATCTGTGTGAGAAATATGATGCACAGTTAATCCTGACAACTCAGTCACCTGAAATTGCCAAATCGGTGATGTCTAGTGAGGTAATATCATTGGATAACTTACTAGACGAGTCTGAGGTATCAGCGAATGAGTGAGTATCCGACGTTGTTTGTAGAAGGTTCGGACGATGAAAAAACTTTGCATCTGATGTTCCCGATGATCTTGGGCAATGTACAACAAGCGAACAGTAAAAAGGACGTCCGAAAAATGGTGAGTCAGACGGAAAACAGTTTTGGGATCGTCGATCGGGACTTTGAATTTCAGACGATAGAACAGCCGCGGGTCACCATCTTGGATAGGTATGCATTAGAAAACTATTTGCTTGATCCTGCATACCTATACAAACTAGCTGTCGATCTAAAGGTCGATCAACATGAGCAATGGAGCTCCAAAGAAATGATTGAGCAACAAATTTTAAAAATGGGTCAGTCTTTCTGCCACTTTGCAACGGCAAATAGCTTGTTGCATGATTATGGCTTACGATTATATGATTCTGAATTAAGGCAATATTTTCGAGCTCATCCTGACGAAACGAGTTCTACGGAGGTGTTGCAGAGTTTAGTAGATCGATTTAATAAACTTCCTCAAGAAGCGGAGATACGTTCTTCCTGGGCTGAACGGTATCAGGAAATTGAACACGCATGTAAAAGCATGGGTGGCGTACACCAGTGGATTGACGGAAAATTACTACTTCGATATGGCATCTATCAAGAAATCCGAAAGGTGTATCAAAAGAATTTGAAACTGCAAGATGTGGTTGAGCGACTTGCAAGTTTTGCTAGACATGACCCACCTGATTTTCTCTGTACGACCTTACGAGGTATCGGAATGGTGGATTAATTTTCGCAATCAAGAAAAGAACCCCCGCGCATGCGCAGGGGTTTTCGTGCTACAAGGTCGTCTCTTCCAATTGGAACTGATGGGTTGCAAGCTCCCTGTAGAGCTCATGGCTTTCGAGCAGTTCTTCGTGCGTGCCGACTCCGGTGACGCGGCCCTTTTCGAGGACGACGATCTGGTCGGCATCGACCACAGTGGATAGACGGTGCGCGATGACGAGGGTGGTGCGGTGGCGCATAAGGTTGTTCAGCGCGTCTTGGACCACTTTTTCGGACGTGCTGTCGAGAGCTGAGGTGGCCTCGTCGAGCATCAGGATGTTCGGATTGCGCAAGAGGGCGCGGGCGATGGCGATCCGTTGGCGCTGGCCGCCGGAAAGCATGATGCCGCGCTCGCCGACCTCGGTGTCGTAACCGTTTGGCAGCTCTTCGATAAAGTGGTGGGCATAGGCCATCTCGGCGGCCTGCCGCAATTCCTCGGGCGTGATCTCCCGCTCCACACCGTAGGAGATGTTTTCACGAATCGTACCCGCCATCAACGGGCTTTCCTGTGACACGTAGCCGAGCTGTTCCCGCCAGGATTGGAGGTTGAAGGAGTCGATAGGCGTGTCACCAAGCCGGATCGTGCCGCCGCTGGGAAGGTAGAAGCGCTCAAGCAGCGAGAACAGCGTCGTCTTGCCCGATCCGCTGGGGCCGACAATCGCCGTGACCTTGCCAGGCAAGATCGAAAAATTCACATTGTTCAGCACCTGATCGCCGGTCTGGTAGGCAAAGGACAGGCTTTCCACCCCGATCGGCTGTGCGGTGTTCTCCACCAAAGTCTGCACTGCGTGATCTTCCTCTTCATGCTCCAGAATTCCCATCAAGCGCTCCGTTGCGCCCATCGCTTTTTGAATCGAGGTGAAAAACTGGGCCAATTGTCCAAACGGCATGATGATCTGGAAGAGATAGAGAATAAATGCTACCAATTCCCCTGCGCTCAAGGCGCCTGTCGCCACGCGCACACCGCCGTACCCGATGATCACCACGAGCATCGCCATCATCAAGAAGGTCATCAGCGGTGCAAGAATCGAGTGGATTTTCGCTTCTCGCAATCCGTATTGGAACAGATGTTGAATCCCTTGGTCCCCATTTTCCTTTTCGCGCCGCTCGGCGTTGAACGATTTGACGAGGCGAATTTCTTGCAACACTTGGGTGAGCAGGGCGGTGAAGCTGGCCATCTCATCTTGCAACCCTTTGGAGATCAGGTACATCTTGCGCCCAAGCGGCCGGATGACGAGGAAAGCGATCGGGATCGCTGACAGCATGACGAGCGTCATCTGCCAGTCGAGGAACAGCAGGATCGCCACCGAGCCGATGATCGAGATGATGCTTGTGAAAAAGGAGATCAGGTGTGTGACGATAATCTCCTTGATGATCCCAGTATCGCTCGTCATCCGCGAGATCGTTTCCCCGGAGCGATGCTTGTCAAAATAGGGGATGGGCAGTACGAGCAGTTTGTGCCACAAACGTCGGCGCAGGTTGGCGACCACTTTTTGCCCGACGAAGGACAGCATATAATGTGAGAAAGCGGCCGACGCCCCTTGTAACAAGAAGGCGGAGATCAGCAGAAAAATCACCGACTTGTTCAGCGCGGACACGCTCACCACATCGACCAGATTTTTCGTAAACCACGGCACGATCAAGGAGGCGCCCGTGTTGATCAAACTCAAGATCAACACGCCTGCGATCAACAGCTTCGGTGGATTGGTCCTGGTGATCAAACGCAGAAAGGCGCGCCATTGGTCCTTTCGAACAGGTTGTTGCTGTGTTTCAGTATTCATATAAGCACCCGCTCCCAGTAAAATGATAGGACTCGTACATGTAGGCAATCGATAGGCTATACTAGACTGATTGATGCACATGGGTGCATCGAGGTGCGAGGTCAAGATTCCCTTCCTCTATTGATAACAAAATCAAGCAAAAGATGGAAGTCAAATTTTTGATACCCTGTACCCTGCCGATCGCCGATCTGATGAAAGCAAGCGTTTCGAGAGGGTGGTCAGGAGCGAAGATGAGGATCACGCTAGCAAATCAGTAAACGGTTCTGCTATGCTAAAACAGATTGTACTAAACGTTGCCGCGCATAGGGGCACGCCCTGCATGGCACCGACGCACCGTATGTCAGCGGCTTTGCAACACATACATTCCAGCGCAACGGAGGTCATACGATGAAAGTGGCTATCGCAGCCGACCACGGCGGGTTCACGCTGAAGGAGTCGGTGAAGAAAAAGCTTGAGAGCATGGGGCTGTCCTACCATGATTTTGGCACCTACTCGGAAGAATCGGTCGATTACCCGGACTACGGGATTCAGGTCGCAGAAGCGGTCGCCCGCGGTGAATATGACCGCGGCATCCTGATCTGCGGCACCGGGCTTGGCATGTCGATCGTCGCCAACAAAGTGCCAGGCATTCGCTGTGCGCTTTTGCATGACACGTTCTCGGCAAAAGCGACTCGCGAACACAACGACACCAACGTGATGGCGATGGGCGCGCGCGTCATCGGCGCAGGACTGGCTGATGACATCGTCGAACTGTGGCTGAGCACCGATTTCAGCGGCGGTCGTCATGCGGCTCGCATCGAGAAAATCGGGAACATCGAGCAGCGCTATGGCCGCGAAAACGGGATCAGCGGATGCTAAGTCCGGAACTTGTAGCTGTCAAAGCACAGACCTTGCAAGCGATCCACGACCTCCAAGCTACAGCTGGGCTTGATCGCGATCAGATCCTCGTCATCGGGGCCTCCTCAAGCGAAGTTGTCGGCAAAAAAATTGGCTCGGGCGGCTCGTTGGACGCGGCAGAACTGATCGTCGAAGCGGTGCTGGAGGCGCGGGACACATACGGATTTCAGGTCGCGTTTCAATGCTGTGAACATCTCAACCGCGCGCTGGTCGTCGAAAGGGACACGCTCAAGCAGTTTCAGTTGGAGGAAGTGGCGGTCGTGCCCGTTCCGAAAGCGGGCGGTGCGGTGGCATCCACAGCATTTGGCAAGTTGAAGCATCCGGTGTTGGTCGAAACGATTCGGGCGGATGCGGGCATCGACATCGGGGACACGTTGATCGGGATGCACTTGCGCCAAGTCGCGGTGCCTGTGCGAGGGACTTTGCGTGAGATCGGTGAAGCGCATGTGACGATGGCGCGCACCCGGCCCAAGCTGATCGGCGGCGCACGTGCCGTGTATGTGCTCGGTGAGCGCGAATAACTCCTAAAAACACGAACTTTTTATCAGAAATATGCTATACTGTTCGGAAATACTACGTTTCAGTTGGAAAAGGGGAGACCTTGGATGAGTCATTTGAGATTGGTAGACAGTGAAGTAGCAGAAGCGCTGGAGCTGGAGCTGGGTCGTCAACGCAGCAAAATCGAGTTGATCGCGTCGGAGAACTTCGTATCCCGCGCAGTCATGGAAACGATGGGCACCGTGCTGACCAATAAATATGCGGAAGGCTATCCGGGCAAGCGCTATTACGGCGGTTGCGAGCATGTGGACATCGTGGAGAATTTGGCGCGCGATCGGGCGAAGGAACTGTTTGGTGCTGAACATGCCAACGTGCAGCCGCACTCTGGCGCACAGGCCAACACCGCTGTCTACTTTGCATTCCTGAAGCCGGGCGACACTGTGCTTGGCATGAACTTGTCGCATGGCGGTCACCTGACACACGGCAGCCCGGTCAACATCTCCGGTCAGTATTACAACTTCGTTCCTTACGGCGTCGAAGAAGAGACGAGCATGATCAACTATGACACCGTGCGCGAACTGGCGGTCGAACACAAGCCGAAGATGATCGTGGCAGGCGCCTCCGCCTACCCTCGTTCGATCGACTTCCAAAAGCTGCGCGAAATCGCAGACGAAGTTGGGGCTTATCTGATGGTGGACATGGCGCACATCGCCGGTCTGGTCGCAACCGGACACCATTCGTCTCCCGTTCCGTATGCCGACTTTGTCACCTCGACGACGCACAAAACGCTGCGCGGTCCGCGCGGCGGCTTGATCCTGTGCAAAGAGCAGTATGCCAAAGCGATCGACAAAGCGATCTTCCCAGGCATCCAAGGCGGTCCGCTGATGCATGTGATCGCTTCGAAAGCGGTAGCGTTTGGCGAAGCGCTGCGTCCGGAGTTTAAAGGCTACATCCAACAAGTGGTGGACAACGCTTCGGCGCTTGCCCAAGCTCTGATCGAGCGCGGCTTGAACATCGTCTCCGGCGGGACGGACAATCACCTGCTCCTGATCGATGTACGCAACCTCGGGCTGACCGGGAAAGAAGCGGAGCACCTGCTCGACGAGATCGGCGTCACCACCAACAAGAACACGATTCCGTTCGACCCGGCGTCACCGTTTGTCACCTCTGGTGTTCGCATCGGCACCCCGGCCGTCACGTCGCGTGGCTTCGGGAAGGCGGAAATGGTCGAGATCGCAGAGATCATCGCGCTGACCTTGAAGCACAAGGACGACCAAACCAAAATCAACGAAGCGATCGGCAAAGTGAAAGCGCTCTGCGACAAGTTTCCGATGTATGAAGGCTTGACCTATCTCTAGGAAAAAAAAGCCTGCCGTTATGGACGGCGGGCTTTTTTTGCTATAATGGAAAAAGACATCCAGAAAAGGAGATTCTGTCATGAGCAAAGTATACGTTTTTGATCATCCGTTGATCCAACATAAATTGACCTACATACGCGATAAACACACCGGCACCAAACAGTTCCGCGAGTTGGTGGAAGAAGTGGCCATGCTGATGGCTTATGAGGCGACCCGCGATCTACCGCTGACCGAGGCGGTGATCGAAACGCCTGTCGCAGAGACGAAGACCAAGGTGCTGGCCGGGAAGAAGCTCGGCGTCGTGCCGATCCTGCGTGCAGGGCTTGGTATGGTCGATGGCATCTTGAACCTGATTCCGAGCGCCAAGGTCGGTCATATCGGTCTGTACCGCGACCCGGAAACGATGCAACCGGTCGAGTATTACTGCAAACTGCCATCCGATGTGGCCGAGCGCGATCTGATCGCCGTCGATCCGATGCTCGCGACGGGCGGTTCGGCCGCTGCGGCGATCACGTTCATGAAACAGCGCGGTGCGAAAAACATCAAACTGATGTGCTTGATTGCCTCTCCGGAAGGCATTGAATTGGTGCAACGCGAACATCCGGATGTCGATATTTACGTGGCGGCTGTAGACGAGTGTCTCAACGACCACGGCTATATCACACCGGGTCTTGGTGACGCAGGCGATCGCCTGTATGGCACGAAGTAAGGTTTGGCAAGAGAAAAGGAGAGCGATGAACAAGATGGAACCCATTCGCGTACTGACGGTATTTGGTACTCGTCCTGAAGCGGTCAAGATGGCTCCGCTCGTAAAAGCGCTGGAGCGGGCAGGCGAGCAGATTCATTCCCGCGTTTGCGTGACGGCACAACACCGTCAAATGCTCGACCAAGTGCTAGAGCTGTTTGAGATTACGCCCGACTATGACCTCGATATCATGGAGCCGCGTCAGACGCTGACCGGCGTCACGACCAAGGCGCTGGCCGGTTTGCAGGATGTGATCCAGCAGGAGAAGCCGCACATCGTGCTCGTCCACGGCGACACGACGACAACTTTTGTTGGTGCCCTGGCCGCCTTTTATCAGCAGGTGGCGATCGGTCACGTCGAGGCGGGACTGCGCACCAACGACAAATACTCGCCGTTTCCGGAAGAGATGAACCGCCAATTGACCGGGGTGATGGCCGACCTGCATTTTGCGCCGACCGAACAGTCGAAGCACAATCTGCTTCAGGAGAGCAAGCCGGAAGCGAAGATCTTCGTCACGGGCAACACCGCGATCGACGCGATGGCGACCACTGTGCGCGACACCTATTCCCACCCGATTCTCGATTCGTTGCAACAAAATCAGCGCCTGGTGTTCATGACAGCTCATCGCCGTGAGAACCTCGGGGAGAAGATGGAGAACATCTTCCGCGCGGTGCGCCGTCTGGTCGAAGAGCATGAGGATTTGGTGGTCGTCTACCCAGTGCATCTCAATCCGGCGGTGCAGGAACCGGCGCGTGCCATCTTGGGTGGTCATGAGCGGATTCACCTGACCGACCCGATGGACGTGTATGACGGACACAACTTCATGTCCCGTGCCTACCTGATTTTGACCGACTCCGGCGGCATCCAAGAGGAAGCGCCGTCGCTGGGCGTTCCGGTGCTCGTCCTGCGCGACACCACCGAGCGTCCAGAAGGCATCGCAGCGGGCACCTTGAAGCTGGTAGGTACCGAAGAAGCGGTGATTTATGAGATGGCGGGCGAACTGCTCACCAACTCCGAGACGCACCGCAGCATGTCGGTTGCAGTCAACCCCTATGGCGACGGCAAAGCGTCTGAGCGCATCGTGCAAGCGATCCTGCACCACTTTGGGAGCGGGGATAAGCCGGATGAGTTTACCGTCTGAGGAACAGAACCCTATCGTATGATGCGGCCGCGATTGGACTAGGTATCGACTTCGTTCAAGCAGAGCGGGCGGTGCGACCTCAGTTTGCAGGCTAAGAGGTTCAGCGAGTGAGCGGACCTGCTGCGTAACGGGCGACCGTCCTTGCCAATGCAAAACCACCGAGCCAAGCGGCCCGGTGGTTTTCTTTGCGTTTATGCGTTTTTCGCGTTCGTCCGCAGGATCACACCAAGGCTTTCATATCCGGCCAGCGCTTCTCCGAAAAGCTGTGTCGCCATGTTCTGATCGCCCGCTTTGGCACAGATGCGGCCCAACTTGACGAGGATGTCCGGCGTGCGCGTCTCTACCGAATGGCTGCGCGCGAGAGTCAAACTTTCTTCCAGCGCCTGACGTCCAGCCGCTTCATCGCCTAAGAAGCAGGAGATCTGATAGGACAGAGCGAGCGCTCGAGCACGGTCTACTTCGGCCGACGGGATGTCGAGGTTGCGAAGCGCATCTTGCAGGCGGCTTTGCGCTTTCAACACCTCGCCCGCTTCGAGTAGCGCTTCGACATGATCGAGCATCGTCGGGAGCAGGGATGCATCACCAAGCTTTTGTTTTTGCTCGATCGCCAGCTCGAAATGCAAGTTGGCCTGCCCGTGGTCGCCCGTCTTCACGTACAGTTCGGCCAAGTTGCGTTCCGCTTCCGACAGTTCATGCTGTGTCTCCAACTGGCGGGAGATGCGCATCGCTTCTTGAAACAGCTCGAGCGCCTTGTCATACTGCTCCTGCTCGCGGTAGGTCGCTCCGAGCATGATCAGGGACTCGGCATACGCCTCCAGATTGTTCATCCGCGAGACGAGGCTCGTCGCTTTTTCAGCATAGTCGAGGGCAAGGTCATATTTGCCCATCTTGTGATACGATTGCGATAACAAGGAGAGAATCTTGCGGCTCAACTCATCATCCATCGCCTCTTGCGTGGCATGGTCAGCCTGTTTTAGGTAATCGAGCGCCTGCGCATAAAAGGACTGACGAAACGAGACCTGCGCAAATTGAAAATAGATGCTCGGCAACCATTCGTGATGTCCGGACATATGTGCGGCCGACTGCGCTTCAAACAGGTATTCGTTGGCGCGATGATACTCTTCTTGTGTTAAGGCGATGCGCGAAAGCAGCAGAGCTGACTGCGCGATATAATGATGCAAGCGCAGCTCTTTCGCGTCATTCATGATCTCTTCAGCAAAACGAGTCGCCATCGAATAGCGCTTGCGATGTAAAAGAGCTTCCGATTCGGCGAGCAGCGTCTTGGCGCGACGGCCGAGCGTCTCTTCCGGCGTTTCTTTAAAATAGCTGTACGGCGTTTGCAACTGCTCGGCGAGATAGCGCAGCAAGTCTTCCGATGGAACTTGTAGATCACGCTCGACAAGGCTAAGCGTTGCAGGTGAGATCGTCTCCCCGGCGATGTCCTTCAAGGTGAGGTCCAATTCTTTACGTTTTAAGCGCAGTTTTTGCCCGAGGGTCAAATATTGCATAATCGCTTCTCCTATTCCAAGGACGAATTCCTAAAATGCATGTTGTTGATGATAATTTACCATGCCATGAACCCAAGTGAAAAGAGGCCAAATGCAATTCACAGCAGTTAAAAATGACCTGAAGATCGCGTGTAGGAATCCTTGTGCAGGGAAAAGTAGCAAAGACGAGAATATAATAGTCTGAATCTGATTTTTGGATAAGTGTTGTTTTCGAAAGGAGTTTACTTACATGGCAAATCGAGATGCAGTGATTGTAAGCGCTGTCCGTACAGCGATCGGTAACTTTCAAGGAGCGCTCGCAGGCATTCCAGCTCCGGAACTGGGCGCTGTCGTCCTGACCGCAGCGCTTGAACGCGCAGGGGTGTCGGCAGATTTGGTCGAAGAAGTCATCCTCGGCAACGTCCTACAAGCGGGGCTTGGGCAAAACCCGGCTCGTCAAGCGGCAATCAAAGCGGGCTTGCCGAACACGATCGCCTCGATGACGATCAACAAAGTGTGCGGCTCCGGTCTGAAAGCGGTCATGCTGGCGGCGCAAGCGATCAAAGCGGGCGATGCGGATGTCATTCTCGCAGGCGGTTTTGAAAATATGTCTCGCGCACCATATTTATTGGAAGGCGCTCGCACCGGCTACCGCATGGGTGACCAAAAAGTGACCGACATCATGATCCGCGACGGCCTGTGGTGCGCATTTGACGACACCCACATGGGCATCACCGCAGAAAACGTGGCGGAGCGCTACGGCCTGACCCGTGAGGAGCAGGACGAGTTCGCCGCCTGGTCGCAGCAAAAAGCGGAAGCAGCACTGGCTTCTGACCGCTTCAAAGATGAGATCGTTCCCGTCCAGATCCCGCAGCGCAAAGGCGACCCGATCGTATTTGACAAAGACGAATTTCCGCGTGCTGGCACCACTGCCGCATCGCTTGGCAAGCTTCGTCCGGCCTTCAAAAAAGAGGGCACCGTCACCGCAGGCAACGCATCGGGCATCAACGACGGCGCAGCTGCCGTGCTCGTCATGTCCCGTGAAAAAGCGGAAGCGCTCGGCCTGAAGATTCTGGGGACGGTCACCGCTTACGCATCGGCAGGTCTCGATCCGAACGTGATGGGTCTCGGCCCGATCTATGCGACCAAAAAAGTATTGGATCGCGCAGGTCTCTCCATCGGCGACATCGACCTGATCGAAGCGAACGAAGCGTTTGCCGCACAGTCGCTCGCAGTCGGACGCGACCTCGAGATTCCGCGTGAAAAGCTGAACGTCAACGGCGGTGCGATCGCGCTCGGCCACCCGATCGGTGCATCGGGTACCCGCGTCCTCGTCTCGCTGATTCACGAGATGGAGAAGCAAGAGGCAAAACGCGGTTTGGCGACGCTGTGCATCGGCGGCGGCCAAGGCGTTGCCCTTGTCATCGAACGCTAGACAAATCGCGTGGATGGCGACTTTTAACAACTTTTTGTCGGTTTTATGAACGCAAGATAAAACTACCGAAGTGATCGACTACAGCCTCCCCGGTTTCATTGACAAGCAAAGGGCGGATGTAGTAGTATGGTCTCTGGGTTGGCGTTTCATACTAGGGACTACTGTCTCAACTAGTGAAACTTTCCATACTCAGAGGCCATTTTTGTGGACTTTCATACATAAATACACCGCCTCGAGGCCAACGTATCTAAGGGTACTAGGTTGAGGTAAAGATGGGAGTCTCGAAATGAACGAATTTCAGCGATTAGCCAAAAGAACAGTCAAGTACACGCTGATCATTACGCTTATTTTTGCGGCACTCTGGGCCCTGTTGCCAAGCTTTAAATCGATCTTTGCCGGCCTAACCATTGGGTCGGCAGTTAGTTTGTACTTCGCTGTAAGCGCTTCGAAACAGACGGAGATGGCGGCCGATGTCGCCCTGCGCAATGTGAAAAAGCGTCCGAGCGCCGTCATGATGTATCGCATGGTGATGATCCTCGGCGCGGTGTTGCTCGCTCAAGCGCTAGAACCCAGAATCGGGTATGTTAGCCTTCCTGGAATGTTGATAGGCTTCTTCGTTTATCAACTCGTCATCTTGGCAGGCTTCCTATACAACAAACTCAAAACTTCATAATGAACCATCACGCTATTTGGAAGGGGTGAAATTTGGAATGAATCACTTATTTCCTACCCTCGGAGAAGGGTTGTGGGCGATCAACTTGACCGCAATCGGGACGAGCGTGCTCGCTGCTTTGGTCGTGTTGCTGCTGGCGCGTCTGGCCGTTGCGAACGTCAATGTACGCCGACCGCGCGGCATCCAGAACTTCTTCGAGTGGGTGGTTGACTTCATCACGGGCTTGGCGAAGGATACGATCGGTGATCGTGCGATGACTTATGTTCCGCTCGCGTTCACTTTGATCATCTATCTCTTCGTTGCGAACCAGATGGGTCTGATCACCAACGTCGTCACGCTTGTGCATGAACCGACTTTAGGTGTCTCCCAAGGCATGCTCGATGAGCACGGCGGAGAAGGACATATCGCTTGGTTTATGTCTCCGACCGCGAACCTGAGCGTCGCGATGGCGATGTCGATCGGGATCGTCGGCATGACGCACTTCATCGGTCTGCGCAACCCGCGCCAATACTTCAAGCACTACTTCGAACCGAACCCGGCCTTCTTCATCCTTCACCTGATCGATGAATTGGCGAAGTTCCTGACGCTCGGTCTGCGTCTGTACGGGAACATCTTCGCGGGCGAGGTCCTGATCGCCATCTTGCTCGGTATCCCGCTCTTGTTCGGGGTCATCCCGCTCGGTGGCATCCCGATGATCGTCTGGATCGCGTACTCGATCTTCGTAGGTACGATTCAAGCGTTCGTCTTCACCGTTTTGACCTTGGTTTACATCTCGCAAAAATTGCCGCACAACGAAGCTCATTAAGACTTGTGGTTCGGCAAGCAAATCGCAACACCATGTAACACCCTTTCAATCACAATAAAATCGTATCTCTCAACCTTAAGGAGGTTCTTTTCTAATGGAAACTGCAATCGGTCTTTGCCTTGGTCTCGCAGCTGTAGGTGCTGGTATCGGTAACGGTCTGGTAGTGGGTCGCACCATCGAAGGTATCGCTCGTCAACCGGAAGCAAAAGGTATGCTGCAAACTCAAATGTTTATCGGTCTGGGTCTCGTAGAGGCACTTCCGGTTATCTCCGTTGCAATCGGTTTGATCCTGTTCGCAACCCGCTAGACCATTCCGGACGACCAGCAGGATGGCGAGGTACAGATTTATCGCCTCCGCCTTCCTTTTGTCCACCCGAAAGGAGTGAATTTCAATGGAATTGCAACTGGGAACCATGCTTGTGCAGTTAGGGGTATTCGTTGTCCTCTTCCTGTTGCTGCGCAAGTACGCATTTGGTCCTCTCATGCGCGTCATGAACGAGCGCGCTCAATATATCGAGAATCAAATCACAACGGCCGAGAAGAACCGTGAAGAAGCAGACCGTCTCGCTTCGGAGCATCGCGCTTCGATCGAAAAAGCGAAACAAGACGCACACGACCTCATGGAGAATGCACGCCGTACGGGTGAGAAGCAAGCTGCAGACATCATCGCAGCTGCGGAAACCGAAGCTCGTCGTCTGAAAACAGAAGCAGTTGCTGACATCAACCGTGAAAAAGAGCTGGCGATCGCCGAACTGCGTGAGCAAGTGGGCAGCCTCTCCGTTCTTCTCGCGGGCAAGATCGTAAGCAAGGAGCTGAACGAAGACGGCCACAAGGCTCTCTTTGAAGAAGCAGTTAAAGAAATGGGTGTTCGTGTATGAAGAACACCGTAGTTGCCAAGCGTTACGCTGAAGCTCTGTACAGTGTTGCAAGCGAGCGCAGTCAAGCAGATTCGGTCGAACAAGAGTTGGCTGCGATCCTTGATGTTTTTCACTCTCATCCGGAGCTCACGAACATCCTAGAGCACCCGGGCATCTCGATCGATGCGAAGAAGAAGCAGGTTACTGAACTGTTCAAAGGCCGCGTTTCTGACCTGGTTTTGAACTTCCTCAACCTGCTGTTCGACAGCCGTCGTCAAGATGTGCTCGATGAGGTGTTCGCAACATACGTCGAATTGGCGAATGCTGTGAAAGGCCGCATCAAAGGGGAAGTAGAATCGGCAGTTCCGCTCTCGGAAAGTGAGCTGAACACGCTGAAAACCAAGCTTGGCGCTGACGGCCAGCAGGTGGAATTTACGACAAAGGTCAACCCGGAACTGATCGGCGGCCTGCGCGTGCGGATCGGGGACCGTGTCTTCGACTACTCCGTAACCAGCCAGCTCAACCGTTTTCGTCAAACTCTCAAATACTAGTAAGACAGGGGTGAGATCATGAGCATTCGTCCTGAAGAAATCAGTTCGCTGATCAAACAGCAGATTGAGAACTACCAATCTGAGGTTCAAGTATATGATGTGGGCACCGTAATCCAAGTTGGTGACGGTATTGCTCGTATCCATGGTCTTGAGAAAGCAATGGCCGGGGAACTTCTTGAATTCCCGAACGGCACCTTGGGTATGGCGTTTAACCTGGAAGAAAACAACATTGGTGCGGTTGTCCTCGGTACCGTTATGGGTATCAAAGAAGGCGACCAAGTCAAGCGCACTGGCCGTATCGCACAAGTTCCGGTCGGCGAAGCGATGGTTGGACGCGTTGTCAACGCGCTCGGCCAACCGATCGACGGCCGCGGCCCGATCGAAACGAAAGAATTCCGTCCGATCGAGTCTCCGGCTCCGGGCGTAATCGACCGTAAATCGGTTCACGAACCGATGCAAACGGGTATCAAAGCGATCGACGCGATGATCCCGGTCGGCCGTGGTCAGCGCGAGTTGATCATCGGTGACCGCCAAACGGGTAAAACCGCTGTGTCGCTCGACACGATCATCAACCAAAAAGGTCAAGGTGTGATCTGCGTATACGTCGCGATCGGCCAAAAGCAATCGACCATCGCACAAGTAGTAGAAACTCTGCGCAAGCACGGCGCGATGGAGTACACCATCGTCGTTTCCGCATCGGCTTCCGATCCGGCTCCGCTGCTCTTCCTGGCTCCGTACGCAGGCTGCGCAATGGGTGAATACTTCATGTACAAGGGCGGCCACGTCCTCTGCGTATACGATGACCTGTCCAAGCAAGCGGCAGCTTACCGCGAAATGTCCCTGCTGATGCGCCGTCCTCCGGGCCGCGAAGCATTCCCGGGCGACGTCTTCTACTTGCACTCCCGTCTGCTGGAGCGCTCCGCGAAACTGTCCGATGCACGTGGCGGCGGCTCTCTGACCGCACTGCCGTTCATCGAAACCCAAGCGGGTGACGTTTCGGCGTACATTCCGACCAACGTAATCTCCATCACCGACGGCCAGATCTTCCTGGAGTCCGACCTGTTCAACTCCGGTCAACGCCCGGCAGTAAACGTAGGTCTCTCCGTATCTCGCGTAGGTGGTTCTGCACAGATCAAAGCGATGAAAAAGGTTGCAGGTACCTTGCGTCTTGACCTCGCACAATACCGCGAACTGCAAGCGTTTGCTCAGTTCGGTTCCGACCTCGACAAAGCGACTCAAGCCCGCCTCGACCGCGGTGCTCGCCTGACCGAGATCCTCAAGCAAGGCCAATACCAGCCGCTGACCGTCGAGAAGCAAGTCATCTCGCTGTGGGCTGCTGTAAACGGCTTCGCGGATGATGTTCCGGTGACCTCCGTTCGCCGCTTCGAATCGGAGTGGCTGGCGTTTGCAGATACCAACTATCCGCAAATCGCGAAAGCGATCATCGAGACCAAAGACCTCTCGAAAGAAACCGAAGCGTTGCTCAAAGAAGCAATCGCGAAGTTCAAAACGACTTTCGTTGGGTAATCCAGCTTGTCGTCTAGCATAACCATTTCATCTGGTAAGGTGGTGGAATCATGGCAAATACCCGCGACATTCGTCAACGGATTCGCTCCGTGAAGAACACCCAGCAAATCACCAAAGCGATGAAAATGGTAGCTGCGGCAAGACTGCGTCGGGCACAAGAGCGCACAGAACAAGCTCGCCCGTATGCAGCCAAACTTGAAGAAGTAATCGGCAGCATCGCATCTGGCAGCGGCGCAACCAGCCATCCGATGTTGGTATCGCGTCCTGTAAAGAAAACCGGTTATGTCGTCATCTCCTCCGACCGTGGCCTCGCAGGTTCTTTCAACGCACAGGTGATTCGTACTGCTGTGAACGAAATGCGCGGCAAATCGCAAAACGATTATGCAGTGTTTGCGATCGGTCGGAAGTCTCGCGACTTCTTCAAGCGTCGTGGATACCCGCTTGTCGGTGAAGTTGTTGGTCTGTCGGACAGTCCGACCTATGCGGATATTAAGTCTGTAGCAAATCAAGTTGTGAAACTGTTCCAAGACGGCGTGTATGATGAAGTCTACGTGCTCTACAATGAGTTCGTAAACGCTCTCACGCAGGTTCCGATTTCCCGCAAGCTGCTCCCGCTCGAAGATGTGGGCAGCCAGCAGGAGAAGCCGGCACCTGGAACGATCACAGCCAAATACGATTACGAGCCGTCTGCTGAAGCAGTCCTCGACAATCTTCTGCCGAAATATGCTGAAACGTTGATCTTCACCGCCGTTCTGGAATCGAAAGCTTCCGAGTTCGGTGCCCGCATGACTGCGATGGGCGCTGCAACCGATAACGCAGCGACGATCATCAACAACCTGACGCTGGCACTGAACCGTGCCCGCCAAGCAGCAATTACCACGCAGATCACCGAGATTGTCGGCGGTGCCGCAGCGCTTGAATCATAGAACGCACGAATGGAGGGAAACGTGTGAACACTGGACGTATTAGTCAGGTTCTGGGCGCGGTTGTAGACGTTCGTTTCCCGGAAGGCCAGCTTCCGGCACTCAACAACGCTCTGACCATTTCATATCAAGCTCAAAACGCAGGTGAAACGGACATCAATCTTACGCTTGAAGTCGCGTTGCACCTTGGTAACAACGTCGTTCGTACGATCGCAATGTCTTCCACCGACGGTCTGGTCCGCGGCATGGACGTTGTTGATACTGGTGCTCCGATCTCCGTACCGGTAGGTCCGGCTACTCTGGGCCGCATCTTCAACATCTTGGGTGAGACGATCGACGAAGCGGGTCCGGTTGCTGTTGAAAAACGTGACCCGATCCACTCTCCGGCTCCGGAGTATGCAGACCTGTCTACCAAGGTTGAAATCTTTGAAACCGGCATCAAAGTTATCGACTTGCTCGCTCCTTACATCAAGGGCGGTAAGATCGGTCTGTTCGGCGGTGCAGGTGTAGGTAAAACCGTTACCATCCAGGAACTCATCCACAACATTGCGAAACAGCACGGTGGTTTCTCCGTATTCGCAGGTGTTGGTGAGCGTACTCGTGAAGGGAACGACTTGTACCATGAGATGACCGATTCTGGCGTTATCGAAAAGACCGCCATGGTATTCGGCCAGATGAACGAGCCGCCGGGCGCACGTGCTCGCGTAGCACTGACCGGTCTTACTATCGCTGAATACTTCCGCGATGTGGAAGAGCGCGACGTACTGTTCTTCATCGACAACATCTTCCGCTTTACCCAAGCGGGTTCCGAGGTATCTGCACTGCTCGGTCGTATGCCGTCCGCAGTAGGTTACCAACCGACCCTCGCAACTGAGATGGGTCAATTGCAAGAGCGTATCACCTCGACCAAAAAAGGTTCGATCACGTCGATCCAAGCAATCTACGTTCCGGCCGACGACTACACTGACCCGGCTCCGGCAACTGCGTTTGCTCACTTGGACGCAACGACCAACCTTGA
Source organism: Tumebacillus algifaecis (assembly GCF_002243515.1). Taxonomy (NCBI): domain Bacteria; kingdom Bacillati; phylum Bacillota; class Bacilli; order Caryophanales; family Alicyclobacillaceae; genus Tumebacillus; species Tumebacillus algifaecis. The sequence continues at coordinate 384,857 of NZ_CP022657.1, forward strand.
GCGTAAAATCGCGGAGCAAGCACTGTTCCCGGCGGTTGACCCGCTCGCTTCCACGTCCCGCGCTCTGTCCCCGGACATCGTAGGCGAAGAGCACTACACAGTAGCTCGTGGAGTTCAGTCCGTCCTGCAGCGCTATAAAGAACTGCAAGACATCATCGCCATCCTCGGTATGGATGAGTTGTCCGATGAGGACAAACAGACCGTATCCCGCGCTCGTAAGATCCAGCGTTTCCTGACCCAACCGATGAACGTTGCAGAACAGTTCACCGGTAAGCCGGGCCGTTACGTGAAGATCGCAGACACCGTTCGCGGTTTCAAAGAAATCCTCGACGGCAAGCATGACGACATTGCAGAAGTTGACTTCTACATGGCGGGCACCATCGACGAAGTTGTCGAGCGTGCGAAGAATAATGCCTAAAGCTCCATCTTGGGCTTAGGAGGAAACCGATATGAACAAAATGCCTATCGAAATCGTCACTCCTGAACGCAAGGTGTACGCAAATGAGGCAAACCTGATCATCGCGCGCGGCGGCGACGGCGACCTTGGCATCATGGCCGGGCATACGCCTGTTGTCACCACCTTGAAGATCAGCTCCCTCCGCGTGAAAACAGATCAGGGGGAAGATGTGATCTCCGTCGCCGGTGGCTTCTTAGAAGTCAAACCGGGGCAGGTATCTGTGCTCGCTGAATCGGCAGAGCTGCCTGAGGAGATCGACATCGACCGTGCAACGCGTGCCAAAGAGCGCGCGGAACGCCGTCTGGCGGAACGTGCGGAATCTCTTGACTATGCTCGTGCGGAAATTGCTCTTGAGCGTGCGATCAACCGGATCCGAGTGGCGACTACTAAAAACAATCGCTAATGGCTTGTAGGTGAAGCTCCACACGGTTACGTGTGGAGCTTTGCTGTTTAATACCCTGTTTTGAGTAAAAACGGGTAGAATTGGCAAAGGCTAATGGTGCATCTGTTTCTTTACCTGTACTTGCGGTTGAAGCTTGGTTTTACATGGCATCCTGACTTTGTTATAATGTTGGGGGCAAAACTGTGAAATCTTTTTGAAGATGGAGGGGCTAGTATGGTCTCGTATTGGAACAGCTACGTATTTATCTCTCTGTTCCTCTTGTTAGGCTTGTTGCTCCCAATCGGAGCCTTGTGGGTTGCCGGACCGTTGTTGCGTCCGAAAAATCCTACGCCGGAGAAGCTCACGACCTACGAGTCCGGCGTCGAGCCGTTTGGCGAAGCGCACGTCCGCTATAACGTCCGCTACTATCTGTTTGCACTTATGTTCGTAGTGTTTGACGTGGAAATTATGTACCTGTATCCATGGGCTGTCTCGTTCGATAGTCTCGGCTTGTTCGGTCTTGTTGAAATGCTGATCTTCCTCGGCCTTGTAGTCTTGGGGCTTCTCTATGCCTGGAAAAAGAAGGTGTTGGAATGGAAATGACAAAGGACAACAACCAACAGCCTGCTTACATGCAGTTTGAGGGCTTCACGGAAGAGGAGTCCCAAGAGCTGTCCAAGGCGGGCATCATCATCGGCACGTTGGAACAGATCAAAGGGTGGGCGCGCTCGAACTCGCTGTGGCCGCTTACCTTTGCAACCGCTTGCTGTGGCATTGAAATGATGGGCACCGGTGCGGCTAACTACGACCTTGACCGCTTCGGGATTATTTTCCGTGCCTCGCCGCGTCAGGCGGACTGCATCATCATCGCTGGCACGATCACCAAGAAGATGGCTCCGGTCCTGAAGCGTCTTTACGATCAGATGCCGGAACCGAAGTGGGTGGTCGCGATGGGCTCCTGCGCGACTGCAGGCGGTCCGTACGTTCGCGGTTACTCGGTCGTCAAAGGTGCAGACCAAGTCATCCCGGTAGACGTCTACATCCCGGGTTGCCCGCCGTCTCCGCCTGCTCTGATTTACGGGCTGAACAAACTCCAGGATAAGATCCGTTTGGAAGCCAAAGGGAAGAAGGTGCGATAGATGAGCGAAGAAACCAAAGCGCCTGAAGCGACCAAAGCTGCGGCACCTCAAGCGGCAGAAGAAACGCCTGAGCCTGTTGACCCGCGCATCGAGTCGGCCACAGCCAAGCTTGAATTGCTCAAAGGCAAGATCACAGCTCAGTTTGGGGCAGATGTGATCGAAGAAGCGTTTTTGGCGAAATTCCAACCCAGCTTCGTCATCAAAAACGAAAGCTGGCCGGCAGTCGTTGAGTATCTGAAAGTGACGGACGAACTCAGTTTCGTCTATCCGGAAGCGATGGCAGGCACCGACCATATGGCCAAAGGCTATTGTGAAGTCTACCTGTACGTGCATTCCTTCGTGCTCGACATGGATGTAGCGCTGAAAGTGCGTACGCCGCGCGATGAGGCAGCGATCCCTTCGGTCGCGCACATCTTCAGCGGTGTGAACTGGGAAGAACGGGAGATTTTCGACCTTGTCGGCATCAAATTCCCGGGGCATCCGGACATGCGCAGAATCATGCTTGAAGACCACTGGCAAGGACACCCACTGCGCAAAGATTACGTTGTGATGGACTAGGGGGAAAGGAAAGCGATGGCTGAAATTCGCACTGAAGAACTCTTAATGAACATCGGTCCTCAGCACCCTAGTACGCACGGCGTACTGCGTGTTGTGGTCAAGGTGGACGGCGAGATCATCCGCGATGCGGAACCGGTGGTCGGCTACCTGCACCGTGGGACTGAAAAGTTGGCGGAAGATCTGCAATATACACAGATCATTCCGTACACCGACCGCATGGATTACCTGGGTTCGATGCTCAACAACCATGCGATCGTCAACGCGGTTGAGAAAGCGATGGATCTGGAAGTACCGGAGCGCGCCGAGCACTTGCGCGTTATCGTCGTCGAACTGAACCGAATTGCTTCACACTTGGTGTTTCTCGGCACCTACCTGCTCGACTTGGGCGCGATGAGCCCGTTCTTGTATGCGTTTGCGAACCGTGAAAAGATCATCGATCTGTTCAACCGCATCTGCGGCGCGCGCCTGACGTTCAACTACATGCGTGTCGGTGGCGTCAAGTGGGACGCTCCGGAGGGCTGGGTACAGGATGTGCTCGATTTTGTCACCCATCTGCGGAAAGAGATGAACATGTTCCACGAGCTGGTGACGGGCAACGAGATCTTCTTGGAGCGCGTCAAAGGTGTTGGTATCTACGATGCGGACACAGCACTCAACTACGCGCTGTCCGGCATCAACTTGCGCTCGACCGGCTTCAACTGGGACCTGCGCAAAAATAAGCCTTACTCGATCTACGACCGCTTCGATTTCAATGTGATCACAGGTAAAAACGGCGATTGCTACGACCGTTACATGTGTCACCTCGATGAGATCGTCGAGTCGATGAAGATCGTTGAGCAAGCAGCACAGCAGATTCCGGACGGTCCGGTCATGGGCAAAGTGCCGAAGATTCTGCGCGTGCCGGCTGGTGAGTATTATGCGGCGGTGGAAGGTGCGCGCGGCGAGCTGGGACTCTACATCGTCTCAGAAGGGAAAGACAAGCCGTACCGCATCAAATGGCGCCGTCCGTCCTTCGTCAATCTGCAGATCTTGCCGAAGCTTCTGGAAGGGCAGTCGATGTCCAACCTGATCGCCGTTCTCGGTGCTGTCGATATCGTGCTGGGGGAGGTTGACGCGTAATGGCAGACATGTTTTCCTGGCTCGATAAGCCGATGGAACTGTCAACGTTCCTGAACATGGCGCTCGGCGGCGTCGTCGTCCTCGCTTTCATCCTCGGCGTGGTCACCTACACGATCTATTTCGAGCGTAAGATCATCGGCTGGATGCAATGGCGGATCGGTCCGAACCGCGTAGGGCCGCTCGGTCTGTTCCAAACGATCGCGGACGTATTAAAACTGCTGATCAAAGAGGACGTCATTCCGGCAAAAGCGGATCGCAACGTCTTCATGATCGCGCCGATCATTGCGTTTTTCCCGTCGTTCATGGTGCTTGCGATCATTCCGTTCTCCGCGACGCACATCTTTACGGCGGCTAGCAACGTCGGTGTGCTGTACTACATCGCGCTGTCGGCGATGTCGATTCTCGGCGTCGTGCTCGGCGGATGGGCTTCGAACAACAAATACTCGCTGATCGGCGGGATGCGTTCGGCCGCTCAGATGATCTCGTACGAAGTGCCTCTCGCGATGTCGATGCTCGGTGTCGTGTTGCTGGCCGGTTCCTTGAACCTCGTCGAAATCGTCGAACAGCAAAAGGATTTCCCTTATGTTTGGTACATCGTGCCGCAAGCGTTGGGCTTCGTCATCTTCATCATCTCGGCGATCGCGGAATTGAACCGTACGCCGTTTGACTTGCCGGAAGCGGAGTCTGAATTGGTCGGTGGTTACTTCACCGAGTACACTGGCTTCCGTTTCGCCTTCTACATGCTGGCTGAGTACGTCTATGTCTTCGCGATGTCGGCACTTGGCACCACGCTGTTCCTCGGCGGCTGGGAAGGTCCGTTCCTGCCGGGCTGGCTGTGGTTTGCGATCAAAGTTTCGGCGTTTATTTTCTTCTTCTTCTGGGTGCGGGCTACCATGCCGCGGATTCGTACCGACCAACTGCTCGTCTTCAGCTGGAAAGTGCTGATTCCGTTGTCGCTGTTGAATCTTGTGCTCACAGCAGTTCTCAAATACCTGATCTAATACAAGTGGGGTGAAATCATGTTCGGTTTCCTAAAAGGGTTGAAAGTCACCTTCGCCCAACTCACGCATAAGAAGGTCACCCTGATGTATCCGGATGAGATGCCGGACTTTGGCGAACGCTTCCGTGGTGTTCACAAGTTCTCGCCTGAGAAATGCATCGTGTGCAACCAGTGCGCGCGGGTATGCCCGACTTCCTGCATCTCGCTTTCGGGCTCACGCGGCGGTGATAAAAAACTGCACATCGATACGTATGATATCAACTTCGAAATCTGTATCCTGTGCGACCTGTGCACCGAAGTATGCCCGACCGAAGCGATCCAGATGACCGATACGTTCGAGCTTGCGACTTACAATCGCGTCGATCTGTACAAGAACATGTTCTGGCTCGACGATAACCGTAAGAAGACCGAAGGCATCCTCGAACATGATGCGTCTTCCTTCGGGGGTGAAAAGTAATGTTCGGTGGCATTGAATTTACCGGGCAGAACATCGCGTTTTTTCTGATCTCGCTGTTTGTCATCGCCTGTGGTGTCATGCTGCTCTCGCTTCGCAAAGTTCTCTATATGGCTCTGGCTGTAGGCGGTGTATTCATCGGTGTCGCCGGGATTTATGTCATGCTCGAAGCGGAGTTTCTCGCTTTCATTCAAATCCTGCTCTATGCAGGCGCCATCACGATCATGATGCTCTTTGCGATCATGTTGACAAAGCATGATGAAGTGGAAAAAGCGCAAAAGGTCACAGCTCACCCGGTTTGGGCGGCGATCGCAGCGGTTGGTCTTGGCGGCATCGTCCTCTATGTGACCAAGTTTTCTGGTCTGCGCTGGCCGACTCCGACCGACTCTCCTTGGGAAGGTCAGGATAACGTCAAACTGATCGGTGAAAGTTTGTTCGGTCAATTTGTCATCCCGTTCGAGCTGGTATCTGTGGTCCTGATTGTGGCACTGGTTGGCGCGATTACTCTTGCAAACAAGGAGGAGAAGTAATCGATGCTATCCGTTGAACAATTTATCACCTTGGGTGCGATTCTGTTTTGTATCGGTCTGTATGGGGCACTTACCAAACGCAACATCATCATCGTCCTCGTTTCGGTCGAATTGATGCTCAATGCTGTCAATATCAACCTGCTGGCGTTTTCGCGCTTTGGCTTGATGCCCTCGATGAATGGTCAAATTTTTACCCTCTTTGCGATGACGATCGCAGCGGCTGAAGTGGCTGTAGGTCTTGCTATTTTGATCTCGTTATACCGAAACCGCAATACCAGCGACGTTCGGGATCAGGACCTCATGAAATGGTAAGTCGGGGTTCATAGAACTACGGAGAAAGGTGATCTTATGGTCGAATATGCCTGGTTAGTTCCCCTCTTCCCGCTGGTGGCGTATCTGCTCCTGTTCGTGCTCGGTCGGCGGGCGCAAGAGGGAATTGTCACTGCGATCAGCGTGCTGGCAGCGCTGGCGGGCTTCGCGGTATCGCTTTTCATCCTGTCGGATGTAAAAGCAAACGGTGCTTCTGCGCCGTACATCTTCCACTGGTTGAGCGTTGGTGAAACCACGCTGTCGATGGGCTATGAAGTCACACAGCTCAACGCGATGATGCTGGTGGTGGTCACGTTTATCTCCACGCTGGTACTGCTCTTCTCGAAGAGCTACATGCACGGCGATGAACGCTTTCCGGTGTTCTATCAATATTTAAACTTGTTTATCTTCTCAATGCTCGGATTGGTCATCTCGCCGAACCTCCTGCAAGTGTATATCTTCTGGGAACTGGTCGGCTTGTGCTCCTTCCTGCTCGTAGGCTTCTGGTACTTCAAGCCGGAAGCGGCTGCAGCGGCGAAAAAAGCATTTATCGTCACGCGGATTGGTGACGTAGGTCTCTTTATCGGGATCGTGCTGCTGTTTGTGGCGACCGGTACGTTCGAATACGCTGGCATCTTCCAAGCGATCGAAGCGAAGCAGTTTGCGATCGACTGGATCTCGCCAGAAGCGCTGATCACTTTGATCGCCATCTTGATCTTCATCGGTGCGATCGGTAAATCTGCGCAGTTCCCGCTACACACTTGGCTTCCCGACGCTATGGAAGGCCCGACTCCAGTCTCCGCGCTGATCCATGCTGCGACGATGGTAGCAGCTGGTGTGTACTTGGTAGCTCGTGCATTCCCGATCTTCGAAGCATCTCCGGATGCGTTGATGATCATCGCGATCATCGGTGCGATCACAGCCATTTTGGCAGCGTTGATCGGTCTGACGCAAAATGACATCAAGCGTGTCGTCGCGTACTCGACCGTTTCGCAGCTCGGTTACATGGTGATGGCGCTCGGCGTTTCCGCATACGTGGCATCGGTGTTCCACCTGATGACACACGCCTTCTTCAAGGCACTGCTCTTCTTGGCAGCAGGTTCTGTCATTCATGCGATTCACCACAACCAGGACATACGCAAGATGGGTGGTCTGTGGAAGAAGTTGCCGATCACAGCTTGGACGTTCCTGATCGGGGCGCTGGCTTTGTCCGGGATTCCGCCGTTTGCCGGTTTCTGGTCGAAAGATGAGATCCTGCTCGGCGCGTATTCGTCCGGCAACATGGTGTTGTTCGGGCTCGGTCTGGTCGCAGCTTTCTGCACCGCTTTCTACATCTTCCGCGTGTTCTTCATGACCTTCACTGGCAGTTTCCGCGGTGAAAAAGAAGTGTACGATCATGCGCATGAGTCGGGTCCGCTGATGACGATTCCGCTGGTGTTGCTGGCGATCATGGCGATCTTCGTCGGTTTCCTCAACTCTCCGGTCACCGATTACGCCTTCGAACACTTCCTGTTCCATGATGGCGAAGTGGGTGAGATCTACACGCCGGAACTCTGGATTGCTGTGCTGGCGACCATCGTGGCGCTGCTCGGGATCGGCCTTGCCTACCTGATGTACAAAGCAAAGGCGATCGATCCGGAGAAACTGGGTGGCGGAGCGCTTCGCCCGCTGTACCAACTGTCTTACAACAAGTTCTATTTTGACGAACTCTATGACTATGTGATCGTCAAGCCGGTCGTCTGGATCGGTCGTGTGCTGAACTTTATTGACAAGTGGATCATCGACGGTATCGTCCACCTCTTCGGTGAAGGGACAGTCGTCGGTGCGCTTGGGCTGAAATACAGCCAGAACGGTCAAGTCCAGACTTATGGTCTGATCACCATTCTTGGCGCAGTGGCGCTGATTACCGGCGCATTGATCTGGGGAGGTGTTGTGAAATGATGGGGAATCTTTTGACCATCATCGTTTTCCTCCCGCTGTTGGCCGCTCTGATCATCGGCTTTGTTCCGCGAGATAGCAAAGGGCAGGCGCGGGCGATCGCTCTGATCGCCACTTTTCTGCCGCTTGTGTTCGCAGGAATTCTCTACGCGGGCTTTGACTTTGACGCGAAAGGCATGCAGTACACCGAATCGGCGGAGTGGATCAACATCGCCAACGTCTACCATGACAAGGCGCTCGTCATCGGATATGACCTTGGTGTTGATGGTCTGTCCATGCCGTTCGTGTTGCTGACTTCCATCGTTTCCTTCCTCGCCGTTCTGGCTTCCGGTAAGATCCAGCATCGGGCGAAGGAGTATTACATTTGGTTCCTGCTGCTCGTAACCGGTCTTTACGGCTGTTTCGTAGCGCTCGACCTGTTCCTGTTCTTCCTGTTCCTTGAGCTGACCCTGATCCCGATGTACTTCCTGATCGGCATCTGGGGCGGCGAGCGCAAAGGCCCTGTGGCGACCAAATTCTTGGTATACCGCGGGATCGCTTCTGCGTTCATCCTCGTAGCCTTCATCGCGATGGCGTTCAAAGCGGCCGATGCGACAGGCACGATCACGCTGAACATGCTGGCGATCGCCGATGCGTTCTCGCAGGCATCGCCTGACCTGATCACGTCCGCTTTCAAAAACGGCATTTTCTTGGTACTGCTCTTGGCGATTTTGATCGAGGAAGCATTCTTCCCGTTCCATACGTGGCTGCCGGATACGCATGAACAAGTGCCGTCCGCAGTTTCGATGATCGTCGGCGGTGTGCTGATGAAGATCGGCGCATACGTACTGTTCCGCATCGCAGTCGGCATTCTGCCCGATGCTGTGCAACACTGGGCGACGCTGATCGCGGTGATCGGTGTGATCAACATCGTTTACGCGGCACTGATCGCCATGGTGCAAAAAGACTGGCGCCGTCTGCTCGCCTTCTCTGCGATCTCCCACATGGGTATCGTTCTGCTTGGGGTGGCGGCGATGAACCAGGCGGGCATTCAAGGTGGGGTCTTCATGACGATCTCCTCCGGTCTGCTCTCCGCGCTCTTGTTCTTCCTGATCGGCGCGATCAAAGAGCGCACAGGCACCGCGTTGATCGCGAACCTCGGCGGTCTGTCCAAGCCGATGCCGATCCTCGCTGGGTTCCTGTTGGCTGCAGCGCTCGGTTCGCTCGGTCTGCCGGGCATGAGCGGGTTTATCTCTGAGATTCTGGCGTTTATGGGCTCGTTTGAAGTATTCCCGGTCCTTTCGGCTGTGGGTGCGCTTGGGATCATCTTGGCCGCTGTCTACCTGCTCTGGGCGATGCAGCGCACCACTTATGGTCCGACGCCTGCACAGCTGGAAGGTGTGACAGACGCTCGTCCGATCGAATTTGTTCCGGCGATCGTCCTGCTCGCACTGATCATCTTGATCGGGGTCTACCCGCAAATCCTCAGTGACCTGGTGAACCCGTCGATCCAAACTCTCGTCACCAGGATAGGAGGGTAGCACATGAATCCGGTACAATCGTTTTCTACGCTGAGCTTTACGGGAGTCTGGGAGGTAATGGCTCCTGAAGTCATCCTCGTTCTGCTCGGGTTCGGGATGCTGGTGTTCGACCTGTTCGTCTCGAAAGAAACCTCCCGCCGCATCTCACCGTGGATCGGCGTGGCAGGTCTGCTCCTCGCCCTTGTTCTCGTGCTGAAAAACTTCGGCGTCGTCGCCGACGGTGGCATGAAAGAACTGTCCAACATGCTGTACGTGCTTGATGACTACGGCAATATTTTCAAAGTGATCTTCATCCTCGGCACGACGTTCACGCTGCTGATGTCGATCGACTTCTTCCGCCATAACCCGCAAGTCAAAGTAGCGGAATACAGCTACCTGTTGATTTTCGCGACGGTCGGTGCGATGGTCATGTCTTCCGCGTATGACCTGATCACGCTGTTCGTCGGTCTGGAATTGCTCTCGATCGCGTCGTACATCCTCGTGGCCATTCGCCGCGATGCAAAAGGCGGCGAGGGGGCGATGAAATACCTGATCACAGGTTCGATCGCCACCGCGTTCGCTCTGTACGGGATGTCCTTCCTGTACGGCGTGACGGGCGTGACCAACATCGCGCAAGGTTCGCAGATGATCGCTCAGATGTGGGTGGAGTTCAAACCTTTGATCGTGCTGGCCTTCCTGCTGATGACGATCGGCTTCGGGGCGAAAATCGCCTTGGCGCCGTTCCACATGTGGGCACCGGACACCTACGAAGGCGCTCCGAACCCGATCACTTCGTTCCTCTCTGTGGTTTCCAAGGCGGCCGGTTTTGCGCTGGTGTTCCGTCTGTTCATCTGGGGGTTCGGCCCCGAGTTTAACGAGCTGTACATCTACCTCGTGATTCTTGCTGCGATCACGATGGTGATCGGGAACGTCGCGGCGCTCGTCCAGAAAAACATCAAGCGTCTGCTGGCCTACTCCTCGGTGGCACAGGCCGGTTATCTGCTGATCCCGCTCGCGGTGCTTGGCAACGGCAGCTCGCAGGAGAACATCTGGCTTGCGCTCGGCGAAGTCACGTTCTACCTCGCTGCGTACCTGTTGATGACGATGGGCGCGTTTGCGATCCTGACCAACGTGACGCGTGCGGCGGGCACCGAATCGCTCGATGCGTTCCGTGGTCTGTACAAGCGTTCGCCGTTCCAAGCGCTGGCGATGACGGTGTTCGTGCTCTCCATGGCAGGGATGCCGATCACTGCAGGCTTCTTCGGGAAGTTCTACATCTTCTTGGGCGCGATCAACACGCAGATGTATTGGTTGGCTGCCCTGCTGTTCGTCACCTCGGCGATCGCCTTCTACTACTACTTTGGTGTGTTGAAAGCGATCTATATGAAGGACAGCGAAGCTCCTGTCACCGAACAAAAACTGGCGCTGCCGTGGTCGCTCGGCCTGATTGCATGGGTCGGTATGATCGGCACTGTGGTGCTCGGTGTGTACCCAACCCTGTTGCTCGACGTGCTCAACGGTTTGAACTGGTTCGGTCTGTAAGTGGATGATCAAGAAAAAGACTCTGGGACTTTAGTCTCGGAGTCTTTTTCCTTGAATTATGGTACGATATAACGAGATATGAAGAAAGTCGGAGGGTTCCGCGATGTTTTTAGGCTCCCAAGAGACCGGGATGGGTTGGATATCCCTGTTCAATCTGGCGTTTCTGATCTTTGGTGTCCTGATCGCGTGGTATGCACTGCAAGTGGTGCGCTGGGAAGTGTTTCTCAAAGAGGCCAAAGGTCGTCCAGCCGCCGTTTTGCGTTTGCTTGTGGCGATCCTGCTCGGGTATCAGTTAGCCAAATTTGCCAATGAATACATGATGTCAACGATGATGCTCAAGCAATTCTTCTAAACTATTTTTCTATCAGCTCGTATATCCTCCCGTTTCTGCGGTCAGAATGGGTAACATCCATTTGACGGGCAGGGAGAGAGATCGATGAAGAAAATTGGAATTCTCGGCATCATCTGTTGTTTGATCGTTGCAGCTTTTAGCTTGTTTTCAGCGCGCGAGACGATTGCGGAAACGGCCGATATGGGCATGTTTTTGAGCAAGGCGTTCGCAGAGACCGCAGCAGATGTAGAAGGCTGGCAGGTGCACAACTGGTCGGTGATCGACAAGGAGTACAAGGCGGCCGAAGATCTGAAGTTGCTCGGGCTCAACCTGAACAAGACGTTCGGGATTCAAAATGCGCAAGAGGCGCTCGAGTCAAAAGGCGATCAAACCTCGTTCACCTTGCGCGGCAAGTGGCAAAATGGCGCGGCCGCACAACTGGTGCTGACTTCGATGAAATTCCAAGACCATGCGCCGCAAACGGTGCTGGTGCTGCGTGTCGAACAGGAAGCGAAAGATCTGAGCGATTATTCGTCTGCGATCAAAAAAGTGAGCGAAACGGCACGCTTTGCGAATACCATCCCACAAATTAGCACTTGTATCAAAGGTTTGCGGGCTGATAGAATGAATGATGGTGAATTGAACTCGATGGTCAAACAGGTGTTGCAAAAAGTGAAGGCCAAAGAGATCGAAGGGGTTCGCTCCGAACTGGTCACCTCTGTATCCGGATACTCTCCTTTAACGAAGGATTACATAGTCACCAATGGGAACAAGATGAATCTGCAAGTGGCAGCTCATTTTGACGGACATCTCGGTAAAACGCGCATTCTGGTGGGTTCACCGATCGTTACCATTGAGTATTAAGGGCTAGCTGCCTCGCCCTGCCTGTGGAGGTTTTTACAACATGGCTAAGATTGTCGTACAGGGCGGACAACGCCTCATGGGCACTGTGAAAGTCCACGGCGCGAAAAACGCCGTATTGCCAATCATCGCCGCTTCCATCTTGGGAAGCAAAGGCGAAAGCGTTTTGGAAGAAGTACCAAATCTCTCCGATGTCGGAAACCTCCGTGCCTTGCTGGAAGTGATGGGTGTGGAGACAGGCGAAGCGGGATCTGGTATTTTGCGTCTGAACGCAGAACTTGCTCATTCAACGGAAGCACCGGCCGAACTTGTTCGGAAACTGCGGGCTTCTTTTCTTGTCCTTGGGCCGCTCCTTGGCCGTTTCGGCAAAGCGCGCGTTTCGATGCCGGGCGGATGCTCGATCGGAGAGCGCAAGGTCGATTTGCACATCAAAGGTTTTGAAGCGATGGGCGCGCAGGTCGAGCAGGGTGATTCCTTCATCGAAGCGGTCGCTGCGGGCGGACGATTGAAGGGTGCTACGATCTACCTTGACTTTGCCTCGGTCGGTGCCACGCAAAACATCATGATGGCTGCCGTACTCGCGGAAGGCAAGACGATCATCGAAAATGCGGCCAAAGAGCCGGAGATTGTCGATCTGGCCAACTATCTGAACAAGATGGGTGCCGACGTGCGCGGTGCGGGTACTGACACGATCCGTATCAACGGTGTCGATGAAATGTTTGGCGCCGAACACATGATCATCCCAGATCGCATCGAAGCGGGCACGTTCTTGGTCGCGGCTGCCATCTCTGGCGGCGACGTATTTGTGGAAGGGGCGATCTCCAACCACCTCGCGCCGCTGATCGCCAAGCTGAAAGAGGCGGGCGCTACGGTGATCGATGATGTGACGGGCGTGCGCGTGAAAGCGGATGGGCCGCTGAAACCGCTGGAAGTGAAGACGCTCGTCTATCCGGGCTTCCCGACCGACCTGCAAGCGCAGATGATGTCACTGCTCACCGTCATTCCGGGCACTTCCTATGTGACGGAGACGGTGTTTGAGAACCGCTTTATGCATGTCGCAGAACTGCGTCGCATGGGGGCGGATATCAAGGTGAATGGCCGGACAGCGACCGTAAACGGCGTGGAGCAACTGCACGGAGCGAAGGTCACCTCGACCGACCTGCGTGCCGGAGCCTGCTTGATTCTGGCCGGACTGGTCGCAAAAGGGCACACGGAGATTCACGGCGTGCATCATATTGACCGTGGGTATGTGGACATCGTGCAGAAGTTTGCCGACCTGGGTGCGCAGATCGAGCGCATTGAGCCGGAAGAGATCAAGGCGGTTGAAGAAGCGTTAGGGCAAGCATTTCTATAATCGAGCAAGGGCGGTCTGCTGAAGCAGGCCGTCTTTTTTTGTTGGAAGTGGGCAAGCTAGGAGCGTGTTGGCAAAGGAGGGGACTACTTGATGCAATCTCCTTTTCTAAAAGAGAGGTGGGTGCAGACTCCATATGGGAGTGAACTGCACCTTTATTTACGCAGTTATGATTTTATGGAGGAGATGGGGACTGAGCTCGGGCCTCAGGAAACGCGTCAGGAGCGATTGTCCACCACGATTTCGCAGTTTGTCCAGCAGCAATATCCAGATGCACAGGCGCGGTTGGTGAAAATTTTTCTCGGGACGATGATGGTGACGTCGATCGCGATGCCGACTGTAGGCGATTCGAGCATGAAGAGCGCCTACGCTGCGACGGCGATCGCGCTGATTGTAAACGATAAAGTGCTCGCTGGCGGGCAGCCTTACCTGCACCGTGACCGCGTGATGGTGCCGCTTCGCATCATCGCCGAAAGCTTAGGCGCGAAGGTGACGTGGGATGCAGCCGCACAGCGAGCGACGATCACGCAGGGGATCAATCGCATCGTGCTGACCAGCAACTCGAGCACAGCTGTGATCAACGGGCGCACGGTGGCCATCGATGCTCCAGCGGTGATCGTGAGTGAAACGTTGTTTGTGCCGGTGCGCTTTGTCGCAGAGTCGTTGCGGGCGCAAGTGGCATGGGACCCGTTTCGGCCGGCGGTCGTCATCTCCAACCAGCCAAGCCGTGTGCACACGGTCGTCAGCGGCGATACGCTGTGGAAACTGTCAGAAGCGTATCGAACGACAGCCACAGCCATCTTGCAGCGCAACGGCATGTCCGACCCGACGCTGTATCCGGGCGAGCAGCTGCTGATCCCGATTCGGGCAACCACCGTTGTCGTGCAGGCGGGCGACACGCTTTGGAAACTGGCACAGGCACATGGCGTGACGGTCGAGGCGATCCGCATGGAAAACCGATTGACATCCGATGCGCTCGTCGTCGGACAGGAGTTGACGATCCCGCAGGCGGGCATCGAACTGCCACCTCTGCCAAGTTTTCAAGCCCGCAACGCCTATCCGATCCTCAAATACTGGGAGACCCGCCTGTAGCGGGTCTCTTTTTTGTTCATATCATTTCCATTTGGCTCATAAGCTTTCATAGAGTATGCTGTGAAGCGAAATGAAGAAATGGAGGCCCGTTCGTACATGAAAAAAAACGTTCTCCCAATCCTTGCCGTCCTCCTCGCAGTGCTCACGGTTACGATCTTGTTGCCGGCCGCCCTGATCTGGCTCTGGCCCGATCGCGAGAAAGATCCGGTCACCACGCCGATCGAACTGCAGACAGCGCCGAGCGACGCGCAGGTGGCTGTCTACCTCACCGACCAGAAGCAGTTGATCACCATGCCGCTGGAACAGTATGTGCGTGGGGTGGTGGCGGCGGAGATGCCCGTCCATTTCGAACCGGAAGCGCTCCAAGCACAGGCGATCGCAGCGCGCACTTACATCGTCCGGCGCATGGCGGGAGGTAAAAAATCGGAACTATACCCCCAAGCGGACGTTTCGGACAATCACAACGAAGGCCAAGCATTTTCCAGTGAGGAAAAACTCAAACAGCGCTGGGGAAGTGCCGACTATGAACAGAACCTCTCGAAAATCAATGCGGCTGTCAACGCCACCCGAGGCCAGATCGCTCTGTACGAAGGCAAACCGATCGAAGCGCTGTTCTTTTCAACCTCTAGCGGCAAAACGGAAAACTCGGAAGACTACTGGGGTAGCACCGTGGCTTACCTGCGCTCTGTCGATTCCCCGTGGGATGCCAAGTCGGACAAGTTCACCGCCACACAGGAGATATCGCTGGCCGATTTTTATAAAAAGTTGGGCTTGCATGCGCTCCCGGCTGCGGAGATCGGCAGTCTGATCAAGCCGATCGAACGCTCCGTCACCGACCATATCAAAAAAATCAAAGTGGGCGATCAAGAGTTTTCCGGTCCAGAGTTCCGGAGCAAGTTGGGCCTGCGCTCCACGCTGTTCACTTGGCAGGTGAACACGGCGAACAGCACGATCTCCTTTTTCACCACCGGCTTTGGGCATGGTGTCGGCCTTTCCCAATACGGGGCGAACGGCATGGCGCAGGAGGGCAAAAAAAGTGATGAGATCATCCGCCATTACTACCAAGGCGTTACCCTCGGCCAAGTGAGTGACATTCTGCCAACGAATTAGGGTGTGCAAGTGCTGTAGATTTTATGAAAAAATTTGGATTCCCTCAGTCAGCCATGTATACGAGTCTCGCAAACGGTCGAGAATGTGCTACTGAGGTGATGATAATGAATAACGAAAAACAACAAGACAATGACAAAGCAACTCGCAACAAAACACCGCAACAACAAAAGTCTTTTTGGGGCAAACGCTGGACGTTCCCGGTTATCTATCTCGCAGCTTCCGTCCTCATCGTTGGTTTGATGTACGCAAAAAGCCAGGACGCAGCTCCGTACGAGATCGAGAAACAAAACACCGGCGAACAAGCAGGCCCGGTGCTTCCCTCCGATGATGCAACCCCGGCCAACACCGCGCCGAGCTTCAACTGGCCGGTTGGGGATGGCGGCGAAGACGCTGTGCTGTCGCTCGACTTCTTCAAAGAAATGTCGAAGGATGAAGAAAAGGCGATGGCGGTCGTCTCCTACGAATCGACGTTCACCCCGCACGAAGGTGTGGACATCGGCCTGAAAAGCGATGCACCGTTCAACGTCATCGCCGCTGCGATGGGCACCGTAAAGGCGGTCAAGGAAGATCCACTGATGGGCTACACGGTCGAAATCGACCATGGTAACGGCTATACGACCTACTACGCTTCGCTTTCCAAAGTCGAAGTTCAAGTTGGCAGCAAAGTGATCTCCGGCCAGCCGATCGCCAAGTCGGGCAACAACCGTTTTGAAAAAGAAGAGAAGAACCACCTGCATTTCGAACTGCGCAAAGATGGTGTCGCGATCGACCCGAACGGCGTGTTGCCGAAGAAGACCACCGCTTATGAAGCGTCGCTGAAGAACGGTGCGAAAGCGGCCAACTCCGATGCGATCGCTCCGAGCACAGGCACACCGTCTACAGGCACACCGTCCGAGAAGACAGAAGAGCCGAAAGATGCTGCGAAAACGGACGCTGAAAAGAAACCGGGTGAAGCGTCCAAAGAGCCAGGTGAGAAATCGAACAGCCCCACCCCCGCCAATTAAAGACTGGTCAGCCAAACCGCTCCTGGACGCAGGGGCGGTTTTTGCAATCTATTCGCGGTCAAAAAAGAAAGATAGAGAGAGGAAATCGGTGCAAACAAGCTGTCAAGGCTCGTCAAGGTCCTTTTTTGGAATATGCTCTTCCCCCCCTCATATACATGTATCAGACAATCCGATGAACATGGGGAGGCGAGGGGATTGCACGACTACATCAAAGAACGTACCCTGAAAATCGGCGAGTACATCGTGGAGACAAAGAACACGGTCCGAACGATCGCGCGGGAATTCGGGGTCTCCAAAAGCACCGTGCATAAGGACCTTACCGAACGGCTGCCCGAGATCAATCCCGACTTGGCCAATCGAGTAAAAGAAATCCTGGAATATCACAAATCGATCCGACATTTGCGTGGAGGCGAGGCAACGAAGAAGAAGTACCGAAAAGACGAAACAAAGCGAAAAGTGGCGAAAAATCTGCAAACTGAAAGAGGAGTTTCTGCGCCGATGTAGAAGATATAAAAGCGATTTCTCTGTATTTCTCAGATGTTTCTCTGCCAGTTAGTGGCAGGTGGATGAAAAGACACCGAGCATGAGATTTCGCTTTTTCCATGAGTTAGATGGAGCTAAGGAGGAACTCTCACACATGTTCGGAATCGACATCGGTGTGGACCTTGGCACAGCAAATGTGCTGGTTCATGTCAAAGGCAAGGGCATCGTCCTCGATGAGCCTTCCGTTGTAGCAATTGACAGCCAGACTAAAAAGGTAGTTGCAGTCGGCGAAGAAGCACGTCGTATGCTCGGACGCACACCTGGACATATCGTAGCGACGAGACCTATGCGCGAAGGAGTCATCGCCGACTTTGATACGACAGAAATCATGCTTCGTCATTTCATTCAGCGAGCGATCGGCAACAACCCGTTTAAGCGCCTGCGCGTGATGATCTGCGTACCGTCGGGCATCACGTCGGTGGAGGAGAAGGCGGTCGTGGAAGCGGCCACCCGCTCGGGGGCCAAGCAGGTCGATCTGATCACAGAACCCAAGGCAGCAGCCATCGGAGCCGGACTGGACATTTATGAACCGTCCGGCAGCATGGTGGTCGATATTGGTGGAGGCACGACCGATGTGGCAGTTCTATCGCTCGGTGAGATCGTCACCTCCAATTCGATCCGCGTCGCGGGGGACGAGTTTGACGAAGCGATCATTCGCTATATCAAGAAAGAATACTCCCTGTTGATCGGTGAACGAACGGCTGAAGATATCAAGATTCGAGTGGTATCCGTCTATCCGGGTGCGCGTCACGAAGAGATGGACATCCGCGGACGCGATATGATCAGCGGCTTGCCCAAGACGGTGACGGTGCGCTCCGAAGAGATGCGGGAAGCGTTGCAGGAGACGGTCGATCTGATCGTCGCCGCCACCAAGCAGGTGCTTGAGGTCACCCCGCCTGAATTGGCGGCCGACATTTTTGACAAGGGCATCGTCCTGACCGGTGGTGGGGCGCTCTTGTACGGACTGGACAAGCTGATGATCGAAGAGTTGCAGATTCCGGTTCACATCGCGAGCGACCCGATGTCCTGCGTCGTGCATGGCACGGGTATGGCGCTCGATTATATGGCCAAGATTTCGAAGAACTCCCTGTTCGGCTTCGGACGCAAGTCGGCCACGGGGGCACTCTGATCCAATCACTTTTCAAGGAGGCGTGACCGATGATCCGCGGACTTTATATCGCCAATTCCGGCATGCATGCGAACGAACGAATGCAAGAGTTGATCTCTAATAATATTGCCAATGCGAAGACGATCGGTTACAAGTCCGATACGGGGATTGTCCGGTCGTTTCCAGAAGAGTTGATCCTGCGGATCAATGACTTCGAGGGCGGGGTTGGTGCGGCCAACAAGCAACTCGGTCGGATGAGCACAGGCACGTTTTTGGAAGAAGCAGTTCCGCGCTTTGTGCCGGGCGTACTGGTAAGTTCGAAAAATCCGAACGCCTACGCGATCGTGGACAACCCTGCACCAGCCAACGAACCGAACCGACGCTCGTACTTTTCGGTGCTGAATGGCAACGAGGTAATGTACACGCGCGATGGTGACTTCAAAACACAGGTCGGCACCAACTTCCTGATCACCACGTCGGGCGATCCGGTGCTCCCGGTCAATGTCGCGACTGGGCTGCCGCAAAACGATGCGCGGATTCGCGTGCGTCAGGATGGCGGGTATGAATATACGAACGCAAACGGAGCCCCGTACAATCAAGCGGTGCGCTTTGGCGCGGTCGATATCATCGACTCGACCAAGTTGGAGAAATACGGCGACACCTATTTCACCAGCGCGGCGGCACCCGTTCGCGGTACAGCTGTGGTGGAAAAGGGGCAGTTGGAGCAGTCGAACGTCGATCTGGCAGGCTCGATGGTCTCGATGATCAACGTGATGAGAACCTATGAAGCCAATCAGCGCATGATCAAATCGCTGGACGGCGTACTCGAAAAAGCTGTCAGCATTGGACGGCTGAACTAACAAGGAGGCGGGCTAGATGCGGGCACTTTGGACTTCTGCACATGGTTTGGCGGGTCAGCAGGCACGCTTGGATGTAATTTCGAACAACGTCGCCAATCTCAACACGCACGGCTACAAACAGCAGGAATTGAACTTCAAGGACATGCTGTACGCAGAGATCCAACAAACGCGGCAGACGGGCAACCTGCAAGGGCGCGAGACGACGAGCGGACTTCGCATCGGTCATGGCGTTTTGCCTGTAGGCATCACCCAATGGTTCACGCAAGGTACGTTGCAACCGACCGAAAATGTGCTGGATGTGGCGATCGAAGGCGAGACCGGCTTTTTTGAAGTCGGAGTCTATAAGAATGGTCTCTTGACCGGTTTTGGCTATACGCGCGACGGATCGTTTGCAGTCGGCTACGATCAGAACGCTGTGCCGTACTTGACCGACTCGGCAGGCAACCCGGTACTTGGGACCGACCGCCAGCCGATTTCGCTGGAAGGTTTCGAGATTGAGACGTTGACGATCACAGCCAATGGGCAAATGACCGCAATGCGCGCTGGTGTGCGTGAGGCGGTCGGGCAGTTGGAACTGGTGCGCATCGAGAACCCGGACACCAATCTAGAGCCTTTTGGCAGCAATATGTACGCGCTCAAGACCAACGCCGCTCCGAATGCGTTGACGCGCGGTGCGTACAATTTGCCGAACGGGGCAACACTGAAACAGGGATTCCTTGAGCAGTCCAATGTGGACATGATCGACCAGATGGCAGACATGATCTCGTCGCAACGGGTCCTCTCGATGAATTCCAGAGCCTTACAGACGATCGATCAAATGATGGGGATGGCAAACAACTTGCGAAATGGGTAATGCCTAATGAATTTACCGAACATCTTAACGATGTTTCGACTTGGATTGATTCCAGTCTATTTCCTCGTGTTTTTTTCCGACCTTACGTACAACATGGAGCTTGCCTTGCTCGTGATCGTCCTCGCCGGACTTACCGACATTGTCGATGGGTACTTGGCGCGAAAGTACGGATTGATCACCGAGCTGGGCAGTATGCTCGACCCGCTGGCCGACAAGCTGATGATGCTGTCGGTCGTTCTTTCTTTCGTCATCGATGACCGTGTATCGTGGTTGATGGCAGGGCTGTTGATCGTTCGCGATCTTGGGATGATTCTCGCTTCTGTCGTGTATGTCACACAGGGCAAGAAGACGGTGCCGGCCACCATCTGGGGCAAGATGAACACCGTGTTGTACTATCTGGCGTTGGTCGCCTTGATGTTTCGCTGGCCGAATGCGGAGGCTTACCTGTGGGGCGTGATCATCTTGTCCTTTTTGATCTCGTTCCACTACATGCGACGCTTCCGTGCGATGAACATATAAAAAGCACTTCTGCAAGCGGGCAGAGGTGCTTTTTATGTGAGATCCAACCGCCGCTTGTGGCGGTGTAAGGACCGAGTTCATGTGGAGGCTGGTCGGCGTTGCCGATACGGTTTGGCTCGATTACATAGATTTGGTAAGATAGAAGGCAAGGAATACAGAGGAGGACATGGAGCATGGAGACAATCTTGAACATTGAAGAGATCCAAGGTATCATCGCGCATCGCCACCCGTTTTTGTTGGTCGATAAGATCGTCGAACTGGAGATTGGGCAGCGCGCTGTCGGCATTAAAAATGTGACGATCAACGAGCCGTTTTTTGCTGGACATTTTCCAGGTTATGCGGTCATGCCGGGCGTGCTGATCGTCGAAGCGATGGCACAGGTCGGTGCGGTGGCGATGCTGGCTAAAGAGGAGAACAAAGGCCGTCTGGCCTTCTTCGGAGGCATTGACGGTTGCCGATTCCGCGGACAGGTGCGCCCTGGCGATGTGTTGCGGATGGAAGTGGAAATCACACGCCTGAAAGGTCCGGTCGGCAAAGGCAAAGCGCGGGCGTTTGTGGACGATAAATTGGTCTGTGAAGCAGAATTGACCTTTGCTTTAGGTGCGAAACAAGAGTAACGGCGACCCGCTCGTTTGGAAAGGCCCGAGGATCATCCTCGGGCCTTTTTGATTTCTGCACGAATCTTGACGAGCGCCCGTCGCTTCCACGTTTTTACCGTATCGGCCGACACACCTTCCATCCGCGCCAACTCGGCCATCGACAGACCATCGATGACGATTTTCTCTACAGCGAGCGCTTCTCGTTCCGAGAGTGAAGTGAGCAAGGAGCGCCATTCCAGTTCACAAAATGAATCTGCGGCTTGTGGATCGGGCTGCATTTCGAGCAGCGTAGCCGCTTCGCCTTCCCCATCGCCAAGCGAGTTGTCGGCCAACTCCCGTGAGTGGTTGCGGTTGCGCACGCGGATGTAGTGCCAGACGCGCTCCTGCGTTTTCGCTTTGGCATAGGCGGGAAAAGGCACGCCGCGCGTCGGATCAAACTGTTGCACCGCCAGCAGAAACGCGATGTACGCCTCCTGTAGCAGATCACCGCGCTCGCTGTGCGGCACAGTAAAACGTCTCGCCGCTTTGACGATCACATTTTCAAATTCCTGCAACAGCATGAGCAAAGCGGTGCTGTCCTGTTGCTGCGCCCGTAAGACGGTACAGGCAAAGCGATCTTCTCCAAACATGCCTTGAGTGCCCCCTGCTGTGGGACCGGTCCCTTGCGGTGTCGTATACGCAGTTTCAGCATAGGGGGCGCAAGGCAGATCGTAAAAAGGGCACTCGACCCTCGCACGACAGCGAGTGGAGGCGAGCGCCGTCCGACTGAGGGCAAGTCGGAACCGAGCTGAATTTTGTCAAAGATTGGGTTGACT
The DNA here is from genome assembly GCF_002243515.1 of Tumebacillus algifaecis. Lineage (NCBI taxonomy): Bacteria > Bacillati > Bacillota > Bacilli > Caryophanales > Alicyclobacillaceae > Tumebacillus > Tumebacillus algifaecis. The sequence continues at coordinate 406,830 of NZ_CP022657.1, forward strand.
GAACTTATAGCCGAAATTAAAATAATGAAAAGGATATGAGATTAAGTCGAGGTAAATGGCGGTTGAAAGGGGATGTGAATATGGAGGTTATGAAAATTGACTGTGACCAATTGCAGTCGGTGCCCGTCGAATCGTATGTGCATGAATTGGCACTGTTGGCACCCGTCTATGTGGAAGGCGGCGGGGATATGACGAGAGTGGTCACGATGGATGGGGATATGTGGAATGATCCGCGGCCGGTGCCGGTCGTGTTAAAAGGGATCGCCAGACATTTTGGCGTTGATCTAACGGCTGTTCGTGAGCGATATGGGGACATACTGGGGAGAAGATTATACGTGCCGTTGCCGTTTGCACCACGGCTGACGCTGGTGCCTGTCAAAATGCGCCAGCCACGGATTGCAAAGGACGGGACGACAGGCTACGTGGCAGCGCAGGTGATTGAACGGGTCATGCCCGGTGCGAGGACAACCACCAGTGCGCTGTTGCTTGGCGGTGGGCAGAAGGTGAAATGTTTACAGAGCGGTGAATTTGTGCGGCAACAGCTTCGCAACGCCCGAATCGTGCAAACTTTTTATAAAGAAACGATGAGCTTGGGACTCACCGTTCCGCTTTGACCAATTTGCCATCCTGTTCGAATACATATTTTTGTTCGGTGTTGAGGAGTTCAGCTTGTCCATTGGTCGCGTTGGTGATCAACTTGTGCAGGTGATCCGCTTCTTCGACCGGAACGAGTGCAAAGACGGTGACTTTTTCCAAGTATTCGATGCGGTCGATATGAAAGTTCTCCACGGCGTGGAGTTCATTTTCCACCTTGCCCAGCCAAGAATAGTCGATGCTGATCGCGATTTCCTGAAACAGTTTGCGCGTGACGATGCCCGCCGCGTGCAGTCCGGCCGCTGCCGTCTGTGAGTAGGCGCGGATCAAGCCGCCTGCCCCGAGCATGATGCCCCCAAAATAGCGAGTGACGACGACGGCGACGTTGCGGAGATCTTCTTTTTTGATCACTTCCAAGATCGGCTTGCCGGCCGTGCCAGACGGTTCGCCGTCATCGTTCGCTTTTTGAATCTCTTGGTGGGGCCCGAACACATAGGCATAGCAGTTGTGTGTAGCATCCCAGTGCTTTTTTTGAATCGATTGGATGAAGCTGAGCGCTTCTTCCTCAGAGTTCACAGGCATTGCGTAGCCGATGAAGCGAGATTTTTTGATGATGATGGTCTCCTCGCCCGGCGCGAGCAAGGTGCGATAGGATGTTAGCAAGCAGATTTCCCCTTTCTCCTACTGCCTCTTGTCTTATCGTAACAGAATGTCAACATGCTGTGAATTGACGCAGGGGAGCAGGAGACTTACAATTATTGAATGGTTGCAATAGCGATGGAACGACTTGGAATGATGGAGGAATAACATGCGCAGGAAATCGACGTTCAAGTGGTTTGCCGGAACGATGGCGGCCCTGTATCTTGTGACGCTGGTCTTTTTCTATGAATTGCCGTTTGGATCGACGATCTATAAAGACGTCCCCAGCGGTCACTATGCCGTCTATGAGATCGAATACATGTATAACCAAGGCTTTATGAAAGGCCGCGATGAGACGGTCTGGAACTTTTATCCGGAAAAGTCGATCACTCGCGCCGAACTGGTCTCGCTGATGCTGAAGATCAACGGTGTGAACGCTGAGACGCTAGTTAAGCCTGCCGACGGTCCATTTGCGGATGTACCGAACGCGCACTGGGCAGCTGCAGATGTGGCCGAAGCGGCGAAGCGTCAACTGATCCCGTTCGATGTGTCGAGCGGTTTCCGTCCCGATCAGCCGGTCACCCGTGGCGAACTGGCCAATGCGGTCGTCCAAACTTTGCAGATTCCGCTGAACACAGCGACCGTTTCCGCACTGCCTGACATCGTCGGCCACCCCTATGAGAAACAGATTCGCACGCTGGTGGCCAACCAATATGCAAAAGGTAATACCGATGGCAATTTCAAGCCGGACGACACGGCTGACCGGTCAGCGACCGCCTATATGTTCGCCAAGGCGCTGAAGGACCTGCGTCCGGATCTGGGTAACGGGAAGAAAGGGGCTAAGAAATAATGCAGACACAAGCACAACTGGGATTGCGTGCACAGCGCGTGCGCGACATCACCTACTACCTCCTGCTGATTCTCTCCTTCTTCTCGATCATCAACTACATGTTGCGCGAACTGTTCGGCGACCTTCCGCTGCTCGGTTCGCTGATCCCGGCGTGGAAGGAAGGCCTGATCTTCCTGCTCTACCTCATGTTCTACCTGAAGTCGAAGGCAGAAGGGCGTATCGATTGGAAGGCGAGCCGCCTGCATTGGCTGATTCTGTTCACCTTTGGGGCGACGCTGTTGTCTGCCGTCTCCAACTGGATCATCCACCCGTCGGTGTTGAAAATTTCTCCGACCTATCACTGGGTAGAAGTGACGGCGAGCATGTCGATCGTGATCGACGGGTTGCGGACGCTGCTCGAAGCGAGTTTATACTTCCTCGTGCTCAATGCCCTGATCGATGATGAAGACACGATCAAAGACATGGTGCACGGGATGATCGTCGCCGCTACGCTGGTCGCGGCGTTTGGGATCTATCAAAAGTTGGCCGGGTGGGAAACACCGCCCGCTTGGACCTATTCGGAAGTCGAAAAAGGGATCAAGATCCGCGTCTTCTCCTCGATCGGCAACCCGAACGCCCTCGGCGGCTTCATGGTGCTGATCACCCCGATCGCGCTCGCCCTTACCCTGTGGGCGAAAAATTGGACACACCGCATATTGTATGGCTCGGCCACACTGCTCATGCTGGGCTGCCTCGTGTTGACTTACTCGCGCGGCGCATGGCTCGGTTTTCTGGCCGGGATGGTCGTCTACACGATCATCACGCGCAACAAATGGCTGGCCGTCGTAGGCGTCGCGGGGCTGATCGCAGCACCGATTGTCGCAGAGAGCGTCGTCGCTCGACTGACACTGGCCTTTACGCCTGAATACTGGAACAAAGCATCAGAAGGCGGACGCGTCGAGTTCTGGGCGCGGGCGCTGACGATCTTTAAAGAGTATCCGGTCTTTGGTACCGGAATTGGCACGGTGGGCGACTCGGTGGCGACCCGTCATGGTGTGCCCGGTGCCACGTGGATCGACAACCAGTATTTCAAACTGCTGGCGGAGACAGGGATCGTCGGCACGCTGACCTATGTGGCGATGGTGTTCACGCCGGTGATCAACGGTATCAAGTCGGTCTTTGGTTCCAAACAGCGCGATACGTTTCTCTTTGCGCTGAACGCTGGTATTGTCGCCGCCCTTTTTGGTATGCTGGTGGAGAACGTTACAGCGGCGATTTTTGAAGACCTCAACGTAATCACGCACTTCTGGACGCTGGTGGCATTGCTCTATGTGAGCATCCGCATTCAAAGCCAGAAGGCGAAAGCATAAACGACAGGCGGGGATGCATAATGGAGAGGCCGATTCGCGTCCTCTATCTGATCGGGGGCGGCGAGTTTGGGGGAGCGGAACAGCATCTGCTCGGACTGGTCAACGATCTGGATACGCATGGATTTCACCCGCAGGTGGCCGCGTTTTATGAAGGCGAATTTGCCAAGCGCGTGCGGGAATTGGGGATTCCGACCACCGTTTTGCAGAGCGATACCAAATCGATGGGCGGCTTGAACCCGCTGCGTGATCTGATTCGCGATTGGCGACCACATGTGATTCACACGCATGGGGTGCGGGCGAACATGATCGGGCGCTTGGCGAACAAGTCGGAAGGCTACCCGGCCAAGTCGGTCACCACGGTGCACAGCAACTTGGCGCTCGACTATCCGGCCGCGTGGAAGCGCACGCTGTTCGGGACGTTCGAGAAAATCACCTGGCCTTATGTCGATCATTTCATTCTCGTCTCGCACGCGATGAAAGATGATTTCTTGCAGATCGGGCTGCCCGAAAAGAAGATGAGCGTCATCCACAATGCGATCGAACTGCCGCTGGAGCCAAGCGTGCATGTCCCGGTGACATCGCTTCGCGATTTGATCGGCGTGGGCGAAGACGTGACCATCGTCGGCACGGTGGCGCGGCTTCATCCCGTGAAAGGTCACACGTACTTGTTGAAGGCGATCCAGAAAATCGTTCAGGAACGGCAGGATGTCGTCTTCCCGTGGTTCGGTGATGGCGATCTTCATGACGAACTGCAAGCGGAAGCGAAGGCGCTCGGTGTTGATTCCTATGTGCGGTTCTTAGGATTTCGCAAAGACATTCCCGATCTGCTTCCACAGCTTGACGTGTTCTGCCTGCCTTCCTTATCTGAAGGCTTGTCGCTGTCGATCCTCGAAGCGCTGGCAGTCGGAGCGCCGGTCGTGACCACCGCTGTCGGCGGATCGCCGGAAGTGATCACCTCGGAGGAGGACGGCCTGTTGGTGCCAGCGGCCGACCCGCAGGCGCTCTATGAGAGCATCTGTCTACTGGTAAAGAACAAAGAGCGCCGTTTGGAATTGGCCAAGGCGGGGCAGGAGATGGTGTACCGCCGCTTCACGATGCGCCGCCTTGTCGAGGAAACGACAAAAGTTTATACCGATTTGCTTCAGACACCAAAATAGGACACATATTCATGCCCCTGCTCGAGTAATTTGAGTAGGGGTTTGCTTTTAAGCCAATGTCTGGCTCGCTCTGACTTCGAAAGATGGAAATAAAAGTTTGTCGAATACTTTTGTGGCAAAAAAGGAACAATTACATATTTTTGAATACAAAAAATGTCTCCCAAGTAGTGACAAACTTTTGGTAGTTTGCTAATATTACAGACATAGGCTCGAGCCCTTGAGAAACCTAACCGCCGTGAGGCTGTCATGAGAGCCTCGCCGGGAAGTGGTTCTGGCGCCACCAGAACCACAACTTGCTAGCCAGCCTGTCGATTGCTCGATCGATAGGAGCAAATATAACCTCAAGGGTAAACACAATTTTCAACACGAGAGATTTGATGAAAACTGTCGGAATCTCTGAACTGTTGCAGAGTTTTCGAATTTGAGTTCATACAGATCTCGCCAATCAGAAGGAGGAAGTCTCTGTGAACAAAAGCAAGAAGCTTACCGCTGCTGTAGCTGCAACCGCAGTTGCATCCGCAATCGTAGCACCGGTTGCGTCCGCATCCGTATCGTTTTCTGATATCGAAGGTTCCTACGCGAAGGATGCGATCCTTGAACTGGCGAACGCTGGCATCATCGTTGGCGAAAACGGCAAGTTCAACCCGTCCGCGAAAATCAACCGTCAAGACTTCGCAATCATCATGGCGAAAGCTCTGGGCCTGGACCTGAACAACAAGCCGGCTACCGCAACTTTCTCTGACATCCCGACCACTCACTACTCCTTTGTTGCAGTAGAAGCTGCTGTTAAAGCAGGCCTGCTGTCCGGTATTGGCGGCGGCAAGTTCGGTGCTAACACCTCCTTGACCCGTGAACAGATGGCAGTTGTGTTCGTAAACGCTCTGGGCGTAGACGTTGCTGGCAAAGGCGCTGACCTGAAATTCGCAGATGCATCCTCCATCTCTTCTTGGGCGAAAGATGCAGTTGCATACGCAGTTGAAGCGAAACTCTTGTCTGGCGGCGAAGGCAACAAGTTCAACCCGCAAGCAAGCGCTGAGCGCCAACAAGTTGCAGTTGTTGCTTCTAACTTCCTGAAAGTTAAAGAAGAACTGTCCGTTGGCACCATCACCGCTGTTGAGTACCTCGACAACACCAACCTGAAAGTTACCTTCTCCAAAGCTCTGGAAGCGGCTGACAAAGCTGATTTCGCAGTAAAGGCGAAAGCAACTGGCGCTGCTGCTGAAGTTGCAAGCGTAACTCTCTCTGACGACAAAAAATCGGCTACCGTTAAGCTGACAGCTCCGCTCGCGGCAGCTACTGCTTACACCGTATCCTACAAGCATAAGTCTCTGGAAATCACCACTCCGCAAGCTGCAACCGTTGAAGTTGCTGCAACCGGCGCGAAGAAACTGACCGTTACCTTCAACCAAGCGGTTGATACTGCAAAAGCTGATTTCGCAGTTAAGAAGGGTACCGTTGCAGTTAACGTTTCTTCCGTAACCTTCTCCGAAGACAAGAAATCGGCAGTTCTCGTACTGACCACCAAGCTGACTAAAGGCGACTACACCGTCTCCGTTACCGGCGTACAAGAGTCTGCTGTATCTGACACTGTATCTGTTGAAAACGAAACGGTTGCTTCCATCACTTTGGGTTCCGACAAAGCTGCAGCTAAGCTGGATGGCGCGGGCATCATCGTTGGCGCTACCGTAACCTACAAGGTTGTAAACCAATACGGTGAAGACCTGACCAACAACACTCCGAACATCAACTGGACCACTGGCTTGGGCACCGCTGCTGACGACAACGCTGGCTTGGTTGAGCTGACTTACAATTTCACCAAAGGTCAAACTGTCGTTCTGACTGGTGTTGATTCCACTTCGAACAAAGTAGTAACCGGCACCCTGACCGTTAGCGATGCTGCTACTACCTCCGAACTTACCTTCGGCGAACTGTACAACGCTGAAGACGAAGAGCTGACCACTACGTCCGACTTCTCCGACTTTGTGATCACGCTCGGCGGCAAAGACCAATACGGTAACACAGCGACTAAAGCACAACTGGAAAATGACTTTATCGTCACTTCTTCCAACCCGCTCGTTGCTACCGTTGAAAACACTGGCGGCTCTAACCCGGCTCCGACTGTGTCCACCGAGGTTGGCAAGAACGAAGACTCCTTGGGTCTGACTCTGGTGAGACCGGCAAACAACATCGCTGGCACCGCCACGATCCGCCTGATCAACAAGTACACCGGTAAAGATTTCACTTTCAACGTGACTGTTGTGAAAGCTGCTGCAGTTGATACCGTAACTCTGTCCGCTCCGACCGAAACGATTGCTGCTGGCGACACCGTTTCCATTCCGTTCTCTGTTCTTGATCAGAACGGTAACGAATTCAAAACGCACTCTGGTCTAGTTGCTGGTCTGGGCCTCAACGCAACCAACGGTAATATTTCCCTCGCATACGACTACGTTGCGAAGAAGTCCGTACTGAACTTCACGGCTAACGCCAAAGGCAAAGCAACTATCACTTTGGCTCCGACCTCTGGTAAAGCTCCGGCTACCATCATTTTTGACGTCGTTGATGCTCGTACTCCGGCAGTAGTTTCGAAAGTTGTTGACCTGAAAGGTGCAGTTGCAGTTGGCGCTACGTCCAAACTGACTGCTGCCAACCTGCAAGTGGTTGACCAATACGGCAAAGCAGTTACTATCGACGAAGATTTCTTCGATGACTACGAAATCGCTGTTGATGTCGCTGGTACCAAAGTTGACGCAGACGCAGACCTGATCACTTCGGTAGACGATGTGATCACCCTGACCGGTGTTGCGAAAGGCACCGAGAAGATCAAGTTGACCCTGCGCAACGCTGCTGACTCTTCCGAAGTTGCTGGCTCCTCGATCGAGTTCAACGTGAAAGCTGTTGCTCTGAGCGACATCGCTTCCTACGAAATCGGCGATGTAGCGAAGATCTACGACGATAACGCTGCTGGCTACCAAGTAGGCTTCGACGTATACGGTAAGCTCACTGACGGCACGAAAGTTGTTCTGCCGAACACAGCATTCACCGCTACTTCGACCAAAGCTGGCCTGACGTACTCCACTGCTACCCGCAAACTGGACGCAAATGGCGTGACCTTCGGCGATGCATCTGAAGTAACCGGTAAAGTGAAAGTCGTTATCGTAACCACTGGTGAGAACCTTGAGAAGGAAGTAACGATCACCAACGTTGCTCCGACTGCTACTACCTTCAAGAACGTTTCCACCAACGCAGTAGCGATCACTAGCGGCGTTGCAGCAGTTGCAGCAGCAGATGTAAACACTGCTAACCTGCTGGCTACCTTCACCGCGAAGGACCAATATGGCGTAGCGTTCGACCTGGATGACGCAACGGTTACCTACTCCAACCTGAAAGGTGCTGGTCTGAACGTTACAAACAACGGTCAAGACAACGCATCGATCACAGGCGCGGCTGCTGGTAACACCTTCGTGATGACCATCATCCTGCCGTCTGGCAAGTCTGCATTCATCAACGTAGTTGTTAAGTAAGTTATCTTAACAACAGTACGGGAAAAAGGAGCCCTGGAAACGGGCTCCTTTTTCTTTTGTGTTATACTTGGAAAAGGTGAATGACTAGCTAGGAGGTAAAGCATGGAGGAGAACAAACAGAGTTTCCTTTCTCGACTATTCAATAAGCAGCAAGGCCAGCAGGTACAGGAAGCTACGCCGGTTGATGAGAGCAAGATTCCTACAGTTGGACGTACGCTGGCGCAAACGATCATCGCATTTACCTCGGATCAGGAAGAACATTTCTCAGAGCAAGAAAAAGAAGCGCTGCGGGCTCAATTGCTGACGATGCCGAAGTTGCAAATTGGTGAGTTGAACTTTCTTCCATTGGAAGCTGGTCTGTATCAAGGCGGGTACTATGTAAAGGTCTTCATTCGCAACGGTTTGGATGTCCAAGAGGAGATCACGTTGCAAGAAGTGCCGATGTATTTACTTGATGCCAAGAATGAACCGGTCGCTGGTGGTGTGTTTGAACTTCAAGACTTTGGGACCCTTCGATTCGGAGAGACTCGATACTGGACTTTTATCTATGCTCAGGAGCAGGTTTACAAAACAAATGCGGACCTGACCGATTTTACGATTCAAATTCAAGGATAGACGTGATGCTTGAAACAGAAGAAGAACCACCTTGCCCCAATGGCAAGGTGGTTCTTCTTCTGTCTAAGCTCGCATTTTGAAACCCTTTAGTCGCTATACTAGCTCAAAACTGAACCCAATTGCATTCAATTCAATCGCTTCGAGGCTGTCGTTTGCTTCGATCGTGATACGATAGTTCACGGCCCAATTGCTCGTTGTCTTTGCCCGATTTGAAATCGTGTGCATCTGGTGATTCAAAAATGATTGTGTACATTCCTCCCAAGTCGGTGCTGGGTCGAGTCCGTTATTGCAAACATCAACTCGCAAAGATGCAGGAATGACACCATCAGTTGGTAGCTGAAACGATGAGCTAAAAACGATCCGTGATGCTGCCCGTGTTGTGGGAATCGGTGTTTTCTTCTGGAAGGCTAAGATGTTTCCACAACGAATCGTCCGCGCAGCAGTCCATGCTCCCGCCGTTCCTGAACTTGCATCGATCGGTGCCATCCGCCAAAAGTACGTCTTTCCCTCCTGTAGATCGGACTGACAGGTGTAACGCACTATACCGTTTGTGTAGGATTGATCGACACCGTCAGAGGGCATTTTGGCGAAGAATCCCAACTCAGTTTTAACCTCCCAACCTGACTGTCCGCTTTCAGTTGAGCGAACGTGTAAGTCTTTTGTAAATGCAGCGTCTTCAGCGATCTCGATTCTGAAATGTTGGTGATCGTTCTCTGGATCAATGCCGATCATGGCTTCGAAAGCGGGTCGCTTGGAAGTCCTGTATGTGTCAACAGGTGAAACGATTGTTAACGGCTCAGGCGGGGAATTTGTTGTGAAATAGTAGGCGTTGCTGAAATCGCTGCTCATTCCACTGCTGTCTGTGACCCTTATTTGCCAGAAGTACGTGCTTCCAAGCGTCAAAGAATCGGAGGGGACATCGTAGAACGTGTTTGCGGAAAGAATCACATCACTGCTGTGAATCTGTACGTTGTCCACTGTGCGGAAGATTCTGATCTCGAATTTCGCTTGCGGATGATTTTCTTGGTCGCTGTAACTCCATGTAAGACGAGGGGTCAGACTTCCGCCAGTCGGTAAGGTCGAATCAGCGTTTCCGTAGGTTGGGATTGCGCTGGGTGCATTTGCAGTTTTGAAATATTGCACTTCACTTGATGGGCTGGCCGCATCGTGGTTGTCCCACACTCTTACTGAATAGTAGTAAACGGTGCCCGGTGAAAGCTTATCTGATGGAATTGTGTACGTACTGCTCACGCTGATTACTTTCCCGCTATCGTCCACTACCGCACCATCACTGCTGCGGGTGGTGATGACCTGATAGGCTTTTTGTGGAGCAGAGGAATCAGGATCGTTGAATGTCCAAGAGAGAGTCGGTGTCAATGTTATCTGTAGAGAGGGGGTTGTGTCTGTACCCGAGGGGCTCAGGTTGCTAGGTACGCTTGGTGCGAGATTTATGGATTCCCAGTCCCACGTACTGGGGGAAAATGTAAAGATTGGCTTCGTAGTTGAAGCCGTATTGACACGGATGTATCCGGCCCCGCCACCGCCGGAAAGGGATGTATTGGTTCCATTAGCACCAGAGCCACTTGTCGCGCTGATGCCTGTTCGGGCTGGAGAATAAGAAGCCCCGCCACCACCACCGCCTGCGGCGTGTCCTGCGCCACCTGCATAACTTGTGACGCTCTCGCCATTACCACCTTTTGCAACTTGACCGCTTTCTCCGCCTGATGGCTGATTCCCTGCAGTTATCGAAGCACCTCCGCCACCACCTGAAGCCACCAAACCGTTATTTCGTAGATTACTTACTCGGCATTCAAGCCAGATCGTTCCGCCTGCGCCGCCACCGCCACCTGTTCCTCCGCTATTGTTACTGCTAAAGCCTAAGCCTCCGCCACAGTAAATCAGCCCATTAGTACCTAAAGTGATCGTATCGGCGTGAATGACGACAATCCCGCCACCAGAGCCACCACCATTGCTGGTTCCATTCCCTGGACCGCCTGGAGTCAGTCGTGTATAGTAGTCGATCGCTATCGAGGGACCGTAGGCAGACGACACATTACTCCCATACCCACCGATAAAGCGGTTCCCTCCACCTGCTCCGCCCGCACCTGTAGATCCAGTCGGTGTTAACAGGGGAATTACGTTTTGTCGTGCACCTTGGGGACCTCTGTCAAGCGTGGTGATATGCCCGTCAATTTTAACAGTACCGGTAGCTCGAAAGAAAATGACGCCCCCGCAAATCGTAATTCTAGCGTTCGCATTATCCCAGACCGGATAATTCGTGGTCAAAGAGCCGGTCGCCTCTATGGTCACGTCTGTATAGTGCGGGACTTTTTGCACGATCATCAAGGCGGGATACCGTCCGGCACCACTTGTCGATGTATCAAGTGGTTCGCCGCCGAGATGTAAAGTATTTCCTGAAATGCTGGTCACGGTAAACGTTTGGTACTTTCCGAAGTTGGCAGCTGTACAGCCAGCCTCTACAGTACCCATCAGGCACATTGCAAGGATCTCGTCTCCTACCGCAATACCCGATGGCGGGGCACTCAGCGTGATGCTGGTGGCCGTTGTGCTGACAACTAAATTGAATGGTGCATATCTGGCAGTATTAAAGTTAGAGGAATTATTAATCGTTAAGACACCGTCGCGCCCAGTTCCTTTCGATAGTGTTCTTGGCATTTTACGCTACCTCGCTTTCTACATAAGATACATTTTCTGATTTAGGGCATCGAACTTCAACGCGTCATTCAGGGGGACGATGTCATCCGTGTTGAAAAACGATTCCACAAAGATGTTGGGTGCTCCGATGTTCAATTTTGATTTTTGGATAGACTCGACTGCGATCGCGAGATTGATGAAGCAAAGTTGTAGAGCGAGCAGCGTTTCGTTGGTCTTAGATTCACGATCCGAAATGTCTTGTTTGAGCGTTTCGACCTTCGTCTGCGTCGATTCAATCGCGCTCTCAATTCGATTCATATCCTGCGCAGTCAATACCTCATGGTTCTGCCAGTCTGTCTTCGGAATGTATGTCATACGCTAACCTCCTTTCTGTAGAGCCGCACAAAGCGCTGGAAGTTGAAGCAAAAAAGTTGAACATTTTTCTCGATTTCTAGCAATCTACTATAAACTATTCTGCATTTCGACCGACATAAAGAGAGAGGGGAAAGTTCTTTCTCGCAAATTTCTTCAAAAGAATTGGGAAGAAGGAACTAGATCGTAATGGCAGGAGTCTTCTGGATACTGTCGAAAACTGTTATCAAATGCAAAATCGTGCAAGGGAGGAATAAAGGTGAAACCATTGCAACACAAGTTGCTCAGTTTGTTTATGATCCTGGCAATGGTCATCACGCTGTTGCCCGTTGGGTTGGCACAGGCGGATGCACAATATTTCCGCTTTACCAACTTTTCGACCAATGCGGCCGATCCGACGCAGGTCAACACCAATGTGGTGCAGCTGGTCGGTTCGTTCAACGGCGTGTCGGCGAACTCGATCACTTATCAGATCGAGCAGATCATCAATGGACAATCTGTCAAAATCTCACGGGGAACGGGTGTCAACCCGATCATCGAGAACGGCAACACGTTTAAGTTTCTCAACGTGGAACTGTTCCAAGGGTTGAATAAGATCACCGTCTTCGGGACCAACCCGAGCGGTAACCAAGTTCCCGGCGAATGCTATGTTTACTTCTCGAATGTTCCAGTCCTCTATGATATCAAATTGGTCAATGGCAACCAATTAGAAGCGGGTGTACCGCAAATCGTTACGTCGCCATCGACTGTCATCTTGCTGAAAGCTCCGAACGCTGACCGCGTGACGATCAACGGCAACATCGCGTATGCGGCGGGCGAAAATTCGTTTATCGTATCCGACTTGAGGTTGCAGCCCGGTCTGAACAACTTGGCGATCGTGGCCAGCAACGAGACGATGACCTATTCGCTCAACCGTCAGCTCGTCTACTTCAACGGTTATCCGACCGCGTATGAGACGAAAGTTGTCAACGGTGGTGGGAACCCGGTCTCGCTGGAAGGCAACCCGACCGTTGGTCCGAACGCCGGCTCATCGCTGACCGGTCGCATCAATGGTCAGATCGTTTATGCAACGGACGCTAGCAACCCGTCGAATCCGGCGCTCACACTTGAACTGTACGACGAAAGCACGGACCTGCTTCTCTCCACGTTGGCGACGACCGTCACGCGTGACACCGTAACACCGGGTCACACGATCTTCTCGTACACCTCTACGACCGATCTGAACGTTTCGGCAAACGGTAAGTATGTGTTGCGCGTGCGCGGCGACTACGGCACACAGACTTCCAACTATCCGATCAGCTTCGCGTATCGCAATACGAATACCGCTTACATCTCGGAATTGAACCAGATCTATAACGTACGCGATCTCGATGCTTCGACCGTCGTGTACGATTCCAGCACGCTCTTCGTTCCGAACTCAACCATTTTCGAATTGCCGATCTGGCTGGAAGCGAAGATTGAGAACCCATTTAATCTCAGCAACGTCACGTTGAAGTCCACTCAGAATGGAGTAGATGTCTCGCCCAGCGTCTTTAACTACACTCCGAAGCTGACTTCCAACGGTACGGCAGCCTTTAAGATCAACAACATGCCGGCTGGTGAGCAGGTCTTGACGGTCACCGTCACATCGGCAGGCGGCACCGAATCGAAGCAGGTTCGTGTCAACTATGTACCAGCTCCTTTCATTCAGTTGAACAACATCTACAACAGCAAGGTGTTCACCACCAACGGCACCTACCCGGCGGATGAAGATGATCCGAAGAAATTTACGACCTTGAAAGGCCGTCTGGTCAACTTCAACAATGCAGGTGGTCCGGATCATGATTCCGTTCAGGTCAAGATCAACGGTCGCTCGGTGGCCCTGAAGGATCACCTGTCGGCTGCAGGAATTGATGCGCAAGGGAACTTCACCTTTGTCGTACCAAACGATATGAAACTGGTCAACGGCCCGAACCAACTGACCATTTCGGGTGTGGCCAACGGCATTCCGGTCACGACAACGCTGACCATCTACCTGTTCTCCGATAAGGTTCCGACGATCGTCAACGTGAAGCCGGTGCCGCATGATGCACTGTCTCCGCTGATGGATGACGAGCAACTGAAGTTCAAGAACACGGGCAACCTGCAATATGTCACCAATGAGCGTGAAGCGGACATCCTGTTCAGCGTTCAAAACGTCGATCAGGTGGTCATCACCGTCGATGGCGTGCAATTGGTAACCGCAGAGAACAATGGCACTGGCACCTTGGTCAGCAATGATCCGATGCTCTTGCGCATCGATTCGCACGACCCGTTGGAGCGTCGCTATATGCTGCGTATTCCGAAACATCAATTGCCGCGCACCGGCCTGAGATCGATCACCATTCAGGCGCATCTGGATAGCTCGAGCGTTTCCTCGACCCTGCAAATCACACGCGAGCTGTCTCCGTACGTCGTGCTCTCGCCGAAACTGCCGAACGAGCGCGTGATCAACCAGAACTTCTTGGACATCGCGATCCAAGCGGAAGGCGCAGATGATGTGCAGATCGGCAAGGAGTCGATGAAGAAAGATGCGAACGACATTTTCCACTATGAGCTGCGCAACTTGAAAGCGGGCATCAACAAGGTGAAGTTCACCGTCGTTCGCGGTACACAAAAACTGGCAGGCGAGTTTGAAGTCAACTATGCGGCTACCAACACGGTCGGTGGTCAGTTCAAAACCACCGTTCCGAAAAGCGGCTCGGTAAAAGTGTTCAACGGCGACCTGACGCTGTCCCTGCCGAAAAACACCTTGCTCCGCCAGTCGAATGCGACACCGGGACAAGATCCGCGCACCGTCGATCTGTTCGACTCGCAGAACATCCTGTTTGGAATCGCGGACCGCAACGATGGCCGTACGCTGAAGAAGTACAATGACAACGGTGAGATTCGCGATATTTCTCCGATGGACATCGCAGCCAATCTGCTGACGGTTCCGTCGCACTTCGGCTACGCATCCAAGCTGTTCTGGTTGGATGCAGGCTACTTCGATACGTCTGCTCTGACCCAATGGACCACCGTTCACGGTCAGCATCCGTACATGAACGGCTATGAATTCTACACCCGCACCACGAACAAATGGATGGAACCGTCGCAGCGCGGCACGATCACCTTGAAATATGAAGGCGACATTCGCGACGTGGTGGCACCGAAGATGTCGATCTGGCGCTTCCACAACAACTCGTGGAAAAACCTCGGCGGCATCGTCGATGTCAGCAAAAAGACGGTCACCGCTTCCTTTGATGGCTTTGGCTACTACGCGGTGTTCTATGATGCGTATTCCTTCAATGACATCATCGGCCATGGATACGCCCGCAACCAGCTCGAAGCGATGTTCTCCAAAGGCGTGATGCTGCCGAAGAACAACAACGAGTTTGGCGTCTATGACAATATCACGCGTGGCGAGTTCGCGACGATGATGGTCAAGATGCTCGACCTTCCGCTCTCCTACGACCCGAACAACTTAACGTTTGACGACGTGCCAAACGTTGCAGTTCCGGGCGCGCTGTACGACTTCCGCTACATTGAGACCGCTGTGAAACGCGGGATCATCCGTGGCATGGGACCGCGCATCTTTGCGCCCAACCAGAGCTTGACCCGTGAACAGGCGGCCGTCATGATCGCTCGGGCGATGAACCTGAAGGTCAGCCTAGACACCGACAAAGAAAAGATCAACCTGCAAAAGCTGTTTACCGACGCAAACACCGTAGACTTCTACGCGATCACTTCGATCACCGCAGTCGCGAAGGAAGGCATTATCGTCGGGCGCCCGAACCAGCTGACGGGCGGCTCGAGCAAGCCGACCTATCGCTTTGACCCGCACTCGTTCTTGAATCGTGCGGATGCAGCGATCATCGCTGACAAAGTGATGCGTAAAATGAAACGTCTGTAAGCGACAGACAGCAGGAAACCCCCTTTTTAGCTCGAAAGAGTTGGAAAAGGGGGTTTTTTCATGCGTTGGAAACCATTTTTGATTTCCTCCACACTCAGTCTGGCGCTGTTGTTCGGTCAGGCGGGCGTAGTTGCTGCCGAGACGGTGGACCCACAGGAACACACTCTGCTTGAACTATACCGACTCATCGTTGACCGTCACTATACACATCCAGATCGCGATAAGGTGCTCCAAGGCGCGATCAAAGGGATGCTCGAAGTGTTGCAAGATCCCTTCTCGTCCTATATGACGCCTGATGAATATGCGGCGTTCATCAAGGCGCTGGACAACCAATATGCCGGGATCGGCACGCAGCTAAACAGCGCCAAAACGGGAGAGATCTTGATCACGGAGGTGTATGATAACTCACCGGCACAGCGGGCGGGATTGCAAGCGGGCGATCGCATTCTCACCGTTGATGGTCAAGCGGTCACTGGAAAACAGATCGACAGCGTGGCCCCCCTGGTGCGCGGCAAAGCGGGCACCGAGACAGTGCTGACCATCATGCGAGGCAGTGTAGGGCCGCAGACGATCAAGGTGAAGCGGGAGGAGATCTCGTTGCCGACCGTCACCGCGAAGGATATGGGTAATGGGGTCGGTTACCTGCGCATTCTGACGTTTGGCGGCAACACGTCTCGGGAATTTTTTACCGAGTATGACAAGTTGATCGCCACCTCGCCAAACGGCATTCTGCTCGATCTGCGCGGCAATGGCGGCGGTTCAGTGCTGTCTGCGCTGGAGATCGCCGATCACTTTCTGACCTCCGGCACGATGCTCGTCCTGCACGATGAGTCGGGCGAGACGCAAGAGATCAAAGCTGATGAACTGGGTACTGACATCCCGGTGGCCATTCTTGTCGATCAACACACGGCCAGCGCTTCGGAGATGCTGGCAGGTGCTTTACAACAGAATGGCCGGGCCAAATTGATCGGCACGCAGACGTATGGCAAAGGCACGATGCAAGAACCGATCACCTTGCAAAGTGGGGGTGTGCTCAAACTATCGGTCGATGCGTGGGCGCTGGGCGACGGTAGCTCGATCCAAGAAGTCGGTTTGACGCCCGACATCCGCTTGACCTTCCCGAGCGTCATGGTCAATGGCGGGCTGAATCAACTGCTCCCGAAACGTGAGCAAACGCTGACCTTGCAACGCAGCGGAGGCAGTGGTGAACTGAACGGCGTTCGCTTGCTCGATGTGCCTGCTCTCCTGACGAAACAAGGACAGGACTTCCTCCCGTTGCGCTATGTGGTGGAAGCGTTCGGTTCCGAAGTCAAATGGCTCCCTGAAGCGTCGGCTGTTCAATTTTCGCTGGAGAACCAAACGGTCCGTGTGCAACTGCGGACTGGCACCGTCTCCGTGAACGACAAAGATCTCCGACTTCAATCATCAGAAGTTCACGTTGAAAATGGTGTCACGTATCTGTCCAGCCGCGCTCTCGATCTGATTCTTGGCGGCGGCATTCAAGCGACAGACCGCACAATTACGATTCGCGCTGACTAATCTCATCACGTTTCGACGCGCACCTGTCAAATGGTGCGCTTTTTATTTCCGAGGAAATAGTGGATGAATAATTATCCGCAAGATTCATACGTTTTACAATGATTTCCTGTTTGTGGTAGTCTAGCCCAAATGTAGACGGAAGGTGTGACTCCCCTGTTGCGAAGATCGCTACTGCCTGTCACCATCGCGCTCCTCCTGCTCTTCTCGTTATGGGTTAGACTCGACTATGTGTCTGGCTTGGAAGTGACGCCTGTTTCCGATATGGCAGACTATGATCAACGGGCGATGCTGCTCGCGGAAAAAGGGACGTTTGCCACCGGGGATCGTCACGGCGCGACCTATCGCGCACCGGGTTATGTGATGTTTCTCGCCGGATTGTATGAACTGTTCGGGCACAAATACCGCATGATCTACGGCGTGCAGTCGCTGCTCTCTGTGGCGACGCTGTTTGCCATCTATCTGATTGGACGACGCTTATTTGACGTCAAGGTGGCCCTGCTAGCCCTGTTTCTGGGCGTGCTGTATGTGCCATTCATCGGTTATGCGGGCGTGTTGCTGACCGAATCGCTGTTTCTCGCCCTGTTCTGCTATGCGCTGTATGCATTTCTGTGTGGCGCAGCGGACGGTAAAATTCGCTGGTTTCTGCTGGCCGGGGCGCTGTTTGGACTCGCCGCTTTGACCCGTTCAATCGCCGTGAGCTTGCCGTTGCTTTGCATCGTCTGGTTGATGTTGCAGCAAAAGACGATCAAACTGCCGCGGCCGCTCTGGGGGCAACTCTTGTCGATGCTCCTGTTGATGGCGGTGGTGATCGCGCCTTGGACGATTCGCAGTTCTTTGGAACAAAAACAGTTTGTGCTCGTCGATACGACCTCAGGGCTCAACCTGTTGATCGGCAACAACGACTATGCCAATGGCTACTTTAATGAAAACATCTACAGCGTAGCGGCGTACAAAACGGCGATGGCAGGCAACAAGCGTGATGCGGAAGTGGATGCGATCATGAAAGCGGGGGCGAAGACGTGGATCGTTGAACATCCTGCCCGTTTTGCCGACCTGACTTGGATGCGCCTGAAAATGCATCTGTCGGCCAAAAAAGACTGGCTGTCCAACACCTACGAGTGGAATCGCATCGCCCTGTTTTCGGAAAACTTTCAGATTCGCTACCAATGGATGTTGATGGCGTTGGGACTGGTCGGCATGGCGCTCGCCGTCTGGCGCGATCAACGGGCGCTGTTGCCCGTTTTTTGTGCGGGTTATTTTCTTTGCGCGATCTCCGTCTTTTTTGTGCAGACGCGCTACCAGTTGCCCGCGATGCCGTTTGTGATGTTGCTCGCGGCCTATGTGTTGCGGGAGATGGGGAAAAGTCCGCGTAAAGCGGTAACAATTTTTGCAGTCGTGTTCTGCCTTACGTTATGGTTAGAGGAACTCGCGGTACAATATAATGTGATGTAAGTATCGGTAATGCAAATTTTTCCAGTCAGTACGATGGCAGGGAAGAGGATAGATCGAGGAGGTGGCTTCGTGGGCGCGAAAAAACGATCGGATCGCTGGCTGTGGGGCTTGGGACTGCTCGGGCTGTTGATGTATTTCGTGTTCTCTTGGCAGGACCTGTTCGCGGCCCAAGAGTGGAAGGCGCTCTCCCGCGAGGAAGTGGTCGAAAAGGCCAAGGCGAACTGGCAGGAGGCTGGTATCGAACTGGAAGGGTATCGGATCAACGCCGTGATGGAAAGCGAACCTTCACTCGACGGATATCTCGGCAAGGAAGACCTGCGCAGCGAATTTGAAAATCAAGCGCCTGCGACCGCTCCTTCTGTCTACTGGCATGTCACCTTTTATGCGGGCGAGATGTCGTCGGGCGACACACGTTATGAAACGTACCATGACCTCGTCAGCGGCCAAGTGTTCCGTCACATTCGTCCAGATACGGATGATGGCAAGGAGATCGGCGAGACAGAAGCACTTCAACTGGCACAGAGCGCTTTAAGCAAGCTCGGCATCGATCGCACGCGGCTGAGCCTGCTGACCGATGAGGAGCTGATGCTGGAAGAAGTGGGCGACTGGGAGCTAAACTCTTTTCATTTCGTTTGGGAGGACCACCAGTACGCAGTGGGAGAATCTCGCCTCTATTACAGCGTGAACGTCACGGATGGCAACGTGTCGGCGGTGACATCCTACTATGAGGTACCAGAAGCGTTCGAACAGTGGCAGAGCAAGCAGACGCTGTTCGCCTCGATTTTGACGGGATTCTCCATGCTCGGGTCGTTCCTAATGCTGGTGATCGCGTTTGTCTTTCTGTTTCTGTTGCAGCAAAAGCGCCCGCATTGGACGACGTTGTGGCTGTCTTTGCTCGTGATGGTACTGTATGCGGCAAGCAACATCAACCAATGGCCGATCATTGAAGCGCAGGGGTTGGCAGAAGGCGGCGTCTTGGGCGTGTTGATCGTCGGTGCGTTTGCGATCGTCGCGGTGGTGTTCGTGTCGATTTTGGTCGGTGCGGGCAATTACCCGCTGACGATGACCGGCGCGATGCTGGTGCGGGAGGTCAAACCATCGCTTTGGCTGTCGAGAAAAGACCCAGAGTGGGGAGAGCGGCTTCGGTTGGCCGCCAAGCGCGGTTATCTGCTGGCGTTCGCTTGGATGGGATTCCAAGGCTTGTTCTACTTCATCGGTGAGCGCTACTTTGGCGTCTGGTACGAGAACGACCTGTCGATGTCGCCAGCTAACATGTGGGTTCCCGCGCTGTTTCCGCTTATGGCATGGTTCGCTGGCATCTCCGAGGAGATCGTCTACCGCCTGTTTGGCGTCACGTTCTTGAAACGGTATCTCAAATACTCCTTCGTCGCCACATTGCTGCCGGCGATGATCTGGGCGCTCGGACACTCGCTCTATCCGATCTACCCAATTTATACGCGCTTCATTGAACTGACGATCTTTGGCGTGATCATCGGCTATTGCTACCTCCACTATGGACTGGAGACGGTGATTTTTGCTCACGTCATTTTCGATACGGTCTTGATGTGCATCCCCTTGTTCCTGTCGGGGGAAGCGGTACAGGTGGCTTCGGGAATTGGATTTTTAATCCTGCCGCTATTGGTTGGATATGGATTCTCATTAATCAAACCGAAGCGAGAGCAATTAGATTTTGCGTAAAGTTGGTTTGCCTTTCGAAAATATGGGCAGAATGTGCATTATATACTTTTATTTATCGTAAGCATCGTATAAGATTAACGTTAAGTAAACTACTTCGTGAATGATAGACCTTCTGGGGGAGGAACGGATATGAATAAGACACTGGGGCAAAAGATCCGGGAATGGCGTATGCGAAAGGGGATCACACAAACGGAATTGGCGGAGGGTCTGGTGACTCCTAGCATGATTTCCCAGATTGAAAGCGACAAAGCGAATCCGTCCTTTAAACTGTTGGAGGGGATTTCCCGCAAGTTGGACGTGCCGATCGATCAATTTTTGATGGATATGCAAGATAAGCTTGAACATGACACGCGTCACAAGCTGGCGAAATCGCTGATTTCGGCGAAGCAGTTTGAAAAAGCGATCCAGGTGCTGGAAGGATTGGCTGATGAGACGGCTGTTGACCGCAACGAAGTGCGCAAAGAATTGGCATCGGCCTATATCTATGCCAAGCAATTTGACAATGCCACCCGTCTGCTCGAATCGATGCTGGAGGAAGTTGCGCTCGACAAAGACCGCTCCCATGCGGTTGAACTCCTGCGTTGGCTTGGTCGTGCCAAGATGGAACAGCATGACTATGTGATGGCGAAGCACTACTTCCAACAAGCGATGAAGGAGCTGGCGAAAAGCGAAACGTTGGATAACGGTTCGCGCGGTTCCCTGTACCACAACTTTGCGGCCACGCTCGCGTACCTTGGGGAGGTACAAGAAGCGATCGAAATCTACAAAAAAGCGATCACCGCGTTGCAAGGCACGCCGAATCTTCTGCAGATGGGCAGAACCTATACGGCACTTGCCACCGCTTATTACCATATGAACGAGTACACGCAGGCTGCGGAAACCACCCGTACGGCAATCACGATGTTCCGCAGTGTCAACAATCGCTTCGATGAAGTCGTCGCGAAGAAAAACTACGGAATTTTGCAGTACGAGCTGGAAAATTACGAAGAAGCGATCGCACAGTTCGAAGACTGTGCCGAAGAATTCAAAGCGATGGGCGAAATGGATCTCGTCGCCAACGTTTACGGGGAGATCGGGACCGTTTATTTCCGTCAGAAAAATTATCAAGAGGCGGAAAAATGGTGTTTCCGCGCCTTGGAATTGCTGGGCAAAGAACACCGTGAGCGCGCGTTCATCTATCGGACGATGGGCGTGATGTATCAAGAACTTCAAAATTTTGAACGCGCATTGGAGTATATGTTAAGTTCTGTCGCACTTTTTGAAAAATACGGCTTGCACGTCGAGGCCTCAAAATGTTATTCTCATATTGTAAGCATATACGAAGCACGTGGAGAGCTAGATAAGGCAAGCGAGTATATGCAAAGAATGACTTCCACAATGCGGGAAGGACTAAGGGTGAGGGGGCTTTATCTGTGAAAAAAGTGATCTTTTCCGTCCTTGCGGTACTGGCACTTGGCGTGTCCTTCGTGAACGTGCAGGCTAATCACGAAGCACTATCCATTACCACACCTATCTTGGACAGCATTAAGTACGCGTCGATCACAACTCCGATCGCTGACTAATTTGGTGCTTCCTATTTGGCAAGTTCCGACTGTCACAGTGTCGGGTGACGCGGAGGTAACATTATGCTGCTCTCATTTTTAATTTTGAATAATCGCTGATATCACAATCGCCTGAGAGTTCAATCTCGGCGATTTTTTTTGCCGAACTGAGATCGTTTGGGTAGAATAGGAAGAAAAGGACTGGAGATATGGCCAACTTGTGGAGTAAGGTTCCTAAATATGAGTTTTTCTCATTTCTCTTCATCACCGTGGTGGCAATCGCGCTGCGTATCGTCTGGATGTTAAAGATACCAAACGCTCCGATTTACGATTTTGCCACCTATCATGAAATTGCGGTCAACATTGCGACCGGATATGGACATACCTACCAAGGCGATGCCATCGCTTTCCAAGGGATGGGCTATCCGACCGCACTCGGCGTATTTTATCGCCTGATCGGGGATACGTCGGTGCAGAGTGGCAAACTGTTCAACCTGCTGTTATCGACGGCCACGCTGCTTTTGGTCTATCCAATCTTTCGAAAGTTGGCGAAAAGCAGGAAAGTTTCGTTGGCTGCCTACGCATTGATCGCCTTTTTGCCGAACTATATCGCATATGTGAATGTGCTGGGCGCCGAAGTGTTTTTGGCGTTTCTGTTTGCGGCCGTGATTTTCTTGCAACTGTATGGGTTCAACAAATGGGTGCGCTACCCGTTGCTCGGCATCTTCATTGGGCTAGCGGCGCTGACCAAGCCGGTCTTTCTCGTCTATCCGGTCGTAGTGGCTGCGGTGCACTATCTTCGTGAAAAAAATCTCAGGCAGACGCTAATCCTGCTCGTCTCGGTCACGCTGGTGATGGCGGCGACCGTCGCTCCGTGGACCTATCGCAACTATGTGAAGTATGAAGCGTTCATTCCGGTTTCCTATAACTCGGGGTACGTACTATACCTGAATAATAACGACAACAATGTGAATGGTGGCTGGATGCCGCTGACCGATGCGGCAGCCTCACCCGAACTGCGGGCCAAGATCGATGCGATCTTAGAGCATGGGGCGCGCAGTGAGAAAGTGGCCTATGAGCTCGATCCACTGTTGAAAGCGGAAGGCAAGAGCTGGATTTTGGCGCATCCGTTGGAGTTTGCCAAACTTGGGGCCCTGCGCGTGCAGGCAACCTTTTTCAACGGCGCGTGGGATATCGGCAGTTGGGCGATGAACGAGCTCTATCCGGAGCAACCGTTCTGGACGATTCAATTGGAGCGCGATCTGAAAGTGTTCCGGGCCGTCTCGGATGCATGGCTGAATGGGATGAATACGCTGGCGTTTCTGTTCGTGCTGATCGCGACCATTCCGGTGGTCAGGTCGCTGTTCGCCCGCGAGCGAAAACTGGCGGATGGACTGGTCTTGCCTACCGTCAACGTGCTCTATTTCACCCTGATCTACTTTGTGTTTGAAGGGCAGGCACGCTATAATTTTCCGGTGTTGTTCCTGATGGCATTCTGCGCTGTCATGGCCCTAGGTACGATTCGAAGCGGTGTGAAACGACTGACCGACTAGCCGCGAACAACCTGTCTGTTCATCTTGGAGGTGGCAAGTGTTGAAGCAAGAAGCTGTACGAGCTGAGGCGAACGTGTTGTTTTTGCTGTTTCAACAGCTCCGTCCGAAACAGTGGACGAAAAATTTACTCGTTTTTGCAGCCCTGATCTTTTCGTTTCAGGTTGCCAATGTCGATCTGTTGATCCGCTCAGTAGCCGGGTTTCTCCTGTTCTGCTTTGTGTCGGGGTGCGTTTATATCCTCAATGATTTTGTGGACCGCGAAGCGGACCGCCAGCACCCGGAAAAACGCGATCGGCCGATGGCGTCCGGGGCGCTCAACCCCTATCTGGCCTTATCGTTCGGGTTTGTGTTACTCCTCGCTGCGATCGCGGTGGGGCTGTATCTCGAGCCCTTGTTTGGCGTGTTGTTGATCGTGTATTTTGCGATCAATGTGGCCTATTCCTTTCGATTGAAACATGTGGTGATCATCGATGTGATGATCATCGCGTCAGGCTTTGTCTTTCGGGCGATCGGCGGGGCGTTGGTGATCGACGTACCGTTTACGCCGTGGTTTCTGCTCTGTACGATGTTGCTCGCCTTGTTTCTGGCGATCTCCAAGCGCCGTCATGAACTGTATCTGCTCCAAAACAACAAAGGGTCGCACCGCAAAGTGCTGGAAAGCTACTCGCCGGAGCTGCTCAATCAACTGAACTCCATCGTCATCACGGCGACGATCATGAGCTATGCACTGTACACGTTCACATCGGGGCACACGATCCATTTGATGTGGACCATTCCGCTCGTCATCTACGGGATCTTCCGCTACCTCTACCTGATCTTGATGGAGGAGAAAGGCGGCAAACCTGAGCGTGACCTGTTTCAGGACAAGCATATCTTGATCACCGTTCTGCTCTACGGACTGGCTGTGGTCGTGATTCTGAACTATTTTGAGTAATCCTTGGGGGACAAAACGATGATCAAGCATAAAGAAAGCCTCATCGCCGGATGGGGCAACTACCCGGCCGAGGTCTGTAACGTGTACCGACCAGATCGCGTGCGGGACATTACGGAGTTGATCGCATCGGGTGCCCAGCCCCATTATATTTCGCGCGGGCTCGGTCGTTCCTACGGCGACACCGCGCTCAATCACGGGTCGGGCGTTCTGCTGCACACAGAGTTCGCCCGCTTTGTGCATTTTGACGAGCAGACGGGCATTTTGGAGTGCGAAGCCGGGGTGTCATTCGAAGAGATCATCGAGCATTTTCTGCCCCGCGGCTGGTTTTTGCCCGTCACGCCGGGCACCAAATTTGTCACGGTCGGCGGCGCGATCGCCAATGACGTGCACGGCAAGAACCACCATGTGGACGGGACCTTCTCCCAGCATGTGCTCGATTTCAAGCTGCTGCTCGCGTCAGGGGAGATCGTGCACTGCTCGCGGGAGGAACAGAGCGACCTGTTTTATGCCACCATCGGTGGCGTCGGTTTGACCGGAGTGATCCTGACCGCGCGTTTTCGGTTGATTCCAGTGGAGTCGGCCTATTTGGAAGTCGATTATCTCAAGGCGAAGAACCTGGATCACGCGTTTGAGCTGTTCGCACAAACTAACGAAAAGTACCAGTATTCGGTGGCGTGGATCGACTGCCTCTCCAAAGGCGACAACTTGGGCCGCTCGGTGTTGATGCTCGGCAACCACGCCCCGGCTTCGAAAGTGAAAACGGGCGGCGACCCGTTGCGGATCAAAAACAAGCCGAAGTTCAACGTGCCGTTCAACTTCCCGTCGTTTGTGCTGAATCGCTGGTCGATTCGAGCGTTCAACTTCGCTTATTACAACATTCATCAAAACGAAAAGAGTAAAATTGTCGATTATGACTCCTTCTTCTACCCGCTCGACAGCGTTCACAACTGGAATCGTGCGTATGGGAAAAAAGGATTTGTCCAGTACCAAGCGGTGTTTCCGCCGGAGACGAGCCGTCAAGGGCTGACCGAGATGTTGAAGCGGCTGAGCCAATCGGGACGCTCCTCCTTCCTCGCCGTGCTGAAAAGCTCCGGTGAGCAGAACGGTGGACTGCTTTCTTTCCCGTTCAAAGGCTACACGCTGGCGCTCGACATTCCGTTGCACGATGACGGGCTGTTCCCGTTCCTGCGCGAGTTAGACGAGCTGGTGGCCGCGCATGGGGGCCGCATCTATTTGGCGAAAGACTCGGAAGCGTCGCCCGCAACGTTCGCCAACATGTACCCCGATCTTGCCAAGTTTCAAGCGGTGAAAGCGGCAGTCGATCCGAACAACGTGTTCTCGTCCTCGCAGGCGCGGAGACTGGGGATTGTGGAGGAATCGCGATGAAAAACGTACTGATCTTAGGTGCCACTTCGGGCATCGCCAAAGCGCTGGCCTATCAGTTTGCCGGAAAAAAGCACAACCTGCTGCTCGCCGGGCGCGATGTGGAGGAAATGAAGCGGATCGCGCAAGACATCCACATCCGACACGGCGTCAAAGTGACGGTGCATCCGTTTGACGCACTCGACTATGACGGCCATGCCGACTTTTTCACCAACTGTCTGGAAACGGCGGGTGAAATCGACGGCATCGTGCTGGCGTACGGCTATCTCGGTGACCAGCGACGCGCCGAAAATGAATTTGCTGAAGCGCGGCGGGTGATCGAGACCAACTATCTGTCGGCCGTGTCGGTGCTGAACATCGCCGCCAATTATTTTGAATCGAAAAAGGACGGGTTTCTCTGTGTGCTCTCTTCGGTGGCTGGCGACCGCGGACGTCAGAGCAACTTCATGTACGGTTCGGCCAAAGGTGGCCTCTCGCTGTATCTCCAAGGGTTGCGCAACCGCCTGAGCAAATCGGGCGTACATGTGCTGACCGTCAAACCGGGCTTTGTGGACACCAAAATGACATTCGGGCAGTCTGGCATGTTTTTGGTCGCGAAGCCCGAACAGGTGGCGAAGGCGATCGACAAGATGATCCAAAAACGTGTGGATGTCGCCTATACGCCCTTTTTCTGGCGCTATATCATGCTGATTATCAAAAGTGTTCCGGAGCGCATCTTTAAGCGCCTGAGCCTGTAGGGTGGCGGGCAGATGAAAGTTTCACGTCAGGAATTGATCGCGGGGAAAGGGCAGAAGCTGATATCGCGGATCATCACCGGCATCATGGTTGGGGTGGTCGTCACGGTGCTCTTTTTCCTCTGGGGCGATGTGCGCGAGGTGAAAGATGTCATCTTTTCGATCTCGTGGTACACCTATGTGCTGGCCATCATGACCACGCTGGCTTCCTATTTTATACGATTTTTCAAATGGCAGTTCTTCTTAAAAGTGCTGAAGATCGAGGTGGCGTGGAAAGATTCGCTGAACATCCACTTCATCGGCCTCTCGATGTCGATCACGCCGGGGAAGTTGGGCGAGCTGTTGAAATCGTACCTGTTGAAGAACACGGCAGGGGTGGAGATGGCCCGGTCGGCACCGGCGGTGTTTGCCGACCGCTTGACCGACCTGTTTGCCATGCTCTGTCTGGTCGGGGTCGGGATTTCGCTGTTTGCTTTTGGCAAGCTGGCCTTTTTCATCGTGCTAGGGGGGCTTTTGGCCGTCACGCTGGTCTTGCAGTCGAAGCGGATCTCGCTTCAAGTGATCGAGTGGCTGGCGATGATTCCCGTCTTGACGAAGCACAAAGGCAGCATGCTGACGCTGTATGAAAGCACCTATGAGCTGTTGCGCTGGAAACCGTTGCTGTTTTCGACACTGCTCTCGGTGATCGCCTGGTTCATGGAGTGCATCTCGCTCTATGTGCTGATCGTCAATCTCGACTTGGGGCTGACGCTGACCCATGTGGTCTTCATCTTTTCGCTGGGCACGGTGGCTGGCGCTTTGTCGATGTTGCCAGGTGGACTGGGCATCGCGGAAGGCAGCATGACCGGGATGTTCATGTACTTTGGCCTCGTCAAAGGCACCGCCGTTTCGATCACGCTGCTGATTCGCCTCGTTACGTTGTGGCTCGGGGTGTTGATCGGGATCGCGATCTTCTTTGTGAAACGGAAAACTTATATGACCTAACAAGAAGGAGCCTGAGGAACGGGCTCCTTTTGCTATGCGCTGGCTACTTGGAAAAGGGTGATTCTATTTCACACTGACTACGCGCATCCTGTTGCGTAAAGAAAAAACCTCCGATGGCCTCGGAGGTCGTCTATTGATGGCTGAACGAATGGTCTTTTTGTGTCAGGACCGAACGTTTGAAATGCTGGTACTTGACGATGTACTTGTCTAGTTGCTGGCTGGCTTGGAGGACGATTGGATGAAGTAGATTCCCTTGGTGTCTCGACACAACGTCTTCCAATTGCTGCCGACAACGCTCAATTTCCTCTAAGTGGACTCGCATACGCATTAATCGTCCTTTCAATAAATGAGATATGCTTTTATTTTAGAACTTTCCAACGAAATTAACAACTAGATTTTTAGCGGTTGATTCTTCCGCTTGTCAAGCAACCCGACCGCCAGTTCGCCGCTAGTTTCTGCCTCTTGGCGAAGCGTTTCGACATGCGGTTGCATCATCACTTGGTAATGTTCCATGTTCTCGATACAGTCCAAGATGCGAGCGCGCAAGCTGTCATAGGTGACGCTGCTCACCGAGTCGATCTCATAGTCGTAGCCGACCCGCTGTACAAAGCGGTCGATCTTGGGGTCATAGGAAAGCGATACGAACGGCACGCCGCAATGGGCGGCCAGAATCAGCGAGTGCAAACGCATCCCGATGATCAGGTCGGTGTTGGCGATGACGTTGGCGATGTCGCGGAAGGAAAACTGGCGGTTGAGCAACACCGCACGTTCTTTCATATAAGAGAGCACGCGCTGCGAGGCACCGACATCCGAAGGATACTGCATCGGGATGAACACGACCTGCCAGCCGTCACGAACCAAGCTGTCCGCATTTTCTGCCAACACTTGATAATACGTATCATTCGACGGCCAGTTGCGGATGGCGATCCCCGCCAC
This sequence comes from Tumebacillus algifaecis, assembly GCF_002243515.1. Taxonomy (NCBI): domain Bacteria; kingdom Bacillati; phylum Bacillota; class Bacilli; order Caryophanales; family Alicyclobacillaceae; genus Tumebacillus; species Tumebacillus algifaecis. Next base: position 435,246 of record NZ_CP022657.1, read on the forward strand.
CTTTTTGATGCCGCCCAAATAGCGTGTTTTGACTCCGAATTCCTTTAGCATCTTCGCGCCCGCATCTTTTGAAAAAAGCTCGGGGTCGATCGCAAAGGCCGGGTCGGCCGTCACATAGATTTCCGGTTTGGTCACGCCATATTGCAGCAAATCTTGGCGGGACTTTTCGTCGCGCACAGTGATCAGGTTGACGTTGTTGACCACGCGGCGAATTAAATTTTCAGAAAAAGGCTTGGTGATCGGCCCGATCCCTTGTCCATAGAAGACGATCGGTTTGCCGAGGAACTGCGCAAGTTTACAAATCCCTAAGTAGTAGAGAATACTGCGACCGCCGGTGACGTCCTGCAACAGACTTCCGCCGCCCATGACCAGCATGTCGCACTTCAGCAACTCACGGATGATGACAGCGAAGTTCCAACGGTTTACCGCTTTGATGCCAAAAAGCGCCTCGGTGCGGTCGGGCTGATTGGAGAGCACGATGATCTCCGCGTCAGGCTGTCGTTTGCGGATGCTGGACATGATCCCGTACAAGACGGTATCGTCCCCTAAATTGTCAAATCCGTAGTAACCGGATACCAGAATGCGAGACATAGCTTTCACTTCCTAACTATTAAAACGTGCTGCAAAATCGAGATCTTGCACGCCTGAAAATACAGAACTAGTATAACAGCTTGCTATCTCGTTGGAAAGCACCTCTGGCAAATCCTGCAACGGCTAGACGGTCGCATTTTGTAACATCCTAGTCATGGAGACCAAATAAAAGGGGCCGTGACAGCGATGAACAAAATGAGTCCGAATCGGAAACGTTTCTGGGTGGCCAGCTGGGTCGTTCTCTCGCTCGTATGTATCGTCGCGCTGGGCGGACTCTACAAGTTTTACCGCGCCGCTGTGCAAATATACGATCCCGCACCCAAGGAGAACACAAGAGCGGCGAACGAAGCGCCACTTGATGCCAGTTCCCAGAGCTATCTGCACTACCTACAAGGCAAAGCGGACACCAGACCGCAAACTGCTTCTATAGAAGAAACGCAGAAGCCCGCAAACAAACGGGTGGAGCAGAAGTCCCTTTTTCCAAACCTCCTGCCAGCCCGACTGCAAGAGCTTCCGAACAAGCAATCGAAAAAAGTGGAGACCTTCTTGCTGCTGGGCGTCGATTCGCGGCGCAAAGGTGACCGAGCGCGCGCCGATACGATCATGCTGGTGACCGTACCCGAACTGGGCGGCGATGTGCACATGCTTTCGATCCCGCGAGATACGCATGTGCAGGTCGAGGGGCATGGCTACACGAAGATCAATCACGCGATGAGCTACGGCGGGGTGCCCCTGTTAAAGCGCACCGTGCAGAATTTTCTAGGTGTGCCTGTCGATCATACGGTGCTCGTCGATTTTGACGGCTTCCGCAAAGTGGTCGATCAGATCGGTGGACTTGAGTTGAAGGCGGAGAAAGCGATGGACTATGACGACCCGTCCGACGGCACTTCGATCCATCTGCAAGCGGGGCAAAAGCTGGCCACTGGCAAACTGGCGCTCGACTACGCCCGCTTTCGCCATGATGTGGAAGCTGATACCGGACGGATGCGCAGACAGCAACAGGTGATTCGTGCTATGATTCAACAAGGTGGCAAACCGGACAACTGGGGCCGCATGTTCAAACTGGCAGAGATCGCAGGCGAACATGTGAAGACGGACGTTCCGCCCCGCGAGTGGGTGCGCCTGGTGATGTCCTATGCCTACAACAAACCGGAACAGATCCAAACGCTGAAGATCGAAGGGGTCAATCGCATCTCGGACAGCGATCATCTCTGGTACTTTTTTGTAACCGACCAAGAGCGGCGGCGCTTGCGCAGCGTTTTGGAACAACTGAGGCGAGGGAATGCATAAATGGTCAACATTTTAGGAGTACCTTTTTCTACACTCTCATTTGAAGAGACTACCGCCGTATTAAAGACGGCGATGAATAACGGGGAATCGCCACGTCATATCATCACAGCCAATCCGGAGATCGTCATGATCGCGCAGGAAAATGAGACGGTGATGCGCCTGTTGCACGAGGCGGACATGGTGACCCCAGACGGCATCGGCGCAGTCTGGGCGTCGCAGTATTACGGAACGAAGCTCAAAGACCGCGTCACTGGCGCCGAGCTGTCTGAAGCCCTGATCGAACATGCGGCTGCACACGGCTTGGGCGTCTTTTTGCTGGGTGCGGCTCCCGAGTCGAACCGACTGGCGGTGGCCAATTTGCAAAGCAAATACAAGGGGCTGCGCGTCGCCGGACGCGATGGCTATTTTCAAGCGGAGGAAATGGCCGACGTGCTCCGCAGTGTGCAAGCGTTCGGCCCGTCCTTGTTGCTCGTAGGGCTTGGCATGCCGAGGCAGGAATTGTTCATCTCACAACACAAACAGGAACTCGGCGCGTCGGTGCAGATCGGCATCGGCGGGGTGATCGACATTTTTGCAGGGACGGTCAAGCGGGCGCCGAAACTGTGGCAAAACATGCGCTTGGAGTGGCTGTATCGACTGTTGTCGCAACCGAGCCGTTGGCGGAGACAGTTGGTTTTGCCGAAGTTTGTGATCACCGTTTTGACCGATAAAAAGCGCGGAAATCGCTAGAAATGGGACTATGGTATGGCAGGAAAAGGTATGTTTTTTGTCGAAGTGAGTCGCTAAAGATTGAGTAGTGGATGGAGGACTCGCAAAGATGAAAAGACGCATCGCCTTTTTTGGCACCATGGCTCTGACGCTCGCAGTTGGGGTGATGATCGGTCAGATCGGCAAGGCTGATTCCGGCTCAACACCCGGTTCTGCAGAGGACCCGATCGTCACGAAAAGCTATGTCGATTCGAAGATCGCAAGCCTTGGTTCCGGAGGTGGCAACCCAGGCGGCGGCACCCCAGGTGGAAATCCGGGTGGCAGCACGACTCCGATCTCAGGGGTCGATACGTTTAAGGTCATTCAATTGAAGACGGGCCAGACGCTGAAAGGCGGCGAAGGCACCGAGATCATCGTTCGTTCGGGAAGTGTGACGGCGATCGCTTCATCTTCGGGCGGTCTGTCTGACGTTTCCAACAGTGCAGACTTGGCGGAAGGTGCACAAGTGCCGGCCAATCACCTGATTCTCGTTCCGCGCGCTGACGGGCGTGGAATCAAAGCGGTGGCGAACGATCCGTACATCATGGTGCGCGGTACATACACCATTCAATAAAGCAGACCGAGGCACTGTGAGACGTTCGCAGTGCCTGTTTTGTCAGAAAGTGCAAAGGGTCAAAGGGGTTGTGTAGCATGGCCTATCAAGGCAAATCCTACAGCAAACAAGTAAAGGAACAGCCAAAGCCGAAAAAGAAGCTGCGCATCGGACGCTTCTTGCTGATCTTGACGGCGTTTTTGGTCGTGATGAGCCTGACTGGGCTCGCTGGGTATGGTTTCTTTTTAGAGCGCAAAGTGGTCGAACGGGCTAACGCAACGACTCCGTTGCCCGAAGACGGTCCGGTCAACGTGCTCTTGATCGGCGTGGACCGCGATCCCGATTCAACGGAAGAATTGCGGAAGCTCGGCATGAACACCGACACGCTGATCGTGGCGCATCTCGATCCGACGCAGAAGCAGGCGACTTTGCTCTCCATTCCGCGCGACACGCGGGTGCAGCTGCCGACGGGGATGGAGAAGATCAACGCCGCCTACGCGGTCGGCGGGATGGACCGCCTGAAGCAGACGGTGAAGGAGTTGACCGGACTTGGGATCGACCGCTATGTGATGATCGACTTTAAAGGCTTTGCACAGGCGATCGATGCGGTCGGGGGCGTGGAGTTTGAAGTGGACAAACCACTGTTCGATCCGGAAGGCACCGTCCAGCTACAGCCGGGCAAGCAGGTGTTGAACGGCAAACAGGCGCTGACAGCGGTGCGTTTCCGTCATGAGCAGATGGGTGACATCGCCCGCGTGGAACGCCAACAGCGATTTGTGGAAGCGTATCTGAGCAAAATTCAGAGCACGAGCGTGGTGGACTGGATGAACTCCCTGCGCAAGATGAGCGCATCGATGCGCACCGATATGTCGATCTCCGAGATGGGGCGACTGGCGACGACGCTGCAAGGAGAAGAGGCAAGTTTTGTGACACATACGGTGCCGGGCACGTTTCTCGAAGTGTATGGAATCTCCTATTGGAAGGCAGATCCGGAGAAGTTGAGAGAGATTGTCTCACAGATGAAAAACTAGAAGCGGTGACAACCTTTTGATAGGGTAGGCAAGCAAGGAAGGGTACAAAATAGACGTACCGGGCGAAATGCTAGATTCGCTCAACTCTTCCTTGGAGGTGCATGTTCCAATGGCACTTGGCAGTGGACGCAGAAACAAAAGGCAACTGATTCCGCAAGCTCACCAAGCGCTCGATGACATGAAGTACGAGATCGCGGCCGAAATGGGTCTGCCGGTGTACCAAGGCAGCGAAGACTATTGGGGCAACATCACAACCCGAGACGCCGGGGCGGTCGGCGGTCATATGGTTCGCAAGATGGTCGCATACTCGCAAGCGATGATGGCGGGGCAAGAACCGGGCGCGAACCACAACGAAAGTTAAGGATTTTCAATAAAATAGTTCCTTAAATGAAAGCTCCGGAGTGATCCGGAGCTAATTCATTGAATTCTAGGCGGTTTAATCGGAATGAAATCTTTGTGGTATATTCGGAAGTCATTGACACATACTATGAAATACAGTAAGATGTGCTTCATACTATGAAATACAGTAAGAAGTAACTTGTTTCATTGTAAGAAGTAACTTGTTTCATTGTCCCAATAAATATCCTACGAGATACCAGAGCATCCAATGCTTGGTGTCCCGAATACATAATGGGGAGGTACAGAAAAATGGCAAAGCGTTACCTGTTTACCTCGGAGTCTGTCACCGAGGGCCATCCGGATAAGATCTGCGACCAGATCTCCGACTCCGTGCTTGATGCGATCTTCGCGAAAGATCCGAATGCACGCGTAGCATGTGAAACGTCTGTCACCACCGGTCTCGTGCTCGTAGCGGGCGAGATCACCACGTCCACCTATGTGGACATTCCGAAAATCGTTCGTGAGACGATCCGTGAGATCGGCTACACCCGTGCGAAGTACGGCTTCGATGCGGAAACTTGTGCAGTTCTGACCTCGATCGACGAGCAGTCTGCAGACATCGCGGCTGGCGTTGACCAAGCGCTGGAAGCGCGCGAAGGTCAAATGACCGATGCGGAGATCGAAGCGATCGGCGCAGGCGACCAAGGTCTGATGTTCGGCTTCGCTGTAAACGAGACCGAAGAGCTGATGCCGCTGCCGATCTCGCTGGCGCACAAACTGTCGCGTCGCCTGACGGAAGTTCGCAAGAATGGCACTCTGCCGTATCTGCGCCCGGATGGCAAAACTCAGGTGACGGTGGAGTACGAAGGCGACAAGCCGGTACGCATCGACACGATCGTCATTTCGACGCAACATGCTGAAGAGATTACGCTTGAGCAGATCAAGAATGATCTGCATGAGCATGTGATCCTTCCGGTTCTGCCGACCGACCTGGCGCACGAATCGACCAAGTATTTCATCAACCCGACTGGCCGTTTCGTCATCGGCGGCCCGCAAGGTGACGCTGGTCTGACCGGCCGCAAGATCATCGTCGATACATACGGTGGTTACGCTCGCCATGGCGGCGGCGCGTTCTCCGGCAAAGATCCGACGAAAGTGGACCGCTCCGCAGCATATGCAGCTCGTTACGTGGCGAAGAACATCGTCGCAGCGGGTCTGGCAGACAAATGCGAAGTGCAACTGGCGTACGCGATCGGGGTTGCACGCCCTGTTTCCGTCATGGTGGATACGTTTGGCACTGGTAAAGTTGCAGATGAGAAGATCGTCGAACTGATTGAAGCGAACTTTGACCTGCGTCCGGCGGGTATCATCCGCGAGCTCGACCTGCGTCGTCCGATCTACCGTCAAACCGCAGCGTACGGTCACTTTGGCCGCACCGACATCGACCTCCCTTGGGAGCGCACCGATAAAGTAGACATTCTGCGCCAAGGCGCGGGCCTGTAATTTCATAAACAAAAGGCACGCTGTCACTTTGACAGCGTGCCATTTTTCTGAAGCAAAGCCGGATGCAATGCGCAAGCCATAGATCAAAGCGCGTGCAGGATTTGACGACAGCTTGGTGACGAGCGCACCGCGCTTACTGCTTATCCTCTGGGCGCTTTTTTCTGCGGGCGATGATTTTGCGCTCAACATGTTCGGGCAGGGATACAATGCCCGTGCCGTTGCAGCGGGTGCAGATGACTTGCATGGGAAGGGGCATCGGACTGGTGATTTTGCCCCTCCCTTTGCAGTTGCGGCAGGTCTTTCTCAAAGCAGAACCTCCTAGTGGATGTCTTTCTTTTTGAAACGACCGCCGCGGACTTCGGCGATGGAACCGATGGCGAGGAACGCTTGGTCGTCGATTTCTTCAACGATCAGCTTTAATTTCGCTTCCTCAAGACGTGTCACGACACAGAAGATGACTTTTTTATCATCCCCCGTGTAACCGCCTTCACCGTTGAGATAGGTGACACCACGGCCCAGACGAGCTTGCAGCACATTGCCGATCTCACGGTGACGGTCGGAGATGATCCAGACCGACTTGGACTCTTGGAACCCTTCGATCGTCAGGTCGATCATCTTAAAGGCAATGTAGTAGGCGATCAGCGAGTACATCGCATGATCCCAACCAAACACAAAACCAGCACTGGCCAGGATGAAGAAGTTCATGAACATGACGATCTCACCGACAGAAAATGGCGTCTTTTTGTTAAACAAGATCGCCACAATCTCCGTGCCGTCCAGCGACCCGCCATAGCGGATGACCATCCCCACGCCAATCCCGAGGATAATCCCGCCAAACACGGATGCCAACAGCGGGTCGGTCGTCAGCTCACTCACATTATGCAGAAGCGACGTGCCGATCGACATGACAAGAACACCAAGCAAAGTTGAAAGAGCGAACGTTTTCCCGATCTGTTTATACCCGATGATCAAAAATGGTAAGTTTAAGACCAACAAAAACAGACCGATGCTGAGACCTGACAGGTGTGACGCAATGATCGAAAGACCGACAATACCGCCGTCGATGATCCGATTGGGCACCAAAAAGATTTCCAAGCCAACCGACACCAGCGAAGCCCCTAAGATAATAAAGAACACGCGTTTTAGGATCTTCGCCAGCGACGGTTTAGCATGGCTGACAGGTTGGAAGTTCACTTGTAAGTTATCCATCTCCCCAACTCCCTTATTAAGTTTTGTATAGTTCTAAGTATACCACACTTCTTTAGTCGGATTAAAAAAAGCCGAGAAATTTTCTCGGCTTTTTTTTTGGAATCTGTATGATTATGCAGTAATCAGTGCTTCATAAGAGGTTTGTTGGCATTGTTCCCAATCTTGATACAGCGAGACGGAGATGTTCATCGCTTCCATCATCCCAACCGAATGTCCGTGCTTTTGGTACAGGTTGAGCGAGAGCGACAGGTGCTGAATCGCATCTTTCACTTCCCGTTTCGAGCGATACAGATCGGCCAGCAAGCGATGGCCCCGCGCCAGTTCTAAGTCGTTGGCGGTGAGCAGGGGCAGCGAGTCACGAACCATGCTGATCGCCATATCGACCTCGCCTGCCAACTGCAACACATAAGCGGTCTCCAACTGAGTCAAGCCGATGTTGTAGCGATCCTCCTGCTTCATATAATGTTCGATGCACTCATCAAAAATCTGCAGCGCCTCGTCGACCCGTCCATGTTGCTTGGCAAGCAAGACGGCGAGTGAACGTTTCACATCGGTCGCAAGGTCCAGATGGTTCAAGCTTCTGAAGATCGCATGCGCACGCTCGGAGCACACCGCCGCCTGATCGAAGTTTTGCGAATCGAGATAGGACAGGGACAAGGTGAGGAACATCTGTCCGAGATCTTCCAGTGATACGTGCTCCCTGCGCTCTTCGAACGCCATTTGCAAATATTGCACCGCTTCGTCATAACAGCCCAGGCGGTGATACGTATTGCCAATCGAAGTTAACAGATGCGCGCGGTCGAACGGATCAACTTCCACGCGGTCGAGCAGATCGTACGCTTTTTTCCAATGATAGAGGGCTAATTGATACTGTGCGGAATGCTCAGCCACTTCACCGAGGCGCAGATAGACGGTGAACGTTTGCGCAAGGTCGCCGTGCGCTTGGGACAACCGTTCATCGAGCAAATCGATCGCTTCCTCATAGCGGCCTAATTCCTGGCAGCATTTTGCCAAGGTCATGTGAAATTCTTCCGCTTCCCCTTGCCCAAAATCCTGCATGCTCTTGAGTAATGTATACGCTTTCGCAAACGATCCAGCTGCGATCAGCGCTTTTGCGAGTGTGAAAGAAGAACGCTGACGGATGTTGGTCTCCGTATCGGATACAAAGTATTCGATCGGTTTGTCGAGGCGGTCGGCCAGTGCGGCCAACACTTTATAAGAAGGGAAAGCTTTGCCATTTTCAATCTGACAGATCATGCTCGACGTGACAATGCCGCGCGCCAGATCGTTTTGCGTCAAATCGGATTCCTTGCGTGCTTTCTTTATCCGTTCTCCTAGTGAGGAGTTATTCATCGAGGTATCCTCCCTTAATTCAAATTAGCACGAGTAAGAACTTTATATTTATCGTAACAATATGATAATTTATAATCAAAACGAACAGTCCTACCCCTTAGCGGGTGGGGCTTCTCGCGCTAGGATTCGCATTTGTTTTCTTCCATTTTGATAGTCATTTTACGATATTAGAGAAAAATTAGTAGGAATTTGTCGAAACCTACAGCCAAAAATACGGATGAAGTCGATTGAATATTCCTCAAATTGATTTTGTGTGATTTTTTCATTTCTCCCCCAGAAAAATAGACCGAACTTCGTAAGCTATGATATATCACCCTTACCCCATTGCACTGGGGGCGCAGTCCTACCCAACTGCGCCCCCTTTTCTATATCTATCGACAAAATATCTGCCGTGCAGGAAAATAAGTATGTGCATGGAATTTATAAAAGATCACCTAATGAGTATGTAAGTTCAGGGGGTTGTCTCGTTGACGAATGATATCGACAGCAAAATTCTCGATCAAGCGATTCAGGGAGCTCTGCTGGCGATCGAGGAAGGGAAGCATCAGGTCTTTGAGATCGCAGAGAGCGCACGTAAGGAGTACGAAATGCTACGTGATGAATCGGCGATCGTGCAAAGACAAGTGCACGAGACAATACAGGAGGTTGACCGCTTGGAGGGGAGTTACCGCCATGCCCGCCGCAAACTGGTGGAGGTCAGCCAGGACTTTGGAAAATATACAGAATCGGCGTTCAAAGCTTCCTATGATGACGCACATGTCTTGCAAGCACAGTTGCTCGTCACCCGTGAACGGGAAGAGGCTTTGCGCATCCGCCGCGACGATCTTGAGCGCAGGTTGCGCATTTTAGAAGCGACCATCGCCAAAGCGGAAAGCCTTGTCACGCAGCTTTCCATCGCGTTTTCCTACCTGTCGGGCGATCTGCAAAACATCGGCGACGCTCTAAAGAGCGCCGAACAGCGACAGTATCTCGGTATGCGCGTGATCCAAGCGCAGGAAGAGGAGCGCAAGCGCGTGGCAAGGGAGATTCACGACGGCCCCGCACAGATGATGGCCAACGTGGTGCTGCGAGCTGAAATTTGTGAGCGGATGCTCGACCGCCATGTGGACAAGGTGCGCGGGGAATTGCGCGAATTAAAAGAGATGGTGCGAGCGTCCTTGTCGGAGGTGCGCCAGATCATTTTCGATCTTCGCCCGATGGCGTTGGATGATTTGGGCCTCGTCCCTACGTTGCGCCGCTACCTCGCCGATTTTCAGGACAAGCATAAGGTGATCACAGAATTGAAAGTATTCGGGCGCGAGCGCCGGTTGCACACTTCTTTGGAAGTAGCCGTGTTCAGGTCGGTGCAAGAAGCGCTAAACAACATTTCCAAACATGCACGAGCTCATGTAACCAACGTAAAATTGGAGATTTCTGAGAAACAAATCATCGTCCATATAGAAGATGACGGCGTCGGATTTTCGGTCGAGGAGACGCTGCAAAGCCGGGTGGAAGGCCATTTTGGTCTGCTGGGCATTCGGGAGCGCATTCAATTGCTCGATGGAAAAGTGGAGATTAAATCCTTCCCGTTTAAAGGTACCGCGTACACATCACGCTACCGATCACAGAATAAGGGAGGCGATCGCTTTGGAGCAAGAAAAGATCAAATTATTTTTGGCAGATGACCACACGCTGTTTCGCCAAGGGCTTCGACGGATTTTCGAATTGGAAGACGACATAGAAATTGTAGGTGAATGTAGTGACGGTGAAGCGGCAGTAAACCTTGTGCTCGACATCAATCCGCAAGTGGTGCTGATGGACATCAACATGCCCAAGCGCACCGGAGTGGAGGCGACTCGACTGATCAAGGAGGCCAATTCTGATGTCCGCATCCTGATCTTGTCGATCCATGATGATGAAGCTTACATCTTCGAGACGGTTCGCGCTGGTGCGAACGGTTATCTGCTCAAAGACGTTGAATCGGACGTGCTGGTCGAAGCGGTGCGCCAAGTGGCGAGCGGCTCTTCATTCATCCACCCGCAGGTGACCACCAAGCTGCTCGATGAGTTTAAGCGTTTGTCCAATCAGGTGTACGACGGTGATTTCGAACAGGGTGAACAGGGATTGTCGTACGAATGGCAAGAGATTTTGACCCAGCGCGAGATGGAGATTTTGAAGTTGATGGCGGAGGGCAAGAGCAACCGCACGATCGGTGAGTCGCTGTTCATCTCGGAGAAGACGGTCAAAAATCACGTGTCTTCCATCCTCGGCAAACTGTCGGTAGATGACCGCACCCAAGCGGTGATCACCGCGGCCAAGCGCAGTTGGGTGAAATTATAAGAAAAAGCACGTGGGCGAATGGAGCGGCATATATTGACACTACAACCCTGCGAGGAGGTGTCAAGAGTGCTCGCTCTATTCATTTGGGGATTTGCGTTGTATGGCCTGTTTGTTGCGCTGTGGAAGATTGTGCGATTTTGGGTGCAGAAAAATCGGCGGGGAGTGCCGGTGACCGCAATCCTGGTGGTGGCAGAGGGGGCCTCTTACATCGAAGGAATCCTGCGAACGCTGACCACTGCGGAGCCATTTTGCGGACGGGAGCTCGATCTTGTCGTCGTCGATTGCGGATCGCGTGACGAGACGGTGAAGATCGTCGAATCGATCGCCAACAAGCGCGGCACGATCAGCTTGGTTCGGGTGGGAAGGGAAGACCCGACGCATGAGCTGGCTGCCTTGATCGGAAACAAGGGGCGCAGCGTGCAGTGCGTGTTCGACCTGCGGAGCAAAGTGTCGCCTCTGGAAGTGGTGCCTACATTGGCCGCTTTCTGGAGCGATGAAACGGTTTAATATAAAATAGGTCTGCGGACCTATGTACTTACAGCGTTGTCAGACTATATAATAAAGCCATAAGATGAGTCAATCAATAAAGGCAAACCCGCTGAAAGGCGGGGACGCAAAGCCATGGGTCTACAGTCAGCTCTCCCTAAGCTGACCATGATTGCCAGGTTGCTGATTGATACGGTCGCGAACTGTCACCCCACAGTTTGCAAAGTATCCGCCTCGGCAACCCACCGAAGGTGGATTTTTTTATCAGCAGTGACTCATCGGGTAGCATAACTCATTTACCCTTTTTGTAATCCCCCTACCCCCCACACAAAGAACCCCCTTACGAGTCCCCAACTCGTAAGGGGGTTCTTTGCATTTCCCGTCTACCCGTCTATTTTCACTCATGACTTGTTCCAAGCATTCTGCGCAAAAAATGACTCCTTCCAAGAATCGGAAGGAGCCGATTTTAGAAAAGAAGGAGGTCATGTCATGAAAAAGTCACTCGCAACACTGGTGATGTCGTCCGTACTTTAGTATATGCAGACAGCCGTATTTGATGCGGGTTGTTCTAAAGAAATCTTTTACGCATTTTACAAAAGCTTCATCCTCCCGACATGTTGTTCTGCGATACTGAACGTGAAGAAGTTGTGAGCTGACGGGGGAGGGCAACAACATGATAAAGAAACAGGGAAGCAAGGGTGTTTCCGTCCAAACAAGACTCACGTTGTTTGTGTCGGCACTCTTGCTTCTTGTCGTTTTAGCCATGGGGGCCACGGTGTACTATGTGCTGGAACAGGACCTCAAACGGGGGGCCGATTTTCAGTTGCAAGGCCATGCGACACAGACGGCGAAACAGCTGGGTATTCTGTTGCAGACCACCGACTCCCGCATGTTTGAGCGGGAAGCGGTCTATGTGGTAGAAAATGCGGTGCGCTCATTTGAGCAGATCGGCTGGCAGGTGTCGGCCACGCTGTTGCGAGCAGATGGCGAAGCGGCTTTGCAGCGCGAGGGAGCCCTGCAGATCGATCAGAATCTAAAAGCACAGATGATACGAGAAAAATCGGGCCTGCTCCACAGCGCCGAAACGGGGGAAGCTCGTACATATGCGTTCGCATTCGTGCCGGAGCGCAATCTCGTCTATGTCGCAGCGGTGGCAGATCGTGAGATATTTGCCTCGCTTGCCGAACTTCGGCAGCTCACGTTGTTGCTGGTGATCGCAGCGCTGGTGATCGGAAACGTCGGGATCTGGTTTTACACGCGAAAGATTCAAACCTCGCTCTTGGCGATCCGCAACTTGATGCGGGAAGTGGCCGCTGGCAATTTGCAAAACCGCTACGGAGAACGCGATGACTATCGGGAACTCAAGGACTTGGGGCGAGCTGTGGACAGCATGATCGACAACTTGCGGCGCTTGATCGGGCAGGTTGGAGCGATCGCGGGCAGTGTGGCCGCTTCCGCTCAAGCGTTGTCAGACCATGCGGAAGAGACGTCCACAGGCATTCGGCAAGTGGCGGCGACGATTCAGGAAGTGGCTGGAGGTGCGGAGTCACAGGCGCTATCAGCACTGGAGGCGGCCGATGCTGTGGAAGCGATGGCAGGAGAGGCCGCTCGCATCGTCAAACGCTCGATCGGCGTCGCTGATGAATCGGAGCAAACGGCCCACGAAGCACAGCAAGGCAATCTGGCGATCGGACAGTCGATCACGCAGATGAACCACATCAATCGGACGGCCGAACAGACGGCTCTGGCGGTGCAAGCGCTCGAGCGGCGTTCGGCGGAGGTCGGCAAGATCGTGGAAGTGATCACCGGAATTGCCGCCCAGACCAATCTGTTAGCGCTCAACGCCTCGATCGAAGCGGCGCGGGCCGGGGAGCATGGCAAAGGGTTTGCTGTGGTCGCGGAGGAGGTCGCGAAGCTGGCTATGCAGTCTCAAATGTCTGCGCGGCAGATCGCCCAGCTGATCTATGAGATGCAGGAGGAGACGCAGCGCGTGGTGCAGGCGATGAGTGCGGGCAGCGCGGAAGTCGAAGCGGGGATCGTGCTGGCCGACCGAGCGGGCGACACGTTCCAGCGCATTTTGCGGGCGGCAGAGCATGTTGCAACCCAAGTGCAAACGATCACGGCCGCCTCGCGCGCGATGTCGTTGCGCTCCGAGCAAGTGGCAGCCGGAGTTGAGGTGATGAAAGGGATTTCGCAAGATTCGGCCGCAGCTGCACAGAGCTGTGCGGCCGCTTCGGTGACGCAGCTCGTGTCGATGGAGGAAGTATCCGCGTCCGCCGACCGACTGCGAAAGATGGCAGACCAACTGAACGGTGCAATCATGCAATTTCAGGTCCGGGCAGAAGCGAAATAAGCTTCTGTCCGCTTTTTTTGCGCTCATATTTGATAGAAAAATTACTATTATTAACGTTCTGTAAAAGCTGGTCTAGCGTTCTCTCGGATTTTTTACTATAATGGTAGGGTGTAAGACTAAGTAGACAATATAGTAATTGTACTTTGACGCGTAAAGCATTTTGTAAAGGCATGGGGGCGGGAGGTGGCCAGGTGTTTCGAAAACAAGCAGGGGTTCGTCGGACGATGATGCGCATCGGAGCCGGGGCTACACTCTCTTTTGGGTTATTGTTTGCAGGGGTGTCCCTGCTGGAATTGGCACGCGCCGGAGTGTTGTTTGGCTGGTCTTGGGGGACGCAGCCAAATCAGGAAGTGATCTTGTTGCGCGTGATGATGATCAACGCGCTGCTGTTGACGTTGTTGATGATTCGCAATCTCGTGATCGATTTTGATGTGGTGACCGAACGGTTGCGAAAGAAATTGAATATAGTTAATGGATTTATCTTATCGATTTCGATTGTCGCACTTCTATTGAATTATTTTGAAGGGCCGCTCGTCACGCAACTCGAAACGGCGATCAGTTTGGTCAGCATTTTCTGTGCGGGCTTGACCGTGTACCTGTTCCACCTGTTGGTGCAGGTCTTTCGCAATGTGCGGGATCGACTGTCGCATGAACAGGAGTTGTCCGGAAAGCTGTATCATCAGTTGACCACCGACCGCCTGACCGGAATCCCAGGGCGGATGCTGTTTCAGGAGCATTTGGCGGCTTCGATCGCAACCGCTCAGAAGACGGGTGTCAGCGGTGCGGTTCTGTTTTTTGATCTAGATGATTTCAAGATGTTTAACGACTCGCTCGGACATGATTTTGGCGACCAGGTGTTGTTGGCCGTGACCGATCGCATCTTGCAGCACTCGACCGAGGGGATGCGTCTGTATCGGCTGGGCGGTGATGAATTTGTGATCCTTTTGGAGGGTCTACAAGGTGAAGAGGAAGCGACGCAAGTGGCGGAGCGGGTATTTGCCGCGATGAAGGAGAAGCTGAGCTTAGACGGTCAGGACCTGTTCATCAATTTATCGCTTGGCATCTCGCGGTTTCCGGAAGACGGGTCGGACGCACAGACCCTGTATCGCAATGCGGAGATGGCGATGTATCACGCCAAAAGCATCGGGCGCAATAACTACCAGCTCTTCGAGTCGGCGATGAACAAGCGTGCGGCGGAGCGTTTGCTTTTGGCGGGCGATCTGCGTCGTGCGCTGGAGCGGGACGAATTTTTCCTCGCCTACCAGCCTCAGGTCTGTCTGACGTCTGGGCGGATCACCGGCATGGAAGCGCTGATCCGCTGGCAACATCCGGAGCGCGGTTTTGTTTCGCCGGGCGAATTCATTCCGCTGGCGGAGGAGACGAAGCTGATCATCCCGATCGGCGAATGGGTGTTGTACACCGCTTGCCGCCAGAACAAAGCATGGCAGGATGCCGGGTTTACGCCGGTCTGCGTGTCGGTCAACCTGTCCGCTTTCCAGTTTGGACAGCCGAATCTGGTGGCGATGATCAAGAAGGTGCTGGAGGAGACTGGGCTTGAGCCGCAGTATCTCAATCTGGAGATCACGGAGAGCATCACGATGAACAACGTCGAGCGGGCGATCAACACGATGCACGAGATCAACGATCTTGGCATCGGCATTTCGATCGACGACTTTGGCACCGGGTATTCGTCGCTCAATTATTTGAAGAAATTCCCGATCCAAACGCTCAAGATCGACCAGTCTTTCGTCCGCGACATGACCGAAGAGCACCAAGATGTGGCGATTCCTACGGCGATCATCGCGATGGCCCACTCGCTCAACCTGAAAGTGATCGCCGAAGGGGTGGAGACAGAAGTCCAGCAGCAGATGCTTCGCGAACGCGGCTGTGACGAGATGCAAGGGTATCTGATCTCCAGACCGTTGCCGGCGCTCGAGTTTGAAAAGCTGTTTCACAGCCTGCCCGGGCAGGAGCAACTGTTGGCCAATTAAAAAGAGAGTCAAGCGCTTTGTCCCAAACAGGGACAAGGCGCTTTTTTTATTCCCACGAGAACCAAAAG
Organism: Tumebacillus algifaecis; assembly: GCF_002243515.1. Taxonomy (NCBI): domain Bacteria; kingdom Bacillati; phylum Bacillota; class Bacilli; order Caryophanales; family Alicyclobacillaceae; genus Tumebacillus; species Tumebacillus algifaecis. The sequence continues at coordinate 451,079 of NZ_CP022657.1, forward strand.
AAATTTACAAACCTTTTACGCGGTGTCCGAATTAGATTTACGCGAGGCTGGTACGATAAGAACTGTAAGCAATGACAAAGATAAAAAACTTCGAATTCCTAAGGGGGATTTTCAAGTGTTTGCAACTGTGTCGAAAAAAACACTCTCGCTCGGTCTGATCGCGACAATGACAGCTGGGTTGTTGGTAGGATGCGGTACCAAGGAAGAAAGCCAACCGAAAAGCGGTGGCGATTCGAACGCTCCGAAACAAGAGGAACTCACCGGGAAAATCACTGCATCCGGTTCTTCGGCACTGCTGCCGCTGGTGAAGCACGCAGCCGCTAAGTTCCAAGATAAACACCAAGGCGTCACCGTTGACGTTGCGGCAGGTGGATCGGGTACTGGCTTGAAGCAAGTGGCAGAGGGCGCTGTAAATATTGGGAACTCCGACGTGGAAGCTGGCGATGAATATAAAGATAAAGGTTTGGTCGATCATCAAGTAGCAGTTGCTCCGTTCGTATTGGTTACCAACAAAGACGTGTCGGTAGAAGATATCAGCTCCGAACAAGCTGCGAAAATCCTGACCGGCGAAGTGACGAACTGGAAAGATGTCGGTGGCAAGGATCAAAAGATCACGATCATCGGTCGTGCCGAATCTTCCGGCTCGCGCAAGTACATCAAGAGCGCGCTGCTTCCGAAAGACAAGGACTTCGCGAAAGACGCAGTGGTTCAAGACTCCACTGGCGCGCTGAAAACTTCGGTTGAGCAAACTAGCGGTTCGATCGGCTACATGGACGCTCCGTACGCAGATGACAAAATCAAAATTCTGAAGTTGGACGGCGTGGCTTACTCGCCGGAAAACATCTCCAATGGCTCTTGGAAGCTGTTCTCGATCGAGCATATGTACACCAAAGGCACTCCGGACAAAGTGAGCCAAGCTTTCCTTGACTACATCATGTCTGCTGACTTCCAAAACAATGAAGTGGAAGCACTGAAATTTATTCCGATCAACAAAATCAAGAAATAACAAACACCCGGTACGATCAGGGGGAGGGACGACGCGCAGGCATCGTCCCTGCCCTTACGTTTTGAACCAATTGTAAATATTGCACGAATTATTAGTTAAAAACGGAAGATTGCGTGAGGTGGGGGGTTCCTGATGGCTGAAAAAGGTTCGGTCGGCAACTTGAACATGATGCGCCGCCGCACAGACCGCATGATGAATTGGCTGTTTGTGGGGAGTGCGATTTTCGTATCGCTGATCATTTTTGGGATTATTGTTTTTGTGGGCAATCAGGGATTGCGAACGTTTGCCGACCCAGAAGCGGGAATTGCTGAATTTTTCTTCAGCACAAACTGGACGCCGTCAGAAGGTGAGTACGGAGCGGCAGGGTTTATTCTCGGTTCGTTTCTCGTCACAGGCTTAGCGCTTCTGCTCGCCGTTCCGGTAGCGGTCGGCGGTGCGGTGTTCATGGCGAAAATCGCGCCAAACTGGATGCGCGAGATCATGCGTCCGGCAGCCGACCTGTTTGTCGGGATTCCGTCTGTCGTCTACGGCTTGATCGGTCTGTTGATCTTCGTGCCGTGGTTTTCCAAAATGTTCCCCGGACAGCCGGGCTTTGGCGTGGGGCCGGCGGCGGTGATTCTGGCGATCATGATTCTGCCGACGATCCTGTCCGTTTCGGAAGACGCGCTGCGCACGTTGCCGCGCGCGCTCGAAGAAGCGTCCTATGCGCTTGGCGCCACGCGCTGGCAGACGATTTGGAAGGTGTTGATTCCGGCTGCGATGCCGGGAATCTTGACCGGGGTGATCCTCGGGATGGGACGTGCGATCGGGGAAGCGATGGCGGTGCAGATGGTCATCGGGAACGCGCCGGTGCTGCCCAAAGGTCTCGGGGAACCGACGTCCGTATTGACGACGCAGATCGTCAAAGAGATGGCTTCGATCTTCGGAACGACGGTCAACAACTCGCTGTTCCTGATGTCACTGATCCTGCTGCTCGTCTCCTTGTCGCTGATCCTGATCATCCGCATCGTGGCTCGCAGGAGGGAAGTCTAGATGAACAACAAACTGACAGATAAGCTGGCGACCGGATTATTCTGGGCGATCGGGCTCTTGATTCTTTCGGTTCTCGCATGGTTTCTTTGGTACATTCTTTCGGCGGGCGTGCCGCATCTGACGCTAGACTTCATCTTTGGGAAACCGGAAGATGTCAAAGCGGGTGGCGGTGTCGGCCCGATGCTGTTCAACTCTTTTTACATTCTGTTCTTGTCGCTCTTGTTCTCGCTTCCGTTTGGGATCGGAGCGGGCATCTGGTTGGCCGAGTATGCGAAGAAAAATTGGCTGACCGATCTGGTGCGCTTGTCCACCGAAATGCTTGCCTCCGTTCCTTCGATTGTATTTGGTCTGTTCGGGGCCTTGCTGTTCGTCACCTATTTTGGACTGGGCTTTACGATCTTGGGCGGTGCGCTGACGCTCTCGCTGCTCAATCTTCCGGTGTTGGTGCGCGTGACCGAAGAAACGCTGCGCGCGGTGCCCGACTCCTACCGCGAAGCCAGTCTGGCGCTGGGCTCGACCAAGTGGCAGATGATTCGCAAGGTGTTGATTCCGTCCGCACTGCCAGGTCTGGTCACCGGGATTACGCTGGTGGCAGGACGGGCGCTGGGGGAATCGGCGATCCTGATCTTTACGGCGGGCGTGTCGGTGTCGCGATTTGCACCCGACTTCGACCTGATGGCATCGGGAGCCACCCTTTCCGTCCAGCTGTGGTACATCCGCTCGGAAGCGTTGGTGCCCGATGCGATGGATATTGCTGAAGGGACGGCCGCACTTTTGGTCGTCGTCGTGTTGGCGTTAAACTTGTTGATTGCCTTACCGAGCCGTTATCTGCAACGCAAAGCTGCCGGGAAGTGAGCATAGGGGAGGAAATTCGATGAAACATGCAAATCCTGTCGCGTCCAAAGAGAAACTCCGCGTAGAAGGTGTTGACCTGTTTTACGGCGACAACCAAGCGCTGTTCGAGATCAACCTATCCGTTCCGGAAGGCTCGATCACCGCATTTATCGGCCCGTCGGGCTGCGGCAAATCGACACTGTTGCGCACGCTGAACCGCATGAATGACCTGATTGGTGGCGTCAAAATCACGGGTCAGGTGCTGGTGGACGGAGAAAATATTTACGGTGCGGATACGGACGTCGTCAACCTGCGCAAAAATGTCGGGATGGTCTTCCAGCGTCCGAACCCGTTTCAGATGTCGATTTACGACAATATCGCGTACGGCCCGCGGATTCACGGTATTCGCCGCAAAAAGGAGCTCGATGAGATCGTCGAGCGCTCGTTGCGTCAAGCCGCGCTGTGGGATGAGGCAAAAGACCGTTTGAACAAATCGGCGCTAGGACTCTCTGGCGGTCAGCAACAGCGCCTGTGCATCGCCCGCCTGCTTGCTGTCGAACCGAAAGTGTTGCTGATGGACGAACCGACTTCTGCACTCGACCCGATTTCGACCTTGAAGGTGGAAGAGCTGACCCAAGAGTTGAAGGAGAAGTACACGATCATCATCGTCACGCACAACATGCAGCAGGCGGCTCGCATCTCCGACACGACCGCATTCTTCCTAAATGGTGTGATGGTTGAACATGGTGAAACTGACAAGCTGTTTACCACTCCGGGCGACAAGCGCACGGAAGACTATATCACCGGTCGTTTCGGATAAGAAACGGTACGGACGAACTTGCCAAAGGAGGCGTCGTGCAGCATGGATAACAGAAAAGGGTTTCATCAATCGCTTGAGGAACTGCAGCGAGACCTGTTGCGAATGGGTGTGATGGTGGAAGAAGCGATTTTTCTGGCTGTCAAATCGCTGGCCAAACTCGATGGTGTGATCGCTCAACAGGTGATCGCAGGCGATGAGGCTGTCAATGAGATGATGGTGGATATCGAGTCATCCTGCCTGCGCTTGCTCGCTTTGCAACAGCCGATGGCATCCGACCTGCGCGTGATCGGCACGGCGATGAAGATCGTCACCGACTTGGAGCGCATCGGGGATCATGCGGTGGACATCGCGAAGACGACGCTTCGACTGGAGGGCGAGCAACTGCTCAAGCCGCTGGTCGATACGCCGCGCATGGCCGACATGACCAAAGACATGCTGCGCGACGCGCTGAACGCCTACGTGAAAAAAGACCTCGAGATCGCGCGTGGGCTGGAGCAAAAAGATGATGCGGTCGATAAGCTGTTCAAGCAGATCTTCCTCGAGCTGGAGGAGTTGATGAAGTCCGATCCGACCCATGTACATCAGGCCATCCTGTTGCTCTTGGTCTGCCGGATGCTGGAGCGCATCGCCGATCATGCGACCAACATCGGCGAGTGGGTCATCTACATGCTGACCGGAGAACGCCAAGAGTTAAACCACTAACGCTTGCAGGACACCTCTTGCTTGGCCGCGAATCTCTTTGCAGAGGTAAGGGACGGAGAGAAGGTGTTGGCCCATGCGTTTGCTCCCGGAAGAGCGTGTGACTCTTGAAGGCAAATTGAAGAAAATTACGTATCACAATGAAGAAAATGGCTATACTGTCGCTACGTTGCAGACCGGGAAAAAAGACAGTGCGACGGTAGTTGGCACGATGTTTGGCCCCCAGGAAGGCGACAACGTGCGGGTGACAGGCAAGTGGAGCCGTCATGAAAAATGGGGTCCGCAGTTGGTGATCGAAGACTTCGAGCGGGTGCTACCCGTCACGGCGGAGGCGATCTTATCTTTTCTCAGCTCCGGCACGATCAAAGGTCTCGGCCCCAAGACGGCAAAGAAGCTGGTCGAGCAGTTTGGGGAGAAGACGCTTCAGGTGATCGAAAGCGAACCGGAGCGCCTGCAGATGATCGAAGGCATCGGACAGAAAAAGGCGGAAGGGATCGCGCAAGGACTTCGCGAGCAGTTGGGCGTGCAGTCGGTGATGGTCTACTTGGGCAGTCGCGGCATCACGCCGAGCATCGCGGCCAAAATTTACAAGCGCTATGGAGCGGAGGCGGTCGATGTCCTGCGCTCCAATCCCTATCGGCTGGTCGATGAGGTGCGTGGCATCGGGTTTAAGACGGCCGACAAGTTGGCTTTGCAACTCGGGTTGCCACCCGATTCGCCGAGCCGACTTCGCGCCGCCTTGAAGCATGTGTTGCGCCAAGGAGCGGATGAAGGTCATGTCTTTCTGCCAGAGAGCGAAGTGCTCGGCAAGGCGGAGGGGCTTTTGGGCAGCCAGACGCGCGACCAACTCCCCATGATCTTGCAGGGGCTGGCCGCAGAGCGGACAGGTGGCGTGATCATCGAACCTGCCGCCGACAATCGGGTCTATCTGGCCGGCTTCTATTTTGCCGAACTGAAATCGGCCGAAAAGATTCGGGTGCTGATGAATGGCGGCGTGCAGTTCACAGATGAGGCGACGGACGAAAACGAGATGGAATCGCTGATCGAAACTGTGGAAGCGGAACAGCACATGGAACTAGCACAGTTGCAGCGGCAAGCGGTGGCGGCGGTGCTTCGCGAGCGGCTCGTGATCATCACAGGCGGGCCAGGCACAGGCAAGACGACCACGGTGAAAGCGATGATCGCAGCGCTGGAGCGGCAAGGTGTGACGCCGACCTTGGCCGCTCCGACCGGACGTGCGGCGAAACGGATGACGGAGAGCACGGGGGTGGAGGCGAAGACCTTGCACCGCCTGCTCGAATATGCGATGGTCGAAGGAGAAGGCTTACGCTTCCAGCGGGATGAGGACAATCCGCTAGAAGGCGCGGTCTTTATCATCGACGAGGCTTCGATGATCGACCAACTGCTTTTTTTCCAACTGCTACGAGCGTTGCCTTCGGGGGCGCGGCTGGTGTTGTGCGGTGATATTGACCAACTGCCAAGTGTCGGAGCGGGCCGCGTGTTGCAGGATTTGATCGAATCGGGCGTGGTGACGGTCGTGCGGTTGCAGACGATCTTCCGACAAGCGGAGGAGAGCCTGATCGTCAAAAATGCGCACAGGATCAATCACGGACTTTTGCCTGAGGTGACGAAAGAAGGAGATTTCTTTTTTCTGGAAGAAGGGCGTCCCGATGCGTTGCTCGCACTGGTGCTCGATTTGGCGGCTCGACGACTGCCGAGCTATCTGAAAGCAGACCCGGTCGAGGACATTCAGGTGCTGGTGCCGATGCGGCGTGGTGCGGTCGGCGTGGAAGCGCTCAACGAGGCGTTGCAGACGGTGCTCAATCCTCCCGCGCAAGGCAAAGCCGAGTGGCAACAAGGCGGACGGCTGTTTCGCGTCGGGGATAAAGTGATGCAGACGAAGAACAACTATAACAAAGAGGTCTTCAACGGCGACGTAGGGCGCGTCGCGGCGCTCGATGCGGAGGAAGGCGAGCTTGTGGTCGCCTATGCAGACGACAACGAGCCGCGTCTCGTAACCTACGCGCCGAACGAACTGGATGAACTGTCACTCGCCTATGCAGTGACAGTTCATAAGAGCCAAGGGAGCGAATATCCCTGCGTGATCCTGCCTGTGGTCACCCAGCATCGGGTGATGCTACAGCGGAATTTGCTCTACACGGGCGTGACGCGAGCGAAAAAGCTGGTCGTGCTCGTCGGTACCAAATCGGCTGTGCAACTCGCTGTGCGCAGTCAGGACGGTCAGCGGCGCCATACATGGCTTGCGGAGCGGATCAGAAGTGTAGAAGAGGGGCCTGAGGCCACTATTTAGCGGAGGTGTGCGATGACGCGTGTACTGGTCGTAGAGGATGAAGAATCGATTTCGAAACTGGTGGAGTACAATTTGCAGCAGGCAGGTTTTGAGGTGCTGACGGCCGATTCGGGGACGCGCGCTTTGGAGATCATGGCCGAGACGCCGCGTCCCGACCTGATGGTGCTGGATTTGATGTTGCCAGGCATCGGCGGGATGGAGCTCTGCCAGCGACTGCGCAAAGAGGGCATCACCACACCGATCATCATGCTGACAGCAAAAGATGACGAGGTCGATCGCATTCTTGGCCTGGAGATGGGTGCTGACGACTATGTGACGAAGCCCTTTTCGCCGCGTGAACTGGTCGCGCGGGTGAAAGCGGTCTTGCGCCGGGCCAGCGATGATGGAAGCTCGGAGGAAGGCGTCTTCAATTGTGGCGAAGTGATCGTCGATATCAATCGCTATGAGGTGTCGGTGCGCGGCGAACGCGTCGATCTGACGCCGCGCGAGTTTGAACTGCTCCACTTTCTCGCCAAGCACATGGGCCGCGTGATGAGTCGCGATCAGTTGCTCGACAAGGTCTGGGGCTATGAGTTTGCAGGCGATACGCGCATCGTTGACGTGCATATCTCGCATCTGCGCGACAAGTTGGAACGCGACCCGAAACAGCCGGAGTATATCAAAACGGTGCGCGGCGTCGGTTACAAACTCGTCCGAGGTGAGTGATGATTCGGGGCATCCGCTGGCGGATTGTGCTGACCTACATGGTGCTGATCGTGCTCGCCCTGTCGATTTTTGGGGTGTACATGTTGCAGTTTATCGAGAAGCTGTACATGGACAATCTGCAAACGCATCTCAAAGAGGAGACCGCTCTGCTCGCGACCTGGGTCGCTCCGCAACTGGAGACGTACGAGGAGCCAGGACAAAAAGAAGACGTGCATGAAATGATTCGTCGCACCGGGATGGCCGTATCGGCAAGGGTGACGCTGCTCGATTTGCGAGGCGATGTCATGCTCGACACGCTGGGCGATGAGGAGACGCGGAAAAACCAGTCCGACTACCCCGAGGTCGCCGCGGCTGTGGACGGCAGTGTCGGGATGCATGTGCGCAAAGTTAGTTACTCGGCGTACAACGTCCTGCACATGGCGGTGCCGGTATATGGCGATCACGGTCAGACGGCCGTTTTGCGGATGGCGGTGCCGATGAAAGGCGCGCACGAAACGTTGCAAGAGCTGTGGGGGCGGATCGGCATTTCGCTGTTGATCGTCGCGGCGGTGGCCAGTCTGTTCGGACTGCGCTTTGCGCACGGAATTGCCGCGCCGATCGAAGCGATCACGAAAAGCACACGTAAGATCGCCGCGGGCGCCTTTGACGAGCGAATTCATCAGCGCGGGCGCGATGAACTGCGGGTGATGGCCGATTCGATCAACGCGATGGCCGCTCGTTTGTCCGAGCAGATCGAAGATTTGACGCAGCAAAAGGGCAAGCTGGAAGGAATCCTGAAGCACTTGGTCTCCGGCGTGATCGTCGTTGACCGCTCGGGACGGGTGACGCTGGTCAACCAAGCGGTGGAGCGGATGATCGGCTATCGAGCGGATGAGCTTTTACAAAAGTGGCACTGGGAAGCGGGCTATAATTTTGGCTTGTCAGCCTTGATCGACGAGGCGATTCTGGTCGGGACGGCGCAAATGAAGGAAATCGCGTTGCACCGCCCGATGGAGCGAACGGTCGAAGTGCATATCACGCCGATCTTTTCGAACAACGGGCGGATCGCAGGGGCGGTCGTGTTGATGCATGACGTGTCGGAGTGGCGGCGCTTGGAGCGGATGAGAAGCGAGTTTGTCGCCAACGTGTCGCATGAGTTGCGAACGCCGATCACGGCGGTCAAAGGCTTCTCGGAGACACTGCTCGACGGTGCGCTCCACGACCCGACCCTCACGCGGCAGTTTTTGCAGATCATTCATGACGAGTCGGAACGGCTGAAGCGACTGGTCAACGACCTGCTGGAGCTGTCCAAGATCGAGTCGGGCCATACGGTGTTTCGATTTGAGCCGATCGACCTCGTGCAACTGGTCAAGCGCACGGTGGAGCGCTACCGCCATGAGACGGAAGCACAAGGTCTGACCTTGGAACTCGACGTGCCTGCTGAACGGCTGACCGTGGAGGCTGATGCAGACCGCGTGGCACAAGTGCTGATCAATCTGTTGGGCAATGCGATCGCCTACACGCCTACGGGCGGCAAGGTTCGAGTTTCGGTGACCGAACGGGAGCAGGACGTGGTGCTGAAGGTGAGCGACACGGGAATCGGGATTCCGGAAGAGGACATCTCGCGTCTGTTCGAGCGCTTCTACCGTGTGGACAAAGCGCGCGCGCGGAGGTCGGGCGGCACAGGGCTTGGCCTGGCCATCGTCAAGCATATCCTCGAAAGCCACCACGGGCATGTGGACGTGAGGAGCGAAGTGGGCAAAGGCAGTGAGTTTACGATCACGTTGCCGAAGCAACAAAAAGGAGAGGAGACAGCACTGTAAATGGGTGCTGTTTTTTCCTGTGTAAAAGCGGTATGCTGAAGGAAGCAGAAATCGCAAGGGAGAGTTGAGCGAATGACATCTGTACAAAATATGGAACAAAAAATGATCGCCAGCATGCAAAAGCGGACCGGACGCACGCTGGAAGAGTGGATGGAAAAAGCTCGACGCGACGGCATTCCCGATGGAAAAGGACGATTGAAATGGCTGAAGGAGATGTACGGGCTGGGGCAGAGCACCGCGTATGTGATCTTGAACCATTTGGACGGAACCAGCTTGAGCAGCATCTACTCCGACGGGGACAAACTGGTCGCGGACCAATTCCAAGGGGAGAACGCCGAGCTGCGCGCGCTGTACGATTTCGTGAAAGCGGAGATCGAAGAACTGGGCGATGGTGTTTCAGCCCGCCCCTGCAAAACGTACGTCCCGTTTTATAAGAAGCGACAGTTTGCGATCGTCAAACCGTATCGCGGAAAGCTTCATGTCGGACTCGCCCTCCCTGACGCAGTATCCTCCGAACGCTTGGAGTCGGCGAAGGGGCTCGGTTTTACCGACCGTGTAAAATTGAAATTTTCCTTAGAAAAGCCAGAAGAGCTCGATGCGGAGTTGCGCGCCTTGCTGCAACTGGCCTATGAATCGAATTAGCAGCACGGGTGGCTGGTAGCCGCTCGACGAACTATCTTACTGGAGACGAACCATCTTTTTAGTGGTGTTACCAGATGAATTTAGCTATTCTTTCCAAAGGTGGTATGCGGTATACTGAGAAGGGAAAGAATAAATTCAAGAAAACCCCAGTTTCGAGGATACCCCCCTGTTTTGAAGCAAAAAGTCGATCCTCGAAAAAAAGCGAGATGCAGTCCGAATCAAAGAGCGCGTGAACCCTTGCTACGCCTCACTTTTTCGATGCCCGATTCGATCGGTAACAATGGCAGACCCGTTAGATAGGGGACTGAAAGCTGTAAGATACACCTTAAATCACTCCCGGTTCCGTTTGTAACAATGGCAGACCCGTTATATAGGGGACTGAAAGAAGTCAAAATACGTTCTTCCTACTTGTTCATGACTAGGTAACAATGGCAGACCCGTAATATAGGGGACTGAAAGATCTGAAAGCACTCGTTGCGACCGCCTGCGTATGCAGTAACAATGCCAGACCCGTTAAGTAGGGGACTGAAAGTTTCTCGCTCACTTCGTTTCCCTCCCCTCAGACCAGCGTAACAATGTCAGACCCGTTAAGTAAGGGACTGGAAGGCCGATGACGGTCAAAGCACCTGAAATTACCCCGCCAAGTAACAATGGTAGACCCGATAAGTAGGGGACTGAAAGAACACAGTCGCGAATGTAGCAGCAAGCTTTTTTAGTGAGTAACAATAGCAGACCCGTTATATAGGGGACTGAAAGATCACTATCATGTGCTACAAAATCATGTTCACCTCCTCATAACAATGGCAGACCCGTTTTATAGGAGTCTGAAAGGTCGGTGAAGAAAAGTCCGGCAATGGCGGAAAATCTTCAGTAACAATGGCAGACCCGTTGGATAGGGGACTGAAAGATGCAGGTTTGTAAATTGTTGCTACAATGGACACAGCGTAACAATGGCAGACCCGTTATATAGGGGACTGAAAGTTCTCGGCCTTAGACACTGGATCAGCACGAGCGAGCAGTAACAAAGGCAGACCTGTTAAGTAGGGGACTTGTCGAAGTCTTAGTGCTGGTGATTTGGAGCTTCACCTTCTTTCGAAACGCTTTTTTTGAAGCGTGCTCAGACGAAAAATTGGTCGCAATAGAATAAGTAAAAGGAAGCCCTGAAGCTGGGCTTCCTTTTTTGCTTTCTCCGTAGCTCTTCGTGTTTGGAAAGCATATGTTTTCGAATGCAGGGTCTAACTCCAAAATCGATTTAAAGATAATAATATTCACGAGAGATGGATCATGCTCCGCACAGTCGTGGTCAAGGTGAGAGCAGACGGACATAGTGTCCAGCAGTAATAAGTATAAAAACGATCAAAATTTGCGCTGTATTAGATTTTTAGATTCAAGCCTGACAAGTAAACACCCTCGATTCTAAAACTCAAAACAGGGCTAATGCGAAGATTTGAGTGGGGAGAGATTGGCGTACTTGTTTGTGCCCGCTCATGATGCTCTTCCAAATGAACTGGATATTTCACGGTAAATAGAAAAGTGCATCAAAGTGATGCTCTCAGCGTGTAGTTATCCTCTTTTTGCAGTCCCTAAAGGTTCTCCGTTCCTGTCTGCAGCGATGTTGATACTTCTGAGTGGTTCGCCGTTACGATCTGATGCGCTTTCGATTGAGTAGAATTGAGAAAGCGCAAAAACAGAGGAACAAACCAACAAAGTGGCTAGCACCTTTTTCATTTACGTGCCCTCCTTAGAAAGCTCATCTAACAATTTACTACGTTAGGATACTTTGATGATGCCAAACGGTGAGGGTGGCAAATCTTGCGCCGTGTGAGAGTCGTTCGCAAAGTATCCAATCGACAAAGCAAGAATAGCGATCACAGCGTAAAGCGAAATCCTTTTCATTACAAGTCCTCCTCAAACAAAATGTTGCGATTCTGCAAGCATGATCCTTTCGCAATCCTTGAAGAAACAGCACGAGCAATATTCCCTGATGGATGCCGTAAGAGGAAAGCAAAATCGGGAACGTAAACTTGCAATCTAAACAGAGTACTTCTCTCCTTATTGTTGGGCAAAGGAGCTTTTACTTGGAAAACAAAGAGTTAGCAGAGGGGGCTATGAATGTTTTATGTCGATACGCGGTCAAATCAAAAGAGCCGCATACTCGCGGCCCTTACTATTATTTACGGTTGTTTGACCGAGATAACGTGATCGAACCATAAAGTATTCCATGCTAACCATACATTTACAGGGGTGGTGTCCCATGTATCATGCACAACTACGTTATAGTGATACTTAAAATCATCAGTTGAGTAATATGATTCATAGCCAACTCCAGTCATCGCGTGATCTTTATAAGTCGGATGGCTCACGGTCGTCACCCAGTCAGGTCGAGAGTTGGTCATCTCTGTTACATGTGAGCCGAAATTAGAATAGTGATCTGTGATTGTCGGATAGTATCCTCTGAGATTCCAGTATTGTTTCATACCGGAAATCATATTATATACAGTTGTTCCCCCCTCCGAATTAGTGTTCATGTACATAGCAAGATACTCGATTATGGTGTTTGGTTGGGTTGTATCTTGGACGAGATTCGGATATCCGTTGTTATCCCAATACTTCACAATGTTGGCACCAGATGTCGGTGCACATCCTTTATACCATTGATAATCAGGAATACCTGTAAGAGTCTTTGATTTATACTCTGTAATTGCTTCAGGAGTAATCTGGGAAGCTGAGAGCCTATTCACATTTTCCTTTGCAAGAGGCCCTTTCGACTTAAGTGTGTTTTTCTGGATCTTTTTCTTTAGATGGAGGTCTTCGAAGTGAGCATCGCCCACTTTTTTATAGTGCATCAGAGGTCCAACGTAAATGGCATCCTTCCCGTTAATTCCCACATAGGGGGTTGTGCCGGTTCGAGTAGACTCGATTACGCCGGAGGTTTGTGAGTATGCACTCACGATCATATAACCGCTGGGTCTATCGTTTACTGTGAGGGGAAAAAGGTAAGCAGATACATTCCCATCAAAGTCATACAGCACTTTACCCTCTTGAATCACTGCACTATCCCAGTCATCGGTATCAGCGTGTTGTTTTTGAAGGTCCAGATATTCACTAGCTTGCTTTTGTGCTGTTGTGATCGAAACAACCGGGCTATCGGGGGTGGATGCAAAGATAGGAGTAGTGACTCCCGCCATCAAAAATGTACAAGCGACAAGACCTGCAAAAATGTTCTGTTTCATGAGAAATTCCCCTCTCGTTTAAAAATAAAAATCGTATAAGATATGTAACAAATCTCTGCATGATGTTATATTACAACTATAAATAGATGATTGTCTACGTTAAATTATCCATTTTTTATCTTTATTGTGAAACATCCCCTGCGTTCAAACCGTCAAATATTGTAGGTACTTTTCCAATAAGGAGGACTGATGATGATTTTGTTAAAGAAAAACATAATTTTCCTTGTATTAGCTCTTTGTTGTTTAGGTGTTATTTTGAGTGTGATTCTCAATAACGACTCGTCAAATGCCGAACAAAATGAAATCAAAGGCCCTTCAGTAACTCGTGATGTAGCTGTTCAAACAGCCAAAGATTTTTTTCAGCTTATCGAGGTAGAGAAGGTCGAACTTAGGCATCTCACAACGGAAGAATTAAAGCAAATGCCAATGGAGGCAAAAGATAAGACACCTATTTACTATATTGTTAAAGGTAAAGATCAAACAGGCTCGAAAGTTACAGTCTACGTCTCTTCAGATAACGAAAACCATCATTTTAAAAATTGAGTGTTTTATAATAGCGCGACTTTGAATTTTAGAGTTTTAAAGAATTGCCTCGCAGATTGGCTAATAGCCTAACAGTAGAGACCTTAGGGTGGCGATTATTAAAATGCAGCGAGCTTCTACGTGACATTTCCTCGGTTGCTAACGAAATCGTCCACTGTGGCGGGCCGAATCATAATCGGGTGAGTGGAGGGGCTTCGGCTTCCCCACTTATTTTTTGCATTGGTTAGGATTGACAGGGAGTGGATCGGAACCGTAACTATTCCAAGAGGGAGAGTATTTTCGAAGTGCTAATTACCGTCTGAAGGGCTTTTTCCTAAAGCGAAGCCCCCCTGGAGACGGAGAAGAACGAGTTCACGGGAGGTATTCTAAATGATGTTTCGGGCGGGCCCGCGGGTCGAGGAGGTCAGCCACTTGAAGCTGACGAATATAGACTTCCGCTAAAATTAAATGAGGTGAAAGAGGAGTTGATGTGTCACGACACCGTGCAGACGACGATGCGGTACGTGGAACCGTCTCAGGATGGCGATTGATGTTGTCAGGTGAATTGTCCGACCCGCGTCACACGATACAATGGAAAAACGCCGTCAGGTCTCTTCATCGCAAGGTTTTTCGCTTGCGAGAAGTTTTGGGAAGCCAACAAAATGTTACATTCTGACATGCTGATATATTGGCGTGTTTTTTTGCATGCGGATGAGGAACAGGATGACACAGGTTTCTTTTTAATAATGGAATCCTTTTATTTATTGTATTATATAAGTAACGAATATGATAATATTACTGTTGTGAGACAATAGATAAAGGGTGGTGGTCAAATTGAATCACTCATATAAGGATATAGGACAAAGGGTAAAGGCATATAGATTAAACCGTGGTTTTTCGCAGGACGAATTGGCAGAAGGTATCTGCTCGCGTCAAACGATCAGTTTTCTGGAAAATGGTCAGCATCTGCCTTCTACTGAGTTCATGAAGAAAATCGCAGCAAAGCTAGGTATTTCATTACATGAGATCATGGTTGACCAAGTAAATAATTTGGGTGCGAAAGTGCAACTCGACATCATCAAAGTTTACATCGAAACCGCTGACTACGTGAATGCGTATCCTTTGATCGAGGAATGTGAATGTCGTGATGACCTGCTTGAATACCAGCGGCGTGAGCTTGTTTTGTGTCGGGCTGAGTGCTTGATCCGGACAGGGAAGGCTGAAGAAGCGATCAAACTTCTCACTGATCAACAACAACGATTTGAAATGGAACGTGAGGCTGACGACCATTTCATGGCGACCCTGTATGATAAGTTGGGAACAGCGTACTATTTCTTGCCAAACATGACAAATGCCCACGCACATTATTTGAGAGCGTACCAACTGACTTTGAGATTCGCCGAGATTGATCTAACCGCTGCACGAATCGCATACAACCTAGGGATGGCGTGCAGACAATTGAATCGTAATTCTGATGCAATTGAGTTCCTGTCGAAGGCAGAGGCTTTTTTCAAAAACGCTTCCGACATAAAGCGGTTGAGTCATACATTCTTCGAGTTAGGTATTGCTTATGCAATGAAACACGAATATGAGCAGGCGGACAGATGCATACAGGAGTCGTTAGCAATATATAGGTCGTTAAATGCTGTAAGTACGGCAAGATTAGCACGACAAGTTCATGCTCTAGCGGTGCTTTCGCAAACTCAGCCTGATGTTGCGTTAAAAGAGTTACAGGTTTGTGCATCTGAATATGAAAAGGTTGGGGATATTGTTCGATGTATTTTCACCAATGCCCATCTTGCAAATATATTGATCAATCAAAAGAAGATTTCAGCAGCAAAAGGCTATCTCGATAATGCTCTAAGTCGATTATTTGATCACGACGCAGAG
The DNA here is from genome assembly GCF_002243515.1 of Tumebacillus algifaecis. Lineage (NCBI taxonomy): Bacteria > Bacillati > Bacillota > Bacilli > Caryophanales > Alicyclobacillaceae > Tumebacillus > Tumebacillus algifaecis. Next base: position 466,575 of record NZ_CP022657.1, read on the forward strand.
AGCGACCCAAGATTAGTGTACGCGTATCAAGTGAATGCAAAATATCTTCTTGAAGTCAATGATTTTGAGAAGTGTGTTGAATATTCGTTTAAATCCTCAGAACTTTTTGATAGAATGGGACTTGAAAGAGATGCGGCTGACTCCTTGAGCTTATCTGCAAAGGCATACCATGGGCAAGGTAAAATTGATCAAGCCTATGAAATTTCTCAACGGGTAAATGAAAAGTTATGTCGCTTGCAAGATCAATTCTCGAAAAGACTGGAGGTGTATTAATGACAAAAATATGGAACCGCGTATGTATCATTGCGATTTTTATTTTAGGTTTATTTTTAGTTGGGACGCTGGGCGTAAATACAAATTTTTCCGCTTATATAGAAGGCCCCGGTCCGATGAGTAGTAAAAAAGTTTCATACGAACCTGGCCCCGGTCCGATGAGCATCGAGTATGTTGCATATATTGAAGGGGAGGCCAGATGATTCAAAAAGTCTAAACTATATTTGTAGAAACCTTCGGGAAACCGAGGTTTTTTTTGTTATCAGCGATTGGTCTCTCCCACTGAGTAGGACTTCCCCCATCTCTTATTCTTATCGAATCACGTCAATATTCTATTCTACGAGTATTATTACCTTAGATCCGCTAATAAATGTGATTCATCTCTAGTGTTCTTTTTTGTTCCTTAGCATTCTCTATTCTAATAAAATAAATCATGCAACGGAAATGGATATTTCAAACTGAAGTTCGTTTACCTTACGAAATATCGACTAAGAAAGGTGATGAGTGAATTGGATACTTCGCTTTCCCTCGGACAACGAATCCGTGAACTACGATTTAGTAAGGGAATGACTCAGATCGAACTGGCTAAGGGTCTTTGCACCCCGTCCATGGTGTCCCAGGTCGAATCAGATCGAGCACGTCCGTCTTATAAAGTTTTGGTGTCCATAGCAGCACGACTCGACGTTCCGCTTGAGCATCTCTTAAATGGGGTGAGCTTCGACTTGGAGAATTCAAGCAAATACAAATTGGCAAAGAGCATGGTTCAAGCGAAAGAATACAAAACTGCGATTCCGCTGTTGGATGATCTCCTTGATTGTATGGCGTATCGAATACCAAAAGAAAGCCTGCTACTAGAACTTGTGCTTTGTCATCTTGAGTTGAGGAACATTGTGGAAGCGGAAAGTAAACTGAACCAGTTGTATCAACTCGCCAACAACAGTCAAAATGATCGTTTGCTTGCTGTCGTATTGCTTCAATTAGGAAAACTTGCTGCTTTAAAATGCGATTACCCAATTGCACTTTTCCATACGAATCGCGCTTGGGAAGAGCTTCAAACAATAGAGGAGATTGACACAGATCTTCAAGCAAAGGTTACCATGCAGTTGGCTTCACTCCATGAGAGGGTCGGAAAGGTAGCAGAGGCGGGAAAGTTTTACGAAAGGGCGTTGTTGTTGCACCAACACAATGCTGAAGAGCGAGGGAAGACATATCTACGTTTGGCAGAGGTCTATGATCGGCAAAAGAAGTATGAGCAAGCACAAGAATATGCAATGAAGGCAACTGTACTTTTGGAGGAACAATCTACGAATGAACACAGACAGGAAATGCAACGCCGATTGTTTATGCTTCAACGTGATTCGAGCGATTGGAACAAGTCCGTTCCAATACTTTTGTCCATAGCGGAACAGTATGAGCAAAATGGAAAGAAACAGAAAGCGGGTGAAGTTTACGCCGACCTTGCACTGAGTTGTTTGGAAAATGACGAGTATGACGAAGCATGGGCATTTGCTGAAAAAGCGAGAATGGCGCTACCTGATACGGATTCTACGATGGGGAAAGTTCACCGCGTTCTATCATTTGTCTATTCTCGCCGCGAAGATGAGAAAAAAGGGAAGAGGCATCTCGAGAACGCAGTCAAGATTTTTGAGCAACACGGCAAAATTGCGGAGCTTGAAGCTGTTACATTACACATGTGCCGATATCTGAGCGATAAAGGGGAGCACCGGGAAGCATTTGAGAGGATGGAAGCGTTTCACTACTACTTGATCAAACAGTTAGAACAGCGTGGAATTGTGCTGTGAAAGTAAAGCTGATGACTCCCTACGAAAGACATAATTGGGAGTGCTATTCTCGAACGAAAATACGAATAAGTAACTTGGAAGGTTGCCTGTTTATCCATAAGAAAGATCATGATCGTTGGTACTTTCGTGGTCATCGAGTGCAAGCACAAAATTTTTATCAGGCCATGTCCAAATTTGAAGAGAGAATTTTCGGCGTGGAGGGTTTAGCTGACGGTGCTTTATGGGAACGAGAAGGCGCAATGGTCGGTGTAAACGGAAAATGGGGTATTTGTACAAGAGCAAGACGCGGCAAGGAATTTGGATGTGGTGCGGGTACGAGTTCGAAGCGGAGACGGAAAAAGAGGCGAAGTTGCATCTGGAAGGTTTGGATGGATAGGGATTATCTACGGCGACCTTAGTTGGTCGTCTTTTTGTTGAGAACATACCGATCCGGCGTAATGATAAAATTTTTGTTAGATGTAGCTCCTCTAAAAAATCCTGCTTTCCTGATTGTTTTGAAACGTCGTCCGAATGTCTCGTGATTCTGTTACAAGATAAACTTAGCTATTTTATCCAAGGAAAGAATACCTTATACTAATAAGGGAAACAATAAAAGCAACAAAGTAACTTTTCGAGGATACCCCCCTGTTTTGAAACAAAAAGTCGATCCTCGAAAAAAAGCAGGACTGAGCCCGAATCAAAGAGCGCGTGAAGCCTTGCAACGCCTCGCTTTTTCTATGACTGATTCGGTCGGTAACAACGGCAGACCCGTTATATAGGGGACTGAAAGTTTAGCTTATTTGTCTTCTTGAGATAATAATACTACAGTAACAACGGCAGACCCGTTATATAGGGGACTGAAAGAGACCATCGTGCAGCGCCACTGACGCGGATCGCACGGGTAACAACGGCAGACCCGTTATATAGGGGACTGAAAGAAAGCAACAGAACTTTTCCTCATCATGGCAGAACGGGGTAACAATGGCAGACCCGTTATATAGGGGACTGAAAGAGGACGCCGTTGTCATGGATTGGTTATACATTTCCGCGTAACAACGGCAGACCCGTTATATAGGGGACTGAAAGAAAGCAACAGAACTTTTCCTCATCATGGCAGAACGGGGTAACAATGGCAGATCCGTTAGATAGGGGACTGAAAGGAAGCGAATAACCTCATTTTAATGTTGACGCAGGAAAATTCCTTTTTATGGTGAATTCCCTATATTGTACCGCTATGGAATTATTCTTTGAGGTTATTGTCTTGAAAAAAACAGTTCTAATTCTCTCGTTAGCTGCTGCTTTGGTTGTTGCGGGTGATGCAGGAACAAGTGTTGATGCTTCGGATCGCACTTCTCAGAATTCAGTCTCTTCGATGAATACCAAGAAATCAACCAAACGGGTCACTCAATTTCCGTCCAATCAACTTGAAGAATTCGCTCAAAAAATGGATTGACACCACCTGTCCCTGAAGCCACTCTTGCATCAGTCACACTTTCCATCGATCCATCTGCAATTGCTCAGACTGGGCAAGTAAACCCATCGGAGTGTCTTTTGTTCAGTGGGTACAATGACCTGCTGGAATGACAAAAAACCCATCTTGGAAAATATAGGTTTTTTATAAGGGGAATTGACTTTGACAAGAAGAGGTATAGGTTTTGGATTCTGTCTAATCGCCGCTATTCTCATCGCTACCAAGTATCTTAGTGCGGCTATTTACAGTACAAGTTCTTCAAGCTCAGAACATGGCTCAGATGCATTTCAGTTTTGGTTGGATAGCGTCGATCACTCTCTGACTCTTTTAAGCGTTTCGGCTCTATTGATAGGCATTGCATACATTATCTGGGCAGAATGGATTGATCGAAAGCAAAAGATTTGAGAGCCAGCGTATCCCCGATCCTCATAGTTGGGCTCAAAGACATTTGGTCTGAGCTTGCTGATCGGGGTGATGTTGTTGATGCAGATGACGAAAATGCCAATCTGGTACACGTCAACGGAACGCCCGGTTGCAAGTGTCCAACCTGTAATTCGGAGCTTACAGACACGATCTATAAATGGCACAGTGGCATACGGAAGTATGTTGCAATTGTGAAATGGCTGAAAGACCGGTCAGATGATCGGTCTTTTTTTGTTTGGTATCGGTATAGAATTTTGGCTGAAAAATTAGGAAAACGGAGTGCTTATCAGAAGGGCAAGTGTCTCTACGTGCCCGGATTAGAGTCAGAACGTTAGGAAGACTGTGGGTCTGTAACAACGGCAGGCCCATTATATAGGAAACTGATATGGCTGTCTGTCAGGCAGCTCCTTTCTTTTTTGTGGAACGCATTGGACGATTGAATAATAATAATGTAAGATAGAATAGAATATAGAAATCAGAATTTATCCTCAACTTTCTCAGGAGGTTCATAATGAGCAAAATTGCGATTGTGACCGACAGTACGGCATATCTACCGACCGACACGATTCATAAATATGGCATCACCGTGGTGCCGCTGATGGTAAACTTTGGGCAGGAGAGCTTCAAGGAAGGCGTGGATTTCACGGCCGATCAGTTCTTTGCCCGTTTAGCGACTGAGAAGAATCTGCCGACCACGTCGCAGCCGTCTGTGGGCGAGATGGTACAAGCTTATGAGCGCCTGCTGGAAACGCATGATGCGGTCATCGGCATCTTCATCTCTTCCCAGCTGTCCGGTACAGCCCATTCGGCTGAGACCGCCGCGCGCATGGTCGAAGGCGACATCACCGTCATCGACTCCAAAATCACCGCTTCCGGTCAAGCGCGCCTCGTGCTGACCGCCTGTGAGATGATCGAACAGGGTCAAGATAAAGAAGCGATTGTGGCCAAACTGAACTCGATGGTCGAGACGATCAAGGCGTATTTTATCGTCGATTCCCTCGAGCATCTTCATCGCGGTGGCCGCGTATCGGGCGCGTCCGCGCTGATCGGCTCCCTGTTGCAAGTCAAACCGATCCTCCACGTTGAAGATGGCAAACTGGAACTGTTCGAAAAGGTTCGCACGCGCAAGAAGTCGCTCGCACGCATCACCGACCTGGTCAAGGAAAAGCGTGACTCGACCAAGCATCTGACCTTGACCATCGTCTACACCGACAACCCGGCTGACGCAGCGGAAGTGACGGAGCAGGCCAAAGCGAGTTTCCCCGATGCGACGATCACGACAGCACAGCTCGGCCCGGTCATCGGCACACACGTCGGCCCTGGCTTGCTCGGCTTCATTTTTGACCAGCAGTGAGCAACGGGGGATTCTGGGACGCGCTCCTGAATCTCGTGTATCCCAAGCGGCCGCAATGTCTGCTTTGTGAGCAGCCGTTTATCGATGAACAAGAGGCGGTTTGTGCCCCCTGCACCTTGCAAATGCGGGTGGGCATTCCGCCTTTTTGCCGTATTTGTGGACGCGAGATGCCGGAGCCTGACCTGTGTTCAGACTGCTCGTGGCGCAAAGAGCGCTTTTTTCATCGCGCTGTCTCTTTCGGGCCTTACGAGGGGCGGTTGCGCGATGCGATTTTGAAATTGAAAGAAGAACGCAAGCTCGGCCTGTTGCCTCTGCTCGTCAACTGCTTGACCGAAGCGTACGCCTCCCACCTGTTCGACATTCAGATCGACAGTCTGGTCGCAGTCCCGATGGCTGCCGACAAGGAGCGCGTTCGCGGCTTCAACCAAGCGGAGCGTTTGGCCCAAGGCTTGAGCGCACGCGTCGGCCTGCCTGTCGTCGAAGCCCTGCTCTGGCACGGGGCCTCGCGCTCCCAAGTATCGCGAGGGCGGTCGATGCGCCTCGCCTCGATGGAGAACTCGGTCGCGCTGGCCCCGGCGGCGGGCGAACTGGCTGGCAGGACGGTCTGCCTGATCGACGACGTCTACACCACCGGCGCTACGGTCAATGCCTGCGCCAAAAAGTTGCACAGTGCTGGCGTTCGCGCGGTGTACGTGCTGACCGTCGCCCGCTGACAACCGCGCACAACCTCCCTGAAACTAGGGAGGTTTTTTGCACGGGGGAGCGGATTGTCACAAGTAGGAAAATAGGATTATGGAACCTGTCTATCGTGTTTGCTATAATAAGTAAGTAATGGGTGAGGGAGGGTCGCTAACAATGGGACTTGCGAACTGTAAAAATTGCGGAAAATTGTACAATCAACAAACGCACGAAGATATTTGTCCACAGTGTCGGCAGGAGGAAGAGCGCACGTTTTACACGGTGCGTGATTACTTGCGGGAAAATCGCCGATCTACCATCTATGAGCTCAGCGATGCGACTGAGGTGGCGGTGTCTTTGATCATCAAGTGGATTCGCGAGGGGCGCATTTCGACTTCTGATCATCCGGAACTTGCGTATCCGTGTGAAAGCTGTGGCGCTCCGACGCAGGAAGGGCGCTATTGCAAACCGTGTAAAGATCGCTTGCAAAAAGGGTTCGAACAGAGCAAACAAGATCTGATCGAACACCGGGACGATCACTCCAGAAACGCTTATTACCATAGACGCAATAATTAGCAATCGTAAGCATGAGCGAGAAAGAACGTGCTCATTTTGCTTGATCGCATGAGAAGATACTTATGAAAACCGCATTTTTGACCGATACATGGAGTATCCATTGTGTCGGTTTTTTATTTGTGAGGTGAAGCAGGATGAAAATCAACGATACGGCTCATATCTTCCGTCTTCAGGCCTACCAGAGCGCAGAGCGTGCCCGCGAGGAAAAAGGAGTGGGCCAGGCGAGCGGCGCACGTGATGGTGTGTCGATCTCGTCGGAGGCGCTTGAAATGTCGCGCGAGGAAGACTCGGCGCTTCGATCTGAGCGCTTCGAAGCGGTGAAAGAGTCGGTCCAAAACGGTACGTATCAAGTTGACCTGCAAAAAGTAGCGGCGAAACTATACGAATCTTTCATGAGATAAACGGAGTAAAGGGAGTGCAGCATGAACGATCTGACACCAGTTGTGGCTGTGATCAAGCAGATGGTGACCGCTTATCAGGAACTGTTGAAAATTCAGGAACACAAGCGCGACACGCTGATCGCAGGCAACGTTGACTCATTGCCCGACCTCGTGCAGGAGGAACTGAAAGCTGTCTCCACCACGCAAAAGTTGGAGAGCGAGCGTCTCGCCGCCCTGCAAGCCGTGTTCGGCACCGATGTTCGCGCCGAGGACTGGACGTTGGAAAAGCTACAAAGCGTCGCCAACCCTGTGCACCGCCTGCAGATCCGCGCCGTGGGCGAAACGCTCCAGCAGACCGTTCGTCAGGTGCAGGCACTTCATGACCTCAACAGAAAATTGGTGGGACAGTCACTGCAATACGTTCAGAACACGCTCGATCTCTTGAGCGGTGAAAATACAATGATGACCCCGACGTACGGACGTCAGGATGCGTCTTCTCAGGGAGACGGCAGCCCGCGCCGCATGTTCGATTCTAAAGTGTGAGGAGTCGTTTCGATGCGATCAACATTTTTCGGATTGGAAATTGCCAAGCGGTCCCTGTTCACTGAGCAGGCCGCATTAAATACGACCGGGCACAACATTGCGAACTCCAACACGCCGGGCTACTCTCGCCAGGTGGTCAACCGCGTACAAACCCCGTCGATGGAATATCCCCACTTAAACAAACCGGCAGGCCCAGGCCAAGTCGGAACCGGTGTTGAAATCACGCAGATCTATCGCGTCCGCGAGCAGTTTCTCGATTCGCAGTACCGCAACGAGAGCAAGACGTATGGCGAATGGACGAGCCGTTCCGACATCTTGGGAAAAGTGGAAGCGATCATCAACGAGCCGTCGAGCAGCGGCATCCGCACCGTAATCAACGAGCTCTGGACTTCGTTTCAGGACCTGTCGAAAACGTCCACGCCCGATGCGGCGATCGCAGCGCGCAAGATCGTTGCGCAGCGTGCCGTCGCCGTGGCGGAAGCGTTCAACCACCAGTCGCAGCAGTTGAACGAACTGGATGCAGACATCACCGAGAGCATCCAGATCAAAGTCAAAACGGTCAATGCCAAACTCGAAGAGATCCAGTCGATCAACGTCCGGATCAAAGAGCTGAGCGTGCTCGGCGATATTCCGAACGACCTGCTCGACCAACGCGACCTGCTCGTCGATCAGATCTCTCGTCTGGTCGATGTGAAAGTCACCGAAGCGAACAGCATGTACTCGCTGACGATCGGCGGCAACGTCGTGATCGACGCTAACAACGCCGTGACCACGCTCAGCGAGACTAACCCGGTCGTCACTGGCGGCGAGATCAAAGGTTTGATCGATGCGAAGAACATCGATGTGGCCAACTACAAAAATCAACTGGACCTGCTCGCCCAAACGCTGGCGACCGGGGAAGTGAAGATGAAGCTCGAAAACGACTACACCATTCCTAACGGTGTGTCGGTGCGCGGCGCAGACGGGACGGTCTACAACGCAGGCATCGTCTTGCCGAAGGGGACGGAGATTCTCGTCAACGGCCTGAACGGTTTGCACGAGCTGGGCTACACGATGAACAGCCCGCTTGAGACGGGCCAAGCATTTTTCGTCAGCACGGGCGGCTCGATCACGGCTGGCAGCATCCGACTCAATCCGGACATGCTGACCAACCCGGCGAACATCGCGTCGTCGATGAGCATGTACAACGATGGCACGATCGACCGCGTCGTGCAAGGGGACAACTCGCTGGCGCTCATGATGTCCAACCTCGGCAATGCGCTGATGACGTTCACCGACGCCAGTGGCACGGTCAATACGACGCTCGAAGGCTACTTCCGCGGCATCGTGGCTGAGATCGGGGTCAGATCGGAGACGGCGCAAAGCAACCAGTACAACGCCTACGTGATCGCAAGTCAGATCGACAGCCGCCGCATGTCGGTGAGCGGTGTGTCGCTCGATGAAGAGATGGCGAACATGATGATGTTCCAAAAGGCATATGCTGCTGCAGCTCGCGCGCTGACAACGATGGATGAAGCGCTCGACGTCGTGATTAACAGAATGGGCCTGGTAGGCCGATAAGCATAGCTAAGTAGAAGGGAGGATACGAAATGCGCATCACAGGACAGATGATGACTCAAAAGCTGATCGGCAACATACAGAACAACATGACCCGCATGGAAAAATGGCAGCGCGACCTCGCGACGGGCAAAAAGATCCACAGCCCTTCCGATGATCCGGTTGGCACTTCCTACGCGCTTCGGTATCGCAGTGAGTTGGCGCAAAATGATCAATTCACGAAAAATGTTGACTCGGCAAACTCTTGGGTGCAGTACACTGACAAGATGCTCGATTCGGCCACGCAAGTGTTGCAGCGTGCACGGGAACTGGCGGTGGCCGGGGCCAACGACACGCAGGATGTCTCGGCGAAACGGGCGATCGCAGACGAAATCGATCAGCTGTACAAGCAGATGGTGGCGATCGGGAACTCGCAGTTCAATGGCGCCTATGTCTTCAATGGGATGCTCACCGATCAAAAACCCTATGAGGAAGCGAATGCAGAGTTGGCGACTCCCCACGCCGGCGTGTTCCGCTACGAGATCGGCCCAGGCACGATGCTCGATGTGAACACGTTGGGCCGGGACGCATTCGGTACGTCGCCCTCCTCAGATAATGCGTTTCAAGCGCTCAAGGATTTGCGCGATGCACTGATCAACGACAGCCAACCGGGTGTGGCAAATGGAATCTCGCAAGTGAACAACCGCATCAATGAAATCCTCGAGATTCGCGCGGGGATCGGTGCGCGCATGAACCGTCTGGATCTTGCGGAAAATCGTTTGACCGACATCGACCTCAATTTGCAAACCTTGCAGACAAAAGTAGAAGACACCGACATGGCTGAGACGATCACAAAATTTAAGATCGCAGAAGACGTGTACCGCGCTTCGCTCAACACAGGTGCACACATCATCCAGCCCAGTCTGATCGATTTCTTGCGCTAGTGAGGTGAGTGCATATGGTGCGCTTGGAGTTTTACTCCATTCCCGCTCGACATGAGATCAACATCAAGCGGCCGCAGATGGACATGCATCCAGATCGAGCACCGCTTGAGTTGGATGTCAAGGATGCCAAATTGGAACTGCTGCGGGCTGCGCAGGTGAAGATCGACATCGACACCTCGCAGATGCGGGCCGATATCGGCTACAAACCGGTGGTGCAGTTCGTCTCCGATGCGGCAGACAAAGGTCGGCAAGACTGGCTCAGCGGTGTGGATCGCATCGTCAGTGAAGGCAATCAGATATCGCGCTACGACCAAGGCACGCGCGTTGGGCATCTGGCCGATCAGCGTTTGCAGCGGGACGAAGTGTCGATCAATATCAAGCCTGTATCCGCACCTGTGTTCAACGTGGAGATCACCCCGCGACAATCGGAGTTTACACCCGGTCATGTGCGTGTAAACTATAAGCAGTGGTCGGTCAACACCGAGCACGAATGGGGTACGGTGACAGGTCGGATGATTCAGTATCCCGATCTTGTGTTCTCATTGAAAGGCAACTTATACGACACCCAGGTGTAAACCTTGGGTGTTTTTTCACAGGGGGACGTCATGAGCATAGGACAGTTGGAAAGCGTGAAGACAACCGTTATGTTTCCGGAAGGTATTCCAGGCTTTGAAAGCGTTCGCGTTTGCTCGATCGAACGAATGGAGGAGGGACCCTTCTATCTCTTGGAAGAGGAAGCGGGCGATCTATCGCTCGTCCTGGTCGATCCAGAAGCTTTTTTTCATGACTATCGATTGACGGTCAAACCGGACGAACTGAACGTGATCGGGTTGTGCGATGAAACGCAGGCCAAGGTGCTCGTCATCGCCACGTTGGCTGAGCGACCGGAGGACATCCGCGTCAATTTGAAAGCCCCGATCATCCTCAACAAACAAAACGCCCAAGCCTGCCAGATCATCGACACGCACGGCACGTATGAAACGCGCGTACCGCTGTTTGTGGGCGAATAGGAGGCGAGAGACCATGCTTGTTTTATCACGCAAAGCGGGGGAGAGCATCCGCATCGGCGATGAGGTGACCGTGACGGTGCTCGAGGTGAAAGGCGATCAGATCCGCTTGGGAATCGAAGCGCCGAAACATGTGAAAGTGCACCGTCAGGAAGTGTATGCGGAGATCATGGACCTGAACCGCCAAGCGGCGATGGCAAAGGCAGACCGCACACAGCTCAGTTCGCTGTTAAAATCGCTGTCCAAGCAAAAGTGAGCACTTCTCGGGCTGACCTGCATAGGTCAGTCTTTTTATTTTTTATCACATTGAGTTCTAATCGCGTGATTGAGTAAGATAATGGAATCTAGTGACGAAAAATAGCGAAATATAGCCAACTTTGGAGATTCATAGATTCAAAAGTGGTGCCGATAATAAGAATTGTAACGGGATGGCACGGATGCCTTCCTAGTACTTCTTATCATCAAGGAGGATGAAATCATGCGTATTCAAAACAACCTGTCCGCACTGTTCGCTCAGAACAAACTGTCTTCTAACAACACCAACCTGTCCAAATCTCTGGAAAAGCTGTCTTCCGGCTACCGCATTAACCGTGCGGGCGACGATGCAGCAGGCCTGGCAATCTCCGAAAAGATGCGCGGCCAAATCTCCGGTTTGAACATGGCAGTTAAAAACTCCCAAGACGGCATCTCGCTGATCCAAACTGCAGAGGGCGCGCTCAACGAAACGCACTCCATCCTGCAACGTATGCGTGAACTGTCCGTTCAATCGGTCAACGATACCAACACCAAGTCCGACCGCGAGAAAATCACCGACGAGTTGCTGCAACTGCGTTCCGAAATCGACCGCATCGCATCGACCACCGAGTTCAACGGTCAAAAACTGCTGAACGGTTCTTTCGCTGCTAAAACTTTCCAAATCGGTGCAAACCAAGGTCAAACGATCTCCCTGACCATCGGCAACACCAACGCAGCAACTTTGGCTCCGAGCATCACTGCTGCAACCATCGGTTCGATGGCAGCTGGTTCCGGTGGCAACCAAGTAACTGCATCTTCCAACATGATCACTGCTGTTGATAACGCGATCGAGTCGGTTAACAAAGAGCGCTCGAAACTGGGTGCTGTACAAAACCGTCTGGAGCACACCATCAACAACCTGCAAGCAGCAGCAGAAAACCTGACCGCTGCAGAATCCCGTATCCGCGACGTAGATATGGCTTCTGAAATGGTTAAATTCACCAAGAACCAAATCCTCACCCAAGCAGGCACTTCGATGCTTGCACAAGCAAACCAAGCTCCGCAAGGCGTTCTGTCCCTGCTCCGTTAATTCGTACAGGGTGACAACGGCTGACCTGCAAAGGTCGGCCGTTTTTTTATTCAGCGAATTGATTCGGCAAATTGATTCTGTAAGTTGATTCATAGAATTGAATCTATGGTTTGATTCTATGATCTGGAGTATCATACGTATGAATATGCTAGCTAGTAGAAGGTAATGACGAATTTTAGCGAAATATTGCTAAATACGTAGTTTCATAATTTTGACGACCCAACCGATAACAAAAATGTAACGGGACGGCACGGATGCTATCCCACCTAACCTTTTTATTCATCAAGGAGGATGAAATCATGCGTATTCAAAACAACCTGTCCGCACTGTTCGCTCAGAACAAACTGTCTTCTAACAACACCAACCTGTCCAAATCCCTGGAAAAGCTGTCTTCCGGCTACCGCATTAACCGTGCGGGCGACGATGCAGCAGGCCTGGCAATCTCCGAAAAGATGCGCGGCCAAATCTCCGGTTTGAACATGGCAGTTAAAAACTCCCAAGACGGCATCTCGCTGATCCAAACTGCAGAGGGCGCGCTCAACGAAACGCACTCCATCCTGCAACGTATGCGTGAACTGTCCGTTCAATCGGTCAACGACACCAACACCAAGTCCGACCGCGAGAAAATCACCGACGAGTTGCTGCAACTGCGTTCCGAAATCGACCGTATCGCATCGACCACCGAGTTCAACGGTCAAAAACTGCTGAACGGTTCTTTCGCTGCTAAGACTTTCCAAATCGGTGCAAACCAAGGTCAAACGATCTCCCTGACCATCGGCAACACCAACGCAGCAACTTTGGCTCCGAGCATCACCACTGCAACCATCGGTTCGATGGCAGCTGGTTCCGGTGGCAACCAAGTAACTGCATCTTCCAACATGATCACTGCTGTTGATAACGCGATCGAGTCGGTTAACAAAGAGCGCTCGAAACTGGGTGCTGTACAAAATCGTCTGGAGCACACCATCAACAACCTGCAAGCAGCAGCAGAAAACCTGACCGCTGCAGAATCCCGTATCCGCGACGTAGATATGGCTTCTGAAATGGTTAAGTTCACCAAGAACCAAATCCTCACCCAAGCAGGCACTTCGATGCTTGCACAAGCGAACCAAGCTCCGCAAGGCGTTCTGTCCCTGCTCCGCTAATTGGTTGCACGCATTATTCGGCTGGCTGGCAAACTGCTGGTCAGCCTTTTTCTATAAATATGGCTAATTGAGGAGGGCGAGAGAATGCAGATCGGACGAACCAATTCGCTCGATCAGCTTCTGCGCGAACCCTTGTCTCAAAACAGCGACAAAGCACATGTTACGTCAGATGTCCAATCAGTCGTCGCCCAGAAGGAACAGGAAATTGATCAGAAACAGACGGATCAGCATGTGGAGCGTCTCAATCGTGTTTTGGAACAACATCAGAGTCAACTGATGTTCCGGGTACGCCATGAAGCAGGTCGAGCAATCGTACAACTGGTTGAAAAAGAAGGTGACAAGGTGATCTTGCAACTGCCGCCCGAGGGGCTGCTGGAACTGTCCAAGAAAGTTCAGCAGGCGACGGGGACCGTTGTGGATCTGCGCTTGTAAACACAATAGGAGGTGTAGGAGATGAGTATTTCTGGACTCGGCGGACTTGGCGGTCTCGCCTCAGGAATGGACTCGAAGTCGCTGATCGAGAAATTGATGATGCTCGAGGCCCGTCCACTGCTCAAGATGCAACAAAGTCAAAAGAGCACCGAACTAAAAAAGGGTCTCTATCAGGAGATCAACTCCTCGCTGTTGAAGCTGAAGTCGGCGGTCGAAACGCTGTCCGACCCGAAAAAGCTGCTGGCTAAGAAGTTGGTCTCGTCCGATGAGAAAGTGGTCATTGCCAAGATGGCCGATCCGAATAAGATCGTGAGCGGTGACTACAACATTAAAGTGGAGCAATTGGCAACCGCTTGGACAGCCAAGTCGGCCAGCATCACGCCGGCCAATCCGGTGACCAAAGAGCTGAACTGGACGGGTTCGTTTAACATCGAGTACAGCGATGGCACGAATACGCAAGTGTCGAGAGCGATCAACATCGTCGAGACGGACCGCTTGAGCGATATCGCGCTGAAGATTAACGCATCGCTCGAGGACAGCGCCAACGGCAAACAGATGAAAGTGAAAGCGACAGTGGTCGATAACACGTTGATCATGACTTCGACCGAAACGGGCGAAAACAGCACCGTGAAGATCCTGAACGATACGAACGGCATTTTCGGTGCGGGCAAGCTCGGCTTGACGAATGCAGCAGGAGACTTTAGCTCGGCTGTAGCGGGTAAAAACGCTGAGTTCTCGGTGAACGGTGTAGATGTCGTACGTTCGAAAAACACCGGGTTAACCGATGTGATCATGGGTGTCGAACTCACGTTGCTCAAACAAGGTGAGCCGGCGACGAAACTCGAGGCTGGCGAAGACTTTGAAGCGTCGGAAAAGGCGATCCAAGATTTTATCAACGCCTACAATTCGACGATGGAATTGGTCAATGCCCGCATGAATGAAAGCAAGGTCCCGGATGCCAAGTCGGACGCGCTGATGAGCAAAGGGTTGTTGCGTGGCGACTCGGCTCTCTATTCGATTCAGTCCTCTTTGCGCAGCATCACGGGGACAGCTTTCTCGAGCAGTGACATGTTTAAAACATTGAACGCGATCGGGATCAAAGTTGACACCTCCGACGACGGAAAATCGGGACGACTGACCCTCGACTCGAAAAAGTTCCGTGAAGCGATGAACAACAACCCGAACGAAGTGATGAAAGTCATCTTCAACGACAGCAACGGGAATGGCAAGCTCGATGTTGACGATAGTGGCAAAGATAGCGGTTTGGCGGGCATGTTGTTCAACAAACTGTTCATGCTGACCGACACGACGTCCACCAGCTTTGGCCCCAAATCGTCACCGAAGGGGTTGCTCCCCAGCCGGATGAGTCTGATGGACGATCAAATCAAGTCCTTTGACAGTACGATGGAAGCGTTTAATAAACGCCTGACCATGCGCCGTAAAACGCTGGAAGCGAAGTTCACTTCGATGGAGCTAATGCTGCAAAAGAGCAACGCGTCGGCAGGGTTCTTGGCCGCACGCATGAACCTCCCACAAAGTAGCTGACCGAATGAGGGGCTTGAAAAAGCCCCTCTCGTTTTCCACTAAATGTCGACTAGTGTATACAAAGGTGGTGATTGCTGTGCGAACTGCGATCCAAGAAAGCATCTTGAAACTGTTGCATGAGCGTCGCTCCACGTACGCGCATCCACTCAATTCACAGGCGATCAGCGAAGTATTGAATATCACACCGTCCTATGTACGCGAACAGATGAGCCTGTTGCAACGAGAAAATCAAGTCGCCGTGCGCAGAGGACCTAAAGGAGGATATTACCAAGTGGCAAAAGAGAAAACACTGCGACTGCAATGGAATGATGCAGTGACCGAACATGAAGCGGGAACATTCCTCCACGTCTATCAACAGCTGTTGCAACAAGCAAATGAGGCGGAGCAGATCATCACAGGACTCATGATCAACGGCGTCGAAGTACTGCCCGACAGCGTGGCGGGCATGGCGCACACCGAGATTGCAGAAGCGGTGGTCCAAACGAAGCCGATGCCCGAATTTGCAGGGGATCTGATCGCAACGGCGCTCGACTACCTGCCCAACTTGCAACAGGGGTTGGTTCGCATCGCCAATCTGATGCAAGAGGGTCGTGAACAAGAGGCACACGAGCTCTTTTTGCAAGCGGTTGATGGTCTAGAATGGCTCGATTCCTGCTTGGGTGGTCTAGGCGGATGGATGGCCCAAAAAGGCGATACTACCCTGCAACAACTGCACGGCATGTACCAAGGTCAACTATCCGATCTGAGCGAGTTGATGGAGCAAAAGAGCATCACCGAGATCTCCGACCTGTTGGAGTATGAACTATCCGAAACGGTAGCCAATGCCAAAGCGAGTTTGTCCGAACTACAGAGCTTCTTGGATACAGTGGGGAAGGAGTCGTAGGATGAGCGGATTTTTGGAGCAAAACGAGGCGGCCCTCCGTGAACGGAGTGTGCTGTTCGACCACTACATAGCCCAGAAGCACAGTGCCGGGCAAAGTGTGCGCGTCGAGCTATCCAAAGCGGGTGTGCCGACGCTGTTTACCGAAGGAGAAGGCCAGTCCGGATATCTCTACTCCCGCTATCAGCCATTGGTAGAAGCGGAGCGCTGGGCAACGGCGCAGAAGGTGGATGCGCGCGGTCAATTGGTGTACGGGTTGGGGCTTGGCTATCATCTGCGCGCTTTGCGTGCCGCAACAGGGGACAAGATCCCGCTGTTCGTGGTCGAGCCTTCTTGGGACATCTTCCTCGCCGCGATGGAGGCGACAGACCTGACCGATCTGCTGCGCGATCCACACCTGATGTTGAGCGTCGGGCCAGAGATGCGTCGGGCGGCCAAGGATGCTGCATATTTTATCGGTCAGCACCTGTTTGCTGTCGAATGGTTGGAATGGCCAGCGTACCGCCGATCCTTTCCCCAGGCGATGCAGCTTTTTACCGAAGCGACGACGGTGGAAGTGAAGGACGTTCGCATCGAGCAGAACACGATTTTGTTCTTCCAAAAAGAATGGCCGCGCAACTTGCTGTACAACCTCGACAAGATCTTGAAAAACCCTGGTATCAATCACCTGCGTGACAAGATTACGGGACGCCCTGCTGTCATCGTTTCGGCAGGACCATCGCTTTCAAAAAACATTGAGCTGCTCCATGAGATGAAAGGCAAGGCGGCCATTCTCTGTGTCGATACGGCCTACCGCGTGTTGCAGCAACGGGGCATCCGGCCCGACTTGATCTTCGCATTAGACGGCTCGGATAAGAACTACAAGCACTTTACCGGGGTCCAGCCAGAAGGTGTGCCGTTGGTCTTTCTGCCGGCCGCTCATCACAAGATCGTCGAGGAGTATGGCGAGAAAACCTTTACGTCGAACGTGAACGATCAATTTTTGCGTGATGCGCTCCAAGAGGTCGAGCCAAAAGGTGCGATCTCCCACTCCGGCTCGGTTGCGACGCTCGCTTTTGAGACAGCTTGTCTGATGGGAGCAGAGCCGATCATCTTCATCGGTCAGGACTTGGCCTATCCGGGCGGACAGGCTTATGCGCCAGGCACGATGTTTGAGACGATGACCAAATCGATCGAAGACGGTCGCCTGATGATGCATGTGGAAGGTGTGGACGGGCAGCCGGTCTTGACCGATGCCAGCTTGGACAAGTACCGTCGCTATTTTGAGGAGCGAATCGAGGAATTGGCCGAGGAGCACCTTTTCATCGACGCGACGGAGGGCGGGGCCAAGATCGCCGGCACTGAGATCACCACGCTGTGGGATGTGATCGAGCGCTTTTGCCAAGAGGAGTTCGATTTTGAACAGGTGATTGAAGCGGCCGCCGCGCCGACCGGGGAAGATCTGGAACCTGCTCGTCAAACGCTTCGAAAAATGCGCCGCACCCTGCATCAAATCGCTCGCCTTAATCGGATCGCGCTGCTGAAAAATCGCGATCTGCGCGACCTGTACAAAGTCAGACGCCTGCGGGTCGGCAAAGTGGAAGACATGAGCGCCGAACTGGATCGTCTGGAACAACTGATCAAGCGCTTAAACGAGAAGAAATGGCTGGATACGGTCATGCAATCTCTGATCCTGTACCTCACAGAAGGCAAGATGGCGCAAGCGCCTGAGCAGGAGAGCGAACATGCCAAAGCGATGCGGGTGACGGAGAACGCAGAGATCCTGTACCACGGAATGCTGGAAGCTGCCGAAGAGATCAAAAGTCATGTCAATGTCGCCTTAGACCGCATCGGAGAAGAAAACAAACAGGGGGAAGATGTGCGATGATCAACAACCCGTATCAGAAATATCAAAACCAAGCGGTACAGACCGCCACGCCGGAACGACTGTTGCTGATGCTGTTTGAAGGGGCGATCCGCTTTTGCAAAGAAGCGATGCTCGGGATCGACCAAGGTAACTATCAATTGGCCAACGAGAAAAATATCCGTGTGCAAAACATCATCAACGAGCTGATCGTCACGCTCGATCGGGAGAACGGCGGCGAGGTGGCTGAAAACTTGCTGTCGATCTATAACTATGTCAACCAACGCCTGATCGAAGCAAACCTGAAGAAGGACAAAGCGATTCTGGAAGAGGTGCACGTACATCTGCTCGAACTGCATGAAGCGTTCAATGGCGCTGCCCAGATCGTTCGGGCACAAAGCGGCCTGAGCGGGGATCAAGCCTAGAGGAGGCGGGAACATGACCCGATTGGAACTGGCTCGGCAGATACTGGCAGGGAGCAAGCGAATCTTCGACACGTTGCAAAGCGAGCCTGATGAGCAGCTTGCCAACCTGTTCGACGAGCGGCAAGATCGCATTTCCGATTATTTGGAGCTGGAATTGGAGAATGCTGGCCAACCGCAAAGCGCTCAGGAAGAGCAGGAACTGCAAGAGTTGATGAGAGAGAGTTATCAACTGAATCAACAGATTGAAGAACGCTTGCAAAAACTGCGGCAGAATCTGTACGATGAGTTGACGCAAGGCGACCAGATGCGGGATGCGACTACTGCCTACTCTTCTCCGTATGACAATGTGACCGAACCGATGTTTTTCGATAAAAAGAACTAAGCACTCACAGTCTTGTGAGTAATGTGGAAAACTGTTGTGGATATGTGTGCAACTTTGTGGATAACTGTGAACAACATGTGGAAAACGCGATGATGAGGATGGATGAGCTGTGGAACTAAAGAACAAAAAGATTCTGGTGACTGGGGCGGACGGTTTTATCGGTTCCCACCTCACCGAAGAATTGGTGCGGCAAGGTATCGATGTGCGGGCTTTTGTCTACTACAACTCGTTTAACTCGTGGGGCTGGCTCGACCAATCTGCCAAAGAGATTCGGAACAATCTTGACGTTTTTGCGGGCGATATCCGCGATCCGTATGGGGTGAAGCAGGCGATGAAAGGCTGTGATGTCGTGTTGCATTTGGCCGCTCTGATCGCCATCCCTTACTCCTATCATTCGCCCGACACCTATGTCGATACGAACGTCAAAGGCACGTTGAACATCGTGCAGGCGGCGCGCGAACTCGGCGTGGAGAAAGTTGTCCACACTTCGACCTCAGAAGTGTACGGCACGGCGCAGTTTGTTCCGATCACCGAGGAGCACCCGTTGCAAGGGCAGTCGCCCTATTCGGCGAGCAAGATCGGCGCGGATCAGATGGCCATGTCGTTTTACACCTCGTTTGACACGCCGGTCTCCATCATCCGACCGTTCAACACGTATGGCCCGCGTCAGTCGGCCCGCGCGATCATCCCGACGGTGATCACGCAGATTGCAAGCGGTCAGCGCACCTTGCGCCTAGGCTCCCTGCATCCGACCCGTGACTTCAACTATGTGAAAGACACAGTGGATGGGTTTATCGCTGTGGCCAAGTCGGACGCCGCGATCGGCGAGGTGATCAACATCGGCAGCAACTATGAGATCTCGATCGGTGAGACGGTGGAGTTGATCGCAGAAGTGATGGGCGCCAAGGTGGAAATCGAAACGGAAGCAGCGCGGTTGCGCCCAGAAAAAAGCGAAGTCGAGCGCTTGTGGGCAGCCAATGCGAAGGCGAAGCAACTGCTCGGCTGGGAGCCGAACTATGGCGGTAGCGACGGCTTCAAGCGCGGTCTGTTGGAGACGGTCGAATGGTTCACCAATCCTGAACATCTAAAAGGCTACAAAGCCAATATCTACAACTTATGATCGATCTTCTTATCGAAAAATTGCGGTCGGTGCTGCCCGATGACCGCTCGTTTCTCGCCTTGCACGAACCGAATTTTCAAGGCAACGAATGGCAGTATGTCAAAGAATGTCTCGATACGGGCTGGGTGTCGTCCGTCGGCAAATATGTGGATCTGTTCGAACAAAAGCTGGTCGAATACACCGGAGTGAGCCATGCGGTCGCCGTCGTCAACGGCACGGCCGCCCTGCACATCTCGTTGTTGCTTTCCGGCGTGGAAGCGGGCGACGAAGTGCTGATGCCGACGCTGACTTTTATCGCGACGGCCAATGCGGTGTCCTACTGTGGAGCGATCCCGCATTTTGTGGACTGCGAGTTCCGCACGCTCGGTCTCGATCCGCGCAAATTGGCTACTTATCTAGCCGAGATTGCGGAGGTGCGCCAGGACGAGTGCTACAACAGGCAGACCGGACGGAGGATCAAAGCGATCGTGCCGATGCACACGTTCGGCCACCCGGTCGATCTCGACCCGCTCCTTGACCTGTGCGCGCGCTACCAGATCGAACTGGTGGAGGACGCAGCCGAATCGCTCGGTTCGTTCTACAAAGGCCAACACACGGGCGGGTTTGGCCACATCGCGGCGCTGTCCTTCAACGGCAACAAAGTGATCACCACCGGCGGTGGCGGGGCGATTTTGACCAATGATGCAGAGCTGGCCAAGCGTGCCAAGCACCTGACCACGACGGCGAAAGTGCCGCACAAGTGGGAGTACAACCACGATGCGATCGGCTACAACTACCGCCTGCCCAATCTGAACGCAGCGCTCGGCTGTGCGCAACTGGAGCAGTTGCCCGGCTTTTTGGCGCAAAAGCGGACGTTGGCCAAGCGCTATCAGGAAGCTTTGCAGGACGTGCCCGGACTCACGTTTGTCACCGAGCCGGATTTTGCAAAAAGCAATTATTGGCTGAATGCAATCCTTTTGGACGAAACTGAGGCGCATCGGCGTGACGAACTGCTTCGTGCGACCAATGAACAAGGCATCATGACCCGCCCGTTCTGGACGGGGATGCACAAGCTGCCGATGTTTGCCGATTGTCCACGCATGGATTTGACGGTGGCGGAAAGCTTGGAGTGGCGCACGATCAACATTCCGAGCAGCCCGTTTTTGGGAGGACGACATGACGAAGCGTAAAATCTGTGTGGTGACTGGCACTCGTGCTGAGTACGGCCTGTTGTATTGGCTAATGAAAGAGATTGAGCATGACCCCGACTTGCAGTTGCAGATCATCGTCAGCGGCATGCATCTGTCACCAGAGTTCGGCCTGACCTACAAAGGGATCGAGGCGGACGGGTTCACCATCGATGAAAAAGTGGAGATGCTACTGTCCAGCGACACCCCGGTCGGCATCGCCAAGTCGATCGGCTTGGCGACGATCGGGTTTGCTGATGCGCTCGACCGCCTGCGACCCGACATCCTCGTCGTGCTGGGAGACCGCTTTGAAATCCTCGCGGCGGTGCAGGCGGCGCTGGTCGCCCGGATTCCGGTCGCACATCTGCACGGCGGTGAAGCGACGGAAGGGCTGATCGACGAAGGCATTCGCCATGCGGTGACCAAAATGGCACACCTGCATTTTACGGCGGCCGAACCGTACCGCCAGCGCGTGATCCAACTGGGTGAAGCGCCGGAGCGCGTGTTCAACTTCGGCGCGCCGGGCGTGGACAACATCGTGCGCCTGCCGCTGTTGTCGCGTGATGCCTTCCAAGATTCGATCGGTTTTGAGCTGGGCTTGGTGAACTTTTTGGTGACTTACCATCCGGTCACACTGCGCCAAGGCGGAGCGGAGGCGGCAATGACCGAGTTGCTCACCGCGCTCGACCGTTTTCCGGAAGCGAAGATCCTGTTCACCAAGCCCAACTCGGATACCGATGGCCGCATCATCGGCCAACTGATCGACGAGTATGCGGCAAAGCGGGGAGACCGAGTGTTCGTCACGACATCGCTTGGGCAATTGCGCTACCTGAGCGCGATCCAACACTGCGATGCGGTGATTGGCAACTCGTCGAGTGGGCTGATCGAAGTGCCGGTGTTTCAAAAGCCGACGATCAACATCGGCGAACGCCAGCGCGGGCGGTTGAAGCCGGACTCGGTGATCGACTGCGACGAATCGGCTGAGGCGATTGAAGCGGCGGTCGGCACCGCCTTGTCGCCGCAGTTTCAAGACCATCTGCGTACGGTAGAGTCGCCGTTTGGCACCGGGCAGGCTTCCCAGCAGATCAAAGAGCAATTGAAGCGGGCCGATCTGGACGGCATTTTGATGAAAAAGTTTTACGAGGTGACGCCGAGATGAAGATCTTGTTTATGGGCTGTGTGGAATTTAGTGCGCGCACGCTCGGGCATCTGCTCACACTGCCCGATGTGGAAGTGGTCGGCGTGGTCACGAAAAGCGAATCGAAGATCAACGCCGATTTCCATTCCTTGCAACCGATCGCAGAAGCGGCGGGCATCCCGTGCTTTCTGGCAGAAGGCAATCAACAGGCGGAGATCGCGGCGTGGGCGGCGGAGCGGTCGCCCGATGTGGTGTATTGCTTTGGCTGGTCGTATCTGCTGAAAGAGGAATTGCTGACCTTACCGCCGCTGGGGGTCGTCGGGTATCATCCGGCCGCGCTCCCGCAAAACCGGGGCCGCCATCCGATCATCTGGGCCTTGGCGCTCGGGCTGTCCGAAACGGCTTCGACCTTTTTCTTCATGGATCGATGGGCCGATTCGGGTGATCTGTTGTCGCAGGTTTACTTGCCGATCTTGCCGGAAGATGATGCCGGGTCGCTCTATCAGAAATTGGGCGATGTGGCGCTGGGCCAGATCTCGGTGTTCACCAAGCAACTGGCGTCCGGCGACTATCCGCGCATCCCGCAGGACCACAGCGGCGCCAACACTTGGCGCAAGCGGGGACGTCGCGACGGCGAGATCGATTGGCGGATGTCGGCCGAGCGGATTCACAATCTGATCCGCGCGTTGACCCGTCCGTATGTCGGTGCGCATTTCCTCTGGCAGGGGGAAGAAGTCAAAGTCTGGCGTTCCGAATTGTCGGCACTTGGGCAGGCCAATCTGGAGCCGGGCAAAGTGTTGCGGGCGGACGCGGATGGCGTGGTCATTCAATGCGGAGCGGGCGCGCTCAAATTGGTAAAGCATGAGCTGGCAACCTTACCGGAAGAAGGTACATATCTATGAAAAAAATTCTTGTCATCGCACCGCATCCGGACGATGAAACGCTAGGCTGCGGCGGTGCACTGCTCAAACATCGGGCAAACGGCGATGAACTACACTGGCTGATCGTCACGGGTATCTCGACGGGTGCAGGCTTTTCTGAAGAGCGGGTCGCCTCGCGCAACGGGGAGATCCTCCAAGTCGGCAACATGTATGGATTTGAAAGCCTGCACAAGTTCAACTTTCCGACGGCGCAGCTCGACACGATGCCGATCGGCGACATCGTCCAACGCATGGGCCGCGTGATGCATGTTGTGCAACCTGAAGTCGTGTACCTACCGTACCGCGGCGATGTGCACACCGATCACAAAATCGTGTTTGACGCGGCGGTGTCGTGCACCAAATGGTTCCGCTATCCGTCGATCAAGCGGGTGCTGGCCTATGAGACATTGTCAGAAACAGAGTTCGGGATCAATCCGGACAGCAATGGATTTCGACCGAACGTGTTTGTGGACATCAGCGAGCATCTGGAGCAGAAGCTTGAGATCATGCGCATCTTCGCAAGCGAGATGGGCGAGTTCCCCTTCCCGCGCAGCGAGCAGGCGATTCGCGCACTGGCGGCGCTTCGCGGCGCGGCGGCGGGCTGTGCGGCTGCCGAATCGTTTATGCTCTTGAAAGAGAGGGATTGAAATGAGCCAGACCTACATCATTGCCGAGGCGGGCGTCAACCACAACGGATCGCTGGAGCTCGCCAAAGAACTGATCGATCGAGCGGCCGAAGCGGGTGCGGACGCGGTCAAATTTCAAACCTTCAAAGCAGAAAAGCTTGTCGCCAAATCGGCCCCGAAAGCGGAGTACCAGACGAAAACTACGGGGGCAGAAGAGACGCAGTTTGAGATGATCAAGAAATTGGAGCTGGACGAAACTGCGCATCGGGAGCTGATCGAGCATTGTCAGCAGCGCGGGATTCAATTTTTGTCCACTCCGTTCGATCTGGACAGCGTCGATCTCTTGGCGGGGACATTCGACCTGCCGCGCTTGAAAGTGCCGTCTGGTGAAATCACCAACGCACCACTGCTCCTGAAGATGGCGCGAACGGGCAAACCGTTGATCCTTTCGACGGGCATGAGCACGCTCGGTGAAGTGGAGATGGCGCTCGGCGTGCTGGCCTATGGCTATCTAGGCGGAGAGGCACCAGCGGTGGAAGCGTTCCAAGCGGCGTATGCATCACCTGCAGGGCAGGCCGTTTTGCGGGAAAACGTGACTTTGCTTCACTGCACCACCGAGTATCCCACCCCCGCTTCTGATGTCAACTTGCGGGCGATGGATGTGCTCGGACAGGCGTTCGGTCTCCCGGTCGGTTACTCCGATCACACCGAAGGCATCGCTGTGCCGATCGGAGCGGTGGCGCGCGGGGCAGTCTTGATCGAAAAGCATTTTACGCTTGACCGCACACTGCCTGGGCCTGATCATCTGGCCTCGTTGGAGCCTGCCGAACTGAAAGCGATGGTCGAGGGCATCAGGCAGATCGAAGCGGCGCTGGGCGTGGCGCTGAAAGTGCCAGTGGCATCCGAGCTAAAAAACAGGGCGGTGGCGCGAAAAAGCCTCGTCGCCGCTCGTCCGATCGCGCGAGGGGAACGGTTCACAGCAGAAAATGTGACGATCAAACGGCCCGGAACAGGCAAGTCACCGCTCTTGTTCTGGGACGTGCTGGGACAGCAGGCGGAGCGCGATTATGAGGAAGAAGACCTGATCTAAAGGAAGTAAGGGAGAGGAAGAGATGAAAAACTGGAAACAGATACTGATACCTCCGACCGCTTCCATCTTGCGAGCGATCGAGACGATCGACCAAGGCGCTTTGCAGATCGCGCTCGTCGTGGAGGACGGGACGGGGCGACTGCTCGGCACGATCACCGACGGGGACGTGCGGCGTGGCATCTTGCGCGGGGTGGCACTCGATCGCTCGGTGGCGGAGATCATGAATACAGACCCGATCACCGCCTCTTCGCAAGACACGCAGGAAAAGATTCTCGCGACGATGAAAATGCGCCGCCTGCAACAGATTCCGATCCTCGACGCCGATGGGCTCGTCATCGGGGTGCAGGTGCTCACCGACCTTCTGCGCGCTGGGCAAAAGGACAACTGGGTCGTGCTGATGGCTGGGGGATTGGGCACGCGTCTCGCCCCGCTGACCAACGACACGCCGAAGCCGCTGCTCAAAGTCGGGTCGAAGCCACTGTTGGAAACGATCATGCAAAATTTTATCGAGTATGGGTTTCATAAATTTTATCTATCGGTCAATTACAAGGCGGAGATGATTCGCGATTATTTTGGCGATGGGTCGCGCTTTGGCGTGGAGATTCGTTATGTGCATGAGGACAAGCGGATGGGCACGGCGGGCGCGCTGTCCCTGTTGCCGGAGCGCCCTGAGCAGACGTTCTTCGTGATGAATGGCGATCTGCTGACCAAAGTCAATTTTCAGCAGTTGCTCGACTTCCATCACGAGCATGGGGCGCTGGGAACGATGTGTGTGCGGGAATATGATTTTCAAATTCCGTATGGCGTCGTCAAAACGGACAAGCACCGCTTGATGGGGATCGTCGAAAAGCCGGTCGAGCATTTCTTCGTCAACGCGGGAATCTATGTGCTGGAGCCGGAATGCGTCGATCTGATTCCTCAGGATGCGTTTTATGATATGCCGAGCCTGTTTGACCAATTGATCGCGCAAGAGAGCGAGACGAGCGTCTTCCCGATCCGCGAGTACTGGATGGACATCGGGCAGATCGCCGACTATGAGCGGGCGAACGGGGAGTTCGCCGAGGTGTTCGATGATCGGGACTAAGCGGGTGCTGGCTGTGATTCCGGCGCGCGGCGGTTCAAAAGGTGTACCGCGCAAAAACATCCGCAATCTGGCCGGCAAACCGCTGTTGGCGTGGGCGGTCGAAGCGGGGCAGGCCTCGCAGTACATCGACCGCGTGATCCTGTCGTCGGAGGATGAGGAGATCATCGCCGTCGCGAAAGAGTGGGGCTGTGACGTGCCGTTCATCCGCCCGCAGGAACTGGCAACAGATGAAACGCCGGGGATCGACCCGATCTTGCATGCGCTGGAAGAGTTGCCAGGCTATGACTATGTCGTGCTGTTGCAACCGACCTCGCCACTGCGCACGACGGCCGATATTGATAGCTGCATCGAACAGCTGGTGCGAGCCGATGCGCCGTGCTGTGTGACGGTGACGGAGCCTGCCAAAAGCCCGTATTGGATGTACACGTTGCAAGAGGATGGCCGAATGGAGCCGCTGATCCCAGGCGATACAGCCACCCGCCGCCAAGACTTACCCCCTGTGTTTGCATTAAACGGCGCGGTCTACATCGCCAAGACGGAGTGGCTCAAGGAGACGAAAAGTTTCCTCGCGGCAGGTGTTACGGCGCATGTGATGCCAAGCGAGCGGTCGTTCGATATCGACACTGAAATCGATCTGTTTCTGGCCGAAGCCCTCCTGAACCGAGAACGAGGAGCATGATCGGAGCTGGCCGCTAGTTCAGGGACCTGTTGAACTGTTGATCAACAGTTGCTCGCTTGTCGCAACGAAAAAACCCGCTTCCCTTTTGACCAAAGGGCGGCGGGTTTTCTTTATAGGATTTGATTTATCGTCAGCAGGATCGAAATGATGATCGTCACCAGCGCGGCGAACAAGAACGTCGCATCGCGGCCCTTTTCGGCCAATTCGACCTTATCCTTCTCGTTCTTCTCAAGATCTTCTGCCACCATCTCTTTGTGGTCTTCCGGCGTTTTTCCTTTCGGAATGATCGCCGGGAGATTGTAGCGGCGGCGGAAGGAGAACAGGCGGGTGAAAATGACCACGCCGAAGATCAAAAGTATCAAACCGATTTGAAAAAGCGAATTCGATAATTGCTCGGCGTAGCTTGCGATCGTGTCAGGGCGGTGTCTCACCCACACGTAAATGGCGACCAGAGCGGTCGCGATCAAGCCGAAAATCAGCCCGCGTTTCAGTCCTTTTCCCATAAGGTACCTCCTTCAATTTCGCTCCACGACCTACAGGTCGTAGATACTTTCCACTTCGCTTGTGTCAAAGCGAACGGTCTTCACTTCGCCACCTTGGCGGAAGGAAATTTCGTAATGCTCATAGGTGCGCTCGATCAACGTGATGTCGGTCACATCATAGTCGGTCATCAACAGCGCGACCAGATCGGTCTTCGCCTCCATCGCTTCTTCGTCGGCAACAATCATCTCGATCGCCGCCATCTGCGCCCACGACAGCAACAGCAAATCGATATCGTCTATCGGTTCCTCCTCCAAAAGAGGGTCCAAATGTGAGTTGTTCGTGTCGGTCATCTCTGGCACTTCCTTTCCCATCCTGCAGTTCCAATCTTCACTATCTTACCACATTTTTGTTCCGGCTAGCCCTACCGTAAAGGAAAACGCACGTTCGAGTGAGAAGTGATAGAGGAGAGGACTTCGGGAAGGAGTTTGGATGATGCGCGATGTGGTTCGGATCATACAGGCAGGAGATTTACACCTGGGCACACCGTTTTCCGGCAGTGGTTTTCCTGTGGAAAAAGCGCGCCAGAGGCGACGTGAACTGCTCGGTACCTTCCGCAGGCTGGTCGAAGCGGTAGTGGAGCAGAAAGCGGAGCTGTTGCTGCTCACAGGTGACCTGTTTGAAGCGGAGTGGGTGTCAGAAGCGGAAGTGGCAGAAGTTCGCCAACTGCTGGCTGGGCTCAACCGTCCGGTGTTGATCACGCCGGGCAATCATGACTGTTTGCAACCGGGCAGCCCCTATTCATTTGGCGAGTGGCCCGACAATGTGCATATTTTTGGCCCGCAGGTGGGCGCAGTAACGTTTGAACAATGGAACTTGACCGTGCACGGCTATGGCTATGCGTCCCGTTGGTTGCGCGAGAATCCGTACCAAGAGTATCGGGTACCAGACGACGGTGGGTTGCATATCGTGATGGTTCACGGTTCATTTGACGCGCCCGAAGGTACGCCCTATCTGCCGATCCGCGCTGAGGAGGTCAAAGCGATCGGGGCGGACTATGTGGCATTTGGCCACTATCATCAGGCCAGCGTGTTGCTCGATGAAGCGGGTTTGATGCAGGCGGCCTACGCCGGGTCGCTGGAGCCGCTCGGCTATGATGAGCCGGGGGAGCACGGGGCGTTTTTGCTGGAAGTGACCCACGGCGGCGCGCGCGTGGAATGGCTGGCCTTGGCGCAGCGCTCCTATCGGCAGGTGGAAGTTGATGTGTCGGGGGCCCTGTCGCTCTTTGACATCGTGGAAAAAGTGAATGAAGCGGTGCCACTTGAAGTCAGAGGGCGCGACCTGTTGGAAGTGACGCTGAGCGGAGCGCTCGAGCCCAGTTTGATGCTCGACCTCGAAGACTTGCGGGAGCGCATGCAGGATGTGGCCTATCATCTGCGTCTGGTCGATGATACGCATCCTGACATCGACGGCGACGCGTTTGCCGCCCATTCGGCACCGGGGCGCTTCGTCGCCAAACTGCGCGAACGGCTGGACGTGGAGACGGACGAAGCAAAACGCCGCGTGCTGGAGCGGGCGTTGCAAGTCGGGCTGCTCGCGTATGAACGAGGCAAGGTGGTGAACGCATGAGATTTGTCAAAGCGCAGATCGATGGATTTGGGCGCTACAGCGGGGTGACGTTTTCATTCGATGAAGGGTTGAACATCGTCTACGGGCAGAATGAAGCGGGCAAATCGACCTTGCAGCAGTTTCTGATCGCCATGCTGTACGGAATGAAAAAGTCGGGCCGCAAGCGTGCCGTCTATTTAGAGGAAGAAGCGAAATATCGTCCGTGGCAGGGCAGCGCGTATGGCGGTATCTTGTGGATCGAGCAGGATGGCGTCGTCTACCGCATCGAGCGCTCGTTGCGCAAAGAGGATGAGTGGGTGCGGGTGTATCGCCAGGATACGGGCGAAGAGGTGACCAAGCGCTTTGCAGTCGATACCAATAAAGAGCTGGCCTTTGCCAAAGAGCTGACCGGAGCGGACCGCGAGCTTTTTGTGAACACGCTGTGCATCGGCCCGGTCGATGAGCGTGAGCGGGCCTCGTGGCTGCGGGAGAGCGTGCGTCACTCGCAAGGCGGTTCGGCAGAAGAGCTGATGATCCCGGAACAGTCGCGGATTCGCGATGCGGAAGAGGCGATCGGCAAGCGGCTTGAGACGATCGGCACGGAGCGGGCGGGCAGCAAACCGCTCGGCATGGCCCTCAAACAGCGCGACGAGTTGAAAAAAGCGTACCAAAGCGCGCTGGATCGAGAATCGTCGCAACGCGATGCCCGCGAGAACGCGGAAGGAGAAGCGGCAGAGTGGCAGGAAGCGGTGCACGAGGAGCAGCGTCTGCGCCAGGAGCTGGGTGCAAAACTGTCGCTCTACCTCAACTTGCAGGAAGCGCGGCGCGGCGAACTGGCCGGGCGTCAGTTGCAGTTGGAAGAGGCGTTGCGAGAGCGTGCCGAGTCGTCAGGGCTCGGTGTGAACGAAACGGCATTTCGCGAGGTGCAGGCCGACTTTCAACGGCTGGTGACGGCGAAGCAGGAGACCGACTCGTACCAGAAGCGATTGCAGGTGCTGGAAGAAGAGTCGAGAGAGGCGGCTACGTACGCCGCGCCGTATAAAGGGATGGAAGAAAGCACACTCTCCCAGATGGAGCAGACGGCGAGCCGACTGGAGTGGTACGAGCAACACACCGAACAGGGTCCGGTCGTGCGAGATGCGGCGGAGTTGGATGAATTGACCGACCGTCATGCGACCGCCAAGCGCAACTTGTTGCTCGGCGTGGTGGCGCTGGTGATCGCCGTGCCGCTGACGTTCTGGCAGATCTATCTAGGCGTGCTGATCCTGCTTGCGGTCGCGTTTGCCGCTTCGTCCTATTTTTCCAGTGAGAAGTTGGCCGTGGAGATCGAGGCTTGGAAGCAGAAGCAGAACAGTGACATCATGGAACGCGAGGCGATCGCCGCAGAGCAGGAGCGCTTGGAAGCGGCGCTACAGAAGCTACTTGCCGATTTTGGTGTCGATACCCCGCGCCAATTTCGGCAAAAATGGAACGAACTGCTCAAGGCGCGCCAACAGGTCGCGTTTTATGAAAAGCAGTCTCAATGGCTTCAAGGCGAATACACCCGCGCCAACTCCGAACGCGACATCATCGCCCGCCGCGTGCTGCGCGTGCTCGGCAGCGAGGAATCGCAGGCCGTGTTAGATGACACCGAAGCGTTGCGCCGCGAGATCGAAACATGGGAAGCCCGCTTTGAAGAATCTCGACAACACAAAGAGCAGACGAACCAGTGGGAACGCGAACTTTCGGGGTTGCAGCACGAGGTGGAACTGCTCGACATCGATCTGAGACGGCACCTGGAAATCGCAAGCAGGCTGGGCATCACTCCGGCGCCGCCGTCGCTTTTGACAGAAGGCACGGTCAGCGGCGACGAAGTGGAGCGCCACTATGAAGAGTGGCAGGCGGCGGAGCGCGCGCTGTTGGTGAAAAAATCGACCTTGGCTGTGGCTAGCACCCGCTATGAAACGTTGCAAGCAGGGGCGTTGTCGCCAGCCGATCTGTTGCTGGACATGGAAAGGGCAGACGTCGAGTTGCACCGCATCCTCGAAGAGCGGGAAGCGCTCTTGGTCGCTCAGGAGCTGTGGGGGGAAGTCAAAGAGGAATTGTATCAGGCGATTGCGCCGCGCTTCGCCGGTTCGTTGTCCGCCGTGACGTCGCGCATCACCGGAGGGCGCTATCAGGACGTCTACCTCGATCGCGACGAGGCGATCACGACGATCTCGCCCGATTCTGGCTATACGGTGGAACTGTCTGCGCTGTCCTCGGGTACGATGGACCAGATCACGTTTGCGCTCGGCTTCGCACTGTCCGGCTGGATGATTCCGGGCGGGGAGCGATTGCCGTTGTTGCTCGACGAACCGTTTCGCCGCTATGACGACGGGCGGTTGGATGCGGCGTATGACGTGTTGCTAGAAGAGGCGGAGGAGCGGCAAATCTTGCTCTTCACCTGCCGCGATCAGGAAGTGGAACGCTTGCAGGAGCACAGCGAGGGTCGAACTCGCCTCGTCGATTTGAATCTAGAAAGATATGGTATGATAAAAAGGACATAATAAGAGCTGATTCACTAAGGATGATGAAAAAGGGGGACCACCTAGATGGACAAAACTGTGAGCATCATCGGCGTCCCGATGGACTTGGGACAAGGTCGTCGCGGTGTTGACATGGGGCCGTATGCGATCCGTTATGCGAACATCAAAGAGCGCATCGAGCGCCTGGGACGAACCGTAAAAGATCAAGGCAACATCAACGTCCCGACCGCGGAGACGGAAACGATTGAAAACCAAAAGCTAAAATACCTGCCAGAAGTGGCGCGCGTATCGGAAGACTTGGCGGCGAAGGTGGGCGATGTGGTCAGACAAGGTCACTTCCCGATCATCTTGGGTGGAGACCACTCGATCTCGATCGGCTCGATCGCAGGTGTGACACAGCATATCAAAAAGCTGGGCGTGATCTGGTTTGACGCGCACGGCGACATGAACACCGAAGAGACCACACCCTCGGGCAACATCCACGGCATGCCGCTGGCGACCTGCATCGGGGTTGGCAACGAACAGCTGGTCAACATCGGCGGTTTCGCTCCGAAATTGCGACCGCAAAACGTGGTCATCGTCGGTGCCCGCTCCATCGATCCAGAAGAGCGCGAACTGATCAAACAGCATGGCATCACCTGTTACACGATGCATGAGATCGACAAGCTCGGCATCGCGAAGGTGATGGAAGAGGCGATCCGCATCGCTTCCGACGGGACGGACGGCATCCATCTCTCGCTCGACCTCGACTCGATCGACCCCGACATGTGCCCTGGCGTCGGCACCCCAGTGCTCGGCGGTGTCACCTACCGCGAAGGTCACCTCGCCATGGAAATGCTGTTCCAATCGGACAAAGTGGTCTCCTGTGACCTCGTCGAAGTCAACCCGATCCTCGATGAACATAACAAAACGGCCCGCACGGCCGTCGATCTCGTCTGCTCTTTGCTTGGCGAATCGGTGATGTAAGTAAAAGTGCTTGAAAAGCGCCCGAAATGGGTGCTTTTTTTTTGTTGACGATTTGATGACGAAGTGCAGGTGAGGATTACGATTGGTTTCTACTAAATACTAAATGTCCGATCTTATAAAAAGGAATAGGTGCGTGCCTATTTATGGGAACCCTTCCATAGCGTCCTGTATATCTTGAGAACAGGATTGGAGGTAGGCATTCATCTTCCACATACTAAGGGACTGTTTTGCCACAGCCATAAGAAATTCTTATTTCAAGAATAAGCATTTTTGATACATCGAAATGGGCGGGAGGAGAGTGGAGCAGATGAGCACAAAGCCGCTTGTATTGTCTGCAGAGGAAGTTTCACGCTTGAATGAAGCGTATTTGCACAAAGAACCAGCGGAGATTTTGAAGCTGGCGTTCGACAAGGTAGAAAACATTTCGTTCGCCTGCTCGTTTGGCGCTGAAGATGTGGCGCTGGTCGATATGATCGTGAAGATCAAACCGGATGCTAAGATTTTTTACCTCGACACCGACCTGTTGTTTGCAGAAACGTATGAGGTGCGCGACCGCATCCTCGAAAAATACCGCGCCAATCTGATCAAATACTCCCCGTTGCTGACGCTTCAAGAGCAGGCTTTACAGCGCGGCGCTGACCTTTGGCAGAGTGACCCGAACGGCTGCTGTGGTATTCGCAAAGTCGAACCGCTGCAACGCGCACTCGGTGAACTGGATGCATGGATCACCGGGATTCGCCGCGAGCAGTCGCCGACCCGGGCGCAAGCGGGTGTGGTCGAGCTGGACACCAAGTTCAACCTGGTGAAGTTCAACCCGCTTGTCATGTGGACCGACCAAGAAGTTTGGCGGTACATCGTCGAAAACGAAGTGCCGTACAACAAAATGCATGACCAAGGGTATCCTTCGATCGGCTGTATCCACTGCACCCGCGAAGTCAAACCGGGTGAAGACCCGCGTGCAGGACGCTGGGCGGGCCATGCGAAGACGGAGTGCGGCCTGCACCAATAGCGCGCACCGCACGGCAAGCGATCACACATTCCCCGCCGACCGCTGACACTTTGCGGTTTTTCCTGGCGACAGGAGGTAGCGTGTATGGATTTAGAAGTATCGTTGGGCGGCTTTGTCGTCGGATTGTTGATCGGGCTGACCGGGATGGGTGGGGGGCTGGTCATGACCCCGATGATGATCTTTCTTTTTGGCGTGTCGCCAACGGTCGCTGTCGGCACCGATCTGCTCTATGCGTCGATCACAAAAATGTTCGGCGCATGGCAGCACTGGCGACAAAAGACGGTCGATTGGACGGTCGTCAAACTGCTGTCGATCGGCAGCGTGCCGGGTGCCTTGCTCGGCTCCCTGACCATCTTGTTTCTCCAGCACCATTTTGTGGACAGCGTGGAGGGCGTCGTCGGGCGGATGCTCGGGTTTACCTACCTGTTGGTCGCGGTGGTGATGGTGCTTCGCATGTTCAAGACATCGCAGCAGGCGGACAAGAGCGCCGAGCCGATCAAACCGCATCCGCGCAAGATGATCACGCTCGGACTGTTCGGCGGCTTTATCGTCGGGTTGACCTCGGTCGGCTCCGGCACCTTGTTCATGGCTTTTTTACTGCTGATCTACCCGGTCGCAGCATCGCGGCTGGTCGGCACCGATATCGTGCAGGCCGTCATGGTCACAGGCGTCGCGGGTCTGGCCCATTTTGCGATCGGCAATGTCAACCTGCCATTGGTCGGCAGTCTGTTGATTGGCTCGATACCCGGCATACTGATCGGCAGTCGCATGTCGCTAAAAGTGCCGGAGCTTGCGGTGCGCACCTGCCTGTTTTTGATGATCTGCCTGTCCGGATTTAAAATGTTGTTCAGCTGAGACGGCTCAACTCTACAACTGGGAGGTCTGCACTTGTGAATGGACTGATTGCGCCACATGGCGGAACTTTGATCGACCGCGTGCTGAAAGGGGCACAGCGCCAAGCGCAGCAAACGATCGCTGCGGACGCGAAACGAGTGGTGCTCGATGCATTTGCGCTTTCCGATTTGGAATTGATCGCAAACGGTGCGTTTTCGCCGCTGTCCGGTTTTATGGGCCAGGCGGACTATGATGCTGTCGTGGAAACGATGCGCCTGGCCGATGGCACCGTCTGGAGCTTGCCGATCACCCTCCCTGTCAGCGCCGCGCTGGCAGACAAGATCGAAATCGGCGAAACGGTAGCACTTGTCGGGGAAGATGGCGTGCTGTATGGCACGCTGGACGTGACGGAAAAATACATTCCTGACAAACAGCGCGAAGCAGAACTGGTGTATCGCACCACAGAGCAGGCACATCCGGGCGTCGCCAAGCTGTTCGCACGACCTGACGTCTACCTGGCTGGAGCGATCTGGCAGATTGAGAAACAGAATACGCAGGAGTTTGCCGAATTCCGCTTGGACCCGCAAGCGACGCGAGCCCTGTTTGCTGAAAAAGGGTGGCAGAGCGTCGTCGGCTTTCAAACGCGCAACCCGGTGCACCGCGCGCACGAATACATTCAAAAATGCGCGTTGGAGATCGTCGATGGCCTGTTCCTCAACCCGCTGGTCGGGGAGACGAAATCGGACGACATTCCAGCCGATGTGCGGATGGAGAGCTATCAGGTCTTGCTGAACCGATACTATCCAAAAGAGCGCGTCGCCCTCGGCGTCTTCTCGGCGGCGATGCGCTATGCCGGGCCGAGGGAAGCGATCTTTCACGCGATGGTGCGCAAAAACTTCGGCTGCACGCACTTTATCGTTGGCCGTGACCACGCGGGCGTCGGCGACTATTACGGCACCTACGATGCGCAAGAGATCTTCAATAACTTTACAGCAGAAGAACTCGGCATTCTGCCGCTACATTTCGAACATAGCTTTTTCTGCACCAAATGTGGCTCGATGGCTTCTACCAAAACCTGCCCGCATGGCAGCGAAGATCACCTCACCCTTTCTGGCACCAAAGTTCGCGCGAAGCTCCGCGCCGGGGAAAGCCTTCCCGTCGAGTTCACCCGCCCGGAAGTGGCTGAAGTGCTGATGCGCGGGCTACGTGAAACAGAGACGGTGCGCTAACCGATCGACCATTCCATACGTTTCCAGACCGATGACCCGTTGCGAGGGCATCGGTCTTTTTCCTTCGTGGAAGTCTATTCATAGCAGGAATTATTTTGAAGACAGGGAAATGAACAAGGACATGAAACTTTTTCGGCGGAAGTTCGTAAGTAAGGAAAAGCCGGAATTTAAGACGGCGGAGGAATGCAATGGAACTGATCGAACAACGAATCGTAAAACGGGCTCAAAAAGGCGATCGCCTCGCTTTTGCGGAACTGGTAGAGCTGTACAAAGACAAGTTGTACAATCTGGGCTACCGGATGCTCGGCAATCAGCAGGAAGCGGAGGATATCGCACAAGAGGCCTTTTTGCGAGCGTATGCGAACCTGAACAAGTACAACGCACAACACAAATTTTCGACATGGATCTACCGCATTGCTACCAACTTGTGCATCGACCGCATCCGCAAGAAAAAGGCGGACTACTCGCTCGATGCGGAAGTTGACGGTGTGGAAGGGGCCGACATGTATTCGCGACTGAAAGCGCCAGGTGATACACCGGAGCAGGAAGTCATGCGCAGAGAGGCGCGCCAAGAGGTGCAAGACGCGATCGATGCCCTTCCAGAAAACTATCGGACTGCGGTGATTCTAAAATATTTGCATGACCTGTCACTGCTGGAAATCAGCGAAATACTCGAAGTGCCGGTCTCGACGGTCAAAACGCGGATTCATCGCGGACGCGAGGCTTTGCGGACCAGTCTCCGGCCGATGCAAGAGGAGGTGCCTATTCGTGAGCTGCCATGAACATAGTGAAGAGCTGCTACATCGCTACCTCGATGAAGAAATGAGCGTAGCCGAGCGCACCGAATTTGAAGACCATCTGATCACCTGTGACCAGTGTCGGCCCAAGCTGCAAGGATTGGGAACGGCGATTCAAAGTCTGGAACGGCTCGAATGGGGCAAAGCGCCTGCCGGTTTTACCGAAGATGTGATGGCAAAGCTGGCGCATGTCGCGCCGCCACGTCGCAACTGGCGTGTTCCGATCATGAAATACAGCGGTCTCGCCGCGGCGATCCTGCTCGTATTCGGGCTTGGCGTATCGTTAGCGACGCCCAATAAATTCGCGCTGCAAGCCAATCACACCGACGGCCTGATCGTCACGGACGGCAAAGTGATCGTGCCTGAAGGCAGTGAGTATACGGGAGACCTCGTCATCCAAAACGGTGACATTGAAGTGCGGGGCAAAGTGAACGGCAACGTGACGGCGCTCAACGGCAAAGTCCACCTCTCCCGCGCCGCCGGAGCGGACATCTCCGGGGAAGTGGCCGAAGTGGATGAAGCGTTTGAGAAGATCGGGTATTACTTGAAAGAACTGTTTGCAGAGTTTGCGCAGTTTGCAGGGAACGAAAAATAAGCTTCTGCATCATCCCCTTCACCCGATTCGACGGGAAAAGGGGATATTTTTTTTAGGGAGGAAGTCTAATAGTTCAGAACGTACTTATAATTAAAAGGAAAGGTTTATTCCCTGCTCAGGGAAAAATAGTGACAGGATCGGCGCTTCTATTGTATAATTTTAAATGCATGAAGCGAAATCCTAAATAATGGTTTTACTTGTTTGAGTATTTTTTCCAGACAATTTAGCGGGTTTGGAATTATGTGACATCTGACTTCGCGGGGATACAGGGAAAAGAAACTTGAAAAGTAGGTGGGTACTTATGGCTACCAGTGTCTGGCGGACGCCGCGGTTCCTGTTCTACGCAATGGGGAGCGTAGT
The DNA here is from genome assembly GCF_002243515.1 of Tumebacillus algifaecis. Lineage (NCBI taxonomy): Bacteria > Bacillati > Bacillota > Bacilli > Caryophanales > Alicyclobacillaceae > Tumebacillus > Tumebacillus algifaecis. Next base: position 503,725 of record NZ_CP022657.1, read on the forward strand.
TAACAATCTAGGCAACCAGTTGCATTTTCTGGTCTTGCCGCTCATGGTCTACAGCATGACGCACTCCGCGTTGAATATGACGGTGATGGCAGTCTGTGAAGCATTGCCACAGGTGCTCCTATCACTGTTTGCCGGAGCGCTGGTCGATCGGTTATCCAGGCGGACTGTGATCTTTGGCGCACTGTGCTTTCAAGCGTTTTGCTGTGCGCTGATTCCGACTTTGTATGCGGCCGAACTGCTGCAAGTCTGGATGCTGTACATCCTTGGAACATGCCTGTCGATCGGACAGATCTTCCTGCGCTCGGCTGAGTTTGCGGCGGTGCCGGCGATGTTTCCTGAGCAGAAACTAGAAGCGAGTGCGGGGCTGTCGAGCTGCTTTACGGCGACGACCATCCTCGGGCCACTGCTCGCCGGAATCCTGATCGCGACATTCGAATATCCAACGCTGCTCGTGATCAATTTCTTCACATACTTCGCACCGATCCTGCTCTGCTTGTGGAGTCGAATTCCACATGAAAATCTGGGTGGGGTGCGCTCGGTCACACAGGTCTTGAACGACACGAAAAACGGGTTGCGTTTTATTTTCAACAGCCGCATTCTGATTTCGATCGCCGTGGTCATGGGGCTTTCCAATTTTGCAGACAGCGGTATATTGACAGTTGTGCTCTTCCATCTCAAACATGAGCTGGTCAAACCGGACAATTACATCTCCTTCGCGCTGATGATCAACGGCATCGGCATGTTGGTCGGCACGTTCGTGCCGCAAAAATTCAAATGGTTGGCAAAAGGCAAGATGATGTTCTTCGCGCTTTTGATCAACAACATCGGTGTTGCGATGTTCCTGCTCCCCGTGACATGGATCGCACCGATCGCTTTGTTTACAGGATCGCTCGGTGGCATGATGCTACATATCGCATACACGGTGCTGATTCAAGAATCGGTGCCCAATGAAATGCTGGGACGGGTCAACGGTGCGATGCGCACGATGATCCTGATCTCGTTCCCGCTCTCCACTTCGATGCTCGGTTCGATCACAGGCTTTCTCGGCTCTCAAGTGGCATTCATCACAGCGGTCTCTTTATCGATCATTCCGCTTTTGATCATCTTCAAAGGCCCGGTGTTTCGCTTCTCGCAGCAACAACTACAGGATGATATTGTCGGCCGCCGAGCCAATGTGGTCTCCTAGAACAGCTCCTCTCTTGAGGGGCTGTTTTTCGTTGCTTTTCACAGAGCTTCGAAGCGACGAAGAGGGGTGTGAGGGGCATTACATTTTTTTGAAATCACGAAAAGGAGATACTACCCCTCTAGCGAATGAAATACAATAGATATGCATGCAATGTTTGGCATGAGAACGGACATAGTAAGCACGAGATTGGAAAGGCAGTAGGTGGGGAAATTGCTTAATTCATTTTCACAACTGATAGGTGGATTCGGCCTATTGGATGTGCTGGACATCCTGATCGTTGCCTTTGTGCTGTATAAGATGATGTTGCTCATCCGAGGCACGCGAGCGGTGCAACTGCTCAAGGGGATCGTCGTGATCCTTTTGGCGACCGGAGTGAGCAGTGCCCTGCAGCTCAATGCGTTGAACTGGCTGTTGGATAAAATTTTGACAATCGGTCTGTTCGCGATCCCGGTCGTGTTCCAGCCTGAACTGCGCCGAGCTTTGGAGCAGTTGGGCCGGGGCAAATTTTTCTCATGGAGTTCGACCCCCGTGCTAGAAGAAGAGGACATCCCCAAGATGATCTCCGAAGTGACGAAAGCGACGCAGGTGTTGTCTAAAAACAAGATCGGCGCGCTGATCGTCATCGAGCGCGAGACTGGGCTGAGCGACTATTTTGAGTCGGGGATTCCGATCGGTGCGGTCGTGTCGTCGGAGCTTTTGATCAACATTTTCATCCCGAATACGCCGCTGCATGACGGGGCGGTGATGATTCGCGCCAACCGCGTGGGCGCAGCGTCCTGCTTCCTGCCGCTGTCCGACTCCTCGCGAATTTCCAAAGAGCTTGGCACGCGCCACCGTGCAGGGATCGGGATCACCGAGGTGTCAGACGCTTTGGTGGCGATCGTGTCGGAAGAGACGGGGACCGTGTCTGTGGCGATCCACGGGGAGATCACGCGCAACCTCGATGAACAGTCGTTCCGAGAGTTTTTGACCACCCATCTCGCGCCTCCGAAGCAAGGCGGCTTCACGCTGTTTGGCAGAAAGGCGGGGTCGTAGCATGATGGATCGTTTTTTGCGCAACAACACGGCGGTCAAGATCCTCTCGGCGGTGCTTGCCGTTGTGCTTTGGCTGATCGTGCATCAGGGCGATGACACGACGGCCAAGAGCGGGTTTACCGCCCAGCCTAAGCAGCAGTTGGAGAAAAATGTGGTGGTGCTGTACGACGAGCAAAACTATTTCCTCGTCAAAAGTCCCAAGGTCACGCTGACCTTGCGCGGCTCCTATCTCGACATCATGAACGCGGTGGCTCAAGGCGACGCGATCAAGGCGGTCGCCGATGCGTCCAAGCTCGGTGTCGGCGTGCATGAGGTGCCCGTGTATGTGCACGGTGCGCCTGCAGGCGTGTCGATCGAAAGCTCCACCGTCCAGATCGAGCTGGAAGCGGTGGAAAACCGCGAGTTCCCGGTCGTACTGCGGATGCAAGGCAAGCCAGGCGAAGGCATGGTGGCGGGGGAGGCGCTCCTTTCCCCGAAGACGGTGATCGTGACGGGCGCGAAGTCGGCGCTGAACCGCATCGATCAGGTCATCGCTCAGATCGGGCTGGAAGAGGCGAAGGAAGTGATTCAGACGACCGTGCCGCTGACGGCGATCGATAAAAAAGGCGACCCGGTCGAAGGCGTGCGTCTGAGCCGCGACCGCGTGGAAGTGAACATTCCGATCGTCAAGCCGTCCAAGTCAGTACCGCTGCGTTTGCAGTTTAAAGGCGACCTGCCGACCGGATTCGCGGTGCAGGAGGTCAAGCAGAGCGGCACCGTGACGATCTACGGAACGGCAGATGCTCTGGCGAAGATCGACTCCTATCCCGCGCCGGTGATCGATTTGACGAATCTGAACAAGTCGATGAAGCTGACCGTCACGCTCACGCCGCTCGAAGGTGTGACCAGCGTACAGCCGGAGCAGGTTGAAGTGGAAGTGGTCGTCGTGCCTGCTGTCGAGCGCACGTTTGAGAATATCGCAGTCAAAGTGAACGGGTTAAAAGAAGGGGAGAGCTATGACATCCTCGGCGGCACCGACCGCGTCGCGGTGACGGTAGAAGGTGCCAAGAACAAGTTGGACGGGCTGACGGCGCAAGACATCAATGCGTTTTTGGACCTGACCAATCAACCGGCCGGACAAAGTGAGATGCGGGTGCAGGTGACCTCACCGAACTTTGTCAAAGTGGTAACGGTAGCGCCGGCGACGATGAAGCTGGAGATCAAAAAATAACAGGTGGTAGCAGCGCCGGAGCCGATTTAGTCCCTCCGGCGTATTTTTTTCGTCATCGGTGCAACCAAACAGTAGGTTCATTCGTCCTATAAGGGAGGAAGTCGTGTACATACTGGTAGTGTAGTAGACAAATTTCAATCCAAGAGCGGCATGTTTTAACAACACATTCGATGAAAATAATGGGTATTGTGTTGTATGCGGTTCTGTGTGAAAATAAATAAATTGAGAGTGAGTACCATTTTCTCAGTGAAGGAGCTATCGATTTCGTGGCGCAATATTTTGGAACTGACGGAGTTCGCGGTGTAGCCAACCTCGAACTTACACCTGAATTGGCATATAAGCTAGGCCGTGCCGGAGCGCACGTCCTGACACAAGGATACGATAAAGAGCGCGCGAAGATCGCAGTGGGCAAAGACACGCGCATCTCGGGCGATATGTTGGAAGCGGCGCTGATCGCAGGGATCACCTCGGTCGGCGTCGATGTTGTGCGCCTTGGCATTCTGCCAACGCCTGGCGTCGCTTATCTGACCCGTTCGCTCGGCGCAGATGCGGGCGTAATGATCTCCGCTTCGCATAACCCGGTGCCCGACAACGGCATCAAATTTTTCGGCGGCGACGGTTACAAGCTGACCGACGCGCAGGAAGCTGAATTTGAACGCCTGCTCGATGCGGCGGTCGATGAACTGCCCCGTCCAACGGGTGATAAAGTAGGCCGTGTCTATGAAGAGATCGATGCTGGCCAGCTGTTTACCGCGTTTCAAAAGTCCACGATCCGCAACCGTTTTGACGGTGTGAAGGTCGTGCTGGACTGCGGAAATGGGGCAGCGTCCTACGTGGCGGCCGACGTGTTTCGCTCGTTGGGTGCAGAGGTCGTTTCGATCTTCTCCGAGCCGACAGGAACGAACATCAACGTCGGTTGCGGCTCGACTCACCCGGAAGTGGTGCGTGAAGCGGTGCTGGAACACGGGGCGGCGATCGGGCTGTCCTTCGACGGCGATGCGGACCGCCTGATCGCAGTCGATGAGCAAGGCAACATCGTGGACGGTGACTACGTGATCGCGATTCTCGCCAAAGCGCTGAAGGACCGCGGCGAGCTGGTCGGCAACACGGTGGTGGCGACGGTGATGTCGAACATCGGCTTCCTCAAGGCGATGCGCGAACAGGACATCAACGTGATCAAGACGGCGGTCGGTGACCGCTACGTGATGGAAGCGATGAAGGCGGATGGCTATGTCCTCGGCGGCGAGCAGTCCGGCCATATCATCATGTTGGAGCACAACACTACAGGTGACGGTCTCTTGACAGCCTTGCACCTCACCGATATTATGGTGGAGTCTCAACAGCGGATGAGTGAATTGCGCCAGATCATGCAAAGTTTCCCGCAGATCATGGTCAACGTGCGCGTTGCGACGAAAGAGGGCTGGAAAGAAAACGACGCGATCCAAAGCGCAATCGCCCGTGTCGAAGAAATCCTCGGCGCAGATGGCCGCGTGCTGGTTCGTCCCTCTGGCACAGAACCGCTGATCCGCGTAATGGCAGAAGGGCCGGAAGAAGAGTCCTTGCGCCGTTACGTCAACGAAATTGCAGATGTTGTGCGCCAAGAACAAGGCGAGAAATAGAAAGGGCCGGGTGTGTACCCTTTTGCGGTATACACCCATCCACCCTTTTGACAGCACTTGCATATATTCTTTGTAGGAGGTGAGGCGTGGCAGAATCGAGAGTGTCAGGCAGTAGGAAATGCAGTAGGTAAGACTTTGCAAGATCATATTGACCAAGCGCCTGAACTGGACGCACGGACGGAAACAGCGAGCCAGTTGACGAGGTGGAGGAGTATCGAACATCGGCGGATGCCTCCCGGTGTATAGCCGCACCGAAAGAGCGTTTTCGAAATCCGACAGGTGACTGACGGGACAAGGAACGTTTTGGCTACTAACGTGATTTTTACAAAAAAGGACAAACTGTTTTTGGGTGCTTATGAATCGTTTTCATAAGCTTGGTTTTCTATACGCTCAAACGGTGAACGTCCGGACAACTGAGGAGGATTTTTATTCATGTGCGGAATCGTAGGATATATCGGAAGCAAGCAAGCGCAAGACGTACTGTTGCACGGACTTTCTAAATTGGAGTACCGCGGGTACGACTCTGCAGGTATTGCCATCTTTGAAAATGGCGGCGTGTCCTTGAAAAAATCGGTGGGCCGACTGGCCAACCTCGCAGAACTGGTCGATGGTCCGGACCGCATCACAGGTTCCCAAGGCATCGGTCACACCCGTTGGGCGACACATGGCCGTCCGTCGGATGAGAATGCGCATCCGCATCAGGATGGCACGGGCAACTTTACGATCGTACACAACGGCATCATCGAGAACTACATGCAGCTGCGCGAGGAACTGACTGCAAAAGGTCATACCTTTTTGTCAGAAACCGACTCGGAAGTGGTGGCACACCTGCTCGACGACATGTGGACAGGCAACTTTTTTGACACGGTGATCGCTGTGTCCCAACGCATCCACGGTGCGTATGCGCTGGGAATCATGACCAAGCATGAGCCGGGCAAGCTGATCGCAGTGCGCAAACAGTCTCCGTTGATCATCGGTCTTGGCGAAGGCGAGAACTTCATCGCGTCCGACATTCCGGCGATTCTGGAGTATACCCGCAACGTCTACATTTTGGACGATGGCGAGATCGCGGTACTGACCGCAGATCGCGTAGAAACGTTCGACCTCGTGGGGAACCCGACGACCAAAGAAGTGTACGAAGTCACCTGGTCGGCGAGCGCTGCTGAAAAAGGCGGCTACGAGCATTTCATGCTCAAAGAGATCCACGAGCAACCGCGTGCGATCCGCGATACGCTGACAGGACGCATTTCTGAAGACGGGCAAAACGTGGTGTTCGATGAGATCAACTGGCCAGCAGGCTTTGCAGAGAAGATCGACCGCGTCCACATCGTCGCATGCGGTACTTCCTGGCATGCTGGGATGGTCGGCAAGCAGGCGATCGAGCGTCTGACCCGCATTCCGGTTGACTGCGAAGTGGCGTCCGAGTACCGCTATCGTGATCCGATCGTGACCGAAAATACGCTGATCATCGTGATCACGCAGTCCGGTGAGACGGCAGATACGATGGCTGCGCTCCGTGAAGCGAAACTGCAAGGTTCGCGCGTGTTGGCGATCACGAACGTCGTCGGTTCGTCGGCTGCTCGTGAAGCGGACGACGTGATCTTCACATGGGCGGGCCCGGAGATTTCGGTGGCCTCGACCAAAGCGTACACCACTCAACTGGTGTCCTTGTACCTGTTTGCAGGCTGGTTGGCACAAGAGCGCAAGACTCCGTTCGTCTCGGAGATCCCGTCCATCTTGAGCGGTCTGCAACAGTTGCCGGAACTGGCCGCCATGGCGCTGCAAACGGAATCGGAGATCGAATCGTTCGCTAAGAACTTGGCAGATAAAGAAAATGCGTTCTTCATCGGCCGCGGGCTGGACTATGCGGTATCGCTGGAAGGGTCGCTGAAGCTGAAAGAGATCTCCTACATGCACGTCGAGGCGTATGCGGCAGGCGAGCTGAAGCACGGGACGCTGGCGCTGATCGTGGAAGACATCCCGGTGATCGCTGTGGTGACGCAAGAGAGCCTGTATGAGAAGACCCTGTCGAACATCAAAGAGGTGAAAGCACGCGACGCCTTCGTACTGGCTGTGGCGTTCGAGGGCGACGAGGAGATTCAGAAGTCGGTCGATCAAGTGATCACCATCCCGCGCGTCGACCCGTTCCTGGCTCCGGTGATCGCGGTGATCCCGCTGCAGCTGCTGTCGTATTATGCATCGGTAGTGCGTGGGAATGACGTGGATAACCCGAGGAATCTGGCGAAATCGGTGACGGTGGAGTAGGTTTTTGGTGTTGGTGTTGGGTGGAGGAGTAGAGTTGTAGAGTTGTAGAGTGACAAAAAAGTTCTTTCATTTAGGCTGTGTACCGTGAGTCAATCACGGTACACAGCCTTTTTATTTTGGAGAGGAGGTTGGGGGGAGCGATCGCAAGGTTGGATTGAGGATAAAACCGACTCGTGCAAAAAAAGCAGGCAGGTGGCACATCACTCAAAATTCCGTCTATTCATTCCTTACTTCGGAACCGTAAACAAGTCATAACCGACAATCCCCGCTCCGATCAGGACAAAGAGGCCAAATACCGTCCAGAACACCTTGCGGGAAGCTGTGTGATAAAGCACAATTAGCATCAAATAAGCAATCAAGAGTGGAATCCCAATCATCAAGTACAGCCAGAGGAGCATTACCATCTCATCTCTCAGGGTAATCCCCAAGAACATTGCGAAGGCTGCATAGACCGCGGAGATTATTGACCATATGATCAGAGAATGTTTCATCTTTTCCTCCTATTAAAAGGATGGGAGGCAACCGTGAAGTTGCCTCCATTCAATCATATATGTTTCGAGCTATACAGATTAGTATTTCTGCTCATAGTCGTACGCTCCCTGCATCGAGCTGACTGCATAAGAGACCAAGTTCGGGTATTTACGCATCTGGCTGTGCTGCCCATAGACTTCATCCTATCGCTTCCGAGAAAGCCAGCGCCGTTTGAACATCTTCGAATAGCCCCCGTTTTTTGCACCAAGTGGTCAACTTTCAGTTAGCAACCTGGTCAAGTTTTGTATTGTCGAATGCAAATGGTGGAATACGGGTATCTGACTCTATTTTTAAAAAACTTTTTGTCATTCTACAGTTGTTGATCGCACAATAAACGGAACCTCAAGAACGAGATTCCGTTTTCTGTTGCTCGGGATTGTTGTGGGGAGCAGACATGTGACATTTACTTTTTGATCACCTCGGACATCACTTTCGCATACTCTTCGGCCAAGAATCGGTAGCCCGAGTCATTCGGGTGAACGCCGTCATTCGAGAGATATTGATTGTAATTGCCTTCACTCCATTTGCCTGCCAGATCGATGAATGTGCAATTCGAGACGCTGGCACAGGCGTTTTTGATCGCGACATTGTAGGTGAGTTCCGATTCTTCAGACAAGGACGGCACGGAGATCATTCCGCTGGCGAAAACAGAAGTTGCGGGCAGGGCGTCTTGGATCGTTTTCAAAAACGTGACGTAATCTGCCTCGAATCGTTCGGGAGTCATCCCTCGAGCGTTATAACCGTAGACGGAAAGCACATAGTCGGGCTTGAGCTGGATGATATCTGTTTGTACCCGCTCTAATCCGCTGTTCTTGGCGCTGGCCGGGACGGGAACGTCGACATCCGTTCGGCCGATGCCTTGGTTGATACTTTCCATACCGAGGATGTCACCCAAGACCGGTGTGATCGAGGTCAATCCCCGATTGCTGGAGCCAGTGCCGTCGATGTAGCTGTGGCCGATGACGACCAGCTTCTTTTGGTTGTGCTCCGGTTTTCTGACATTGGCGTCCGGGCTGATGTAGAGCCCGTCGATCTCACTGTGGTCGGAGAAGACAACTTCGATTTTGTGCCAGCCGGTGCTACCGCTGTAGATCGGGATTTCCTTCATCTTTGCGCTCATCAATTGTTCGACTGCCAGCTTGCCGTCGACAAAGATGGTGACTTTGCCTCCGATGGGGCGCTGTCTGAGGATGGCATAGGGACTGTCCGTTTCGATGGAGGCGCGTCTGCCGAACTGCGGGCGATCGGTGCTGTTCATCCAGCCTTTCATCACGTCGCCCCATTCCGGCTCGTTGACTTTTTTCCAAGGGCCATGCGTATAGAGCCACTCCGGGCTGGTCGGTGCGATCAGCTGTTTCTCATCTGCTGCAGGCGGGGAGCTGGTTTGACACCCGGTAAGGAGGGCGGCAACCATGCAGATGATTCCGACTGAGTACAGCCATTTTTTCATCTCCATCACCTCTCGTGTGTGATTCTTATGTGATCACAGTGTAACAACGGGGGCGGAAACGATCCTGTCTTTTCATGCTTTGTTGTAAAATGGGAGTGAGGTGATGCGGTTTGGATTGGCAGAAACGGTTAGAGGAAGCGCTGGAGTTTATCGAAAGCAATCTGGAAACATCGCTGCCTGTGGAGACCATTGCGAAGGCTGTGTATTCGTCACCCTTTCATTTTCAGCGAATGTTTCATATGTGGTCGGGGATCACGCTGGGCGAATATGTGCGGAAGCGCAAGTTGACATTAGCCGCCCAAGAGTTGGCCGTATCCTCGGCAAAAGTGGTCGATGTCGCGCTTAAATATGGCTATGATCCCCCTGAGTCATTCTGTAAAGCGTTCCGAAAGCTCCACGGTGTCTCCCCGTCGGCCGCCCGGAAACCGGGCGTGTCGATCAAAGCCTTCCCCCGCGTTTCGTTCGAACCGCACGCGCTGGGCGACGCGGAAGTGGATTATCGCATTGTGGAAAAAGAAGCGTTCACCGTCGTCGGGAAGTCGGCAGAGCTCGTTTGCGGTCAAGATGGCCGTACCCGACAGTGGTTTTGGGGGGAAAGCCGGAAGGACGGCACGCTTGACAAGCTGAGCTCGCTCTCTACGGAGACGCCTTTGCTTGGCCTAACCATGAGTTTTGAGGAAGAATTCACATACATGATCGCAAGGGAAGCAGACGCCGCTTCTTTAGATTTGGCACAGGGATGGTCCGTCCAAACGATTCCGGCTGCCACTTGGGCGATCTTCCCTTGTTCGGGGCCGCTGCCGGGGGCGATGCAGAGCGGATTGCGCAAAATTTACAAGGTGTGGTTTCCGGCGACCGAATTTGAGCATGCAGGTTTGCCGGAGATTGAAGTGTATTTGCCGGGAGATGCCCAGGCGGAAGCGTATCGCTGCGAGGCTTGGATTCCGATTCTGAAAAAAACGAACATCTAAAAAGCCAACTTCCTCCGCAGGGGGAGTTGGCTGGGCATAGATGGCGTGCACGTGAGTTCGGAGATGAAAAACGGAGTCGCAGAAGGTGCTGGATCGGCTGGCCGAAGAGCTGCCGGAAGCTTACGGCGGGCTGCACCAAAAGTGAAAGGACATTTTTGTCACTCTACAGTAACAAAAAGTTCATTCTGACTGTGTCCCGTGAGATAAGCACGGCACACAGTCTTTTTTAGAAGGAGAGAGGCATTCGAAATGGCCGTTATACTCGCCCCGTTTGAAGTCTGAAACTATCAAGAACTGAGGTTTGTCCAGATTGGAAACGACGCTTCCACCTGTTCATGAGCCTCCCAGTCTGTATGCTATTATATGGAAGCAAAAACTCCGACTATCTGACTCACACCAGCGATGATCGCAAAAGGTATATCAAAAGGGGATGTGCGGTATTCGGGAGTTACGATCATGATAAAGGTCTTACCTCCCGTAACCAAGGTAATTCTGCGAATCTGGTCGCCTGATTTTCCAAAAATTGCACCCCTCCGACTCCCCGATGCGTTTCAGGCGTCCAACGTCCCTTACACAAATGAAGACTACAGATTGCCATAGCATGGCATCTTCTTTATACTGAATAGTAATTTGATAGGACGCAACTAGGTGCCCTTTTGATAAAGGGATAATAGGGAATCGGGTGAAAATCCCGAGCGGTCCCGCCACTGTAACCGAGGAGTTCTCTTTCACGCATGCCACTCGATAAGTATCGGGGAAGACGAAAGAGCGCATTGATCCGGAAGCCAGGAGACCTGCCTAGCTTGCCGCACCAGATAAACCTTCGAGGAGAGGAGAGGTGTACGAATAAGGAAGCGGCCTGGTTTTCTTTCTTTGCGTCGTTTTTTTGATTGTACGCGTAGCCCCATCTGCCAAGGTGGGGCTTTTTGTGCTGTCAGGCATCGTGTTTTCTGGGGCCTGCACCAGCAGACATTGAGGAAAGGGAGTTGCAAATTGAACTCGATTCAATCCATTGGACAAGCAAAACCGACTCGATTCGTAGGTGGGCTTTCGTGGAGAAACCTGCTTTTGCTGCTGATCGTTTTGTGTTTGGTGTCGATCACGATGGCAGTCATGCTCGGTCCAGTCAAAATCGCGCCCCTTACCGTATGGAAAGTGGCCATGTCCCATCTTCCTTTTTGGGGACCATCCATTGTGCCGGATTGGAGCAAGGCGCAAGAGCACATCATCTGGGAGATCCGGTTTCCCCGTGTGATTCTGGCGGCTGTAGCCGGCGCCGGACTTGCCTTGGCAGGGGCGGTGATCCAGGCACTGCTGCGCAACTCGCTTGCAGACCCGTACATTCTGGGCGTCTCGTCCGGTTCATCCGTAATGGCTGTCATGGTTATCATTTTCGGAGCATTGCCGATGTTCGGACAGTATGCGCTAAGCATCGCGGCTTTCCTAGGGGCACTTGTTTCGATGATCGTCGTCTATATGCTGGCAAACGTCTCAGGAATCATCACCACTTCACGCCTGCTGTTGTCAGGAATCGCGATCTCCATGGTGCTATCTTCCATCACCAGTTTTATCGTGATGATGGCACCGAGGGAGCAGGGAATTCGCGATGCCATGTTCTGGATGATGGGGAGCTTTTCCGGTGCCAAATGGGAATATGTGATCATTCCCGGTTGTGCGGTGTTCGTCGGATTCATTTTTTTACTGTTTCAATATCGCGGCCTCAACGCGCTGTTGATGGGGGAGGAAGCAGCGAAAACACTTGGGATCAACACCAATTCGTTGCGAAAAGTACTTCTCATCGTCGCCTCGCTTCTTACCGGGGTGATTGTGGCGGTATGTGGTTCGATTGGGTTTATTGGACTGATGATTCCGCATATCGCGCGTTTTCTGGTTGGCTCTGATCATCGGAGGGTCCTTCCGGTCAGTGTATTGCTCGGAGTCTTGCTGGCGATCTGGGGAGATGTTTTGGCCCGTTTGGTACTGGCGCCGGAAGAAGTGCCGATCGGAGTGGTGACGTCGATTTGCGGCGGTCCGTTCTTTATTTGGCTTCTGCGGCGCAACTCCTATACGTTTGGCGGTGGAAACCGATGAGTGTAAAAGCAGAGAACGTCTCTTTCCGTATTGGGCAATCCTCGATCATTCGAGATATCACCTTACAGGTATCCGACAAAAAATTCGTCGGATTGATTGGACCAAACGGCTGTGGGAAATCGACACTGCTCAAAATGATCTACCGCGTTTTGAGACCGGATACAGGCACCGTCTATTTGGATAACGAGGAATTGTATCGGATGCCCGCGCGCTCCGTTTTTCAGCGGATGGCAGTGGTCAGTCAGGAATCAACTCACAACTTTGATTTTTCGGTTCAAGAAATCGTGATGATGGGACGCACTCCCCATAAGGGGATGTTTCAATCGGATACGGTTGAGGATCTGGACATCGTGGAACAGGCCTTGTCGCGTGTGGACATGACCGAGTACGCCAAGCGGAGTTTTATGAGCTTGTCCGGCGGAGAAAAACAGCGTGTGTTGATCGCGAGGGCCCTTGCCCAGCAGGCGGAGATCATTGTTCTGGATGAGCCAACCAATCACTTGGACATTCGTCATCAACTGCAACTGATGGATCTGGTCAAAACTCTCGATATAACCGTACTGGCAGCGCTGCATGATTTGAACCTCGCTTCCGTCTATTGTGACGAGCTGTATGTCGTGCGTGATGGCAGTATCGTTGTGTCCGGACCGCCGGAGGATGTGATGACACCCGAATTGTTGCGGGAGATTTTTGGTGTAGAAGCTGAGGTCACCATCCATCACGTCACGGGGAAACCACACATTACCTTTTTGCCGAATCTTTCTCTTCGGCTTGCAACGGCACAAAGAGAGGAGTAAATGGCGATGGCGTTTTGGAAATGCGGTTTTTGCAGCTTCATGTATGACGAATGGTATGGTGACAGCCGAAACGGCATTCCCGCAGGCACTCCACTTTCGGAGCTGGCAGGCGGTCTCTGTTCGCGATGCGGCATGCAAGGAGGGCGGCATGAGCGGCAAGCCAGCCTGCTTTACACCGGAATGGAGGCTGAGTATTACGACCAGTTTGTCGGCAAAGCGGGGATTGCGTTTTACCGAGATTGGATTCAGGAATGGGATACGACACCGACTGTGCTAGAACTAGGCGTGGGCACCGCAAGAATTGCCGCCGAGATCGCGCAGACTGGCGCGACCGTATGCGGAGTGGATTGGAGCCCGGACATGCTGAAGGTGGCGGCAACGAAGCGGGATCGACTCTTCAAAGATAATCCAGAGCGTTTGGAATTGATCGAAGCAGACGCGATGCATTTCGATACCGAACCGAACTTCTCCCACATCATCTGCCCGGATGGGTTTTTGCAACATTACACGATGCTGGATGAGCATGTGGCGCTACTGCAACAGATGCGTCGAAATTTGCGAAAAGGAGGATGGGTCGCCATCGATCTGCTCATTCCTCCTGCAGGAGCGGAGTGGAACACATCACGCCGCAAGCGCTTACCGAATGGAAAAATCGTCTATCAGCAAGTTTCCGGATCGACTTCCTTGGCTCAACAACTGTTTCATTGTTCCGTTACCTATGAATCATTCGTAGAGGGAAGGGAACAGGTCCGCTATCGTGCCGAACGGGAGTATGCACTGATGACTCCTAAAGAATTGGGCCTGCTGCTCGCGGCGGAAGGGTTTGCAGTGACAGCTACGTATGAAAAGTATGGTTGTTCCCAACCATGGGCTACCGCGTTGCTTCCGGAGGCTCAGCCGCTTCCAATCGACCTCGGATTGGAAGAAACGCTGGAAGGGGTGCTGGGAACGCGGAAAGTCAAGCAATATCGGGAGGATGTTTGGATGAACGGCGGATACCCGTTCGACACCGGTAGGGATCAACCGTCTGCCGATCGCGGATCACGATTCACCTTGCTTGCAAAGGTGCGTTAATTGGAGAATTGGAGGAATATCACACATGAAATGGAATAAAAAATCGTTCCTTGTATCAACGCTTTCGATCATCTTCGCGTTCACGCTTACTGCTTGCGGCAATACTGACAACAGTCAAACAGGTTCAGAAGTACAACAGGCTCCGCAGGGGCAGCTCGAGCCCATTACGCTTACCAATATGGGAAACACTCTCACTTTTGCAGATGTGCCGAAGAAGGCGGTCTCCCTGAACCAACATGCTACTGAAATCATGCTCGCGTTGGGTCTGCAAGAATCGATGGTTGGCACTGCATATTTAGATGATCAAATCGAACCGGAATTTCAGGATGCTTATTCCAAAATCCCTGTCTTGTCCAAGGAATACCCATCCAAAGAAGCATTCTTTGCGGTCGAACCTGATTTTGCTTATGCAGGCTGGAAAAGTGCCTTTACCGAACAGTCTTTAGGGACGGTGAAAGATCTAAACGAAGCGGGGATTAAAACGTATATCCAGGAATCGTCAAACATGACAGAACCCACTTTGGAGGATGTGTACAAAGACATCCAAAATATCGGCCGCATCTTTCGTGTGGAGCCACGGGCAAATGAGCTGATTGGAAAAATGAAACAAGAGATCGAACAAACCAAACAACAAATCGGAGACGTGAAAAATCCACTGAAAATATTTGTGTATGACAGTGGAGAAGATAAAGCGTTTACAGCGGCCAATAACTACATGACGCATTTGATCGAGATCGCGGGCGGAAAAAACATTTTTGACGACATTAAAAAGAGTTGGGCGGAAGTCAGTTGGGAAGAGGTCGTTCACCGCGACCCGGATGTGATCGTGATTGTTGATTATGGCGAGCAGTCTGCCGATCAAAAACAAAAACTGCTACTTTCCAAAAAAGAACTGGCGGACATCCCGGCTATCAAAAACAAGCGGTTCATCGTGCTTCCGCTTTCAGCAGCTGCAGAGGGCATTCGTGCTCCGCATGCATTACAAATTTTGGCCAAAGGAATGTATCCTGATCGAATCAAAGAGTAACTGAAAAAGAAGCCGTTTACCTAAGGGGCTGGTTGGGTGAACGGCGCTATCCTCGAAGGGATTCGTACGAGAGATGTCATGCAGAATTCCGATTCTCCATTGAATTGAGGATTATGTACAAGACACCCTGGCGTTCTTTTCCTACGAATATAAGGCGCTTGAATGAGCGAAACGGTTGGCAGGTTAGATAGTTGAAGGGAAGTGTTGAAAAGAGTCGGTCCGTGAGGATCGGCTCTTTTTGGGATGGTGGCGTTGTTTGACAAAATGACCACTAGAATGTGCCGATGAGAAAATTCAAATCTCTAAAGGCGTGCAGAGGTCAAAGGGAGCGCTAACTATAAACCTTGGCTCACCATCCATGACGATCCGTCTAGTGGGTTGAGTATACGCCTAAAGGGAAATAAGAGCGGACGTATACACCATGCTCTTTCCGATTTGGAGCGGAACGACCTCTATTTGCTTGACTGGGGCAATCATGTGATTGATATACGCGAGCAATATTCATTGGATCGAGAGCTGACCATTCATATTGCTGAAGAACTTGGTTTCGCCACCCGATGGACAATGCTACGCAGACACCGATTGTTAGGACGACGGACTTTTTTGTAACAGTTCGGCGTGATAAAGAAGTTAAGTACATAGCCAGAACTGTCAAACGTAGTGAGGAGTTCGAACAGAAATGTCTCATCGAATAACTTGAAATCGAACGCGAGTATCGGACACAGAAATATGTCCATTGGCAGATCGTGACCGAGAAAGAAGTTCCACATCTTATGATATGGCCCCGCCAGTTGCAGGAGGGACCATATTTTGTTCGTGAAGCAAATATGGCAAGTAGCAATACGTTTTTTGGTAATCGCGAAAAAAGATGACGCAGTAGCATTGAAAGTAAATGAATCGTGCATTGCAGAGATTATTCTAATAGGAGCTATCCCGTGGTGCATCTATACGCTTTCCCGTTCAGCAATGATTTGTATCCTGAAAAATTACTAACTTGAGTCCGACCAGTATCTGAATCGAGCGGAGGAATTTGTGGAGTATTTGAAGAGCAATAACCACCATCAACTCGCAGCGTTCTATTCGGACAAAGCGTTGTGCTTTTACAAAAAAATAAAATTTATATAGTAAAACGTTTTTGCTTATATATTTGTTAAAAATTAAATATGGATAGGTCGATTTCCTCAAACTTGTTGCTGAATCTCTTCATCAGCAGGTGAAACACGAAGATGCCGATAAATCTCCAACGAGATGGGGAGACGTGAAATAGGTGGCAGAGAGAAGAAGGGGTGGACACTATCATCGTCGCTAGATTAAAGATACTAATCATTCCATGAGTGTAACTGTTTATATTTATGAATTTCATAGAAGGGGAATAAATTATCATGTCGAACATAGTTAATTGAAAATTTCATTCGTGGGGGTAAGTGTTTTGGATAATCTAAAATCAAATTTGAAGAGCGGTCGTTCGGGAGTATTCATTGGGGCCCGTAACTTAAATGATGAAGTTTATAACATATTGCCGACCTTTGATCTACTCCTCAAGCAAATCGAGCAAATACGGGAGCAAAGCTACAATGAAATGGACTCAAATGAGTCAGGTACCAACTTCAAGAAGGACGTCAATAACACGATCGGTATCTTCGGTGCGAGAGGCACGGGGAAGACGTCTGTTCTCTATACGCTGATCAACAAGCTACTCTCTTCTGGGAACGAGGTATCTGCACTCTCGTCAAACATGGTGATGGGAATTATCGAACCGGACCATTTTGGAGACAACACAAAGATTATGGGCTCAATTGTAGGTTTCTTGAAAAATGCGGTCGAGCAGCAATTGAAGAAGATCGAAAGTTTGGGACAGAAGGGTAAAGTAAAAGGCTTGCATGAATACTTCAACAAGGGGATGCTTCGGTCAAACAATCGTTTACGGAGTAGCTTGAACGAGTTGATCGAATATCACATGTACACTGAGAATGAGTATCGTCAACTTTTGATGCATACTTACGATGATCTTGCTACTCATATTAATAAATCTTCTAGATTGCTAACTCCTGACATCGAGTTTAAAAATAAGTTACACCAACTCATCACCATCCTAGTTGATAACCATCGCTACGTAGTGAGCAACTCCTCGGACGGATCGGAACTAGTAGGTGAGGTACACGAACCGCTTTTGTTTGTGTTTGTTGATGATATCGATCTGAAAATGGTGCGAAGTAGAGAGTTGATGGAGGCGATATTGCAATACGCCAATCATCCCCACGTGGTCACGGTATTGTCTGGGGATTACGATATCTTGCTGGAGTCGGTCACGCTGGCACTGTTGCAGGATGAAAACCTTAAGTGGAGCAATATAACTCCCCGGTTTAAAGCCAACAACCAGGTATCAATTAAAGATCGTAAGCAAAACTTGGCGCATGAATATATCAAAAAAATTATGCCGCCTGCGAGACGTCATCAACTTTTGCAATGGAACGAGAATAACATTCCAAATTTTTCTTTCGATAAACGAACACTAATGGAGCAACTGGATAAACTGCTCGGAAGCAAAAATCTGTTTAGCTACCAGTTAGAAGGCTCGTCAAAACTTTATCCAATCACTAAAAGTTTTAGCATTTTTGATCGGACTCCACGAGGGATTGTGAACGTGTACTATCATATTCACGAGATGAATGAGCGGTTTGCCGAGCTCTGGAGAGTTGATCGCGAGTTAAGCGAACAAGAGAAAAAAGAGCGATTCACGCTTGTGAAGTCTCTAGTCGATACGATTTTGCTATCTTCGACAGAACTAGCTGCAGAACAACGAGGCATTCTAGAAAAATTTATCCAATGGGGACAAGACGCCAGCAACACTTTTCTGGATTATTCGTATATTCAAGGATTGCAAAATAAAAGTAAAGCAAGGGGTACTTCAAAACAGAATGCTTCTAATCAAAAGAATGCTCTAAATCAGCAAAGTTCCACTAATGATGATTCTAATCAGTCTTCCTCCAGCCAAGGTACTAATCTAATAATACCGCTGCTGATTGTAGGAGAAATGATTCGAAGTCTGTTGGATGAAGTGCGATTGGATCAGGGGATGTGTGACGAACTGCAAGTAAGTGCACTACTGGGCATTCTTCAATTGGATACATGGACAACAAATAAGTATGGACATGTTGTCCGTGATATGCTGTCATTCATTAGCTTTCAAAATGCCCTCATAATGACCAATCGTTTGCTGGATAAAAAGGAGTGGCTCGTTCAGCCCTATGATGGGGAGTCAGAGAAAGCCACATTTTGGAAGGAGAAACTGGATCGTTTGTTGCTTACTGAAATAAATAAAATCGTCAGTGTAGGAAAAGAAGAGAATTTACTGAGCAGACTATTTTATGCGCAATATGTTGGAGCTAAACAGTCGGGTCCCCGTATTAAATATGTTGGTCTCATATTAGATTTTTTGAAAGAAGCTAGTAACACCACGGAGGATTTAGCGTACTATAAATCTCTTTATGAGTATCCTATAATGGATGGCCCGTGGGTGAAATTGCAATCCTGGTTCGAAAATACTGAGTTTGCCCAGGAATTGTTCATCAATTTTATCGTAGAGATCAATTCGTGGGACGCGATTGTATTCGAAAACAAATTTAAAGAAAGTCAAGGACATCATATTCAGCCGGCTTCGGTCGAAGAGGAGACAAGTGTAAGCGCAAAGTTGAAAAAGATTTTGATCGCCATTAGGAGGAAGCAACAGAAGAACGAAAAGTTTACGCCTGCTCAAAAAAATCGTATCGATAATCTTATTAAGCAATTCTATGATTCATTATTTAGTAAATTGAGAAAGGAGCTTGAAAGAGATAATTTTGTAATTGAGTGGAAAGATAATAAGACCATTGTCAATGCAATCAGTGATTTCAAGCTCGGTCGCCCAGATGGATTGACGGAAACAACAAAATATAAGCAAACTAAACGACAAATTGAGAGTACTATAGAAGAGCGAGAAACGTATGTACAGTATAGTAAACGTAGATATGAGCTACAAGGTTTAGCTAACAACTATAACGTGTGGTTCGGAAGACGAGAGGCCGAATTACTACTCCAGACCATGAAACAGCAAGCATACATGGCGCCGTCAAATCTACTGCCGGACGAACTGTGGGTGTTGCGTCACCTTGCGGATTACTTAAATCAAGTTCATACAGCTGTTCAGAGAGACGCTGACTACGAAAAAGTAAAAGAGGAAATGCGCCATAAGCTAGCCGAGGGATTTAATGAAGCGAAGAATTTAGTAGAAACTGATCTGAGCGATCTTGGAATCGATTTGGAGGAAGACGAGGAATCAGATGCAAATGCTTGACAAAATGCAACTAACCCTTCAAGTGGCATTCTTTCCTTTCAAGGACCTTTTTTGCTCTAGCAACGATGAATTGGTAGAAATGGCATGGCAGGTTCACCGTCAGACTAAAAAAAGCACTGCATGCTTGAATGCATTCTTGGAGAAGCTGTATCCGTCCATCATGTCCCGGTGCATTCCTTCCAGCTTGGATGAAATCAACCTGCTTCTGGAGAAGTTTCATCCATACTTGTTTCGGAGATACTTTCGTTACGACAGCTTAACTAGAGAGGAGATGGAGAGTCTCTTATACGAGTATTATTTTGATCTCATCCAACAATTCACGCGAGCCTTGATGTCCCATCGCGATGGCGAGATGGTTTTCAAATATTGGAACCATGAACTAAGGAAGCAAGATGAAGCAATGGCTGACATCTGGCAGGCGTACACGGAGTTTGATAAAGTCCATATGTTCAGTCTGCTAAGTCGATTGCTTCCATTGGACTTGTTCGTGGCAAGTTATTATGCTTCGAATCATTTATTTGAGCCGTTGCAGTTGGACGGATTGTATCAACATATCAATCTAGCAGATGCGCCATTGCACGACGTTCTGAGGAATGGAGTTTCTGAAAACCATCTCCATGCCAGTGCAGCGTTTACTTTTACGATGCTGTGGCAGACTTGTATGAACTTTAACGGAGATTTTTCCCATAGCCAAGTTGGAAAGTACTTAAAAAACTTTCGTGTGTCTTTCACTTGCAATTCTAGCGAGGTCAAGGAATATATATTGACAGCTCAATTGCTTCGGTACCTGTTGGCGCATTATATCGCATCTGCACCTACACATTCTCTAAGCCAGTGGATCAGGGAGAATTTACGGCAGTTCCAATCTGTTTACCAACGGCTTGTCTTCGAGGATTCTTCGTTTGCTACAGTGGAAGAATTGAAGACAGCGTTGGAACTAGTGAAGAAGGAACTACCCATTTGTAAAGAGGGTGAAGTTGATTGGATAACCGCTATCTTTGATGAGTATCGATGCATTCATACCTATGGGGAAAACATCTTCCTACAGCAAGTCATGAAATTCAAGGAAGTGCACTCTGATCTGAATCGTGCCGACCTGAATGAATTCCTGCATGTGTTTTTTCGCTATCTGCGAATTAAAAATGAGTTTTATCAAGAGGTAAACCAATCGAATTCGGTGAAAGGACTTGATTATTTTCGGAGTTATTTTGATCGGGCGACGGATGGCTTTAGTTCGCAGGAAGAGCATTATTTTTTGAATATGTTGAGGAATTTGTTCCAGAATCAGTATTTGAAGAAAGTGGAGTTGCGTTTATCAATCGCCCCTCGTGAATCAAAGAATCGGTTGAAGATCCTTAATATTCTTAGATCATATAGACAGATCTTGGCTGAAGACTATCTGGTAGATCACAACAAGGAGGCTAGTTTTCCGAGAATTGGTCTTGTCTATCACTTAATCAAGCAAAAAGATAATATTGACAAGGATTGGATGGAGTACCGCAGAGATAATAGTCGACTGGACCGCCTTCATTATGGTCGTATTCAACAGGATTATCTGGACAAGACTAGCATGATTATGCGGCTACGGAACCGCATTCCGTATCTTTCGAATTTCGTCGTCGGTCTAGACGCGGCCAGTCTGGAGAACCATACGCCGATTCAAGTGTTCAGTCCTGTGTTTGAAGTGGCGAGAAATAGTGATAAAGATGGAATGCGAATGTTGGATCGAGACGGTCACAAGGTGCGACACCAAAGCTTATTCTTTACCTTTCATGCGGGCGAGGACTACCGGCATCTGAACTCAGGCTTGCGGAGAATAGACGAAGTGATCGATTACTGCAAATTCCACTCTGGCGATCGGGTCGGACATGGTATCGCTTTGGGTGTGTCCGTCGAGAGGTGGGTACAAGAAAATGAACAGGTTCTCCTTCCTCAAGGCGAGTATCTTGATAATCTTCTTTGGGCCTGGGGCGTATACACGCGTGCTTCCAGCTATAATTTTAATACATTCTCGTATCTGCAACACAAAATATACAAAGTCTTGCAGAACGTTCTGAAGGATGACTTCCGGCACGGCATGTCCATTGAAATGTTATATGAGGTTTACCAGACCCGGTTCAAACCGATTCAGGATATTGTAGCACCATCTTCGCAACAGATGGCGGCTGCGGTTAGGAACAACCGGGTAAACAGGCAATTCCAATTCTTACTTCACATGTATCACGACAAAACATACTTGGAGCGACTCATGGATCCAATCTTTGTGCGGACGACGGAAATTGAAAGAGAGATAACATTGGACATGCAGAGGTATGTCAGGCATAAGGTTGCCCACAATGGAATCGTAGTGGAAGTCAATCCCTCCTCTAATTTTGCCATTGGTGATATCAAGTCCATCTACGAAAATCAGTTTTTTCAAATTCATCAGCCCGATGATCGTGATGTGCCGAACACTCTTGTCAGCATTAACACAGACGATCCCATCGTGTTCAACACGAATATTAGCAACGAATTCGCTTATTTGTATTACGGTATGCTGTACAGAGGAATAGGCAGAAGCGAGGCGCTGAACTGGATTGAAACGATTCGAAAGTCGGGGATGGACACGTCGTTTATCCGTGATGACGTGAGCAATTATGAGTATTTAAGGCAGTTAGATTGTTTGCTAGCCGCATTAGAGGACCCACACTATTGTGAAGAAAGCTAGGCTGTCTTCACAATAGTGCCAGCCCTGAGATACAGAAGTGAACATTTCTGAGTGGTAGAGCCACGATCTGAGGTACTTTCATTGGTGCACGCGAAAGTCCTCGATATGATTTGGAAGCAAGTTTGCTTTATCTAAATGGCGAAGATACACTGGAGATTTCAGACCAGATTCCTGAAGTATGGTGTGCACAGCAAAGAATTTTGGCTCCCGTACAAATGTGGTGGTAAGGCATGCGAGACAGTATCTAGGTTGGTGATTTGGAAACTCACTTATACGAAAGAATGCGGTTTCTGAGCTTCTGGACCGTCGGGATTACGTAACCGATGCGTTTCAGAAGCTCGATTTTTTGTATTCTTGCCTTCAGTAAAACCGTTCGTATTTGGGTACAGGAAATTTCATTGTCGCTCGTTCCGATCTGTTTTGCTGGTACCAGTGGCGAAGCATGGGAGCTGATTCGGGACAGGGTTCTCGATGAGCCGGATATTTATGATAACGACCGTCGAGGCGAGTTGGTCAAACGAGTCATGGAGAGGTAAAGCGCGGTAGACCGCCAATCTATGGTGTTGATAGGATAAACGTTGATGACAAGACGAAGAAAATCTTTCGAGCCTATTGGTTCAAAGAATATGGTGTTCAAGAAGTAGTGCTCACACGACTACAGTTCATTAGTTTCCGATATAGTAAATGTATTTATTATTTCCTCTTCCTTCCTCCAGTACTTTCGGGCCAAGCGAAATAATTCTTGACCCAATTCCTCACCATGCTCATGTTGATCTCCAACTCGCGCGGGAAACACTCAAACTGCTTTTGGTCGACGGGATGGGCTATCTTCAGATGGACAGGGTAGCTTCAATCTTATTTCAAGTGAGGAGTGCGCGATATGAGCGCGGCAGTATATCATGACCAGTTACAAGAACATCGGGAAGTGGGGAGAATTGATAGGAGACTCTGTCCAATAAAGGGAACCGACATAAAGTTTTAATGTAGCCACAAATATCTTATCAATTCATATTGGCATAGCTTTTACGGTTATGGATTAGATAAGGGAAATAGTAAACTTGAAGTCTATCAACAATTTTACACCAAAATTCCCTATGATCTGTTATGATAAGTAAAATCATATACTGTTCAAATTAAACAAGAACCATTAGGGATAATATGTTCTATTTCGATGAAGATTCCGATGTACAATGCCCAAAGTGTTAACGATTTGATACTTCTTAAAACGCAGCACTTCGCAACGAGTGCAACGAAATCGCCTTTTCTCGTCAAAAAGAAAGACAAGCGATTATTTTGAGCCGAAATAAGTAATTTACACATACATTTACCTGTGATTTTAAATAAAAAAATTCATTTTGCTGAATCAAATATTCGATCAGAGGTGAGCAGTATGCAGACGAATTTTTTGATGAGCCGGAATCGCAAGGCGTTTCATTGTTCTTGGGCGCTCGTTTAACGCGAGGTGGTTAGGTAATCGTCGAGAGATGAAAATTATATTTGACAATAATGAATATATTTGTGAAAATATACAAATCAATAGGAATTCTTTACCAATCTGACTAATTGGGCTCGCTTCTCCAGCTATCGAATATCTGGAAATGATTATAGGGATGTTAATAGACATTTACTGAGGATGGAATTGTCATGATGGGAAAAGAAAGCCAACATGAAAGTGCCATAATGGAGTTACACCGCTATATGCAACAGGTTACTTCTGAAAACCAGATAAATGGCGCTGTATTAGTCATAGAGGCTTACGGACAGTTACTGTTGTTTGAGGCATACGGAGATCGACAAACCATGCCTGACTCGCTTCCCATGATAAAGGATACGATTTTTGATCTGGCCTCCTTGAGCAAAGTTGTCGCCGTTTTGCCTGCCGTTTTGCACTTGGCAGGAGAAGGGAAATTGAAACTTGTACAGACGTTGTCATCCATTTTTTCGCTTAAAGCGGGAGAACCTTTGGCAAAGGTCACAATTGTAGACCTCCTCACGCACCAGGCAGGTTTGTCGGCTCAGACTTTTCTCAAGCAATATGGGCGAGATAAGGAACAGATCATTCGGGGGATTTGCGAAGAACCTCCTGACTATGCATGCAGAACGCAGGTGAAGTACAGCAATCGTGGATTTGTACTATTAGGTGAAATTATCGAACGGGTAGGCGGAACAACACTTGATCAATATGTTGCGAAGAACATATGGCATCCGCTTGGCATGACAGACACGTGCTACAATCCATCACCTGTCCTTACGTCACGCATAGCGCCCACAGAATTTATTCCGGAGCTTGGTGCGTGCAAGAAAGGGATCGTTCACGATGAAAACGCAGAATGGCTCGGAGGCGTGGCTGGGCATGCGGGGGTCTTCTCGACGGCTGGAGATCTTGTCAAGTTTTGTAGGATGATCCTGGACCTTGGAAGGTACGAAGGCCGCCAGCTGTTACCGGCAGAATTGGTGAAAGAATCCTTGCGCAACCATACCCAAGGTCTTGGAGAGTCGCGGGGATTCGGCTGGGATACTTTTCAAGTGCAGGGCCAAACAGAACCGGTATTCGGTCACCTAGGATTCACTGGAACAAGTCTCTGGATTTCTCCGCAGAAGGAGTGCTTTGGCATATTGCTCACGAATCGCGTTCACCCGGATCGGGAATCACAACAGATCCGGACGATACGGCGTAATGTGTTGCAAAAAATGATTCAGGCAGTACGATGCTAGCGAGTGATAGCATTTATCAAGGAGGGGGCTACCGATGTCCTATTCCACTTCATCTAGTATGGAAGTGAAAAAACGAGTTCACCAATTGTTTGAAGAACAGGTCGAACAATCGTTATTGTCTACTGCCCTTGTTTTGGGTGATCATGCATTGTCCTATGTTCAACTCAACGAAAAAGCAAATCAATTGGCACGGTATTTGCGAGATCGCGGAGTAGGAAGAGGGGATTTTGTCGGGATCGGTATGGAACGCTCGTTCGACATGTACATCGCCGTACTCGCTATCTTGAAAGCAGGCGGTGTTTGTGTTCCGTTTGATTCGGATTACCCCAAGGAACGATTAGAATATATGCTGGAAGATGTGGGGGTGTCGCTCTTGGTCACTCAAACATCACTCGCAAAATGTTTTCCCCTTCCGGAAAATAATATCTTCTGTTTGGATTCGAATTGGAGCATCGTCGAAAAAGAACTCACCGACAACCTGAACATCGAAGGAACACCCGAGGATCTTGCTTATATTTATTATACTTCTGGCTCAACAGGCAGACCAAAAGGTGTTATGGTACCTCATCAAGGTATTGTGCGGCTTGTGAAATACACAAATTATCATGGTTTCCACCGTGACGAGGTCTTTTTGCAGTATTCTTCGATTTCCTTTGATGCCGCAACTTTTGAAATTTGGGGAAGCCTGCTGAACGGTTCGCTCTTGGTGATCTATCCTTCACCGACGATTGATATCTTTGAATTCGGGGAAATTCTGATAAGACTACAGGTTACTACTTTGTGGATGACCGCAGGATTCTTTCCACTTGTTGTCGACAATCAGCTTGATTCGCTGCGTTCCCTGCAAACCATCTTTGTTGGAGGTGACGTGGTTTCAGCGATTCATGTGAAAAAAGTTCTACAGTACTTGCCGGGAATTCGTGTTGTGAATGCTTATGGCCCTACAGAAAATACAACATTCAGTACTTTCTTTGAAATGACGGATGTATCTCAAATCGAAGAAAATATCCCAATTGGGAGATCGATCAACCATTCAGAGGCTTTTGTTTTCGATGAGTCTGGAGTACCTGTTGTAATGGGGGACCCTGGAGAGTTGTATGTGGGAGGGGCCGGATTGGCACGCGGTTACTTGAATCTCCCTGAACTCTCTAGGGAAAAATTTATTCCCCATCCATTGCAGACGAACACAGATGCAAAATTATATCGAACCGGTGATCTGGTCTCTCAGAGGCCGGATGGAAACTTGGAGTTTTTGGGGCGGATCGATCAACAGGTTAAGATACGCGGATTTCGCATCGAACTAAGTGAAATTGAAGCTCAGATTCGAAACTGTGCTAACGTTTTGAATACAGTTGTAACGGTTGTGACAAAATCACCTAGTGACAAAAGGATAGGTGCCTATTTTATCGCTGAACCGGGTACTGTTGTGACTGCGAAGGATGTGCGACAGGACCTGCAAAGTCGACTGCCTTCCTATATGATGCCAACGTATTTTCAACAACTAGAGGAGTTTCCTCTTACCTCAAATGGGAAAATCGATAAAAATCGACTGCCACAATTCGATGCTTCTGATCGGAAAAGATCGTTGATTGAGCCCCGTACTGAGACGGAAATGAGGCTCTCGGCTCTGTGGAACGAAGTGTTGGACACCCCTGTAAGCAGCTTGGAAGATGATTTTCTGGAGGCAGGGGGGAATTCACTTCTCGCCATAAAACTTCTGACCCGCATCTCAGCTGAGTTTGGCATCCGCTTGAATATAAGTGTGATTTTCGAATTGCTTAAACTGGGGGATTTGTCCAAACGAATCGAAAGAGAACTGAAAAATAATTGCGCGGAAAATGTGCCAGTAATTCCGGATGTCGACTTGGAATATCGTCGATTATCCTTGGCGCAAGAACAGTTGTGGATGCTGGATCAACTGGTTGCGGAGCGCTCTGCTTACAACATCGTGTCCGCCTATAGAATGAAGGGCGTACTAGATACTGCTGTTTTGCACCGTAGTTTTCTGATGATGATTGAAAGGCATGAGATACTCCGCACGGTTTTTACCCAAAACGATGGAGATGTGCAGTACCAACGTGTGGAATCGTTTGAAGTGCCTCTAACAATCATTGAATTGCAGAAATTCAACTCGGATGAAAGGGAGGATCTTTTCCAAGAGAAGCTCAGTGAATTAATGGCTACACAGTTCAATTTGGAAGAGGGCCCATTGCTAAATCTAACCTTGTTTCAGATGACTGCTGAGGAGTTTGTGTTTGTGCTGGTCGCCCATCATATAATTTTGGATGGCTGGTCGCTTGGCATTCTGTACAATGAGATATCACAATTCTATCGAGCCGAGAAGAGGGGTTCGTGTCAACCGATTCCTGCTATTCAGTATCGTTATGCAGATTATGCGAAGTGGCAGCGTGAAAATTCGGAGAGCAGCAAAGTACGAGGGGATCTGGAGTATTGGAAGCAACAATTGTCAGGAATACCAGATCTATTGCCGTTACCAACAGACTATCAACGTCCTGTAGTCGAGAGTAATAAGGGAGGAACGTACTACTTCCGCGTATCGCACGATTTGCATGCGAAGTTGAATTCGCATGCAAAGGCAAGGGGTATGACGCTGTTTATGGTTATGCTTGCTGCGTATAAGACTCTTTTATTTCGTTATACGGGTCAAACTGACATCACGGTCGGGACACACGCGGCTGGCCGCGAGACGGATGCATTCGATTCTCTAATTGGATATTTTGTGAATACACTCGTGTTGCGAACAGACTTTTCTGAAGACCTCTCGTTTGAAGAACTGCTTAAGTTGGTAAAGCGTGTGACGCTGGAAGCTTTTTCACATCAAAGTCTTCGCTTTGAGCAGTTGGTGAAAGAGTTGAAACCGGAACGCAGTCTGGGATGGAATCCGTTATTTCAAGCTGCATTTGTTTTGCAAAACGTAGATATACACAATTGGAACCTTCCAAATGTTGAGGTAACTCCATTTGAAGCCAAGCAGGAGTTTAGCAAATTCGATCTTTCCTTATTCATGGAAGAGACTCAGCAGGGACTGACAGGGAAATTGGTTTATAGACTGGACTTGTTTAAAGCAACCACCATCAAGCGGATGATGGATCATTATTTGAAGCTCTTGCAAGTCATGGTGGAGGAGCCGGACCGTAGAGTCTCGACAGCTCAACTGGTGTCTGCAAATGAGATGCAGACCATCGTAGCGGAAAGTCATGGCGAGTGCATGGAACTATCTCATTCTTTTCTATTTACTGAAATGTTTGAGCAAGTAGCGGCAACGTATTCGAATAGGATCGCACTCATCTACGAGGATAAACAATACACCTATCAAGAATTGAACCGTATTTCAAATCAAGTAGCACATTTCTTGCAGAAAGTTGGAGTTGGGCCCGGAAAGTTGGTAGGGATCTATTTAAATCGTTCCGAAAAGTTGTTGATCGCAATGTTGGGGATCTTGAAGGCCGGCGGGGCGTATGTTCCGTTTGATACGAAGCTTCCCAAGGAACGAATGGAGTTTATGATCCAAGATACTGGACTTGTAGCATTGATCACTGAGGAAGATTCGCAAAGTGCAGGAACAAGTTCGACCGTTATCGTGAACCTTGAGCAAAAATGGGAGCAGATCATCTGTGAGCCCGATTGGAATTTACCTTGTGCGAATCATGCGGAGGACCCGATCTATTTGATTTACACATCGGGGACTACTGGAAAACCGAAAGGCGTTGTGATTGAACACAGGAACTTATTAAATTACCTGCATGGCATTATTCGCGTGATGAAAGTGGAGCCAGGCATGAGCTTTGCAACCGTTTCGAGTTTGGCGGCTGATTTAGGGAACACGATGATCTTCCCAGCCCTAAGTACGGGTGGGACGCTTCATATCATCAGTTCAGAGCGCGTAATGGACGCTGAGGCATTAGCCGAGTATTTCGGGCGGCATTCGATTGACTTTCTTAAAATTGTTCCGTCGCATTTTCAGGCGCTGTCTAGTTCTGATATGAAACAAGTTTTACCCCAAAAATGTTTGGTGTTTGGTGGTGAGAGTCTTAGAACACGCCTGTTGAACAAAATTCATCAGGTGAGTCCTGAACTTGTGGTCATGAACCATTATGGTCCGACAGAAACGACTGTAGGGGTTTTGGCATATCGAGTACCGAAGCATACAGGTGGTGAGCATGATGCTATCGTCCCGCTGGGGCGACCACTCGCTAATAGCATTGCGTACATTCTAGATGCAAAACTCCAACCAGTGCCGCAGGGTGTACCCGGTGAACTGTACATTGGAGGTGCAGGAGTTTCAAAAGGATATTTGGGTAATCCTGAACTGACGAATGAACGGTTTATTCCGGATCCTTATTCAGACAAACCGAATAGCTATTTGTATAAATCGGGAGATCTTGTGTGCCGCACGGAAAATGGTTTGATCTCCTTTATTGGCCGACTAGATCATCAAGTCAAAATCCGTGGGTATCGGATTGAGCCGGGGGATATTGAGTCGGCGCTACTCTCGTACCCGTCCGTGCAAGAAGCGGTTGTCATTGCACACAGCGTTTCGGGAGAACAAGCCCGTCTCATCGCGTATGTAGTCTTAGTTGAACTAACGAACGCCACACCGGCTGAAGTAAGATGTTTTCTTAATCAGAAAATCCCTGATTATATGATACCAACTGAGATTGTTTTCTTATCGGAAATGCCACTCAATGCTAATGGGAAGATCAACAGAGGCGCACTCCCGCTTCCGGAACTGTCCAGAGTGATTTCTGAAGAATTGGAAAGCGAATCAGGTACGCCATTGGAAATCGAGTTGACTTCCATTTGGAGAGAAGTGCTTGGAGTAAATACGATCAACCGCTACGATAATTTCTTTGACCTCGGAGGACATTCTCTTCTCGCAACACAGGTGCTGTCACGCATTCGGAAATCTTTAGGGATAAACATAACGTTACGTGACCTTTTCCAAGCTCCGACAATTTATCAGTTAAGCCAAGTCGTGGAGTCTTGCGAAACTGAGATTTCGATGTCACTTTCAAATCCTCAGGAACTAATCGTTGAAAGTCTATCTGAAATGGACCTTGATGATCTGTCAGATGAGGATGTTGAAAAATTATTAATAAATCTACTGGATGGAGAGTGAGAGCATGGCGGAACAAATTAAGAATTTGTCACCTGATGAGAAACGTAAATTGTTGGCTCGTCTTTTGCAGGAGAAAGGTGCCCGGGATGCACATCACCCGGCATCCTTCGCTCAGCAGAGGTTGTGGTTCCTAGAGCAATTGGCACCGGGAGAAGCGACTTATAATTTTCCGTTTGTCATTCACTTTCATGGGAGTCTGCACCAGCAAGCTTTGATGCAAGGCTTGAGGGAACTTGCTCAGCGACAAGAAGCGTTGCGTACAACGTTTCGAAATAAAGACGGAGAACTTATGCAATTCATCGCCCCGGTAAAAGACAATGTGCCATTGCAGGTTCGTAATCTGTATCAGGCGCCATTAAATGAAAAAAACGCGATTGTTCGGGAAATCTTGCATGAAGAGTCTGTACGTGGATTTGATCTTGAAAACGGTCCTTTGATGAGATTGCTTCTCTTGCAAGTGGAGGAAGAAAAAACTCTGCTGTCCGTCACCATGCATCACATCATCACAGACGGATGGTCTTTGCAAGTGTTTGCTGATGAACTGGTAACGCTCTATCAAGCAGCGGTTGCTGGCGTGACTAGTGCCTTGCCGTCTCTTGAGATGACCTATTCCGATTATGCGAAATGGCAACGAAAATGGATGCAGGGGGATGTTTTGAAAGAAGAGGTCGAGCATTGGAGGAACAAGTTGGAGGGGGCTCCGACAATTCTCGAACTCCCAACTGACTTTCAACGCCCTGCCGTACAAAAATCGAGCGGTGCTACTTTCTCATTCGCCCTCCCCGGAGATGTTGTCGAGGTGTTACAAAAAATCGGCCGGGAACACAACACGACACTTTTTACTGTCTTGCTATCGGCGTTCCAAGTTTTTCTGCATCGTTATAGTAAACAAAACGACCTATTGATCGGAACGCCGATTGCCGGGCGGAACCGTATTGAAATTGAGAGGACAATCGGTTTTTTCGTCAACTCTTTAATTGTGCGTTCGAAATTGTACCAAGAAGATTCATTCCTTGATTTCCTTGATCGCATGAAGGAAGAAGTCTTAGATGCTTTTACGCATCAGGATTTGCCTTTCGAACGACTGGTCGAAGAATTGCAACCGAAACGAGATCGTAGTTTACACCCCTTGTTCCAGGTCATGTTTGCATACAAGGAGGCATCTCGCATGGTATGGAACCTAGAAGATGTCACCATCCAAGCGGAACTTGGGGAAGTGGAAGTTTCAAAATTCGATTTGACATTAAATATTTCGCACTCAACGGAAGCTTTGCAGGCAGAGTTCGAGTATAGTAGCGATTTATTCAAACCAAGAACAATCGCGCGGATGGCAGAACATTTCAAGAAGTTGCTCCAAGGTATTGCTGCAAATCCGAAACGTCGTCTTGGAGAGGTGCCTCTGATTACGGAACAGGAAATGGACATCATTCTTCATGAATGGAACGGTAGGCAACTTGATGTTGACCTTAGCAAATGCCTGCATCAAGTGTTTCAAGAACAAGCTGAACGTACGCCTCATGCTGTTGCTATCGTTTATCAAGATCGGCACATGACTTATAAGGAATTGAATCAACGTGCTAACAAGTTGGCTCATTTCCTGCAAAAAAGAGGTGTTGGTCCGGAGGTGACCGTAGGGATTGCGATCAATCGAAAGCCTGAACTTATTATCGGGCTACTAGGGATCTTGAAAGCGGGTGGATGCTATGTTCCACTTGACCCTGCCTACCCGAGAAACCGGTTGCTTAGCATGGTGGAGATGAGTCAACCGATCATTTTGTTGACGGAAAAATCAACACATTTCATTTTTGAAGGAATAAGGGTTCCTTGCATTGCCTTTGACGAACTTGAACATTTGGCTGCCCAAGAACAGACTTCCCCTCCTTCCACTGATGTTCGCCCTGATCACTTGTCCTATATGATTTTTACATCCGGTACCACTGGGCAACCTAAAGGCGTCATGGTTCAACATGATTCCTTGATGAATGCTGCGTTTGTATGGAAGCACGAATACCAGTTGAAGGAAGACGATCGATTTTTGCAATTAGCAAGCGCCTCTTTTGACGTGTTTACAGGTGACCTTGCGCGAATGATCATCAGTGGAGGTACGCTTGTAATTTGTCCCGACGAATGGAAAATTGACATGCCTATGTTATCTAAACTGATGATCAATGAACGCATTACATTCGTGGATTCCACTCCGGCTTTGATCGTTCCGTTGGTGAACTTTCTGGGCAATCACGGATTATCCTTGGAGCATTTGCGTTTTTTGGTCACGGGAGCAGATTCGTTGTCGATAGAGGATTACAAAAAGATGCGGTCGAGCTTGGGGAATTGGACGCGCATACTTAATAGTTATGGGGTTACCGAAGCAACTATTGACTCAAGTTATCTGGAGCCGGATCAAATTTATTTGGAGACGACGGGTTTCGGCTACGTATCAATTGGTAATGCACTGCCGAACATGAGTTTTTATGTTTTGGATGAGAACATGCAGATGCAGCCGATTGGTCTTACGGGCGAGTTGTACATCGGAGGTCTGGGAGTCGCTCGCGGTTACCTGCATCGTGAGGACTTGACGGCGATGAGGTTTGTTGAGGACCCATACATGCCAGGCAGAAAAATGTATCGTACCGGTGACTTGGTAAAATGGAGTGATCAAGGCAATGTGGAATTTTTAGGAAGAACTGATCACCAAGTTAAAGTTCGCGGCTTTAGGATTGAGTTGGGGGAGATTGAATCCATTCTGACTAGACATCCTAAAGTACGAGAGGCAGTGGTGGTAGCCAAAGAAATCGGAGTTGAAAAGCGTCTGGTTGCTTACGTGGGAGCCAACGAGGAAACGTCGGTAACCGAACAGGAAATGCGCGCGCATGTTATGGGAGTGCTGCCCGACTACATGGTTCCGTCCATATTCATTTGGATGAAGGAGTTACCGAAAACGCCAAACGGAAAATTGGACCGGAAAACCCTACAGGAACTTGAGGTCGAGGATTCGCGTTGGTCGAGCCGCATGATTGCCGTACCACGTGACCACTTTGAGATCGAGTTGGTGAGAATTTGGGAAACGATCCTCCAAGTCTTTCCCATTGGAATCCGAGACGACTTTTTCGATTTAGGCGGTCACTCCTTACTCTTAATCCGCTTGCTTGACCAAATTCAAAAGGACCTTCAGGTGGAAGTGCCGCTCTCTGTGATGTATGAATGCTCAACGATTGAAGCACTCGCCTTGTATATAAAGCGAGTCACGAATTTTGAATTCAAGCCGAATGAAATCTCATTGGTCACTTTGCAAGCAGGCGGCACAAGTCATCCGATTCTGTTGGTTCATCCGATTGGGGGATATTTGTTTAGCTATGCATCCTTAGTGAGAGCGTTGGGGCCAGATCAGCCGATTTATGGTCTTCAAGTATCTAAGCAGGACATTGAGCAAAGCATGGAAGAGATTGCAAAGGATTATATTGATGAAGTATTGCAAGCGGGGATACCTAGTCCGTACTTGCTGTTCGGGCATAGCTTCGGAGGCAACTTGGCATTTGAGATCGCCTGCCAATTGGAATTAGCTGGCCACGAGGTCGGGCTGGTGGGTCTTCTAGATACCAATTTAGAGCAGTATGATCCTGATATGGATGACTTCGATCATCTCGTTGAATATTGCAGTCGCTTCAACATGTCAAATGAACAACTCTATGAACTGAGAAGACTTAACGAGGAAGATCGACTTCATTACATCCTCGACATCGGGAAAAAGGTGAATTATTTTACGCCCGATCGAGAAGTAAATCGCTTGCGACAAATATTGCAAATCTTTATAAAAAACAACAAAGCACTGAAGAGTTATCAGCCTTCAATCTACCCAAAAAAGCTCGTGTTCTTTAAAGCCATGGACCAAGATAATGATGCAACAGTTGGTTGGGAGCGCTACACGAATCATCCAATGAAAGTTCTGCAAGTTCCGGGAAACCATTATGAGATGATCAAGCCACCGAACGTCCAAGTTCTTGCTGACCGCATCAGAGAAGCTGTTGATGAGTTTACTTATGACTAAGAGAAAGATGGGAGATCCGGTTCAATGATACTTCGCGAATTGCACCGCAATGTGAAAATCCGGCTATTTGAACAGTTTCTAAGTTCTATGGTAGGCAATATGATAGCTCCTTTTCTAATTGTCTATTTTGCTGCTCATTGGGGAGCCCCAGTTGCAGGTGCGATCTTCATAATAAACACGCTGATCAGTATTGTAGCGGGTCTGTACGGAGGGCATCTTGCTGACCAATATGGCAGAAGAACAGTTATGCTGCGTTCCGAGATAATACGTTTCATCGCCACAGTGGTTATGATGCTCGCTGCGACTCCCTGGATGGAGTCTCCGGTGCTCATCTTGATCGCCATGACAATCCGCCAAATTATGAGCACGATTGCTCGTCCTGCTGGTGATGCGATGATATTGGATGTTTGTACCCCAGAAAACCGCAAAACCATTTTTAGTCTTGACTATTGGATGTTTAACATAGCCGTATTAATTGGCGGCCTTGTTGGAGGTTTCTTCTTTAAGGACTACATGGTGATACTTTTGGCTGTCGTGGCTTTGATGTCACTAACTTCCTTGCTGTTGTTGGTCTTCTGGATACAAGATACCTATGTGAAGAAGCAAGAAGCTCCTTCTGAGAATCAACCTCACCGTCCGTTCCGAAGAATTATGGGGCACTATCGGATCGTCTTAAAAGACTTCATCTTTTTGCTCTTTTTGGGTGCGACTTTGCTGCAACTCTCGATCCAGTATGGTACGAACAACTATGCAGTGGTTCGTCTTGCGAACGAAATGACCCATCAACTATTTTTTTCGTGGGGAGATTTTCGATATGTGGTGGATGGCTACCAAATGTTTGGAATCATAAATGCGGTCAATACATTTTTGGTTGTAACGCTTGGCGTGCTGATTGGCAAATGGGTCAAAAAACTAAATGATAAAACGGCAATATATGGCGGCATGGTTCTATATTCCGCCGGCTACGCCTTCATCGCAGGGAGCAGCCAGCCATGGATGCTGATTCTCGCAGTTTCGGTCATGACAATTGGTGAACTTATCTTTATACCATCCAAACAATCGGTATTGGCAAACTTAGTGCCAAGCGAAAACAGGGGTGCGTATATGGCAGTGAACGGTTTGACCAACAAGGGAGCATCAATCGTCGGTTCGGCGGCTGTTTCTGTAGGCGCATTTGTAAGCTCTTGGTCGATGGCAGCAGCCTTTTCCATCATGGGTATTCTCTGTATTTTCGTCTTTTCTGTTATCTTTAGTCGATTAAAAGCGAGTGGGAAAACAGAAGAATCATCAACTAGCATACATGCCTAAAACAAATGTTCTGGATCCTCAAAAAAAGGAAGGTAATTCAACGATGAACGGATCTCTTCAGTCTCAGCGCTTTTTTCGAGAAACACAAGACGAACTTATCAAAGTTCTTCTTGCAGAGGTTGAGTTAGTAGACATCATTCCGAACTTGAACAAATTTATTCTCGACTATTTGATGCAGTTTGAAAGCGAGAAATACATCGATCCTACTGCCGTAATTTCGGAGAAGGCGACGATCGAAGGTGCCGTATATATCGGCTCAAATGTAAAAGTGCAAGATTTTGCGTATATAAAAGGGCCGGCGATCATATTGAACGATACGATCATTGGGAAGTCGGCATTTGTACGTGACAATGTTATCTTAGGCTCGAATACGATAATCGGCCATAGCAGCGAAGTATGTCAAAGCGTCATTTTAAACGGAACTCGGGTTGCCCACTTTAACGCTGTTTCCTTTTCAGTGGTTGGGAGTCATGTCAACCTGAGCAGTTGCGCCGCAATTGCTAGTTATTTGCTAAAAACGGAATTGGATGATATGCCTACTACCTCGTACTTATTTGACAGCTTGCAGCAGAAAGTCACAGTGAACATCTCGAAATTCGGGGCAATCATTGGGGACCGTTGCCGTTTGGGTGCCAATGTGATTGTCAATCCCGGAGTGGTCATGGAGCCGAATTGCATTGTGTACCCGCAGATTTCTTTGGAGAGCAAGTATTATAACGCGAATTTGCAAGTCTACATTCCAGGGTACTACGCGCAAATAGTATGTTCCAAACTTAAGGAGGAGGAAAATGAACAACATGTCTAAAGCTATGTTATGCGTTGAAGGTGGTTATGCATTAAAAGGTGAGATGCAGGTATCTGGTGCAAAAAACTCCGCCTTGTTTCTGGTTGCAGCTGCGCTAATGACAGATGAGCAAGTCACTTTGGGCAATATGCCCGCAATTACTGACATTGACATCCTTCATGAGATTTTGCTTGATTTAGGGATTCACTCCTTGTGGACCCCCTCAGAAAATCGAATGGTAATTGAAGCACGGCAACTTAGCAACTCAGTTGTAAATTCAAAACTTTCTCGAAAGCTCAGAGGTTCAATCGCACTTGCGTGTCCTGTACTTTACCGTCTGAATCGATGCATCATCCCTTATCCAGGAGGTGACATGATCGGAAAAAGACCGCTTGATGAGATGATGCGAGGCATTGAAATGATGGGGGGGGATGTTGAGTTTGCAGAAGGTTTGTTCTCGATTCGAATCGACCGACCGCTTAAAGCCATTGAGATGGAACTTGAATATCCAAGTCATACGGCTACGATGGCCTTAATGATGCTGGGAGCCGTATCCGAGGGACGAACTGTTATTACGAATGCAGCATTGGAACCAGAGGTAATTGACATGCAGGAATTGCTTTTGAGCATGGGGGCTGTCATGTCTGGGGCGGGAACAGATAAAATTGTGATCGATGGCGTACCTAAGTTGAGAGGCGGATCGATCGAGGTGATGCCTGATCGTTTACAAGTCGGAACCTACATCATGGGTGCTTTGATGACCGATGGGCATTTGAAGATGCCGACTTCCTATGTTGAGCATCTTGATAAAGTACTTGATCTTCTCATGGAGGCGGGGGCAACCTGCATCAAAGAGTCAGATGGACAGATTTCGATTGGGGGACATCGTCCTTACAAGGCAATCCGTTTTGAGACCGAGCCGTATCCAGGCTTCCCAACCGATTTGCAATCCCCGATGATGGCGTTTTTAAGCGTTTGTAAAGGGACGAGCTATGCGAAGGAGAATATTTTCGAAAATCGGTTGCTTCACATTAAGGAGTTTAAAAAAATGGGCATAAAAGTGGAGATCTTGTCGGAACGAGAAGTTCTCATCTCAGGCCCAAACGAATACATTTCGGGAACTACTGTCAATGCGGAAGAAATCCGAGGTGGAGCGGCACTGCTTCTATGCGCACTTTCCATGCCTTTAGGATATAAAACATACATCTCAAACATTGGACACATAATGAGAGGATATCCTTCCATTGTTGATACACTATGCAAACTTGGCGCGAAGATCAGTTTCGAGGATTCAGAAACAAGTGAAACACCTACCCAAACTTTAAAGGTTTAGGTCTCGGCGAGTCGACGATAGACAGTTTAGGAGAACCAATCCAAGTGTCAACAGTCCTTTCTCAAGAAATCCAGGCATCTTGCATGGGCAACTACACATTGAAAAATAAAGGCGTCCATTGCTCGGTTATGAATAGAAGCTCGTCAACTGCTGCGATCGTGATTATTTCTTCAGAATATCCTAGGTGGGAGCATAGAGGGAACAGAAATTGACGCCGTGGACGAGCGAAACCATTGGAATTAATAAATTTGATGAAGTATTACAGAGAGCCGGTCTGTAAAAGATCGGCTTTTAACAACCCGTGATGTCGCTCAAATTAAAAAAGTTCATATGCCATTCCGTAGATGGCATAATTTCTAACTAAATCTGACAGGGAGATCAGTTTACGAGAGCTGGGTGAACTATGAGGAGAGGGCGGCGTAACAATCGTCACTTTTGCCGGTAGTCAGCTGTGGATATTTTCCTGACATCAAACAGGAGGAGTGATCTCGGATGAAAATTAGAAAAGCGGTGATTCCGGCTGCTGGGCTAGGCACGCGCTTCCTACCCGCCACGAAAGCACAGCCAAAAGAGATGATGCCGATCGTCGACAAGCCAGCCATACAGTACATCGTCGAAGAAGCGGTGGCATCGGGGATCGAAAGCATCATTGTCGTGACCGGCCGCAACAAGCGCTCCATCGAAGACCATTTTGACAAATCTGTGGAGTTAGAAAAGACACTTGCAGAAAAGGGAAAGGAAGAATTGCTGAAAACGGTGACAGAAATTTCACAGTTGGCTGGCATCCACTACATTCGGCAAAAAGAGCCGCTCGGGCTTGGGCACGCGATCTTGTGCGCGCAACAGTTTATCGGCGATGAACCGTTTGCGGTGATGCTCGGTGATGACATCATGCTATCGGAGCGACCGGCGCTGCGGCAGATGATCGACATATATGAATGGTACGACACCGAAGTGGTCGGTGTGCAGCAGGTTGCGTTGCCTGACGTGAGAAAATACGGCATTATCGAACCGAATCGCTTCGAACAGCCGAATATGGGCCGAGCGATGTGGGTCGAAGATCTGGTGGAAAAACCGGCTGAGAATGAAGCGCCATCCAACATCGCAGTGATGGGGCGTTACATTTTGAAACCGTCGATTTTTCCAATTCTGGAGCGCTTGCAGCCGGGCAACGGGGGTGAGATCCAACTGACCGATGCACTCAAAGACATCTGCCGAGAACACCCGATACTAGCTTTGCTACTGGAAGGACAGCGCTTCGACGTCGGAGACAAGCTCGGCTATCTGCAAGCGACGCTGAAAGTTGCACTCGGGCGGTCGGAGCTTCGTTCTGATCTGCTCGCTTATCTTGATGACCTGCTGGTTCAGGAAAAGCAGCGAGCGAATTAATATGGTGGAAGATGAAAAATTTTATAATTCGCAGTTTTGGTAATTGGGGGGTCAGGTTGAAACGAAACTCTTGGCGGGCCGCCATGATGAGCTAGTAGAGACCGGATAAGATCATGGTGGCTCTGTGGTGAGAAGCTGAGCACAGCGATCATCAAACGATGATCCCAAGCGAATGAAACTGGCATCTATGACATCTGAACGGCTTTTGATCTGAAACTGTGCTAAATCGACAACCTTAACTAGAGGTTTCGAAAGTCTGAAGGCAATTAAAAATGGCAAGGTGGGGCTTTCGTGTATGAGTAAAAGAATCACCGTTATAAGAAAAGTCAAGTACTGTAGTTGGATATGAAGTAGCGATACTGAAATGCTGAACTATCGGGAGGTGAAGGGTGTTCATTTCAACATTAGGACTTGCCGGATTTAATACTGCGGAATATGCGAAACTGAGGCTAGAGCTTGAAGTAGCCCATGCGAAGCTGGTCGAAGGAGATCGCAAGAGTCAGGACAATCTGGGATGGATGCAGCCGCTTGACCCGGATGATGAACAAGTCGGGAAGATCATCGCCGCAGCGGAACAGATTCGTCGGGATGCTGACGTGTTGCTGGTGATCGGTGCAGGCGGGTCATATTTGGGAGCGAGGGCTGGAATTGAAATGCTTGCGGGGCGAAGCGGGACGGAGATTCTTTTTCTCGGGCATCATCTCTGCACGGCAAATTTGAAGGAAGTGTTTGCAAAGCTGAAGGGACGGCGCGTGGCGGTAAACGTCGTCTCCAAATCGGGAACAACGCTTGAGCCTGCAATCGCTTTTCGTCTGGCAAGGCGCTGGATGATCGACCAATACGGTGTGGAGGAAGCGACTCGACGCATCTATGTCACCACCGACCCAGAAAAAGGCGCTCTGCTTGCGATGGCCAAAAAGAACGGCTACAAGTCGTTCTCCATTCCGGAACGGGTCGGCGGGCGTTATTCTGTCTTGACGGTGGCCGGACTGCTACCAATGGCTGTGCACGGCGCCGACATCCGCGAAATGCTACGCGGTGCTCAGGAAGCGGCCAGACTTTATACCAATCCGCGGCTAGAAGCAAACACCTGCTACCAGTATGCCGTCTATCGCAATTTCTGGTACCGGAACGGGAAATCGATCGAACTGCTCGCCGGATACGATACACGCTTGCGGACGTTATCAGACTGGTGGCAGCAACTTTTCGCCGAAAGCGAAGGCAAGGACGGAAAAGGCATCTTTCCTGCGGTGGTGCAGTTGACCACTGATCTGCATTCAGTCGGGCAGTACATCCAACAGGGGCCACGCCATCTCTTGCAGACAGTGCTCTGGGTGAAGCAGTCAGATCTGAACGTCACGCTACCCGAGATGGAAGATGATCTGGATGGATTGGGCTATCTGACTGGACAGGACTTGCATGAAATTAACAAACGGGCATTTTTAGGCGCGCTGACCGCCCACACGAACGGTGGCGTTCCAAACGTCGTCCTCCATCTGCCCGATTTAACGGAGCAGACGATTGGACATATGTTTTACTTCTTCATGAAAGCATGTGCGGTCAGTTCTCTTTTGCTAGGAGTCAACCCGTTTGATCAACCGGGGGTGGAAGCGTATAAACGTCAGATGTTTCATCTGCTCGAAGAAAGGAGAACTTCATGAAAGCATTCGATGCCTACAGAGAATGGTTGAACAGTTCATTTCTCGATGAGCAGACCCGAGCAGAGCTTCGCGCCATTTCCGATCAGCCGGAGGAGATCCACGAGCGTTTCTACAAACACCTTGAATTCGGCACAGCCGGTTTGCGAGGGGAGCTCGGAGCAGGCATTAACAGGATTAACCGCTACACTGTGCGCCGCGCGACAGAAGGTCTGGCACGCCACATCGCCGCTTTGGGCGATGTGGCAAAAGAACGGGGTGTCGTCATCGCGTATGACTCACGCCGCCTGTCACCCGAATTGGCGCTAGAAGCGGCTTGCACGTTAGCCGGCAACGGGGTGCGTTCGTATCTTTTCCAAAAGCTCTGCCCCACGCCTGTGCTCTCCTATGCAGTTCGGGAATTGGGCGCACAGGCGGGAATCGTCATCACAGCGAGCCACAATCCTCCAGCATACAACGGCTACAAAGTGTATGGAGCGGACGGCGGGCAGATTGTAGCGGCCCATGCGGATGAGATTCAGTCCGAGATCGAACAGGTACGCAGTTTGGATGAAGTACACTTCTGCACAGCGAAAGAAGCGGAGGCGGCTGGGCTTTTGTGTTGGATCAATGAGGAACTGGAAGCGCGCTATCTGGAGCAGTTACAGACCCTCTGCTTGAATCGAGAAGCGATTGCCGATGTGGCCTCGCAGCTCAAGATCGTATACACGCCATTGCACGGAACAGGTAATCGCCCAGTGCAGCGCATCCTGAGGGAGGTCGGTTTTACCAAAGTGTATGTCGTGCCGGAGCAGGCGTTACCCGACCCGGAGTTCAGCACCTGCAAGCAGCCGAATCCGGAAGAAGAGGGAGCGTACGCCTTGGCGATTCCGATTGCCGATCGAATCGGCGCAGATCTGATAATAGCCACTGACCCTGACTGCGACCGCGTCGGAATGGCGGTGCGCAACGCTGACGGTGATTTTGTACGATTGACAGGTAATCAGATCGGAGCCTTGTTGCTTTACTACTTGCTCACTGAGCAGAAAAAGCGAAATCTGCTCCCAAACGGAGCGACTATGATCAAAACGATTGTGACGAGCGAATTGGGCCGTGCGGTGGCCGAAAGCTTCGGGGTAGAAGTGATCGACACGCTGACCGGATTCAAATATATTGCCGAACAAATGCGGCACTTGGAAGCGAAACGTGAACGGATGTTTGTGTTCGGCTACGAGGAGAGTTGCGGATTTTTAAGCGCTCCATTTGTGCGTGACAAAGATGCAGTCATGGCGACGATGCAACTTTGCGAGATGGCCGCTTATTATCAATGCAAAGACATCAGTCTGTACGAGGCATTGCAGGCGATCTACCAAGAGTACGGATACTACAAGGAGCAGCACTTATCCCTGACAAGGATCGGACGTCATGGTAGCGCCGAAATTCAAGAGATCCTGAAAACATGGAGGTTGGCGCCACCAGATTTCATTGCAGGTCAGCAGGTAACAGAGTACCGTGACTTTCAGTCTGGGGTGGTACAAGATGTGCGGGCAGGCACTGAAACAAAGCTAAATTTCCCGAAGGCTGACGTCCTACACTATACCCTTGCCGACGGCTCGTGGTTCTGTCTTCGGCCTTCTGGGACGGAGCCGAAGCTGAAAGTCTATCTAGCTGTGTGTGGGGCTTCTTCCACTGAAGCAGATGAGAAGTTGAACCAGCTGGTGCAGGCTGTTAAGGCCAATCTGTAAGTGTGTTTCACATGGGTAAGCAAACTGGATAAGAAGGTCGCCAGCCAACATGTCTTAGTAGAAGACCAAAAAGCTACGTAATTATAGACGAATCCAAATGTTTACTAGTAAGCATCAATTTGATGAGAACTCCTAAACAAAGAACTTTTCGACACTTGTAGAGCCACAAAAACTCCTTCAATTTGGCTGTGTGCCGTGAGATAAACTCGGTGCACAGTCTTTTTTTCGGAGGGCGAGGTGTCAATTTTATGAAAATTTATAGGGCAAAGCGAGGCCATCTTTACGATTATTGGCTGAACACTAATGAAATGAATTTGTAGGGTTTTTTATAAATATGTAGAAGTAAATAAATAGTTTTGTATGGAATCTTGTTTTGAAATTGAAGGGAGAAAAGCAGATGAGTAAATATAGCTTTCGACTCAAGAATAATCATAAGGAAGTAAACAAAAAATCCGTAAAGATCGGTTCACGGGTTTTGACAGATGGGGAGGCAAAAAGTATTCTCCCTAGCTTTGAAAAAATTGGAGAATTGTTAAGAGACTTTCGTAATGCCTCGGGGCAACTAAGAGATAGTAACGATACTGCCGACAATTGTATATCAATACTAGGTGGCCGCGGTTCTGGCAAAACGTCTGTAATGCTTACATTTAAAGCAAAGCATGAGGAAAAATACTCCAAACGGGACATTGTTTTGCCTTTAATTGTTCCCGAAAATATGAGTCCATCAAATGATACTTTGGGATGGCTACTTGGGCAATTTGAAAATGTAGTTGCAAAACTTGATAGTGATTCAGAAGATCGTATGAAAGCGGGAAACAAGTACGATGAGTTGTATGACCGTTGTATTAAAAGTGGAACAAGTTCACTAAAGGATAGATTTGATGATCTTAGAAAGTCTTATGTATTCCGAAAAGAAGAATATTATCGAGCCATCCATGGTCGACATTCAGGTGCGGCCAATTATATCAAGGACAATGAAAACTTTATTCACTCAGATCATAATTTCATTGAACGGTTTCGGAAATTTATAGATCAATTGATTGTAGACAAAAGAGGAGTATTGGGAGGTGGTCACGAGCCCTTAATATTGATTTATTTCGACGATGTGGACCTTTGCGGGGAACGTTGCCCGGATGTTCTTGATACGGTTCGTAACTATTTGAATCACCCTAATATTGTTGTTTTTGTATCGGGGGACTATGATCAATTTACAGAAGCAATTACGATGGATTTTGTCCGGCGGGAGAAAATTGGATATCTGTATTACAACACGAACTTCGTGCCAGATGACAAATCTTCACTTTTAAGAAGTGACAATGCGCAAGAAAAAAATGCGCTGCAATTACGGAAAGTTCGGGCTCAAGATTATCTAAAAAAAGTAATGCCTCCAACTTTGCGCTTTGAAATGAAGCGTCTGGCTACAAATAAGGAAAAATCCAATTTCGAATATGTAGTTCATGATATTTCAAGTGAGAAGCCAATATCTTTAAGGGAATTACTTGAAAATATTCATTTTAGTGGGAACACCTTTGGTGAGATTAACAAAGAGGTTACAGATGTCTTTTTTGCAATCTTTGACGATAATCCGCGAGGTCTTATTAACCCGTATTATTTCCTGTACCAACGAAATATTAGGGAGAATTCTGCATGGGATGCAAATGACTTAAAGCAATTTGTAGAACTTCTGATTAACTCTA
This sequence comes from Tumebacillus algifaecis, assembly GCF_002243515.1. NCBI lineage: Bacteria > Bacillati > Bacillota > Bacilli > Caryophanales > Alicyclobacillaceae > Tumebacillus > Tumebacillus algifaecis. Next base: position 547,814 of record NZ_CP022657.1, read on the forward strand.
CAAGTCGTCTCAAAGAATACGAATTTGACTTGAGAAATATTATTGAGATCGGTATTCGTGAGGCAAAAGTTGATTCGGAAGCATCCCAAAAGGCTAAAATTGATCCACAACAGACCTCTTTAAATTACAATGCTCTTGAAATGCTGTGGGTAGCCTATGAGAATAAATTTAATGAAATGGACAGTTCTCTTCGTAGTACGTTTTCGGAGGACCGTTTCTATAATGATATGCTAATGTTAACTATTTTTATTGAATTTATAGAACGATTGATGAAGTTGGAAAATACCGATTTCAGTGTGGTTGACAAAAATGACCCATTGATGCGTGTGTTGAATAAATTCAACAGACAAAAAAAGCTGTATCCCGAGAAGACAGATATGAATCACTTAATTAAAATGTTTCTTGCTCTTGAACGACGAATGCATGTTAGTAACACACGTTTTTTGTTTGATAATCAGGGTTCCGATGATCTGGAATTGAACTATTATCTAGCACTTTCAGAGTATCAGAAACCGATTGATGGAGAATATGAGGATGCTAAACGAGTGTGTGAGTTAGTGAATTTGCTTCATGACACTTATGATGTGGACGAAGAATGGGTAGTGACTCATCTCGGTTATTTGTTTGAAAAGGGTAGAAATATAGAAGAATATTATTTGTCATTTGCTGAAAAAATGAGGATTCATCTCAAATCATTTATGGATGATAAGAAATTGCTTGATATAGTGGATTTGGAATTACGAATAGGTATTGAATCAGAACAGAAGTTTGAACAAGTAGTTCGTCGCGAAATAATTCAGATAGTTTCTACAGAATCAGATCTAGCTGATCTAGACTCAGAACATGCTAGATTAGAGCAGTTGTTGGAGTATCATTCTAATCGAAACAACAGAGAGACACTCCGAGATCAACTTAAAAGTAAATCCATTCAACTACAATTAATGGAACATGAGATTGAACAAACTAAGAAAGAGTTGTCTGTGATGACTTATAACGAGTTGATAGCGATCATTCAAAAGCGCAAGGATATGCTAGAGAGGATCAATTTCCTTGATACTTTTTTAAAGAATAGGAAAGAGGATTGGGAAGTTCTAGAGTCTAGAATAATAGTGTCTGATTCTTTGTTGGAAGGAGTAGTTCCGATCAGTACGTTTGATCCGCAGCAATTACCTGATAAAACTATTCTGTCAGAATCAGATTGGTCTGTAATTGTTAAGGAACCGCTCATTTATGTCTACCCTCAGTCTGGTCAAAGTCTTACACAAAGTACTATGACGTTTATTGATTTATATTTTTGTTTAAAACAAGAGTTTCAATTATTAAAAAAGTATCTGCCTATTGATTACCAGGCTCGTTTAGATGCTTTAGATAGGTTGAATAAGGAAATGTATCGACTGGAAAATGAAATCACTAAGTTAAATTCACTCATTAATGGACTACCGGAGCTCTTAGTGGAGGATGCGAATATATCTAGAGAAGATCTTTTAGAACAGATGGTGAGTTTATGGAAATTGACAGTGCAGCATAATTTGAAGGAAAGCCTTAGTATAAAAGGAAATCGAGTTCTGAAAAAGGACGATATGCAAAAAGCGTTGCAAGTGTTTGAGCAACTTATAGCACAAGGGGAGGAGTTACTTAAAAATAGTCGAAATAAAGTCATCTCTTTAAGTGGTGAGGTTAGAACAGCAATAAATATTTTAAGAAAAATCCCTCCACTGAGGGAGAGTATTGAACGTATATCCAAACAATCAGAGGTTCAGTTACTTGATTATCAAAGATTAATAAAAGAGCTAGAATTTTATTTGAAAGAAGGGCGCGGTGGTTTAGCGCGAAGTTCACCTCAGGTGCATCGTCAAATTGATGTTATTAAAAAACAATTAACCACTCCGGGGGCATTGAGAGAGGACGATACCACGTGGGTACGCAGCAGAAGTCTGCAAATCTGTATCGCTCAATATGCGGGGTTGATTGTACGAATTCAGGCGTTACTTGTTACCCATGATAATGATTCCGATCTAAGTCAATCCTTTTTCTGTACAGTCAAAGATGAATTACGAAAGATTGCTAAAAAGAGAAAACTGCTCAAGACTAATTTTGAGCGATATGTTGAAAACCAACTGTCGGAGAAGAAAATGGTGCAGTAACGGTAGGAGGGGTCAGTATGTTTAGGGAAAAAATGGACCTGCGAATCAAGACAATGCTCTTACCGTTTACTGAACTATCGTTTTATTGGCAGGATAGCATCAACGATTTGGCAAGAGGACATTCGACGATTGAATACCGCAATTGTCTGGAGAAACAGGTGTTACCAGCCGTTTATCCGATTCTTAACAAGACCAACCGAATTTACAACCTCGACGAGATCAAGCTGCTGATCCGTAAATTTTTCCCGCATGAGGAACTACAGCAACTCAGCTGTAGCGGTAGATTCATGTCACGCTTCTATTTCCGCTATCTGGCGAAGTTAAGCCAGTTTCTCTTGACTCATCGAAACGGCAAAGTTGCACTCAAGTATTGGGAGAGCGAGAGAGAGGCTGACTTGCTGGGACCGTATAAGGGAAGTAACAAGGTCGCGCTCTGGAGTTCTATGAACCGAATGTTCACCACGGATATTCTCGTGGTTTTGTATCTTCTACAAAACGGGATGGGCGAAGAGCAGTATCTGAAGAGCTATCATGGTTCGGTCAACCTGGCCGACACACAACTCGAACAGATTCTGAGCAAGGGCGTGGCGGAGACGCACTTGCATTTAAGCGCAGGTGAGAACTTTAACATGAATTGGCAACGGCTCATGTCACCAGAGTCCAATCATTACGATCCGACTTTGGATTGGTTGTTCGGGGACGAAGTCATGCGCAAGGAAGGTAAACTGCAAAAGTACGTACGGGCGATGGCAATCATTCGCATCCTGCTCGCTCATCATTTATCAACATCGGAACGGCGTTCCCAAGATGAGCGAGTGCTAACCTTGTTCCATCATTACCAACAAGACTCGGCCAAAGTCGCCAGCCTCTCTCCGATAGATATTCTCATGAGGGTTTATCATGGAAAGCGTCTGGAGCACTCAGAATTAGACTTTGACGGGATGTACCAATCCCTACTAATTCGATATCGCTTGGCTCCACAGGATTCCTGCCGTGAGGAAGATTGGAAAAGGGCGCTTGCCAAACAGGATGTCATTCATCGACTAACCAACCCTTCCGGCGAGGACGGCACGGTGGAACTCGTTTTCCTAATGAAGTGTATGCGCTATATGATGTCATCCGAGCCTGATGACTTTTTCAACCAGATTTTCTGGCAGTATTTACGTGTTAAAAATGAGATCTTCCAATTACACATTCAAGCAAATTCTACGCGAGGTTTGGAAAATTTCGTTTCCTATTTCGAAAGAGCTACCAAACAAGCGGATGTCGAATTGTCACTGCATCAGCAAATGGAGAACCCGTATTTGCGTAAACTGGAAGTCCGCATAGCTCCGGGGGGGCGGGACAGCGACGAGCGGAATATCAAGCAGGCTTTTGCCAAAAAGCTAAAAACACTCTTGAAGGCCTATCAGGAAAATATCTGCTCTCTGTATAACCGTGGGCAAATGATTCCGGAGATCGGCATCGTGGTACATTTCATCAAAAAAGAGGATGAGCATGATATCGAAAAATGCTGGCTCGATGCGAATCCCTTTACTCGGCAATTTGGTGAAACAGACCTCCATGTTGATTCCGCCAAGCTCTATTTTCGCAACTTACAAGAAAAATATATGGCGGAGATGAGAGTGGTGCGCGACCTACGTGAGGAGATTCCGGGCCTGTCTGATTATATCGTGGGCATCGATGCGGCAGGGGTGGAGTTTGCAACCGAGCCTTGGGTGTTCGCTCCAGTGTTTCGCGAGGCGCGTAACAGTGATACGCATCGGTCACTTCATCCGTCCGCACCGGACAAGCGGGTGCGCAACCTCGGATTAACGTATCATGCAGGGGAGGACTTCCGCCATTTGATGACTGGGGTTCGTAGGGTGCATGAAGTGGTGCAACATTTTCAGTTTCATGCGGGGGACCGCATTGGACACGGCATCGCCCTCGGGATTAACCCGAATCTGTGGATGCAGCGTAATCAGGTAGTCATGCTTCCGCGGATCGAACATCTGGAAAATTTGCTGTGGATCTGGGGGCTATACAAGGATGGGGTCGCTAAGGAAGTGGATTCTACGAACCTACAACAAGAGATCCTGACGTTGGCTAAGGAGATCTACGTGCAGATGGAAGGGATTACTGTTTTCTCCCTTTGGGAAGCGTACCAGAGCAAATTCAGAACTTTCGAGATGAGTAACTCGCTCCCTGGAAAGCGTGAAGCGAGTCGGGATACTTCGAGGCTTTTCTGCCACTACATAAACACGAATAACATTTGGACGGCTGAACGTTTGACCTTTGCGCAGCACTGTAAATGTTATCTCCACAAAATGGTGGAACCCATCCAAGTTGAGGTGCGGCGTGAAGATCTGAAAATGCTTAAGGAACTGCAGACGCTCATTCGGCAAAAGGTCAGTCGTGAAGGGATTGTCATCGAAACGAACCCGTCTTCCAACACAGCCATCGGCGAAGTCGAGAATATTTTTCAGCACTATATCCTTACATTGAACCAACGCGGATTTCAAGAGCAGCGGAACGTGGAGGACGGCGTGATGGTCACGATCAACTCAGATGATCCGATCGTCTTCAACACGAATATCAACAATGAGATAGCCTATTTGTTTTACTCCCTTTTGGAAAAGGGGCACGCAAGAGAAGACGTGCTCTCCTGGGTGGACAAAGTACGTGAGATAGGGGTTTACAGCAGTTTCATAGAGAGTCGAGGGATTCCGTTCCAACAACGAATGGAAGAAATATCAGAGATTTTGATTCAACTAGAATCATATTGTTAAAATTTTAAGGAGGAGAATGATGCTGTACTTTATTTCGGGTAGCAAGAGCAAGCAAAAAGAGATGGAACGATTGTGCGTATCACACGGAATTCAAATGGCTTCGACAAAAGTGGAGATTAACGAATTACAGACCAAAAACCTTGAGGAATTGGTTAGGGACAAAGTGAAGAAAGCGTTTGACACGTTGAAGCGGCCGCTGTTTGTCGAACATACTATGCTTCAATTGGAATTGGAAACTGGGGACATGAGCCACTTTCCTGGTGCGCTAACGAGTATCATCTGGGAGGAGCTAGGGGAAGTCCATTTTTCCGAATTGTTTGGTGGCAAGAAAGCGAAGGCGACTGCGATGATTGGCTATTGCGATGGAAAGAAGATCTATACATTCCAAGAATCGGTCTGCGGCTCGATCTCTCCAGTACCTCGAGGAGAAGGTGGGTTCGGATGGGATAGGATATTCGTCCCAAATGGCCAAGCAAGGAGGCAAGAGAGGACTTTTGCTGAGTTAGAGTTGGTAGGTAAGAAGGACGAATACTCAATGAGAAGTGCAGTATTGAAAAAGCTAGGGGAACATATTAAAAAGGAGCAGGTGCGAGAGCAGAAACAGGATTTTCGGGAACTGTGTAAGGCCATCAAAGACAGGCGCGTTATTCTCTTTGCGGGTGCTGGTGTTTCCATGAATTTAAAACTCCCTTCTTGGGGGAAATTGATCTCAACTATGGCCCAAGTGTGTTTCGCAACTGAAAAGTGCAGAGTATCGCGGCCATTTTGTGCATAGCACCGCCAACATCGAAATTCATGAATTTATGCTCGACAGAGCATGACGCAAGCGATAACTCTCGCCCGTAAAACTCAGGATGTGCGCGTGGTGAACTAAACGATCCACCAGCGCTTTCGTTAATCTAGTATCACCAAACACGCTGTTCCATTGCCCAAACTCCAGATTGGAGGTCACTATGAGACTTCGCTGCTCGTAGCATTCCGAGATAACGTGAAACAGAAGTTCAGCACCCGTTTGGTGAAACGGCACGAAGCCCACCTCATCCAAAATCAACAGATCGCACTTCATCAGTTCTTTTTGAAATCTCGTCAGCGTCCCGCTCGCATGTCTTTCCTGCAATTTGGCGACAAGCTCCGAGACGCGATAAAACCTCACATCAAGCCCCTGCCGACAGGCTTCCACCCCTAACGCAATTGCCAGATGGGTTTTCCCAGTTCCCACCTTTCCCAACATCAAGATGTTCTCTTTATGTTTCAGGAAGTTAAGCTCACGTAGAGACTGCTCCGTGCAATGATTCGGAAACGTGATCTCCTCAAAGTTGTATCCTTCGAACGTTTTCAATTGAGGGAATCCGGCGCGCTTCATCAATCTCTTCATTTTACTGGACTCACGTCCTTGGATCTCTGACTGCAGGATTGCCAGCAAGAAGTCAGTACGACTCTCGAACGGAACCGATTCGTAGTGGTTCATTACATGTGCCAGATGGAGCGTTTTGCACGCCTGCGCCAACATTTTTCGATTCATAATGTCACCCCCAACAGATCGTTGTAATTGGCCAAGTCACCTGGATGATAGCCTTGAATCTTCGATGGGGTGTGTACCTCTTGGAACGGTTCAGGATGAAACTCGGGATATCGTTGTTTGTACAAAGCGTGCTCCAACGCTGTTTCGACGCGAGAATCCCAAGGCATGAGTTCGTGCAGGCCTTTAGCGATCTCCCCCATCGTGTAGTTCTCCAACAAACGCCTCACAAGGGACAGGCGTGCCTTGCACGTCTCCGACTCAACTTCCCTCAGGAAGTGTTTCAGTGTTTCTGGCATCATCGACACAAAAGTCGAATATCTGACGGAGCGAGGGCGTCGCTTGAGTCCATCTAACACAGCTCTCCACTCGATCTCCATCGTCTTGTCCGTATAAGGCCGAGGGAACTCGAAGATTTTGCTGTACGACTCGTCCAATACCTCGATCAGATCCCACTTAATCTTGAGCAACACGCGCTGCTCTGCCTTGCATTGCGGGAGTGGGTACTTGATGTTCTCGAACGACAGTTCACGAAATTTGTTCAATCGACCTGTATCCAAACGAAATACCTCTAGCGGTTCAAGCGGCAGGGAATAGAGCATTTTCTGCTCCTGTCGCCATAGATCGTCCACTTTCTCCTTCTTCGAATAGTGAATGCGCTGACGATCCTCCAGTGCCTCCATTTCAAGATGTACTGCGAGTTCATCGAGCGATTGAATGACTGGGATCGGGACACACCAGTTCCGCCTTCCGTAACCAACCTTGTTCTCTACATTGCCTTTCTCGTTGCCTCTCGCCACATTACAAAAGACAGGCTCGAAGCAGTAATGAGCACAGAACCTTGTGAACGCATCAGTTTGCTTTCGTTCTCCGTTTTTCTCGATAGATGCAACCGCAGCCGCGAGGTTATCGAACCAGATGCGTCGCGGTACTCCGCCCATTTGTCCGAACAGCCGCTTCAAGGCTTCGAGAAAGCACTCGCCATTCTCAGATGGAACGGGGAAAGCGAAGGCCGCATTGCTAAATGGGAAGGACGCGGTAAGAATCTTACGTTCCACGAGCCTCCCGTTCTGCGCAACCTGTACGGTTCCAAAGTCTACCTGGGCTTCGCCACCTGGATGCTCCAGCCGTTCGTAGCTCTTCGCTCGGTCATGGGCGTAAGCCGCCCGCCATTTAGCCACGTACTCCTGTACCGTTCGTTCGCCACCAGTAAATTCATACTCCGCTTTGAGACGGTTAAAGATCCGCCGAGCGGTGTGGCGCTGTTTGCGGGGAAGAGCCTCGTCCTCCAATAGCCACGTATCTATGATTTCGAGAAACGGACCGAGAACTGGGTAACGACCGAATCGTTTTCCCACCGTCTCGTTCCAATCGTCTTTGTCCGCATATTTTTTGGCAGTTCGCCAATTCAAGTTCATTCGTTCTGCAATTTCGGTTATCGAACACCCTTCGTGTTCGCGCAAAAATTTGATATACTGTTGTTCAGGCACTTTCAACATCCTCTCGATCCCCCTTGGTCGTCGCAAACCGTAGGGTAAGTTAGTAGATCGATGTTGGCAAGTGCTTTTTTTATGCCAAAATGTCGCGGGCAAAGTCTGCACTTTTACGCCGCGACATTCTGCAATTTCATTATGCGATAAACACCCAAGAATTGGGCTATGATGAAAAGGTTTTTAACTCATACGGAGATTATCTGATGTTGGCCGAATACTATGTACTGAAAAAGGGGAAGGAGGAGCTGCAAAATTTGTTGGATGTGTTCCGTAAACCCCTAGAGGAAATGAGGGCAGGAGAGGTTCATGAATTGCTAGTCCAACTGCAGTTCCCGATCATTTATACTACTAATTACGATCACCTGTTAGAAAAAGCTCATGAGAAGTTTACTGGTGAAAAAACTCCTTCCATTGTGACGCTTAATGATATGTTGAAGGTTGGCAACAACATGAAGGTGCAGATCGTCAAATTCCACGGTGATCTCGACGATTTGGATTCAGTCGTACTGGATGAGACCAGCTACTTCGAACGGATGGATTTTGAGGCTGCGTTGGATATCAAGATGCGTGCCGACATGTTGGGACGTTCTGTTCTGTTTCTCGGTTATAGTTTAGGCGATTTCAATGTCCGCTACATGATGTACAAGTTGCATAAGCTATGGGATTCCGCTAAAGACCCACTGGCCAAGCCGAAGTCCTATATCTTCCTGACTACGCCGAATCCGTTGCTCAAGGAAGTATTGTTTGAGAAGCGAGGGATCACGACATTTACATCGGAGGTTTCTGACCATGGGGAAGGTTTGAAGAGGTTCTTACAAGCGTTGCTTAAGGGGGTCAATGATCTCGAGCCGCAGTGATAAATGTAGCAACCAATTGCTAAAAAAAAGATGACATCCATCTGAAATAACACTGAATGAGTTTCATTTTCAACTGTTGGATCTCGACCAGCTGTTTTTCACTCAGGCGGTGTAAGGACACCATGAAATTAGCGACCGAAATTTCATCCAGATCGTAAATCACATAATTCCCTTTTCGGGTGGATTTGACCAACCTGGATTCATACAAGGTTTGTTCTGTACCCACTGCATTTCAGGAACTTGTAGTTGTGTTTGTTCCTTCTGGAAAACCATTCGTGTAAGAACACAGGAAGAAGGCTAAGATTTCCGTTCGCCCAGCCAATCGTGTGCTGGCATGAGTCTTTGGTTCCGATCAAGATGTTCCGTTGGATGTGACGAAATGATCCGTATAAGTGCGACTCGCACAATTATACCCACAGGGGTATAATTGTGCTGAGGTGAAAGGACTCCCATGATACATGTGTCTGCTGATGCGATTGCAAAATTGAAGGAACTGATCGATGATCCCAGTCAAATAAAGATTCGACTTTATATCGCGGGGATGGGCTGAGGCGGCCCGAATTATGGATGGGCTCTGGAGGAGTCCACTGACGAGTTTGATCATCAAGTAGTGGTTGGCGATCTTGAATTCGTGTTTCTTGCTGCGCTAACGCCTTATCTGGAAGGGTTGAAAATTGAGTATCGAAATTCATGGTGGAGCAAGGGTTTTTTGTTAACGAGATAGCACCAAGACGATGAAGAAAGAGGTCGCTTACAGGGGTGACCTCTTTCTTCATACACGCGAGTAACGGAGTCGTGTGGGTGGAGAACACCAACCTCGTGCTCGGCTAAGATAACGGTTGGGACGGGCTGAGGACCGGTTTTACAGACGAAGCGGGTCTACTGCTTGGTCAACAATTTGACAAACAAATGGCGACGCGCGGATGCCCTGTTACTGGTCATAACGTTCGTTTGTGCTCAGGCTTCTGGCGTTTGTCCACACCATCGTGTGTTGTCAAACTAAGCACTGCTTCGTTCTCTACATTACGCTGATTAAATCCTGTCTTTCGAGGCGGTGTTAATGGTAAGATCATTCATCTGTTCCGGGGAGCTGTCGAGCGGCATGAAGGGAAATTGCTCAACAGTTTCTCGCATGTCATTCAGATCGTGGCACATAAAAACGCTAGCGAGAGGGAACAAAAAAATGAACTTTGATTTGATTGTAGATGCAACAAGACGGACTAGCCTGATGCCGATTGAAAAGCGAAGAGAGGCATCCACGCCCTGCAAACGGGTCAAGTGATGATACTGGAAATGACAGATAAAGGTACGATTTATGACTTCCAAGCGTGGGTCAAGTAAAAGAACGGCGAACTTGTCAACGTGGAAGCGGACAGCAGGTTGTTCCGCTTCTACGTGAAAAGCGTAATTTCGCATTCATTCCATGAGGAGGGCTGCTCGATGTTTCACTACACGGTAGAAACAACGAAAACAGTGGACGAAGCGGTACAAGCAATCGAAGCTAGTTTGAAAAACCACAAATTCGGTGTTCTTTGGCAACTAGATTTGCCAGCCAAACTTCAGGAAAAAGGCGTGGAATTCACCACGCCCTTCCGAGTCCTCGAAGTATGCAATCCAGTGGAGGCCAAGCGCGTTTTGGAGCAGAATCTGCTTGTGGGCTACTTCCTGCCGTGTAAGATCGTCATCTATCAGGAGGGCGGCACCACGAAAATCGGTTTGCCAAAACCAACTTCCCTGATGGGCGTGTTGCAAGACCCTGCGCTGGAGAGGATCGCTCAGGGCGTTGAACAGACGCTGATCGAAGCGATTGAAGCAGCAAAATAAGCAGTCAATCGGAACGCTCTGGAACGAGCAACACAGGTAGCAGCCATTCGAGGACGTGACAGAATGACAGGCTGGCAGTGGAAAACACGAGCGGACGATGAGGCGCTATCTGTCGCCTGGAGCAGGCATATCCACACCTTGAACATGATGGCGATGACCGTCATCTTCCGTCGTATAGAAATCGTAATAATGTACATGTCTGCCATTCCCAACCGGAATGGCCGTGCTGGAGTACGCACGGTAATGATGAGTATGGCCATCTTCGAACACCACATACCCCTCCGTGTAATGCACATGACTACCATCTGGCGTTGGGAGCGCCGGGTGCGTCACATCTAAACACTGATGGACGTGCCCATCCGCCAATCCTGTATAATCTACCGAACCATGCGTATGTCCGATGACCCGGCCATGTACAGCATCATCTTTGCCAATTGACATGCGTGGGGCCCCTTTCGTTTTTGTTATAGGGTATGGGCGATGACCCGGTTCGGTACCATCGACCTCGCATGCCGTTCTGGGTGGGAGGAAGCATTTTAACGACAAAAACGGAGTTGGACGCTGTATCGGTCCGACTCCGTTTTTCTATAGGAAGACTGGAACTCTGACTCCGTGCATGGAGCACCGTATCCCTTTGAATCGGTCGGTCGTAACTCAGATTGTCCATCCATTTGCTATCAGTGGTTAAATTTTACATCAACATCATGAGTTGTAATTTGTCATAACATTGTTGCGTTAAAGATTGGAAAGTGTTTCTATCAAGTGAGCATCTATAGAAATTTTATTTTTATATTAGTTCTTTTTCAGCTGATTTATAAAAAGGCCTGTTATTCCCTTATTGAACATGATAGAATTGTCAATGGTAAGTTTTTGCAAACTAATCCATTTTTAACTATGTAACCTCATAGTAAATAAAGGAGGCAGCAAGATGGATTCATCAAGCAAACAGAAGAGCTCACTCTGGAGCAACAAGATTTTTAACAAGATGTTCGTTTCTTACACCCTCTCCAGCGTCGGAGATTGGTTTGACATGATTGCCATCATGACTTTGTTCAGTTTTGTGTGGAAAGTGGAGCCGCTTTACGTTTCGCTCATTCCTTTGATGTACGCAATTCCGAGCATTTTCTTGGGGCAGATCGCTGGGGTGTTTGTGGACCGTTGGAACAAGGTCAATCTGATGATCATCACCGACGTCATCCGCGCCATCTTTACCGTAATGCTCATTTTTGCACCGAGCACCTGGTGGGTGTTGCCACTGCTGTTTTTCCGCGCCGCCGCAGGTACGTTTCACGCACCTGCTCAGCAAGCGCTCGTCCGCCACGTGGTGGACAAGGAACACCTGCTACAAGCTAGCACACTGATTGGTGTCGTCTTCCAGTTGGCCAAAGTGTTCGGACCTCTGGCTGGCGCGGCGTTGATCGCGTTCGGTTCGATTGAGCTCTGCTTGATCGTCAATGCGGTCAGCTATGGCATTTCGGCCATTTTGCTGCTGACGGTAGGCAAGGTCAAGGAACAGCAGGACGAGACGGAGCAGGACAAAGAGAAGCAAAGCTTCGCCGCTTCTTGGAAGGAAGGCTGGTCGGTCGTGTTGACCAATCGCCTCTTGTTCTCCAGTACCGTTTTCTTCTTGATCGGTTTCGCAGGTTTGCAGATCGTGGATGCGCAGCTCGGCGTTCTGTTGCGTGAAATTGACGCATCGCGCACCGAATTGCTCGGCTATATGATCGCGACGGTCGCTGTCGGCACGTTGTTGGTCGGTGCGACATTTGGCATTTTGAAGCGCACGGGGATCAGCTATGGCTGGCTGTTTGGCGGGGCGAGCGTGCTGATCGGGATCGCCTTCTACTTCATGGGCTCTTATGAAGCGGGAAGTTCGATCGCTTGGTTGCTCGTGCCTTCCTTTATCGGCGGCATGGGTGCAGGGGTTGCATTCATGGCCTACAACTATCTGCGGCAGGTTGAAACGCCCAAGGAAGCGATGGGGCGCGTGACGGGGATCACCAACTCGCTGACTAGCGTTGTGGTCGTGGTCGGGCCGCTTGGCGGCAGTTGGTTGGTGACCGCACTGGGCGTTTTCGATGCGTTTATCGTCGCCGGTTATGTGGTCGGTGCGATCGGTCTGTTCGGGATTCTGCTCCAACGCTTGATCTGGGGAGCGAAGCAGGCGTCAGGTAGCGATCAAGATTCTACCAACCGTCCGGCGGCCGTCTAATGCGGTCGCAGCTTGTATATTTCGGCTTTATATAACTTTGATTAGAAATGCAGTGGGGGGATACATGATGACACAGAATCAACGCTTGGCGATCAGTCACGGTCGCGAGTATGCAGTTGCTGATGGTTTTCCAAGCACGCTGGTTGAAGCGGTGCAACAGAGTGCTGCCCTGACGCCGAACAAAGGGGTCTTTCATATCAAAGCGGACGGTTCCGAATCGTTCCAATCCTATGCTGACTTGCTCCAGGAAGCGGAGCAAGTCTTAGCTGGGTTGCGTGCGCACGGGGGGCAAGCCGGGGACAAGGTCATGATCGAATTGAACGATTCGCGTGCTTTCCTCGCCGTTTTCTGGGGTTGCTTGCTCGGCGGTATGGTGGCCGTGCCGTTGCACGTGCCGGCCGCTTTTACTCCTGACGCCGAAGATTTTCGCAAGACGAAAAACGTCTGGGAACTGCTCGATCGGCCACTTCTGGTCGTCGAAAGCCATTTAGCTGACAAATACGACAAACTGAAGGAAACGGACGTTTTTGCCGAACTCCGCACGGTCACGGCAGACGATCTGCTCGCAAATGAGGCCGATCGCGCGCACTACCAGCCGAAGCAAAGCGACCTTGCCTTCATCCAGTTCTCTTCCGGCAGTACCGGCACGCCAAAAGGTGTGCAACTGACGCATGAGAACTTGGTGTGCAATGTCTGGCAGATCGCGGAAGGCACGGGGATCGACGAGCGCGACACCTACGTCAGTTGGATGCCCTATTTCCATGACATGGGCTTGATCGGCCTGCATTTGGTGCCTTTGTTCATTCGGATCAACCAGTGCAAAATGTCGCCGGAAACGTTCATTCGCAAGCCGGATTTGCTGTTGAAAAAAATCACCGAACACGGCGGCACCGTCACGGGCAGCCCGAACTTTGGTCTGGAGTGGATGACTTCGAAGATCAAAGACCGGGATCTCAAGGAGATCGACCTGTCTTCGTTGCGCATCCTTTACAACGGTGCAGAACCGATCTCGATCACGACGGCTGAGCAGTTCATGCAGCGCTTTGCGCCATGCGGCTTCCGTCGTCAAGCGATGTACTATGTCTACGGCATGGCGGAAGGATGCGTAGGTGTCACCATCCCGCCCAAGCACAGCGACCCGCTGGTGCACGAAGTCGATCAGGAGACGTTTACGACGTCTGGCATCGTGCAGGCGGTGGAATCGGAGGACGCTAAACGCTTGCTGATCGCCGACGAAGGTTATCCGGTCGTCGGGATGAGCCTGCGCATCGTCGATGATGCCGACCAAGTGCTGCCCGAGGGCCATGTCGGTCACATTCAGATGAAGGGACCGAACGTCACCCAAGGGTACTACAAGCTCCCAGAGGTCAACGCAACGTTGTTTGCTGACGGGTACTTGCGCACAGGTGACCTCGGGTTTATTAAGGACGGTCGTCTGACCATCACAGGCCGGAACAAGGACATCATTTTCATCAACGGTCAAAATTTCTACGCCCATGACATTGAAAGCCTCGTGACGCGCCGCACCGATGCCGAACTGGGCGGTGCGATCGCTTGCGGTTTGACCGATCCGGCGACCGGGCGTGAACAAGTCCTTATCTTCGTCAAATTTAAGCGAAAATTGCAAGATTTTCTCGCGCTCCACCAAGCGATCAAAACGACGATCAACAGCGAACTCGGCTTTGAGATCCATGCGGCGATCCCAGTTCCAGCCGTGCCGAAGACGACCAGCGGCAAATTGGCGCGCTTCAAAATGCGCGAACAATATCAGCAGGGTGCTTTCGACAGCCTATTGCAAGAGATCGACCAACTGCTCGCTCTGCAAGCGGAAACGCGCATCGACATCGTTCTGCCGCAGACCGAGACGGAGCGCAATTTGCATGACATCTGGGCGCGTCTCTTAAATCGTCCCGCGGAGCAGATCAGCATCCACGATCACTTTATGGAGCTGGGCGGCAACTCGCTTTCGGCGATCCAACTGCTACGCGAACTTGAATCGTGGTTTGGCTATGAAGGTTTCGACTTGACTCAACTTTTCGAGTACCAGACCATCGCACAGTTGGCCGCTTATATCGAGCATTTGAAAACGGAAATCGGTGGGCGCTTCGAAGTTGCCGCCACCAGCACACGCGACCGACTCCTAGTGACACCGCTGACCGAGCAGGACGACTACGATCTGGCCCGCGCACAAAATGGTCTCTGGTTCGATCAGCAAATGAATCCGGCCCAGACGGTCTACAATGAGCATTTCGCGTTCCACATGCATGGCGACGTGAACTTGGCTGCGCTCGAACAGGCCCTGCACACCGTCACGGCGCGCCATCAAGCACTGCGTACCGTCTTCATCGAACAAGACGGTGTGCCCAAGCAAGTTGTGCTTGCAGACAGCGCAGTCTTGCTACCCGTATACGACTTGAGCTCTTTGGCTCCGGAAGCACAGCAGGCGCAGTTGGCACACGCTGTTGACGAGGAGGTGTGCAAGCCGTTTGATCTGCAGAACGGACCGTTGGTTCGCTATCAACTGCACAAGTTGGGGGCGACCGACTATCATTTCCACATCGTCGGCCATCATATCGTCCTCGACGGAATGAGTTTCAGCGTGCTCTTCCAAGAAGTGTCCGCTCTTTACAGTGCGAGTGTCGAGGGCAAGACGGCAGATCTGCCGCAACTTCCCGTGCAGTTTGTCGATTTTGCCGCTTGGCAAAACCGCATTTTGCAAGAGGCGAAGGGCGCAGAGCTGGAAGCGTATTGGCTGAACCGTCTGGTCAAACCGTTGCCGTCTGTCGATCTGCCGAGCGATCATCTGCGCCCTGAGGTGCAGCACTATCGCGGCGCAGTCGCCCATTTCCCGTTCAGCGCAGAACGGATCGATCAACTGCGCGCGCTGTGCAAGCAGCACAAAGTTTCGCTGAACATGCTGATGCTGGCGGCGTACTTCACGTTCCTGCACCGTCTGACGCAGGAAGAGGACATCATCATCGGGGCGCCGCTCAGCGGCCGCACCACACCGGAAGTGGAAAACCTGATCGGCAACTTTGTCAATGTGATGCCGATCCGCGTCTCGTTTGCTGGTATCAACAGCTTTAGCGACCTGTTGCAACAGGTGAAAACTCGCGTGCTCGAAGCGCTGAACTATCAGGGCTATCCGTTTGACCTACTGGTCGAGAAACTCAACCCGAACCGAGAGCTCGGTCGTCCGATCCTGTTCTCGTCCGTTTTCAATATGCAGCCGGTGCCAAGCGTCAAACTGTCCAATCTGAAAGTCGAGTATGCGGAGATGACGAAGCACACCAGTCTCGTCGATCAGGCGTGGCTTTTGAAGGAGTACGACGAACGGCTGGTCCTGACCATCGAGTACAACACCGATCTGTTCAAGCGCGAGTCGGTGGAGCGCTTCGCGGCTCAGTATGCTCAAGTGGTAGCAACGGTGGCCGACAATCTACAGGCTGAGATTCAAGCCTTCGATCTGCTCACCGACGCTGACCTCGCCGTCTACCAAGCGAGCAATGATACGTTTGTGGACTACGACATGGAGCGGACGGTGCTCGAATCGTTCGTTCAAGTGGCGGAAGCGGAGCCGGAACGCGTCGCGGTGATCGACGGTGAGCGGACGATGACGTACGGCGAACTGCACGAACGTTCGAACCGACTGGCCCACTACCTGCGCGAACAAGGGGTGAGCCGAAACCAGCTCGTTGGCGTTCTGATGGAGCGCAGCGCGGAAGTGTATGTCGGGATCTACGCGATTCTCAAGGCTGGAGCAGCCTATGTACCGATCGATCCGGACTATCCGGAATGGCGCATCGAGTACATGCTGGCCGACTCGTCCGCCTCGGTGGTGCTGATCAAGGAACAGTGCCTGAGTATCTTGAACGGTCTCAAGGAACGTGGAAGTCTGGCGAGCATCGTCGTTTTGGATCGCGAAGAGGCGATCTTTGATGCGGTGGCTGGCCAAATCGTCCGCACTTGGAGCGACATCGCCGCCTACAGTGAGCAGATGCCAGCATGGATCAACGACCCGAGCGATCTGGCGTACATGATCTACACCTCCGGGTCCACCGGAAATCCGAAAGGTGTCAAAGTGGCACACCGCTCGCTTTTGAACAGCCTGTATTACACCGGGTCGATGCTTGGGTTCGGGAAGTCGGACGTCATCGCGCAGAAGACCTCGATCTGTTTTGACCCATCGATCTACGAGATCATCCTGCCGCAGTTCTGCGGTGCAAGCGCGGTGATCATTCCGAACGAAGTGGCCAAAGATCCGTATCGACTGCACCAGAGCTTCCAAGCGCATCGGGTCTCGTTCAGCATCCTCGTGCCGTCCTTGTTGACCGAATTCGTCTATGCGCTCGAAGCGATGGAGGAGCATGAACGCGCCCTGCCGCACCTGCGCTGGGTCATGCCGGGCGGTGAAGCGCTGCCCGTTCGCACGGTCAACCGCTGGTTCGAACTGCTGGGTGCGGACGCTTCGAAGATCGCTCATGAATACGGCCCGACCGAAGCGACGATCGGCGTAATCACGTCCGTTTTTGAAGGCAAGCAGGAGCGCATCGTGCTCGGCAAGCCGATCGCAAACGTCCAGATCTACATCCTCGACGAGACAGGACGCATCTGTCCCGTCGGCGTTGCAGGCGAACTGGTCATCGGCGGCATTCAAGTCGCAGAAGGCTACCACAACCTGCCGGAGAAAACGGCAGAAGTCTTCATTCCAAACCATCTGCCGGGCACGCCGGGCGACCGTCTCTACCGCTCTGGCGACTTGGCGCGCTTGCTTGCAGACGGCACGATCGAATACCTGGGCCGGATCGACAATCAGGTCAAGGTGCGCGGTTTCCGCATCGAGCTCGGTGAAGTCGAAGAGGCGCTCGGCCTGCATGAACAGGTGGGCGAGGCGGCAGTCATCGCCATTGCGAGCGCAAGCGGAGACAAGCAACTGGCCGCTTACTTCACATCGCGCCATGATGAACTGACCGCCAGCGACTTGCGCAACCATCTGCAGAAAAAACTGCCTGCCTATATGGTTCCGTCCTATTTTGTGCGCATGGACAAGATGCCGTTGTCGCCAAACGGCAAGATCGACCGCAAGAGCTTGCCGAGCGTAAGCGATGTCGATCGTCTGGAACTGCTCGACGACTACATCGCACCGCAAACGGCGACCGAAATCTGGACGGCCAACCTGTGGGCGGAAATCTTGCAGATCGACCGCGTCGGGCTGACGCACAACTTCTTCGATCTGGGCGGGCACTCGCTGATGGTCACCCGCATCGTCTCGCGCATCAAGAAGCAATATGGCTTGCAAGTTGTCGTGCGCGACCTGTTCGATCACCCGACCTTGCGCGAATTTGCGGCCCATCTCGATCAACTGCTCACAGGAAGTGCGGTCGCTTCGATGCAGGAGATCGTAGCGATCGGCAAGCAAGAGGCGTACGAGCTTTCGAACGAACAAAAGCGACTCTGGTTCCTGTACAAGCTCGAGCCGGAGAGCACGTTCTACAACATGTCCGGCACGATGATCTTCAAAGGGCCGATGGACATCGCCGCTTTCGAAGCGGCGTTGCAAAAGACGGTGGAGCGACACGCGATCTTGCGCACCCGCTTTATCGAGCGAGATGGCATTCCGCTACAGGTTGTGCAGGACGATGTGTCGGTCACACTGCCCTTCTATGATCTGACCGAGCTCGAGGAAACACAGCGTCTGGAGCAACTCGAAGCGATGATCGGGGCAGATCGTCAGCACGCCTTCGATCTTGCGCAAGCGCCGCTGTTGCGCACGATGATGATCAAGGTAGGCGAGCAGGAACACCATTTCTATCTGAACATGCACCACATTACGTCTGACGGTTGGAGTACCGGAATTTTTGCCAAAGAGATTTCCGATCTGTACTATGCGCTCTCGCATGGGAAGGATGCGGAACTCGCACCGCTCGACATTCAATATGTCGATTATGCCGCTTGGCAGAATGACCAATTGCAGTCCGGCCAATTTGATGAGCAGGAGCACTACTGGCTGAACACGCTCAGCAAGCCGTTGCCGGTGCTCAACCTGCCGACCGACTTCACGCGTCCGGAACGCCAATCGCTGCGTGGTAGCGAGTCCCGTTGGCAGATCGACAAGGCGCTGTATGCGCAGGTCACAGAACTTGCGAACAAGCTCGATGCGACCCCGTTCATGGTGCTGTTGTCGTCGTACGTCCTGATGCTGCACCGTCTGTCTGGTGATCAGGACATCATCGTGGGCACCCCGGTGGCGGGTCGGACCAGCGATACGCTCGAATCGCTGATCGGCTGTTTCTTGAACACGTTGTCGATCCGTACCAAATTTGATGGCGTGGCGACGTTCCGCGATTTGCTCAGCCAGATCAAGGAGCGCACGCTGGAAGCGTATGAGCATCAAGCGTATCCGTTCGACCTGCTCGTGGAAAAAGTCAATCCGGAACGCGACATGAGCCGTTCGGCGATCTTCTCGACCATGTTCGTCCTGCAAAACATGCCGTTCGAACTGCACTTCTCCGACCTTGAAGTGTCATTGGAAGAGGAAAAGCGCAGCACCAGCAAGTTCGATCTGACCGTCTATGCGATGGAGAACCAAGCTGGGCTTGAGCTCACCTTCGTCTACGGCACCGATCTGTTCAAGCTGGAAACGATCGAGTCGATGGCAGAGCAGTTCCAGAACATCCTCGCTGAAGTGAGTGTGAACGTTGACAGCAACCTCTATGCGGTCAATCTGCACACGGTCAAACAGCGCGCGATGTTGCGCGAATTGAACATTTTGCCAAGTGAAGAGGAGCGGGTGACCACTTCGGCGCTCGTCGAAGTTCCGTTCATTCACCGCGTCTTCGAATTGCAAGCGGAACAGACCCCCGATCTGACTGCGATCTCGCATCACGAACGTCAGGTGACGTACCGCGAACTGAACGAGCGGGCGAACCAACTGGCCCACTATCTCCGTGACAAGGGCATCGGTCGCGGGCAGCGCGTGGCGATCATGGTGAACCGCAGTGTCGCCATGCTCGAATCGATCCTCGGGATTCTCAAATCAGGTGCCGCCTTCGTGCCGCTCGACCCGAACTATCCACTCGAGCGTCTGGAGATGATCCTCTCCGAAGTGGAACCGACGTGGATCATCAGCCAAGCGTCCTATGCGCCCAAGCTGTCCGATCTATTGACGGCGGTGGGTGCGGCCGATTCCCAGCATCTGCTCTTCGTCGATCGTCCGGTCGCGGGGGAGTGGACGGCACACGCCTTTGCGGAAATTGAAAGTTTTGCGACCCGCAATCCTGAGCTGATCAGCGATCCGGATGACAATAACTACATCTATTACACGTCTGGTTCAACGGGACGACCAAAAGGGGTCATGGGTCGCCACCGCAGTCTCGTGCAATTTGTCCGTTGGGAGATCGAGACGTTTGCCATCGGAGCTGGTGATCGCGTCAGTCAGTTTGCGGCGCTGACCTTCGACCCGGCTCTGCGCGACATTTTCGTACCGCTGTGCTCGGGAGGCACCGTCTGCCTGCCAGATCAAGAGACGATTCTCGACCGCGAAGATATGGTGAAGTGGCTGATGAATCAGGACATCTCCGTCATTCACTGCGTGCCGAGCTTGTTCCGCCAGATTCTCGCGGAGGCGCAACATCTCGATCCTGCGCGCCGCGCCGAGCTTTTCCCGCACCTGCGCTACATTTTCCTCGGCGGTGAGGCGCTTGAGGTCAAATATGTAAAGCAATGGCGAGACATCTTTGGCGAGCGCATCCAACTTGTCAACTTCTACGGCCCGACCGAGACGACGATGGTCAAGCTGTTCAATGTCGTAAACGAACTGCCGACAGAAGGCAAAGTGATCCCGATCGGCAAAGGGATCGAGGCGGCGACCGCACTGCTGCTCAATCAAGAGCAAGCGCTGTGCGCAGTCGGTGAGATCGGTGAAATCTACATCCGTACCCCGTACCTGTCGCTCGGATACTTTAAGAACCCGGAATTGACGGCAGAAGTGTTTGTCAAAAATCCGCTCGATCCGCTCGACCCGGTACTCGTCTATCGCACGGGCGACCTTGGCCGCTACTTGGCGGACGGAAGGGTCCAATATGTTGGCCGTAAGGACTTCCAGATCAAGGTGCGCGGTTTCCGCGTCGAACTGAGCGAGATCGAAGCGGCGCTCAGCACGTTCCAAGGCATGCAGGAAGTGGCGGTCGTAGCGCGTGAAAACGCGGACGGTGACCACCAAGTCATCGCTTGCTTCACGGGGGATGACAACCTGAGTCTCGACGAGATTCAGACCTACCTGAAGCGCAAACTGCCGGAGTATATGGTTCCGTCTCAGATCAACTGGCTTGAGAAAATGCCGTTGAATCCGAACGGAAAGATCGACCGCAAAGCGTTGCGTGAAACGAGTGTCGCAAGCAAGCAACTGGTGAGCCAAGCCTATGTCGCCCCGGTCACCGCGACCGAGCAACAGCTGGCCGCGATCTGGTCTACCGTTTTGGGCGTCGAGCAGATCGGTCGCGCCGACAACTTCTTTGGCATCGGGGGCCACTCGCTCCTCGCGATGCAGGTGCTCGCCCGCATCAAAGAAGCGACGCACGCTAATGTCAAACTGAAGGATCTCTTCGCCTACCCGACCGTGCAGGAACTGGCCGCTTGCATCGACAGCCTGCTTTCTGCGGGTGAGACCGAAGCGGAAGCGACGATCCGACCGCTTCCGGCACAAGCGTCCTATGAACTCTCGCGCGTGCAGCAACGCACCTGGTTCCTGTATCGACTGGAGCCGGAAAACGTGGCCTACAGCATTCCGCAGAGCGTCACAATGAAGGGCGCAGTCAACCGCCAAGCGTTCGAACAAGCGCTGCAACTGATGATCGAGCGCCACGCGACCCTGCGCACCGTCTTCGTCGAGCACGAAGATCTGGCGAGACAGGTGATCCGCGACACGATCGACTTCGCGCTCCCCTTCTTCGACCTGCGGGAGCTGGAAGATTCGGAGCGTACTCACAAGTTGGAAGCCGCAATGTCTGAAGATGCGTTAACACCGTTCGATCTGACGCAAGGTCCGCTTCTGCGCGCGATGCTGTTCCAAGTGGCAGATGAGGAGTATCGTTTCTACCTGAACATGCACCACATCATCTCGGACGGTTGGAGTATGGGCGTCTTCGTCCGCGAGTTCGCTGAGTTCTACGCGGCGCTCTCGACCGGACAGAACATCGAGAAAGAAGCATTGCCGATCCAATATGTCAGCTATGCCGCGTGGCAGAACGAGCAGTTGGAATCGGGAGCTTTGGACAGCGAGGAGCAATACTGGCTGCAAACGCTGGCCAAGCCGTTGCCCGTGCTGGAACTGCCGCTCGATTCGGAGCGTCCCGCTTTGCAGACCTATGAAGGTCGTTCGCTGCGCTGGCAGCTCGATGCTGACCTGCTCAAGCGCACCCATGCGCTTGCCGAGCGTGAAGACACCAGTTTGTTCATGGTGCTGTTGGCCGCTTACAACTTGTTGTTGCACCGTCTCACAGGTGACGATGACATCATCGTCGGCACACCGATTGCGGGACGCACCAATTCCACGCTCGAATCGTTGATCGGCTACTTTGTCAACACGCTGGCGATCCGCACTCGATTCGAGGGGATGAGCAACTTCCACGAGCTGTTGCAACAAGTCAAGCAGCGCAGCCTCGAAGCGTTTGAGCACCAGTCCTATCCGTTCGACCTGCTGACCGAAAAGATCAACCCGGAGCGCGACCGGAGCCGCTCGCCGATCTTCTCGGCGATGTTCACCCTGCACAACGCGCCGCTCGACTTGCAGTTCCCGGGCCTCGACGTTGCGATCGATGAATTCGAACGCGGCACCAGCAAGTTCGACATGGAACTGGTCGTGGTAGAACATGAGCACGGTCTCGACCTGACCTATGAATACAACACCGGACTGTTGCGCGAAGAAACGGTGCGCAACTGGGCCGAGCAATATGAGATGGTGCTGAAGGCGGTCCTCGATGACGCCGAACAACATCTGTACAACATCAACATCATGACGGAGCGCGACCACCAAATTTTGGCGGGCGTGAACAACACAGACGTTGACTTCGACCTCAATCAACTTTTGCATGAAGCGTTTGTTAAGCAGGCGGAGGCTGATCCAGATCGCATCGCCCTGATCGACGGCGATCGGACGCTTACCTACCGCGAGATGAATGAACGCTCGAACCGATTGGCGCACTTCCTGCGCGCACAAGGTGTTCAGCGCAACCAACTGGTCGGCATCCAGATGGAGCGCAGTATCGAACTGCTCGTCGGGATGTATGGGATTCTCAAGGCGGGTGGCGCTTACGTGCCGATCGACCCGGAATATCCAGCGCAGCGCGTTCAGTACATGATGACCAACTCGGGAGCAGACGTCCTGCTCACCAAACAGGAGTACACGGAGCAGATCAAGGAGATCGCAGAAGGCATCGATCTAAAATGCGTCCTGTACATGGATGTCGAAGGTGACATCGAGCCGGTGCGCGAGGGAGTTCCGACGCACAGTTGGAGCGCACTCGATACCTATCCTGCGCACCTGCCAGAAAAGGTGAACGAGCCGAGCGACATCGCCTATACGATCTACACGTCCGGCTCGACAGGCAAACCGAAAGGCGTCGTGATCCGCCACAGCGCGATCATCAACCGCCTGCACTGGCACCAATCGGTGTTCGAGGCGACGCCGGAAGACTGCATGATTCAGCGGACGACGCACTGCTTCGACGACTCGATCATCGAGCTGTTCTGGCCGCTGCGCCACGGCGCAAAACTGCTGATTTTGCAACGCAACGTCTACGCAACGCCAGAACTGCTCGTCGAGCAGATGCTCGAGTACGACGTCACGTACATGCAGTTCGTCCCAGCTCTGTTCAGCATCTTTGTCGCCTATCTGCAGAGCTTGCCGGAAGCGGAGCGTCCGCAGTTGAAACTGCGCAACTTCATCGTCTCCGGGGAAGCGTTGCCGACCAAGCTCGTCAACCAGTGGTTTGAGATGTATCCGAATGGATCGCGCATCGGCAACCTCTATGGCCCGACCGAAGCGGCGGTCGATGTCACGGCCTTCTTGATCGAAGGCCCGATCGCCTACGTCCATATCGGTGGACCGATTTCCAATACGCAATGCTATGTCGTGGACCGTCACGGCAATCTCTGCCCGACGGGCGTGAAAGGCGAACTGCTCGTCGGCGGTGTTCAGCTTGCAGAAGGCTATCACAACCAGCCGGAAAAAACGGCAGAGGCGTTCATTCCCAATCACCTGCCAGGCACGCCTGGCGACCGACTCTACCGGACGGGCGACTTGGCGCGCATTCTGGCGGACGGCACGATCGATTACCTCGGCCGCATCGACAACCAAGTCAAAGTGCGCGGGTTCCGAATCGAGCTCGGTGAGATCGAGGAAGTATTCTCGCAACATCCGGATGTGGAGATGGCGATCGTCGTCGTGAAAAAGGCGGCAGACGGCAACAACATGCTGTTCGGCTTCTACACGTCACAATGTGACGATCTGGAACAATTTGAGCTCAAAGAGTTCATCGGACAGCAACTGACCGAGTACATGGTGCCGACGCGCATCGTCCGACTCCCAGAAATGCCGCTGACACCAAACGGCAAGGTCGATCGCAAAGCGCTAGAGCAATTGGCGGCGAGCGATGACTTTGAAGAGGCGCGCGAGTTTGTCGAGCCGTCCACAGCGCTTGAGCGGACGTTAGCCGACATTTGGGCATCGGTGCTCAACCGCGAGGCGGTCAGCGCGACCGACAACTTCTTTGACCTCGGTGGCCATTCGCTCTTGGCGATTCAAGTGCTCAACCGCATTCGCAAAGAACTGGCGACCAGCATGGAGCTCAAGGACCTGTTTGCCTACACGACCGTTCAAGACCTCGCCGCGCACATCGACCGACAGCTCGCGGCCGGTCAGACCACTGCGCACACCGAGATTGCCAAAGCACCGGAGCAGGAGCACTACCGCCTGTCCCATGCGCAAAACCGCCTGTGGTTCCTGTACAAATTGAACCCGACGAGCACCGTCTACAACATGCCGATGCACGCCAAGCTCAGTGGGCCGCTCGATCTCGCAGCGTTTGAACAAGCGTTGCAGATCCTGATTGAGCGTCACGACTCACTGCGCACCGTGTTCCGCGAAGTGGACGGCTTGCCGCGCCAAGTTGTACTGCCGACGAGCGATTTCCGCCTCGTCTACGAAGACCTGAGTGATCGTGCCGCGGCCGAGCAGCAAGCGTTCGTGCAAGCGAGCATCGACGAGAGCGGTGCGCTGCCATTCAATCTTGGCACCGGGCCATTGATGCGCGTCATGCTCTTCAAGCTCGGAGCGCAAGAGGCACAGTTGTACTTCAACATGCACCATATCATCTTTGACGGTTGGAGCAGCGGCGTCTTCCTGCGCGAATTCTCCGATCTCTATCGCACCCTGCACGCAGGAGCGCAACCGTCCCTCGCGCCGCTTTCGATCCAGTATACGGACTATGCGGAATGGCAAGCGGAGGGGATGGAAACCGAACGATTCCGCGAGAGTGAGAGCTACTGGCTGGAACAGCTCGCCAAACCGTTGCCGACGCTCGATCTGCCGACCGACTTCCCGCGTCCGGACGTGATGACGCACAGCGGGAACGCGGTGTGGACGCGGGTGCCGAAGGAGTTGACCGAACAGCTTCGCGCCTTGACCAAGCAAGAGGACGTTTCTTCCTTCATGCTGATGCTGTCCGCCTATACGATGCTCTTGCACAACTTGACGCACCAAGACGACCTCATCGTCGGTACGCCGATCGCCGGACGCACAGTCGAGTCGCTGGAGCCTTTGATCGGATTCTTCGTCAACACGCTCGCCATCCGCGTCCGTTTCGACGAGGTCGGTACGCTCAAAGACCTGCTGGGGCAAGTCAAGCAGCAAAGCCTCGATGCTTACCAGCACGAGTCGTACCCGTTCGATCTGCTCATTGAAAAATTGAACCCAGAGCGCGACACGAGCCGTTCCCCCGTCTTCTCGACCATGTTTGTCTACAACAAAGAAGGGGACGGAGCGCAAGACATCGCAGGTGGCGAAGGTCTGCACTTGCAGGCGCTGACCGATGCCAGCGAGCACACGGTCAGTAAATTTGACCTCACCGTCTCGATGAACGAAGGCGACGAGGACATCCAAGTGCGCTTCGAGTACAATACCGACCTGTTCCGCGAATCGACGATCCAGCACTTTGCGGCAAGCCTCGTGCAGACTTTGCAAGCGTTCGCGACCGCTCTCAACGACCCGATCGGCTCACTCGACCTGTTGAGCGAGATAGATCGCGCCGTCTATGCGAAGCTGAACGACACGGCGCTGCAGGCACCGACCGACCGCACGATCCACGAGCTGTTCTATGAAGTGGTGGCACGTCAGCCGGAACGGATCGCACTCAGCGATGACCGCGTACAGCTTACCTACCGTGAACTGAACGAGCGCTCGAACCAAGTCGCTCATCTCCTGCGCGGCCTGGGGGTGAAGGCGAACGATAACGTCGCCATCCTGATGGAGCGCGGCATCGAACCGATCATCGCCATGCTCGGCGTGCTCAAGGCGGGCGGTGCGTTCGTGCCGATCGATCCGGATTACCCGGAAGAGCGCAAAGGCTACATGCTTCAAGACAGCGCGGCGCAACTGATCCTGACCCAGCGCAGCCTTGGCGAGCAGATGTCTACGGGCGATGTGCAGACTCTGTTCATCGAAGAGATCCCAGCGGACACTTCGACTTCCGACCTTGCGAGCATCAACACGGCACAGGATCTCGCCTACATCATCTTCACGTCCGGCTCGACCGGGTTGCCCAAAGGGACGATGTTGCGTCACGTCGGCGTGCCGAACTTGGCACAGTGGAAGCATGAGCATTTCGATTACAACGAGCGAGACACCGTGCTGCAATTTGCATCGCTCAGCTTCGACGCATCGGTTGCAGAGATCTTCCCGGCCCTGCTCAACGGGGCTCGCCTGCACGTAGCTTCGAGCGGCGCGCGTCAGTCGTACGAAGAATTTGCGAACATGATCGCGACAGTCGGCGTGACGATCGCCGAACTGCCGACCGTCTTCTTCAAACTGCTCAGCACCTATCTGACCGACGAGCATGTCGGAAAACTGAAATCGTTGCAGACGATCTTCGTCGCTGGGGAAGCGTTGCAAGGAGAAGTCGTCCGCGCGTGGCATCGCCGATTTGGCACCGACATCACGATCATCAACGCCTACGGGCCGACCGAAGCGACCGTCTCCGCAACGGCGAACGCTATCGTCGGAGCATTGCCGTCCGATCAAGCCAACATCTCGATCGGACGACCGATGTCCAACGTGCAGATTTACATCGTGGATCGCAACCTGAAGCTCTGCCCGGTCAACGTCGTCGGGGAAATCTGCATCCAAAGCGTCGGGTTGGCAAAAGGCTACCTGAATCAGCCGGAGAAAACGGCGGAAGTGTTCGTCCCGAATCCGTTCAGCGACGAACCGGGGGCCCTGCTCTACAAAACGGGCGATCTGGCGCGCCTCTTGCCGAACGGCACGATCGAGTTTGTCGGACGCAACGACGCACAGGTCAAAATCCGGGGGTACCGGATCGAAATCGGCGAGATCGAAGACGTGCTGATCAAGTATCCGTCGATCGAAGTGGCGGCCGTTCTGCCGAAAAAAGACTCGGACGGCAACCAGATTCTCGTCGCGTACTACACGACGACCACAGCAACTGCCGAGATGGGAGACGTCAAATCCTTCCTCGCCGAAAAATTGCCTAACTACATGCTGCCGTCTGCGTACCACAATCTGGACAGCATGCCGCTCTCACCAAACGGCAAAGTGGATCGCAAGGCACTGGCCAAATTGGCCGAGCAAGCGGCGCACGCGGAGCAAACCTACGAAGCGCCGGCGACCTCGCTTGAAGAGACGATCGTCACGATCTGGGCAAGCGTCTTGCAAGTGGAACCGCAAAGCATCGGCATCCATGACAACTTCTTTGACATCGGTGGCCACTCGTTGTTGCTGGCCAAGGTGCATACCGAGTTGAAGCAGATCGGCATCGACATCCCGCTGACCGACCTGTTCAAATTCCCGACGGTCAAGATGCTGGCAGATGCGCTGGCCGCATCGCAACCCGAGGAGAAAAAGAAACCGACACCAGGCCGCAGAGCCAAGGTGCAGACGGACGAAGCGGAAGGGGTGGCGATCATCGGCATGGCGCTGCGCTTCCCGGATGCGAAGAACCCTTACGAATATTGGGAGAACCTGCGCACAGGTCACGAGTCGCTGCGTGAATTCCCGATCGAGGAGCTCGAACCGACGCCGTTCACGATGGACCCGGAAATTCGCGAACAATTGGTGCGCGTCGCAGGTCTGCTCGATAACATCGACATGTTCCAGCCCGACTTCTTCCAGATCACGGAGAAGGAAGCGACGCTGATGGACCCGCAGCACCGTTTGTTCCTCGAATGTGCGTGGGAAGCGATCGAGAACGCAGGTTACAACGTCGATACGATCGACCAGCCGGTTAGCGTTTACGGCGGTGCGGGCAGCAACATGTACATCCCGCCGAATATCTCCGTCGAATCGTTCTCGCGCGCCGATCTGTTCCAAGCGAGCTTGGCTTCGCAGCCGAAGTTCATGACCACCCGCGTCTCGTACAAGCTCAACCTCAAAGGGGAGAGCATGTACCTCGACACGGCCTGCTCGACATCGCTCGTCGCCGTGCACATGGCTTGTCAGTCCCTGTTGCAGGGACAGTCCGACTATGCGCTGGCAGGTGGGGTTTCGATCCAGATGCCGCAGAAGAAAGGCTACATCTACGAGCCTGGATTCATCAGTTCGCCAGACGGTCGTTGCCGCGCCTTTGACAAAGACGCCAACGGAACGGCGGTCGGCAGTGGTGTAGGCGTCGTCTTCCTGAAGCGCCTCTCCGACGCTGTTCGAGACGGCGACCCGATCTATGCGGTGCTCAAAGGGTCGGCGATCAACAACGATGGCAACCTGAAGATCGGCTACACCGCGCCAAGCCAGCAAGGTCAGACCGAAGTGGTCATGAAGGCGCTGGAAAATGCCGGACTGTCGCCAGATGACATTTCCTACATCGAGGCGCACGGCACTGGCACCAACCTCGGCGACCCGATCGAAGTCGCCGCGCTGACCGAAGCGTTCCGAGCAGGTACTGAACGCAAGCAATACTGCGGTCTGGGCTCGGTCAAGACCAACATGGGTCATCTCGACGCCGCAGCAGGCGTGGCCGGACTGATCAAAGTCGCACTCGCGCTGAAGAACCGCGAACTGCCGCCGAGCTTGCATTTCCATGAACCGAACCCGGCGATCGACTTTGATAACAGCCCGTTTTACGTCAACACCAAACTGAAAAAATGGACTTCAGAAAATGGAAAATTGCGCGCAGGCGTCAGTTCCTTTGGGATCGGCGGCACGAATGCGCACGTCATCCTCGAAGAAGCTCCGACTGACGAAGAATAAACGATTGATTATCGCCGCATCCGAGCGTGCTCGCGTTAGGATGCGGCTTTCTTCAAGCCAGAAAAGGAGGACCATGATGAGACTTGATGAGGACCGATTTGCTCAGGAACGCTCCTATCAACTGATCACCCTGTCGGCTCGCAGCAAACAGGCGGTGCGCCAAGCGGCTGCGCAACTCGCCGAGCATCTCGACCGGGAACCGAATCAAAAATTGGGGGACGTGGCGTACACCTTCCACATCGGACGTCGCCATTACGATCACCGTCTGACCTTGACCGCACAGAGCCGTGACCACCTGAAGGAGCTTAGCCTGCAGGCGGCCGCAAGCGAATGGCTGGAGGTCGAGGAGAGCGCAGGGGTTGGCTATTTTGACATAAGCGGAAAACAAGCGCCGAAAGTCGCCTTCATGTTTACGGGACAAGGCGCCCAATACTCCGGCATGGGGCAGGAACTCTACGCGAGTTCGAGCGTCTTTCGCGATGCGGTGGACGAGTGTGTCCACATCCTGAACCGCTATTTCCCAGTCCCGTTTCACGAATATCTCTTCAACGCATACTATCGAGCGGAGCTCGACCAGATCAACATCTGCACGCCAGCGACCTTCGTCCTCGAATATGCGGTCGCCAAGCTCTGGATGTCTTACGGCGTCCGTCCAGCGATGGTCATCGGGCACAGCCTCGGTGAATATGTCGCCGCTTGCATCGCCGGAGGGATTCGACTGGACGACGCACTTCCGCTCGTCGTCGAGCGGGGCCGTATCATGCATGAGCAGACGGAAAACGGCTCGATGATGTCGGTGCTGGCCAGCTTGGAAGCGGTGTCCGAACTGATCAAAGGCTTTGAGGCGGACGTTTCGATCGGCACCGTCAATGGCCCGCAGCAGATCGTCGTTAGCGGGCGCACCCATGCGATCGAGCAGATTGCAGCAAAACTGGCCGCTCAAGAGATCGTGCATAAAATTTTGCCGATCTCGATCGCGTCCCACTCTCCGCTGATGGAGCCGATCCTGCCCGAGTACAAGGCGTTTATGGGTCAGTTCCAATTTCAGCCGCTACACACACCGCTCGTTTCGAACCTGACGGGCGAGGTCATCCACAACCGCGTTCTCGACGCTGAGTATTGGTGCACACATCTGCGCGAAGCGGTGCAGTTCTCGCGGGGTCTGGAGACGCTGATGGCAGAAGGTGTCACCGCATTCCTAGAGATCAGTGCCCACCCGATCTTAAAGACGGCGGCCGAAGCGGTCGTGCCGACTGAGCACCTCACCTTGGCATCGCTCAACCGCAAGGAACCGCATTGGAAGACGATTCAAGAAAATCTTGGACAGCTCTGGTCGGCAGGCGCTGAGATCGATTGGCAGGCGTTCGACACCGATTACAAACGCCGCCGTGTCCATATGCCGACCTACCCCTTCGAGCGCAAATCCTACTGGTTGCAGGTTGAGCCGAACCAGACGACCGCTCAGGCTGTCATCACCGACCACGGGGGAGCAGGTGCGTCCGCTCAAGACGGGCAGACGGCGCAAAGCGAGCTTTCCACCGCCGAACTGGTCACCAAGTTCTGGAAAGATGTCCTCGGCAAAAGCGAGATTCAGCCCGAGGACACCTTCCTGCAACTGGGCGGCGAATCGCTGAACATGATCCAGGTGCAGACGCGCCTCAACAAAGCATTCCAGATCAAAACACAGCTCAAGGAACTGTTCGCCAGCCAAACTCTGCAAAAGACGATCGAGTACGTCGAGTCCCTGCGCGACGAGGGTCGCGAGCAGGAACGGCAGATTCCGCCTGCGCCCAAACGCGAGCACTACCCGGTCTCGCATACGCAAAAACGCCTGTGGATTCTGTACAAACTCGAACCGAACACCGTCGCCTACAACACGCCATTTGGTTTCATGATGACAGGCGAGGTCAACCTCGACGTGCTCCGCAGTGCGCTGCAACACCTGATCGAGCGTCATAGCGCCCTGCGCACCGTCTTCCTCGAGGTCGACGGCGTTCCGCGCCAGATCGTACACGAACAGATCGACGTCCCGCTCGTCTATGAAGATCTGAGCCACCTCGATCCGGACGTGCGGTACGCGACGGCGAAAGAGTTGGTCCGCACAGACATCGCCACTCCGTTCCAACTGACCGTCGGACCGCTGATTCGCACGATGCTGTTGAACCTCGGCACGGAATCCTACTTCTATCTCAACATGCCGCACATCATCACCGACGGCTGGAGCATGGACTTGTTGATGAAAGAGCTGGCCATTGCCTACAAAGCATTGTTGCAAGGCGCACGCCCGGCGCTCGGTGCGAAACCGGTGCAATACATCGACTATACCGAGTGGCAGGAGCAGGAGCTGGAACATGGCAAACTGGCGCAGGAAGAAGCGTACTGGTTGGAGACGCTGGCCAAACCATTGCCGACGCTCGAACTCCCGACCGATTTTCCGCGTCCAGAAATCCAGACCTTCAACGGCAACCTGTTGTCCTTCGAAATTCCGGAACTGCTGATCGAAAAGGTCCGCCACCTGATGGTCGCGCAGGACGTTTCGATGTTCCATGTGTTCTTGTCCACCTATTCCTTCTTGCTGCATCGCTTGACGCAGGGCGACGACATCATCGTCGGCAGTCCAGTGCTCGGTCGGACGGTGGAAGCGTTGGAAAATGTGCTCGGGTTCTTTGCCAACTCGGTCGCGATCCGCACGCAATTTGCAGGGATGGGCACGCTGCACGACGTGCTACAGCAAGTGAAGACACGCAGTCTGGAAGCGACGGAGAACCAGTCCTATCCGTTTGACCTGCAGATTGAAAAAATCAACCCGGAGCGCGACACCAGCCGTTCGCCGATCTTCTCGACGATGTTCGTCTACCGCAACGCTCCAACTGTGCAAGATCAGGGTGCGGAGATCTTCCGCAAACAGCAGTTGGAGTCGGGCGAGATCGAATACACGACCAGTAAATTCGATCTGATCCTGAACATCATCACAGGTGGAGAACGCCTGCAGGCAACGTTCGAGTACAACACCGATCTGTTCAAAAGTTCGTCGATCCGCCATTTTGCCGACCTGTTCCTCGAAGCTCTTGAAGCGTTCATCGAACAGCTCGACGCACCGCTTACGGCGGTCGAACTGCTGTCCACATCTGACCGCGCCGTCTATGCTGGCTTGCTCGATACGCAAGCGGAGCTTGTCGAGTCCAGCATCGGGCAGAAGTTCATTGAAGCGTCTGCACAGTTCCCAGACCGACTGGCCCTCACCTCCGATTCTGGCGAGTTCACCTATGCACAACTGAACGCCGCCTCGAACCGCATCGCCCATCTGTTGCTGGACAACGGGGTGAAAAAAGGTGATTTTGTCGCGATGTTCATGGAACGCAGCGTCGAGACGGTCGTCTCCCTGCTCGCGATCCTGAAAGCGGGAGGCGTCTACGTGCCGATCGATCCGGACTATCCGGAAGAGCGCGTGCAGTACATGCTGACCGACAGCGGGGCTCCGTTTGTGCTGACCAAGACACCTTTTGTCGAAAAACTGACCGGGCTGACGCAAGCGCAAGTGTTGCTGATCGACCAGCCGCACGACGACGTTTCAACAGCCGATCTGAAACTGGATGCGACGGCAGATGACCTCGCCTATGTCATTTACACATCCGGCTCCACCGGACAGCCCAAAGGTACCCTGCTGCCGCATCGAGGTGTGCTCAACCTCGTCGAATGGAAGCGCAGCCGCTATGGGTATGACGAAACGGAGACGGTGGCCGAATTCGCTTCCTACAGCTTTGATGCGTCCGTCTTTGAGACGTTCCCAGCCCTGCTGCTCGGCGGCCGCTTGCATCTGCTCTCAGCCAACGAGCGTCTCTCGATCGGCGAATTGGCGCAGGCGATCGAACGGACACAGGCGACCTCGCTGACGATCCCGACCGTCCTGTTCAAGCAGTTGGCAGCGTATCTCACCGATGAGCAGTACGCACAATTCGCCACGGTGAAGCGCATCTTCGTAGCGGGCGAAGCGATGCTCGGCGAAGTGATTCGCGCTTGGCAACGCCGCTTCGGGCTGGACATTCTGGTCGTCAACGCCTACGGGCCGACCGAGAGCACCGTCTGCGCTACTGCCTACGACATCACCGATTATGTGCCGGAGACGGCGGGCAACATTTCGATCGGCACAGCGGTCAGCAACTTCCAGATCTACATCCTGAACCCGCGTCTCCAGCTTTGCCCGGTCAACGTGCCCGGCGAGATCTACCTCGGTGGCGTGGCGCTGGCGCAGGGCTATCTCAACCAGCCGGATAAAACGGCCGAGGCGTTTCTGCAAAACCCGTTCAGCAACGAAGCGGGCGCTGTTCTCTACAAGACAGGTGACCTTGGCAAACTGCTTCCGGATGGCACGATCGAATGCTTGGGCCGCAAAGATAGCCAAGTCAAAGTGCGCGGCTTCCGCATCGAATTAAGCGAGATCGAACAGGTTCTCCTCCAGCATCCGGCCATCGAAGTCGGGGCTGTGCTCGCACATCAGCAACCGGACGGGGCTTACGTGCTTGCAGGCTACTATTCAACGACTGGAGAGCAGCTGGAAGCTTTTGATCTGCGCGTTTTCCTCGCGGGCATTTTGCCAGACTACATGGTGCCGAACCACTTCTTGCAGGTGTCTGCGATGCCGCTGTCGCCAAACGGCAAGGTGGACCGCAAAGCGCTCGAGCAACTGGTCGCGACCGAATCGTTCGAAACGCCACGCTCCTACGTGGCACCGCGCAACGAACTGGAAGCGAAAGTCATCGACATCTGGCAGCAGTGCATCCGTAGCGCACAGGTGGGCATCTACGACAACTTCTTCAGTTCGGGCGGTGATTCGATTGCGAACATGCAGGTCGTCTCGCGCATGAACCAAGCCGGATTTACCGTGAAGCCGACCGATATCTTCAAGCATCAGACGGTCGCAGAACTGGCCGCCTATATCGAAGCGAACGGTCTGTACGGTACAGGGGAAGCGTTGGGTGCGGATGAGCCGTTCGCAGGCGTTGCTCCGCTCTCACCGATCCAGCAATGGCTGTTTGCCAAGCGCGAGATCGAGTACGAAATGTATCTCATGCCGCTGATCCTCGACATCGCGAAGCCGGTCGATGCTGCGCTTATGCAGCAAGTCTTGCAGGAAATGGTCGATCATCACGACATGCTCCGCGCCACCTTCGACCTCGATGGCGAGGAGATCACGCAGACCATCCTGGCGCCGGAGGACGTGCGAGTCAACCTGCGCACCTACGACCTGTCGGCGCTGTCTGAAGCGGAGGCGCAGGCAGAGTGCGTGCGCATCGAAGCGGAGCTCAAGCATGGCATCCACTTTGCAAACGGCCTGCTGATGAGTACGGCACTGCTCACCTTTGCCGAGGACAGACATCGTCTGATCTGGGTCATGCACCATCTGCTCGATGACCTCGTCTCGATCCGCATTCTCGGACTCGACCTGATCGAGCTGTACGAAAAAGGGGCGGCAGGCGAAGCGTACCGTCTGCCGCGCCGCACCACGTCGTATGCGAAATGGGTCGAGCAAAGCGCCGCTTTCATCAATTCGGAGCACGGCCAAGACGTATTCGAGTTCTGGAAGCCGCTGCTTGAGCAAGGTGGTGGGATGGAGGTGCCGTATGACAATGCGGACGGCAGCAACCTGATTGCCGACCACGACATGATCCAGCTGCAACTCGATGAGGCGACGACCAGCGCCTTGCTGAACGAATTGACCGAACAGCACCACACCACGATCAAAGAGGTCATGCTGGCGGCACTGCTGCGGGCCGTCTCCAGATGGTCGCAACAGGAGCGGGTCGTGCTCGAAGTGGAAGGTCATGGTCGCGATGCGTTGCACGACGACTATCCTGTCGATGTCACCCGCACGGTCGGCTGGTTCACCAGCATCTATCCGTTCTTCGCAGACATCAAAGCGGGGCAGACGGCAGCCGAAACGATCAAGCAAGTGCATGACCGCGTCCAAGCCTTGCCGCACGGAGGTACATCTTTCGCCATGCTTCGCTACCTGAGCCAAGACGAGCAGATACAGGAATGGTTTGCACATTACCAGAAGACGGAGATCTCCTACAACTTCTTGGGCCAAATCGACAACGTCGCCGCCGCATCCAGCGATTGGAGTCAGGGCGAGCAGCTTGTGTCGAACCATTCTGATGAGAGCGAGCGACCGTTCAAGCTGATGATCAGCGGTTTTATCGGTGCTGGAAAGCTCCTGATGACGTTCGACTACTCTGTCCACCTGCATCATAAAGCGACGATTCAGCGTTTGGTGGACCTGTTCCACGAAGAGATCGAGCTGTTTGTCAGCACCAGCAAGCCGGAGTTGAGTGCAACGTAACACTGATCCGTTCGACGCTCAGCACACAGCGCGCTGACCAAATAGAAGCCTCGCTACACCAAGGCTAACCAAAAGACCCCTTGCGGTCGCCGTGATCAGAACTTCTGTCAGCAGGAGTTCGAGGTCACGGCCGATCGAAGGGGTTTTTGTTTTGAGCGAGGAATTGTGGAACGGTGCGCCAGAGGACACGGAAGATCGCAGACGACTGTGCGTGGAGGACGATTCTCCTCTGCACAGCGGAGTTGCGTCATTCGCGGGTATTTGTGGCACGAGTGCTACTGAGGTCTACTGAGGTCTACTGAGATCTACTGAGGTCTACTTAGGACTGCTGAGGACTGCTGAGGACTGCTGAGGACTGCTGAGGACTACTGAGGGGCTACTGAGGACTGCTGAGGACTGCTGAGTGCTACTGAGGTCTACTGAGGTCTACTGAGGTCTACTGAGGTCTACTGAGGTCTACTGAGGTCTACTGAGGTCTACTGAGGTCTATCTTTTCCGAAAAAGCAAAACGACCGTTTCCCGATCTTAGATCGAGAAGCGGTCGTTTCGTATGATGCATCTTCATTCAACAATGCGGTCTGCTTGGAGTCGAGCGACCCGTTATTGAGTCTAGGCAGTTACGCTCTTGCTTTGCTTGCTGCCGCTTCCAGCGGACAACTCTGCCTTCACGCGCTTGCGGTTGAGGATTTCAAACATGATCGGCACGATGAACAGCGTCAGGAATGTCGAGGTGATCAGACCGCCGATGACGGCAACGGCGAGACCTTGCGAGATCAGGATCGACTTGCCGAGGCCGAGAGCCAGCGGAACCAGCGCGAACATCGTCGCGAACGCAGTCATCAGGATCGGGCGCAGACGCACGCCGCCTGCTTCGAGCAGGGACTCGCGGATCGTCATGCCCTTCTTCATCTGTTGTTTCACACGGTCGAGGAGGACGATCGCGTTGGTGACGACGATCCCGATCAGCATCAGGATACCGATCAGTGTAGCCAGCGAGATCGGTTGCTGGGCGATGACGGTGGCGAGCAGTACGCCGATCAGCGCAAACGGAATCGAGAACAGGATCGCAAACGGTGCTTTACCTTCGTTGAAGGCGACGACCATGACGATGTAGACCATGCCGATCGCGATCAGGATCGCCATGCCCATGTCGGCCAGCATGTCATTGATCTGCTTGTTCGAGCCGCCGAGCGAGTAGGTGACATCGTCCGGCAGGGTCAGGCTTTTCAGTTTGGCTTGCAGTTCTTTGTTCACCTTCGCCTTGTCTGCGAGGGTGATCATACCAGTCACGCTCGCATATTCCTTGCTGTCGAGCAGCATGATCGTAGCCGGGCGGCTCGTTTCCTTCACGTCCGCAATGTCTTTGACTTGGATCGTCTTGTTTTGCGGCGTGATCAGTTCAAGTTTGGAAACGGCATCGACCGAATTCAGACCGTCTGCCGGCTTGACTTGCAGGTAAATTTTGTCCGTTTGGTTGCCGACGGTCATCTTGCCGATCGCCTGCTCGGTGAGGAACGGACGCAACAGCTGGGTGGCTTGCGCAGTGGTCAGACCATTCTTCAGCGCATCGTCGGTGCGGACTTGCAAGGTGACTTCTTTCAGGTCGTCTTGCAGGTTGTTCTTCACGTTGTCGGTGCCTTCGATGCTCTTGACCGCTTCGGTGATTTGCTCAGCACCTTGGCGGATCAGCTCTTTGCTCGGGCCGTTGACGGTGACGTTGATGTCGAGGACACCAGGACCTGCGATGATGTCAAACGGCGTGACGTCGAGCGTGGTGTCGGCCTCAGTCGGTTTGAGCTCGTCCTTCTTCTCGGTGATGAAGGCGTTCAGATCGGCATCTTGCTTGAGGAACAGCGTCCAGTTGGCAACGTTCGTTTCGGACAGCGACTTCGCGCCGCCTCTCGGGTTGCCGATGATGAGCTGGGTGTCGGAGACGCGCTGATCTTGCAGCAGTTTTTCATCGATCGACTTGGCGTACGTTTCCAGTGCCGCCATGTCGGTTCCTTTTGGCATCGTCAGTTTGAGGGCGACCATCTTCTCATCGCCGGAGGGCAGGAAGGTAACGCCTGCGACGCCTGCGAGTGGCAAGCTGCCGACGAGCAGCAGGATGGAGACAGCAATCGTGATGAATTTATGGTTCAAAGTCCAAGCCAGCGCTTTTTTGTAGCGTGCACCGCTCGCTTTTTGCTCATGATCTTTCGGCGTGAACTTGCGCATCAACAGGTACGACAGCATCGGTACGACAGTGACCGATACGAGGAGCGAAGAGAGCAGTGCGAACACGACGGTCAGCGCGAACGGACCGAAGATGCGACCGACAGGGCCGGAGAGCAGGCCGAGCGGTGCGAAGACGGCGATGGTCGTCAGCGTCGAAGAGGTGATCGCCTGCGCGACTTCCTTGACGGCGCTCAGGATCAGTTCTTGGCTGATCTTCTCCGTCTGCATGCGGCGGATGATGTTCTCGATGACGACGATCGAGTCATCGACCACGCGGCCGGTTGCGACCGCCATACCGCCCAGTGTCATGATGTTCAAGGTCAGGTTGAATTCTTTCATCAATACCATCGTGATCAGGATCGAGATCGGAATCGAGACGATCGCAATCAAGGTCACGCGGATGTTGCGCAGGAAGAACAGGATCAGCAGGGAAGCGAATACAGCCCCGAGCGCGCCTTCACGCACCATGCTGTCTACCGATTCTTTAATGTCTACAGCAGAATCGAAAATGATCTGCACGGAGATCTTGTCTGCATACTTCTCAAGTTCGTCCTTCACAGCATCGGTGACATCTGCTGTGTTCGCATCTTGCGTCTTCATGACGTTGAACGCGACAGCCGATTTGCCATTTGCACTTGTGATCGTATCGGAGGTCGAGGTCTTTTCCACTTTGCCGATATCTTTCAGTCGCAGCTCCGGATTGGGGCTGACCAGCAGGTTGCCAATCTGCTCCACAGAGGAGAAGGCACCGCTGATCGTGACCGCTTCATTGCGGTTGTTGATCGTGATCTCACCCAGCGGGTTGCTCATGTTCTGCGCTTGCAGAATCTGCACCACCTGTTGGTAGGTCAACTTCTGTTCCGACAGTTTCGCCGGGTCGAGCGTGATCGAAATCTTCGAATTGGTCAGACCGAGCACTTGCACGTTGCCGACACCTGGGAGACCTTTGACAGCAGGCAGGATCGTCTCGGAGATTTCCTTTTGGAATTGCTCAGCGCTCAGGCCGTCTTTGGCCAAGAGCGAGCTGATGAACACCGGATTTGTTTCCGGGCTGTTTTTGATTACGTTAGGACGT
This sequence comes from Tumebacillus algifaecis, assembly GCF_002243515.1. Lineage (NCBI taxonomy): Bacteria > Bacillati > Bacillota > Bacilli > Caryophanales > Alicyclobacillaceae > Tumebacillus > Tumebacillus algifaecis. The sequence continues at coordinate 586,743 of NZ_CP022657.1, forward strand.
TGTACTTCGGTCGGAAACTGTACGGAGTTCGCAGCTTCCTCGATCTTCGATTTCTTTTCATTGAGATCATCTTTAAAGTCGAAATCGATGCGCGTGAAGGACATCGAGTTGGCAACGCTCGAAGTGACGTTCTGTACACCTTCCACATTGCGAATCGCCGTTTCAAGCGGATTGGTAACGGTGTTGAGCACCTCCTGCGCGGAGGCTCCCGGATAGACGACGTTCACAAAAATCGCTGGCGATGTCGTATCTACCATCAATTCTTGCTTCAGTTTTGTGCTGGAGTAGAGCCCGCCTGCAATCACCAATAAGATCAGAATGATGATCGCGATCGGGTTCCGTAATGAAAACTTTGAAAACAGTGTCATTGCGCTTCCCTCGTTTCTATCAAGTTCAATTTGTAACACTAGTTCAATTTGCAACATCCTAACAAACGGCAAATGCCATCGTAGTTGATTTAGTACCTTCCAATACACAGTAGCTAATCATATAGTATAATCAAACAGGTAACTTTTGCAAGGGCTGATAATTAAATTTTTGCGAACTTGTATAAGTCTCATCAAACTCATAATAAGCTGTGAAAAAATTTTTTGCAAGGTACTGTCCATTGCACAGTAGTTGGTGATATACTGTATCTCAAGAAGCAAACTTCGCGTGAAGAACAAAGCACGCTTGAGGAGCGGTAACAACTGAACACGAACGCTTTTAAGAAGGGAACTGGTTGGTTGGTATGAACATTCAATTTAAAAAAGGCGTCCTTGAGCTTTGTGTATTGGTTTTGGCCTCAAAGAAGGATTCATACGGTTACGAGTTGGTGCAATCGATCTCGGAGAGCATCGAGATCTCGGAGGGGACGATGTATCCGCTGTTGCGCCGACTGACCAGCGATGGATACTTTACGACCTACCTGGTCGAGTCGCCGGAAGGACCACCGCGCAAATACTACCATCTGACGGAGCAAGGGCATGCATACATGTTGGAGTTGATGCAAGAGTGGCGGGCGTTCGTGGCGGGCGTCAATCTGATCATAGAGAAGGAGAACGAAGCATGACCAGAGCAGCGTTTATGACAGAGCTAGATCGGTTGTTAAAAGGAGTTCCAGACAAGGAACGCAAAGAGCTTCTCGCCGATTATGAAGAGCATTTTTACTTGGCGACGGCGGAAGGCAAGACGGAGGAAGACATCGTCCGCGCCCTCGGCAGCCCGAAGCACATCGCGAGGGAACTGACGGCCACCTACCATGTGGAGCAGGCTGAAACTAAGTTCTCTCCCTCCACGATCCTGCGTGCGATCTTCGCGGTGGTAAGCCTCGGCTTTTTCAATTTGGTGTTCGTGCTTGGGCCGTTCTTCGCCCTCATCGCTGTACTGGTCAGCCTGTATGTGACAGCGTTCAGCCTGATCGTCGTACCGGTCGCCTCGCTGTTCGGGCAAGCAGGGCTCGGTGCCGGGCAGTTCTGGCTCACCTTTTTCGTCGCCCTTTCCTGTGCGGCGTTAGGGGTCCTGATGATGGTCGGCCTGCTGTATCTGACCAAATGGGCATATCGACTGCTGGTACGTTATCTGCAGTTCAACCTGCAATTTATCAAACAAAAAGGTGATGACAAATGAAACTTCGAACGATCAGCATCTATGCAGCGATCGCTCTGGCGATCGGCGTGACCGGTACAGGCGTTCTCTACTCCATGGGCGTCGGAACTCCGTTCTTCGCGTGGAACTCAGAAACGACCATGTATACCAATGATGACAAAACGATCGAGGCGGCGGACATCACCAGCATCGACCTGCAATTTCCGGCCGCAGACATCGCGTTTAAGCGATCGGAAGATGCGCAGATTCATGTCGTGCTCCGCAGCAACCTGAACGACGAACAACTGGGCAAACGATACGACTACACCGCCGAGCAAGATGGAGCGAAGCTGGCAGTCAAACTAGAAGGCAAACCGAGCATTTTCGGTTTTCAAAATGGCAACGAGAACATCCACATTGACATCCTGTTGCCGAAGCAGACGCTCGACGCTGTGAACGTTCAGTATGCGGCGGGGGATGTGAAATTCGAGTCGCTGCAAGCGAAACAGCTGCGAGTGGATACATCAGCGGGTGACATTGCGATCAAAGACTATCAGGGCAGTGAGCTTGAGGTGAGCACGAAGTTTGGCGCGGTCAAACTGGACACGATCACAGTGGATCGCACCAAGGTCGAGATCGCGGCGGGCTCCGTGAAAGTCAACGGCCTGACCGGAGAAACGTTCGAAGCCGAATCTTCGTCGGGGAACCTGACCTTGGCAGACGTCGCGGCGCAAGTCAAGGCACGCGTTTCCTCTGGGAATGCAGAGGTGCAAATGAAGGAACTTCGTCACAACCTCGACATCTCGGTCACCGCAGGCAATGTCAATCTGAAAGTTCCGAAGTCCGCTTCCTTCGCCTACGATCTGAGCGCCAAAGCGGGCAACTTGAAAAATAATCTTTCTGACAGCACGACCACCTCGGGCGAGAAACGGAATCAGAGTGGCACGATCGGCTCCGGCGGTCCCGAAGTTCGTGTAAGCACGATGGCGGGCAACATCACAGTCTCGGCCGAATAACGCGGCGTAAGTGAACCAGCAATCTAGCAATCTCCAACTCCTCGGTGCATGACCGAGGAGTTTTTGTTTTGTCTGCCACGATCGATCGGCTCGCTTCGTTTCATTTCGATCAAGGCCGAGCGGGAAACAAAACGTGAGCCTTTACGAAGTCAGTAACTTTGAGTATGGAAATAATCATTACTTTCAATGTCTTTTCAAATATTGCACATAGAATTAGTTATCTATATTTCTCATCGAGAAAAGTTTATTTACTAATTCCTTCCGTTTGTCTATAATAAAATTGATGGTATTTTTCAAAATCAGTATCATTATCGATGAATTATTAAGTTTAACGGGGCAGTGGTGACGAAGTGGGGGGATTAAACATGTTGGAAAAATTGAAGTCGGTCGCTCATATGATCGGTCATACTCCGCTGATGAAACTGGCGGATGAGCGCCTTGACCTGTATTGCAAGTTGGAATACCACAACTTGATGGGAAGCGTAAAGGTGCGTCCCGCCTACTATATTTTAAAAGAGGCGATCGAGCGCGGCGATGTCAATCAACACACGACAATCATCGAATCCTCCTCCGGCAACTTTGCCATTGCGCTCGCGACCTTGTGCAGGAAGATCGGCATCAAGTTTATTCCTGTCATCGATCCGAACATCAATCCATCGTATGAAAACCTATTGAAAACAATCTCATCAGACGTAGTCAAAGTGACAGAACGCGACGAGTCGGGTGGTTTCTTGTTAACGCGCATCGAGACTGTAAATCGGTTGTTGACAGAAATCGAGGATTCGTTCTGGACCAATCAGTATGGGAATCCGAACAATTACCGTGCGCACTATCATGGTCTGGGCACAGAATTGGCGGACAGTTTTGAGCAACTGGATTATGCGTTTATCGGCGTGAGTTCCGGTGGGACGATCACCGGCATTTCCAGACGGCTAAAGGAAAAATTCCCGAATGTCAAAATCATCGCGGTCGATAGCGACGGTTCGGTCATCTTTGGCGGTGAAGCGAAAAAACGCTACATTCCCGGCATCGGTTCCAGTATGCGCCCTTCGATTCTCGACAACGCCTTGATCGATGAAGTGATCTACGTTCCAGAAGTAGAGACGATCGACGGCTGCCATGAACTGTACTCGAAACATGGAATTTTTGCAGGCGGCTCCTCCGGAACCTCCTATCGGGCCGTGCAGCAATACTTTGCTGGCAAAATGCTCGGCAACCGGCCGACCGTTGCCTTTCTCTGTCCGGATGGCGGCATGGCGTACACCGATACGGTGTACAACCAAGAGTGGGTCGCATGGTTGCGTGCGCAAACGAAAGAGATGCAATTGCAAAATTCCTAATTCATTCCGCTATTTAGTAGAAGGACGGTGTTTGTAATGCTTTATCTGAATACGAAACATATCGAATCGCTTGGGATCAATTGGGGAGAGACGATCGACGTGATCGAGCAGGCGGTCGTTTCCTTGGATCAAAATGATGTCGCACAACCGATCAAACCGTATCTCCGGTTCCGCGACCCGGCCAACCGCATCATTGCGATGCCCGCTTTTATCGGCGGAGAGGTTGAGATGGCTGGGATCAAGTGGATCGCCAGCTTCCCGAAAAACATCGAGCAGGGCATTCAGCGTGCACACTCGATGACGATCCTAAACGATGCGGCCACAGGTAAGCCGGTATCCGCTTTCAACACCGCGCTGGTCAGCGGCATTCGAACCGCATCTGTGACCGGACTTTTGATCAAGCACTTCGAGAAGATTCGTCCGCTGGAAAACGTGACGGTCGGCATTCTCGGATTTGGTCCGATCGGCCAACTGCATCTGCAAATGGTGACCGACCAACTGGGCGATCGCATCTCCAAAGTGTTGCTGTGCGACATCAACGGGGTGCGCACTTCGTTCATCCCAGAAGCGATCAAAGACCGCGTGGAGATCGTGGAGTCCTGGGAAGAGGTCTACTCCGCCTCGGACGTCTTTATCACGTGTACGGTGTCTCCGAACGGATACATCGCTCAAAAACCGAAGGACGGCGCACTGCTGCTCAACGTCTCACTACGCGACTTCAAACCGGAAATTCTCGACTACACCAGTTCGATCATCGTGGATGAATGGGAAGAGGTCTGCCGTGAGAAGACGGACATCGAGACGATGCATCTCGCGCGTGGATTGCAAAAAGAAGACACCAAGTCGATCGCCGATGTCGTCTGTCGTCAGGCGATGGCAGGCTTCAAGGCGGGGGATGCCATCATGTTCAACCCGATGGGGATGGCGATCTTCGACATCGCGATTGCGACGTACTACTATCGTGCCGCGTTAGCAAATGGGGCTGGCGTACTGCTTGAGGACTGATTCACACGATATTCCTTATATGACTCCAGTGGGGGGAGGTCATTTCGAATGAATGATATTCTGGGTAATTTGCAACTAGTGGATGCTTCCGACATTCTTCTACATGAAACACATGAAGATGTGCGTTTGGCATCGCTCTGTCAATCGCTAGAGCAAGATGGCGTGCTGCGCAACCCGCCGATCGCCGTGCAGACGCAGGGCGGGCAGTATCTGATCATCGATGGTGCCCATCGCACGCAAGCCATGCAGATGCTAGGCTATGACAAGATTCTGATTCAGGTGGTCGATCGCAATCGGATCAGCATCGGGTGTTGGGAACATGTGGTGCCACTTGGGGAGTGGTGGAACAGCCTGCGGGAAGACCCGCTGTTTCGCTGGGAGACGGAGCTGTCATCCGAGCAGCCGATCGCCGAGTTTCTGGAGGCGGATGGCACGCGTCGCTGGCTGTATCCGATCGACGACGTCCGCCATCTGATGCAGCGTCTCGCGCTGTGGCATCGCGTGACCCAAGCCTACGCGACAACTGTGACTGTCAACCGTCAGCCGTTGGGGTGGGGCGGTCTCCCGCCAGCGAATACGGTCTTGGTGCGCTTTGAGCGTTGTACGCTGGAGGAGTTGGAGACGGTCGTAGCGGCAGGCGAGGTCATGCCTTCTGGCGTGACGCGTTTTGAGATCGATGACCGATTGCTGAACGTGTGTGTGCCGTTGCAGTATCTCAAGGAAATAGGCGGATCGAACGCATTGCATCAATTTCTGGACGACAAACGAAACAAACTGCGTTATTACTCGAAAAGCGTCTATTTTTGCGAGTGAGCGAGGAACGGTCGATGTTTCGTCTGTCGCTCAGATGCTGAAGAAGCCCCTTGGACTTAACGGTCCAGGGGGCTTTTTTCTGCAATCCCAGGCTGGCTTCTTACAGATGCTAGCCTTTTTGTTCTCACTACCAGGCGAGAACTACTGCGAATGGTAGTTTGCTAGATCGGACGAACGCAATCGTTGATCGGTTGAGGACATATGTCCTTCCCAAGATAGATGGAATCATCATTAAATATTAGGGAGATGTTAAAGGAGGGGTGAATCTATGAGAGGGATTTTTTTTGCGTTTCTCGGCGGGGCTTTTATCACGTTGCAAGGAGTAGCCAATGCTCGGATCAGTCAAGATATTGGTACTTGGCAGGCGGCGACGATTACCCAGTTGACCGGATTCAGTGCAGCTATGATCATCTTGTTGTTCGTCCGAGACGGAACATGGCAACAGGTTAAGCAAGTGAATCCGTTATATTTGACGGGGGTGCCTTAGCTGCGGTCATTATTTTCAGTAATGTCACGGCGATTCAGCAGATCGGTGTTACGCTTACGATCGCTGTTCTCCTCATCGCTCAGCTGGGCTTGACCTTTTTCATCGATCATTTCGGATGGTTTGGCGTGGAGAAGCAGAAGATGCGGTTGCCACAGTTTATTGGCATTGGGATGATGATCGCTGGCGTTGTGATTCTCAAATTTTGATCGTATGATGTTTTAAAATGTGCGAGTTGAAAGACCGGGGGGTGAAACCGAATCATGAAGGCAAGCAAAGATCGTGAGCAACTGCTTCATTATTTGCATGTTCATCAAATCGAATCCATTTTTAACGAACAGGTACTACCGCATTTGTCGCTGTATCAGTTTGAGCAAGGTGAACTCATCTGTTCGCAAGGTGAAGCTGCCCAGTATTTGTACGTGCTTGTGAAGGGGAAGGTGAAAATCTACACGACCTCGGCGGAAGGCAAAACGCTGATTCTCTCGTTCAAAACACAGCTTGAGGTGATCGGGGATATCGAATACGTACGTGACATTGACATTATCAATACGGTTGAAGCGGTATCGCCTGTCTGGATGATCGGTGTTCATCATCGCTGGTTGAAAAAATACGGACAAGATGATGCCCAGTTTCTGCAATTTTTACTAAGGATCATCACACAAAAATTTTTCATAAAATCTAACTCATTGAGCTTCAATTTGTTGCATCCAGTGGAAGTGCGATTGGCCAGTTATTTGTTGTCTGTTTCGTTTGATGAATCTGATTCGCACTTCAAAGGGCAGATCAGTACTGTCAGTTTAAAGGATGCGGCGCACCTGATTGGGACCAGCTATCGACATCTGAATCGGGTCATCCGCCAGTTCTGTCTTGCGGGCCTGATTGAGCGGAACAAAGGGTTCATCCTGGTTCAGGACAGAGAGGGATTACGCGCGCTGGCCAGTCAGAATATCTACGAATAGAGGAATAAATCGGCAAGAGGGGAGAGTGGAGGCTATGATACAAGGACTTGTTTTGGCGCTGCTTGCAGGTGCGCTGGTCGGTTTGCAAAACATTTTTAACAGTAAGCTGAACGCGCGCACAGGATTGTGGGCCACAACTACATTCGTATTAGGAATGGGATTCGTGGCCTCTTTGACGATCGGTCTACTCGTTGAAGGGAAGCAGCTGTTTACCTTGCACAATATGCAACCTTGGTACTGGATCAGCGGTTTGATCGGGGTAGGAGTGGTCAACTGTCTGGTACAAGGGATCAAGCGGCTAGGTCCTACGTTCGCGATCTCGATCGCTCTGACTTCACAGCTCGCGTTTGCTTTAGTGTGGGACTCACTGGGCTGGCTTGGTCTGGAGAAGGTCGCGTTCACTTGGAATCAGTTGATTGGTGTGCTGGTCATCTTCGGCGGCATTGTCGTATTTAAAGTAGGCGGTGGACGCGAGAAGCAAAGCTTGGCTAAGCTGAACTAGAAGGAGAGGTACGCGATAAATACTCGCTCCAGCCTCACGCAAGCTGAAAGTCATAAAGAAAAGGAAACAGGAAGTGGAGGAGTAATTTTGAAAAAGTACCAATTTTTATTTTTTGACGTCGATGACACACTGCTAGATTTTGGTGCAGCAGAAAAAACAGCGTTGCGCTTGCTGTTTGAGGATCAAAACATCCCCTTAACAAGCGAAATCGAAGCACACTATAAGCGAATCAATCAGGGTCTTTGGCAATCATTTGAGGAAGGTAAAATCGATCGGGATACCGTGATAAATACAAGGTTTTCAATGTTATTTAAGGAGTTTGATCGAGAAGTAGATGGTTGTTTGCTCGAAAATAAGTATCGGAACTATTTAGAGGAAGGCAATCAGCCTATTGAGGGAGCCATTGAATTAATAACAGGTCTACAAACTCAGTATGACTTATATATTGTTACGAATGGGGTTTCTAAGACTCAGGATAAACGTTTGCGCAATTCCGGCTTGCATCCGCTGTTTAAGAATATCTTTGTTTCTGAAGACACGGGCTATCAAAAGCCGATGAAAGAGTATTTTGAGTATGTCTTCGCACGGATTCCCAATTTCACGGTGGAAAGCGGCTTGATCATTGGAGACTCATTGAGCGCAGATATTAAAGGTGGGCAGATCGCGGGGCTAGACACCTGTTGGTTCAACCCTGGGCAGAAGCCGAATGACACTGGAATAGAACCAACCTATCAGATTCAAAAGCTGGAAGAGCTGTACCGAGTTTTCGCTTGAAAACGCGTAACCGAAGGGCCAGCAAACGGTAAGGTTCCGCAACCAAGCAGCACGCTTGGCCACTCGAGTGACCGCGGGGAACTGGCCCCGCGCTAGAGATCAAAATGACACCTGCAACCATCTACAGCCGAAGCGGAGACCAGCGGTCGCTTCGGTTTTTTGGCGTTGAATCATATTCGGAAAATAGTTTACGAATTTTCGAACTCCTTACAAAAATTTAACGTTATCGGCGTATTAATCCTTACAGATTTCAGCGCGCTCCATCTATAATTAATTTTAACTGAAACGTCCTTTACAGCCAGGTGTTTCTCATGATAGTATTCAATTATCGAAAAATTCATAACGCATCACCCTCATATTTACGACATGGAATTTTACAAACAAATAATTAACTATTCTCTTGATGGGTTCGAGTAGACCCGAACTCGTAAAGGAAAAATGGAGGTACGTATGATTCTTGATGTGCAGGGATTGACAAAAGTTTTTCGCAACAGGAAGTCTGAGTTTTATGCAAACGACAACATCAACTTCAGCATCAAAGAAGGTGAAATTTACGGGCTCTTAGGACACAATGGGGCCGGCAAAACCACCTTGGTCAACCAGATTCTCGGATCGACCAAACCGACGAGCGGGGACGTGTTCCTGCTGGGGGAATCGGTGCAGAAGAACCCGTTGCGGGCGCGCTCGCTCTGTTCGGTGCAACCGCAATCGCAGTTGCCGCTCGGGTTTCTCACACCGACCCAAGCGGTATCCACGATGGGGAAAATGCGACTCGGAAATAAGCATGACGTGAAGAAACGCATGGATATGCTCTTCGAAATGTTAGACATCGGAGCATGGGTCAATACGGAAGGGGTTAAACTTTCGGGCGGGATTCGTCGCTTGACATCCTTTTGTATGGCGGTGATCCAACCTGGGAAATTGGTCGTGCTTGATGAACCGACCAACGACGTGGACCCGATTCGCAGACGCTATCTGTGGGATGTGATTCGTGAGCTGACCAAAGACGGCACTTCGGTCATCTTGGTCACGCATAACGTGCTGGAAGCGGAAAAGGCTGTCGATCGGGTGGCCATTCTGCACAAAGGGAAATTTCTCACGCAAGGATCGCCAGCCGAAGTCAAGAGTTCGGTCAGCAATCAGATCCGTCTTGAGGTCGGCTTGTTGAAGGAATCGACCGAGTATGAGGTTCCGGCATGGGCGCAAAGCTCGAATTTCCACGCCGGGCGCATGTTTCTTTCGCTCAGCCCGGATTATGCGCCGGCTGCGATCGAATGGGCGAGAGATCATGTTGAACAGGGCAAGGTAATTGACTACACCCTGTCACCGACGACGCTTGAAGATGTGTACGTCGAATTGACAGGCGGAAGAGGGACGGAAGAAGGGGCGGGCGCAGTGAACTTGCACGCCGGTAAGGAGGGTGCCGCAGTATGACAGTATTGAGACAGTTTAACTATGTGTTTCAGATGCAGTTTCTTCGTAACTCCGGAAACTTGATGTTTTTCTCGATCATTCAAATCATGGTGTCGCTCGGTATTGTTATCGGATTTACCTATCTGTTCGACAATCCTGAAAAGAATACGATCCTCTTTTTGGCAACTGGCGCACCCACGCTGATTTTGATTATCACAGGGTTGGTCATCCTGCCGCAGCAGATCGCGAACCAGAAAACGGAGGGCTATATCGAGTTCATCCGCACCTGGCCGGTCAATCGTGGGCTCGTTCTGGCAGCAGACACGCTCTCTTGGCTGATCATCACAATTCCAGGGATCGCGATTTCTACATTGGTTGCGCACTACATGTTTGATCCGGGGTATGACATCTCGTGGACGATTCTTCCGGTCATCATTCTCATCGCCTTGACTTCGATCGGTGTTGGCTACGGATTCTCCTATGGTTTGTCTCCGTTAGCATCGATGGCTCTTTCTCAGGTCCTGATCTTCGGCGCGTTGATGTTTTCTCCGATCAACTTCCCGATGGAGCGTCTTCCTGAGTGGCTTCAGACTCTGCACCATATCTTGCCGTTGTATTCAATGGCAGAAGTGATGCGTGCTTCGATGGCGCAGGGCGCATTTACCGCCGGCATAGAACATTACATCACTTTGATCATCTGGGGAATTTTGGGCTTCGGTGGCGCGATCCTCATTCTCAACAGAAAATAAGCAGATTGCGACATGACAGCTGTTTTTGTAGGAGATGATCAACCACCTCTTACGACAGCTGTTTTTGTTTGGGGGATCGTGCAGTGGTTACATTCGTTCCACTTTCATCGCCCATGCACCGCAGCGTAACGGGAAGAGATTCGAGTGGATCGAATCTTCCCTCCGTCTTTTGATAATTGAATGTTTCATGAATTAATAACAATCTACGCATATGAACTAATGATTTCTTAACAAGATTATCAGAAGCGGATTGCTTGATCGCAAGACGAGGTGCGGGATCAGCAGATCGATCAAGTTCGAAACAGGAGAACGGGTGAGGTGCTGTGCAAGCAAGCAAAAGCGTAGGATGGGTGTTCGACTCTGCAGTGTGGTCGTCCCGTGCGTCTGGAAGTTTGCCAATCCGTGAGGGGGCCGCTCACGTACAGCACGCGCAGACTACGCATCAGCGCTTGGGAAAATACGATATGCAAACAGTGTAAATGAAGTGTGGGGGGTATGGTGGTGCAGAACTATCAATCATTGGTCGAAGCTTTGATGGAGAATGCCGCAACAGGGAAAGGCATCCGGTTTCTCAACAATTCTACGAGTGAAGAGGTTTTGTCGTACGAAGGGCTCTTAGCAGGAGCAAGCCGATATTTAGCCACCTATCAGGAGATCGGTGTGGAAAAAGGGGACGAGCTGGTCCTGCAATTTACTTCGTCACGGGCGTTTCTAACCGCCTACTGGGCTTGTCTGCTAGGCGGTATCATCCCGATACCACTCTCCTATGCTGACAATCAGGTCAATACGACGAAGGTGTTCAACGTCTGGGAGGTCCTGAAATCACCTTGGATCGCCACAGACTGTGACAAGATACCAGGCAAATTGGAGGCATACGCGGCCCAAAATCGGAGTGTTGACGTTGGGAACGCCATGTCGGCGCGTCTGTTTTATCCGGAGCGGGTGGACGTGCTGGACCGGGAGCCGCGCTTCCACAAGCCAGGTCCCCAAGATATCGCTTTTATCCAATTTTCATCAGGCTCGACCGGGCAACCCAAAGGGGTCGTGCTCACTCATCAAAACTTACTTGCGAACATCAAGGACCTGCTGGAGATTTTCGAAATCGAGCAGACCGATACGTTTTTAAGTTGGATGCCGTTGACCCACGATTTTGGGATGATCTTTTTCCATCTGGCGCCGATCGTCCTCGGTGTCGATCAAAACATCATGCCGACAAACACCTTTATTTGGAATCCTACCTACTGGATTAGCTCGGTTCACAAGTATCAGGCCAACGTGCTGGGCTCACCGAATTTTGGGTATCGCCATTTCCTCAAACGCTTCAAATCGAAAGTCGCGCAGGCTGAGGCGTGGGACTTGCGGTGTGTGAAGGTGATCATCAATGGTGCGGAACCTATCTCCGCCTCGATTTGCGAAGATTTCACCCAAACGTTAAGCGCATGGGGGTTGGCCGACTCGACGATCAGGCCGGGTTACGGTCTGGCTGAAGCGACGCTGGTGGTATCAGCCTGCAAAAGAGAGCAAGGCATCCAATCCTATACGGTGGATCGAACTCAACTTGCGATCGGGCAGGAGATCCGATTTGTTGCACCAGGTTCTCCCGAGTCGATGGAGATCGTCGATTGCGGCTATCCGGTCACGCAAACCGAAGTGCGCATTACAGACGCTGAGCGCAGACCGCTTGGGGAAGGCATCGTAGGAAATATTGAGATCAGAGGTGCTAGCATCACTTCCGGCTACCATCACAATCTCGAAGCGACCCGAAACGTTTTGTCGGCGGACGGCTGGCTGAATACGCAAGATTTAGGCTTCATGCATGATGGCAGGTTGGTGTTTGTTGGACGTGTCAAAGAGGTCATCATCATCGGGGGCGTCAATTATTTCCCCTATGATATTGAGAATGTGATCTTACAGGGTATCGGGGAGGAAGAGTTAAACAAATATATCGCCTGCGGTGTCCCGAATCCTGAGACGGGGACGGAAGATTTGGTCGTGTTCGTCTATTACAAAAAGCAGTTGGATGGTTTTCTACCCATCATCGAGACGGTTAGCCAACTTGTGCTAAATGGCGTCGGATTGCGAGTCGCACACGTTCTTCCGGTCAGTTCGATCCCGAAGACGACCAGCGGAAAAGTCCAGCGTTTCAATCTGATTCAAGACTATCGGAATGGTAAATTCGACGCCCTGATCCAACAGATCAAAGGCAGCACGGTCGATGAAGAGATGCCGGAACAGCGCACAGACGAGACGGTCAAGGAAGCGCAAACGGGATTGGCGGCGTCGCACCGCGCCGATGAATTGCTGACGATCGTGCGCACAGAAGTGGAGAGTTTACTAGGTACGGCTGTCGTCGATGTGGAAACTGGCTTTTTCGATCTTGGCCTCAGCTCCGTCCAACTGCTCATGTTGCAGGAACGGCTGGAGAAACGGGTCGGGGTCGCGTTGACCAGTACGGCAGCGTTAGATTACCCGAGCATCCGCGTGTTTGCCGAACTTTTGCAGCAGAAAGAAGAAGCGGCGCTTGAACCGAAAGCGGCAGAAAAGCGCAAGGTGGATTCGACGAACGGAGATGTCGCGATTGTCGGGATGGCATGCCGTTTTCCGGGCGGTGCCAATTCGCCCGATGCGTACTGGAAGTTGCTCGACGAAAGCATCGATCCGGTCCGGGAAATTCCGCAAGGTCGCTGGAAAAACGACCGCTCGGCTTCGGCTAAACTATCGACACAAATGGGTGGCTATCTCGACCAAGTCGATCAGTTCGACTCCTTGTTCTTTGGAATCTCAGCTAAGGAGGCGGAAGCGTTAGACCCGCAACAGCGTCTCTTGCTTGAGCTGTCCTGGGAAGCGTTAGAAGACTCAGGACGTGATCCAAAGTCTTTGGCGGGCAGTCAGACGGGCGTGTTTATCGGGATCGCAGGTAGCGATTATCTACAGGTTGGGCGCGATTTAGGTCATCCACCCGGTCCGTACATTTTTACTGGCAATATGTTGAACAGCGCGGCAGGGCGCCTCTCTTATACATTCGGATTCCAAGGTCCCAGTATGGCGGTCGATACGGCCTGCTCCTCCTCGTTGGTCGCCCTTCATCAAGGGATGATGCAACTGCGGGCAGGTGCTTGTGATCTGGCCTTGGCAGGTGCGGTGAACATCATTTTGCGAGCGGAAGCACATGCAAGTTTCACCAGTCTACAGGCGCTAGCAGAATCGGGGCGCTGCCGTAGCTTTGACGAAGCGGCAGATGGCTACATCCGCAGTGAGGGCAGTGCGGTCCTCATCCTGAAGCGCTTGGAAGATGCCAAGCGGGATGGCGATCAAATTTGGGGCGTGATTCGCGGCGGAGCGGTCAACCACAATGGTCATAGCGGCGGTCTGACCGTGCCGAACGGTCTGGCTCAACAAAAGGTGATTCGTCAGGCGCTAACCGACGCCGGGTTGGAGCCGCATGATATCGATTATGTGGAAGGTCACGGTTCTGGCACCAAAATTGGTGATCCGCAGGAGGTTAACGCCTTAGCGGAAGTGTTCGCAGGTCGCAACCGTCCGCTCTATTTAGGAAGCGTCAAATCAAACCTCGGCCATTTGGAGACGGCAGCCGGAATGGCTGGGATCTGTAAAATTTTACTCGCGATGCGTCATGGTCGGATTCCGGCCAACCTGCACTTCCGCAAAGGGAACCCGTTGATCGCCTGGGGCAAACATCAGGTGGAGGTCGTCGATCGTTCGATCGAATGGGAACCGAGAGAGGGTGTCTACCGGGCCGGAATCAGTGGCTTCAGCATCAGCGGCACCAACGCGCATCTGATCGTGGAGGGCACGGCGGCACATCAAGCTCAGACCGTTGTCCCGTCCAACCGCGAGGCGCATCTGATCACCCTTTCCACCCGCACAGAAGCTTCTTTGCGCCAGTACGTGCGCGATCTGGAAGCATGGTCGCAACATCCTACAGCAAGCATCGAGGAGCTTAGCCAACAGCTGAACACAGGACGGGCCTCCTTGCAGCGTCGACTGGCGCTGTCGGTAACCGATTACGAGGAGCTGAAAAAGCGCCTGCAGAGCTTGGCGAATTCGAATGACCCTGTCGGCGTGGACGCTGTGACTGGGCGCCGCCCCTTGGTCTTCCTGTTCACCGGGCAAGGGTCACACTATCACGGCATGGCGCGCGGCCTGTTCGAAGAAGCTCCCGTTTTCAGAACGAAGCTTCAAGAGTTAGACGCGGCATTCCGTCCAGCAATCGGTGCATCGATACTCGATCTGCTCTATGGGAACGAAGAGATCGATCTTCAGCGTCCGCTGTACAGTCAGCCTTTGATCTTTTCGATCCAGATCGCCTTGGCTCATTTCTGGGAATCGCTCGGCTTGACTCCTGACCTGCTGATCGGTCATAGCATCGGTGAATATGCGGCCGCTTGTGTAGACGGAGTGATGAGCCTTGAAGATGCGGTACACATGGTCGCCGCTCGGGCGAATGTGATGGATCGCACCCCCGCCGTCGGGCGGATGATCGGGATCTTGGCGGGTGAGGATCAAGTTCGCGAACTGATCAAAGAGTTTGACGATGTGTCGGTCGCGGCGGTCAATGCACCGCATAATGTGACCGTCTCAGGCGGGAAAGACAGCATCGATCAGTTGGTTACCAAGGCACGCAACGCACGCTGCTTTGTCGAACAGCTCGCCGTGTCGCACCCGTTCCACTCCGTGCTGATGCGAGATCAGGCGCGACAATTTGAAGCTGAAATTTCCAAGCTCCAGCTGAACGCTCCGTCAAAGCGATTTATCTCGTCCGTCTTTGGCGACTTTGTTCCAGAGGGGAAACGATTGGACGCTGCCTACTGGGCGGCCCATCTCGTCGAGACCGTTCAATTTTCCACCGCTTTGAAAGTGGCGGCAGATGCCGGAGCACAGGTGTTTGTGGAACTCGGAGGCATGGCCACGCTTTGCGGATTGGCCGCCCAAAACTACGAGCAGGAAGACATGCTGTTCCTACCAAGCTTGCGGAAAACCCAGCCAGCTTGGAAACCATTCTATGAAAGCATCGGACGCTTGTGGGAGCGCGGCGTGACTGTACGCTTGGAAGCTCTGTACGGCCAAGAAACGGTGCGGATCAAAGATTTGCCGCATACGTCTTATGACCGCAAGCGCGTCTGGTTCCCCGACACTCCGGTCGTTTCGCAGGTGTTCGAGGAGGTTGCCGTCACGGTGGAGGCCGAGGCCGTTTTGGTCGAACAGCCTGTACAGATCGATCAAGTTGCAGGTGATGACAGCGGTGGCATCGTTGACCAACTCAAGAGGAAGATTGGCGAAGTGACAGGCGTCGCTACTGACGAAATCCCCGATGCACAGAGTTTGTTCTCGCTGGGGATCGACTCGCTGATGCTTGTCGAGATCAGAAAATTCATCGCAAAAGAGTACAGCGTCGATATCACGCTTAACACATTCTTTAGCGAACTGAACACCGTTGAAAAAGCGGCCGACTACATCGCGGTCCATCAGGTTGTCGCTCCGGCTCCGACCGCTGCTATCGTTCCGGCCCCGACCACTGCTGTCGTTCCGGCTCTGACAGCTGAAGTCGTTGCTTCGGAAGGGGTACTGGAGGACATTTACCGCAAGTTGGCCCAGCTTGAAAATCTTTTGCTTGCCCTCGGCGCGGACCCGTCCGTTTTGGAACGCCAAGCGGTCGCGACACCAGAGCCGCAAGCTGAGTTGCCCGAGCAGTTCGAACTTGCTTCCGATGAGCGCAGAATGTACTTTATGTCCTTTCTCGAAGGTGGAAATGAGGCCCACCAAATTCGCGGCACGTTCGATCTGGATGGGGCGGTAGACCTGGAGCGCCTGAAAAACGCCTTCCGTGTGGTCGCAAGCCACCACGAAATGCTGCGCAGTGCGTATCGGGTAGAAGGTGCGCAGGTGGTGCATCAGATTGCTGACCATGTCGAAGCGGAACACATCTGCGTAGATCTGCGAGTCGAGGGCGATCAGGAACGGTTCGACGCTTTCTTCAGACGCCCGTTCGATCTCTCGAAAGCACCGCTCTGGCGGTTTGGACTGGCCACCGATCGCGAAGGACGTCAGCAATTTACGCTGAGCATTCACCACATCATCGCAGACGGCGTATCGTTGAATCTTTTGCTGAAAGACGTATCGGATGTATACAAACAAGGCAGTATCCAAAGCGCACCTTCGCTGTCATATCGGGATTTTGTGCGCCGGGAACAAACGTTTTTGACGAGTCGAGAAGCTGAGGTACAGCGCGAGTGGTGGCTCAACCAATTACAGCCGTTGCCACCCGCTTTGAACTTCCCGCATGATGCGGCCCGGCCGGAAGTAAACGAATTTACAGGAGCCACCAGCTACTTCACGGTGGGTGCCGATCTGCTTTCGAAAGTCAAAGCGGTGGCAAAGGGACATGAGAGCACGACCTTTATGGTGCTGATCTCCGCTTGGACAGCATTTTTGGGACGCCTCGCCCATCAATCGGATCTATGCATCGGTGTCCCGTGGAATCGTCGTGCGATCGGAGACTTTAACCAAACGCTCGGGATGTGCACCCAGACGCTCGTGCTGAGAATGAAGCCGGAGCGATCCCGTTCCTTCGTCGATTATCTAGCCAATACGAAGGACGTATGCCTAGGTACGTACGCTCATTCTGACTATCCGCTCGATCTGCTGTTAGACGGACTGAAGCTGGAACGGGATTTGAGCCGCAACCCGCTGTTCGATGTGATGTTCAATTATGAAAATGATGAGCAGCGCATGATCGACTTCGGAGACGTCCGCGGAGTCATCGGGAGATTTCCGATCCGACACGCTCAATTCGATCTGTATCTCGATATGTTCGAGAATGATGGGAAACTACAATGCCGCTTGAACTATGCGTCGCCGTTATTCTCCCAATCGCGCGTGGAAGACTGGGCTGAGCGTTTTCAGGACTTCCTGCAGCAACTTCTAAGCGATCCGCGTCGCCCCTTGGGAAGCTATACCCTGCTTCGCGAGGCAGAAGAGCGCGAATTGTTGACGCTGGGACGTGGTCCGCAGGGCAGTGATGCGGGAGAAACGGCACATGCACGATTAGCTGAATCGATGAAACAGCATTTCGATCAACCGGCCATCTGGTATCAGGGGCAAGAGATCACGTTCGCAGGACTGGAAGAACGGGCGCAGGTGGTAGCGAGTCACATGGTCAAGCTGGGCTTGAAGCCGGGCGATCGCTTTGGGCTGTTGCTCCCGCGCAATCCAGACTTGATCGCGTCGATGCTCGCCGCCTTGCGCATCGGCTGTGCATGGGTGCCGCTCGACCCGACCTTCCCCGAAGATCGACTGCGCTATATGGTCGAGCACAGTGGAGCCAAGCTGATCGTAGGCGAAGCGGAACACATCGGGCGCTTTGAGTTCGGCTTGCCGATTCTTGATCCTGCCACGATCGACACCGTTGCTGTGGGCGAGACGCTCCCCGAAGCGGTTGAGCCGCATCACCTCGCCTATGTGATCTTTACGTCCGGTTCGACGGGGCGACCGAAAGGGGTCGAGTTGGAACAAGGAGCGTTGGCCAACTTTATTCGGGGGATGGCACAGGCGCTCGATTGGCCGGCGGGGCAAAGAACTGCGTGCCTCACCACTCCTTCGTTCGACATCTTTTTGCTGGAAACGCTGTTGTGCCTCGCACAGGGCGGTTGCATCGTGCTGGCTGATGAAAGCGATATGGCCAATCCGGCCAGCATCTTGCGCTTGGTGCGCGAAGGGCGGGTCGAATGCCTCCAGATGACGCCGACGCGCTTGCGCTTGCTGTGCGCCGATCAGGAGGCCGCCAAGGAAACGCTCGCCGCCCTACACATGCTGATCGTGGGCGGAGAAGCGTTCCCGGTCCACCTGTTACCGCTGTTGCAATCGCATGAGTCGTTGCGAATTTTCAACGTGTACGGGCCGACCGAAACGTGCATCTGGTCGACTTGCAAGGAGTTGACCGCTTCCAAGGAGGTCACGATCGGCCTGCCGATCTGCGGGACGAACGTCTATGTGCTCGATCCGTTCGGGCAGTTAGCCCCGCCGGGGATTGAAGGAGATCTCTGGATCGGCGGAGCGGGAGTTGCGCGCGGATATGTTGCCAATCCGGGACTGACGAGCGAACGGTTTGTCACCGACCTGTTCTCCGGAGGCAGAATGTATCACACTGGCGATCGGGCAAGGTGGAAAAACGGTGAGTTGGAATGTTTGGGACGTGGCGATGATCAGATCAAGCTGCGTGGATTCCGCATCGAACTGGGCGAGATCGAAGAGGTGCTGCGCCTGCACCCGGCAGTCATGAATGCGGCCGTGGCCATCCGCGAGCTAAGTCCGGGCAACCAGGTTTTAGTCTCTTATTATCAGCGCACCCCTGACGTGTCTGTCACGGAGAGCGAGCTAAAAGCTTGGTTGGCTGATCGCTTGCCCGTTTATATGGTCTCTGAGTTCTTGGTCGAACTCCCCGCCATTCCGCTCACGCTGAATGGGAAAGTCAACCGTCAGGCCCTGCCCGCTTTACAGATCGGACTTGCGGAAGCGCCAGTTCGAGAAGCGGGTGGAGAACTCGATCTGATCCTGCTGAACATTTGGAAAAAGCTGCTCGGGGATCGTCCGATCGGATTCCATGACCGATTCTTTGATGTCGGAGGCAACTCGTTCAGCCTGGTGCTGTTGTACGCAGAACTGGAAAAAGAGTTCCCCGGCGTGCTGACCGTACCCGATCTGTTCGCACTGCCGACCATCGCGAAGCTGAAGGCGTTCATCGAAGGGGCGACCCGTGACGACTCGGCCGAAAGCATCGGTTTGCTGCCGCTCTCTGACGCTTGGTTCGATGCGGAACAGGATGAGAAAAAACTGATCGAGGTCATGCTCCGACCAGAGTTGAGAATGGCGATCGGCGAGTTGGGCGCTACGTATCGACTGGATTTTGCCGAGACGTTGCAAGCTCTGTTCGCCCTGTATCTGCAAAAAAGTTTGCAGCAAGACCAGATTCCGATCTGGCTGTTGGGAGATGCTGAGCAAATCGCTCGCGTCGATTTCAAGTTTGCAGGGGATATGGAACTGGCTCAAGTCTTCAGCGGTTTTGCGGCATCGCTGCCTAAACTGCGCGATTTCCAACCGCTTCGGACGCTCAATCTGACGGTGAATACGGATGGATTCGCACGAGTCGGCTTTGCGTATGAGCGCGGCTTGGATAGCCGCCGAGTGCTGAGAAAATTAGATTTTTACCTGTTTGCGGAAGAAAGCGATGGAAGTGTCCGCTTGACCATCGAATACAGCGGTCGCTTATCAGGCTCCGCACTGCGGAACCATTTGATGCGGTTTAAGAAACTGCTCAAGCTTGTGGCAAGTATGTGAAGAGAATAGCTACTGAATACGGGAGGGGCAACCTTATGAATAAAATCGTCGCGATGTTTCCGGGACAAGCGTCTCAATTTGTCGGCATGGGGAAATTTTGGATTGAAAATCACGAATCGGTTCGCCAGCGTTTTGCGGAAGCTTCGGAGATTCTGGGCTTTGATCTGGCCGCTCTCTGCTTAGGAGGGCCGGCCCTACAGCTCAATCAGACAGAAAACACGCAGGTGGCTTTGTTGACATCGAGCGTCGCCATGTTTGAAGTGTTCCAAAAAGAGACGGGCATCAAGCTCGATTATCTGGCGGGACACAGCATCGGTGAACTGTCAGCTTTGACGGCAGCAGGTGTGTTTCAGTTTGCAGACGGCGTGCGGATCGCGCGCGCCCGCGGTGAAGCGATGTCTTCCTGCAATGCTGGCGGGACGGCGAGCATGTCGGCGGTGACGCGGATTAAGGGCGAGCTGGTCGAAACGGTGGTTGCGGCGCTGGATGGTGCCGGCCACGATGTGCAGGTCGCCAACTACAACTCCCCGACGCAAACGATCTTGTCGGGAAGCAAAGCGGGTCTCGCCCTTGCAGGTGAGCAGTTGGAAGCATTGGGCGCAAGAGTGGTCGCACTGAACGTGAGCGGGCCGTTCCATAGCCGCTATATGGCGGACGCATCCGAAGCGCTGGCCAATGTGTTGCAGTCGGTCACGCTCGGTACGATGGCGATCCCGGTGATGAATGGACAGGAAGGCCGCCTGTACACGGCGCAAGATGATGTGAAAGCAGCACTGGTCAGCCAACTGACCGCGCCTGTGCGCTGGACCTCCGTACTCGATCAACTGTCGGCGCAAGGCGTGCGCAACTGGCTCGAAATGGGCCCTGGCACCGTCTTGAAAAAGCTGGTTTTGCAAACGGTGCCGGAAGCGAGCGCCTTTACGTACGATCAGGAAGCGGATCGTGCGGACTGGGTGGCTCAGGAAGCGAAGATTCGCGAGAGCATTCTGCAAGCGCCGAACGCAGTCGGTCTGTGCCTTGGCGCTGCGGTGAGCACGCGCAATCTCAACTGGGATGAGGCGGCATACCAAACAGGAGTGGTTCAACCCTATAAAGAGATTCAAGCGCTCCATGAAAAGATCGAACAGGAAAAGCGCCTCCCGGAAACGGCCGAGATGGTGCGGGCTTTCGCTTTGCTGAAAACCATTTTTCAGACGAAAGGTACACCGCTGCAAGATCAAGCGTATCGCTTACAGCGCATCGTCAAGCAAAGTGGCACCGAGGAACTGTTCCCTGAGCATCTGGAAGTGGTGGAGGGGGGACGATAATGGATCGTCCTACGCTTAAACTTGACGACCTGATCCTTGACGATTGGGAGGATGAGGAGCAGGACGAGGAACAGGCACCTGCTGCTGAGCCGCCCGACACGGACGAGCACGCCGTCGCCATTATCGGCATGGATGGCCGGGTCGGTCCTGCCGAAAGCCTCGAAGAATTCTGGGGACTTTTGACCGGAGAGCGGGAAGGAGTGCGCGACCTCCCAGCCGAGCGGCGCATCGATCTCGATGCGTTCTTGCAGGCAAAAGGTATCAAACTGCCGATTCAGGAGGACTTGTACCTGCGCTCGACCTATCTGCAAGATATTGCTGGCTTTGATGCGAACTTCTTCGGCCTCTCGCAACAAGAGGCGAACTTCATGGACCCCAACCAACGGATTCTGTTGGAGACGGCATGGAAAGCGCTGGAAGACTCCGGCTATGCCGGAGCGGAGATCAGAGGTTCGGACACGGGGACCTTTGTCGGCTATTCCTACGATTTCGGTGAAGATTACCGCCAGTTGCTCAACGTCTTGGCGCCGAATGCACCTGAAATCTCGGTGGCGGGCAATGTGAAATCGATCATCGCCAGCCGTCTCGCGTACCATTTGGATTTGCGCGGACCTGCGCTGTTGGTCGATACGGCCTGTTCCTCCGGCTTGATGGCGATGTATCTCGCTTGCCGCGCCATTCGCAACGGCGACTGCTCGATGGCGGTCGTAGGCGCGGTGAAAACGCAAGTGCTGCCCTTGCTCAATGATGGCAAAAGCGGATTTGGCATACGCGACATTCAGGACATTCACTCGGAAGACGGCCACACGCGGACGTTTGACGACAAAAGTGATGGGACGATCACCGCAGAAGGCTCTTTTGCCTTCGTGCTGAAGTCGCTGTCGGCGGCCAAGCGCGATGGCGATACGATTCGGGCTGTCATTTTGGGCGGGGCTGCCAATCAGGATGGCGCTTCCAATGGCATCACCGCACCGAACTCGGAGGCGCAAAAGGATCTGATCGCCCGCGCACTCGACGATGCTGGGATCTCAGCCGAGCAGTTGAGCTATATCGAAGCGCACGGCACGGCGACCCGACTGGGTGATCCGATCGAAATCAGCGGCATTCGTCAGGCATTGCGGCAGTTTACAGATAAAAAGCAATTTTGTGCGGTCGGTTCCTTAAAAAGCAACATCGGACACATGGACAACGCGGCCGGACTCGGGGGCATGGCGAAGTTGGTGCTGGCGATGAAAAACAGAGTGTTGCCCGCCAGCCTCAACTTTCAGGTGCCCAACCGCAACATCCAATTTGTTGACTCTCCGGTCTATGTGAACGACAGGACGACTGCGTGGTCGCACGATCCGTCCGAAGTATTGCGCGCGGGGATCAACAGCTTCGGTCTGAGCGGCACGAACTGTCATCTGGTTGTCGAATCGGCTCCCGTTGAGCCGAACCGTGTGTCCGGCGCGCTGAGTGCACCGCTCTTGCTCCCGTTGAGCGCCAAAACGCATGAGGCGTTGCGGAGCTTGGCAGCCGACTATCAGAAGCGGTTGCGTGATCCGAACGTGAATTTGGCCGATGCGGTCTTCACAGCGGCGCGCGGTCGCCTGCATCATCACATCCGCGCCGCGATTCGCTTCGAGACGCGCGAGCAGTTGTGCCACGCATTGGGGCTTGTTGCCGCACTCGGGACAGGGGCGGCAGAGGAGGCGGCCATCTGGTACGGAGCGCATCGCATCATCGAAAGCGAAGCGAAACGTCGCCGCCCGTCCGATTTGACCGAAAACGAACGGGAACAATTGGGCACTGAAGCGTTCGAATTGGTCAGCCAAGCGGGCGGTCAGATGACCGTAGACATTTTGGATCGCTGGGGCGAGCTCTACACGGCAGGCGCAGACCTGCCATGGGATCGTTTGACCAAAGGGTTGAACGCGCGGCGCATTCCGCTTCCGACCTATCCGTTCCAACATCGGCGTTGCTGGGTCGAAGCCGATCAGGTGGCACAGGAAGACGAAGGGCACGCACATCCACTGCTTGGCGCACCGCGCGCGAAGACGCTCGGACATACCGTCTACTGTCAGACTTTCAGCTGTGAGTCGTTCTGGGAGTTGGCAGAACATCGCGTGCAAGGCGTCGGGTTATTGCCGGGCACCGCGCTGGTCGAGATGATGGTGGAATGGGCAAACCAGTTCCACGGCGCAGAAGGTTTGCGTTTTCGCGATATCACCTTCCTGCAACCTTTTACCGTGCGGGATGGCATGACAAAAGAACTGCATTTGTTGGCGGAGGACGAAGACGGTCAGACGCGGTTGCGCTTTGCCAGCCTGTCAGCAGACGGGCAGTGGGCGGTGCATGCGGAAGGCGTGTTCCAAGAGGCAGGCAATTCGCCAAGCGGACCCGATCAGATCGATCTGCAAGCGCTGAACGTGGAACTGCACCACCCGATCGACACGAACGCAGCGGAAAATATGGATCGCGGCTTGATCGTCGGTGAACGCTGGTCTGGCTCCTGTGTCGGCGGTTGGCGGGACGAACAGGCGGCGCAATACCTGGTCGAACTCCATCTGCCGAAAGAGTACCGCACCGAAGGGGATGTGTATCATCTGCATCCAGCGCTGATGGATCTCAGCGTCAATTCGGTCAACCATCTCATGGATGAAAAAGAGCTGTACCTGCCGCTGTCCTATGGCGAGCTGTTGATTCACAGACAGTTGCCGACCCATCTGTTCGCGCACATGAAGAAGACGGGTGGCACGCAAGGTTCGAAGATTCACAGCTTCGATATTGCGCTCTATGACGCGCAAGGCTCGCTCGTTGTGGAAGTCAAAAACTATTGCATCAAATCGGCTTCTCAGGCCCTACAACGCGCCGACATCGCCGGACAGTACGGCTATGCGCAAAGCTTCCGTCCGTATGAGTTGCCGACGCAACGCGAGCTTCCTCCCGGCGCGGTAGCCATCGCAGGGAAAAAATCGAGCACATCTGACGCCTTGGCCGATGCACTGCGCAACCAAGGGCGCAAGGTGATCGAGCTGAACGCAGGTGTGGCGAACTGGAGCGATGCGCTGAACGCAGTGGCCTCAGAGGACTTGGCGCTTGCCATCTTTATGTGGGAGCCGACCGCAAGCATCGGGCAGGATGCGGAAGCTTGGCAGGTGGAAACGAATGAGGCGATTTTGCAAGGCTTCCGGTTTGTGAAAGCGTGGTCGCTTGCGAAACAGCGGACCAAGGCAGGTCTTGTCGTCCTCACGTATCGGGGCTGGTCGGTAGCAGAGCATGACCAGCACATCCATCCAGGACAAACTGCGCTCGGCGGGCTGTGGCGTGTCGGCAGTTTGGAGTTTCAATCGGACGGGATGCGATGCATCGATCACGATGGCAGCAACTCGATCGAGTGCTTGCTCGGAGAAATGGCCGATCGGGCACGACCCGCTTTTGTCGCCTACCGAAACGATCTGGCCTATGAGCCTGTCCTGATCGAGAGCCCGCTCCCCGCGAAAGCACCAGATGACGCTGTCCCAGGTGATGGGGTCTATGTGATCAGCGGAGGAACGGGCGGACTGGGCACGGAAGTTGCGGAGCTCCTGACTCGTCACGGTGCACGTCGCGTGGTGTTGTTCGGCCAACAGCAGGTTCCGCCGCGTGAGATGTGGGAGCAACTGGCCGCCTCTTCGGACGACCGACAAACAAGTCTCCGTTATGAAAGCTGGCTCAAGCTGGAGCAACGATTGGACGTGCTCGACGTTCGGGCGGTGCAGATTGAGGACGGTGCCCAAGTTGCGGCAACGCTGCGTGAGCTTCGTGCCGCACACGGGCCGATTCGCGGAATTTTCCACCTTGCAGGTCGGGCGGGAGACGGTTTCCTGTTGCAAAAGCAAGAAGAGACGTTCTTCAATGTCTACGCACCGAAGGCGGACGGCGCAGTCAATCTGCATCTGGCCACTTTGCAAGACCAACTCGACTTCTTTATCGTCTTTTCCAGCATTTCGTCCTTGGAGCTGTATCCCGGCCAAGGAGATTATACGGCGGCCAACCTGTTTCTGGACGCGCTCGCCACCTACCGACAGGGGATCGGCTTGCCAGGGCTCAGTTTACAGTGGCCAGCTTGGCGCGAGACGGGAATTGCAGCGCGGATGGGCGCGGTTGACCAAAGTCAGACCTTTGCCCCGCTTGACAGCCACGAGGCGCTCGGGCTTTTGGAGCGTGCGCTGTGGAACGGGGAACCACTGCCTGCTGTGCTGATGCCAGGTCAGAAACTTCGCAAGCAAGACACGGTAAACGAGCGGGCCAGACAGCCCGAATCGCGCAAAGGGTCTGTTGCCAATCAATCGAAAAAGGTCACGCTGCTCGGCGTGGCCGAACCGGATGAGATCGATCTCGCGGTGGCTGATCTGTGGGCGAGAACGCTCGCGATGAATGAATTGGATGCGGATGAGGGATTTGACAGTCTCGGCGGCAACTCGCTGTTAGCTTCGCAACTGTTCAGAGAGTACGAACTGCTCTATCCGGGCGTCATGCACATCGCCGATCTCTTTAACCACACGACCATCCGCGAGCAGGCGGCCTACGTGCGAGCGCAGACTGTCCCAGTGGAAGCTGTGGAAGAGGTTGCAGTGGCAGAAACCAGCGGTGACGTATCGGCGGACGACTTGGACGAACTGCTCGAGCTGGTATTGCGGGGCGAATTGACGGTGGAAGAATCTGCCGACAGACTATCTTTGGAAAGGGGTCGGGGTAAGTGACAGCACAACTGAAAAAGTACATTTTGACTCAGGTCGCCAATCAGCAATTGTCAAAAGAAGAGGCGAAGAGTCTCCTTTTGGATCTGGCCGAAGCAGAAGCGGCGGGCAATAAGGACATCGCGATCATCGGGATGGCAGGCCGCTTCCCCAGAGCGAAGGACGCAGAAGAATTTTGGCAACTGTTGCGTGATGGGGAGAACTGCATTCGGGAATTTCCTGCCGACCGGGTGAAAGACAGTGCGCACGTGCTGTCCAACCCCTATTTTGCAGAATTTATTCTGGGCAATGCGATCAAGCCGGAAGATCTCCCGCACATTCACGCGAAGGCAGGCTATCTGGACGAGATTGATAAATTTGATGCGGCGTTCTTCGGCATTCCGCCGACAGAAGCGCACTATATGGACCCCCAGCACCGCATGGCGTTAGAGGTAGCTTGGGAGGCGATGGAGGACGCGGGCTACGGCGGCGACGCGTTGGTAGGCAGCCGGACGGCCGTCTACATCGGGAAGGACAATACGAACTACCCGTACTATCGCCAGAGCTCGGAGAAGCATCCGATGCAGTTGACCGGGTCGTGGGAAAGCCTGATCGCCAGCCGTATCTCGCATCTCTTCGATTTTAAAGCGCCGTGCATGATGATCGACACCGCCTGCTCCGCAGGCTTGATCAGCGTGCATCTGGCGGCGCAGGCGCTGGTGGCAGGCGATTGTGAAATCGCGATCGCAGGCGGTGTGAACTTGTCGGTCAACGGGGAGATGAAAGCCCGTTATCTCGAAGGCGGCGCGAGCATGGGCGATGTGGAGTCGGGCGATAGCAAAATCCGCACGTTCGATGCGAAAGCGAACGGCACCGTCTGGGGAGAAGGTGTCGGGCTGGTCGTGCTCAAGCCGCTGCAACAGGCGATCGCCGATGGCGACCACATTCGGGCGATCATCAAAGGGAGCGCGATCAACAATGACGGCGCCTCCAGCAGCATCACGGCTCCGAAGGCGGAAACGCAGGAGGCTGTCATCATCGATGCTTGGAAGAAGGCGGGCATTCCTCCGGAATCGATCTCTTATATTGAAGCGCACGGCACGGGGACGGTGCTCGGCGACCCGATTGAAGTCAAAGGGTTGAGCAGTGCATTCCGCCGCTATACGGCACGCAAACAGTTCTGTGCGGTCGGTTCCTTGAAAACAAACACAGGACATATGGTCGGGGCGTCCGGTGTCGCTTCGCTGATCAAAGTCATCAAATCGATCGAACACAAACAGATGGCGCCGACGATCAATTTCGCGACGCCAAATCCGTACATCAATTTCCCGGAAAGCCCGCTCTACGTCAACGATGTCCTGCAACCGTGGGTCACCGATGGCACGCCGCGCCGTGCTGCGCTCAGCTCCTTCGGCTTTAGCCGCACCAACTGTCACATGGTGATCGAAGAGCCGCCGCAAGCTCAGGTGGCGGAAGCAAAACAGCCTCGCTATTGCCTGACCATCAGCGCCAAAAATGAAGAGGTCATGCAGGACTACCTACAACGCTATGCTCAATTTGTCGAAGGCGATGAGTGGAACGTAGCAGACCTCAGCTATACGAGCAACATCGGCCGCGGCCATTATGAATATCGCACCCTCATCGTGGCGGAGACGAAAGCAGAATTGCGCCACCGCTTGGCGCAATTGCTCGCTACGGACAGTGCGACCACCGCGATCGAAGGCGTGTACAGCGGCTATTATCGAATCGTCAGCGAGAAGAAAGAGCATCGCGAAGCAGGCGAGATCAGCAAGCATGAGCGTGTGAACCTGAGTAAGTCGGTCAATGAAAAACTGACCGCCTATCTGCAACAAGGTTCTAACGATTTGTCCGCTCTGGACGAGATCTGCAAGCTGTACGTCCAAGGGGCCGATTTGAAGTGGGAGTCCTTCTATCAGGGCGAAGCGCGACGCAGAATTCCGGCGCCCGTCTACCCGCTGCAAAGAACCAGATACTGGGCCAATCCGAAAATTAGCAAAGTGCGCCCGCAACAACAGGTGGCCTTGCATCCGCTGGTGGAACAGCAAGTCTCCAGTGCGGATGGGGAAATCTGCTACGAAACGACATTCCGCGTAAATGAAAAATGGGTCCTCAAGGACCATCGTATCGGCAACAAAGCGGTTCTGCCGGGCACCAGCTACTTGGAGATGGTGCGGTTTGCGGCAGCCAAAGCGCTCGGGACGGAAAGCGTGGAGTTTACCGATGTGTTCTTCCTCGCTCCTTTGGTGGTGGAAGACGGAGCGGAGGCGCTGGTGCGCTTGACGCTGACGAAAAACACGACCGGATTTGCCTTTGCTGTGAAAAGTCTCCACGGCTCGAACGACTGGATTCCGCATGTCGAAGGTCGGGTAGCGGGGATCGCCCAACAGCAGGAGCTGGCTGTGACCGACCTCGCCGCGCTGAAAAGCAAAGCCGATCAGGTGTTAGATCCCTATTTGGAAAAGAACAGCAACGAAGTCTTTACGTTTGGCCCGCATTGGGATACCACGCGTGCCGTCTGGCAGATCGGCACCGAAACGCTGGCCCGTCTGCAATTGCACGACAACTTGCAACATGAGCTCGATGTCATGCATCTGCATCCTTCCGTGCTCGACAATGCGGTCAACCTGACCAGCCAGAGCACAGGTACGTTCCTGCCGTTCATGTACAAAAAACTGCGCTTCTTCTCGCCGATGACGACTGAACTGTATACGCACATCCGCCTGCATACGGAGAAGACCAACAGCGAAACGATGACCTACGATGTCGATCTGCTGGACGGTGCAGGGAATGTGTTGGCGCAAATCAGCAACTACACGACGAAACGGATGCATGACTTCTCAACGCTTGGCAGTGCGGACGAATCGGGCGCCTGCTTGCAACTGGCTTGGGTGCCGCGTGGAGAAATCACCAATACTGCGACCGACTATGACGGTCCGTGGGCGTTGCTGGCCACCCCTGGCAAGCGAGCAATCGCCTTGGAACAGGCGCTTTCCGCTTCGGGCATCGAGGCGACCACCTACTATCTCTCGCCGCTCGCCGACGAGACAGGCGGCACGTTCACGCCCGATGAAGCAGGCTTGGATGCGATTTTGGCCAACGCCGAAGCGAGCGGGATCAAACGCATTCTGTTCGCCTGCGAGTACACGATGGAGGACGAAGAACGCGATCTGCTGTTGACCTCCGATGACGTGTTCCGCGCGCGTCGCCAAGTCGGTGTGGATGCGCTGTTCCATTTCTGCAGACGTTTGCTCAAGCGCAAGACGAAAGAGATGAACACGTTGAAAGTGTTGGTGCGTGATGCGTATGTTGCCGATGGCAGCGAGTCTGCAACTGCGCCGTTGTCTGCCTCCACCGCGGCGTTGGCCCGGGTTATCGGTCAGGAATATCGCCATCTGAACGTGGACATTCTCGATGTTTCTGGCGCGGTGTCCGCACTTGATGTCATCCGCGAAAGCTTCCAAGGCGCCGGGCTGCGTGCTCTGCGCACGACAGGCGTGTACGTCGAGGAAATGCGCCCGCACCGTGTGGCACTTACCTCTGAGTTGGAACTGGAAACGGACGGGGTCTATGTGATTTCCGGCGGTTTAGGTGGACTGGGTCTGGCGATCGCCGAATTCTTGGCCGACAAAGGCAAGGCGAACGTGTTGCTGCTCGGACGCAGTCAGATCGCAGCTGCTGAGGACTGGGCCGCTTTAGCCACCTCCGAAGACCTGAAAACGAGCGAACGCTACGACCGTCTCCAGCGCTTGCAGTCGCGACTCGGCGCGCTGGAATACAGAGCGGTCGATGTGACCGATGCTGTTGCTGTCCAAAAGGTACATCAGGAGATCGAAAACCGCTTCGGCACGATTGCCGGGATCTTCCATGCTGCAGGCGTGGCTGGCGACGGATTTATCATGCTGAAAGAAGAACGCCAATACCATGATGTGTTAAATCCGAAGCTCGAAGGTTCGATGAACCTGATGCGCATCCTGCCGAACAACGGCAAAAGCTTCATGGTGCTGTTCTCGTCGATCCTCGGGGTCACAGGCGGCGAAGGGCAAGGGGACTACAGCGCGGCCAACGCGTTCCTCGACTCTCTGGCCGACCTCGGCAGATCGGCTGGCTTGCAAGTGTCGGCGATGAACTGGCCGGAGTGGGACAACCTCGGCATGTCGGCCGGGTTGAACCAACAGCGGGAGAACACCGTGTTCCATTCGGTCGACACAGACGTCGATTCGGTTGTGGCGGCGCTGGCGTTCCTCGACGAAAGCCCGTTCACCCCGATCTCGGTGGAAGCCGGTATGAAATGGCTGGAAAACTCGATCGTCAACCCGCAACGCCGCGTACTGCCGTCTGCGCTAAACGCCGCACTGGGCGCGCAACTTGCCGAAAGCTTGCCGTTCCAATTGGCTCCCGAACTGCGGAAATTGCTGAGCGGTGCTCCGCAAGAAGTCGCCGCTGGAGCGGATGCGCAGCAGATGGAAATTCGAGAAATCACGATTCGCGGTGCGATGAATCCGACGGAGACGCAAGTGCTGCTCGGGAACGCGTTCGGCAATCTGCTCGGTTTGAACGAAATCGACATTTATGCGAGCTTCCAAGACATGGGCGGCAACTCGCTGATGACCACTCAGCTGTTGAAACTGATCGACAAACACTTCCCGGGGATGGTCGATATTTCCGACCTCTTCTCCTACCCATCGGTGAAAGAGATGGCCGATTTTATCGACGAAAGAACGGGCAAATCTACTTCCACCGAATCCGCTTCGACTGCGGATCAGCCGGACGAGGATGATCTGATGAGCTTGATTGAACAGGAATTGGAGGGGACGGAGTATTTGGATGAGTTCAAAGCTCATCTAAACGGGAGGAAAGAAGATGGCAAATGAGAAGGTTGACCTCAAGAAAGAGCTAACACGTTATCTTCTTGCCAAAGTGAAACAAAAAGATTTGGCACTCGATGTGGCGGTTGAGTATATCAAAGAACTGCAATCTATGTCTGGCCGCGAGTCGGAGTATATGGCGGTGGTGGGGTTGTCCTGCCGCTTTCCCGATGCGGACAATCCCGACCAGTTCTGGGAAAACCTCGCCGCCGGCCGCAATTCGATCGGGAAGTTTCCTGCTTCCCGATCGGAGGATTGCCGTCGCATCGGCGAAGATCCTTCCCAGTTTATGCGTGCGGGCTTTCTGGAGTCGGTCGATCAGTTCGACCCCGAATACTTTAACATTCCGCCCCGTGTCGCCGTCAAAATGGACCCGTACCATCGATTGCTGCTCCAAGTCCTCATCGAAACGATCGAAGATGCGGGCTATCATCGCGGACAGCTAAAGGGTCGCGACATCGGCGTGTTCATCGGGAACGACCATACGCACCGTCTTGTCAATTCCTACCTGTCTTTCTTGTCGGAAGCAGATTTCACCGTGCTGACCGGGTCTTGGACAGGCGTGCTGGCCAGCCGTCTCTCCTATCTGTTAAATCTTCGTGGGCCTGCGCTGGTCGTGGACACCGCCTGTTCTTCCTCGCTGGTCGCTTTGGATTCGGCGATCAAAGCGATTCAACAAGGGGACTGTGAATCGGCGCTGGTCGGCGGGGCCAACCTGTTGCTCACGCCGGGGAATTTTGGAGTGGACGATATTCAGTCCGATCAGTTCATCGTGCGGGCGTTTGACTACCGCGCCGAAGGCACCACTTGGGGCGAAGGCGTGGCGGCCGTCTATATCAAGCCGCTTTCAAAAGCGCTGGCCGACCGCGATCACATCTACGGTGTGATTCGCGGGGTGGCGCTGAACAATGACGGCGCTTCGAACGGGATGACCGCGCCAAACGCCAGAGCACAGCAGGATGTGCTGTCCAAAGCGTGGGAGCGGGCCGCGATTCCGCCGGAGACGATCTCCTATATTGAAACGCATGGCACGGGGACGAAACTGGGAGACCCGATCGAAATCAAAGGTCTGGCCGGAGCGTTTTCGAAACACACCAAAAAGCGCCAATTCTGTGCGATCGGCTCGATCAAAACGAACATCGGGCACACGGTCGGCGCAGCAGGCATGGCGTCGCTGATCAAAGTGCTGTTGTCACTTCGGGAGCAAGCACTGCCGCCCAGCCTCAATTTTAGTCAGCCCAATCCCTTGATCGACTTTTGCAACAGCCCGGTCTACATCCAAGATGCGCTGTCCGACTGGAAGGCAGGGGAAACGCCGCGCCGAGCTGGGATCAGCTCGTTCAGTCTGTCGGGAACGAATGCGCACGTTGTTGTCGAGGAAGCACCTGCCGATACGAGAAGCGCAGGAAGTGCGGGATGGCAGCTCCTGCCTTTGTCCGCACGCTCCGAGGAACTGTTGCGCGAGACGGTGCTGCGCTACCTGCAACATGTGCGCAAGCATGCCGGACTGCGTTTGGAAGACATATGCTTTACGGCCAGCACGGGACGGGAGCATGAGCCCGTTCGTGCCGCCTTGCTCTGTCAGGATGCGGAGGGACTGCGCGCTGGGTTGGAGTCTTTGTTCGAGACGCTGGCTTGCCGCGGTCAAGACGCAAGCAACGAGTCGGGCATCGTCAAGCAAGGGGACAAGTTCTCGCTCTTTTTATCGCCTGATGGAGCGGTTGCCCATCAAGAAGCAGATGCGGAAGCGAACCGTCTCCTCACCATTTTGAGCGCACCTGAAGCGAGCAACGAGCGGAACACATGGGAAGCGTTATCCACAAGCTATGTCAAAGGCGCCTATGTACATTTCGACGCGCTGTACGAAGGACAGGCGGTAAAGCGCTGTTCCTTGCCGCCCCGCGTGTTTAAGAACCAGCGCTATTGGGATGAAACGCCGAAGGAAAAGGTGGCAACCCGTTCCCGCGATGCTGAAAGCGAACAGGAGCAGGTGCTCGACCCCGCGCAGCTGTGGGCGGAAGCGCAAACGGCTGCCTCCCGCTTAGCGGAAGGGGAGGCGTCTACAGGCCAAGTCGAGCAGTTTGTGGCCTGGGTTTGGTCGGAAGTGCTCGGGTATCCGAAGATTCAGCCGGGCGATGATTATTACGCGCTGGGCGGCGATTCGGTGACCGGACTGCGGATCATCCAAGGGATTAACGTCACGTTTGGCGTGGAACTGCCGATTTCGGTGCTGATGGGAACTCCGGTTTTCTCCGGCTTCGTCCAGCGGCTGAAAGATGAATTTGGCGTTGACGAGAAAAACTTGTCGGCCATCCAGCAGGTTCGCGATCAAACGGCCTCACCAGCGGTGAACCGTGCAGAACCGTTCCCGCTGTCCCCGGCACAGAGCAACATTTTCCTGACGGCCAGCTTACAGCCGTCCTCGCTCAGCTACAACGTGACGGGAACGAAGCGGATGAGCGGTGGCGCAGAATTGGCTACGGTGGAGGCGATTTTGCACCAACTGATCGAGCGACATGACAGTCTGCGCACCTCGTTTTATCTGGATGGTGAAACGCCCGTGCAGCGCGTGCATGACCGTGTCGATTTCGCAGTCGAGCGCCGCGTGATCCAAGCGGACGATCAGAAAGCGCGGACGGAGCAGGTGCAGGACGAATTGAAAGAGTTTGTCCGGCCATTCGATTTGAGCAAGGCTCCTTTGATTCGAGCGAGATTTATCGAATTTGACGATGGCGAGTCCTATCTGGCCATCGATATGCATCATATCGTGACGGACGGAACTTCGATGGGCGTTCTGTTTCACGACTATATGACCATAGAGGCGGGCAGGAAGTTACTGCCGCTTACGATGAGCTATCAGGATGCGGTGGAGTGGCTGATCGGTCGCCAAGCCGAACCGCGTTTTATGAAACAGCGCCAATGGTGGATCGATCAATTTGCAGAGGGCGTTCCGACGTTGAATCTGCCGACCGATCAACATCGACCGACTGTGCGCGATTACCGAGGCGACCGGGTCTTCCATACGATTCCGAGCGAATTGACCCTGCAACTCAAGTCACTGGCGAAAACGTCGGGAGCGACTCTGTTCATGGTCTTGCTGGGCGCGTTCCATCATCTTTTGGCGCGTCTTGGCAACGAGCGAGATGTGGTGATCGGCACGCCCGTTTCGGGACGGACGCGGATGGAATTCCAAAGCTTGGTCGGCATGTTTGTCAACACCCTGCCGATCAGAACGACATCGCAGGAAGCGGACACGTTCCTCGAATTTTTGGGCCAGTTGAAAACCACCGTTTTGGGCGCTTATGAGCATCAGGATTATCCTTATGAATCGCTCCTTGAAGACATCAAGCCGGAACGCATTCCGGGACGCAATCCGTTGTTCGATGTGTATTTTGCACTCCAAAATATCGACATGGGATTGACCGGAAATGATGAGCAGTTCATCAGCTTCGAATCGGGAAGCTCCAAGTTCGACATGACGGTCAGCGCGCGGGAAACTGCCGATGGACTGCTGATCGAATGGGAATATGCGGAGTCGTTGTTCAACCGTCAGCGGATCGAGCGCATGGTGCACCAATTCCAAACACTGCTTGAAGCGATCGTCGCTAGCCCCAAGCATACGCTCGGCGAATTGGAGTTTATCGCAGACAGCGAACGCAACCTGCTCTTGCAGGAGTGGAATGAGACGGCGACCGCCTACCCGGGCGCGCGCGGGATTGTGCCGCTGTTTGAAGAGATCGTGGAGCGGCAGGGACAAGCGGTAGCGTTGCTCATGGATGAGCAAAAGATGAGCTACGCCGAACTGAACGCGCTCAGCAATCGGATCGCCAGAGCGATTGTTGCACAAGGAGCACAACCGGGCATGGCTGTGGCTTTGCTCTTTGAGCGCTCGTTTGACATGATCGCAGCGATCCTCGGCGTGCTGAAAGCGGGATGCCACTACGTTCCGCTCGATACGGGATATCCGGCCGTCCGTCTGCAGGACATGATGAAAGACAGCAAGGCCGCCCTGCTCGTGACACATCGTGCACTGGAAGCAACCGTTTTGGAAGGACAGGTCGGGGAACTTGCCGTGTTGAGTCTCGACCAACTGCCCGCTACGTTATCCGATCACAATCTGGGGATCGAATCGGACGGAGCAGACCTCGCGTACATCGTGTATACGTCTGG
This sequence comes from Tumebacillus algifaecis, assembly GCF_002243515.1. Taxonomy (NCBI): domain Bacteria; kingdom Bacillati; phylum Bacillota; class Bacilli; order Caryophanales; family Alicyclobacillaceae; genus Tumebacillus; species Tumebacillus algifaecis. The sequence goes on from NZ_CP022657.1 coordinate 621,784, forward strand.
TTCCACCGGTGTTCCGAAAGGCACGCTGATCCGTCAAGACGGCGTGGTTCGCGTGGTGCGCGATGCGGGGTACCTCACCATCGCGCCAGAAGATGTCTTGTTGCAGTTATCGAACTATTCATTCGATGGTGCGACATTCGATCTGTTCGGAGCGCTGTTGAACGGTGCTAGTCTGGTCCTGCTCAACAAGCAGGAAGTGGTCGATCCCAAGCGGTTAGGTCAGGTCATTTCGCGACATGGCGTTTCGGTATTTTTCATCACGACGGCGCTGTTTAATGCGTTGGTGGATGCAAGTCCCGCATCACTGGACGGTGTGCGTGTGATCCTGTTTGGCGGGGAAGCGGCATCGTTGCACCATGTGCAGAAAGCGTTCGAACGCCTAGGCCCGAACCGTTTGTTCAATGTCTACGGTCCGACCGAGACGACGGTGTTTGCCACCTATTATCCGATCCAAGAACTGCGTGACGATGAGGCATTGCCGATCGGCAAAGCGATTGGCAACACCACGCTGTATGTGCTCGATGATCAGATGCGTCTGCAACCGATCGGCGTGCCAGGCGAACTTTACATCGGCGGTGCCGGGCTCGCGGTCGGTTATCTGAACCAGCAACAGCTCACAGCTGAACGTTTCGTCGAAAATCCGTTCCGAGCGGGCGACCGCTTGTATCGGACGGGCGATTTGGTCGCTTGGGGTGAAGATGGCTACCTCAGGTATCACGGTCGTCGCGACCAGCAGGTGAAGCTGAGAGGATTCCGCATCGAATTGCCGGAGATCGAAGCGGCGGCGCGCAAACATCAATCGGTGCGCGAAGTCTGTGCTGGCGTTTACGAAAGCGCGACCGGGGCGCGCACCTTGACCTTATGGGTCGTCCCGGAACAGGAGCAGTCATTCGATGGGGACGCGTTGCGTCAAGCGCTGTCACTGCTGCTGCCGGAGTATATGGTGCCAACCTTCGTCGTCACCTTAGATGTCCTGCCAATCAATAAAAACGGAAAAATCGACAAAGCCGCACTGCCAGCACCTGAGCTGCGCCCCGATGCGGAACGTCGAGAGCCGCGCAACGAGCAGGAAGCGTTGCTGGTCGAAATCTGGACCGGAGTGCTCGGCGTGACACCAGGTATCGACGATAACTTCTTTGCGCTCGGCGGCGACTCGATCAAAGCGATCCAAGTCGTGGCGAAAGTACAAGCGGCTGGACTCGGCCTCGAGATGGGCGAACTGTTTCAGTATCCGACCGTCGAATCGCTGGCCCCACACCTGCAAGCTCAGCGCCAAACGGAAGCGGAACAAGGCGCGGTCACAGGCCCTTGCGCCCCGACTGTGATCCAATCTGCATTTTTGGAGCAAGAGACCCGAGCGGATCACTTCACACAAGCGATGTTGATCCAAGGTGTGCCGAGCTTGGATCGAGCCAAGCTTCAGACCGCATTGACAAAGCTCTGCCAGCATCATGATGCGTTGCGAATTGCCGTTGCGACAGATGGTAGCATGCGTTTACGTGAGCCAGAAGAAGGAACGCTGTTCCATCTGGCCGACCTGCCTTCAGGCTTAGCGGAAAACGAACTGCGCGACGTGCTGGTTGAAGTTCAGCGTCAGATCGGTCTAGCGGATGGTCCGCTGGTCGTGGCTGCGATGAACGCTGAAGAAGGCAAACTTCTGCTCGCCATTCATCACATCGCGGTGGACGTCGTGTCTTGGAACTCCCTGTTGGAGGATTTGGTGTCCCTGTTAGCCACTCCTGACCAGCCACTGCCGCTGAAAACGACGCCATTGCCCGTCTGGACCCAGTCTTTGCATGAATGGGCACAAAACGGAGGCGCAACAGATGAATTGCTCTATTGGCGTGAAGTGGCGGCTGCGGCAGAAGCTGAGACTTTGCAAGACCGCGTAGAGACTTTCCGCCACGCTGAGACGGCAAGTGTCACTTGCACGATCGACGGCGAAACGGGTGGCGCTCTCTGTGGCGATGCGAACCGCGCTTATCATACAGAAACGGTGCACCTTGTGCTCTCCGTCTTAACGCAAGGTCTGTGCACATGGTTCGACTCTTCTGCACTGCTGCTCAACCTCGAAGGTCACGGGCGTGAAGAGTTTGCGACCGGACTCGATGTGAGTCGGACGGTCGGCTGGTTCACGAGCAACTATCCGGTCTTGTTCCGCACCGATGCGGAAGTGGGCGAGATGGTAAAAGCGGTGAAAGAGTCGATGCGCAGCGTCCCGCGCCGCGGATTTGGCTTTGGCGTTCTAAAAGCGCTGACTCCCGATTTGGCACCAGAAGATCGAGCCCTTTTTGATCAATTGCGTCCGATCGTCAACTTTAACTACCTGGGTGTCCAAGGCGGCCGCAATGAAGCGGGCATCACCGTTGAGACACTGCCGGGCGAGCTGACCGTCGATCCAAATGTGGAGAGCGCTTGGGCGCTAGATATTGTGGGAAGTCAGATCGGTTCGGCCGTCTCCTTGGAGATCAGATATCCCAAGCCGCTGTATCGTGCAGAGCAGATCGACGACTTGGTGGGGATCTTAACGAAAACGGCGAACGAAGTCGTTCAATTCCTGAGCGCACGTCAGGACGGAGAAAAGACAGCTTCCGATTTCTCGGTGACTCCGCTGCGGCAAGATGAGCTGGAGAGCATCTTGGACGATTTGGATCTGGATTTCTAGGAAGGAAAGGAGCAGGAACATGACTCGCAAAGAGAATATCCAAGATATTTACGGCCTGTCCCCGATGCAAAAGGGGATGTTGCTCAACCATGCGGTAGATCCGACATCTTCCGCCTATACTGAACAATTTGATTTCCGGATCGGCGGCGATGTCGATCCGGAGCGCATGGAGTGGGCGTTGAACCGGCTTTCCGAACGCCATGAAATCCTGCGCACCGTGTTTTCCTATCGCAAAACGGACGAGCCGCGCCAAGTGGTGCTGAAGTCGCGGCCGCCCGAATTTACCGTCATCGATCTGCGGGAGGAGCAAGCTCCGGAAGCGCTCGTCGAGCAATTTAAAACAGAGCAGCGGGAGAGAGGCTTTGATCTGAGCGCCGAAGTTTTGGTGCGCGGCGCCTTGTTGCGACTGGCCGACCAGAAATGGAGCTTCGTCTTCACCTTCCATCATATTCTGTTGGACGGCTGGTCGCTGGCTCCGCTCTTTCAGGAACTGTTTGGCTTCTATGCCAGCGCGACAGACGTTGAACAGCGTGCTGTACCGCCGTACGCCGATTACATTCGCTGGCTGCAAAAGCAGGACGAGACGCTTGCGGTCAACTATTGGCAGCAATATCTGGACGGCTATGAAAAAGCGGTCACGCTGCCCGCTTCCGCTGCGACCGATTCGTATGCGCACGCGACCCATCGCTTTCAGTTGCCAAACGAGCTGTCTGCCGAGCTGAGTGCGTTTGCACAAGCGCGCAACATCACGGTCAATACGATTTTTCAAACGGCGTGGGGCGTTGTGTTGCAAAAATACAACCACACGCGAGATGTCGTGTTTGGCAACGTCGTGTCGGGCCGTCCGACTGGGTTGCCCGGAATCGAAGCGATGATCGGTCTGTTCATCAACACCCTGCCGCTGCGCATCCGCACGGAAGCAGGGGACAGCTTTGCCACATTGTGCGCGAAGGTGCATAAGGCAAACTTTGACTCGTTCCCTTACGAATATTTCCCGCTGTACGAAATTCAAAGCCATTCCCAACTGAAAAATAACCTTTTGAATCATGTGGTGGCTTTTGAAAACTATCCGTTGGCCGACCAGCTTCGCGAACTGGGCTCCGATCAGGAAGGCGGTCTGCTGATCGAGCAGGTCAACGTGTTCGAACAGACCAACTACGACTTCCACATCGTGGTCAATCCGGGAACCGATTTTGTTGTGAACTTTACGTACAACGAACATCGCTATTCCAAGGAGACGATGGAGGCGTTGCAGCGCAGTCTGATCACGTTGCTAACAGCTGCCTCCGCCAACCCGGACCAATTGGTCGATCAGTTGGCGCTCTGCTCTGCAGAGGATCGCTCCCTCGTTCTCGAGCGCTTTAATGATCGTCGTCAGGACTATCCGGCCGAGCAGACGGTGGATCGTGTATTCCGCCAAGTAGCGGCTGCGAATCCGCAAAAGACAGCATTGGAGTGGAACGATCAATCGTTTACCTATGCAGAACTGGATGCATGGTCCGATCGGATCGCGCAACAATTGCGGGCAAAAGGTCTGGGGCCGAACAACACGGTCGGGCTCTTTGTACCGCGCTGCCCGGAGATGGTGGTCGGGATGCTCGGGATTTTGAAAACGGGTGCTTCGTTTGTTCCTTTGGACATGGCCAACACGGCAGAGCGGTTGCAGTACATGATCGGGGATGCTGGGGTGCAGGTGATCTGCACGCGCTCCGATTTGCGCGTACAGCTTCCACAAACTCTCGACTGCCTCCATGTCGATGAATTGAAGCAATCTTCTTCAGCGGAAGTGACCGAGGCCGCGCATCAGGCGGAGAGTCAGGCCTACCTGATGTATACGTCCGGCTCGTCCGGTCAGCCGAAAGGATGCAAAATTACGCACCGCAACATTTTGCGACTGGTGTTTGGCCCTGATTTTATCGACTTCGGGCCGCATCAGGTCATTCTGCAAACAGGCTCCCCCGCTTTTGATGCATCGACGTTCGAAGTTTGGGGCGCATTGCTGCACGGCGGCAAGCTGGTGCTGGTCGGTGAAGAGGATCTGCTCGATGCGGAGCGCCTCAAAGCAGCATTGGTGCGTCACGGGGTGCGCAGCATGTGGTTGACGTCGCCGCTGTTCAACCGCCTCTGTGAGGAAGATCCTGCGATGTTCGCTTCTTTGGAAAGTTTGATTGTCGGCGGGGACGCACTATCGGTCCGCCACATTCGCAAAGCGCAGGAACAGGCGCCAGGTCTGCGGGTGGTCAACGGATACGGACCGACCGAAAACACCACGTTTTCAACGACGCATCTGGTCACAGAAGCTGACCTTTCTGCCGAACGCATTCCGATCGGACGACCGCTGGCCAATTCTTCTGTCTACATTTTGGATCAAGGCTTGCAGCCGCTCCCGGTTGGCGCGATCGGTGAAATTTGCGTCGGCGGTGACGGTGTCGGCTTGGGCTATCAAAACAAACCGGAGCAGACAGCCCGCCATTTTGTGGCCGATCCGTTCGTTCCGGGCGGTCGGCTCTATCGCACCGGCGACCTTGGCCGCTGGCTGCCAGACGGGACGGTCGATTATATCGGGCGCACCGATTTCCAAGTGAAAATCCGCGGCTATCGGGTGGAGCTGGGCGAGATCGAACGCGCGTTGGAGAAACTGCCGAACATCAAAGAAGTGACGGTACAGGTCAAAGAGCTCGGACAGGATAAGCAACTCTGCGCGTACTACACGGCCGAAACGACCGTTGAAGTCAGCGAGTGGAGAAAAATCCTCTCCGCCAAACTGCCGCAGTATATGATTCCGTCGTTCTTCATCTTACTGGATACGATGCCGCTGACCTTGAACGGAAAGATCGATCAGCACGCGCTCCCCGACCCGGCATCAGCCCGTCAGGAAGCGCGCACACCGTCTCGCGCTCTCAATGCGGTGGAACGCTCGATCACCGACATCTGCGCGTCCGTCTTGGGCGTTCAAAGCGACGACATCGCACTCGATGACAATTTCTTTGAGATCGGGATCAACTCGTTGAACATGATCACGATCAACAATCGCCTCAAGGCGAAGTTCGAGAAGAACATTCCGCTGACGGCGATGTTCGAACATACCAGTGTGGCGCGGTTGGCCGAATATCTGGAGTCCGATGCAGGAGACAATTCGCAAGCGGAAGCAGCTCAAGCTGAAGAAGTCTCCAAATCGAGAGGCGTGTTAGTCAAAACGAGTGCATTGCTGCGCAGAAGGGAGGACAATTCGTGAAAATCAAAACGAGCTATTCCGGACTGGAGATCGCCGTCATCGGCATGGCAGGTCGCTTTCCCGGTGCGGAGAACGTGGCGAAATTTTGGGAGAATCTAGTCGGCGAGAACGAGTCGATCACGTTTTTTGAAGATGAGGAACTGATCGCGGCCGGTCTCGACCCGGAGTTGCTCGCCAAACCCAATTTTGTGAAAGCGAAAGGTGTTTTTCCTGATCTGGAGCGCTTTGACGCAGAGTTCTTCAACTACACGCCGCGCGATGCTGCGATCTTAGACCCGCAGGTTCGCGCCTTGCACGAAGAGGTGTACCATGCGTTGGAAGATGCAGGATACACGGCAGAGAACCAGCAGAACAGCATCGGTCTGTTTCTGGGGGCGACAGGCAACCTGACCTGGGAGTTGGAAACGTTACAAGCGGAGATGGAAAAAGGCGGGCACCGCTTTTCGACGACGCAGTTGAACGATAAAGACTTTGCCGCGACGCGCATCGCCTACAGTCTCAACCTGCACGGGCCGAGCATCACGATGCACAGCGCTTGTTCAACATCGCTGTACGCCATCGATTTCGCGTGTCGGCAACTTTTGACCGGGGCCTGCTCGATTGCGGTGGCTGGGGGTAGCGGATTTACCATCCCCAGTCACAACGGATACCTGTTCGAAGAGGGGATGATCAATTCCCCGGACGGTCACTGCCGCCCGTTCGATCAGGATGCGAAAGGCACCGTCGAAGGAAATGGCGTCGGCGCTGTCGTGCTCAAACTGCTCGACGATGCGATTCAGGATCGCGATCACATCTATGCGGTGATTCGCGGCACAGCTGCCAACAACGACGGCAACCGCAAAGTTGGCTACACGGCGCCGAGCGTCGAAGGCCAAGCGGAAGTGATCAAGCGGGCGCTGTTCATGGCCGACGTGCCTGCTGAAACGATCTCCTATGTGGAAACGCATGGCACAGGCACCAATCTTGGCGATCCGATCGAAGTGGCCGGTCTGAAAAAGGCGTTTCAAGGGGTCGAGACTGGTGCTTGCGGCATCGGTTCCTTAAAAGCGAGCATCGGGCATCTCGATGTGGCGGCGGGCGTTTCCTCGTTCATCAAAACCGCTTTGGCGTTGGAAAATCGGGTACTGCCCGCGAGCATCAATTTTTCCAAGCCGAATCCGGAGCTCGATCTGGAGAACAGCCCGTTTTATGTGGTGGACGCAACGAAGCAGTGGGAACGCAAAGCGGCCGATCCTGCCAATGACACGTACCATCCGCTCCGAGCAGGGGTCAGTGCATTTGGCATCGGCGGCACGAACATTCATGTGATTCTGGAAGAAGCGCCGGAGCGAGCCGCCTCGGACGCGGGGAGAGACTGGAACTTGTTCAGTCTCTCCGCGCATACCGATACGGCCCTGCAGAAGATGAAAGAGGAGTATCTCAGCTTTCTGCAGCGCGGAGGCGGAGCGGTGCATCCTGCCGACTTAGCTTGGAGCCAGAAGACTAGACAGCGTAATTTAGCGAAGCGCTTTACCTTGGCCTATCAGGGCATCGAGGATTTGGTGCGAGCTCTGGAGATGGACGCTGCAGAGGGCGACCAGTCCAAAGGGCAGTACACCACCGCTACTACAGCAAAACCGAACGTGTACTTCCTCTTCCCCGGACTGGGTTCGCAATATCCGGCGATGGCAAAAGACCTGTACGAAGCAGAGCCTGTGTTTCGGGAGGAGTTGGAAGCCTGCCTGAAAGTGGTCGAAGCGGCGGGCAACCATGACCTGCGACGGGTGCTGTTGAACCCGGTGGCGGGCGATGAAGAACTGCTGCGCGAAGTCGATTTGGCGCAACTCTCGCTCTTTGTGATCGAGTATTGCATGGCCAAGTTGCTGATCTCCTGGGGCGTTCAACCGTCCGGTCTGATCGGACACAGTCTGGGTGAATATGCGGCCGCATGTGTGGCTGGCGTGTTCACGCTGCCTGAAGCGATCAGCGTCGTGACGGCGCGTGGAAGCCTGATGAAATCGATGCCGCGCGGCGGAACGATGCTCAGTGTGAATGCGTCCGCCGAAGCGGTCGAGCCGTTGCTCAGTGCCGACCTGTCGATGGCAGCTGTGAACAGCAGCAGTCATTGCACCGTCTCTGGCCCCGTCGAATCGATCCTTGCGCTGGAATCGAAGCTGGCGGCGAACATGTTGAGCTTCCGCAAGATCCATGCGACTCATGCGTTCCACTCTCCGGTGATGGAAGGGGCGCGGGAGGCGTTTACCAAAGCGGTTGCTGACGTTGCGCTGAAGGAGCCGCAGATTCGCTATCTCTCGAATGTGACCGGAACCTGGATCACCAGTCAGGAAGCGCTGAATCCGTCTTACTATGCGGATCATATGAGCGGTTGCGTCAAATTCAGACAAGGCATGGAAGCGATCTTGAGCGATGAACGGGCGGTGCTCGTCGAAGTCGGGCCAGGGCGGGCATTATCGACCTTTGCGCGCCAGACGGAGGGACATCAGCCCCTGGGCATCGTCAACATGATCCGCCATCCACAGCAAGACGGGCCGGATGATATGGTGTTGGCCGAAAGCGTCGGGAAATTGTGGGGCCTCGGCGTGAAAATCGACTGGAAGGCCTACTATCAGGGACAAGAGCGCAATCGCATTCCGCTCCCGCTCTATCCCTTTGAGGGCCGGAAGTTCCCGATCGGTGGGGGCGTACAATTTGCGGACCTTCGTCAGGAGACGACGCAACAGATAGCTGCTGGGCAAGAGGCTTTCGATTCGTACAAGGGGTACGAGGAACAGGCAGGACAGACGGGTGGTGGGATCACAGCCGGACAAGTCCTGTGGGAATCGACGCTGTTGCCCGCATTGCACAATGTGGAGCAGAGCCGAACCTGTCTGGTGCTGACCGACACAATGTCGGAGGCAGAGCAGTTGATGAAAGAACTGCCGAAGTGGAGAAGCCTGATCTCGCGTCACGGCAGCCAGTATCGGTACGACGGAACGCTCGGCTCGGTCACCAGAAACACGAATGCGATCGATCTGCGTCTGTTGATTCAAGACCTGCGCAATCAGGCGTTGCTCCCGAACACCATTTTGCTGGTGCAGTCTACGGTTGAACAGACAGCAACCGCACTGCGGGCGCTCGTCCATGCGCTAGCCACGGAGTGGAAGGACAATCAGCCTGAAGTGGTCGTGCTGAGCCCGGTGACTCCACTTTCGAGCCATTCGGGTCTGGTCACGCTGGTGCGCGGTCTGTCGTCGGCTCATCCCAAATTGAGTCTGCGTTTGCTAGATGCGGGGTTGCCGTTGCAAGTCGAAGGGGCTGCGAAAAGCTATGCCACGCACTTGAAACGCGAACTGGCGTCAGACATCCGCCGACCGATCGTCTCCTATGTAAACGGATTGCGTCTCGTTCCGAAATATCGACCGATCGAGGTGGAGACGGAAAAAGCTGGGCAAGATCAAAACAGACATCTGGTGGTCGTAAGCCAACAGGAGAAGCTTCCGCAGGCGCTTGCACTGACCGAAAGTCTGAGCAAGCAGTTGGGCGCGCAAGTCCGTGTGTTGCCGTATCAACTAGCTCAAGCTTCGTTCGATGCGAGAACGGTCGCTCGTTTCGTCGAGGAACTGCGCGTCGCACAAGAAGAATATTTGACGCGACACAGCATCGCGGACCATGCGGATGCACACCGTCTCGTCGATGAGTATTCGGCACGCCTGACCTATGATTTTCTGAACACGGTGCTGCCGTTCGCGCCTGAGGCGACATTTACCAGACAGGAACTGGCGACAGGGCTCGGCGTGATCAACTCATTGGAGCGCTATGTCGATTACTTCCTGCACATCCTGCTGGAAGACGAACTTGTGCTGTCCAGTGCAGAGGGCAGCTACACCGTGACCGACCGCGTGCTGTCCCTGCGCGCGCCGCAAGCGATCCGCTCTGACATCGAGCGTTTGACGCCGCTGTTCACAGGTCAGCTCGACTTGCTGGAGCACTGCTTTGCCCATATGGGGCCAGCGTTGCGCGGCGATCTTCCGGCGCTCGGCGTGTTGTACCCAACAGAAGCCGGACAAGAAGATCTGCTCATCCGTTCCTACAAAGATTCGGTGCAGGAACAAGAGGACGAATTCATCAAAGAAATCTACGCAATGTTGCTGACGAAAATCGTCGGGCAGAAGAAAAAAATCCGCATCCTGGAAGCGGGCGGCGGTTATGGCGCGATCTTGCGCAAAGTTGCGCCGCTCTTGAAAGGGATCGAGGTCGAGTATTATTTTACCGACATCGGAAACACCTACATCCAGTCCTTCCAACAGTTTGCCTTGCAGGAACAGCTCGATTTCTTGCACTTCGGCCTGTTCGATGTGACCAAGCGGCCGGAAGAGCAGGGGCTTGATCCCGCTTCCTTCGATTTCGTTTTCGCGTACAATGCGGTGCACGCGACCGAATCGATTGCGGGCAGTTTGCGCAACCTGCAACGTCTGTTAAAACCGGGCGCGATCCTCTGCATGCTGGAGCGCACCCGCGTCCGCCGCTATGTCGATTTAATCTGGGGCTTGGCCGACGGTTGGTGGCATTTTGACCGGACGGAACGGGAATTGTCGCCGCTGATTGCAGTTGATGCTTGGGAGCGTCAGTTCGCAGCGCTCGGATTGAAACAGGTCACCGCGTATCCAGCCCAAGCCGATCTGCGTGAGCGTTTGGACGTCGGGATCATCTTCGGTCAAATGCCTGCCGATGTACAGATTGCACCGTATAGCGCGGGACAACAGGTCTTACCGCTTGTCTCCACAGCCGATGGTGCATCAATCGAAGCGAAACTGGGGAACGCGTTGCGCAATGTCCCTGCGCTCGATGGCATTATCGTCTGGGATCAAATCGGCGCTGGCGAGCGTGGGTTCGACTCGATCGTGCCTCGCGTTCCGCAGGAGGTGCAAGTGGCCGCTCGTGTGAATCGCGTTGCGGTGCAGTTCGGCTCCGAAGCCAACATCCCGGTCATCTCCGTCTCAGCTTTCCCGCGCGCGAGCCAATTCAATGCGATGCTGACCGAGTGGGCGGTCGCCCATGCGAAACTGGACGCCGCTACTAGCTCCTATCGCCTGTATCTGCCTGTGGACGGAGTGGTCAAGACAGAAGGCGTTCCACAGGTGATCAAAGCGATGATGGAATCGGGCATCAAACAGCTGGCGATCAACCCGGGGAACCATCCGTTCCTTTCCTTGAAGCAACTCAAGTCGAACAATGCGGATGAGCAACAAACGTCAGAGTTCCAGAACATGGAGCTTGTCGTTCGGAAAATTTGGAGCGATCTGTTCGGACGCGATGAGATCGACCTCGATGCGGATTTCTTCGAAATTGGCGGCGACTCATTCAAAATGATCCAAATGACTTCCCACTTAGAGCGTGAAGGCTACAAAGTGTTGATGAATGAAGTCTACAACTATCCGACGATCCGCTCGCTCGCCCGTTATCTGCACGATGACAGCCAGCTGAACAATCGACTGGAAACGGCAGCCGATGTGGAAGCGCGCCTGCATGAACTGACCGGCTTGCGTTGCCGTCTGGTGACAGACGCCGGAGCGGAAGCGCAGAATCTGCTGTTCGTGGAGCAAGGGACAGGCAATGTCGAGTTGGACACCGTGCGCAAACATCTGCGCAGTCTCGGCCTGCCGAGCGAACTGCTCCCGCATCATCTGTTTGTGCGGGATCTGGAGCAGCCGCTGCCAGAGCTTGCCGACCTGTTATCCACCTCGGAAAAAACCGTACTGGAGCAGCTACAAGGTCGCTTGAGCGCAGAACGAAACGCATTTGAGCAGGAGATCATCGGTCAGCCGATCACCAAACGCTACGGTCTGAGCAACACGCAGCGCATGCACTTCCGGGGCGAGACGCGTCTGCAACTGTACTTGATCGAGTTCTATGAGATGGTTGACATCGACATGCTCGAACAGGCCTTTAGCGATCTGGTCGGCAGTCATGGACTGCTGCGCAGCTGTCTGGAAAAGCGCTTGATCGGGTATCGATGGCGCGAGTACGCACCGCCGCAAAAAACGCCGCTGCCGAAGGTGGACTTGTCCGCCTTGACAGCAGAAGCGCAAGGGCGCGTGATGGATTGGTTGACCAACGAGGAATGGAGCGCCGACTTCAAAGTCTCGGGCAAACCGATGTACCATGTCAAACTGATCAAACAAAACGAGCAGCGCTACGATCTGTTTTTCCAGTTTGACCACTCGATTTTTGACATCTCGTCCGGTCAGATCATTCGCCATCAACTGTTGCAGCGCTATAAAGATCTGAAGCGCGGCGTCAAACGGGCGATGGACATTTCCACCGGATATGAGGAATATCTGGAGCAAATTCACCGCGGTCCGGTCGGGATCGATGCGGACGGACTGGCGGAAAAATTTGATCTGGCTCGCTACGGCAAATACTTGGGTATTGTCAAAGAACGGATCGACGAGCGCAAGCACCAGCGCATTGAGAAGGTGCTTTGCGAGATCGACCTGACTGCGTTCGACTTCACAGACGATGATGAAAACGGGCCGTATGAGATTGCATTGCAAATGTATATCCTCGTTATCTCGAAACTGCTGAACATCGATGCGGTGCCGTTCGTGCTGCTGTCCCAAAAGCGCCGTTACGGCGGCAAAAACTTCTCCGACGTCGTCGGCCTCGTGCTGGACGGTCTGCCGATGCTGGTTCCGGTCGATCGGGAACACCCGTCTCGCATGACCGGACTGATCCGCGAGCGCATGGATCTGGTCGGGAAGCACAATATCAATTTCATGAATCTGGTGCGCAACCTTCCGTCCTTGTTGAAGTGGGGCAAGCTGTACAAGAAGACAAAAGAAGGCTATGGCATCATGCATACCTCGCTCTTGTTGAACTATGCGGGCAACGCCGAAACGGAGTACGGGAAGATCTGGGAATACAGCTTGTCGCAACTGGATGGCGAAGATCAGGCGAAACTCGACTACGGTGATTTTTACGGACTGGTCAAAGGTCAGAAGGATAAACTGGAGTTTCTGATCTTGTGCAAGTTCGAGTCCGATGTGGAACGCGTCCGCCAGGTATTTAACGAGGAAATAGCGCACTTGATTGTGGCGCATGCAAAAAAAGAGACTGAGGGAGTCGCACATGGAACCGATTAATCTATTTTGTATTCCGTATGCGGGTGGTTCGGCCAGCGTCATTTACGGCAAATGGTCGCAAAAGCTCGACCCGTCGATTCAGGTGAAGCCACTTGAGTTAGCGGGACATGGCAGACGAATGTCGGAGCCTTTTTATCCGACGATGCAAGCGGCTGTAACTGACGTGTTGAACACGATACGGCCTCAGCTCACAGAACGTCCGTATGCGATCTACGCCCATAGCATGGGCACGATCATCGCCTACGAACTGGTGGCAGCCATTCGGGCCGCAGGTCTGCCCGAGCCGAGCACAGTCTTCCTGTCCGGTCGTCAGCCGCCGCATCACCAGTATGAAAACAAAAACATGCACCAGATGACCGATGATGACTTTCTCGAGGAAATTTGGAGCATGGGGGGAACTTCGCGTGAGGTGTTCGAATCGAAAGAGTGGCGTGCGTTGTTTCTCCCCGTCCTGCGCAATGATTATCGGATCATCGAGACCTACCGTTTTCAAGAGCCTGTGATCCGCACCAATGCCGATCTCGTGTTTTTTTACAGCGATCGAGATCATCTCGTATCCAAGCCTGGAATCTACGAGTGGGATCGTTATACGACCCAAGGCATCGAGCATCATGAGTTTCCGGGTGGACACTTTTTCTTGAACGATGCGTGGATGGAAATCTGTGCGCTGATCAACCAAAAGCTTCGCAACGGCTGAACGTAAAGCGCGCAAAAGCATGAACATGGAACCGCCAATCACTTGCCTTCAGGTGATTGGCGGTTTTTCTTTGCGGAGTATGGGGAATTGAAAGCGATCTGCAAGCTGTGTCGAGTTGGCGAAAAACGTACTGCAGACCATTCGAGCAATGACAGGTTGGGGGATTTGATGCGCGTGACTACCATCTCGACCAGTCTGGTCCTGATCGGCTGAGTGATCATTTTTGGAATCCGCATCGCAAAAGCTTCGCCAGTCGCTCGGTAGCGCGAACTGCTTGTTCGTCTTCACAATTCGGCAGTTGGGTAGGTTTTTTATTTATAATGTTGAATGTGGATAATATATATTGAAATCTCATTATGAAAATGATATATTCACAATATATTTAAAATGGGAGGGTTTTCACTTATGAAGAAGTTACTATCCTACGCACTGGCGGCAACGGTCGCGATGACAGCCATCGTTGGCGTCCAAGGTTTTACAACCCAAACAGCTTCGGCAGCCGATCCGCATGCGGTTAGTTTCTCAGGGATCACCGCATCGGCAGGGGTCAATGTTCGTTCCGGTCCGGGTACGGGCTACTCGATCGTTGCTTCCAAACCGGGCAATGTGACGGTACAATTCGCTGGGATCGAGTACGGCACGATCGTACCGGACGTCTTTCTGAACAAACCGGACCCGCGTTGGTACTACTATTTCGAGAACGGTGTGAAGCGCTACATCGCATCGGCTGTGGTCAATGGTAATGCGCCGACCTCCAAACTACGTCCGAAAGATCGCGCGATCGCGTGGGCGATCGATGCACAGGGCCGCACCGACTACAACGGCTGGTGCCAGATGTTTGTCGAGAACGCCTATGGTACGACCGGACAGTACGCTTCCGCTATTGCTGCGTCGAACAATTTGAACACTGGCAAATCGCTGGCGACAGCGCCGATCGGCTCGCTCGTCTTCTTCGCACCTGCGGCTGACAACGGATATTACGGTCACGTTGGGATCTACATTGGCGAAAACACGATGATCAACGGCCGACAGTCCGTGATCGCCGATAACATTGTGACTTCTTCTTATTTCTCCTCGCGCTATACAGGCTGGGGCAATCCACCTGCTTCTTGGCCAGGCCATAACTAAGCAAACGACGCGATCCCTTGGGGGTCGCGTTTTTTGATCCACAAAGGTCACCTGCACGCTGTGCTGTGACGCTTCGTCGGCTCAGATTTTCACAGGCCTTCCACTAAAAAGTGCTTCCACCTGACAGGTTCCCATGAGATACTCATGGTTATAGTTTATATCGATAACTGTAAAGTGGAGGGACAAGGCGTGTTCGAAATGTCTACGTTAGCTGCGTTTGTCGCGGTCGTGCTGGGTCTGTTTCTGATCCCAGGTCCCGCCGTTTTGCTCACCGCGACTCGTACGGTGCAAGGTGGGCGCAAAGCGGGCATCCTGGCGGGCCTTGGCATTGCCACGGGCGATCTGATCCATACGTTGTTCGCCGCCGTTGGACTGTCTGCGATTTTGCTGACTTCCGCCTTCGCGTTCAACTTTATCAAGTATGCAGGGGCGGCTTATTTGCTCTATCTGGGCATTCGGGCGCTACTTGAAAAGCCTGCTGACCCTACTTTGCCCAAGGTAGCGCAAGTGTCGCCGCTGCGAACGTTCGGGCAGGCGATCGTGACGGAGGTGCTCAATCCGAAAACGGCGCTGTTCTATCTGGCCTTTCTGCCGCAGTTCGTACATCCGGAGCGCGGGGCGTCGATTGCGCAGTTTGTGGTGCTTGGACTGCTCTTTGTGGTGATGGGCACGATCTATACGACGCTGATCGCATTGAGCATGCGTCCGCTCGGACGCTTGGTCAAGCGGGTCGCGTGGATCGGGCGCTGGAGCGGCAAGATCGTCGGGGCGGTCTATATCGGACTCGGGTTGAAGGTGGCATTGCAACAGCAATGAGCAAAGTAAAAAGGCTGTCCGCACCTGTACATGCAGGTGTGGACAGCCTTTTCAATTACTTGTTGGTGGAACTGGTCGCTGCGATATATTCGAAGCTCGGGCCAACAAACACGCCATCCAGTCCCGGATAGGGAGTCTGCATCAGAACGGCCGCCGTCTTGGAGACAGCGCTCATGTAGTCTGAACCTGGTCCCGGATAGGCGAGCAAGCTGGGCTGTCCATTGAACGCGTCATGCAAGGTGTTGAGCAGCTTGCTGTAGGCAAAGTTAAACTCCTCCAGCGCTTCGTAGGCAGGCGAACCTTGCGGCAGATCGGCCAGCTTGGTGTTGGTCTTGATGTTGTAGACTTGGCTCCAATCCACAGGGAAGGTCGGGCCGGTCGGAGCGTTCGGTTGGTCGCCCGCTTGATAGGTGCGTCCGAGCACGATCTGTTGAAAGCGGTAGTAGTGCGCGACCTGCTCTGGCTGATGGAAGTTTACATCATCACCGTTCCAGATCGAATCGTGAATGCCTTCCCCTTGTTCGACAATCTCATCGATCGCCAGCAGCGCCGTTTTCAAATCGGTCACCACGATGACCTCACCGCCATCTGCTGGATCATAGATGTCCGGAGTGACTTGACGCGAGGAGTCTTTGACAAAAAGCTCATTCGGGTAGCGTTCAGCCAAGTAGATAAATCCGTCCTTGATCGCTTGGTAAAACTCGCCGATCGTCGGATAGGTGTCGCCTTTGGCCAAGATCAGGCCTTCCCGCTTGCGGCGTGGAACTTGACTGACTCCCTTTTCTTGGGAAGCGGGCATCTCGATCTCCATAAACGTTTGAATCGCTTCAGGAGAGAACTTCATCAGGTTAGCTTCAAAGGCGGTCTCACCGTCCGGGAGATAGGCCGGATAGCTCGGAATGAAGCCTGGGGTGTTGACCTGCGGCACGCCGCCGATCGCATTGAGGAGATTGGCCGCCAGCGTCATGTGTAACATTTCCTGAACGGCGATGTTAAAAATGATCTGACCGGCTTGCTCATTGACCGAGTTCTGCGGGATGCTGAATACGGCAGTCAGATAGGTCGGGATCGTGGAGTGCTCCAGTTCAATTGCACTTTGCAAGTGGTCCTTCAGTTGTTCAATCGTAGTAATGGCCATCATGTCTCAACAGGGGTCGTACAAACCCCTGTTGCTACCCTCCTTCGGGATGTTGTTAATAAATAAATAAAATTATTAACATTATCATTTTGTATAACTATATCAATAATTTTCAACAATGTCAAAATTTATAGATGGAATTTGTGTGCGAAGAGAGAGGGCTGTCTGCGCCCTTCCCTTTCAGGAAGGCTCGGCATAATCTGCAGGAAGAGCAAGGGGGAAGGGGGGAAGAAGGTGGATCAAAACGTTTTTGGAATCGTCTATTGCTCGGGTCAGGAAGCGGAGGGCGAGACGCATGAGCATACGATTCTGTTGGCCACTTGGGATGGGCGCGCCGTGCATGTACACAATTTTGCGGGCACGACCTCTATTGATGTGCATCACGCCCACCGTTATGCGGGCAAGACCGCACCTGCGATCAGTGGGCGGCCACATACACACCGCTATGTGACGATCACCTCTGTTGACGATGGGCATCAGCACAAGATTGAAGGGGTCACAGGTCCAGTCGTTCCGTTGCCAGGTGGCGGGCATTATCACCTGTTTCACGGCGTTACAACTGTCAATGGAAGAACGCCACACCGCCATACGTACAGTGGACGCACAGGTGGGGAAGTGTAAAGGCCAGCAGCTACCTATCGCTGTCTGGTCGCTTGTTGCCGCCATCATTTGATCGCGATGATGATCGTGGGCTGACTGGAGGGTCGAGTGGTTTACCAGATGAATCGACCTCTCACAGCCCTTTTTCTTATGGCTGCGAAACTTGGGTCGCCAGGTCGTTTACATAGGGGAAGAATAAAATTGAAAACGAGCATGACCTTTTGGCGGGTAGAGCGAACGGCAAGATTTTGTTGGTGCCAGCGCTGGAGCAAAGTGGTAGACTAGGTTTACATTTTATTGGAAGAAGTTCGTGCGAAGAGAGGGTGCTTGCAGGATGAAAACGGAACTGTTTCAGTGCTTTGACGAGGAGATGAATCCGACCGAATGTTTGCCGCGGCAGGTGGTGCATCGCGAAGGGCATTGGCACCAGGCGATTCATTGCTGGGTTGTGGGGCTTGAGGAAGGGTCGAACAAACCGTACGTTTTGCTTCAGAAGCGCCATCCTGATAAAGATACATACCCGAATTACTACGACATCTCAGCGGCAGGACATCTGGTTGCCGGAGAGACGGTGGAGGACGGTTTGCGAGAGGTCAAGGAGGAGCTGGGAATCGAGATCGACCCCGCGATGCTGAGCTCTCTTGGCATGGTGAAAGAGGTGGCGGTGATCGCAGAGGACCTGATCGATCGGGAATTTTGCTTTGTGTACTTGTATGAAGCGAGCCTGCCATTTGCGGCCTACCGCTTGCAAGAGGAGGAAGTGATCGGGCTGTATCGCATCGACCTGTACGAGTTTGTGGAGTTGGTGAGTGCAGGCAGGGCTGAAACGCTTGGTGTGGGGATCGAACTCGATGGGCAGGGAAATTGGGTGGAGGTCAGCCGACCGATCACCTTTGCCGAACTGGTGCCCTTTTCGGCCGCCTATTTTGCTTTTTTGAACGAACATCTGCTTCAATTTGCAACGCGGAAGAAAAGTCTTCCTTTTCTGGACTAAGCGTGCTACGATGACTGTGAGAATCATTCTCAATGGAATGGAGCTATTCAATCGAGTCATGAGCAGGTGGGTTAATCGTACATGGGCACCCTAAAAATCGGAAATCGGGTTCAAAAAAATCGCCAACTCGCCTTTCATTATAAGAACTACAATTGGTTTCTCGCCGGAAGCTTTTTGTCAGAGACGGGTGACTGGTTGAATCGAATGGCGTTAAATTGGTTGGTGTTTACGCTGACCGATTCGCTCCTTTACATCGGGCTGGTCGAGTTTTGCAGGATGATTCCGATCCTGGTCTTCAGTATTTTTGGCGGGGTGGCGGCCGATAAGTGGGAACGGCGCAAGGTGATCATCGTGACGCAGCTCGGGGCGATGTGCACCACGGTGGCGCTCGGCTTTGTGGTACTGTCCGGCGTGAGTTCTTTTCTCTATCTCGCCATCTTTCTCTTGATCTACGGCATGTTTTTAGCGTTCGAAATTCCGGTGCGCAATGCGCTGATGCCCAATCTGATCCCCAAAGAGGCGATGACCAGCGGGCTGTCTTTTTTCAGCGCGACGCTCAATCTGTCCCGCATCATCGGACCTGCAGCGGCTGGTATCCTGCTGGGGGTCTGGTCGGCGCCAACGCTGATTTTTCTCAATGCGCTCAGCTTTTTGGTCAGCATCGGGACGCTGTTGATCATCCGTCCGGCCACGGACGGGGTGGTTGCGGTGCGCAAACAAAAATTTGGCGCGAGCATCAAGGAAGCGCTGTCCTTTTTTCGCACTCATTCGATCGTATTCAGCGTGTTCGTCTTGGGCATCGTGCCGATGATCTTCGGTTTTTCGTACTCGACCGTCATGCCCGCTTTTGCGAAAGATGTCCTGCAACTCGGCCCCGAAGGATTCGGTACGCTGATGTCGTTTGCGGCACTCGGGGCGATCCTCGCTTCGGTCGCCTTGGGCTTTGGGAGATACCCGTTGCCCAAAGGTTGGTTGATGTTGGTCTGCATCTTTCTGTTTGGCGGGGGCTTGGTGCTCGTTTCGCTGTCCAGCTCCTATCTGTGGGCGGTGCTGTCCATGTTTGCCATCGGCCTGTTCAGCCAAGCCTATCGCGTGATCGAGCGGGTGATCATCCAAGAGACGATTCCCGATCGACTGCGCGGACGGATTCTCAGTATTGTGATGATGGATTCAGGATTTATACCGTTTGGCAACCTGCTGATCGGGTTTCTCGGCGGGAAGGTCGGCACGGTGGCGACGCTGTGCACGATGGGTGTGATTTGTATGTTCGCTGTGCTTGGAGCGCTTCTCATCAAGCGCCAGATCACAACCGTTCAATAAGGGATTGTAAAAGCTGTTTGGATAAATCCAGACAGCTTTTACTTTTTTTCGGCAAATTTATTGACTTGAGAATTGTTATCAGTCATAATGTTGAGAATGATTATCAGTTGCAAGTGATATATTGTATGGAATTTGGTGCATAAGGTGGGACGTCAAACGATGAAGAGCGTAGCGAACGATAGCCTGCATCAGGTCGCAAGCGACATGGTGTTGGAGGATTTGGTCAATGCGGTACTGCAAGAGAATCTGTTGGGCATCGTCGAGCGGGCAGCTTTTGTGGAGCAACTGCCGGACGCTTGGGTGGACGCTTGGGGTGAAGTTGGCAGTTTCGACCGCAGCGATGCTTTTGCGGAGCGCTATTTGGTCGTCACGCTGGGCCAGCGTGGCATTCTGGCGATGCGAGTGCGGCCTCAGCGTTTCTTGCAGCAATACAAGCTGAGCCGCCTGCCGATCATTTTGGTCGGGGAGGACGGCGCACAGCAACTCGACCCGTTGCAGTTCATGCAGGAGTTGGCGCAGTTGGCCAGTGCGGAAGAGCGTGCGGAAGTCCTGCCGAACTTGGACGGGTTTCTGGCCGAGCTGCAAGATTCGGTGGAGCACACCGCCCTGTCCTTGGAAGCGGGGGAGCGCTTTCGCGCGCGCGCAAGCCACTCGCTGCTTGAGATGGAGCAGCTTTCCGCCTTGCGCGATCGACCGTTTCATCCGACGGCCCGGGCGAAGCGCGGTTTTTCAAACGAGCAGTACCGCGCCTACAGTTCGGAGTTTGGCCGTGCGTTCGAACTGGTCTGGCTCGCCTTGCACCGTGACTATGTACAAAAAGGGGAGCGTGCCGCCGCAGAGATTGCAGACTTTGCGCTGACCGAGCAGGAAAAGGGCCGCCTCTATCGCGCGATGGAGCAAAAAGGATTGTCGGCGCAAGAGTATCTGGCGATTCCGGTGCACCCGTGGCAGATGGAAGTGGTGTTGCCGCAGGTGTATGCGGAGGAGTTCAAAAGCGGTGTGCTGGTTGAACTCGGTGTGAGCACAGGCCGCTTTGTCGCCACCTCGTCCCTGCGCGCCTTATCGCGGGAGGAAGGCGGCGATCTGCATGTGAAGGTGCCGATCGGCATCTACTCGCTGGCCGCCCTGCGCATCTTGCCGCTGCGCTATCTGCACAACGCAGAACAGGCGCAGGGAGTTCTGCAGCAGGTGATCGAGGCTGACCCGCTCTTGAGCAACCGTCTTCAGCTCTGCGATGAAAGTCAGTGGTGGGGCTTTCACAACCCAGAAGAGGATGCGTTCGCAGATAAGCCAGGGCATCTCGCTTGTCTGATCCGTCAGTATCCGGCGCGCTTGCTGGAAGATGAGCAGTTGCAACTGCTCTCGATGTCATCGCTTGCCGTATTCGATCGGCAGGGACGGATGCCAGCTTTGGAAAGCGTGCTGGCTGTGCGTGGCGGGGACATGGCCGCCGAAGCGCTCCAGCTGTTCGGGGAGATCGCAGACTTTTTCATCGCGACGGTGGTGCAATGCTTCCGGTACGGCATGATGCCAGAGGTGCACGGGCAAAACGTGGTGCTGAGCTTCCGCGATGGACGCGTCGAAGGGATGTTGCTGCGCGATCACGATACGATCCGCCTCTATCTGCCGTGGCTGGAGCGCGAAGGGTTTGCAGATCCAGGGTATGTGGTGATGCCGGGCACGCCGAACAGCTTGCAAAATCGCTCGCCCGAAGCGCTGATCTCCTATTTCCAGACGCTCGGGTTGCAAGTGAATCTCTATGCGATCGCCGATGCGATCGCGCGCACTTATGGCGTGGCCGAAGCAAAGCTTTGGGCGGAGATGCGCCGCGCGGTGGAAAGCAGTCTGCAACAACAGCTGCCCGCCGATGTCAAGGCGGTGCTGGAAGCGACGCTGTTGCAACAAGCGACTTGGCCGACCCGCACGCTGATCGCACCCTTGTTGCGTCGAGTCGGCTCGGGCGGAGGAAGCATGCCTGCAGGTGTCGGGGAGACGGCCAACCCGTTGCTTGAGGCGGGAAAATGAGTTGGACCGCAGTACAGCGCCGCCAGAGCCTGCGCATTCTGTGGAGTGGGCAGTTTCTCGCGATCGCTGGACTGACCGTGCTCGTGCCGCTCTTGCCGTTTTATCTGCGCGAACTGGGCGCTACGGCGGGTGAGAACAGCTTTTGGACCGGGATGGCGCTGGCCGCTCCGGCGGTGACGCTCTGTTTGACCTCACCGCTCTGGGGGCGGGTCGGCGACCGTCATGGACGCAAATGGATGGTGGCGCGAGCGCTGTTCGGACTGGCGCTCAGCCTCTTCTTGATGGCAATGGTCCAGTCACCGCTCGCCTTGTTTCTCTGCCGCTTGTTGCAGGGGGCATGCGGTGGGGTTGTCGATGCCGCTTCGGCCTATGCGGCATCGGAAGCGCCCGAGGAAGAGCGCGGCCAAGTACTCGGAAAACTCCAAGGGGCGACGGCGGCCGGTTCACTGTTCGGGCCGCTGATCGGTGGACTGTTGGCCGATGTGATCGGTTTCCGGCAACTGTTGTTGCTGATGGCGGTGCTGACGGCGGCAAGCGGTGTTTTGACATCGGTCGCCCTGCGCGAATCGAAGCCGAAGCGGGTGGCGAAAAGCGAGCAAGGTAGGGTGCATCACTCTTTCACCCGCGTGTTTGTCGAGATGTTGCAACACCGACGCCTGCGGGCGTTTCTGATCGCCGGGCTGTTGGCACAGACGGGCATCTATGGGCTGGTCACCGCGTTTGCGCCGCATGTCGAACTGCTGCTTGGCAGTTCGGACAGGGCGGCCTCATGGGTTGGCATTTTGCAGGCGCTCACTTGGGGGGCGGGCCTGCTCGGTGCCGCCTGGTGGGGCAAGCGCAATGACAGGCACTCGATCGAGAACAATATGTTCTGGGCGCTGGCGCTGTGCGGCTTGAGCATCGCCCTGCAAGCACTGCCGCAGGAAGCGAGCGGACTCATTCCGCTGCGCCTGTTGCAAGGGTTTGCGTTCGCCGCTCTGTTGCAGTCGGTCTTTCTGGCGGTCGCACAAGAGACGGGACGGCAAAGCCGCGGTGAGCGGATCGGAGCGGCCAATTCGTTTCTGGTGCTCGGGCAGATCATCGGGCCCTTGCTCGGCGGTGTGTTAGGTGGAATTTGGACGACGGGCGCTGTGTTCGTCGCGATGGGCGCGCTGTTTATCGTCGGTGCGCTGTGCATGATGTGTGCGCGGATTCACATCCGCCCTTTAGGGTCGGACCGTTCAACTGCGCTGTAGAGAGGAGAAAGCAAATGACAGTACAAATCAATCAGGTGGACAGTGACCACGCCGATAACCCGGTGGCGGCCCTGCAATCTGTTCAATATGTGGAAGTGCGACGTCGAATTTTTCGTCAGTTGCTCGAATCGCTGATCTATGAAGGGGTGTTGCCCGCTGAAGAGACGGAGGTTGGGGGCGAGCCCGGCTTTGCGATCGAAGGGCGGACGGAAGGCGGCGAAGTGGTCACCTATTTGGCGCGCGGAAAGCGTAAGTTGACGTTCGATCGGATTCGCTTGAGCCGTCAGTATCCAATTTTGCGACAGGTTGGCAACGCGCTCTCCGAAGCTGAATCGCTGGCTCAGTTCCTGCTCGAAGTGCGAACGACGCTCGGTGGTGATCAGCAGATGTTGACGCACTTCATCAATGAGTTGGAGCAGACGCACGCCAAAGACACGCTGGCGCAGTTTTACCGTCACCAAAAGGGCATCTCGCTCCGAGATTGCGGGTATGACGAGATGGAAGGCAACGTGATGGACGGCCATCCCTACCATCCGAGTTACAAATCGCGGATCGGGTTTGACTTTGCGGACAACTATCAATACGGGCCGGAATTCACGCCCGACCTCTACCCGATCTGGGTCGCGGCCCACAAGAGCGCCACGCGCTTTTCGATTTCGAAGGAGTTGCACTACCCTGCGTTTTTAGAAGCGGAGTTGGGGTCCGAAACGTGGCAGGGCTTCACTGAGCAGGTGCGCGCGGCAGGGCAGTCGGTGGACGACTATTATTTCCTGCCCGTTCATCCTTGGCAATGGCAAAAGCAGGTCGTGACCGCCTGGATCGACGATCTGCGGGCGAAGCGCTTGATCGTGCTCGGTCCTGCCAAAGACGCGTACCGCCCTCAGCAATCGATCCGCACCTTGGCCAATCACAGTGCGCCACACCGTAGCTACATAAAACTTTCGATGAGCCTGATCAACACGTCCACGACCCGCGTGCTCGCGCCGCATACGGTGCAGAACGCCGCGCTCGTTTCCGACTGGCTGAAGCGGCTGGCGCTTGACGATGCCTTTTTGCGCGATGAACTGCGCACGATCATGCTCGGTGAGGTGATGGGCATCTCGTATGACCCACCTGTAAAGTCAGACCTGCTCCATGCGAAAACGTATGGCATTCTCGGCTGTATCTGGCGCGAAAGCCTGCACCGCCATCTGTTGCCCGGCGAAGCGGCGATCCCGTTTAACGCGTTGACCGCGCTCGATTTGGATGGGCGTCCGCTGATTGAGCCGTGGGTGAAGCAGTATGGCGCAGAAGCGTGGTTGCGTCAGTTGTTCACAATAAGCGTCTTGCCGCTCGCACACTTCCTGTACGCGCACGGCATCGCCTTGGAGACGCATGCGCAAAATGCGATTCTGGTTCATGAACAGGGCTTGCCGTCCCGCTTGGCACTCAAAGACTTCCATGACGGCATCCGCTTCTCGAAAGCGTTGCTCGGCAAGCCGAACGAGTTGCCCGCTCTGCATCGCACGCCGGAAGCGCACACGCGGATCAACGTCAACTCGTTTATCGAAACGGAGGATCTCGGACAGGTGCGCGACTTTATGCACGACGCCTTTTTCTTTATCAACATCGGGGAATTGGCCTTGGTGATAGATGAGTTCTACGGCGTGGAGGAAACCGATTTCTGGCGACTGGTGCGCGAGGTGCTGGAAGGCTACCAACAGCGTTTCCCAGAACTGAAGGAGCGCTTTGCACTGTTCGACCTGTTCACACCGATGATCGAAGTGGAGCAGTTGACCAAACGCCGCTTTTACCCGGACACGGAACTGCGGATGCACAAAGTGCCCAATCCGCTGGCAGTACCTGCCAACGTGGGACAGGGAGTGAAATAAGATGCTTCGCGAGAACGTATTGAAACGTAAACTTCAGCAGGGTGAGACTGTGTTCGGTCTCATCTGCTCCGTTCCGCATCCGACGATGGTCGAGATGATCGCGGCGGCCGACTATGATTTTGTGATCATCGACACCGAGCATGTGCTGATCAATCCGGAGACGCTGGAGAACATGTTGCGTGCCGCCGATGCGTCTGGAATCACAGCGTTGGTGCGCGTGCAAGACGCAGCTCCGAACACGATTTTGCGCGTGCTAGACGCAGGCGCGCACGGGGTGGTCGTCCCGCACGTCCGCACCAAGGAAGAGGCGGAGGCGATCGTCAAGGCGAGCCGTTACTATCCGCAAGGCATGCGCAGTTTAAATGGTGGCCGCCCCGCCGATTTTGCCAAAATCGATCTGCAAGGCTACTTGACGTATGCCAATGAGCAGGTGATGGTCGTGCCGATGATCGAAAATCGAGAAGGGGTGGACAACGCGGCCGACATCGCCTCGGTGCCCGGCGTGGACATGATTCTCGAAGGGGCGGCCGACCTGTCACAATCGTATGGCCTGCCGTGGCAGACCCGCTCGGAAACGGTGCAAAGCGCGCTGGCACAGGCGGCGGCTGCGGTGCGCGCACAAGGCGTTCCGTACTGTGCGATTCCGCGCGCGCTGGAAGATGTGGCGCTCTGGCAGGAACGCGGTGTCACCGCGTTTGTGCTGGGGGAGGAGCGCGGCACTGCGTTTCGCGCCTTGCGCACACATCTGAGCACATACCGCGATGCAGGGACGGGGAGGAGATAGGATGATCGGGGTATTATCCAATTTGCATTTGGTAAAAGCGGATGACATCTGCCTGCACGAAGCGCACGAATCGAAGCGGCTGCATCTCACCTCGGAGGCGATCCGCGAAGAGGGCGTGCTGCGCCATCCACCGCTTGCCGTGCGGATGCGCGACGGTCGCTGTCTGATCATCGACGGCGCACACCGCACCTGTGCGCTCCAGCAACTGGGCTGCCGCTACATCCCGCTGCAACTGGTGGAAGCGCACGACTTCACCTTGGAGGCGTGGCACCACCTCGTTCCGGTCGGCCCGTGGCTTGACGATCTGCAGCTCGACCCGACCTTGCAATTTACGACGGAGCGTCCGGACGGTCAGCCGTTGGCCGAACTGGTGAAAAGCGATGGAAGCGTGCTGTATCTCTCCTGTGGTGCAGAGGAAAACCGCTTTCAAGCCTGGCATCGGATCGTCGGTGCTTACAGCGAGGAGTACCGAGTCAACCGCCTCGCTCCGCACGCATCGTATCAGCTTGATGCGCATCACGTCGTGCTGCGCTATCCGGCGGTCCGCTTGGATGAACTGGAAACGGCGGTGTTTGCCGGACAGTTGATGCCGGCCGGAGTCACTCGATTTTCGGTGCGAGGCCGCCTGTTGAACCTGCGCATCCCGCTTTCGCTGTTGTTCGATGAAGAACGGGCGCATGAAGAGTGGGCAAAGCTGTGCATGTATTGGTCGAACACGTTGCGCCTCTATTCGGAAGCGGTCTATCTGTGCGAAGTGTAGAACTAGAAAACCATCAAGGAAATCGAAACGAACGTTGCCTACCTGTGATTTTGGGGGCTGCTCGAGCAACGAGGGCGTTTGTCTGCAATCTGGGAGCCTATCCGATATGGATAGGCTTTTTTGCTGAGCGTTTTTTCAGAGACTGAACACGACCTGGATTGAATAAGAGGGAGCGATGTTGAGGGGCGAGAAGTGCTTTTCATGCATCTTAAAGCGTTAGGTAGGACTAATAAATTCCCACTTCTGTGTTGAGAACATGTTATAGTAGTAAATGGAATTAGGATTTTTCTTCAATCATACTGTTAAGAGGTAGTGATATGTTTACTAACAGTGAAAAGCAGTTGACCGAATGGTTGCCGATGGCTCCCTTCGAAGAAAAAGCTTTTTTGCAAATCGCCATCACGCTATCTGAGATGGTGTACCGAATACATCGACAAAATGTGCGGATCGGGGGCTTGAGCCCTGCCAACGTTCGAATGAGTGCTGATCGAACGCTGGCGGAGCTATCCGAAACGGTAGAGATGCACGATATCTATCAAGCCCCGGAGCAGACGGGTCGAATCAATCGAACGCCGGACGGACGCAGTGATCTTTATTCGCTCGGTGTCATCTTCTATGAGCTGTTGACCGGAGTGTTGCCGTTTCAGGCGCAAGGGGAGACGAACTGGAGCTATCTACATATTTCTGCACCCCCGCGACCTCTGGGCGAGATGCGACCAGAGTTGGAGGGACCGCTGCAAGACATCGTCTTGAAGCTGTTGGCGAAGTCGCCAGAAGATCGCTACCAGAGCGCTTATGGGCTGCTCGCTGATCTGAAGCAGTGTGCGAGGATGCTGGAGCAAAATGGTGTGCTGATGCCCTTTCTGATTGGTCGCGTTGACGAAATCCGTGAATTCCGGCTGCCGCACAACCTGTTTGGACGGGATGAGCAAATGCAGTGGTTAGTAGCGGGCTTTGAGCTGGCAGCAGCGGGAAAAAGTGTGTTTCGATCGATCAGAGGTGTGGCAGGCATCGGTAAGACGGCGCTCATCAATCAGTTTCAAGAGACGGTGGCCAGACGCGGTGGTCGTTTTGTAGGAGGGAAAGGCGATCCTCGCGATCAGGACAGGCCATATGAGCCCGTGTTGCAAGCGCTGCGGCAATGGATAGAGGAACTCTGGAGCGAGCCGACCGATACGGTCGCCAGTCTGAAGGAACGGTTGAACGCGAGGCTAGGCGAGGAAGCGCAAACGATTGTAGCGTGTTGGCCAGAAGCGTGCGCATTGCTGGGTGATCCTGCAGGGGAGGCGCCAGCGTGTGGTCCAGCCGTTGCGGCCCGCTTTGGCGAGCTGCTGCCCGAGATGATCGGCTGTATGGCGGAAGGCGAGCAATCGCTGGTCCTGTATCTCGATGATCTTCAATGGGCGGATGTGAGCACGATTCGTCTTCTTCATCGACTTGCTCGCGACGAAGAGATAAAAGGCTTGATGGTGATCGGCGCTTCACGGGAGGAGGCAGATTCCAATTGGATCGCAGATACGGCCGACCAGACTGAGCTACCCCCTCTGCTCTATGAGGATGTGCGACTCTGGGTCTCCTCCGTCCTGCATGAGGATACGGCTCGCGCTCGCCTGCTAGCAAGATCGATGTACCTTCAGACGCAAGGAAATCCCCGTTCGCTGCGCCTGCTGCTGGAGAATTGGCGGAACGAGAAAAAGCTGATCTACGACGAAAAACAGCATCGGTGGATGTGGGATGCGGAAGTGACCAAGCGGATGAGCGAATCGGAGGAGAGCATTCGCTTGGTCAAAGCTGGCTTCAGCAGGCTTTCCGAAGAGACGAGAGCAATGCTTGCGATCGCCGCGGCGATCGGTCCTTGCTTTCCTCCTGAGATGCTCGCCGAAGTGAGTGGACATTCCCTCGAACAGACGCTTCATCTCTTGCAGGCGGCCGAACGAGAGGGGATGATCTGTTATGAAGAGCAAGCGAAAGATCGCCGCGGCGAGGAGCGCCTCTATCTGTTTTTGCACGATCAGGTGTGGCAGATGGCCGACAGCATCTATGCGGATCGCCGTGCCGACTGGCACCTGAAGATCGGTCGTCTGTTGCAGCGGCAAAATTCGAACTGGCACGATGACGCCCTCTATGAAACGATCGATCATCTTAATCTGGGCATGGCGAACATGTCGGATGGAGAACGGGCGGAGCTGGCTTGGCACAATTATCGGGCAGGAAGCAAAGCGATCTCATCGATTCAATATGCGAAAGCGAAACGTTATTTCGAAACCGGATTGCAGCTTGTGGAATCGGAAGTGTTCGAGTCGGGATCGCTCGTCTGTAAGCTCACGATCGAGTTGATCGAGTGTGAGCATATATGTGGGAACATCGAGCGGGCACAATCGCTTCTGCGCCGAGTAATGATTCATAAACAGAAGCTGAATCTGGAAGATCGCATCCGTGTCTACACCTATCTGATTCATCTGGCCACATATGATCAAAACGACAAAGCGGTGCAAACGGGGCGCGAGGCTTTGGCAGAACTTGGCTGGAAGCTTCCAGAGAAGGTTTCGACAGCGACTGTGATCAAGGAAGTCCTGCTGACACAGGCTGTCCTGTATCGGATGCGCGATAAGTTCGATCGACTGCCTCCGAATGAGGAGGTAGAATTTAAAGCTGTATCAGGTCTGCTTGTCGATCTGTTCACTCCACTCCTGATCCAGGATGACAAGTCGTTGATCGCACTGTACGCCAAATTTATTCGCTATGGTGCAAAAAAGGGGATTAATGAACCGTTCGTCTTGCTCCTTAGCGTCTATGAACTGCTACTGCAAAGAGGATTACCGCAATTTTTGGAAGGTTACTGTCCCATAAAGTTGGAACATCTGCAAGCTACTTCCCAGCTCAGCCAAAGATTTCAACCCAAACTCCCCTTTATGATCGGGTTTTCCAAGCAGTTGGAGAATCCGATCGAAGCTTCGATCTATCTGGAAAAATCGTTGCGCTTGGGAGTAGAGATAACAGACCCAGCGTTTGTAAACCTGGCGATTGCCATGTGCCTCCTCAACCACTGCGGAGATGTGCACGCGTTGTCCAAGCTGCTTGCCTACATGGAAAGGGAGCCTCGACCGTTCACTGTTGACAGGGTGCTCGAACTGATACAGGTTGCTAAAGCATATCTGGCAGCACTTCAAGATGCTAGCTTGCAAGACGCTTTCGTGGCGATTCCAGACCCGGATCGTATGGATCGAGCGCAGGATGAGGAAGACAACTTCAGCTGCGGCTGCAGGCTGGAGGTTGCGTATCTGTCGGGAAAATACAAGGAGGCGCAGTACTGGGCGAAACGCTGTCGAGAGAATGAACTGGCACCCGATTTGTTGCAAGTTCGCAAGCAGCGGTTGTACGAAGCGTTAACTTTTGCCGCATGTTACGTGGATGCGACCCCCGATGAACGCAAACGCACCCTTCGGATGCTTACGAAGCAGATGCGCTTGATGAGGAAGCGAAAGGGCTATTTGGGTGCTGATTCTGCCGCTCATCTGCTGATTCGCGCAGAGTGGAAGCGCATCTGCGGTGATCGACAGGAGGCGATGCAGGAATATGCAGCCACGATTGAACGGGCGCGGCAGGAAAAGCAGGGGCTTTTTGAGGCGATCAGCTATGAACGGCTTGCCGTTTGCTATCAAGAGGCTGGCAGTCGAACGGGCGTGACGATTTCGTTGATGGATGCTTGTACTGCGTACACGGTCTGGGGAATCACCGCCAAAGCGAAGCAGATCAGCAGCGAGCATGCTGATGTAAGTGGATACTTGTCAACGCCATTGGAGGCGCGGGCGACAGAGATGGAGAGAGAAGGTCAGGATCTTGTGAGGACTGATGAGAACAAGGTCGTTGACAGCCCCGCTTCGCTCGCGGAAGAAGATCTTCTCCATCAGATTGTCAGATGGTCGGTCAAGCCGAATGATCCCAATCTCCTGGAAAGTTTCCTGACGGCCACGCTCCGTCAAGCAGGGGCCGATCGAGGATTGGTGATCAGAAGTCTGAGCGGGAGTTTTCAAATTAAGGCGCAGACTGGGAGTGTCAATTGCGAAGGAGCTGCCAGCACCTACTCGGAAGCTGTGCTTCGCCATGTGCGGATGACAGGTGAAGCTTTGATGATCGACGATGCAGCTCGCAGCTATTTTCAGAAAGATCCCTACATTCGGCAGTGTGCACCACGTTCGATCATCTGCATGCCGATCGTCTTCCCGGGTAATCAACCTAGCGATCTGCTCTATCTGGAAAATACGCAGGTGACAGGCGTTTTCACGGAGACGACTCGAAACGTCCTCGAACTGATGATCACGCGGATGACATACCTGAGGGTGCTATCGGGCACAACAGCCGAAGCAGGAGGGGAGGTTCCTTTCCCTGTTGTGCAGCCCGAACCGCAAGCGCTGATCGAGCCGTTGACGAATCGTGAGACTGAGATCCTGATCGCCCTGTCGGAAGGGCTATCCAACCGAGAGATCGCAGAGAGATTCAACATTACCGAACCGACAGTGAAAACACATGCCTCCAACATTTATGGCAAACTCGGCGTGAGGCGTCGCGGACAGGCTGTGGTTCGAGCAAAGGAACTGCAACTGATCAGCAGATAATCGAAGTTCAACGCATCGAAAGCTGGGCCAATGGGTGCCCAGCTTTCTTTTTTTGCTATTTTTGCGGTCTACAACTTTTGGATGATACGATTTTTTCCCCTAAAGTCTATACTTTCACGAGTGTTATGGAAATCAAACAGCTAGGAGGATTGAGAGATGGGTCGTTTCGGGAGAAGGGGATCGCTAAGGAACTGGATCACCAGTGTCATGCTCATTTTTGCATTGTTGATCGGTTCGGTAGCGAATGCGGTTGCTTTCAAAGATGTATGCGAAAGTCACTGGGCCAGCAAACAGATTCAGGAGTGGCTAGACAAAGGGCTCGTAAAAGGGTATCAAGATGGAACTTTTAAACCGAACGGCAAGGTGACGAGAGCAGAATTTATGGTGCTCGTGAACGGCGGTTTTGGTTTTACCGAAGAGCAGGAAATTAACTTTTCGGACGTGAAAGCGGGAGCATGGTACGAAGGGGCTGTCAAAAAAGCGGCAGCTGCAAGCTACATCGACGGATACGAAGATGGCACCATGCGTCCCGATCAGCAGATCAGCCGGATCGAAGCGGCTGCTATCGTGGCGAAAATCGCCAAGCTACAAGGAAATGAAGCGGAGGCAGACGCATTTCAAGATGCGATCCCCAAATGGGGCAGAGCGGCTGTCGGCGCCATGAAGGAACATGGCTATATCATCGGCTATCCGGATGGAAGCTTCGGTGCAGCCAAGCCGATGACGCGCGCAGAAGCGATCGTCGTTCTCGACCGGGTCGTAAAGGATCAGGAAATCAAAGCGCCGGAAGTGTGGACGATCGACAAAGCGGGGACGTACGGTCCCGTTGAAGGAAAACAGGTCGTAGCAGGCGATGTCAACATCACGGCTGCCGGCGTGAAACTGCAAAATGTGACGATCAACGGGAAGCTGAACATCTCCGAGTCGGTCGGCGAAGGCGATGTCGAACTGAAAGGCGTCACCGTCAAGGGGGATTCCTTCATTCAGAGTGGAGGGGAGAACAGCATTCATATCGAAGACTCGGTTCTCGACACGGTGAAGGTTCTCAAGAAAACAGGCACGATCGGAATTGTCGTCAAGGGAGTCACGAAGATCGAAACCTTGAAGATCGATTCGCTCTCCATGCTGGATGTTGGCAAGAACGCAACGATCGAGGAGATTATCATCAACGCCGTTACCAATGTAATCGGTGAAGGAACGATCCATCAAGCGTTCATCAACATTTCGGGAGTCAGCTTCGAAAAAGCACCGACGATCATCAAGACGGCGGAAGGTGTTCAACCTCCGTCGATCAAGTCGACAACACCTGGTACAGGCAGTGGTGGCACTGGCGGCAGCGATGGTGGCGGCGATGGTGGCGGCGATGGTGGCGGCGATGGTGGCGGCGATGGTGGCGGCGATGGTGGCGGCGATGGTGGCGGCGATGGCGGTGGCGAAACGCCTCCCGATACCACAGCGCCCGAACTGTCGAACGTATCCGTTAAAGCTTATATTGGAACAGCGGTTTCGGCGACGAGCAATGAAGCGGGAAGCCTGTACTTGGTACCGCACGCGACAGAAGCAAGTCTCGCCGCCTTGATTGCAGCGACGGCAGCAAATAAAGGCACTACAGTGCCGGCCGAAGCTAACGTGTCGGTCGACCTAGGCACGACAGGTCTTGCAGCAGGAATCTATGTGGTCTACGCAGTCGATGCGGCTGGAAATCTGTCGGCGAAATCAGCAGATATCATCGTGGCACCTGTTGGGTATACACTCATTATGTCTGCACAGGATCTTGAAAACATGCGAATGGATCCGGACGGTAAGTTCATTCAGCTCATGGACATCGATTTCGAAGGCAACAACTGGGAGCCGCTTAATTTCTGGGGCACATATGACGGAAATGGTTACACAATTTCGAACCTGAAAATTGAAAATACTGCAGGCCAATTCGTGGGCTTCTTTGGATTTGTGGATCAACCGGATCAAGGTGCTGTGATCAGACAGGTTCAACTGTTGTCTGTATCGATCAATGGTAACGGTAACGGTAACGAATGGATCGGCGGCTTGGTTGGTTACCTCAAAGAAGGATCTGTAGTAGTAGACAGCCATGTCACAGGTAGTGTGACAGGAACAGGAATAGCAAAAGCAGTCGGTGGTTTGGTTGGTTATAATGAAGGCTCCATCACAGGCAGCTCTGCTTCAAGTGATGTAACTGGATATGACTCTATCGGCGGCCTTGTTGGCGAAAACCACGGTCAAATCACCAATAGCTTTGCCTCTGGAAATGTGGAAGGGCATACACGGGTCGGAGGCCTTGTTGGCAATAACTTCGGTCAAATCACCGAGAGCCATGCAACTGGTGCTGTAACTGGATTATTCAATAATGTTGGTGGTCTTGTCGGTTCCAGCGAGGGTGAGATTGTTGATAGCTATGCAACTGGGCATGTAAAAGGAGGAACGTTTGATATCGGAGGACTTGTCGGCACTAACCACGGTCAAATCACCAAAAGCTCTGCCTCTGGAAATGCGGAAGGGCTTAAACGGGTCGGAGGCCTTGTCGGCACTAACTTCGGTCAAATCACCGAGAGCGATTCAACTGGTACTGTAAGGTTGCTGTAACTAGATATTTCAATATCGGCGGACTCATCGGCTCTAGTGAGGGACCGATATCTGATAGCTATGCGGAAGGTGCTGTAACTGGAGATGACTAGGAAGATCTTTCCGAAGTGAAGGCAAAGAAAGTAGGCACCTTTGAAGCAGTCAATTGGTCGATCATCGAATCTGACAGCACCTGGGTCATCAAAGAAGGGAAGTACCCGATTTTAAGGTGGCAATTGTCGAGGGAAGCAGAATAAAAGGATTACGAATGGAACAGGCAACCTGTCGCCCGATAGCGGCAGGTTGCCTGTTCTTTGCTGTTCTTGAACTAAAGTGAATGCGGAACACAGGTGTACAAGCTTAGCAGCAGAAGCGGGCTTGGCAACTCAAGCGTAGGCCGCTTGTGCGTGACGCACTGAGCGTTTGCTGTTCGAGCGGCGTGGGCGGGCTGAGTTGCTCAGCCCCTGCTATCACTTGCACCGCACATTGGCCACAGGTGCCCTTTTGACACTTGTAGGCGATCGGTTGGGCTTGGCGCAATCCGGCTTGCAACAGCGTGGCACCGGAGAGGGCGGACACGACCAAGCTGCGCCCAGACTGCCGCAGTTTGATCGGGCGCGGCGGCGTGGCCACAGGCGGCACAGACGATGTTCGAGGCGCGAGACCATGCGAGGCAAGACGTTGGGCTACAGGTCGCGATTCCGGGCCACGCTTTGATTCGATCAGCGAGCCCACGGTCAGTTTTTTGCTCATCTCAGCCAACAGCTTTGATCGCAGGTTGCGGCTTCTCGGTTGGCACTCGTTTCAGCGACAGATTCGTCGTCTCCTCCATGCCCAGGTCATTCAACAGCGTCTGCAACTCTTTTTGATACGACGAGGCGGCGGCCCCTTGGCTGAATTCTAGCAGGCGTTTGGCGCGGGCGCTTTTTTGTGCAAAGGCCCACGCTTGGTACGCTTTGTTGTTCACATCGGCCACGCGCTTATGAACGGGTCGCAGCACCAGCGTCAACTGATCGACGTTGACCACGCGCACCGCGCCTTGCTCATCCATAAAGCCAAGTGAATAGAAGCGGTGTCCGGTGTAATCGACGCGCACGATCACCGCGTTGTCAAACTGGCTGCCATCGGCCAATGTGATCGATTCCGTCTCGATGCAACCGCCGATCTCTTTGCATTTTTCTAAGCCATTATAAAAATCAATCAGTCCGAAAAGGTTCATCTTCGGTACCTGCCTTTGTTGTATTTGAGAATGAATATCATTTACATCTATCTTAGCAAGAAACTGACCGTTTGTATATTCACAGAAAAAAATGGAAAGCATGGTATGGACGTAAGTTGCGAAGTCAAGGAAGGGTGAAACGATGCAGGAGATCGAGCAAATCTTGCAGATGTTGGAACGGGAGCGCGGGAGCATCCATACGTTCATCGAACACATGGGCATCATCATGAACAACACGGAAGACCCGCTGACCAAAGAGCTGCTCGCCCACCTGGTGGAAGAGGAAGAAGAGCACCTCTCACGCTTGGAACAACTGCTTCCGTTGCTTTCGGCAGCCGATTGGCAAGCGGGATCGACAGAAGCGGAGCGTGTGATGTCAGATGCCGAGCACACGGGCAGGCAGGTCGGAGTTCGTGAGAGCGGACGGACGCTGAGCGTGGGCAGCATGATTTCCTACTGATCCAAGGTCGCGACGTGAGGAGGAAGCTGAAGTGAGCATCGCAAGAGCGATTGATAATGACATGCCGCTGCGCGGTGATGATGAGGAACGCTTGTTGCACGAGTTGATTCAAGCGGCACGCCGCCAACTGGTCGGACGACGCTTTATTGAAATTTACGGTCCGCTGGGCGCTGGTGTGCAAGGCGTGCCTGCCGAAAGCTATGAACAGCAGGCCGAGCTGGCCGAAGTTGACCAACTCGGGGAAGAAGAAAATGAAGCGTTCGGCACAGGCGTTCGTCGGCAATTGACGATTCCGATCTTGTACAAAGATTTTATTTTGCATTGGCGGGATATCGAGTTGGCGCGGCAGTTGGAGACGCAAATCGACTTCAGTGCCGGTGCGGGCGCAGCAGCTGTGGTCGCCGCGAAAGAGGACGATCTGATCTTTAACGGCAATCAAGCGCTGGATATCGAAGGGCTGGTCAACGCCCGCGGCCGCCTGACCCATCTGATCGAAGACTGGGCGGAGCATGGCCGTCCCTACGCCGATGTGGTGCAGATGACGACCAAACTGGTCGAGGCAGGGCAATACGGACCCTACGCGATGGTCGTCCACCCTGTTCTCTACGCGAAGATGCTGCGCGTGCACCAAGGGACGAACGTGCTGGAGATCGAGCACATTCGCGAGTTGGTGACGGCAGGTGTGTTCCAATCTCCGGTGTTGCAAGAGAATTCGGGTCTGCTCGTCTCGGTCGGGCGCCAAAATTTCGATTTGGCCATCTCGGAGGATCTAAACGTTTCCTATTTGGGGGCTGAGCGCATGAACCATCCGTTTCGCGTCTATGAATGTCTGGTGCCGCGCATCAAACGTCCGTCGGCGATCTGTGCGTTTGCGCTCTGATTCTTGAAAAGCGACCGCTTGTCATCTCAAACAGGCAAGCTGTCGTTTTGCGCTGTGCAAGGCTGGCTGCAAACGAACGCGGTCCGGCCATTTTGCACGGTTTCGGACGCGTTTTGGACAGAGGCTGACCTATTTTTATCGAATCTAGATAAATACCGCTAAGATTTAAGGAATTATACGAAAATATGCCAAAATCTAGTGTGTATTTGTCGAACAGAATGTAGTACGATAGAACTAGAATTCGAAATCTCTCATTCTTGATTCGATGAGAAAAAGGAGGTGACCAAAGATGGCTATCTCGCTTGTAAAAGGTCAGAAAATTGACCTGACGAAGTCGAACGCAGGGCTGACCAATCTGATCGTAGGTTTGGGATGGGACCCCGTTCAACAAAAAAAGGGGCTCTTTGGTTTCTTAAAGGCGGAGGCGAACATCGACTGCGATGCGTCTGCACTGCTTTTGGATGCCAATGACAGGCTGACCAAAGACG
This sequence comes from Tumebacillus algifaecis, assembly GCF_002243515.1. Lineage (NCBI taxonomy): Bacteria > Bacillati > Bacillota > Bacilli > Caryophanales > Alicyclobacillaceae > Tumebacillus > Tumebacillus algifaecis. The sequence goes on from NZ_CP022657.1 coordinate 658,416, forward strand.
GGAATCTCGTTTGTTTCTATAACAAAAAGAGCAAGTGCCAATCGGTAATCCACTCTGGAGATAACCTGACGGGTGAAGGGGATGGCGACGACGAGCAGATCTTTGTCGATCTGAAAAAAGTGCCGTCCGATGTAGCAAAAATCCTGATGGTGGTCAACATTTACGACTGCGAGAAAAGACGGCAGGATTTTGGCATGATTCAGAAGGCGTACATTCGCGTTGTCAATAGAGCGAACAATCAGGAATTGGTGCGCTTCAATCTCTCCGATAACTATTCGGGTAAAACGGCATTGATCGTGGCCGAAATCTATCGTCACGACGGCGATTGGAAGTTTAATGCGATCGGTGAAGGCGCTTACGCCGCGCATATCGACCTGTTGGCAGCGAAATACAAGTAACACTATTTTAAGGAAAAGGGGTTTTTCACAATGGCAATCTCTCTTTCGAAAGGTCAAAAAGTTGATCTGACTAAAACCAATCCGGGTCTGAGCAAAGTGATCGTCGGTCTTGGTTGGGACACCAACAAATATGACGGCGGCAACGATTTCGACCTCGATGCGTCCGTATTCTGCACGAACGGTGCGGGCAAAGTCAACTCGGAGAAAGACTTCATTTTCTACAACAATTCTCAAAACGAAAACGGCTCGATCGTACATACTGGTGACAACAGAACTGGCGAAGGTGAAGGCGATGACGAGGCGGTCAAAGTTGATCTGTCCGCTGTTCCGGCCGATGTTGAAAAAATCGCGTTTTGCATCACGATCCACGATGCTGATGCGCGCGGCCAAAACTTTGGTCAAGTCTCCAACGCATTTGTTCGCATCGTGAACGAAGCGACGAACGAAGAAGTGATCCGTTTCGACCTCGGCGAAGATTTCTCCGTGGAAACGGCAGTCACCGTTGGCGAATTGTACCGTCACAACGGCGAGTGGAAATTCAACGCGATCGGCAGCGGCTACAAAGATGGCTTGGCTGGCCTGTGCCGTGACTACGGTCTGAATATCGCGTAATCGTGTTCAACGAGAGGGGCCGTCTTATTTGCGGTCCCTGTTTTTCTAACATGTAAAGATGGAGAGCGAGGGAATTTTATGACGATCAGTCTTGCCAAAGGGCAACGAATTGACCTGACCAAAACAAATCCCGGTCTGAAAAAAGCGATCATCGGCTTGGGGTGGGACACCAACAAGTATACGGGTGGTCACGATTTTGATCTGGATGCCTCCGCTTTTTTGCTGCATGAAGACGGCAAAGCAAAAGGCATTCAGGACTTTATCTTTTACAACAACCTGACCGGAGGCAATGGGTCGGTCGAACATACGGGCGACAACCGCACCGGAGAAGGCGAAGGCGATGATGAACAGATCCGCGTCGATCTGAGTGCGGTTCCATCCAACATTCACCGCATCGGGATCACCGTGACCATACATGATGCGAATGCGCGCGGGCAAAACTTTGGACAGGTATCGAACGCCTTTGTGCGCGTCGTGGATGAAGAGACGAACCGCGAAATCTTGCGCTTCGATCTGGGCGAAGAGTTTTCCGTCGAAACGGCGGTCGTGATCTGCGAACTGTACCGTCACGGAAGCGAGTGGAAATTCCAAGCGATCGGCAGCGGCTTCTCCGGCGGTTTGCAGTCGCTTTGCAAGAATTACGGACTGGACGCGCAATAATTTGCGCGAGCAGGGGGTGGCGAAACTGTCACCCTCCATTCTTCATTTAAAGGGTGAACACAGATGACCACTACAGTTGTGAAAGGCCAGCGGGCCGATTTGACCAAGCATACGCCTGGCCTGTCGCAGATCACAGTTGGGTTAGGATGGCAAGCGGCCGCTCAGCTCGAACTTGATACATCGGCGTTTCTTTTGACAGCAACTGGAAAAGTAGCGAAAGATGAAGATCTCATCTTTTACAACAATCCTTCCACACCTTTTATCTCCTATCAAAATGCACAGGATCGACAGGATCAAAAGCAATTTAAGATCAACCTCAGCCTGATTCCGGCTAGCGTTGACAAGATCGCCTTTTCGTTGACCATCTATGATGGTGAGAAACGGGGGCAACATTTTAGCAGTGTACGCAACATGCACTTCCGCGTACAAAACGATGCAACTGGGCAGGAAATCCTGCGCTTTGACCTCGAAAATCTGTTCTCCGTTGAAACTGCGGTGGTCATCGGAGAGTTCTACCGATATAACGGCGAATGGAAGTTCAACGCGGTCGGGGCGGGCTTTTCTGACGGCCTGCACGCCTTGTGTGAAAACTTTGGCATTCAGGTTCAGGAAGAGCCGACATCAGCCCCGGAGCCTGCGCCAATGCCGAAAGCGGAACCGAAGCCAGCTCCCGTGCCAGTACTACCACCAACTCCAGCACCAACTCCGGCACCGCAGCCTGCGATCAACCTGACGAAAATCGTCTTGGAAAAACGCGGAGACAAGATCAACCTCGAAAAGAAATCGGGAAATCTGGGCGAAATCTTGATCAACCTCAACTGGAATCAAAAACAGTCGGGCGGCGGCTTTTTCCGGAAAAGTACGGGTATCGACTTGGATCTGGCTTGCCTGTACGAACTGAAAGATGGCCGCAAAGGTTTGATTCAAGCGCTTGGCAACAGCTTTGGTTCCCTGACCCGCCTGCCCTATATTGCGCTGGATGGCGATGACCGCACTGGCTCTGTCTCGTCGGGTGAGAACTTGCGTATCAACGGCAATCATCTCAAGGAGTTCAAACGCTTGCTCGTCTTCACGTTCATCTATGAAGGGGTCACGCGCTGGTCGGAAGCGGACGCAGTCGTGACGATCAAACAACAAGGCGGCCCAGACATCGTCGTCAACTTGAACGAACATGATAACCGCAAGGCGATGTGTGCGCTCGCGATGATTCAAAATGTCAACGATCAGACGATGAGCATCGAGCGCTTGGTACAATTTTATAAGGGACACCGCGAATTGGACCATGCGTACGGTTGGGGCATGGACTGGGTTGCCGGTCGTAAGTAAATACAATCACTTTGGAGGAAAGCAGCATGGATTGGTTCACAAATTTTGTTTCAAGCGCCATTGAGAATTATGGGCATTTCTTCTCTTGGGATGCGATCGTCGCAACCCTTTCCGATCCAGTAAGCTGGGGTATCATCGCAAGTTTGGTCCTGCTTGAAGGTTTGCTCTCGGCAGACAATGCGCTTGTGCTGGCTGTCATGGTCAAACATCTGCCGGAAGAACAACGCAAGAAAGCGCTGTTCTACGGGATTCTTGGCGCCTATGTGTTTCGCTTCTTGGCGATCGGACTTGGTACCTACCTCGTCACGTTCACCGCGGTCAAAGTGCTCGGTGCGCTTTATCTCCTCTATATCGCCTACACTGGATTGTTTAAAGGCGGCGATGATGAAGAACGGGAAAACAAACCGATGTCGTTCTGGAAGACTGTACTCATGGTCGAGCTGATGGATATCGCGTTTAGTATCGACAGCGTCGTGGCAGCTTTTGGTCTGAGCAATGAAGTTTGGGTCTTGTTCCTCGGCGGTATTCTTGGCGTCTTGATGATGCGTGGCGTCGCACAAGTGTTCCTCAAACTGATCGACAGGTTCCCGGAATTGGAACAAGCTGCGTTTATCCTGATCGCAATCATCGCGGCGAAGATGTTCATCGCTGTGTTCGGCTACCATGTTCCGCATGTCGCATTCTTCGGAATTTTGATCGCTGTGTTCGTAGGTACGATCATCTACAGCTCCCGTCGCAAATCGAAACATGCGCAGTAAGACTCCATAAGGAGATCATGAAGAATGAATCCCTCATGTTTGAGGGATTATTTTTTTCCAGAGGCTGTTGCTCGTCAGACAGAAGGGAGGCGATTTGTTGCGGTATTTCAACTATCTATCACCAGAGGAAGAACAGGCGGTATTTCACAAGCCTCCTACATCATTCAACAATGCTTCGAGCCGAGAGATTCTCTCTTATGCAGCAGGGGCTGCCCTCTACTCACCTGCGACTCGTTTGACGATTGCAGATGATCTTGTGAACCGAAAATATGAAGGGCTTGTGTCGATGGTGTTTGATCTGGAAGATGCGATCGGAGATCATCAAGTGGCAGAGGCGGAGGAGTCTCTGCTGAAGCACATCGACAGCTTAGCGTCCGCGATCGAACGCGGTGTGTTGCCACAGAGCCACGTTCCACTGCTGTTCATCCGTGTCAGGAACCCGGACCAGCTAAAAAGACTGATCGTTCGGTTCGCGGAACAGATCGTCCTGATCACAGGCTTTTTCTTTCCGAAGTTCTCGCCGCAAAATGGCTGGGAATATTTCCAGATCCTCGACGAGTACAATCGGCAAAAATCGACCGATGCGCCGACGCTCTATGGATCACCGATTCTGGAGAGTGCGGATGTCATCTATGTGGAGCGGCGGGCGGAAACGCTCCTGGGCAGCAAAGCGATCCTCGACCATTTCCCAGATTATGTGCTCAACGTGCGGGTCGGGGCAACCGATTTTTCCAGCCTGTTTGGCGTTCGGCGCAGTGTCCACCACACCATCTACGAGATTGCGGCGATCCGGGATTGTCTTGCCGATATCTTGAATGTGATGGGACGGGCTGAGGACGGCTATGTGATCACGGGTCCGGTGTGGGAATATTTCTCCACCAAGCAGGCGGAGACGATCGCAGGCGATGAACGCATTGCCTGCCTGGCGCGGAGCTATGGCTTGGACCCGAAGACACAGGCCGAGTATGGATTGATTCGCGAAGTCTTGCTCGACAAAGAGAACGGCATGGTCGGGAAAACGATCATTCATCCGAGCCATCTCAAGATCGTCCAATCATTATTTCGCGTCACACATGAAGAATATCTGGACGCGCTCAGCATTTTACAAAACCATGATGGCTACACGGGCGTAATCAAAAGCGAGTATGCCAACAAGATGAATGAAATCAAGCCACACCTGAGCTGGGCCAAACGAATTCTTGCCAAAGCTACTGTATACGGGGTGTTACATGAGCAGGAAAACAGCAACTGACACGACAAGTCAACAGGACAAGCATACGTATGACATCATCGGTGATCTGCAGGTGCAGGTGACCGTCACGGAAAATCCGTTCGATCTGCCGCTGGATGCAATGTTTGCGATGGCAGCCAGAATCAACAAGAAACGAGCCTTTCTATTTGTCAGCAAAGTGTTGGGCAAGCATCTGCCGGTTCAACCTGCCGTATCGCTCGTCAGCGGGTTTGCGCTGGCTTTGCTTTTGCAGCGGGAACTGAGCGGTGTTGCGCCCGATCCGCGATTGATTGTCGAAGGACTGCTCGAGCCAGCAACGGCTGCCGATGCGTATCGCAAGCTCAAAGCGCAGAAATGGACGCCGCCGCGCCGACTGGCCTTTATCGGTTTTGCCGAGACGGCCACCGCGCTGGGACACAGCATGTATGATGCGTTTGCTGAAGGGTGTCGTTATCTGCATACAACGCGAGAGCTGATCCCCGAACTCACCTCCACGCTCAATTTTGAGGAAGAGCATTCGCATGCGACGGCACATCGCTGTTATGCTGAACATCCCGTTCAAGGGCAGGAAGCGATCGTCTTGGTCGATGACGAGATGACGACCGGCAAGACGGTGCTGAATATCATCCGCGATCTGTACCGCCAGTACCCCGCACACAAGAACTACTATGTGGCGGCACTGTTGGACTGGCGAACGGAGGAACATCGCGCGCGCTTCTCCGAACTCGAACAGGAGCTTGGCATCACGATCAAGACGCTCGCGCTGATCAAAGGGGAGATGAGTTCGGCGGGCGACCCGCACCTGTCAAGTCGGTCAACAGACATCGGCCAACGTTCGGCTCCGGCCGCTTTGGAAATCATTCGCCTGCCCGACCTGTTCGAGCGCGTGTCGGTGTCATCGCTTGATTCGGCGGGCAATCGTCATGCCGCTCCGTTTCTTCGCGGCACGGGCAGATTTGGGATCGAATCGGCCGACAACGAGCAACTGGACCGATGCATCACGCAAGCGGCCGAGTGGTTGCGAGCGAAACGGACGGGCGACAAAACGCTCTGTCTGGGGACGGGGGAGTTTATGTACCTTCCGATGCGCATCGCAGCCGAAATGGGAGCGGGTGTGCATTACCAATCGACCACGCGCAGCCCGATCTACCCAAGTTCTGAGGGTGCGTATACGATTTGGGAAGCGTTCCGCTACCCAAGCCCTGAGGATGCGAACGTGCAACATCATCTCTACAATGTGACGAGGTACGACTATGACGAGGTGTTTGTCATGCTGGAAAGACAGGTAGAAGCGGAACAGCTACAGCCGTTTCTCGACGTGCTCGTCCACCTCGGCATCAAACGCGTGTATGTGGTGATGGTGTCTTGAAACAAGGAAAGGAGCGGTGTCGATGAATCCTGTGCGGGTCAGCCAGATTTCTGAACCGGAACCGATCGGCAGTTATTCACCTGCCGACGTGCGCTTTTTATTGAAAAATTTACAGCACATTCGCTTAGAGCAATCGAATGAAGACCGTGAAGAAGCGATTCAAAACGGGACACACTACTCGGAGATGCTACCTGTCGAATATCGCCCGTCTCCCGCCTATCTGCAACTGTTTCATCAGACGTTGCAGGACTCGGCCGAACGGGTGGCGCTGGCGGCGGGCACCGTTGCGGAACTGATCATCAGCAAGCGTGGTCGGGAGGTCGTCTTGGCTTCTTTAGCCCGCGCGGGCACGCCGATCGGCATTTTGATCAAACGCTATCTGGAGCAAATCCATGGGCTCTCCCTGCCGCATTACAGCATTTCGATCATTCGCGGGAAAGGGATCGATGAGAACGCGCTCCACTATATCTTGCAACATCATCCTGGGATGCCGATTCAATTTGTGGACGGCTGGACGGGCAAAGGTGCGATCCGCAACGTGCTGACCGCCGCTTGTGTCGATTTTGCAAACGCTTTTGGTGTGACTTTATCTGACGACCTTGCTGTGCTGGCAGACCCCGGTTTCTGTTCGGAAACGTTTGGGACGCGTGATGATTTTCTGATTCCGAGCGCCTGCTTGAACGCGACGGTGTCCGGGCTGGTCAGCCGCACCGTTTTGCGTGCTGACCTGATCGGCCCGCACGATTTCCACGGGGCCAAATTTTACGAAGAATGGCGCGAGGAAGATGTGTCCTTGCTGTTCGTGGACACGGTGAGCTCCTATTTTGCGAAGATCAGTTCGGAAGCCAAACGCCTAGCGATGCAGCACTTGGCAACACAGGCTCCGGCCGATTGGCAAGGAAGTAAGAGCATCGAACAGATTCAAGCGCATTTTGGGATCGAGGACATCAATCTGGTCAAACCGGGCGTTGGCGAGACGACCCGCGTCTTGCTGCGCAGAGTGCCGTGGAAGATCCTCGTCGATCGCTTGGACAATCCGAACTTGACCCATATTATGCTGCTGGCGAGCGATCGTAACGTTCCGGTCGAAGTGTATCCGGGGATGACCTACTCTTGTTGTGGGTTGATCAAGCCGTTGAAAGGGGAAGTGGAATGATCTTTGCAAGCGACCTCGATCAAACGCTGATCTACTCACAGCGTTCCAAGGGCAGCGACTGTGCGGAGTCGATGTTGATTCCGGTCGAAACCAAGAACGGGCAAACCGTTTCCTACATCGCGGTGCAGGCGCTCTCGTTGTTACAGGAGTTGTCCGAGCGCGCGATGTTCGTCCCTGTGACGACCCGAACGATCGAGCAGTATCAACGCATCCATCTGTTTCAGGAGCAGATCAAACCGAAGTATGCGGTGACGAGCAATGGCGGTCACATCCTGATCGACGGTGTTGCTGACCCGAACTGGCATGACGCGATCCGCCGCAACCTCGAGCACAGCTGTACGCCAAGTGATCAGGTGCGCCGCCTGTTCCACGAGATCGCCACCCCCGATTGGGTGAGTGCGGAGCGCTTTTGCGACGGGTTGTTTTATGCGTTCCTGATTCAGCGCGACCGACTGCCCATCGCAGAGATGCAGGGGTTGGCAGCCGAACTGGATGCGCTCGGGTGGGATACGTCGGTGCAAGGGCGCAAGGTCTATCTGGTGCCGCGCGTGGTGAGCAAACGCGACGCGCTTGTGTATCTGCAAGAGCTGGAAGGCAAGACGGTGCGTTTTGCCTCGGGTGACTCGTTGCTCGACCGTTGTATGTTGGACGTGGCCGAGCATGCGTTTGTGCCTCGACATGGCGAACTGTATCGCGAACATCAGGGGCGTTCCGATCAAGCTCCTGTTGTCTATCGGTTTACCGAAGGGTCAGGGGCGCTGGCGGCCGTGGAGATCCTACAGGCGATCTCCGACCTTTTGAACGGCTCTTGATTGGGGATGGGGTGGTAAAAATCTACAAAATCCCCTATACTTTTAGTAGAGTTAGGTTCTGGAGGTGACCGTTCCATGATAAAGAAAAAAGTCGTGCTTTGGACCTCTGCGGGGTATCTCTTCGCCTTGATCACCAGTCCGATCATTCCTGAGCTCTTTTCGCTGTTGATCCCGCTCGCGGGGTTGGGGACAGGGGTGTATCTGGAAGGAAAGAAGAAAACGACCAACATCCCAGATGTGGTTCCGATTGAGTCGGCGGAGCAAAACGTGCCGCCGGAGCAGGACCTGCCGCCGAAGCAGCAGCCGGAACAGCGTTCTAGACGGCATGCAGAGCAGGTGAGCCCAGAATTTGCACCCGTGTTGGAGTATTTGGAAATCCTCGAGGACATGATCATCTCGGAAGGTCAAAAGAACAATCTTGATGACGAGATCGTCGATAAATCTTTGGCATTGTTCGCCCGTCTACAACGTGTGATTCCGCTCTTACAAGAATTGAACAATGATTCGATCAATCATACGATTCGCAGGCTGGTGCTGAAAGATTTGAACGGATTCATCACGCCGTTCTTGCGACTGAGCAGCGAGACGAAAACGAAAAACCGCCGCATGTTATTGAATGGTTTGAAGGACATCAATATGAAAATTACGTCGATCGTCGAAACGATTGAGCATAAGGATCTTATTGAACTACAGACGAAAGCCGATCTGATTCACAGCCGCTACAGCGATTCGGATCAATACTAAGGAGGAGACCGCATGTCTACGTTAGCTATTGAACTGAAAAAAGAGGACGAGCAAAAAGTTGCCCAAGAGGCGTCGCAGCTGATTCAACGCGTCTCTTCCACCGGTACGCTGGAATTGGATGCGCTGATGGACGATATCGGCAAGTTGGGCATGAAAACGCAGGAAAAGGCAGGCCAGACCTTGCAGATGCTGGACCGCCCGGTCAACGATCTGATGTCGGGCGATCGGGTGGAAGTGTCGAACATGATTCTCAAACTCCGTTCGGAGTGCGAAGGGCTCCAACAAAGCAAGAATGTCGGGCTGTTTGGGAAATTGCTTCGCAAAAGCCCGTTCAAAAACTATGTCTACAAATACCAATCGGTCAAAACGAACATCAACTCGATCGTGGGTGGACTGCGGGACGGTAAAGACACCCTCCAAGAAAACATCGCCTATATGCGCCAACTGAAGCGCACGTCGATGGAGGAAATCTACAACCTGCAAACCAAGATCGCGTTCGGTGACAAGCTGAAGGATCTGTTCGAAGTGGAGATCAACAAAGCGGACAACCCTTCGCGCAAAGCACACTTGGAGCGTGGACTGCGCAAGGTCGTGTCCCGCATCCAGTCGATGACCGAAATGATCATGCTGTACAACCAAGCGATCGCAGCCACCGATATCATCAATGACAACAACGACAAGCTGATCGATGCGGTCAACAACGCGATCGACAAGACGGCCAACCTGATCACCGTCTCGGCGATGATCGCGATGGCGCTGGGCGATCAGGAGAAAGTGATCGCGGCGGTCGATGCGACCAACAAGACGTTGGAAGACCAGTTTAAAGAAAACGCGCGCCTGTTGCGAACCACGACTGAGCGCACCAACGAACTGCTGAGCAAGCCCTCGATGTCGATGGAAGCGGTCAATCAGGCGATTGGCGATCTGATGGCGGCACTCGATAGCTCGGAGCGTTCCAACCAGCAGATCATCCAGAGCTGCAATGATTACACGAGCAAAATGGCTTCGATCAACCAGCAGATGAGCCAACGCTTAGGGCTGGAAGCGGGTAACCAAGCTCCTGCTGCTGGCCGCGAGCTCGGCAACAATCGGATCAGCAACTTTTTAGAGTAAAGACATCCCTTTTTAGCGTAAAGACGTCTAAAGAAATGACACCCCCTCATACACTACGGTAACTGCAAACCTCAGGTCGAACCTGCGAGGAGGGCGTCGTTGTGGTTGAGGGGATTTTTATGGGGGGACTGATTCTGTTGCTGATCCTGGTCAGCAGCTCAGCGCGCGCCGAGTCGATCGCCGAACTGAGTGAGCAAGATCGGGATTAAGTCATGTTGCCAGCAGTATCCGAATCCTTTCTTATGTGCAGACTGGAAAAGATCATGATTGTGTTCAACCGAAAGGAGCATAAACGATGTATGACATTCTGATCGTCGGTGCTGGTCCAGCCGGAGCGAGCGCCGCATTGTTTGCAGCCAAAGCGGGAAAGAAGACAGTGGTCATCGACAGCGACCAGAGCATCACCAAACGCGCTTGGGTGGAAAATCATTACGGTGTGATGGAAGTCACAGGTCCTGAACTTGTGGAGACGGGCAAAAAACAGGCGGCCAAATTTGGTGCCGAACTGGTGACAGGCAAAGTGGAAAACATCGTGAAAACGGACAACGGGTTTCGTGCCGAAACGGAAAACGGCCACTATGAGGCGGCCCATGTTCTGCTCGCCACCGGCGTGATGGCCGATCTGGTTGACAAGATCGGCTTGCAGGTCAAAGCGGGCACCGAGCCGCATATCAAGACGAACATCGAGGTTGATCGGGATGGCAAAACGAGCATCGATGGCATCTGGGCGGCGGGGACGATCGCCGGGGTCAGCGTGCATACGATCGTGACGGCAGGTGATGGCGCACGAGTTGCGATCAACATCCTCAGTGCGATCAACGGCACTCGCTATGTAGACCATGATGTGATGAAGTAATACCCGACCCGGATGCTTGCTGTCTCGCGAAAAAGCCTTGGCAGTTGCCAAGGCTTTTTCGCGAAACAACAGGCGTCTATTTGTTATCATGGAGTGGATGTGAATGTGGAGGGAAGCGCATGAGAATCGCCATTTTGATTGCGGATGATGATCCGCACATTCGGAAGTTGGTCGCGTTTTATTTACAGAAGGAAGGCTATCAAATCTTGCAGGCTGAAGATGGACAAGCGGCATCGCTGCTGTTGGAATCGGAGCGCGTGCACTTGGCGATCGTCGATGTGATGATGCCAGGCAAAGACGGGCTCGAGCTGTGTCGGGAAATCAGAGATCATTATGACATCCCGGTCATCCTACTGACCGCCAAAGGGCAAGTGGAAGATAAGGAGCGCGGTTTTCTGTCGGGCACCGACGATTATCTGGTCAAGCCGTTTGAGCCGCGCGAACTGCTGTTGCGGATCAAGGCGTTGCTACGGCGCTATCAGGTCGCGGCGGTGCAGGCGATCACCATCGGCGGGACGCGGATTGACCGGTTGAGTCATGAGGTGCACATCGGGGAGCGCGTTCTGTTGCTACCGCGGCGGGAGTTTGAACTGTTGTTTCAACTGGCCAGTCATCCCGATCGCGTGTTCACCCGTGAACAATTGCTCGATCTGATCTGGGGTGCTGGGTATCAAGGCGATTCGCGGACCATCGATGTGCACGTCAAACGCCTGCGCGAGCGCTTTGCCGATCTACCGCAAGATTTTGTGATCACGACGGTGCGGGGCATCGGATATAAGCTTGAGGTGCAGTCCGCATGAAGTCGCTCTACGTGCGGACTGTGCTGATAACGGTGGTGATCGTATGTTTGAGTGCGCTGTTTGGCTTTTGGTTGACCAACCTGTATTACCAGTTCAACATGAAGGGCTACAACGAACAGAAATTGTACGAGATCGCTTCAGAGACGGTCGCTTTGTATGAGCGCAATCCGCAGATCGATCTCGATTCCTATCTGAAAAGCATCGCAAAATTGAACTATCAGCTCTATCTGGTCGATGAACAGTTGCAGGTCCGCACGTACGGCGACCCGTTCCGTGAGCAGAGCCTCGACACCGAGGTGATGTTACAGGTGCAGGCGGGACAGACCTATTTCGGGTCGGAGCATGTGCGCGGCCTGTTTGTGACCGGATTTTTTGAAAATACATTGGCGAACTCGATCGGAGTGCCGCTGCGGGCGGAGCAGCAGACCTATGCGCTGTTTCTGCGGCCGAATCTTGAACGGATGTTTGGCGAAGTGCGGGTGATGTTTGCCCGACTGCTGTTGTATACGTTTGGCTTTTCCTTGCTGTTGATCCTGATCTCGACTCGCTATTTGGTCAATCCGATCCAGAAATTGACCGAAGCGACGAAGCGGGTGGCAGAAGGCGATTTTGAGATTGAGATGGACGTGACGCGGGGCGATGAGATCGGACGGTTGGCGCGTGATTTTTCGAAGATGGCAGCTTCACTGCGGCAGTTGGATGAGATGCGGCAGGAGTTCGTCGCCAACGTCTCGCATGAAATTCAATCGCCGCTGACCTCGATTCAAGGCTTTTCGCAGGCGTTGCGCACAGAGGAGATGACGGCAGAGGAGCGGGAAGCGTATCTGGAGATCATCGAGACGGAAAGCCGTCGCTTGTCGTCGCTCAGCAAGCAGTTGTTGACGCTCGCCTCGCTCGATCATGACGTGCAGTCGGGCGAGATCGTATCGTTTCGCCTCGACGAGCAGATTCGGGACGTGGTGAAGCTGGCCGAATGGCAGTGGTCGGAGCAGGACTTGAGCGTCGATCTGCGCTTGCAGCCTGTCACGGTGACAGGTCAAAAGCATTTTCTGAATCTGGTCTGGACCAATTTGATCGCCAACAGCATCAAGTTTACCGATCCGGGCGGCCAGATCACCGTCTTGCTGCGCGCTGAAGAGCAGGCGGTGACGGTGGAGGTGCGTGACACGGGGATTGGAATTGCCGAGGAGGATGTGCCGTACTTGTTCGAGCGCTTTTACAAAGCGGACAAGACGCGCAATCGCAACCGAGCGAGCAGTGGGCTTGGCCTGTCGATCGTGCACAAGATCGTGCGGATGCACGGCGGGCAGGTGGAAGTGGCAAGTCTTGTCGGGGTGGGTACGACTTTTTGCGTCCGACTGCCGCAGATGTAATGTTCCGTTCATCTTCTATTCATCTGACTTGCTTATGATGCAGGTAAGAGATGAAGAGGGGGTTCCCAAGATGAAATGGCTGCATCGAGTGGCCGAGATGTCAAGTACCTCGAAGGGTGCCAAGTGGGTGATCAGCATCTGGCTTGTGCTGGCGATCGTTATGAGCATGGTGGCTCCGTCCGCCAAGGAGTGGTCGGTGTCCGAAGGGACGGGGTTAAACGACGATGCGCTGTCCATGCAGGCTCAGCAGTTGCTCGACCGCCAGTTTCCGACCAATGATGGGCTGAGTGCGCTGTTAGTATTTCAAGACCAAGCGGGTTTGAAGCAGGCAGATTGGGAGAGCATCTTTACGGTCTCACGCTGGCTGGCTTCCTCCGACAAACCGGGGGAAGTGCTCGGTGCCGTGCCGTTGCACGAGATGACGGAACCGAGTATGTCCTCACTGATCGATGAACATAAAACGACGCTGATGCTGCCCGTCCGACTGGAAAAAGGACTGGAAAATGATCAGGTTCGCGATGTGGTCGAAGCGATTCGCGTGCATGTTGAAGCGGGTCTCAACAGTGAGTTAACGTTTGCGATCACCGGTCCGGCCGGGATTGCGGCCGATTCGCTGTCCGTTTTTCGGAATGCTGATTTTGTGCTGATGACGGCGACTGTGGTGCTGATTCTGGTCATGCTGTTGATCATGTACCGTTCGTTTGTCTTAGCTGTGATCCCGCTGCTTGTCTCTGGGTTGCTGTACACCATCACCAACCACTTGCTCGGGCTGATCGGTAAAAATGGTTGGGCAGAGGTAGAGACCCAAGCGCTGTCGATCATGATGATTCTGTTGTTCGCAGTGTTGACCGATTACTGCATGTTTGTGTTCTCACGTTACCGAGAGGAGCTATTACAGACCGAATCACAGTATGCGGCGATGCAAAAAGCGATCTCTCGCGTGGCGGAACCGGTGTTTTTCAGTGCCGGAACGATCTTGCTGGCTGTCGCGACGCTGTTTGTCGCCGTCTATGAGCCCTACCGCAACTTCGCTCCCGTCTTCATGACGGCGATGGCGGTGATCCTGCTGGGCGGTGTTACGTTGATTCCTGCAATCTTTGCCTTGTTGGGACGACGGGCATTCTGGCCGTACATTCCGAAGATCGGTGGAAAGGCGGAGCGGCCGAGCAGGCTGTGGGAGCGGGTGGCCAGGTTGGTGACCACTCGTCCGAAGCGCACGTTTTTCCTACTGTTGACAGCTTTTCTGCTGCTGATTCCGGTGACGTTTCAAATCGACTATTCGTTCAATCTGATGAAGTCGTTCCCCGAAGCGACCTCGTCACGTCAGGGATTTGAAATGCTGGAAACTTCCTTTCCCAAAGGGGAATTGGCGCCCGTTACGGTACTGTTGCAGTCGGAGCAGGATCTGAGCGCGGACGATTTCCAACAACGCCTCGTTGCACTGGCTACCGCTCTTCAGAACGAGGAGGGCGTGTATTCGGTAGCTGCTCCGGCGAACTCGGCTCAGCTATCGGAGGATAAGCACACCGCGCGCTGGCGGATGGTGCTCACCGACAATCCGTATGATGTCGAAGCGCTAGATGCGCTCCAACAACTGCGGGATCGCCAAAAAACGCTGTTAGAAGCAAGCGGGCTCAATCCGCAGACGAACGAGCTGCTGTTTAGCGGACAGACGCCTATACAGAGCGATGTCCGCGAACTGAACGGGCGCGATACGTTTTGGGTGATTGCAGTTGTCATCGTTTTGATCGCCGTTTTGTTGACAGTAGCGACCCGTTCGCTGATCGCGCCGCTCTATATGTTGGGTACAATCCTGCTGACGTATGGGGCAACGCTAGGTATAACCTGGCTTTTGTTCCATCACGTGCTGGGCTATGAGGCCATTTCGTATCGCATTCCGCTGTATGCGTTCGTGTTTATCGTGGCGCTGGGGGTTGACTACAATCTGATGCTCTTTGCCCGCATCCGAGAGGAAGCACAACGCGCAACGGTCGCAGAAGCGATTCGCCGTGGCGTAAGCAAGACAGGCAAGGTGATCACGTCGGCCGGATTGATCCTCGTCGCGACCTTCTCCGTGCTGATCACCCAGCCACTGTTGGAGTTGAAAGCGTTTGGCGCGGTGGTGGCGATTGGGATCCTACTCGATACGTTCTTGGTTCGCGGACTATTGATGCCATCTTTGATGATGATGTTGGGCCAGTGGAACTGGTGGCCTAGTAAAATGCAAAAAGAAAAGGGGAGATAGATGATGTTGTCGAGCGTGCTGTTATTTCTTCATTTGAGCGGACTGGCTGTGTGGCTAGGGGCTGCTGTGCTGTTGACCATTTTGTTTGCCGTCTTGAAAAAACAGAGTGACAATTCGCTGTTGCTGCTCTGCACCAAACTTGTCAATCGTTTGCTCAGCGTTGCCGCCTTGACCGTGTTGATCTCCGGAGGCGGGCTGATCGAACTGCTCGGCTGGCGGGGGATGGACAAACCGTTCTGGCTGTCGTTTATGGAACAGGCTGGAGGAACGGTAATCCTGCTGTTTATCGCTCTGTTCACATGGCAGAGCCGTCGCTTAGTCAAGCGCTTGAAGCAAAGCAAAGAGCAAGGGCAGGCTTCGAAAATCGCTGGCTGGTATGCAGGGGCGATGGGTATTTTCACCGTCGCGATCACGGGCGTGTTGCTGGTGGTCAGCCTGCGGCTGGCATAAAAAAGGGCTGGGGTCGCGGTTGCGATCTCGGCCCTTTTTGCTATTATTTTCTGACATTTAATTGTTTGAATGAAATGGGTTGACAGATCGAGCGTTTCGAGTGATAATACAAACGGTGATAATGATTATCAATTACAACTAGAGCACAAAAGGAGATACATAGACTTATGAAACGTTACAAATTGATCCCGACTTTGCTGGCCGGCGTGATGGCAGCAGGGTTGTTGGCAGGCTGCGGTACAAAAGAAGAAACGACACCGGCTGACTCCGAGCCGAAAAAAGAACAGATCGTCAACGTCTACACGGCGCGAAACTATGAAGTCGATGGCGTTCTCTATAAACAATTCACCGATGAGACGGGCATCAAGGTCAACGTGGTAGAAGGCAAAGCGGAAGAATTGATCGAACGGATGAAGCGCGAAGGACAGAGCTCGTCGGCCGACCTGTTCGTCACCGTTGACGGCGGTGTGCTGAACAACGCGAAAGAAGCGGGCGTGCTGCAAAAGGTGGAATCGAAGGTGATCGACGAGCAGGTTCCGGCGCATCTGCGCGATACGGACAACCAATGGATCGGTTTGTCCACTCGCGCACGCGTCATCGTGTATTCGAAAGACCGCGTCAAGCCGGAGCAGTTGTCCACCTATGAAGATCTGGCAACTGATAAGTGGAAAGGGAAAGTGCTGGTGCGCTCCTCAACTTCCCTGTACAACCAGTCTCTGGTCGCGTCTCTGATCGAATTGAACGGTGAGCAAAAAACGGAAGAATGGGCAAAAGGCATCACAGCCAATCTGGCGCGCAATCCGGAAGGCGGCGACCGTGACCAAGCGAAAGCGATCGCGGCAGGCGTCGGTGATGTAGCGATCATGAACACCTACTACTTCGGCGCGATGCTGAACTCGAAAGATCAGGAAGAAGTGAAAGCTGCTCAGCAACTCGGCGTCTTCTTCCCGAACCAAGACACGAACGGCACGCACGTGAACATCTCGGGCATGGGCTTGACCAAGCATAGCAAGAACAAGGAAAATGCGGTCAAACTGATTGAATTTATGACCAGCGAGAAATCACAGACGACGATAACCCAAGCCAACTATGAATTCCCGGTCAACGCAAAAGCGGATCGTCCGGAACTGCTCAAAACTTGGGGCGACTTTAAGGCACAGAAAGTAGACTTTGCGAAGCTTGGTACTTATAACAAGCAAGCGCTGCTGATGATGACCAAGGTTGGTTGGAAATAATGAAATCGACAATACGTCGGCGCATTAACTCACTCACAAACGGCTGGCTGATCGTCAGTCTGGTGGGGGCAACAGTTCTACTGTTGCCCGTTTTTGCGATTCTGTTCAGCGTTTTCTCGGCGCCGAGTGAAAATTGGCAGCATATTAAGGAGTATTTGCTGGCCGATACGATTGGGCAGACGCTGCTGCTCGTCACGCTCACCGGACTGTTTGCGACGCTGATCGGGGTCGGGCTCGCTTGGCTCGTCGCGGCGTATCAGTTTCCAGGCAAACGGTTCTTCCGCTGGGCGCTGGTGTTGCCGCTAGCAGTTCCGCCCTATATTGCCGCCTATACGTATAGCACGATGCTCAGTTATACGGGGATCGTGCAGACCACCTTGCGCAATCTGGGCGTGACCGTCACGCCGGGACTGATCGATCTGCTGTCGATGCGGGGCGCAGTCTTTATTTTTACGATGTTCCTGTTTCCGTACGTCTATCTGATCACCCGATCGTTTTTGGAGCGGCAGAGCGGGTCCTATCTGGAGAATGCGCGCTTGCTTGGCAGAAAGCCTTTGGCAATCTTTTTCCGCGTGGTGTTACCGATTTCACGTCCGGCGATCATCGGGGGCGTCTCGCTTGTCGTGTTTGAAGTGATCAGCGATTACGGTGTGACCAGCTACTTTGGGATCAATACTTTTTCAACGGCGATCTTTCAAACGTGGTTTGGGATGTACGATCTGAGCGCGGCTGTGCGCTTGGCCGCTTGGCTGATGGTGGGGCTGATCGGGTTCTTCTTGATCGAGCGTCTGCTGCGCCGCCAACAGCGGTACAGCACCTCGACAGGCAAACTCAATCCGCTCGTACCGAAGCGGTTGCGCGGATGGCGTTCGGTGTTGGCGGTGCTGTTTTGCTCGGGCGTGTTTTTGATCGCGTTCTTGATTCCGGTCGTGCAGTTGGTGCAGTGGGCGATGTGGAGTTTTCAGGATGTGTGGCACGCTGAGTTCTTGCAGTTGGCGACCAACACGGTGCTGGTGGCGCTGATGGCGACTGCCGTGATCATGGTGTTTGCGGTGATCGTCGCCAATGTGATCCGGATGCAACGCAACGGGTTTAGCTTTACGCTATCCAAGCTGGTGACGGCAGGCTACTCGATTCCGGGTGCGATTTTGGCAATCGGGGTGCTGTCGCTGTTCATCTGGCTGGATCGGGTGCTGGCACCTGTGTATGCACAATTCGGCATGGTGGAGGCACCGCTGGTGCTCAGTTTGTCGCTGGTGATGCTGGTGTTCGCCTATGTCGTTCGCTTCATGGCGACAGGGTACAATGCGGTCGAGAGTGGATTTGAAAAGTCGGGGACGAAGTACACCGAAGCGTCGCGGATGCTCGGGCATGGGTTGACCTCGACGTTTCTAAAGGTGGATTTGCCGCTGATCAAAGGGGCGGTGTTGAGCGGGGCGATCTTGACGTTTGTCGAGATCATCAAGGAACTGCCTCTGGTTTTGCTGCTTCGTCCGTTTAATTTTGAGACGCTGGCGACCAAGACCTATCAGTATGCGAGTGATGAACGTATCGTGGAAGCGGCAGTTCCGGCGCTTTGCATCATTTTGGCAAGCTCGCTCTCAGTCGCTGTTTTTCATCAAATTGGAAAGCGGGTGGAACGATGAGCATCGTTGAGATTCAACAGCTGACCTTCTCGTATGCGAAAGGTCAGTCGCCAATCCTCGATCAAGTATCGATTGCGATCGAAAAGGGAGAGATCGTCGGCATCGCCGGTCCCAGCGGCAGTGGCAAGAGCACGTTGCTCCGCCTGATCGCCGGACTGGAGACGCCAAACGCCGGGTCGATCGCAGTATCGGACCGCATCGTGACGGACGCGCGCACGTACGTGCAGCCCGAAAGCCGCGGGGTCGGCATGGTCTTTCAAGACTATGCGCTGTTCCCTCATTTGACCGTAGCCAAAAATATTGAATTCGGATTGCACCGCCTAGCCAGAGCGGAGCGTAAAAAGCGGATGCAAGAGATGTTGGAACTGGTCGGACTGACCGGATTCGAACAGCGTTATCCGCATGAACTGAGCGGCGGCCAGCAACAGCGAGTGGCCTTAGCGCGCGCCTTGGCCCCACAGCCGATCATCCTGCTGATGGACGAACCGTTCAGCAATTTGGACGCCGATCTGAAAGCTTCGATCCGTCGCGACCTGCGGGACATTTTGAAAAAAGCGGAGATGACCTGCCTGTTCGTCACGCATGATCAGCAGGACGTTGAGGCGATCTGTGATCGGACGATCGAGTTGAACGGCGCTCGGTAGACGGGGAGCAGTTGTTCGGCCCTGTTTTGCAACCGCTCGGCCACTGGATAGCTCGGTCGTTTGGTAGTTTGGCTGACAAAAGCGGCTGTGCATTCGGCAGCGCCTCGTTTTTGTATTATAATGAGGTCATGATCTTTAAAAAGGTTGTGAGACAAGTTGCTGGAAGATACCGGGGAACGCATCATACCGGAATTGATGAAACCGACCAACGGGATGCTGCTTGAGCATCTGGCTCGCTATTATTTTGCCGCACCTTATGTCAATGGCACTGTGCTCGATTTTGCCACGGGCGCTGGGTATGGTGCACATATGATCGCCAAGCTGTGCAAAAGCAGGACGGAGGCGG
Organism: Tumebacillus algifaecis; assembly: GCF_002243515.1. Classification (NCBI taxonomy): domain Bacteria; kingdom Bacillati; phylum Bacillota; class Bacilli; order Caryophanales; family Alicyclobacillaceae; genus Tumebacillus; species Tumebacillus algifaecis. The sequence goes on from NZ_CP022657.1 coordinate 678,190, forward strand.
TGCTCGGCGTTGACATCGACCCGGCGGTGGTTGAATATGCGCGGCAGACCTACTATCATCCGCTGGTCAGCTATGCGGTCCACGATGTGCTCGATCCCAAATTGAGTCAGCAGATCGGGCCGTTTGACACGATTTTGTCATTTGAGACGGTCGAACATATTGCGGACGATGAGCGTTTTATGCAAAATTGCTATGATCTGCTCAAACCAGGGGGCACGCTGGTCCTCTCTTCTCCGTTTGGTGCGGGTCGAGGCAAGCCGTGTCTGAGTCCGTGGCATGTCCACCAGTATACGGAAGATGAATTTCGCCAGTTGTTCCGGCAGTTTGACTCCGTCGAGTATTACTACCAACACGGTGTGCTGTTCGAACCGAAGCGGGAAGGCGTTCGCTATCCGTTTGGCATCGCAGTTTGTAAAAAATAAGGGCTGTTTGAAGCGACCTCCGCTTCGACAGCCCTTTTTTGACGGCCAATCGCCTGTGTGACAAAGCGCTGTGACCGCTTTGGGTCATAAGCGCAGTGAGAACTTGCAGCATGCGTTGGGATGAATTTTGACGTCGTCTTGGTGGTCGTGCTGTGGAACATCGTGCGCACCGAGCGAAAAAACAAGCGTAAAAATGCATAACCATGTGAAACTACAGAACAAGAAGAGTGCAGGTCATCATCGACCCTGCGCTCTTTTTTTGTGCAAACGACGTGACAACTTGTCCAAACAATGACGTTACAATTTGTCCAAACAATGTGGGTCCCGAAATAAGTTAAGTGTAGAGTTGTTTGTTTATTAGTCGGATTAGTGAGATAATAATTTAATAACTCATGGAACGCTTCAGATGTTTTTTCATCTGTAGCAAAGAGAGGAGAAGGACATGTCGCAAGAAAAGGGATTGTTGATCGCATTTGAAGGAGCAGGGAGAAGTGGGAAGAGCAGCTTAATTCGTCTGTTACGGGAAAAGCTTGAACAGTCAGGAAGGGATACGGCCTTTACCGAATGGAACTCCTACCCTGGGACGCAGGAGTTGATCGATGATAAAAAGTTGCATTTTACTTTCAATCCGCTGACCTACTCGGTGCTTCATCTTGCCGATTTTGCGCTCCGTCATGAGGAAATCGTGCGGCCGGCACTTGAGCAGGGTCAGGTGGTGCTCGCAGACCGTTGGATCTATACACCGTTGACTCGGGACGTCGCTCGCGGTATCTCCAGTGAGTATATCAGGCAGTGCTATTCCTTTGCCAGCTCAGCCGATCTGGTGTTTTATGTGGAGGTGCCCGTCGAGGTGGCATTGGAACGACATCGGACCACCAAAGGATATTACAATCACAATGCAGGCACAGACATTTGGCCGGATGTGTCGCACGAAGACGCATTTCGCCTGTATCATCGTCGCTTGACCGATTTGTACGGTGAACTGCTAGTGACGGAAGGATTTGTGAAGTTGGACGGGTTGAAAACGCCGGAGGAACTGCTCGTCGACATGTGGACGCATGTTGAGCGCCTGCTCGGTGAGCGATGAGCGGTGAGCAACCACGCGCTGCCGGAAAATGCACGATGGGTAGGTGCGCATTTTTGTTGCCAAACTGCCAGTCATGGGAGTATGATGATGTCAACAACTTACACACGGCCTAATCTCGGTCCCTGCGCGGGACCGAGAACGGAGGAACCAATCAATTGGGGTTAATCTTGCGCTTTGGCGCGAGAGGGATGAGGAACTGACTTCTCTGCCATCCTACCCGTCAGCTAACTTCGTCGGCTTATGCAGGGAAGGTCAGAAGACCTTCGATGATTGATGGTCTTTTTGTGTTGCCAACACACGGAAGACCGTTCTTCGCGAGTCTTCAACCTCTGACTAGGATGATAGTCGGCAGGGCGGTGCCATCATGGCCGCCGGGCAGACCGTGACCGATGCAGATCTGACCTCCAATCATGCACCGCGTGCATAGTGTGGTTCGAGTTGCATCTTTTTTATTGGGGGAATGAAGATGAGCCAACCGATCAAAACCAAGATGGAAGCTGACATCTCAGACGCGTACATCAAATTTCAGCGCGAAGTGTTAGGCCGAGGCCCGCAAGAGACGAAGACCTACATCATGAAAGACATGGTGATCGTCCGGCTGAAAGGCGTGCTCACACATGAAGAAAAGACGCTGGTCAAAAGCGAAAAAGGCAAGCGGCTGGTCAAAGAGATGCGGCTGACGATTCGGGAATCGCACAGCGCGGAAACGGAAGCGCTGATCTCGCAGATCACAGGATGCAAAGTGATCGCCAGCCATTGTGATATTTCGACCAACATCGGCGAGTCTGTGGAAATGTTTATCTTGGATGGCGATCTGGAAAAGAAGATTCGGGAAAAAGAAACGCTTTAGCGGAGGATCAATCACAGGGCAGCCCTGAAAAGGGCGGTCGGGTGTTCGGTAGGCCGGGAACGACTTCAACAAACAGTTGAAGTGCGTCCCGGCCTTTTCTTATGAAAAAGGGAGGGTTCTCACATGCTTGTCAAATTCAAACGATTCCTGATTGGCCGTCCGATGAAATCAACAGAACTGGCCGCCGAAAAATTGACGAAACGAAAAGCGCTGGCCGTGCTTTCCTCCGATGCGCTGTCCTCGGTGGCGTATGGCACCGAGCAGATTTTGATGGTGCTGATGGCGGTGGGGGTGGCTGCGCTGTGGTATTCGATTCCAATCTCGTTTGCCGTCTTGCTGTTGCTCGCCATCCTGATTTTGTCCTACCGCCAGATCATCTATCGCTACCCGTCGGGTGGAGGGGCGTATCTGGTGTCCAAAGAGAATCTGGGCGTGCCGTTTGGCTTGTTGGCTGGCGGGTCGCTCTTGGTCGATTACATCCTGACGGTGGCGGTCAGCGCCTCGGCCGGAACGGATGCGATCACGTCCGCCTTTCCCGCTTTGCACGATGATCGGGTGCTGATCGCAGTCGTGATGATCGGGGCCCTGACCTTGTTAAACTTGCGCGGGGTCACCGAGTCGGCCTCGATCCTCGCCTATCCGGTCTACCTGTTTGTCGGGGCGATTGGGCTTTTGATCGTCTGCGGTCTCTTTCAGATCGTGACCGGGCAGGCGCAGGCGACAACGCCCGAGTATGGGACGTCCGTTCCAGGGTTGACCTTATTTTTGCTCTTAAAAGCGTTCAGTTCCGGCTGTTCGGCGCTGACCGGAGTGGAGGCCGTATCGAACGCGATCCCGAGCTTCAAACGTCCGGCAGAAAAAAACGCCGCCACGACGCTTTTGATGATGGGGCTGATCCTCGGTAGCATGTTTCTCGGTATCAGTGTGCTCGCCTATTGTTTTGGCATCGTGCCAAATGGCCGAGAGACGGTCGTCTCACAGCTCGCGTCGAGCGTCTTTGGGCGCGGAACTGTCTACTACGCGGTGCAGTCGGTGACGGCGCTGATTCTGTTTTTGGCGGCGAATACTGCGTTTGCCGCGTTTCCGGTGTTGGCCTTTATGCTTGCCAAAGATCGCTACCTGCCCAATATGTTTACGGTCCGAGGCGATCGGCTCGGATTTTCGAACGGGATCATCATGTTGGGTTGCCTGTCCGCCTTGTTGATCGTGCTGTTCCACGGCCATACCGAAAATTTGATTCCGCTCTATGCGATCGGCGTGTTCATTCCGTTCACCCTGTCGCAAACGGGGATGATGCGGATGTGGCTGCGTTCCAAACCGTCCGGCTGGTTGCTACCGTTTCTGATCAACACGATCGGGATGCTCACAACGCTCACGATCACGCTGATCTTTATCTGCACCAAATTTTCGCAAGTCTGGTTGGTGTTTCTGTTCCTGCCGCTCGCTATCTGGGTCTTTTTGCAAATCCAACGCCACTATCAAAGCATGGCGGGTGAATTGCAAATCGATCTCGCGCACGACAAGCCCTACCAAAAAGGCACCGTCATCGTCATCCCGGTGGCAGGTATCACCCGCGTGGTCCGCAATTCGATCTCGTATGCCACTTCGCTGACCGATCAGGTGGTCGCCGTGTATGTCGGATTCGATGAGGAGGAGATCGCGACGATGGAGCGCAGGTGGGCCGAGTGGAATCCCGGTGTGCGGCTGATCATCCTGCGCTCGCACTACCGCAGCATCGTCAGACCTTTAATCAAATTTATCGACACGGTCGGCTGGAAAGCGGCGGAGACCGATCATGTGACGGTGCTGATCCCGCAGTTTATCACCAAACGTTGGTGGCACAACATCTTGCACAATCAAACCAGCTTTTTGATCCGTACCTATCTGTTCGCGCGCCGAGATGTGACAGTGACAACAGTTCCGTATCATTTACATCAGTAGTAGAGCCGAAGAAAAAAACACCACTGGAGCGAAAAATGGGCTCCTCGTGGTGTTTTTCTACCAAGCGGAAAACGTTGGCCCGCGCACGGAGCGCGAAAAAAGGAGCCGCAGACTGGCTGCGCGCTCCTTTTCTCATTTGGCTCGATAGGTGATGGCATACAGAAAGCCGATCAAGGACAGCCCGGCCATGACCAGATACAGTGCAGGGCCGCCCAGCCAGCCGAAGATCCAGCCGCCCAGCCATGAGCCGATCATGCCGGAGACGCCGAAGAAAAGGATGGCCAACAGCGTGGTGCCTGTGGCTTGCCATTCTGGCGGGACGGTGCGGTTGAGGTATTGCAGGGAGGCGGTGTAGAAGATGACAAAGGTCACGCCTTGCGTGAGTTGGAGCATAATGATCGCATAGGGCGTCGGAAAGAGCGAGCAGAGCAGGAAGCGCAACGTATAGAAGAGCGCCGCACCTGCGATCCACATCCGTTCACTGCCTTTGGCGAGCAGGCGAGCGCTCAAGGCGAAAAAGGTGATTTCGCTGATCGCCGCCACAAACCACGCCAGACCGATCAGCCCGGTCGAAGCGCCGAGGCTGTGCAGATAGACGCCGAGGAAACTGTCGTTCATGCGGTGCGGCAAGGCGGTGATCATCATGAGTACGAAAAAGAGCACCGTCTCTCGATTGCGCAAAAAGCGGAGCAGATCTTGAAGCGCGAACGACTTGGATTGCGCCGTCACGTCGGGCAGGCGAAGCGCGATCAACAGCGCGGCCAGCCCAAAGCCCAAAAACAGCCAAGCAAAACTGGTAATGCCCAAATAGGTCGAAACCGCGCCTGCGATCAGCGAGGTCGTTGCATAGCCGATCGCGCCGAACATGCGGACCGAGCCGAATGACACGCCCATCTGTTCGGAGAGGCGGTAGTTCATGCTCTCGGTCAGCGGGTCGGAGGGCAGGAAAAAGAAATAGAGCAAGGCGACCAACAGCAACAAAACGATACCGTTGCTCACAGAAAAGGTGATCGTGCCGATCAGCACGGAAATGGCGAGGGTGAGCAGCAGCATTTTTTTGACGGTGCGGTATTTGTCACTCATAAAACCCCAGAAGGGCTGTGAGACGATGCCGATCATCGACCCGATCCCGATGATGGCCCCGATCTTGGCCGCCGAAACACCGCGAGCGGACAGGTAGACGGGCAGGAACGAGATGAACAGCGAGAGCAAAGAGAAATAAGCGTAGTTATAAGTCTTTAAAGCGCGCAATGAAAGCATGTGAGAAAGACGCTCCTTTGAAAGGGGACTAAAATTTATTGTAACATAAGGGTATGATAGAGAGGGAATCACGACCGATCATCACCAAAGGGGGAACCGCTTGTGTATCAAAATGAAGTTCATGTGCGCTTTTCAGACTGCGATGCGTTGGGACATGTCAACAACGCCGTCTACTTTACATACTTTGAGGAGTCGCGAAAAGATCTGTTCCGCATCTTCAACCCGGAGCTGGACACGCACAATTGGAATCTGATCGTCGCTTCGACCCGTTGCGACTTTCTGTCCGAAGCGATGTACGCACAAAAATTGACCGTCTACACGTGGATCGGCAAGCTGGGCTCGTCCAGCTTTGAAGTGGAACATGCGATGGCCGATGAGTTGGGCAACTGGGTGGCGCGCGGCAAGGCGACTATGCTCGGGTTTGATTTTGACCAAAAGAAAGCGGTCGCGATGACCGACGACATCCGCAACAAACTGCTTGAACATAGCACAGGCCCGGACGGTGTACCTGCGATCCGCGGCTAGGAATACGAGCGATGCTGGCGAAGCAGATGATGCTAGATCGAGCGGGACAGAGACTGAGGAAGAGACTGCACTTCATTAGGAAGCGCAGTCTTTTCTTTGTCACAAAGTAACAATTTATGCGGATCTTTGCGGATTGACAATGACTTGTGGGTCATTGTATGATTTCTGCATGCCATGACTGACCCGTCAGTCATTAGAACGTTTGAAGGAAGAAGAGGTGAGTGAAATGACTACAGCACAAACGGTAGAGCCAACCGATTTGACACAACCCAGCCGCAAGCGGACGTTGGTGATCATCGGTTTGATGCTCGGTCTGTTTTTTGCATCGCTCGACCAGACGGTGGTGGGTACGGCGATGCCGACGATCATCGGTCAGTTGGGCGGAATCGAATTGCTGACTTGGATTACAACCGCGTACCTGTTGACTTCGACAGCGGTCGTCCCGATCGCGGGGAAGCTCGCCGATCTGTTTGGTCGCCGCGTGATCTACATGATCGGCATGGGCATATTCATCATCGGTTCGGCGCTGTGTGGGATGGCGGAGAGCATGACACAGCTCGCAGTCTACCGCGCCATACAAGGGCTTGGCGGCGGGATCTTGATGCCGCTGGCGATGACGATCATCGGGGACATCACGACCGGGGAGTCCCGTGCGAAGATGCAAGGGATGTTTATGGCTGTCTTTGGCCTGTCTTCGTTGGCTGGCCCGCAGGCGGGCGGCTGGATCGTTGACCATTGGCACTGGAATTGGATTTTTTACATCAATCTGCCGTTCGGTCTGTTGGCAATGGTGTTTATCGCCTTGGGTTTGAAAAATGTGCATGTCAAGAAAGAAGTGATCATCGACTGGGCGGGCATCGGCACGCTGATCGTCGGGATCGTCTCACTGCTGTTGGCGCTGTCGTTTGGCGGCAACAAGTATGCGTGGGATTCGGTGGAGATTCTCGGCCTGTTCGGATTGGCGGTCGTCTCGCTCGTGTCGTTCGTCTTCGTGGAACTGCGGGCGAAAGACCCGGTCATCCCGATGGGGCTATTTAAGAACAGCGTATTTACCTCGGTGAACATCATCGGGTTCTTGATGAGTCTCGGCATGTTCGGCGCGATGATGTTCATTCCGCTCTTCATGCAAGGTGTGGTCGGGATGTCGCCTTCGCAAACCGCGTCGGTCATGACCCCGATGATGCTCGGTTCGATGGTCGCGTCGATCATCGGTTCGCGCTTGTTGCTCAAGATCGGTCTGCGTCCGCAGTTGATCATCGGCATGGGGATCATGCTGATCGGGTTCATCCTGTTCCTGACGCTCGGTCTCGAAACGACGCAACTGCGCGCCAGCCTATACATGATCATCATGGGGGCCGGGATGGGTATGATCATGCCGTCGCTTGGGATTGCTGTCCAAGAAGCGTTTCCGGCTGAGATTCGCGGGACGGTCACGTCGGCGACGACGTTCTTCCGCTCGATCGGCGGCACGGTCGGCATCGCGGTGCTCGGCACCCTGTTCAACAGCAAGTCGATCGAAATGATCGGGACCAAGCTCGACATGACGTTACAGAGCTTCGGTCCGCAAGGTGAACAGCTGCTCGACATGGCGCACAACAGTCCGCAGGGTCTCTATTCCTCGCTGCTCTCCGACACGTTCCTGAATGGACTGCCGCAAGAGGTGGCCGGGATGTTCAGCACGCAGGTCGTGCCGGTGCTGAAAGACGCGCTGTTGACCTCGATTCATTCTGTGTTTTCCATCGCGGTCTGGTTCCTCGCCGCAGGGCTTGTGGCCGCATTCTTCGTAGGCAAAGTGAAGATCAGTGGGGCAAAGGCCAAACCGACGAAAGCGGAGGAAACGATCAAGGCGGAAGAAGCTGTACAAAGTTAAGATGATGAGAAAAGGAGTTCTGCCAACGGGCAGAACTCCTTCTTTTTTAAAAGGCGAGCGATAGATAGCTCAGCGTCCCCAACTCATAACTGCGGTGGATGACCTGAGGGGCGGTGGACGGGTCGCCACTGCCGGCTGCAATGAACAACGGGACAAAATGTTCGGGGCGCGGGACGGCGAGGCGGGCGTGGGGCGCGAGTTGGTCGTAGTGGAACAGCGCCTCTTGGTCGCCCGCATTGAATTTTTCTAACAGCCAGTCGTCAAATTCGACCGCCCACGGTTCGGGAGTCGTTTGCTCCCATTTGATGATGCGCAGGTTGTGGACGGTGACGCCGCTACCGATGATCATGATGTCTTCCTGTCCCAAGCCTTGTAGCGCCTGCCCGATCTTAAACTGTTCTTCAGGAGACAAGAACGGGTGAATCGAAATTTGGACGACCGGAATGTTGGCATCTGGATACATGCGGCGCAGGAGCACCCAAGATCCGTGGTCAAGTCCGCGGGTGGTGTCTTTTTGGACAGGGATGTTGTGCGCAGCAAAACGGGCGATCACTTGGTCGGCCACTGCGGTCGAGCCTTTCGCCGGGTACTTGATGTTGTACATCTCCTCTGGGAACCCGTAGAAGTCATAGATCGTGTCGTAGGACTGATCCATGTAGGAAACGGTCAGAGTCTCTTTTTCCCAGTGGGCGGTGAAGATGATGATCGCTTTGGGTTTATATTGAGAGCCGAGTTGAGTAAGAAAACGGGCATATTCATTGTCTTGGATGGCAAGCAACGGCGATCCATGTGCAAGAAACAGTGCGGGAACCATGAGCAGTTCCTCCTTTGAGATGTAGTTTCTTTCTTGTAGTTAGTTTACAAAAGAAACGTATAGGCGGTCAAGTGATATCCTGTTGACAGGAGTTGTAGATGAAGCTACAGTATAGGGAAAATTGCATGCTTCAATCGTTCTCTAGGGTTCCGCGAAAGATGATATTTCAGTCGGTCAGGTCCAAGAGAGAACGCACAGCTGAGCTGTGTACACGGAGGGATAAAAGCCCGGGAGGATATCGATGTTGATATTCGACTGGGCTTTTTGCATGCTTTGCGGAAAGGGAGTGTGGGGAAAGATGAATCGCAACTGGATGATCGTATTGATCGCCGCTGTCTTCGAGGTCGCGTGGGTGATGGGGCTGAAACATGCAGAGACCCCGAATCAGTGGTCGGGAACAGGCATCGCCATCTTGGTCTCGATGGTGCTTTTGATCAAAGCGTCGCAAAAATTGCCGCTTGGAACGACCTATGCGGTGTTTACCGGGCTTGGTACGGCGGGGACGGTCGTGGTGGAGATGGCCGTTTTCGGTGAGCCGTTTCATATTGCGAAAGTGCTGTTGATCCTGCTGCTGCTCGGCGGCGTCGTCGGGCTGAAAACGGTCACGCCGGACAAGAAAACGAAAGGAGGAGCTTGACGATGGGATGGCTGTATTTGATCCTCGCAGGTTTGGGAGAAGTGTTCGGGGTGGCAGGGATTAATCGGATCAACGAGAAGAAAGATTGGCAGTCCTACGCGATTTTTACCGTCGGCTTTCTATTCTCGTTCGGCTTCTTGACCCTGGCGATGGAGTCGATTGCAATGAGCACCGCCTATGCCGTCTGGACTGGGATCGGCACGGTGGGCAGTGTGGTGTTAGGCATGCTGTTTTATGGAGAATCTAAAGAATGGCGAAGAATGCTATACATGAGCATGGTGCTGGCGGCCGCGGTAGGGTTGAAATTGATTTCGTAACCGAGGTGTTGGGATGGGGATCGGAACGGGGTATTTTGAGTCATCGGCGATCCTGACGTGGATACCAGTTATCAATTTATTTTTTGCATTTGCCATCATTTTTCTGGAACGAAAAAATGTCACTTCGACGTGGGCCTGGCTGTTGGTGTTGGTCGTGCTGCCCGCTGTGGGATTTCTGCTCTACCTGTTGATCGGGCAGAATCTGCGACGGCAAAAGCTGTATCGGGTGCGAGACATCACAGAATCGAGGCTGATCGAAAGCGTACATCTGCAAGCGAACCATCTGCAACATGCTGAAGGTCTAGATGCCTATCGCTCGCTGGTGCACTTGAATCTGGTCAGCAACTACTCGTTTCTGACCCAGGACAATCGGGTGACGATCTTCGCCAGCGGACATGAGAAGTTTGAAAGCTTGCTCCTCGAGATTCGTGAAGCGAAACAACACGTCCATCTGCTCTACTATATGATCAAACGCGACCGCCTGGGGATGAAACTGCTCGATCTGCTGATTCAAAAGGCGCACGAGGGGGTCGAGGTCAAATTGATCTATGATCATGTCGGCTCTGGAGGTCTGTCGCGGCGTCAATTCCGGCGTTTGACCGAAGCGGGCGGGGAAGTCCGCCCCTTTTTTCCTTCACGGATCCCTTACTTGAATTGGCGTATCAACTTTCGAAACCATCGCAAAGTGGCGGTGATCGACGGTCGGGTTGGGTATGTCGGCGGGTTTAACATCGGGGATGAATATTTGGGGTTGGACAAGCGTTTTGGCCATTGGCGCGATACGCACTTGCAGATCATCGGCAGTGCCGTGTACCAGTTGCAGGGCCAGTTTTTTCTCGATTGGTTTGCGGCGGCGCGGGAAGAGGTGCGGTTGGATCAAAAATTTTTTCCGAAATTGGAACCGGCGGGCAAGACTTCGATTCAAGTGGTCGCCAGCGGTCCGAATTCGGAGCTGGAGTACATTCGCAACGGATATCTCAAATTGATCTATGAGGCGAAAGCGAGCATCTGTCTGCAAACGCCCTATTTTATTCCTGATGATGATGTGCTCAACGCGTTGAAGATTGCGGCGTTGTCCGGCGTAGAAGTGCGGCTGATGCTACCGCGCAAGGCCGATCACCGCTTGGTGCAGTGGGCCTCGATGTCCTATCTCGGTGAACTGCTCAAAGTCGGAGTGAGGTGTTTTCTGTATGACCGCGGCTTCCTGCATGCCAAAACGATCGTGGTGGACGGCAAAGTGGGCGTGGTCGGGACGGCGAACATCGACAACCGCAGCTTTCGATTGAATTTTGAAATCAGCGCTTTTCTCTATGATGAACAGCAGGCATCCAAGTTGCAACGCCTGTTCGAAGCCGATCTGGCCGACTGCGTGGAGTTGACGTACGATCTGTACGAACGTCGCTCCCGAGCCGCACGCATCTTAGAATCCCTAGCCAGATTGTTATCGCCGTTGCTATAAGGTGGCAATCCGCGCATTGATAACGTTTCTCAGTCATGCTATACTAAAATCAATGAGAATCGTTATCAATTAAGTGAGGTGATCACCATGGATTGGACGGTCGTGCATGATCTACTGCCTGTGTTCTGCGCATGTGTCTTGGTGTTTGTGGTCTATGGCACCTATCGACACATTTTTACGACACCATAATTAAACCCCCGGCGACGGGGGTTTTGTTTTGCTGTTCGGCAGGCTACGCAGGGCTTTGCAGTTTGCTCCGTTGCTTTTTGACTAAGAACAGGGTAAAGAGGAGTCCGGCGATGCCGAAGACGGTGCAGACGGCAAAGAGCACGCGATATCCGAAGAGCTGTGAAACATAGCCGAGGATGATCGTACCAAGTCCGATGCCGAGGTCTAATGCGGTGAAGAACGATGCGTTGGCCACGCCTTTGCGATCGGCGGGGGCCACGCGGATCATCGCCGACTGCAAGATCGGCTGAGCCGAACCAAAACCGAGGCCGTACAGGATGGCAGTCGCCACGACGCCACCCGTTCCGTGGGCCAGCGACAGCACGATCAGGGAGCAGACTATCAGCGATACGGTCGGGATCAGCACGACCAATTCACCGAAGCGGTCTGACAACTTCCCAGCGATCGGACGGGTGAGCGTCAAAGTGATCGCGTAGACGATGAAGAAAGTGCCGGCGTTGACGTGGATCTCTTCAGCAAACAGCGGAAAAAATGAGGTGATGCCGCCATAGGTGACGGCGAGTAAGAACCCGAGTACCATCATCGGCAATACCGATTTTTCAAACAGGACGATCTTGCCGCCCGTCTTTTGTCGCGCAAACGGCATTTTGGTCAGCAGGGCCAGCACGAAGGCGGCGAGGCCAAGTCCGGTGGTAACGAGAAACAACAGGTGAAACGAACTGTTGTCGAGCACGATCAGCCCGAACATCGGCCCGAGCGCCATGCCGACGGTCATCGACAACCCAAACCAGCCCATGCCTTCACCACGGCGGCGAGGGGGGATGATGTCTGTCACCGCGGTGCCGATCGCAGTGGTGGAGACGGCCCACGAGAGGCCGTGGAAAATGCGCAAGGCGATGAGCGCACCGATCGCAGCTGTCCAGTTGTACAGATACATCGTCAAACCGAACACGAGCAAGCCGATCAAAACGAACGATCTTCGTCCGACTCGGTCGAGCAGTCCACCGATAAACGGTCGGATCACGACGGCAGACAGAGTGAAGATCCCGATCACGATGCCGACCTGCGAAGCGGAAGCGCCCATCTCGCTCACAAATAAGGGCAGGGTCGGAGTGAGAAAATAAAAACTAGTAAACAGCAGTAAATTTGCAATCATCATGCGAACAAAGTTCTGCGTCCATAATCGTTCCATGGGAAGCCTCCAGATAATATTTCTATACACTAAATATATACGAATATATAATAAATCGATAAGAGGGGCAATCATTCAGCCGTAGTGTACCTTGTTGTGTCAGTAATATGCGTTTGTTTCCCGCAGGAGACGGCGTGTAGGACGTGAGGAACGATCGCGGCTACATGCTTGTCTGAAAAAGTGAGGGAATCGAAAGGAGAAGCAGGCGCGCCTCGTTCGATTTGATAAGAATTGGAAGAAGAGGCTGTTGCGGCAGGAGGTTTTTTGATATACTGATGAGACGTTTTTTTGAATTCATAAAGGGGGAAAGTGAATCGGTATGACGATTAAACTCCACCGCGATTATGGTCAGGAATGTACTCGATTGGATGAAACGAAAGATTACATCGAGTACGTCTTGCATGAAAGCGAGCACAACGAGAAGGCGATTCGTGAAAACATCAAAGAGGCGTATGCCAATCTCAACTCGCTCGACGCGTCAGAAGGCTACATCGCCTTGCTGACCAATGTGAAGTTTTTTGAAATGACGCGCGGCAATATCCGCCAGTTGCAGCAAGTGAAGAAGCGGCCATACTTTTGCCGCATCGACGTTCAACCGGACGACACTGACAAGATTCAACCGCTCTACATCGGCAAAGCGTCGCTGTTTCGTCCCGACACGCAGGAGCCTGTCATCGTGGACTGGCGCTCTCCGATCGCCAACGTGTATTACGAAGGCCGCATCGGTGAAGTCAGCTATGAGACGGCAACTGGCACCGAACGGGCAGAATTGCATCTCAAACGCCAGTACACAATCGAAGAGGGCAACCTGCTCGACTACCGCGACATCGACATCACGACGCGCGACGAACTGTTGCAGGAGTCGCTCGGCGGCAGTGCGGACAGCCGATTAAAGGACATCGTCTCCACGATTCAGGAAGAGCAAAACCGCGTCATCCGCGCCGACATGCACCGCCCGATGATCGTCCAAGGGGCGGCGGGCAGCGGCAAAACCACCATCGCCTTACACCGCATCGCGTATCTCATCTACACCTACGGAGACCGCTTCAATCCCGACCAATTCATGATCTTAGCCCCGCACCAACTGTTCCTGAAATACATCGCCGACGTCCTGCCCGAGCTTGGCGTGGAGGCCGTTCGCCAGACCACGTACCTCGATTTTGTGCAGGAGAACATCGGCAAAAAGCTCAAACTCACCGACCCGAACCTGCGCCTGTTTCACTTTTTGGAAGGTGGCGACGATCTGGAGCAACTGCGCTTCATCTCGCGCTTTAAAGGCTCGGCCACCTGCAAACAGCTGATCGACCGCTACCTGGATCGCGTGACGCTGCGGTTGCTGCCGCAAGACAACTGCATGCTAGGCAAGCGCGTGATTGCAACGGCGGAGGAGATCGCGAAATTTTTGCGCGAAGACTATGTGCACCTGCCGATCTACAAGCGAGTCGAAAAGGTCAAAAAGATCTTGCAAGACCGCTTGAAGGTGAAAAAGAAACAGTTGCAAAAAGACATCCTCGACCATTATGACGAGCGCTTGGAAGTCGCGCTCGCCATGCAAAATCCGGTCCAGCGCAAAGCGAAAGTCATCAAGTTGATGGACGATAAAGAAGCGCTGTTGAAAAAGATGGAAGCGGACGCCAAGACGTTGGTCAAAACGTATATGGCGCAGTTTTCCAAGCTGGATTTGGCGGCGCACTATCGCGAGTTTTGGCAGGACGAGGTGTTGCTAAGCACTGCGATGTCGGAGCTGGAACTGCGCGGTGTGCAGGAGCACTCGCTGGCACTGCTCGGGAAGAAACGGATGGAATTGGAGGACACGGCCGCCCTGCTTTACTTGCAGCATAAGCTGTTCGGGTTGCTGACCGAAGTCAAAGTGCGCAACCTTGTGATCGACGAAGCACAGGATTACAGCATCTTCCAACTGTTGGCCCTCAAAGAGGTGCTCGGCTCGGAGATGTTCACGATCTTGGGTGACCTGTCACAAGGGATTCACTCCTATCGCGGCGTGGAGAGTTGGGAGAGCGTGCTGGAGACCGTGTTTCCGAACGGGAACTGTCAGTTCCTCGTGCTGGAGCAAAGCTATCGGACGACGGTGGAGATCATGACGCTCGCCAACCGCGTGATCGTCCATTCCAAGACGCCCAATCTGGTGCTTGCCAAACCTGTGGTACGTCATGGGGAGGAGCCGAAGCAAAGCGTGTTCGCCACCGAGCAGGAACTGATCGCTCAGGTGCTGGCCGACTCGGAGCGCTACAGAGCGGAAGGGCTCAATTCGCTTGCGGTGATCGGCAAAACGATGGCCGAGTGCAAGCGGATCAAGCACTGGATCGACCATTTTGACACGGGACTTTCCGTCACGGTGCTCGATGAGAAAGAGGACTACTCCGGCCATGATCTGGTCATCGTGCCGTCATATGTGGTCAAAGGGTTGGAATTTGACGGGGTGTTTATCGTCAATCTGGAAGAGGAGTACACGACCGAGGAGTTGGATGTGAAGCTCCTGTATGTGGCGATGACGCGTCCTTTGCACCGTCTGGCCGTCTACTCGATGGAAGGAAAAACGCAACTGCTGGATCTTATCTGATAGAGGGACTGTGTTGTGTGATCGCAATCAGTTCTGAAAAAGCCTCCGACGTGTCGGAGGCTTTTTCACGATATGGGGATGGAAAGGCTGCCAACCGATGGCAGCCTTTTGTTCTGATCAATTCGTTTGTTTCAAATCGCTCAACCGACTTTTGCTCATCGCCAGGATAAAGACAAAGGCTAACACGGCGGCCAACACCGTCCACAAGAAGGTCGTAGCGATCGAAGCGGAGAGCGCATCGGTGATCTTTTCCAAAATCGGGGCGGGGATCTCCACACGCTTTTCCGGAGAGAGGATCGTTCGCGGGTCGGCCGTTCCGCCGGGCGCTTGGCCCATGCCGGAGAACGTCTCTTCCAACTTGGTGGTGAACGCATTGCGCTGAATGATCCCAAAGATCGAAATGCCGAGCGTCATCCCGAGGGTCCGCAAGAAGGAGTTGGTGGATGTCGCCTGCCCGCGTTGGCGGAAGTCCATGCCGTGCACCGCAGCGGCAGGCAACACGGAGAAGGACATCCCGACGCCAAGCCCGGTCAGCACCATGAAGACGCTGAGCATCAGGTTGGACAGATCGGGTGTCACCGTGGACAGCAGGTAGGAGCCACCGATGAACAAAATGCCGGAGATGATCATCACGTTGCGGTAGGACATCTTCCCTGTGATCATACCGCCAATCGAGGCGGCGACGACAGATCCGATCGTCATCGGGAGCAGGATCAGGCCGGAGTTGGTCGCCGACCCGCCCAAGACACCTTGCACGAAGATCGGGATGTAGATCGTCGCCACGATGAAGGCCGCGCCGTAGAGCACGCCGATCATGTTCGACGTGAAGAAAAGGCGATTTTTGAACATCGAGAAGTTGATGACCGGCTCGGCCACTTTGCGTTCGATGAGCAGGAAGGCGATCAGCAGGACGGCAAATCCGGCGAACAGTGTGAGGATCTGCGCAGAACCCCATGCGTATTGGTTGCCGCCAAGCTCAAGGCCGAACATCAGACAGATCACAGCACCGACCAGCGTCATCGAGCCGAAGTAGTCGATTTTTTGTTTCGAGTGCTCGACCGATTCTTTGTAATAGAAGATGATCAAGAACAAGGCGATGATGCCGATCGGCACGTTGACATAAAAAATCCAGTGCCAGGAGAAGCCTTCGGTGATCCAAGCGCCGAGCAGCGGTCCGAAGATGCTCGATGTGCCAAAGACGGCGCCGAACAGTCCGGTCATCTTGCCGCGTTGCTCCGGTGGGAACAGGTCAAAGATGATCGTGAAGGCGATCGGCATCAAGGCACCGCCGCCGATGCCTTGAATCGCTCGGAAGACGGCGAGTTGTGTCATCGTCTGTGCGATCCCGCAAAGCACCGAACCGATCAAGAAGACGATCAGGCCAAAAATAAAAAATCGTTTGCGCCCGTACATGTCGGACAGCTTGCCAAAGATCGGCATGCCGGCCATCGAGGCGACGAGATAGGCGGAGGTGACCCAGACGAACTGTTCCAAACCGCCGAGGTCACCGACGATCGTGCCCATCGCGGTCGCCACAATCGTGTTGTCCATCGCAGCCATCAGAATGCCAAGCAACAGTCCTGCTACGACAAAGCCCATTTTATTTTCTCTTGTTACCATCAGATCATGACCTCGCCCTTCGAATGGTATGTATAGACTGGTTCATTTTTCCGGATGTTTCATTATATCCTTTGGAAAGATGTCCCTGCAACTTTCCTAGGCGTGGCACTGCTACCTTTTTACTGGTATCCTAGTAGACAAGAACACGTACGTGAACAACAGGAGGTACCAGACCTTGACAAATAGAATTCGCACGGCCGGACTGGCCGCTGTACTCATCGCCACCTTAGCCCTAAGCGGTTGTGATCCGCTGACGGCGCAGACCAAAGTGCCGACCAATCCGGTCGCTCAGCAACCGAACCAGACCGAATCGCCTACTCAAGAACCGCAGAAAGATCCACAACAGACAGAGCAGCCAGGCCAAACTGACCCGACCCCGCCGCAGGAGCCGAGCAAAGCGACGGCCGGAGCGCCGGGCAGCATCTCCGTGCTGGTCAACAAGCAGCTCGGGTTGCCTGACGATTTCCAGCCCTCCAACCTCGTCGATGATCCCGACTTGCACTTCCTTTCTGGCGGGGGCGGGGAAAAGCGCCTGATGCGCGGCGAAGTTGCCAACGCTCTCAAGCAGATGTTTGCCGCTTCGGAAAAAGAGGGCATCTACTTGAGCGTCGCGTCCGCTTATCGTTCGCATGCGACGCAGACGCAACTGTTCAACTACTACGTCTCGACGCAAGGGGAAACGGAAGCGCGCCGCTACAGCGCTGTGCCAGGCCATAGCGAGCATGAGACGGGACTTGCTGTCGATGTCTCCGGCCGCGATGGCGCCTGTGCGGTCGAAGATTGCTTTGCCGATACGAAGGAAGCGAAATGGATCGCGAAAAACGCCGTGAAGTTCGGCTTCATCATCCGTTATCCGAAAGGCAAAGAAGCGGTGACCGGGTATGCGTATGAACCGTGGCACTTGCGCTACGTCGGTCAAGACCTGGCCGCTGCGATCACGGCGAAGAATGTGACGATGGAAGAGTATTTTAACGTGAAGTAAAGCATGAAGAAAGCCGACATCTGCTCTTGACAGATGCCGGCTTTCTTTATTTTTGTCAGATGATGCGTTAGGGACTCTCATGTCCGATGGCCAGCTCTTCTGTTTTGCATGTGCTCGATCGTGGTGAGGTTGTCGTGTGTCAAAAAATCAATGTGACCGACGCACTGTCCCCCGTTGTATCTGTACGGTGGTCAATAGTAACGATTTAAACTTCGAGAGAATAACGATTTTTGAGCGCATGAAAAAGCGGAGGCGCTATTGCGCCACCGCTCGACTTGTATTCAGGAAGAGGCTGTGCTAAAATAAAAGATGGTCACCAAGAATTTACTATTATAAAATAATTACCCAATAATATCTTACCACAAAACTCCAAACAATGTCAACCTTTAGACAAAGAGAAGGAGCGGATCGCATGAGTATTACGGAGCAAGAGTGGAAAAAAGAACAGAAGCGCGTCGATCTTGTAAGGCGCGAGGTAAAAAAGCGGACGGAGCAACTGCAAGCGCAAGTGGGCACTGTCAAAGCTGACATTGTGGAGATTCGTAAAAATTTCTGGGATGATGTGAAGGTCAATTTTGAAAATGCGATCGAAGCGGCTGAGACGGTGGCGAGCATGAGACAGCAGTCGGAGGTGCTCGGGGAGCGCGAACGCCTGCATCGCCACGCACAGAAGGAAATGAAAAGTCTGTACCGTCTCGAGCAAACCCCCTATTTCGGTCGCATCGATTTTGTCGAACCGGGTGAACCGTTGCAACAGATCTATTTGGGCACAGCCTCTTTTCTCGATGAGAACGACGAGCATTTTTACGTATATGACTGGCGGGCCCCCGTCTCCAGCCTTTATTATGATTACTCGCCCGGCCCGGCCGAATATGAGACGCCCGGGGGCACAGTAGAAGGCACGATGGAGTTGAAGCGTCAGTTCATCATCCGCGACGGCGAGATCGAAAGTCTGTTCGATACAGGTGTGACGATCGGGGACGAATTGCTCCAGCAAGTGCTTGGACGCCATTCGGATGCGCAGATGAAAAGCATCGTCGCCACCATTCAAAAGGAGCAAAATCGGATCATCCGTAATGTGCGCAATCGCTTGCTCGTCGTGCAAGGGGCGGCGGGGAGCGGCAAGACGTCGGCGGCGCTACAGCGTATTGCCTATCTGCTCTATCGTGATCGGGCTTGGTTGAGTGCTGAGCAGATCGTGCTGTTTTCTCCGAATGACATGTTCAACAGCTACGTCGCCACCGTTTTGCCAGAGCTTGGGGAAGAGAACATGCAGCAGGCGACCTTTCAAGAGTATCTTGAGCGCCGCTTGGGTCGAGTGTTCGATCTGGAAGACCCATTTTTGCAGATGGAGTACGTGCTGACCGCGATGAACGAGCCAGGGTATGCGGCGCGGATCGCAGGCATTCAGTATAAAGCGTCCGTTCCGTTCATGCGGCTGTTGGAACAGTACGCCAATCGGTTGGGGCAGGAAGGCTTGATTTTTAAAGGCTTGAAGTTTCGCGGGGAACCGTTGCTGTCGGCTGCGCGGATGCGGGAGCAGTTCGCCACGTATGATCCTGGCATGTCGATTCCTAACCGCTTGCGTCTGCTCAGCGAGTGGCTGTTGAGCGAACTGAACGAGTTGGCGCTCGCACAGACCGATCAGGATTGGGTGGAAGAAGAGATTGAACTGCTCGACAACGAAGAATATCTTCAAGCCTATCAGAAGTTGCGCAGACAGAAGCGCTTTCGGGAAAATACGTTTGACGATTTTGACCGCGAGCGCAAAATGCTTGGCGAAATGCTGGTGCAGAAGCGGTTCAAACCGCTGCGCAACGGGATCAAGCGCTTGAAATATGTGGATGTTCCGGCGATGTATCGGCAGTTGTTCGCCGACCCCAAGCGGGCGGTCAGTCTGGGGGCGGAACTGCCCGCGATGTTTGCCGAATTTGCCGAGCAGACGGTGGAAAAGATGTTGCAAGGTGAGCTGTTCTACGAGGATGCGACACCGTATCTTTATTTGAAAGAACTGCTCGAAGGGGTGGAGATGAACACGCAGGTGCGGCATGTGTTTGTCGATGAGGCGCAGGACTATTCACCGTTTCAGTTCGCCTTTTTGAAGCGCCTGTTTCCACACGCGAAGATGACGGTGCTCGGCGATCTGAATCAGGCGATTTATGCGCACGCCGAAAAAGCGGACGGATTCGGCCCGCTGGCCGCTCTGTATCCGGCGGAGGAGTCGGAGTTGATCGTGCTGAAGCAAAGCTACCGTTCGACCCGACAGATCGTCGATTTTACGCGCAAAATGATGCCGGGTGGGGAGGAGATCGTCCCGTTCAACCGCGAAGGGGAGGAGCCGACGATCACCAGAGCGGAAAACACCGCCGATCTGATCGCGAAGATCATCGACCGCATTCGCAATTTGCAGGCGGATCAACACCGCACGCTTGCGGTGATCTGCAAGACGGCGGAGGAAAGCCGCGCTGCCTATGAACGGCTGAAAGATGCGCTCGACGTGAAATTGATCAGCAAGGAGACGGTGCATTTTGAACCCGGGCTGGTCGTGATTCCGGCCTATCTGGCAAAAGGCGTGGAGTTCGATGCGGTGATTCTGTATAACGCTTCGCAGGATCAATACGGACGGGAAAGCGAACGCAGGCTGTTTTACACGGCCTGCACGCGGGCGATGCATGAGCTACACCTGTATTATCTGGGCGAGCAAAGCCCGTTTTTGGAGTCTTGATTTGAAGTCTTGAGCAGACCGACCTCTGATTGAACATATCCCTGTCAAGTAGACAGCGGGTAAAAAGCCACCCTATGAATTAGGCACAGACCTGAGTTCGGTATTCTACTGGGCTCAGGTCATTTAATTTCCGTTGTATTCTTTGCTGGTTGTAAAATCGAATGTAGCTAGCCACAGCGTTCATCACCTCTGCCTTGGTGCGAAACTTGTTGAGATACATGAGTTCCGACTTCAGATGACCAAAGAAGTTCTCTACGCAGGCATTATCCAAGCAGTTTCCTTTTCTGGACATACTCTGCGCTATGTTGTATGTTTGAAGCAACTTGTTATATTGGTGAGATGTGTACTGGAACCCCTGATCACTGTGAAGAAGGGTGTCGGTCACATCTCTTTTTTTATTGGCGAGCTTGACGGTATCAAGAACCAGTTTAAGATCGTTCCGCTCTCCGATGCGGTAGGCGACAATTTCGTTGTTAAACATGTCGTAGATGACCGACAGAAATAGCCTCTGTCCATTGAAAAGCAGGTAGGTGATATCTGTCGCCCATTTTTCATTTGGCCGCGAGGCCTTAAAGTTTCGGTTCAATGAGTTTGGTGCTGTATAATTCTCTGATTTCTTGCCAAACCAGCGTTTCTTCTTCCTTGCAACGCACTGGATACCTAGTTCTTTCATAAGCCGGTACACACGTTTGTGATTGATCTTGAGATTGTGTTTTCGACGTAGCCAAGCACGAACACGATAGTAACCGTAGGTTCCTCGGACTGCTTTATGACATTGCAAAATAAGTTTTTTGAGCTGCCGCTCCTCCTTTTGTTTGGATGTAATCATTTGTCGACGTTGAACCCATTTGTAATACCCACTCCGTGATACTCCTGCGGTTTCACACAACAGTGACGTTGAATAGCTACCAGTAAGATCTTGGATGACTTGGTAGCACTGACGAATCTTCGCTTTACCTCTCACCTCCTTTGCAAAAGCAACAGCTTTTTTAAAAAGTCGTTCTCCGCTCTCAACTTTTGCACTTCTTGTTCGAGCGTAAGCTTTTTCGTTCTCGGACGACCAGTGAACGGTGTTCTCGTCTTTCCTCTGCGCTCCTCTAAGCCCTCCGCCCCAAGCGTTTTGTAGTTTTTGACCCACTTCCTTACCATGCTGTGGTCGGGGATCTGCAGCTCACTTGCGACCGATTTATAACCCATTCCTTTTTCCAAATACATCTTTACCGCAATGAACTTGAATTCTCGTGAATACGTTTTTCGTTTCCGCGCTGTCTTTTCCAAAAGAAAATCCCCCTTGTGTAGTAACAGTAAGGGGGCTTGCTTCCTACTGTCTACACAAAAGGGATTATCTCAGATCGCAATCAGGGGTCTTTTTTTGTTGTATGAACGTTTGGGCTCCGTTCGATCGAGGATAAATTCTCAAATATTTACTTACTATGATATGATTATGTTGTAAATAACAGATCGTGAGGTGCGCGCTGATGAGCAATCTGAAGGAGAGGGCAAGCGTTCACCGCTTGTTCGAACAGCAAGCGGAATGGAGGCCAGATGCGGTCGTTCTGGTCGGTGAGCAAGAGACGGTGACCTATGGGGAGTTGAACATGCGGGCGAACCGTCTTGCTCGCCATCTGCGCGCAAAGGGCCTGCGTGAGGGGCAGTTGGCTGCGGTGCGCTTGGAGCGCTCGGTGCAGATGGTGGTCAGCATGTTGGCCATTTTGAAAGCGGGTGGCGCTTATGTGCCGCTCGATCCCGACTATCCGAGTGATCGGCAGGAGTTCATGCTGGAGGATGCGCAGGCTGCCGTCGTGCTGTTTGAACAGCAGTTGCAGTTGACGACCGATGCGGTGCGGGTGCAGCTTGACCGGGAAGCGGAGCAGATTGCGGCGCAGAGCGGGGACAACCTCGACTTCGACGGCGATCCGGAAACGCTCGGCTATGTGATGTACACGTCGGGCTCCACAGGCAAGCCTAAAGGGGTGTGCATTCCGCATCGAAGCATCAAGAGCTTGGTGCTCGACCCGAACTATTGCACGATCGGGCCGGAGGATGTGATGCTGCACTGCGCGTCTGTGTCGTTCGACTCGACGACGTTCGAGGTCTGGGGCGCGCTCTTAAACGGCGCGAAACTGGTGGTGCTCCCTCCGCAGATTCCGTCTTTGGCAGAGCTTGGCCATGTGGTGCGCACTCAAGGTGTGACCGTGCTGCTTTTGACTGCGGGTGTGTTCGCAGAGATGGTCGCCCATCATCTCCAAGATCTGCGCGGGGTGCGGGACCTTTTGTCTGGTGGCGATGTGCTGTCTACGTTTGCGGTCAATCAGGTGCAGGAACACCTGCCCGCCACTCAGATGATCAACGTGTATGGCCCGACCGAGTGTTCGACGTTCAGCACGTACTACCGCACGGCACGCGAGGAGCGCTTTAGCACATCGGTACCGATCGGTTATCCACTGCAAAAGCGGGTGTTGTATGTGCTGGATGAGCATGGGGAACAGGTTCCGTCTGGCGAGGCGGGCGAGCTGTACATCGGCGGCGAAGGGCTGGGAACCGGGTATTGGCGGCGTCCCGAGCTGTCTGCGGAGCGATTTATCGACAATCGCTTTGGGTCGGGCAAGCTCTATCGCACAGGCGACTTGGTGCGCGTGCGAGCGGACGGTGTGATCGAGTTTTTGGGGCGGATCGATGGGCAGGTCAAAATTCGCGGGTTCCGCGTGGAAACGGGCGAGATCGAATATGCACTGATGTTGCATCCGGCGGTGAAGCAGGCGGTGGTGATCGCCCGTGAGGACACTCCGGGCGATAAGCGTCTGGTCGCTTATGTGGTGCCAACCGCGGAAGGGGTGCTGTCCGACGTCGACCTGCGCGCCCTTTTGCATGGATCGTTGCCCGATTATATGCTTCCATCAGCGTTTGTCGAGCTGGAGCGCGTACCGCTGACACCAAACGGGAAGGTCGATCGCAAGGAACTGCCCGCCCCAGCTGTGCTGGTGCGCGCGGAGGCGGAAGTGGTGGCGCCGCGGACCGACTTGGAAAAAGAACTGACGGCGCTGTATGAGGAAGCGCTTGGTGTGAAGGGTGTCGGCGTGTTGGACAACTTTTTTGAGTTGGGCGGGCACTCGTTGATCGCGATGAAGATCGCGGCGCGCCTGCGCGACCGTTTGTCGATTGCCGTGCCGCTGCAATGGCTGTTTGAGGCGGGCCATGTTGCCGAGTTGGCGCGGCGCATTGAAGAGCAGGGCGCTGTGGAGCGGGAGCGCGTGGGTATGGGACTGGTGCGCGTGTCTCGCGAGCAGACGCTGGAACTGTCTTTTTCACAGGAGCGGGTGTGGTTTTTGCGCAAACTGGCACCGACCAACCTGTCGTACAGCTTTCAAGCGGAATTTCGCTATTACGGACCGTTGCAGGTGGATGCGTTGCAACAGAGTCTGCAAGCGATCGTCGATCGTCATGAAATTTTCCGCACGACGTTCCCGGAAGCGAATGGCCGACCGTATCAGGTGATCCACCCGTCGTGGCAGGTACCGCTACCTGTGCTTGATTTGACCGATTTTCCTTCAGAGGAGCGGGAAGCGGAAGTGCAGCGTTTGATCAGCGAAGAGGTACAGCAGGCGTTTGAGATGTCGCAATTGCCACTGGTGCGCTGGAAGCTGTTGCGATTGGGAGCGGAAGAGCATGTGCTGATCCATGTGGAAGATCATCTGGTCCATGACGGCTGGTCGCTGACCGTGTTTGTCGATGAATTGCAAAAACTGTACGACGCGGCCGTTCAAGGGAGGCAGGCGGAACTGCCCGCACTTCCCATTCAGTTTGCCGATTTTGCCCATTGGGAGCGGAACTGGTTGCAAAGCGAAGAGGCGCAACAGCAGTTGGCCTACTGGACGAACCAACTGGCTGGGGCCGAGTATGTGCTCGATCTGCCGACCGATCATCCGCGCCCGCCCGTGCAACGCTTTAAAGGGAAGGTGTTCCGCTTTGATCTGGAAGCGGACTTAGCCGATGCGCTGCGCTCGTTCAGCAAGCGTGAAGGTGTTACGCTGTATATGACCTTGTTTGCGACGTTCAATGTCCTGCTGCACCGCTATACAGGGCAGGAGGATTTGCTGGTCGGCTCCGCACTGGCGAATCGCAGACTGCAAGAGATGGAGCCGATGATCGGGATGCTCGTCTCCAATATCGTGTTGCGGACGCAGGTGCAAAGCGCTCAGTCATTTGACGAATTGCTCGAGCAGGTCAAACAGACGGCGCTGGCTGGGTTTGCCCATGTCGGTTTGCCATTTGAAAAACTGGTCGAAGCCCTGCATCCAGAACGTGATCTCAGCCGCAACCCTCTGTTTCAAGTATCGTTCTCGTTCCACGATTCACGCATGCCGACGCTGGGAATGGCCGGGTTGGACGTGCAGTTGACCGAAGGGCTGAGCAACGATACGTCCAAGTTTGACATGAACATCATCGTCCTCCCCCGCAAAGAGCAACAGGCGGGCGAAGGGATTACGATCTGTTGGGAGTACGATGTCGATCTTTTTGCGGCAGAGACGATTGAGCGGATGATCGCCCACTACCAGCAGTTGCTGCGGGCGGCGATCGCGGAGCCGCAGATGGCTGTTGGCCAGTTGCCGCTGCTGAGCGAAGCGGAGGGCGAGCTGTTGCTGACCGAGTTTTCGGGAGCGGGCTTGGCCTTGTCGCGTCAGGAACGGGTGGAGCCAGAAGCGGTTGCTGAGCAGGCGCTGGCACAGACAGTGGTGACCAGTGAGTTAGGCAAACAGGCGCTTCATGGTGCAGAGTTTAGCCATGCTCGTGCAGATCGGCAGGAGTTTGTCAGCGCGATCCAACGCTTTGAACAGCGTGCAGAGCAAGCGCCCGACGCGCTTGCGCTCACAGCTGATGGAGAGGAATGGACGTATGGAGAGCTGAACCGACGGGCGAATCGCTTGGCGCACCGCTTGATCGAGCTGGGAGTGGAGGCGGATCGGACGGTCGGCATCCTTTTGGAGCGGTCGCCCGAGTTGGTGCTGGCGATCTTGGCGGTGGCCAAAGCGGGCGGGGCGTACGTGCCACTGGATGTGGCTTACCCAGCGGAACGACTGGCGTTCGTGGCGGAAGATGCGACACTGACCGCACTGGTCACGACGCGCGAACTGGCGGGCGAACTCGCATCATCTGCGCCGACCGTGCTGATGGAAGCGGAGCAGGAGCGGGGTGGTGTTTGCGAGGACAACCCCAACCTTGTTATGGCAGCCGACCAACTCGCCTATGTGATCTATACGTCGGGCTCGACCGGGACGCCAAAAGGAGTGGAGGTCGAGCAGGCGGCGCTTCGCAATCTGGTCGAATGGCACAATGCGACCTACTGCTTGACGTCAGCAGACCGCACGACGTTGCTCGCCGGAACCGCTTTTGACGCTTCGGTGTGGGAACTGTGGCCGAGTTTGGCGGCCGGGGCCAGCTTGCACCTGCCGCGAGAGGATACGCGATTGTCGCCTGAGCAACTTTTGACTTATCTGGATCGGCAGGAGATCACAGTCAGCTTCCTGCCGACGCCGCTGGCCGAGCGGGTGATCGCGCTGCCGATGCCGTCCACGCTCCGCTTGCGGCAGATGCTGACGGGTGGCGATCTGTTGCACCAGACGGAGCGCCCCTTGCCGTTTGCGCTGGTCAACCATTACGGACCGACCGAAAATACGGTCGTCACGACCTACGCCCCCGTTGCGGCTGGCGTGGTTCCGCCAATCGGCAGACCGATTCAAAACGTGGAAGTTTATGTGCTCGATGCTAATGGGAAGCCGACACCGATTGGTGTGCCAGGAGAACTGTACATCGGGGGGGCGAGCTTGGCGCGCGGGTATCGCAATCGACCCGATCTGACGGCGGAGCGCTTTTTGCCCCATCCGTTCCGAGCGGAAGGACGCGTCTATCGGACGGGTGATCGAGTGCGCTTTTTGGCGGATGGGAACTTGGAGTTCCTCGGGCGGCTCGACGGTCAGATCAAAATTCGCGGGCATCGGATGGAGCGAGGGGAAGTCGAAGCGGCTTTGCTCGCTCATCCGCAGGTGGAGTCGGCGGTGGTCATCGCACGTGGCGAGCAGGAGAAGCACCTCGTCGCTTACATCGTCGGCACAGGTTGTGTGGTCGAGGAACTGCGCGCCAGTCTGGAAGCGAAACTTCCGGTGTACATGGTGCCGTCCGCCTTCGTCCTGCTCAGCGCCCTGCCGCTCACGCCAAACGGGAAGGTCGATCTGCGTGCCTTGCCTGAGCCGATCTGGGCAGAAGAAGCGGGCCGGCGCTTTGCCGCACCGCGCAATGAAGTGGAGGAAAAAGTGGCCTTGGTGTTTGCCGAAGTGCTCAGCTTGGAAAGGGTCAGCATCCACGACGACTTTTTCCAGCTCGGCGGTCATTCTCTGCTCGTGACGCAGGTGATCTCCCGCCTGCGCGACCTGTTCGACGTCGAAGTGGCGTTGCCTAGCTTTTTTGCAGACCGCACGGCGGCAAACGTAGCGTTGCGGCTGGTCGGGGCAGGCTTGCACGAAGGGCGATTTCCGAAGTTGGTGCGCGTCGAACGCGCCGACGAGATGCCCGTGTCGTTCGCCCAGCAACGCCTGTACTTCCTCAATCAATTGGCGCCCGACAATCCCGTCTATAACATACCGCTCGCCTTGCGCCTCTCTGGGCCGCTTCAGTTGCCCACCTTGGAGCGGAGCGTTCAAGCGATCGCACAGCGACATGAGGCGATACGCACCGTGTTTGCTGAGCGCGACGGGGAAGTGGTGCAACGCATTCTTCCAGAGGTGACGATTCCTTTTGTGGTGCAGGATGTGAGCAGTTTGCACGGGCGGGAGCGTGAAGAGAGGGCCGCACAATTGGTCGCAGCCGAAGGACAGCATAAGTTCGACATCAGCCAAGGGCCGCTGTTGCGCGTTCTCGTCGTGCGCTTGACCGAAGCGGAGCATGTGTTGGTGGTGAACGTGCATCACATCGTCTTTGACGGTTGGTCGTTTGGCACTTTCGCACAGGAACTATCTGCGCATTACACCGCTTTTGTGAATGGAGAGTCGGCGCGGCTGCCCGAGCTGGACGTGCAGTATGTGGACTTTGCGCTGTGGCAGCGATCCTATCTGCAAGGCGAGGTACTGGAACGTCAACTCAGCTTCTGGCGCGCGTTCCTCGGCGGTTCCCTACCGCACTTGTCACTGCCGACCGATCATCCGCGGCAGGAGAAGCCGAACCAGCGGGGCGCGATGGCGCGCTTCACCCTGTCGCCGGATCTGTCGCATCAGGTACGGCAACTTGGCGAACAGGAAGGGACGACGCTGTTCATGACACTGCTTGGCGCCTTCAAGGTGCTGTTGCATCGCTTGAGTGCCGAGACGGACATCTTGGTCGGCACCCCGGTCGCCGGGCGAACCCAGTCGGCTATCGAAGGAATGATCGGCTTTTTCGTCAACACGCTGGTGCTGCGCAGTGACTTGTCGGGCAACCCGACGTTCCGCGAACTGCTCGGTCGCGTGCGCGAGATGAGCTTGCAGGCGTTCGCCCATCAGGAAGTGCCATTTGAAAAATTGGTCGAAGTGCTCCAACCGGAACGTTCAGCCAGCCTTTCGCCGTTCTTCCAAGTGATGTTCGTCTTGCAAAATCTGCCGACCGAGCCGTTGCAGTTGCCCGGCTTGACGATCACCAACGAAATATCGCACCACGGCGGTGCCAAGTATGACCTGACCCTTAGCTTTCAAGACGGGGCGGACGTGCTGTCCGGCCAGATCGAATACAGCACCGAACTGTTCGAGCCGGAGACGATCTCGTGGCTGATCGATCAACTGCAGTCACTGCTGGCAGGCATCGTGGCCGATCCTGACACACGCCTTGCCGCCTTGCCGATGCAAACGGTCCAAGCAGATGAGCTTGATGAGTTGTTTCTGTGAGTGAAGAAAAGCCCTTGGAAGTGGCAAACGCCATTCCAAGGGCTTTTTCTTTAGCTGATGTGTTTGGCATCGGTTGCTTGCTCTGAGCATGGACCAACTGCACGTTCGAGTGCAAGGGAGAGGTCTGTCGGGCAGGCAATGGCTCGCTCGGCACGGCCATGCAGGGAACAGGAGGTCGATCTCGCTTCGAACTCCGCTTCCGATGCAGGTCGAGCAGAGCGTCGCTTTGCTATTCGGTGGTCAGTCAATGGCTCGCTCGGCACGGCCTTGCAGGGAACAGGAGGTCGATCCCGTTGCGAACTGCGCTTCCGATGCGGTCGAGCAGAGCGTCACTTTGCTATTCGGTGGTCAGTTTACTTCTTCTCTCGATGGGCCGTTCGGGTGCGCTTGGTCAGCGCAAATCCGATTTCCGGTTCGGATGGTGCCGCGTCGGCAACTGGCGCGGTTGCGGACGATTCGATCAGGGCGGCCAATTGGGCGATGGTCGCCGCGCCAAACAGGGAGAGCATCTTGATCTCCACTTGGAAGTGTCCACGCACGCGGGTGATCAGTTTGGTGGCGAGCAGTGAGTGGCCGCCGAGCGTAAAGAAGTTGTCATGCACGCCGATCTCTGCTACCCCGAGCAGTTCCGACCAGATCGTGGCCAACTGCGCTTCGATGGGGTTGCGCGGTGCGACAAACTCGGTTGCCAAATCGGCTCGCGTCCGCTCCGGCGCGGGCAGCGCTTTGCGGTCCACCTTGCCGTTTGGCGTCATCGGCAGGGCATCGAGCATGACGATCGCCTGTGGCACCATGTACTCGGGCAGCCTGTTTTTCAGGCTCTGGCGCAGATCGTCTGCGCTCGGTCGGTTGTCGCCTGCGCTCACCGTGTAGGCGGTGATGCGCTGATCGCCTGGCTGGTCTTCGCGAACGATCACCGTCGCTTCTTGCACCTGTGGGTGTGCTAAGAGCACCGCTTCGATCTCGCCAAGCTCGATGCGGAACCCGCGTACTTTGACCTGATGATCGATCCGGCCAAGATAGTCGAGCGTTCCATCTGGCAGGTAGCGCACCGAGTCGCCTGTGCGGTACAGTCGTCCGCCCGCTACGAACGGATTCTCGATAAATCGTTCGGCGGTCAGATCGGGTCGATTCAGGTATCCACGGGCCAAGCCGTCGCCGCCGAGGTACAGTTCGCCAGCCACGCCGATCGGAACCGGCTGTAACTGCGGATTGAGGATATAGGCGAGCGTATCGGGAAGTGGGCGACCGATCTTCGGATGCACCGTATGCCGCTCCACCAAGGCGAAGGTCGAGTAGGTCGTGTCTTCAGATGGCCCGTACAGATTGTACACTTTTGCCACGGTCGGTACAGCGTACAGCGCTTGCACCAACTGTCCATTTAGCGGTTCGCCCGCAAGGTTGAGCACACGGGCGTTGGCAGGCAGAGCTTGTGCGCGCAGCAGTTCAGCGATCGCCGACGGGACGGTGTTGATCAATGTCACTTCATTCCGCGCCGGGAGCTCAGGCAATTGCAAGGCATTTTCGGCGAGGATGATTTTGCCGCCCCACGAAAGCGGAACGAACATCTCGAAGATCGACAGGTCGAAGCAGATCGAAGTGGAGAACAGCATGCCCGCATACTCGTCCGCTGTGTACTGATCTTTCGCCCAGTGCACCAAGGTGCTGGCGCTGTGATGCTCGATGGCGACACCTTTGGGCCGCCCCGTCGAGCCGGACGTGTAGATCACATAGGCAAGGTGGTGCGGGGCGGCGTCACTGGTCGGGTTCGCACCGCTCATGGCTAGCAAATCTGCGCCGATCGCATCGATGCAGAGCGTCTCGCCTCGGTGCTCTGCAAAGCGGTCAGTTAGATTTTCTTGGGTGATCAACAGCGAGACGTCCGCATCTTCCAGCGTGTAGAGGATGCGCTCGGGCGGATAGTTCGGGTCGAGCGGCACATAGGCCCCGCCCGCTTTGAGTACCGCGAGAATCGCCACAACCAGTTGCGGCGTGCGTTCGAGGCAGATGCCGACCAGCGTTTCTGTGCGGATGCCTTTTTGCTGCAAGAGGTGGGCCAATCGGTTCGCACGACCGTTCAGCTCCTCGTAGGTGAGGCGCTGTTCGCCGTACACGAGCGCGATCTGATCTGGTGTTTGGGCCGCTTGTGCTTCGACCAATTGTGGCAAGGTCAACTGCGGATAGCCGGATGCTGTCTCGTTCCATTGCACCAACAGCTGCTGGCGCTGACCCTCGCGCAACAGCGACAGTTCGCCAATCGGTGTCGTGGGCTGTGTCACGATCTGTTCCAACAAGGTGCTGAACTGGATGGCCAACCGCTCCACCGTTTCCGTGGCAAAGAGATCGGTGTTGTATTCGAAGGCCGCGTTCAGCACATCGTTTTGTTCCTCCACAAACAAGGTCAGGTCGAACTTGGTCGTCCCGCTGTCCAGATCGAGGCGGCGCAGAGTCATGTCGGACAACCGGAACTCGGGCAACGGTGCATTTTGCAAGGCGAACATCACTTGGAACAGTGGTGCGTGGCTCATGTCGCGAGCAGGCTGTAGCTCCTCGACCAACTTTTCAAACGGAACGTCTTGGTTTGCATACGCGCCGAGCGTCGTTTGCTTGACGCGACCGAGCAGTTCCAAAAAGGACGGATTGCCCGTCAGATCGGTGCGCAAGACCAGCGTGTTGACGAAAAAGCCGATCAGTTCCTCGAGCTCGGGCTGACCGCGGCCTGCCACGGGGGAGCCGACGAGCAGGTCGGTCTGTCCCGTGTTGTGATGCAACAGCGCGTTGAACGCGGTGAGCAGTGTCATGAACAGGGTGACCCCTTCTTGACGGCTCAAGCTGTACAACTGCTCGGTCAACGCGGCAGGCAGAGTAAAGCGGTGCATGCGGCCAGTGTAACTTTGCACCGCCGGGCGCGGATGATCGAATGGCAACTGCATGATCGGCAATTCGCCAGCGAGCTGTTCCTTCCAATAGGGAAGCTGGTTATGAAGCACGTCGCTCGCAAGGCGTTCATGTTGCCAGTTCGCAAAGTCCGCATATTGCACGGCAAGCTCAGTAAGCGGGGAAGGCTGTCCAGCGACAAACGCTTCACATAAAGCGATCAACTCACCGACGAACAGGCCGATCGACCAACCGTCCGAGATGATGTGATGGAAGGTGATCACCAACAGATGATCCAAATCGTCCAGTTTGACCAGCGTCGTGCGCAGCAGTGGGCCGACCGCCAAATCAAACGGGCGCTTCGCTTCCTCCTCGGCCGCCTTGATGGCCGCCTGTTCACGCGTTTCGGCAGGTTCGCGGCTCACGTCGATCTGTGCAAGCCGCAGGGCTGGTTCGAGGATTTTTTGTTCGACACCTTCCAAAGCAGGATGGAACGTGGCGCGCAACACTTCATGACGGCGGATGATCTCCGCGAGGCTGTTTTCAAGCGCTGTCAGGTTGAGCGATCCTTGCAGGCGGACGGCGCCTGGCATGTTGTAGACCGGATGGCCGGGCATCAGCTGGTCGAGAAACCACATGCGCAGTTGGGAGTAGGACAGCAGGCTGGCATCACCTGTGCGCGCAATCGGTTGGATCGCAGGTTGTGAAGACGAACTCTCCTCTTGACCGATCGCATCCAAGTAGGCGGCAAACTCGGTAAGGAGCGGTTTTTCAAACAGCTCATGGAGTGCCGCGTCCACAGCAAACTGTTGGCGTACGCGAGCGATCAGACGCGTTGCCAATAGCGAATGACCGCCCAAGGCGAAAAAGTTGTCATGGAGGCCGACCTGTTCCACGCCGAGCAGATCGGACCATAGGAGCGCCAAACGTTGCTCAGTCTCGGTGCGCGGCGCGATGTAAGCCGTGCTTGCCGATCCGGTCAAGTCTGGCATGGGTAGTGCCTTGCGGTCGATCTTGCCGTTCGGTGTCAAAGGCAACCGTTCCAGCATCACGAATGCGGACGGCACCATGTAGTCGGGCAGTTTTTGTTTGAGGCTGTTGCGCAGGTCGGAAGCGGTCGGTTGTTCGTCACCGCTCGACACGATATAGGCGGTGATACGCTGGTCGCCAGGCTGGTCTTCGCGCACGATGACGGTCACTTCCTGCACCTGCGGGTGTGCGGTGAGCACCGCTTCAATTTCGCCTAGTTCGATGCGGAAGCCGCGGACTTTGACTTGGTGGTCGATGCGTCCGAGGTAATCGAGCGAACCGTCCGGCAGGTAGCGCACCAGATCGCCCGTGCGGTACAGACGAGCCGAATCGGCAAACGGGCTGGCGATAAATTTCTCAGCCGTCAGCTCGGGTCGATTCAGATAGCCGCGAGCCAGTCCGGCACCACCGAGAAAAAGTTCGCCTGCGACCCCGAGCGGAACGGGTTGCAGTTCAGGGCTTAACACGTAGGTCAACGTGTTGGGCAGTGGACGACCGATCAAAGGCTGTCCTGTCAGGTCGCGCTCGATCAGCGCATAAGTCGAGTAGGTCGTGTCCTCCGTCGGGCCGTACAGGTTGTAGACTTTCGCCACCGTCGGCACGGCGTAAAGAGCCTGCACAAGCGACCCTTTGAGCGGCTCTCCGGCGAGGTTGATCACGCACGCGTTGGCGGGCAGAGCTTGCAGGCGGAGCAGTTCTGCGATCGCCGACGGCACGGTGTTGATCAGCGTCACTTCGTTTTGTGCAGCCAGTTCTGGCAGTTGCAACGCATTTTCGGCCAAGATGACGGTGCCGCCGCCTGCGAGTGGCACGAACAGTTCGAAGATCGACAGGTCGAAGCAGATCGACGTGGAAAAGAGCACGCCCGCATACTCGTCCGGCGTGTAGGTGTCGTGCGCCCAGTGGACGAGCGTCGCGGCGCTGTGATGCTCGATCGCCACGCCTTTTGGACGACCTGTCGAGCCGGACGTGTAGATCACATAGGCGAGGTCGTGCGGCTGTACGGTGGTGCGCAGATTCTCCGTCTTTTCCTGGGCCAGTTCGGCCGCGATCTGATCGACGCAGAGGATCGCACCGCCATGACCTGCCACGCGATCGAGATGGCGTTCTTCGGTCAACAGCACAGCGACGTTGGCATCTTCCAGCGTGAACAGCACGCGCTCGGTCGGATAGTTCGGGTCGAGCGGCACGTAGGCCGCACCCGCCTTTAATACGCCAAGCAGACAGGCGACCATGTCGGCCGAACGATTCATGTACAGGCCGACCAGCTTGTCCGGACCGATGCCCAGCGCGACCAAACGGTGCGCGATCCGATTGGCGCGGTCGTTCAGTTCGGCATAGCTCAGGCGCGTCTCACCAGCGATGAGCGCGACGGCAGTGGGCGTTTGTGCCGCTTGCCGTTCGACGAGCTGATGGAGGCAGAGATCCTGCGGGTAGGCGACGGCGGTGTCCGTGAAGGTGACCAGCAACAGTTCGCGTTCCGCTTCCGATAAAAAGGGAACTTCGGCGATCGAACGGTCTGGGTCTTGCAGCAACGCGGCGAGCAACGTGGAAAAATGACTGGACATCCGCTCGATGCTGGCCCGCTCGAACAGGTCGGTTTTGTATTCCAGTTCGCCGCGCAGACCGTCTGCCGTCTCGTTGATCGATAGCGTCAAGTCAAATTTGGCTGTGCCGCTCGTTAGTGGCAAGAGGCTCCATTCGAGTCCGACCAACTCCAAGTTGGCAAGCGGCGTGTTTTGCAAGACGAACATCACTTGGAACAGCGGCGACACGCTCAGGTCGCGTTCCGGCTGCAACTGTTCGACCAGCATTTCAAACGGGATCTCTTGGTGCTGATAGCTGGCAAGTGCAGACTTGCGCACGCGGCGCAAGACTTCTCGAAATGAGGGCGTTCCTGCCAAGTCGGTGCGCAACACCACATTGTTGACGAAAAAGCCGATCAGCCCTTCGACCTCTTCCGCATCGCGCCCCGCGACCGGAGTGCCGATTCGAATATCGGTCTGGCCGGACAAGCGGTACAACAGCGTTTGAAACGCGGCGGCCAGCACCATGAACGAGGTCGCATTTTCATGCTGACAAAGAGTTTGTAACGGCTCGTTCAGTTCGCGGGGGAGCGCAAATGTGATCGTATCCCCGCGCACGCTCGCTCCTGCCGGGCGCGGATGGTCGGTCGGCAGTTGCAGGGCGGTCGGTCGCTCGCCCAGTTCGTTTTTCCAAAATGCGAGCATGTCTTCGAGCGCCTCACCTTGCATCCATTCGCGTTGGTAGTGGGCGTAATCGGCGTATTGCACGGGCAGTTCTTCCAGCGGGGAAGGGACATCGCGCACGAACGCTTCGTAGAGCACAGACAGCTCGCGCACCAGCACTCCCATCGACCAGCCGTCGGAGATGATGTGGTGGAGGTTGAGGAGCAAGATGTGTTCCTCTTCCTCCAACTTGTACAAACTGGTGCAAAACAGCGGACCTTGGCTGAGGTCGAACGGCTGGCAGGCTGCGGCACGCACCGCTTCCCACATGCGTTCCTCGCGTTCGGTTGCGGGCAGAGCAGTTAGGTCGAACAGCGGCAGGTCGTGGTGACGGGCGCTCTTGACCACCTGCATCAGTTCCTCCTCCTGTAGGCGGAAGGTGGTGCGCAGCGTTTCATGACGGCGCACGATCTCTTGCAAGGCTTGCATCAGCGCCGCAGTGTGCAACACACCGCGCAGACGCAGCGCGGCCGGCATGTTGTACAGCGCCTGTCCTGGGGTCAATTGGTCGAGAAACCAGAGCCGCTGTTGGGCGAAGGAGGCAGGAAAAGCGTACGTTTCAATCGAGGGGATCATCGACGGTACCATCCTTTCAGAGTTGTGTTGAAGCGAGCCGCTTTACAGCGCGAGAGAGTTGACCGAGCGATTGTACGAGGTGAACACCGTCATGCCAATTGGCAGTCACACTCACTTTTCTTTCAATCAATGTAGTCGATTGAAAGGAAGGGCGTCAATCATTATTAGAAAATTCCATAATTTAAGTGTTGCTTGGTTTGTTGATCTCGTTTTAATGAAAATCAGAGGATGATTTCGCTGATACGCTCGGGCACGAGCGCATCGATTGCGCAGAACGAATTAAGAAGAATCGCGATTGGCTCAAAGCGTTTTGAACATCGATCACACACGATGAGTTCGATTTCAAATTCAGCAGGACCTCCATTAAATAAAAACAATGAATCCGTACTGGAACCTACCTATATAAATGTCGCGCTTTCCCGATTATAGCACTGCGCTGAAAATTTTGTATATCTATCGCGCCTCAAGAAAACAGCGCCCTTGCGGACTAGAGAGTAGGGAGGTGAGCAAGCATGTCGCTCGATCTGGTCTCACAGATCAAAAGCATCATGCGCTTCGTGGAAGAACAGTGCCCCGGCATTCCGCTACAAACGGAAAAAAGCCAGGCGGCCACTCTTGCCCCCGCCCTCTTAGCAGAGCATGTGCGCTCACAGGCCGCTCCGATGATGGCGACGGCACAGCAGGACATCGCGTACTGGAAGATCACCTTTTTCTCCCCCGATTATTGGGCGAGCAAAAAGGTGATCGGTGATCTGAAAGATGCGATTCAGCAGTTGCGCGAGATTCCTGCCTGCCTGTTCGACTTCAGTTTTCCAGCGCCTACCGGTGCGACGGCGACAGACGGTCATCTGCCCGCAGGCGTCTACCGCTTGCAGGTGACGGGAGTTGGTCGCGATGGGGCGGAGAGCTTGCCGAGTCAGCCAGTCGATGTGACCTTGGCCGAACCGGGCAGCATTCGGCTGACCATTCCGCGCTTGGAGCACGGGGTGGGCCCGTTCGTCAGCTACCGCGTCTATCTGGGCGGCGCGTTGGCGGGGGAGGTAGAGCAAGATGCGGTTGGCAACACCAGTTGTCAAGTCGCTGACTTGCCCGCGAACCATGCGGCCGCCCCGCCCGACACATCGGTGCTCTTGGAGCGCTTCTTCTATGTAGAAGACGTGCAGGCGGTCACGTTCGGTGAGCGAAACGAGCTGGGTCTCTTCGAAGGCATCGTCCGGCTGAAGACGCGGCTGACCATTCCGAAACGAGCCGTTTTTGCGGAAAAAGTAGCTCAAGTTTCGGCGGTCGTAGCGGCTACTAAGTAGGGAGGTGAGCACGATGGAACAGCTTCAAAACGAAACGGTGTTTCGACTTCAAGAGTTTTTGGAGATCGATTCGCATGAGGTGCTGCAGGTAGCACCGTTTGTTCTGAAAGGTGCGATTGCACATGCCGGATTGTCGGCAGATGACCAAGCGACATTGTCGCAGGTGAAACAAGCAGTTCAAGCGTTTTTGCAGGCTCCGGCGAAGTAAGCGGAGCGATAACTCTCGGAGGTGAAGGTAAGATGGCAGGAGGAAAATGGACGATTCTCGATACTCTCGATCCGTCTCAACGTTCTGGTTTTTATATTAACTTTGTGGCAGATGCTGCAGCCGGCGTACAAGCGGGTGTGCAAGGCATCGTCGCGATTCCGGTCACCGCGCCGTGGGGCCCGGAAGGTCAGCTGGTGAAAATCACCTCGGACCTGGAATTTGCTGCTACGTTCTCCAACCTGGAAGAAGGTTCGGCAGCTGCGTTGATTCTGCAGGCGCTCAAAGGCGGCGCCAGCACCGTGCTGGCCTACCGCATGGCGACTGGTGCCATGAAAGCGAAAGCGACGCTGAAAGAGGGCGCGGAAGATCTGGTCAAAGTGGATGCGAAATACAGCGGTGCCTACGGCAACCGTTTGACTTTGTCGATCAACGGCTCGCTGGCCGACGCATCGGAGAAAGAATTTAAAATCTACGATGGCGCGAAACTGCTGGAGAAGTATGCGTTTGACGGCACCGCTACTGGGCTGGTCGCAACAGTTGGCAATAACTCCAAATATGTGGTGCTCAGCAAAGTGGCAGACGGCACGTTCAGCACGATCGCCAACCAACCGCTGACGGGCGGCGTTTCCGGGCTTACGGTGACCAACTCCGAGTATATGGATGCGTTTGCGGTGTTTGAAGGGCACGCGTATGAGTTTAACATCCTCACCATCGGTTCTGGCGAATCCTCGCTACAGCAGTCGGCAGCAGAGTTTATCCGCCGTCTGCGCGGGGAAGGCCATTTTGTCCAATTGGTGCTCGGTCATGGCGAAGCGGATGAATTTGATGCGGCGAAGGCGGCAGCATTGAACCTGAACCATGAAGGCATCGTCTATCACAACATCGGGGTCAAACTGGCAGGTTCGGAGCTGACTCCGGCCGAATTCTCGGGCCGGATCGCCGGGATGATCGCCGGAGCGGGCCCGGATGCTTCGATCACCTATGCGCAGGTGCGTGACATCGATAGTCTGACCAATATGCTCAACCACAACCAAGTCCGCGAAGCGAACAAAGCAGGTCTGGTCACTGCCTTCTATGACGGTGAAATCTACCGCATCGAAAAAGGCATCAACACCTTGACCTCCTATTCTGAAAGCCAGCACGAAGGCTACAGCAAAATCAAAAACATCTCCGTGCTCGATGCGATCGGCAATGCGCTGACCATCTCGGCGAACAAAAACTACATCGGCAAAGTGCTCAACGATGTGGTGGGCCGCGACGCCCTGCTCGGCGCAATCCGTGCGGCGTTTGACATCTTCGAACAAGGCCGCCTGATCCAAAAAGGCTCTCTGGTCGGCCTTGACCCGACCCGTCCATCGGTGGGCGACCAAGTGTTCCTCGACCTTCGCGTCACCCCGATCGACGCGATGGAAGAAATCTATACAACCATTCGAGTGGGCCGCTAACAGCGGTCCGCTCTCATCTTAGGAGGGTGATCTAACATGGCGATGAACGCGGGCTACGCGATCAACGGTTCCTTCGGCACACTGTACGAAGGCGATACCTTTATGGCGAACTGTAAGAAAGTTGAAGCAAAAGTGACGATCGATAAAGAGGAGCTCAAGCTCTCATCCACCCGCCGCACCGGCTTCAAGTCGAAAGGCGTCAAAGGCGAAGGTACGCTGGGCCTGTACAAAGTGGACAGCAAATTTTTGGAGCGTGTCACTTCTTACATGAGCAATGAGCGCTCGGTGCAGTTTGTCGGCCAACTCCTCGTCGTGCTCGACGATCCGGAATCGCTCGGCGTGGAGAAAGTGCTGTTGAAAAATGTCAAGTTCTGGGAAGTCAACTTCGGTTGGTCGCTCGACACGATCTTGGAAGAAGAAATTCCGTTCACGTTTGAAGACATTCAAATCTCTTCTGCGATCAAAGGCGATTCGACGAAAGCTCGTTAAGTTTTGGACCGACTTGTACGATATTGTGGCTGGGAAGGGAATTTCGGTTCCTCCCAGCCACTATTTTTCTAGGAGGTTGTACTGATGAAAAAAGAAGAAAGCAAAGCGATGACCCAAGACCTGTATGTCGATCCGCTCGAAGCACTGCTCGCGGTGGATGCAGAACGAGCACCGGAAGATGATGTCTACCTGAAACGCCTCAACGCCAAATTCCGCGTGCGCGGGCCGAAACAGTCCGAATACAAAGCGACCTTGGAGCGCTGCGTCAAGGAGACGGGCAAAGGCAAAAACTTGCGCCGCTCGCTCGATACGGACATGTTCCAAAAGCTGATCGTCTACACGTTCACCGTCACGCCGAATCTGTCCGACCCGAAACTGATGGAGAAATAC
Organism: Tumebacillus algifaecis; assembly: GCF_002243515.1. Taxonomy (NCBI): domain Bacteria; kingdom Bacillati; phylum Bacillota; class Bacilli; order Caryophanales; family Alicyclobacillaceae; genus Tumebacillus; species Tumebacillus algifaecis. The sequence goes on from NZ_CP022657.1 coordinate 717,135, forward strand.
GGCGCGCTGGTGGCCGAAGAGGTGATCGAAAAAGCGTTGTTGCCGGGCGAGGTTGACAAGTTGGCGGAGCGCATCCTCGAACTTGGCGGTTACGGCGATGACGACGACATGGTGGAAGACGCAAAAAACTAATTCGCGAAGGGCACGGCGAGGCGGTGCTCCTGCACGCGATCTTTATCGAAACGGGCCGTTTCCCATCTGAGGTTCAAAAGTTACCTCGGGGGAAAGGGCCTTTCTTTATGCCTCCATCATGGTTGAAATGGAAAATCGCCAAAAAGCGGTCAAGTAAGGAGGTGAACGACTGATGGCAGACACGATGCAGACAGTGGGACAGCTTAGCCAACTGGAACGAGCGCTCGATCGAGTCCAGCGGGGCTGGTCCAGATTCAACGCGGAAATGCAGCGTAGCGATGGAGTTATGCACCGCGTGTACCAGACGGGGAATATGGCTTCGGATGGGTTGATGAAGCTGAGCAACATCAGCTTGGGCCTGGTGATCGATCAGGCGACCGCGCTGGCTGGCAAGATGAAAGAGATCGGGCAAGAGGCGCTCAATGTATCGGCCGACACGGAAGTGATGGCCGTCACGCTGCGAAAAGTGTACCAAGCTGAAGGCCCTGCGATCTATAAGCAGTTGAACCAGATTGCAGAAGGCTCGTTACATGATAAGAGCGACATCCTCAAAGCGCTCAAAACGTTGCATGCGAGCGGCATGGGTGATGACAAGTCGGTGAAGATGGTCGGGGACTGGGCAGCTGCCAAGGGCAAGACGATGTCAGAAGTAGCGGACGTCTTCAAAATGATCAACGGTGGCGACTATGCCCGCGCGGTGCAATTCGCAATCGACAACGGGATCCGTCGGGATGATTTGATCAACACAGAAAAGCTGGAATTTGGCGGCGTTAACAATGCCGATTATCGAGGGAAAGCGGGCGCTGATAAAACGGAAGCGCTGAAGACTGCGATCATCAACCAGATCGGTGAAAAGTATATCGGTACGATGGATGAGCAAGCCAGCTCCTATCGCGGGATCTGGGGCACGATCGGGTTACAGGTGGAGAAACTCTACCTGAAAGCGATGGGCTTTGATGAAAACACGCTGAGTTTTCGCAGCGACTCGCTATTTATGAAGATCAAGGAAGCGAGCTTGGCGGTACAGGAGGCGATGAGCTCTGTCCTAAGCCTCGGTGCCTTGCAGGATGACAGTTTGAGCATCTGGGAAAAGACGGGTGCTGTGCTGAGCGAATTGAACACCAAGCTGTGGGAGTGGTACACGAAAAGCGGGAAGAAGACGATCGAAGACATCGCGTTCAACTTGGGCGAAGGGTTTGGCAAGCTGTTGATGAGCGTGTTCGGGATGAGTTTAGATTCCGACCAAAATCTGTTCATCTCGGCGGGCAAGACGATCGCAACCGGGTTGTACAACGGTTTTAAAGAGTCGTTCGATCTGAGCGGTTTGATCGACACGAGCATGGGGCAACTGACGGCCACGCTCGGAGGAGCTTGGCTTGGCGGGAAACTATTTGGTCCTGGCGGTGCGCTTATCGGAGCTGGGCTGGTCGGTGGCGGTGCGACTCTCTTCAATGGGAAGAATGACGGTTGGGGAGATGTCGTCGCCGCTGGTGGGCTGGCTACTGCCGCCTTCATGGGGCTGAAGGGCGGGAAGAATCTGCTTGGCGGCGGACTGATTGGGTCGCTGAAAGACAAGTTCTTCAAGAAAAAAGAGGTAGACTCCGGCAAATTGATGGTCGGGAAGATGGATAAGGTCATCTCGCGTCTCGATAAGATCATCCAATGCGTTTGCGCAAGATGTGACTGCGACAATGTGAAAAATCGCAATGGATCACGCAACGGTGGTGGGAATCGCTCACAAGCGAGAGGAGCGACACGGGCCTTGCCTAGCGCAGCGACACGGGCCTTGCCAAGCGCAGTGACGCGGGCCTTGCCAAGCGCAGTGACGCGGGCCTTGCCAGCAGGAGCGACACGAGCTCTGCCAGCAGGAGCGACGAGAGCATTGCCAGCAGGAGCGACGAGAGCGTTGCCAGCAGGAGCGACGAGAGCGTTGCCAGCAGGAGCGACGGGAGCGTTGCCAGCAGGAGCGACGAGAGCGTTGCCAGCAGGAGCGACGAGAGCGTTGCCAGCAGGAGCGACGGGAGCGTTGCCAGCAGGAGCGACGAGAGCGTTGCCAGCAGGAGTGACGGGAGCGTTGCCAGCAGGAGTGACGGGAGCGTTGCCAGCAGGAGCGACGAGAGCGTTGCCAGCAGGAGCGACACGAGCTCTGCCAGCAGAAGCGACACAAGCTCTGCCAGCAGGAGCGACACGAGCTCTGCCAGCAGGAGCGATGCGAGCCTTGACGGGCGGTGCCGCACTTGCTCTACCAGGAAGCGTCATGTTGGACGCGCCGGACCGTGCGCCGCGCTTGATGCCAAATGGTGCCACACAGGTACTGCCTGGCGCTGGGGCCGATCGAGCAGGAAGCGGGCGACAATCTTCTATCAACCGCCCACAAGGACCTGGCCGCTGGGTTCCGACGGGACAAGCTGGTGTCGATGTATGGGAGCCTGAAACCTCCGCTCGTTCCGCAACTGCGCGTTCCGGTGCGACCAGAGGCGGCGGCATGAAAGGTGCATTTGGCAAAGTCGCTCGAAAAATTCCATTTCTCGGAGCCCTGCTGGGCGGACTTGCGGTCGCAGAGTCCTCCGATCCGCTCGCCACGGGCGCACAAGTGGCCGGTAGTCTAGCTGGCGGTTTTGCAGGCGGTCAGGCTGGAGCGGCCCTTGGAGCGGCGATCGGTTCGATCGTGCCGGGCGCGGGGACAGCGATCGGCGCGGTGGTAGGCGGAGGCATTGGCTCGATCGCGGGTGCGATCGGTGGTGAAGAGGCGGTTGTTTGGATCCAAACGCACATGGATTCGATCAAAGGCGTTCTCTTCGACGGTTGGGAAGGCATCAAAAACTTTTTTGGCGGCATTGGCAATTGGTTTGGCGGTCTATTCGATACGATCGGTACGGCCGTCACCGACGGTTTCTCCGCGGTCACAAACTTTTTCACCCAGATTCCAACTTTCTTTTCCGACACGTGGGACCGTGTGATCGAAGGTGTGACTTCGTTCGGTTCCAATCTGTGGAACGGGTTGACCGGATGGGTTGACCGCGCGATCAGCTCGCTCGTCGAAATCTTTTTGGACATCCCGTACTATGTCGGATACGGCATCGGACAAGCTGCAAAGTTCATCACGGAAACATTGCCGCAAATGTGGATGCAATTTCAGACCTGGATCGGTCAACTGCCTGCGAACATCTGGAACTGGATGCAAGGGGTGTGGACCAACTTCAGCACCTGGCTGACCCAGACGGCTGTCGATGTGGCAGTTTGGGCGGTGAACATTTGGAACCAGTTTACGACGTGGGTCGGTCAATTGCCCGCTGCAATCTGGAATTGGATGCAGGCGCTTTGGACGAACATGACGACGTGGCTCGGACAATTGTGGACCGATGCTGGCATCTGGTTGTCCAATCTGGCCACCTCGTTTAGCACGTGGTTTGAAACGGCGGTCACAAACGCGGTGCAGTGGGTACAGGAGTTGCCAGGCCGGATCGCCAGCTTTATCCAGTCGATCCCCGAACGGGTCGAAGCGTTTATCGCAGGGGTGGGCGAAACGTTCCTGAAGTTAGGTGCTACGATCATCGACAGCATCGCCAGTGGGATCACCTCCGCACTCCAGAAGGTGACGGGCGTTGTGAGTTGGGCGATCGAAAAGGCGTCGGCAGGTTTCGATTTTGTCGTTTCGTCCGTCTCCAAAGGGTACTCGGATGGCAAAAGCGGCAAGTCGGCCACAACGGGAGGCGTTGCGAAGCAGTATCACGGCGGCGGTCTGGTGGATGAGGAAGGCTGGGCGATCTTAAAACGCAAAGAGATGGTGCTCGATGAAAATCTCTCCTCGTTCATTCGCACGTCCGCTTCACAGGCGACAGGAACTGCCCCAGCGGGCGCTGGAACTGAGGTCAATGTCCAGATCGGCGCACTGGCCAACACGCTGAACGTGCGGGAAGAAGCGGACATTCAACAGATTGCATCCTCCTTGTCGGCTGAGCTGCGGCGTGTGCTGTCCAATCAAGGTGCATACCGATTAGGGGAGGTGGCGAGGTAATGTCGATCGGCCCTTTTTTGTTGACCTATTGGGATGAGGTCGGTTCACAGCGCGCGCTGGTCTTCCCAGTTGCGCCGCAAAACATCAATGTCAAATACGCGCATGAATATCATGAAGTCAGTGTGTTAGGCCAAGGTCAAACGGCATTTCGAGGCGGGGATCAACTGGCGGAGCTTTCCTTCTCCAGCTTTTTCCCCCGCGATTATGATCAGACGTTGGTCGATACTTGGTTTTACAAAAATGCTGGGTCACTCAAGTCCCCACAAGAGTTCGAACGGATCATCCACGAGATTCGCCAAGTCGGCAAACCGTCGCGGCTGATGATCGGCGGAACTTTTTTTAACGCCGATGTGATGATCCGCTCCTTCGATGTGGAACATCGCGGCGGCGAACCGGGTGATGTCTATTTTACGATCACGTTTAAAAAACACCGGGCTTTGTCGGTGAAAAAGACGGAACCGAAACAGGCTGCCGATCCGGCGAGCGGCGCGGGACGCCCACCGAGCGCTCCAGCCCCGAAGACGCATACGGTGGTCTCAGGCGATACGCTGTGGGCGCTGGCCAAGCGCTATCTGAGCGACGGAGCGAAGTACATGGAGATCTACAACCTCAATGTCGGTGTGATCGGAAAAGATCCCAATCTGATCCGTCCAGGGCAGGTGTTGAAACTGCCGGAATCCGCGGCTGGTGGCGCGCCAAGCTTGGCTGGGGCGATGAAGTAAGGGAGGGAGCCTTGTGCCGATCATCAAACTGGAAGAGCGCAAACTATTCGGATATACGTTGCTCGCCTATAACGAAAAAGGTGTCAAAGTCGAACTCAACCCCTTGGTGCAAAGCTTTACGTGGAGTGGGGATCTGGATCAGTCTGCGATGCAGTTGGAAGTCACGCTCTCCCCGCACGACGAGATGAAGACGTTGGTCAAACCGGGCGATCGCTTGGTGCTCTATGTGTTTCAAACCGATACGGGAAATACGATCCAACTGTTTTCCGGCATGGTCATCGATCAGCAGTTACAAGGCGGCTTTGCTGGCAGTACGCGGTTGGTCGCGCATGACCTGATGTACTTTTTGCTGAAAAACAGCGATGATTTCGTGTTTCGCAACATGAAGGCGTCCGACATCATCAAGTCGCTCTGCGGTCAATTCGGTGTGGTATGCGGAGTTATCGACGACTCCGTGCATCGCATTCCAAGCCTCGTCTGCCGCAATCACACCTTGTATGACACGATCGTCAAAGCGCTGCAGATCACGCGCGATGCGACAGGTGATAAATTTTTCCTGCGCGCCGATGCGAGTGGGATCATTTTGCGCAAGAAGCCGAAGGACCCGTCAATGTGGCTTTTTCAGGGCGGCGATACGTTGCTGTCGGCCAATTTTTCGGAGAGCATCGCCAACCTGCGCAATCATGTCAAGGTGGTGGGTCATGCGGCCAATGAAGAGACGAGCCCGATGCTGGCTGAGGTCAAAGATGATGCGAGCATCAAGCGGTTCGGCAGATTGCAGGAAGTGCACACAGCCGAAGAGACGGGCAAAGACAAAGCATCGGCCCTCTCCGTCGCGCAGACCGTGCTGAAAAAATTGAACAAACCGGAGCGCACGGCGCGCATTCAAGCGGTCGCGGTGCACGGGCTGTATCCAGGCGACCCGGTACAAGTCTATGAGCGCTTCACCGGGCTTTCCGGCGTGTACTATGTGAAAAACATTCGGACGACCGTTTCCTCAGGCAGTGCGACGGTCGATCTCGATCTGGTATTTGATGAAGCATAAAGCGGGGTGAAGAGATGGGAGTAGGTGAATTGGCCGGGCTGATGGCAGACATCGCCGACCGCCAAGTCGGCGTTCAACTGTTGCCGGTCGAACTCGGCACGGTGCTGGAAGACACGATCAACGGCTCTGACCTGCGGATGAAGCCCGACTCGATGAAGATCGATCTGTCGTGGAAGCACAAAGAGCTGTTGGTCGCGGACAACTTGATTTTGCGCAAAGGTGACCGCGTGTTGGCCGTCGGGATCAACGGCGGGCAAAACTATGCCATCCTCTGCCGCCTCAGCAAAAATCCGGCGCGGGCTGTGATCGGCAACGGCCAGTATCGGGCCGGGGATCGGACGGTGGTCGAATGAGCATCCTGCCGCAATTTGCGATGATCGAGGAACCGACTTTGATGGCCTCGAACCTCCAGACAACGGTGCGCTCGGGCAAAAATCCGGTGTTCGATTATCAAAAAGGCGAATATGTCCGCACTGCGACCGGGCGGATCGCCGAGGTGGAAGGTCTGGAGAGCTTGAAAGGATGGGTTCTGAAAGCGCTGATCACGGCGCGCAATCGTTTTCTCGTCTATACGAGCGAGTACGGCAATGAGGCGCACGAACTGATCGGGGTCGATCTGCCCGATGAGATTTTGTTTATGGAACTGCAGCGGCAAATTACGGAAGCACTGATCTACGACCCGCGCATCACCTCGTGCACCGACTTTCGTTTTGAAAGGGAGGCGGAGCGGGTGTCCTGCGAGTTCGCGCTGATCACGCCGCTTGGCACGGAGACGATGCACTATACGTTGGAGGTGAGTTGATGTGAGTGAAAAAGCAGGGTTGACAGTCTTTCCGTACCGCGATCAGAGCGAAGAGGTAATTCGCGAGCGGATGATGTCCAAAGTCAATCAGACGTGGGATCGCACGGAAGGCAGTTTTATTTGGGATTCGCTGTCTCCGCCCGCCATCGAGTTCGCACTCGCCTACATCCGCGCGAAAGAGGTGTTGGAGTGGGGGTTTGCAGCGACCACGTTTGGTCTGTACCTAGATGCGCGCGGTGCGGAGCGCGGCGTGTTCCGTCGGCCGGCGCAAAAGGCGACAGGCGTGATCACCCTCACTGGTGAAAAGGACGTCTACGTGCCAAAAGGGACGATGTTCGCCACTGAGATTGACGAGTTGAGCGCGGAGAATTTGCAGTATTTTGTGACGACAGAAGGCGGCACCTTCTCGGCTGAGAAAACGCTGAACCTGAAAGTGGAATGCACGGTCGAAGGCAGTTTGGGCAATGTGTTAGGCGGCACGATTTCGATTGCGGTCAGCAAAATTGCCGGACTCACCTCGATCACCAACGACCATCCGATGGCAGGTGGGGTCGATGAGGAGACCGATGAGGCTTTTTTGGAGCGCTACCTCAAACATGTGCGCAACCCGGGAGCATCGGGCAACATCGCCGACTACATCCGCTGGGCGACCGAGGCAGACTCTTCGGTCGGCAAGGTTCGCGTGCGTCCGCTGGTGGGTGGCAACGGTCATGTTCAGGTGTTGATCGTCGATCTGAAGGATCACCCAGCGACCCCCGAACTGCTCGAAAAGGTGCAGACCTACATCGATCCGGACGGCAGTGGTTTCGGCGCAGGGGTGGCACCGATTGGAGCTAAGGTCACGGTGATCACGCCGTTAAAACTCGATTTGCAGCTCAAACTGAAATTGACGGTGATTCGTGGGTACGACGCGCAAAAAATCAAACGTGATGTGGTGCAGAGCATCGGGGAGTATCTGCGGACGCTCGTGCTGAACACGGAGGATAACGATGTTCGGCTCTCCAAAGTCGGGCAGGCGATCATGATGACCCAAGGTGTGCAGGACTTTGATCAGTTGACGATGACGCTGGGTGAGGAAATCGATGTGACACACAATTTAGACATTCCAGATGATGCGATGGTCGTTTTGGCCTACGACGACGTCGTATGGTTGTGAGCGGGTGATCGGCGATGAGTGAACGAGATGCGATCACCCAAGCGAAATTGTCAGCCTTGATGTCCTATGCGCCCGATCATTACCGCCGATCCGAGCTCTATCAGGAGCTGATGGAAGCGACGGCTGTGGAGACGGTCGCACTGCGCAAGGTGTTGGAAGATGTGTTCGCCCAGTTTTTTGTGGAGACCGCCACATGGGGGCTCGCCTATTGGGAACTGGAGTATGGCCTGATCACCAATGAGTCGTTGTCTTATCCGTTGCGTCGAGCTCTCGTCTTGCAAAAGATGCGAGGGACCGGAACGCTGACCTACGAAAAGATGGCTTCGATCTTAAGCTCGTATGGTGCGCGGACGGCAGTGATCGAATCTGATTTTGAAAACTATCATTTCGATGCGGTGCTCGTCGATTTTCTGTTGTCACCAAAGCGGCCACACGACGATGTGGGGGCGAACATACGCGATACGATCGAAGCGGTCCGCCCGGCCCATCTCGGGTTTTTGGTGCATTATCGCGAACATCTTGCCGATTCCTTTCGCGATTGGTTTAAAGACAAGACCGGACTGGAATTTGAACAAAGTGACCAGTTGCTCGGTCTGCACGTGACCTCGCAATATGCTGAAATGAAGTTTGGCATGAGCGAGAGTGATGAGTTTCGCTTAAATCACTCGCGGCTCGGCGTGGACAAACTGGGCGGCTCGAAGCGATTGGCTGATACGGTCGCCACCTATTTTGAGCGTTTGCAGGATCAGGAGTATTACGAGTTGCAAGGGAAAGAAGGTCGCGCATTCCGAATCAACCAGTCGCGAGTGAATGCGGCCCGAACGCTCGACGTGCCAGACGCTGTCCTGTTGGAAGCCGAGCAGATCAATGCGGAGCAGGTAGCGGCGGCTGTCGATCTCCATCGCGGCATGCAGATCGATGTGGTGAGTTCGGAACTTTCTTATCGCGTGCTGCCTCAAGCTTTCCGTTTTTCCACGTCCACGCAGGACGAGCCACTGATTGCGGAGCGGCTCGAAGCTGGGTCAGAAATCGAGCAGACGCAGAGCGCTTCGGAAAGCCACCCGCTTCAACTTTTGGCAGGGGAAGCGGCTACTACAATAGGGACGACTTCCGTAGCAGAGCGTCTAGAAACGCCGCGTGAACAACCGGCCGCCTTGGTAGCGGAGCTCCGAGCGAGCGAACTGGCGTATGCCACAGATCAAGCGGAGACCTTCCAATTGGGTCAAGTGTTGATGAACAGAGTCTTGTACAAACAGCGCTATGCGGACGTCTCGACCTGTGTGCTGTATCAGGCAGATCAAAACGGTGTGGAAACGGTGTTGGAACAAAGAGTCCTGTAGAACGCAGGGCTCTTTCATTTTCCCAAGGGAGGTTGACTTGAATGAAATTGGAAGAGAACAAAGAAAAGCTGGCGATCGGTGATGTGACGATCCAGATGTACAAAGTGGACGGTACGATCCTCCAAGAACAGGAACTGCGCAACTTGATCGTGAAATCGGCCAGCGTGCTGATGGCCCGCCGGATGGCGCCGAGCGACAATGCGGCGACGTACAACGGCACCTTTCAAAATCACGTGGCCAACGGCTTTCAGTACCTGGCGCTTGGCAAAGGGGTCGGTACGGGCAACCTGCAAGCGCCGCAAGCGGAAAATCCCGACTTGGCTGGGCTGCGCGATGAAGTCTATCGGAAGAAGATCTCGTCCTGGCGCTTCTTGAACAGCGATGGCACCGCTTCGACCGCGCCGACCAACATTTTGGAATTGACGACCGAGATTACCGAAGCGGAAGCGATTCCGGACGGTCAGAACAACGTGCCGCTGACCGAGATGGGGTTGTTTGGCGGGGACGCGACCGACAGCAAAGGAACCGGTTTTCTGTTTAACCACAAAGTGTTCCCGGTGTGGAACAAGCCGAACGATGCACGACTGCGCATCATTTGGAAAATCACGTTCTAGGAGGGAGAAACATGACCTACTCGCCTAGCTATAGCCGATCTGCAACAGGCGGGTACCATCCGGACAAGGCGTTCAGTCTTGTCCGGGCTGGTACATCCGCTTACCTGCTAGAAGATGAAGTGAATGAAATGCAAGTCATCCTCCGCGAGCAGACGCGCGACGTTGTGCGTACCCTGATCTCTTCTGGTCTGCTTAATCAGGTGAGCGCTTCTGTTGACCCGACCCGGACCAACACGTTGCTCATTCCGCCGTTTGAAGCGATTCTTGACGGGATGAAAGTCAAAATGTGCGGTGCCAATCTCGGAACTGCCGAGCGCCTGCCTGCCGACGGTGAAGCGAATCTGGTTGAATTGCTTCCGCATCGCTTTTCGGACAGTAACGACCTGCTGTACCTCGAGGTGTATGAAGAAGAAGTGACAGGTGGACAGAGCTTGTTCAAGTACGGCGTGCAAAACAGCGATTTTGTGATGAGCAACGATGTGATCGATCCCCGAGTGGGCGTGGAGTCATCGCGCCGCATGCAACTGAAAAGCGTCCTTTGCCTGCAAAGCCGCACTACAGTGTTTGCGCCGAGCACCGACTCGACGAACAGTCCGTACACCGAAATCGCGCCGGGTCTTTACCGTTCTGGGAATGCTCGTTACGCCATCCCGCTATTCTACATCCCGCGCTCCGCAAGCGAAACAGGGCTGAGCACGCCCGTTCCGGTCTATCCGCAAGCCGGGTTGAAAAATGAGGTGAGCTCCAATCGCGGTGTGGGAATTCCTGTCCATTCGTCTGGAACGCCAGGTTTTATTCCGATCTTGCGGTTTGCCACAGTTCCCAACTACCTCAGCGGCTTGGTCGGAAATGCGGTGAGTTGGGGCAATCTCCTGCTCAGCAATACGACCAGTCCGTGGGCCGCTTTTACAGGGATCGAACCGATGAGTCCATGGCAGGGATTCAATGATCCGGCGCAGTATGTCAGCCTTCCGCATGCGGACATGTTTTGGGAAAACGTATCGGTATTGTGTATGCAAAACACGTCCAATCAAGCGGTGAATTTCCGCGCACAATGTCGCTATTCGGGTGACCCTGCAAAATCGCCGCAGTATGACGCGAAGGGGTCGCTCGCCTATAAGATCTTTGCGGCAGATGAAAAGCCATCGCTCGCTGCCGATTTCATCAATGGCTGGACGACGGAGATGCCTGCCACAGCCACTGGGCTCGTCAGCGTCAGTGTTCCAGCTGGAAATGTGATCGTGCTCGTGTTGCGTACCGTGCCATTGTTTCAAAGCAAGGAGACGGTCACGCACTGGTACTACAACTATCATGGCATCAACAAGTTGGACCCGACAACGTTTGCCAACTTCAAGCCGCATCTGGCGACATACCGTCGCTTGTTGACCGGGAAATGGGAGTAAGGGAGGGGGAATTTCATGACGTACAACCCGCAGTACAACCGTCCTGTTCAAGGCAACTTCGACCCGGACAATGCATTCAGCCAAGTCCGGGCTGGGACGGGCGCCTATTGGCTGGAAGATGAAGCCAACGAAATGCAGGCGATCTTGCGTGAGCAGAACCGCGATACCGTTCGGCGCTTGTTATCGAGCGGTGTGATGCAGCCGCTCACCACGAAGGTAGACACTGCACGAACCAATACTCTGAAGATTGCGCCATTTGAAGTGGTGCTCGACGGCCTCACCATCAAAGTGAAAGGGGTCAACACCACGGGCACTGCGCGCACCGGGCCGGATGGGGAGGACAACTTGATCAAGCTGGGGGCGAAACCGACCAGAGGATCTCGCACCGACCTGATCATCTTGGAAGTATTTGAAGAAGAGGTGCAGAGCGGTCAGGTTCTGTACAAGCATGGGGCGCAAAATAGCGATTACAAGGTTGCCAACAACCTGCTCGATGAGCGAATCTCCGCAGAGACGGCGCGCCGTGTACAGGTGAAAAGCGTGCTCCGCGTCATCGAGGACGAGTGGAACGGCTGGAAAAATGATTTGAACGGCAGTCCGTATACGGAGCTTTCACCGGGCGTGTTCCGTTCGGCTGCAGGTCGTCTGATGTTGAAGTTGCTGTCCGTGGCCCGTAGGTCGGATGAGACGGGACTGTCTTCCATCTTCGGAACCACCCCGCGGGCGACCTTGATTTCGCAGATGATTCCAAGCAGTTCGATCACATCGGATAAGCTCGCCAGCGCAAGTGTCACGTATGACAAACTTGCATTGGATACAAAGGATACGCTCCATCCGTACGAAAATTTGAAAGTTCCGTTTGGAGCGTGGAGTGAGGGAGGGTTCGTTCCGATCCTGCGCTTTTTCCAATGGTTTACCATGAGTTCGCCTGTAAATGAAAATGTCTCCTATGGTTCGGCTAAAAACTGGGGAGAGAACTTGCAGAATCGAACGAGTCCCTGCTGGACTACTTTTGAAGGATTCAAGTACATGCCGTCGCGGGCGGAGCATTTTCGCGACAGTAATCAACAAATGATGACCTACAACGGTCCCTACTACAGTGAGAACGTTTCCCTAATCTGTCTGCAAAACAAGTCGAGTTTGACAAGGACCTGTAAGTTAGGGATTTATTACTCAAGCAATGCAGTTGAGAATAAGAATGCCGCAGCATCCTTTGCCACTGCAATTATTGACCCCAATATAAAGCCGCAATTATCAGGTCGATTTGTCGGAAATTGGGAGGCAACAGCGACAGAAAGCAAAATTGACAACAATATCTCTTTCGAAGTGCCTGCCGGTCATGTGATCATCTTCATTCTCAAAACAAGTCCGCAATTTTTTGCGAACAATGCGCACGACTGCTACTGGTATCACAATTACCATGGAATTACCTATTCACACGATGACACGACAACATACTTTAAACCCCACTTGGGTACCTATCACCGTCTGTTGACAGGTGTATGGTCCTAAGTGTCGTCCTACAGGGAGGGGAAAGTCTCCCTCTCCCTCACATATCAGGAGGTGATCGAACATGACCACACATCCCAAATTCAACCGCAACCCGCAAGGAAATTTCTCTGCAGATCATGCCTTCACTCAAGTGGTGATCGGCTCCGATGCTGTGCTGCTCGAGGATGAACTCAATGAAATGCAGGCGATCCAGCACCATCGGATGAAGGCCTTTTCTGACCAGAATGGTTACGACGGGGTAAAGACTCCCCTGTGGCATTTCGTTTTTGAAACGTTACCAGGGGTGATTGTGATCCCCGAATTTACGGTGCAAGTTGCTGGACATCAGGTCCGTGTGGCGGGGATTGGCAATGACGGTCAAATTCCTCCGGAAACGTGCAATGTGATCCGGATTGTACATGACGAGATACCGACTTTCCGGTATGACTTGTTATTCCTCGAAGTCAAAGAACAAATGGTGTCCGTTGCAGACATGTTATACCGTGACGGTGCCCAAGGCTCACAATTTCAACTCACGAATCGTTTGAACGATCCTCGCCTGAATGAGGAGACAGCCCGTCGTGTTCAGGTGCAAAGCACGCTGCGGGTCGAAACGATCACTTCACAAAACGTGGGGGCATCTGCCCTTAACGACATGCGAGATCCACAAGGCAGCCCCTATGTATACCATCAAAACGGGCGTTGGCGTTCAACGAATGACTACTACGCCATACCGATTGGCCGTATCTGCACGGAGGAGCCTGACCCATTTACCCCGATGAACTCAACTTTGTACCCCTTTACCACCACATACAGTCCTTCCTATGACACCAAAGGCGATCTCGTCCAGATGGTGACGAAGATCGACGATGTCGAACTGGCTAAGGTCAAGGTTACCTATAGGGAATACGACGTCAATGTGGTCAACATCTACAAAGATGGTCGTGAAGTCACGAGTTATAGGAGTCAGGGCGACGGAAGTTTCGAAAAAAGAGGAGAATAACTTCTCGAAGGAGGTTTCAGAATGTTCCAAATTGTTGCAGGTAAAGTGAGCGTCGGTGGTGGAGTCCGGCTCGCTCGTGAAGCCGAAAAAAATGTGATTGCTGCCGATACGAAAGATGTCACAGCGGTCAATACAGTATTGGCTACAATCACAGTGCCTCAGTGGAAAACCTACCACCTATCCGAGATCAGCGTAGGCGGCGATGCGGCCAACCGCGTGGACATCATGATCAATGGCGTGCTGGTGCAGACCATGTATTACCCGGCCTACGGGATGAGCAACAAAACGTACGCGGCAATGCCGAAAGCGAGCGCTGGACAAACGATTCAAGTGATTTCCAGACAAGCCGTTTCCGGCAAGCATTCCGCGACGATCATCACCCATGAGGGCGCGATTCTGCCCTCCTAGCGGTGGCTTGCCACAGATACGAACCGAACAAGCGAGGTGAAACACCTATGACGATCAACATCGAAGCGCTGAAACAGGGGTTGGACGATGTGAGAGAACGGCACTTGCAGTTTGAAAGCGAGGTCAAAGATGAACTGAGCAAGATCAAAGACACGCTGGTCGCCCAAGCAGTGGCCAATTCCCGCAATGAGACGATCCTCTCTTCGCTGGTCGAGGAGATCAAAAGCTTTCGCAGTGAATTTATGAACCTGCTCACCGAAAGCGTCAAAGCATCGAACAGCCAAAACTCCGGCTGGCACGAGTTGGCGGTCAAAGTGGTGATGAGCGTCCTCGCCCTCGCCGCTGCTGCTTATGGCGTGTCCAAGCTGTAAGCAAAAGGAGGTGTAGGCGCGATGAACATCATCGACCTGCTCTTGACCAACCCTGACGCCCGATCGCGTCGCGCGATCACGCCAAAAGGCGTAGTCCTGCACTGGGTCGCCAACCCAGGCAGCACCGCGCGCAACAACCGCGATTATTTTCAAAACGGAGTCAGTGCCGCCAAGCAAAACTGGGCATCGGCCCACTATGTCATCGATGATCGCGAGACCGTCCGCTGTATCCCGGAGATGGAGATGGCCTACCATGTCGGCGCTACTTCGTACAACCAAGCGGCCCTCAAGCAATTTGCCACCACTTACCCGAACGACTGTCTGATCGGCATCGAACTCTGCCATGCCGATTGGACAGGCACGTTTGGCACAGGCACGTGGTCGCAGGCGGTGGAGTTGGTCGCCGACATCTTGCGTCGCTACAAGCTGCCCGTGTCGGCCATCGTGCGCCACTACGACATCACGGGCAAGGAATGCCCGCGGGTAATGGTCCGTGATCCGGCGGTGTTCACCGCCTTTAAAGCGGATGTCGAGCGCTTGCTCAACCCGCCGTCCGCACCGCCCAAACAGCCGAAGTCGCCCGGTCCGGCACCAGATGTATCTGGGGATCATTTTGCGGCCGAAGCGGTGGCCTGGGCCTACAAACACAAGATTTCGGCTGGCATCGACAGTCAGAAAAACTTCGCGCCAGACCGCCCGGTCACGCGCGCGGAGATGATCGTACTGCTCAAGCGCACCTTCGATCTGCTACAAGGAGGTGAATAACATGACCGAATGGCTTTCCTACCTGCAAGAGCCCCTCGTGCTGATCAGCATTGCTGGGGCTTTTGTCGTCCTCACCCTCTTTCTCGATCTCAACCACAACACGCATCGCCTGCGCCAAGCGCTGTTGCAACTGATGCTGCGCGCGGAAAAACAGGCGACCTCGGGTGCATACGGCTCGGTCAGCGGCCCGGAACTGATGGATCTCGTCGTCAAAAAAGCGGTGGCGTCCGTCGTTCCGCTGTTGCCGATCTACCTGCGCCCGTTTCTCACCGAAAAATTTGTGCGTCACATGGCCCAACTGCTCTACGAAAAAGCGTATGACTATCTCGATGACGGGCAGCTCAATCACTCGTTCGTCTTGGATAAACGGGACGAAGCGTAACCGAACCTGCCTGCCTCTTTCAATGAGGCAGGCATATTTTTATTGCGCATTGTTGGATCTTATATTATATTCAAAATGAGAACATAGGTTTGTATCGATTATGGAAGGTGGCCGCGATGTACGACCTAAAGGACGTCTATGGCGAAACGGTGCGTGATCCTGACTTCATGAGAGCGACCCGGCAACAGATGCTTTCCGAATTTCGAAAACGCAGTCTTGAGGCCGGTTATCCGCCGATTGTCGCGGACTTTTTCCTCGAAGTCGAAGGGCCCGACCGTTCGGATCGCGCGCTTTTGGAATTATTTAGCAAGCTGCGAGCACGATGGATGCTGGAGGGCCGCTGGTTGACCACAGAAGAAGCACAAGCAGCAGGGACTTGGGACGACATGCTCCAAGTCGCCCACAATATTTACGATTTTGAATAGTCGTACGAAGACCCACAACTGCCGGGTCTTTTTTTTATGTCCATTTGTTAGCGGTTACAACCGTTTCGATTAAATTAGTCATTGTACTGTGCGGCTAGATCGTTTAAGATAAGAACATACGTTCGTGTTTTTGTTTGGCGCAAGCAGCGTGCAGGAGGAAAAAGATGGAGAAACAAACAAATCACTTAGATCAATTGGCAGAAGACTGTAAGCGCGGCATGATTTCATTTGAAGAAGTGGTACGGTTGATGCATAAACGAATCAAAGCGATCGCGTGGCAGGCGGCCAGAGCCTACGAGCGCTTTAAACCGATGTACGATGTTGACGATTATGAGAACCGCGTCCTGTGGGCGCTCGAGAAAGCGATCAATAGTTGGAATCCACACAAGGAGGCCGGTTTTGCGACCTACTTTGAGCGGGTGGCGCAATACGAATTAAATGCGGTGCGCAAGGAGATGAACGCCTTGTCTCGCCAAAGCAACCTCGACGCGTTCTCTTATGAGTTTCATCTGCAAGAGGGCCGAGGCACTGAGCTTGCTTGTGCAGATGACGGATATAAAAGCGGCGAATTTCGCGCCGTGCTCGACGGCGTTCCCCTGTCGGAGCAACAGCGGAAAATCTGCCGGCTGGTCATGCAAGGATACAAAAATAAAGAGATTGCGGCTGGCCTTGGCGTCACCGAAGCGGCGATCTCGATGACGCTGAAGCGGCTTCGTCCCAAATTTGCTGATGCCGAATTGTCCGGCTATTAAGATACGTGAAGTGGTGGCAGAGAGGCAGGTTCTGTTTTTAGAACCTGTCTCTTTTTGTGTTAATTTGGAATGTTTATTGGCCTATATAGATGGCACAAGGAACTTGACGAAAGGAATGATTACGATGAGTCAAAAGATCATTTTACCGAACCAACAAGAGATCGAACGCGTACAATCTGCCGTCGCCAACAATGGGAAGCGTCTGGACAGCGTGCAACAAAGCCGCTACTGGAACGAACCGATCACACGCGGCGAAGCGCAGCAGGCGATGGGACAGATCGTCAACGAGGCTTTGCAAAGTTTTGTCCACTTTTTAGGTGAAAATTTCGAACTGACAGCCAAGACACCGCTTGGCGAACAGATTTTGCAAGAACTTGAAACGGTGCAATCGACAGCAGGAACGGCAGCAGATGAGCCTTCCGACCACTAAGCGGCCAGGATTGAGAGGGGGCAAGATCATCGTGGGGATGGTGAAACGCGATATCGACAAAGGAAGACGGATGGCCGATGTGTTTGACTATGGATCGACCGCGGCGCTGAAGACAGCTTTGCGCTCCCTGCACAAGTTGCGCTTGAGCGCTGAGCAGGGCTGTCCGACCGCGCAGGCGATCCTGATCGATTTGAAAACGGCGCTGGGTGAGTACAAAAGTGACGAGGTGTTGGGGCGCGTGGTCGTAACCGATCGCCAGAAGGAGGCGATCGTCCTACACCTGATCGACGACCGGAGCCTGCAAGAGACGGCGCAACTGCTCGGCGTCGATCCGACGGCGATCTCGCATCGCGTCGCCTCGGGGCTCAAGCGCATGATGCACTTTTTGCAAACGGGCAGGGCGGCTTGATGAACCGCTCGGCCACCAGCCGCCCGGCACGCACCCGCCAAGAGGTGGAGGAGTACCTGCGCAACCCAGACAACGTGCTTGGCGCAGATATTTTGGAGGAGCTGGCCAACGACCTGCTGGCGCCGATCCTCAAAGACAAATCGCGCACCAAGTCGGCCCGCCAAGAGTACTCCATCCTCTCCCCGCGCCAACTCGAACGCCGCTGGGAGCGGGAAATCGTCTTCACCAGTCTTTCCAAAGGTGCCAAGGTACTGCTGGGACTTACGGTGGAGGATGACTGAACAGAAGGAGGCTACAAACGTGTCGCCGTTGGTTCGAAAAAGAGCTCTGCCGATCGGCAGAGCTCTTTTGCTTAACGCTGTACGGTCGGGGCAAAGTAGCCTGTCATGCTGTCTGTCATCTGCTGGCAGGCGTTGCCAAAATGGGTGACCGTGGCGAGGATCGCTTGGGGAGTGGAAGCGTGGAAGGAGATCTTCCAGTTCAGCGTGAACTGCTCGTCCCCGCGTTTCGGCTTGCTCACCGTGAAGCTGGCGGTGTAGGCGCTGACACCTTCAAGGCCCGTCATGGCGTAGCTGTGCGAATCGCCATTTTTCTTGAGCAGCGTTTCGGTGATCTCCGTTTTGTTCGGGAGTTTCAAGGTGCGCGATTTGCCGTCTTTCGAAACTTTGTACGCGGCCCAAAACGGGCTGTCAAAGTGGCAGGCGAAGTCGGTGACCAACTTTTGCATCGCGAGCGGGAAGGACCAACTGCGGGTCAGTTCGATCGGCTCTGTGGACGCTTGAACGTGGATCGGGATGTACATCTCACCGAAGACGAGGTCGCGAATCGCGTCGGTGTCCATGACGCCTTTGGTGTACTTGACCAGCCAGCGCGAGTTGGCGGCGTCGCGCTGATCGCTTTCTGCCAGGCTGAGTTGCAGGTTGGTTTTCTGGGCCAGAGCGGTCAGAATCGGATTCTCGCCATCGCCTTGTGCCAGATGGCCGCTGACAGTGTGCCCGTAGTGCAGCAAGAAGTTGAGCCAGATCATCGTCTCCATGCGTGGGACGTTGATCAGGCGCATCCGCTCGGCCAGCGACACGGCCTGATCGACCGTGCTTTGCGAATCGACCGACCCTTGGAACTGTTGCTCCAGCGCTTGGCCGAGCTTGCGCGAACGGTTGACGAGATACGACATCGGATAGCCCGGGCATTCGAATAGCTTGCGGTCTTTTTCTGGCATTGCGCCCATCACCCACGGCGGGATGTTGTGCACATCGTCAAATCCGCACGGTCCGCGCGAGGTGGAGATGCGTTGCAGTGGTTCCATCTCCATCATTGTCAAGCCTTGGTTGAAAATCTCACGCTTGAACAACAGCTTTGGATCGTCCGTTTGAGCTCCCGGTTTTGGATCGGCAAAGAGAGCGAGGATGAACGGGTCGATCGGCTCGCCATCCTTCCAGACGAGATGGTTTTGGCCATTGAGAAACGGCTTTTGTCCGTTTTTCTCGAGCAGGTCGATCCGCAGTTTGCGGTTGTCGCCCAGAATGTCCTGCGGCGTCAGGTTGAGCAGATCGAAGAAGCCGTCAACGCGCAGTTCCTGCTGAACACCGGACGTCTGCACGGCGCCCAGCGAGTTCATCACCTGCAGCGGGACGAAGCCAGCGTTTGCTGTGCCGTTGGTGACGACAAGCGATACCTCTTGCGCGTTGACCCCAAGCTCCGGCAGGTCGTGGTGCGGCCCGCGCACGATGTCATGCTGTTTGTCGTTGTTCTGCCAGACCAAGGCGCGGTCGAAGCGCTTGTTGCCGTCAGATGCATGCATCATGTGTGTCCCGCTGGCGCCGACTTCGTCGCTCGGCGGGTCTGGGTCGGTCGCCATCTGCACGAGCCCCCAGCCGGAGAAGCGAATGCGAAGCGCCAAGGTCTCTTCGAACAGGGCAGGCACTGCGGTCGGGTCTTCTTCGTATCGTCCACTGTCCGGATGCTTTTGCTGATAGGTCAGGTCGGGCATCTTGTTCGAATAGCCGCCATGCACGCGGAACGGGAACTGTTTTTGGAACTCGTCGAGCTGAGAGAGGATGGTCAGGCGCGAGAGCAACATGTCCTTGGTGTGGTCATCGAGGGCGATGCCTGCAAGCGCCGCTTTTTGCGCTTCGGCCCACTTGGCGACATCGGAGAGCACGCGCACCGCCAAATAGTCCATGCGGGCGTTGATCGCTTCGGAGCGCTCCGCCATCGCGTAGACCTGATGCAGTTGTTGCGCGTGGATCGGCAACAGTGGCAGGGCGGTCGGATCGAGGCGATACAGATCGTGCAAGTCGATCGGGAAGAAGGAGGCGAGTTCAAGGAACGGCCGGATCGCAAGTGACATCAACGGCCAGGAGGCGAGCATTTCGATGGCCAGACGGCGCGGCTTGTCCGCTTCCCAGTGTGGGATTTCGTACATGCGAGAAAGCCAAGCGAGCATGACGAGATAGGTCGCGTTAAATTGGGCGGGCAGCTCGGATGTGATCTGTTTCAGGCGCACGTTGTCTTCCACGGCGAGCGGCTCGCGAGATGCGGAAAATTCCAATCCGGACTCGCGGGCAAGCTCCTGTTCCTGCTCCAATTCGGTCATGATCAGCGCAAAGCGGTACAGATGTGATTTGCGCAGTCGCTCGCCAAGTTGGACGATCGGAGTGGATGGCTTGCGGCGGTTCGGGTCGCGCAACACTTTGGTCAGGTAGTTGCGAACGCCGCCGATTTTGTCCACCTGTTGTAAAAACGCTTCCGCATTGCTTTCAAAGTGGGAGGCCCCTTCGCCTTCTTCGACGATCTCTTTGATGATGTTCTCGACATGTTTGTAATTTTGCAGCGGGTTCTCCAGGTTGCCGCGGGCAAAATGGTTGAAGTTCATGTCGCGATTGACCGGGCCGATCGGCAAAAAGCCTTCCGCCGCATAATTGGTGTCGAGCATTTCGTTGTTCAGGTCTCGGTTGTCGTGTTTGACCCAGTTGAAGTCGAACGCTTGCTGATACAGCGGCAAGATGCCGCGCAGGTAAAAGTCGGCGATCGATTGGAAACGTAGCTCTTCCACCGCAGGCAGGCCGACCTGTTTCATCGCCGCGAACAATCGTTCCTCGACGTGCCGATCTTCAGGTGCCAGCGGGGTGAGCAAAGTGTAGAGGTCGTACAGCTTTTGCTTCAGTTCGGCACGGCGCGCTGCGTTTTCGATGTGATAGAGCATGCTTTCGAAGCGGTATTCCAATTCGAAATGGTGTAACCGTTTAAATAAGAGCGTCGATTGCTCACCAAAGGGATTCTCGTCTTGCAGGGAATCGGTCGCTTCGTAGAGCACAAAGCGGCGGATGTTTTCCAGACTCAATGGCCCGATCGGAACTTCCACACCCGTTCCGCCGTCCACATCTTCGCCGGCGACTTGCGCTTTCCAGTTCGGAATCTGCCAGTTGCCGCTCTCTTGGCTGCGATTGGGCAAGCCAAAGCGTGGAGCTTCTCCGAGGGCGCGAAGCAGACATTGGACATAGTGGAGATGCAGCATCTCTTCATGGGCGACCAGAAGAATGCTCTGTTTCCACGAGCGTGCCCGCTCAAACTGCACGGCGCGGCGCCTGTTTTCCTTACCGCCTACAACGGCGAACTCCTGTGGCGTGCTCTTGATCGAGCAGGCTGTATAGAGGTAGGCATCGAGTAGACTGTGCTCAAGTTCTGCCGCTTCGTGCAGCAGAGCGACCAGCAGGCTACGTGCCTCATGATTTTGATTTTCGCTCATGGTAGGAATGACCCCCTCTCCGCTTAATTGTTTACAAAATTAAATCTAACAGATTGAAGTTATAGACACAAGAAACAAATGTGTATATATTTTAATTGATATTATTCGTTAGAATTATCCTTGAATAAGCGTGATTAACTGGAGGAAATAGGAATGGAAATGGGCGATTTGCAGATCATCCTCGATCAATACAGGGCGTTTGGTCCGTTGCCAGGCATCGTCTTGGCGCTGTTGGAAACGTTTTTCCCAGTGTTGCCCTTGATTCCGATCGTGATGGCCAACGCGATGGCGTTTGGACTGTGGGAAGGGTTTTTCTATTCGTGGATCGGGGTCGGGCTAGGCCAGAGCCTGCTGTTTTTACTGGTGCGACTGTTGGGTCATCGCTTGCGTGATCGGATGATGAAAAAGTATCCCGATTCGCGTCGCTTTTTGCGCTGGGTGGAACAGAAGGGCTTTACGTCTATCTTTATCTTGTGCGCCTTTCCGTTTTCACCGTCCACGACGGTGGCGGTGGTCGGGGGCCTGACGACCATCTCGATCCGCACCTTCATCTTGGCGACATTTGCTTCCAAAGGCGTGATGGTGTTCATTCTGTCGTACATCGGGCATGACCTGCCGACTTGGCTGGAGCACCCGTGGAAATTTGTGGTGGTCGCCATCGTGATGGTCGGTCTGTGGTATGGCGGGAAATGGGTGGAGAAGCGTGGTGATCGGCAAACCCTAGAAAAAGCGGCCTAGTGTAGTAGGTCGTTTTTTTGCATTTCCGGCGGTGTTTTGCGATGATGGAGGGAAGTGTTGCCATCGGTGTCACAGATTTGAAAGAAGATAGCCCGTTCGAGTTATGCAATCCAGCCTGATAGTCTGGTATCATTGCCCTTGTAAGCAGGAGGTGCAGAAGATGACAGGAAAAGTATGGATCGCAGCATTCTTGATCGCAGCATTCGCAGGCTTCGGCTGCGGCACGAACGGAGCGGATGAGCATGAGAACCATCAAGGGGCAAACGTTCCGCAAAAGCTGACCATTACCTTTGCCACCAATCCAACCCCCGCGAAGACGGGCGGTGAGACGGAGCTCGTCGCGACGATCGCCCAGGTGGGCAAACCGGTTCAAGGGGCGAAAGTAGAGTTTGAAATCTGGCAGGGTGAAGAGGCTCATGAGACGCTCGAAGCTCATGCAGGTAAAGACGGTGCGTATTCGGTGAAAAAAACGTTTACCAAGCCGGGCACCTATCAAGTGACGATACACACGACAACAAAAGAACTGCATCAGATGCCGACCGAGACATTTGAAGTTGTAGAATAACCTGTCCAATGCGCTAAGCGTTGGAAACAAGTCGGGAAGTTGCGTTGCGACGCGCGTGTGAAACGTGAGCTGTCCTGCGATGAAAATCGGTTTGTGCGAAGTTGCGAGGACGGGCCGTGGTCAGGCTTTTTTGAAGGAGGTGCTTGGGTGAGGGAGTATTTGTTTACGATTTTCGGCTTTGGGATTCCATCGCATTCGGTGCTGTCGGCGTTGGCGATTTTGCTCGGGCTTGGCGTGACCGCCTATTTTGCGAAACAGGAAGGCAAGGACCCGGAAAAATTGAGCGAGATGGCGTTTGCCGTCATCTTGGGCGGGCTGTTAGGCGCCCGTCTGTGGGAGGTGCTGTTCTTTCAAGGCGGCTACTACCTGTCCAATCCGCTGGAGATTTTGGCGGTCTGGGATGGCGGTATGTCGGTGCAGGGCGGCTTGATCGGCGGCATTTTGACCGGAGCGTGGTATGTTCGCAAGCTGAAATGGTCGTTTTGGGACACGGCAGACATCTTCGCGCCCGGCCTGATCCTCGGACAAGCGATCGGCCGAGCGGCCTGCTTTATGAACGGAGACGCGTATGGAGCGCCGACTAACAGTGGATTTGGCATCGTCTATCCGCCAGGCACCAACGCCTACGCCGAATATGGCGACCAACCGCTCTGGCCGGCAGAAGTGTTTGAAAGCATGTGGTGCATGGTCGTGTTTGCCGTGCTGATCTTGCTGAAGTTCAAACCGCTACCTAAAGGTATGATCTTTGTTATCTATGTAACACTTTATTCGATCGCGCGCTTCTTCCTCGAATATCTGCGCGGCGATACACCTGAATATCTGTTTAATTGGACAGCAGGCCAATGGACCAGCATCGCTGCCATTCTGGTGACGCTCGTGCTGTTTGCTGGAACGCGCCTGCTGACGAAGAAAGGGCTGGGAAGCGATGGAACAAGCAAGTACTAAACGAAACAACCAGTGGGTCAATGGTTTGATCATCCTCTTGATTCTCGCGTTTCTAGGCGGGGTCGGCTACTGGTTCTGGTCGGGCTATACCAAGTTGCCCATCTTAAACCGCGCCCCCGACTTTACGTTGCAAAATCTCGCCGGACAAGATGTCAACTTCACCGACTACAACGGTAAAGTACGCCTCGTCGAATTTATCTATACCAACTGCCCGGACATCTGCCCGATCACGACGGCGAAGATGGTCAATGTGCAAGATGACTTAAAAAAGAAAGACCTGTTCGGAAGCAAAATCCAATTTGTCTCCGTCACGTTCGACCCTGAATTTGACACGCCTGAAGTGCTGCAGAAACATGCCGAAGCGATGGGTATCGACCAAAGCGGCTGGGTGCTCTTGCGCGGTACGGAAGAGGAGACGCAACAGGTCGTGGAAAGCTATGGCAACTTCGCCGAAAAGCAATCGGACGGCACGTTCATCCATGCGACCCGCTCGCTCTATCTGGTCGATGCGAAAAACAACGTCCGCAAAGTGTACTACATGGGCGATGAGATGCCGATCGACGAAGTGCAGAAAGATCTGGTCAAATTAGCCAAAGAATAATCGTGCTAGCGGAGTGAAGTGCCGAGCAGGTGCTTGTCGCCCGCTTGGAGGTGCTGAAGTTTTACATGCGCCGATTCCTGGGTCGGGAATCGGCTTTTTTGTTTTTTAAAAATGAGGTAGAATGCTAGATGGATACTTTGAAGAGGAAAGGACGGACTGTATGGATTACATTACAGCGCTAATTATGGGCCTGATTGAGGGCTTGGCGGAGTTTTTGCCGATCTCCTCGACAGGGCATCTGATTTTGACGGGCGAACTGCTCGATTTCCACGGGGAAGCGGCTAAGACGTTTGAGATCTTCATTCAGCTTGGTGCGATTCTGGCGGCGACCGTTTTATATTGGAAACGGATCTTGGGGCTGTTTGGGATACGTGGAGCGAAAACACCGAAATATAAGATCAACCTGTTGCATGTGTTCTTGGGCATTTTGCCGGCGATGATTCTGGGGCTGATCTTCCATGATTTCATCAAAGATGTGCTGTTCTCCCCCGAGACGGTGGTCGTCGGTTTGGTTGCCGGAGGGGTGCTGATGATCTTGGCGGAGTGGTACGGTGACAAGCGCGAGATCAAGGCGCCGACGATCGACGATATCACCTACAGACAAGCGCTTACGATCGGCCTGTTCCAGTGCCTCGCGATGTGGCCGGGCTTCTCTCGCTCCGGTTCCACGATGTCGGGCGGTCTGATGTTTGGCGTGCACCGCAAAGCGGCTGCCGACTTCTCGTTTTTCATCGCGATCCCGATGATGGTCGGTGCGACTGGCCTCGACCTGTTCAAAAGCTGGGATCATCTGTCGTCAAATGACATCGGCTACTTTGCAGTCGGCTTCATCACCTCGTTTGTCGTCGCCCTGTTCGCGATGGTCGGTTTCCTCAAACTGCTCGAGCGCGTCAAACTGGTACCGTTTGCAATTTACCGTTTTATTCTGGCCGGCGTCTTCTGGCTGTTCGTACTGTAAGCAAAAGACCTTTGCAGTTCTTGCAAAGGTCTTTTTTTGTTGGCGAGACCTTGTCCTACTCGCACTACGACCAAGGTCGTAGTCGAAGATTCAACTCTGGTACATGAGAAAAAGAAACGATATCCCGTAAGATAAAGACATAACAAACAACCACACACGAACGATGAAAGGAGTGAAACAGAAATGGGCGGTTTGATAAGCTTTTTGATCTCCCTGATGTTCTTCTACTTTGGGGTGAAGAAATACAGACAGCACAAAAAAATCCAAGCTGTCATTCTGCTGCTGCTCGGCGTGATGTTCACAGGCGGCTGGCTCCCGGCACTGATCGGGATGGTGTTCTCCTTGATCATCACCTTGGCGCTTCTCGCAGGCGGCGTGTACCTCGTACTCAAGCTGATCAACAAATTGAAAGACAACGATCCGGACTTCACCTTTCCCGGAAGCAGAACTGAGACTCGTCACGCAGGACAAGCCAAAATGGATGACGGCTTTGACGACGATTGGAAAGCATTCCTGAAAAAGCAAGGCAAATAACAAATCGAACGCACATCCTAGGAGGAATCTCTCATGATCAAACGCATTCTCAACATCATCTCTGCTGCGATTCACGAAGGACTCGACCAAATCGAAGACCCGAAAATGATGCTCAACCACACCTTGCGCAACATGGAAGACGAGCTGTCGAAAGCGCGCCACGCGATCGTGAAACAGCAAGCGATCGCCGCATCCTACGAAAAGAGTTTAGATGAGGCGCAGGCGCTCGAAGATAAGCGTCGTCGCCAAGCGGAACAAGCGTTCAACGCTGGTGCAGAAGACCTCGCTCGCAAAGCGCTGAGTGAGATGAAGCACTACGAAGCGCGCGCCCAATATTACGACGAGCAGGCTGAACTTGCGTATGGACAAGTTCGCGAGCTGAAAGAGCAGGGCGTTCTGCTCGAACGCCGCTACGAAGAGCTGAAAGACAAAAAACAAGCGTTGATCGCTCGCGCCAACGTGGCACAGGTGAAAGAGCGCATCGTCACCGCTTTGCACAGCATCGATACGGACAGCTTCTGCCGCGAGTTTCAACGTCTGGAAAACCGCATCCTTGAAAAAGAGATCCGCGCGAAAGCCGGCACCTCCTTCGCCACTGACGAAATGTGCTATGCACGCGTCGAGTATGCGGACGAGGTTGAAAAAGAGCTGGAGCGCATGCGCAAAGAGAAAATCTCCTAAGTCTCGTGCGCAAAAATCGAGAGGGTGCCCAAATGATGGGCCCCTTCTTGTGTTTTTGGTTTATAATAACAGCTAGAAAGGGGGGTCACCTTGTGCGCATGCCTCAAAATCCTGTTCTTATCATTGGTGCAATCCTTTTAGTCGTCATCATTCTGAGCGCCTTGGGACTGTTTCTCCCGTTTCTACTCGCCGGGGTCGGCTACTGGCTCTATCACAATCGTTCGAAAAAAGTGGGTCTGGTGCTGATGATCATCGGCGGTGTCCTGATCGTACAGCAGTTGGTCGGCGTGGAGATCATCGGAATTTTGGTGGCTGCACTGCTCATCTACATCGGCTATCGAATGATCAAAGGTCAGGAGATCAAGTGGCCGGATCAGTGGAACTTCGCTTGGAAAGAAGAGCCAGAAGCCAAGACGGCGATGGACGCTACAGCGGAGCAGGCAACAGAGCCTGAGCACGATGAATCTGGCTGGTCGAGATCGACGTATGGCGGGACGATGATCGGCAATCTGCGCTTGATCAACGGCCAATTTGACCTCGACGGGATCAACGCCTCCTATGGGGTCTGCGATGTGAAGATCGACCTGTCCAAAGCGATCATTCCGGAAGGCGAGACAACGCTTGTCATCTCCGCGCTGATCGGTGACATTGACATCTATGTGCCGTATGATCTGGACGTTACGGTAAGCACCTCCGTCACGGCCGGCAACTTGGAAGTGCTCGGCAGCAAACAGGGCGGTGTCAACTGCAACCTGCAAAAAACCTCAGCAGGCTATTCGAGCGCCGCACGCAAAGTGAAAATTTCGATTTCACTGCTGCTCGGCGATGTGGATGTGAGGTACTTATGAGCCGCAAACGCTTAATGAACATCCAATGGCGCATGACGCGCTTTACGCTGAGCGTTGGCTTGATGGCAGCACTCCCTGTACTGACGCTGTTCATCATCTTTTTCAAAATCGATCTGATGGAGTTGTTCACCGCCACCTGGCTCGACATTCCGGTGCTGTTGATCGGGCTGGTCCTGATCGTGATGGCAGGGGTCGTGTCTGGATTTACGTTTGGCACCGGTTTGAAGCAGCGCTTGGAAGAGCTGGTTGAAGCGACGCTGCGCTATGAAAAGGGCCAGTTTGCCCATCGCGTTCCACCGCTTGGTGATGATGAGATCGGGCTTGCAGGCGATCGGTTAAATGAGATGGCACAGCGCATCGAAAAACAGGTCGCCTCTTTGCAGCGCCTATCGACCGAAAAAGCGGAGATGCAGGATCAATTGAAAAAATCGGTGATCCTCGAGGAGCGCCAGCGTTTGGCGCGCGAGTTGCACGACGCGGTGTCACAGCAGTTGTTCGCCATCTCGATGATGTCATCTGCTGTGCAAGAGAATCTGACGAACACCGATGAGGTTAAGATTCAAAAGCAGATCGCGATGATCGAAAAAATGGCCGGGCATGCGCAAAAGGAAATGCGTGCGCTCTTGTTGCATTTGCGACCGGCGACGCTGGAAGGCAAGGGGCTGCGCGAAGGGTTGGAAGAATTGTTGCAGGAGTTTCAAGCGAAGCAGCCGATCGACATTCGCGCGGAGATCACCGACATTCCGCCACTGCCAAAAGGGGTGGAAGACCATCTGTTTCGCATCGTGCAGGAAGGCTTGTCCAACGTGTTGCGCCACTCGCAGGCCACCTCGGTCAACATTCGGCTCGGAGCGACCGATGCGCAGGTGTTTTTGCGGATGATCGACAACGGGGTCGGCTTCGAGATGAACGGGCAGAAGGCAGCTTCATACGGGATGCAGATGATGCAGGAGCGGGCCGACGAGATCGGCGGCGTGCTCGATCTGATCTCAGCGCCGGGGAAAGGCGCACAGCTGTCGTTGAAAGTTCCAATCGTTGAAGATAAAGGGGAGCGAGCAGATGATCCGCGTGTTGCTGGTAGATGATCATGAAATGGTGCGCATGGGTCTGGCCGCCTATCTGGAAGCACAGCCGGACATCGAAGTGGTCGGGGAAGCGGCAGACGGTCGAGAAGGCGTGCGGCTGGCGGTCGAGCACAAGCCGGATGTGATTATGATGGATTTGGTGATGGAAGGGATGGACGGCATCCAAGCGACAAAAGAGATCTGCTCGTTGCTACCCGACCCGAAGATCATCGTCCTGACCAGCTTTTTGGATGATGACAAAGTGTATCCGGTGATCGAAGCGGGGGCGCTGAGCTATCTGTTGAAAACCTCGAAGGCGCAGGAAATCGCAGAAGCGATCCGTTCGGCTAGCAAAGGTCAGCCTGTGCTGGAAGCGCAAGTGACGGGTAAAGTGCTCTCCCGCATGCGACGCGCCGACGAAGCCAAGCCGCATGAGATGTTGACCGCACGGGAGCTGGAGATCTTGCGTTTGATCGCAGAAGGGAAAAGCAACCAAGAGATCGCCGACCAACTGTTTATCGCGGTGAAAACGGTCAAAGCGCACATCACACAAATCTTGGCCAAGTTGGAGGTCGATGACCGCACGCAGGCGGCCATCTATGCCCATCGCAACAAACTGGTGGAGTGAGCATGTGTAGCACGAGCCTTGGCGATTGCCGAGGCTCTTTGTGTGGGCGGAACAAGCGTTGTTTTTGGGCATCGTGCATCGCAGCGAAGGAAAATCGCATCTATTTTATTTTCTGAATTTTTAGTATTGAGTTAAGCTATTTGCCCTGATACAACAACGTGACTCGGTCAGGGCTCCCGATCCAGTTCGTATGCTTAACGAAAAAGGTGTTGATTTAAGTAAATAAAGTTTGTACGATAAATTCTAAGAGGTGAAAAAAATGAGAACCGAACTGACTGCAGAACAACTTGCTAGAAAAGAAGAGTTTCGCGCATTTGCTGATCAACATGTGGTTCCATACGCAGCTTGGAACGACCGTGAAGAAAACCTGCATGAATCGATCATCCCGAAGATGATCGAACGTGGATACATCGGTTCGATGTTGCCCGCAGAGTATGGCGGCATGGAACTCGACAATGTGACGCTCGGGGTACTCAACGAAGAACTGGGCCGCGCCTGCTCCTCGACCCGCGTGCTGCTGACCGTACACGGCATGCTGGCTCTGGCCTTGCTGCGCTGGGGCACACGTGAACAGCGTGACTACTATTTGCCGAAACTGGCGAAAGGTGAAGTGATCGGCGGCTTCGCACTTTCTGAGCCGGAGGTCGGTTCTGACGCGAAAAGCGTGAAGACCACGGCGGTGCTTGAAGGTGATGAATACGTTTTGAACGGCAGCAAAAAATGGATTTCGATGGGGATGCTCGCCGATCTGTTCTTGGTGATCGCAAGTCTCGACGGCAAGCCGACCGCCTTTCTGGTCGAAGCGGACCGTGCAGGTTTCTCCCGCACACACATGAAGGGCTTGATGGGCTCGCGTGGCTCGCTGATCGCGGAGTTGCATTTTGACAACTGCCGCATTCCCAAATCGAACCTCGTCGGTCGCGAAGGCATGGGTTTGACCGGGGTAGCGCTCTCCTGCCTCGACTATGGCCGCTATACGGTAGCTTGGGGCTGTGTCGGATTGGCACAAGGTTGTCTGGAAGCGAGCGTGCAATACGCCAAGACTCGCCAACAGTTTGGCGCACCGATCGGGGACAACCAGTTGATTCAAAAGATGATCACCGAGATGGTCGTTCAGGTCAAAGCGGCTCGTTTGCTTTGCTACCATGCGGGTCATCTGAAAGACGTGATGAATCCCGATTCGATCATGGAAACATGGAATGCCAAATACATGGCCTCCGTCATGGTCAACAAAGTGGCCAAAGATGCGGTGCAGATTCACGGCGGCAACGGCGTACACCCCGACTACCCGGTCGAACGCTATTTCCGCGATGCGAAAATCAATGAAATCATCGAAGGCTCGACGCAGATTCATGAGTTTTTGATCGCCAAAAACGTACTGCGGTCGATGTGATAAAAAGACCTTTGTGACACATCGTCACAAAGGTCTTTGTTCATAAGATCGAATATGGAGATCAATTACAGAGCGGTGCGACCAACCCGTCCGATCCTGTGTAGACATAGGTGTCGGAGATGTATTGGCCGGTGCCGATGCGATTCCAGATGTTCGAAGTGCCATAGGTTCCCGTCACGGTCGTGCCGTACGTTTGGCAGTAGATCGTCACTTGTGCGCCGTTCGCCACCGAACCGACAATCGAGTATGAGGTGCCTGGGCCGGAGCGCACGTTCAAGTCGGCCCCTGCCGTTTTCACTGTGCCTTTGGCGGTAGAACTGCCGCAGGAATTTTTCGAAGTGTAGTTTTGCGTGCCCCAGTACAAAGCTTGGGTGCCGTTGAAGACGATTTTCTGTGCGCTTCCGTTCAGGCGTTGTTCGAAATGCAGATGCGGGCCGGTCGAGCCGCCGGTCGAGCCGACGGTGCCGACCTTTTGACCTTGAGAGATCTTTTGGCCTACCGAAACGCTGAACGAATTGAGATGCGCATAGTAGGTGGTCCAGCCGCCACCGTGGTCGATCACGACATACTTGCCGTACGACGTGCTGCCCAAGTCTTTGACGGTAGTGACCGTACCGCCTGCCGAGGCGACGACCGGATCACCCAGATCGTCGGTGCGGTTGAAGTCGATCGCGTTGGCCGGGCTGTGGTCGGAGCGAGTCTGTCCGCTCCAGACTTGGCCGCATGGGAACGGCACTTGGAACGCCGGAGCTGCAGACGCGGTCTGTGGTGCAAGGCTGATCAGCAAACCGAAGATCAGAAACACCGGGAAGAACAGCGTGTTCATCCACTTTTTCATTTCTTATGGCCTCCTCTTTCTGTTAATGATTGTTTATTAAATGGTGCAAATAAATTATATAATGAATCATCTACTAGATCAATCCTCCCAGGCGACCAGTAGGTAAAGAAGGTTCAGATGATTTCGAAAAAAATGAGCAAAGGTCCGTTATTTATCTTTAACTTAAATTGGAAATATACTATAATGAAATGAATACAAGGAGGCGGGTGAATTCAGGATGAAGGCATTGGAATTGCGGGAACGATATGCGGATTTTTTTCTGAAAAAAGGCTATCACAGCTTGCCAGAGCATCGTGTGGTGAACACAGAAGGGGATGGGCCACATTTTAACGGGTCTGCACTGACCCCCAATCTCGGTTATTTTACGGGAGCGAAGGCGCTCGAACATACGCATCTCTTTACCCAACAGCGGGTGTTTTGGACTTCCTATTCCTATACGCAGATGCCTTCCTCGCTCTGGACGATCTTTCAGGTGATGATGAGTTACTACCAGTTCGGACAACCCGATCTGCGAGAGGCGCTGACGGTGGGCTGGGAGTTGCTGACCGAAGGACTGCACTTGCCCAAAGACGATCTGTTTGTCATCTTGCCGCAGGATCGCCTCGATCTGCAGGACACGATGCGAAAGATTGGAATGCCTGAGCAGAATATGGTGCTTTGGCAATATGCGCCGCGATTTGCGATCGATGGGCTGATGAACGGCTTTTATTGCAAGTTCTTCTTGCGCCACCAGCACGCGTTTCTGCCGATCTTCGATGTGGTGAACATCATCGGACCGGATGGGCAACTGAAGACGGATAGCTGCCTGTTGCTGGAACGGATGTCGTTCATTTTGCAGGGGAAGAAGACGTGGTATGAGACGGAGATGTTCTTGCCGCTGATGCAACGATTGGAGGCGCTGGAAGGGACGAAAGTGAATGATCCCTTTGGGCAACGGGTGGCGGCGACAGTCAGGTCGCTGGTTGCAGCTTTGGCTGACGGTGCGCAGATGACAGGGAAAGGGCAGGGGCATGTGTTGAAGAAAATACTGCGCGAACTGCTGCATGATCGCTATCGGATGGGCTACGATTCGGAAATCGTGCAGTTGGTGGAGCCAGGGCTTCGGTGCTTGCGCGAGATCGGCTATGACTGGATGGCAGATCGAGACCGTATTGAAGCGATCTTTGCCGGAGAGGAACACAGCTACCAGAAGGTGCATCGCGAATCGTTGAAATTTTTGGAAAAGCAAGTGAAATTGGCGGAAAACGGCAAGCGCGGGCCGTTCACGCAGGAGGACCTCGATGTCTGGAAAGACTCGCGCGGCATCACCGTCGAGTTGGCGCTCGATGTGTTGCGAGCGCAGGGATACGATGTGCAAGTGGCCGAGGCCAAACCGCGGCAGTTCATGACCTTCTCCGATGCGTATGACCATGAGGAAAACGTTCACGATGTGAAGGGCTGGCTGCTGGAGATGGAGGAAAGGACTTTGGCCCAGGCTAGGGCGAGGGCGCAGGCGCAGGCAAAAGCCTAGTCCGATCGAAGGAGGAGAGATTGCAGATGGCCATCTTGATTTTGAATGTGTATCCCGCGAAGTTGGTGCGGTTTAAGGAATGGTTGGAGGCGTTAGACGAGGAATTGTACATCTTTACTCCCGATGTTTATGTCAATGATTTTTCGGATTACGATCTGGTCAAAGGGTTTGCAAACTATCTGAGCAACAGTCAGGTCGAGATCGAAGCGTTGAAACTGCATCAGCAGCACCCGTTCCGAGCGGTGGTGGCGCTGGATGAGGTTGATATCAACCGCGCGGCGCGGATTCGGGAGCGTCTGGGACTTGACGGGCAGCTCACGGAGAGCGCGCTGGCGTTTCGCGATAAAGTGGTGATGAAGACGCTGGTGGCACCGCATGTGCGATGCCCGCACTTCCGACGCTTGGAGACGGGGCTTGATCTCTATGATTTTGTGACCGAGCACGGTCTGCCCGTCGTGATCAAACCGGTGGATGGCATGGGGGCGATGAATACGACGCTGGTGCGGGACGAGCAGCAGTTGGAGGCGTTCTATCGCAAAGGCAGACTGACTGGCATGATGGTCGAATCGTTTGTCGAGGGCAAGATGTACAACATCGACGGGCTGGTCGTAAACGGTGAGGTCAAGCTGGCGTCTGTTGGGACGTACAACGATGCCTGCCTCAATTATCGGGACAACCAAGGCTTGTACATTCGCCTGTTGACGCCAGAACACGAGATGTTCACACGGTTGCAGAACCTGACGAAACAGGTACTAGCCGTGTTGCCGACGCCAACGTTTACGACCTTCCATTGCGAGGTCTTTCACACGCCGCAAGATGAACTGGTGTTTTGCGAAATCGCGTCCCGCACAGCGGGCGGTCGCATCTCCACCTGTGTTCGCTTAGCGTACGGTGTCGAGTTGGATGAGGCGTGGACGAAGCTGTCTTGCGGTCTCGATGTGGAACTCCCGACGTCTGGGGAACCGCAGGTGCTGTCGGCCGTGTACTTGATTCCCAAACAGGTCGGACGATTGGTGAAGTTTATCGACCAATTTCCGTTTGACTGGGTTGCCGAATACCAGCCTCGCCTCAAGGTGGGGATGGAATCGAAAGGCCAGATGGCCGCAGCCGATACGGTCGGCTCGGTGGTGTTTTATGCCGAAAGTGAAGAAGAGCTCGAGCAGCGCTATGCGCAGTTGCTCGCCTATATCGATGAAAATGTGATCTGGTCGGTGGAAGAAGAGGCTGTGGTCGCGGCCGACAAGTAAGGGAAGGGAGGCGTGAGCGG
Organism: Tumebacillus algifaecis; assembly: GCF_002243515.1. Taxonomy (NCBI): domain Bacteria; kingdom Bacillati; phylum Bacillota; class Bacilli; order Caryophanales; family Alicyclobacillaceae; genus Tumebacillus; species Tumebacillus algifaecis. Next base: position 751,121 of record NZ_CP022657.1, read on the forward strand.
TGGCGATTTTGTTGATCAATCGGTTTGCAAGAAGTGCGATCGATTATACGGAGTGGTTGACCGGGTTTGAGGAAGAGGTGTACATGTTTGCCGCACAGGAGGTTGTTGATGACTTTCCGGAGTTTCCGGTGCGAAAAGCGTTCGACGTGTTGGCACGGGACGGACGCGTGGAGGTCGAGGCGGTCAAACTGCATCAGGAACGTCCGTTTCGACAGATCATTGCGCTGGAGGAAAGCGAAATTGTGCGGGCCGGACGATTGCGCGACCGACTAGGACTGGCTGGGCAGGGCTATCAGAGCGCGCTGGCCTTCCGCGACAAGGCGGTGATGAAAGAGACGGCACTGCGCGGCGGGTTGGAGGTGGCGGCGCATCGCAAGTTGGAGAGCCCGCTCGATCTGTATGATTTTGTGGTGGAGCATGGCTACCCGGTCGTCGTCAAACCGCTGCGTGGGATGACGTCGATGTACACGCATGTGTTGCGTACAGAAGCGGAGATGGAAGCATGGTTGAAGACGGGCGCATCGGCAGGGATGCTGGCCGAGGCGTTTGTCGAAGGCGACATGTATCAGATCGACGGTGTGGTGCTGGACGGCGTTGTGAAGTTCGTCTCCGTCGCTTCCTATGTCAACACCTGTCTGTCCTACACCGATCAGCTCGGAGTCGGCAACGTGCTGTTAGAGCCAGGCCATCCGCTTGGCGAGCGCTTGGTCGCCTATGCGCATCAGTTGATGGCTGCGATGCCGCGGCTTGACGCAGCGACGTTCCATGCGGAAGTTTTCCTTACGCCTGATGATCGCATTGTGCTGTGTGAGGTAGCGTCCCGCACGACAGGCGGGCGCGTCAACGATATGATCGAACTTGCGTACGGGCTGCACCTCGACCGCTACATCATGCGCGCACAATGCGGCATGATCGATCCACTGCCGAATCGGATGGACGTGACCCGTCTCTATGGCACATTTTTTATCCCGCCGAAAAAAGGCACTTTGGTCAGCTTTCCGCAGACGGTGCCTTTTGACTGGTGTGTCGAAGCATCTGCATCGGGCGAGATCGGCAAGCGATACAACGGGGTGACCCGAAGCACAGAGAGCTATGTGACGGTGATGGTCACAGGCAGTACGGCAGAAGAGGTGCTTGCGAGGTTGCAGGAAGCGGTAACTTATGTGGAAACGAATACGGTCTGGGAAGACTAAAAACTTTCACTAAAATACAGCAGTTCGTGGAAAATGCATCGGGTCTGCTATAATAGAGGGAGTGTATTTTTTCCCGGAGGTAAGAGATGGAGCGTGTGGACAAGCGACAGGCGATACTAGAAGCGGCCGCGAAGCGTTTTAGCACGAATGGGTTTCACGAAACGAAAGTTGGGGAGATTGCGGAGGATGCAGGGATCGCTAAAGGAACGGTCTATCTGCATTTTAAGGACAAGGAAACGCTGTTGTCCGAAGTGGTTCACTATCAGATGGTTCGCTACCACCGATACATTTGCGAGGCGATCGAACCTTATGAGTCGGCGACAGACAAACTCCGCGCCTTTGCCCGCTTTCAAATATCAGCTTTCCCTCAGATGATCAAGTTCTATAAGCTCAACTTCGAGCACATGATGAAGTTTAAAGAGAATAGCAGGTTAGCTGAACGGCAGACGGAGCAACATCGCCAGATGATGGAGACGATCATCGATGTGATCCGGTACGGAATTGAGCGTGGAGAATTTCGCGAGATGGATGCGACCGATGCGGCGCTGATCTTACGCGGTACGATGCATGCGTACATGCAGTCAGCGATCAGCGGAGTGGTCGCTGAGAAGGATCAGGCCGGAGCGGACGCGCTGGTCAATCTGCTGATTCAAGGATTCGCTCCCTCGTGTAAAGGAGAAGTCCGTTTCGATGTCTGACATCGAAACGGACTTCTTATTTAGTGCGGATCTTCGAACAGTTGCTTGAGGTTGTTGAGCTTTTGATTCCATAAGCGCTCGTATATATCGAGCCAGTCGCGGATTTCCTGCAAGGGTTCCGCACGTAGTTGATAGAGGCGCTCACGGCCTGATTTGGTTTCGGTGACAAGACCTGCTTGGCGCAGGACGTGCAAGTGCTTGGAGATCGCAGGACGGGAGACGGGAAAGTGCTCGGCCAGCCGGGTGACCGACCGTTCCCCGTCCACGAGGATTTCTAACAGCTTGCGGCGGGTCGGATCGGCGAGTGCCGCATAAACGTCGTAGCTTTGACCTTCTGAGGTCATCTCTCAACTGGCCCTCCTTATCGTAGATACGTAACTAAATGGTTACCTATATCATTATAGTGAGCAGAGCGGTGCTTTGTCAAGGTCGGTCGCTCTTCGTTTGGGCGGTATCGGCAGCTGCTTCGCTCTTAATTTATGTGCACGGCTGGAGCTCGGAGCTGTCTCGTCAACCGTTTGAGATCAGCATGTGGCCGCAGTTCTGCGGAAAGCTTGCGCGCGGAACGGGAATGGGGTACTTTGTTAGCAGACCGTGCTGTCTTGACTTCCTGTGGGAAGCCGATTGAAAGGAGCCTGCGCGATGACGAGCGGCCGGGTGAGAAGGATGTAAACAGCAAGCATCGCCTTGAACATGCTAGTCGGGCGGTGGCGTTAGAGGAGGTTTTCTAGGATGGAGTACAAGCGCATTACGAGCATTGACGACCCGTTGTTCAAGCAGATGCATGAACTGATGGGCAAGGTGTTTCCGAAAGAAGAGGTGTTGGAATTTTCGCTGTGGGCCGAGCCGCTGCAAGACCCAGGGATTCGCGTGTTCGTCGCTGTGGATGCAGGTCAGGTTGTCGGTGCGACCGAGTATCGCTATTATGCGGACATGCAGGTGGCGATGACCGACTTTACGATCATCGGCGTTGATGGCAAAGGCATCGGGCCGTTCTTGGCGAACAAGCGCCGCGAAGACCTGCTCACGGTGGTACAGGAAGCGGGCCGCGAACTAAAAGGCATGTTTGCAGAGATTTACAACCCGTATCTCGTTGAAGAATACGGTTTTGGCGGCGTGAAGTCGATGAACCCGTATGTGCGCCGCGAAGTGTTGTCCCATCTGGGGTATCGCAATCTCGATTTCCCTTATGTTCACCCCTCGTGGGAAGGTGACGGCGAAGCGGTGTCTGGGCTCGATTTCTGTTACTTGAGCTACGAGCAAGGCGTGGAATCGCTGCCTGCCGAGTTGATCGTGCAGTTTTTGACGACCTACTACGCCATTTTGCCGAACAAGCCGGAATCGTGGCTGAAGATGATCGAGACCCTGCAAGGACAGGATACTGTCGCTCTAGCGGCAATTTAGCAGATCGCAATTTAGCAGAATAAAGGAAAGGGCGAGTGTGTATACTCGTCCTTTTTACGTTCCAGCGCTTCTATTCACCAGCAGATACGCCAAGCCGATGCTCATGTTCGGCTTGGCGTTTTCCTATTTTTCATTCGATCGGCGAGCGCGCCTGCCTGTCACGAATGCTTGGATCGCAGCCAAGACAAGCGGAGGGCAGAGCGAGCACCACCTAATTGAAACGAGCAGAACGGAGCAGAGGTGCTCTTGAACAGGTGTCATTTTGACGTACAAAAAAAGACTCCCTTGTCATTAGAACAAGGGAGCCGGATTGGTTCTGGTCGTTTCGAGACGCTGTTTGTAGAACTGAGCCGCTTGTTCGAACTGGCCCAATTTGAAATAGGTGTCGGCAAGTTTCTCTTGCAGTTCGGCGATCATCTGGCGGTCGGTACCTTGTAAAAAGAGGGCGTAGGAGGCTTTGAAATTGAGCAAGGCCTCGGTGTAGCGCTCGCGTTTGAAATCGACGCGACCAAGGTAGAGGTGCGCGTACGCTTTGAATTTTGGCTGGTGGTCTTCACGGATGATCGTGTTGCAGATCTGCAGCACTTGCGCTGTCTCGCCAAGTAACAGGAAGGCGCGGGACATTTCGAGCCGGGCATTGGTCGCGCGTGCTTCGAGGCGTGCGGCTTCGACCAGATCTGACTTCACCTGCGCGAGGCGCAGTTCTTCATAGATCGTGATCGACGATGCCAACGCTTGCAACGCTTTTTCCCCTTGGCCGATATTGGTGTAGAGGATGCCGAGGTTGGTGATGACGCCCGCTTTGTTTTCGCTGTGTTCCGCATATTCGTAGAAGTCGATGGCGCGGCGGAATAGTTCGATCGCCTGCTCGGTTTCCCCGATCTGCATCTGGCAGGTGCCCAGCGTAAAGTAGATGTGTCCCGCCTTGTAATGCACGTTCATCGCATGGTTGAGGTAGTTGGCTTCATTCAGCAAGCGAATGGCCGAATGATACTCGCCAAGCTTGGCGTGCGCCACCCCGGTGTTGATCAGCACGGAAGTTTTCACGAGGCCGCCAAGCTGGGAGCGAATGATCAGCTCGTTCGCTTGGTTTAGAATGCGCAGCGCTTCCTGATTGTCACCGAGTTGCAAATAGCAGTAGGCAAGCGAGTCGTAGGAGCGGACCAACTCTTTGGAATCCACATATTCCTTCAAATGCTCGCGGCTCGCTTCATAAAACGGGATCGCTTCTTTGAACTGATGGGTCTGTTCCAGCAATCGACCTTGTACCCATGACAAGATACCTAAATCGAAGTCGTTTAACTCATCCTTTGATGCATGGTTTAAGTTATCGACGATCTTCTTGGCCTGTTCAAATTGGCCCGATTCGGCATGACCTTCTGCGAATCGCACAAATTTCTTCCAGTCCGTGATGAGCATCGCTTTGTTTTCTGGTTCTTTGAAAAAATCTTCGACAGAACATTGCAGCTTTTGTGACAGCTTTTCCAACGTGTCATAAGACGGTTGAATTAAGCCTTTTTCGATCTGGCTGATATAGCTGCGCGTGACTACCCCTTCGGCTAACTCTTGCTGTGTCAGTTTGGAGGCTTTACGCAACTCTTTGATTCTTTGTCCAACTCCTGCCATCCCCGATAACACTCCTATGTCAAGTCATTGTATGCAAACAAGACGCCTCTATCTATTAAGTAAGTATAGCATACTAGTACAAGAGCCAATTGTCCTTCTTTTAAAGTCGCAATGTAAGTATCGACAACAAAATGGTCGAGATAATCATTTAGACAAAACGATACATTATTCGGATTGTATATAAATGTTCAAAAATGTCATTGACTAGATGGGGGAATCCGTCTACTATATTTGTAACAATACTAAACAATTGTTCTATGTTTTAGAAATGTATATTTGTGTATGTATAGGAGGAACTATGATGAGAAAGAATAAGATGCTGAATGTATTGGCTTGCGGTTTGTTGGCAGTTGCAGTTGTTGTGGCAGTTTCAGCTATGGTTGAACCGAATGCAGTTTTGCAGGCTGAACTGGTGTGGCCGATCGGCAACGCTCCGGTGCGCTAAGCTCAAGCTTACATTTGGATCGTTGAGTAAAACGGGACGACAAGAAGTATAGAATCCAGCAAGAACGCGAAAGTGCTCACCTTCAAGCAAAAGTGGAGAGTGGACGGGCTTTCGCGTTTTCTTGTTTATCAGCAGGAGGGAATCTCGATGGTAGACACGGCAGACGGCGGGCAGCAGATGGCGTATGTGGCAGCAGTTCAGGAAGAGGAGCTGTGCCGGACGCTGCTGGAACAATTGCGTCGTGAGTTGAGCGATGCAGGGGCGGGGGCAGAACGGATCAGACCGCTCTACGCGCAGGTTGAAGTCGGTTGGCGCACAGCGGTCAATCGGGTCGAGTGGTGCAAAAGTGAACTTGTGAGAATGGCTCAGCGTTAGTTGCTGGCCATTTTTTTTATTCAGGCAGATTAAAGGTAATTTTTCGAGGAGAGGGGAGGAATCGAATCACGCTGATAGAAATTTTATTTATATGATTAATTGTTCGCAATTTAATGCGAAAGGATCGATCCAAGTGAAGGCAACGGTCGTTATCGGGGTCATCGGGGCAGATTGTCATGCGGTAGGTAATCGAATATTGGATCACGTGTTTCGTGAAGCAGGGTTCGATGTTGTGAATATTGGTGTGCTATCTTCGCAGGAAGATTTTATTGCGGCGGCGATCGAGACCGGAGCGAAGGCGATGCTGGTCTCTTCGCTGTACGGGCATGGTGAGATCGACTGCCGTGGATTGCGCGAGAAATGTCAAGAAGCAGGACTCAGCGACATCGTGCTATACGTCGGCGGAAATCTGGTCGTCGGCAAGCATGATTTTCCTGAGGTGGAAGCGCGCTTTTTAGAGATGGGTTTTGACCGGGTGTTTTCACCGGAGACCCCCCTCGATGTGGCCGTTCGCAATCTGCATGAGGATTTAGGGCTGGTGGTGTAGACATGGAAGCGATACTTTGCATCGATTTTGGCAGCACGTATACGAAACTGACGGCGATCGACTTGCAAGGCGAGCAAATACTGGGCACGTCGAAAGGTCTGACCACTGTGGAAGACGGGATTATGGTCGGGTTTGAAAAGGCGCTCGCGTCGCTGACCGCCCTGATCGGCCCTGTGGAATTTACTGAAAAATTGGCCTGCTCCAGCGCGGCCGGAGGATTGAAGATGGTCGCGGTCGGGCTGGTTCCTGAGTTGACGGCAGAAGCGGCCAAGCGCGCTGCGCTCGGTGCGGGTGCAAGAGTGCTCGGCGTCTACTCCTACGAGTTGACGAAAAGCGATCTGGCAGAGATCAAAGCGGTAGAGCCCGATCTGCTGTTGCTGGCAGGCGGTACCGATGGCGGGAACCGCGATTGCATTTTGCACAATGCGCGGATGATCGCCGAGCATGTGCCAGGCGTGCCTGTCGTTGTCGCCGGGAATAAGAACGCGCGGGATGACATTGAGGCGGTGTTTGACCAACAGGGCATTTATTACAAGCTGGTGCCCAATGTGATGCCACGCTTAAATGAACTGCAAGTCGAACCGGCGCGCGAGGCGATCCGCGGAATCTTTATGGAAAAGATCGTCGAGGCGAAGGGGCTTGCGCAGGTGGAGGAACTGGTCGGCGGGATCTTGATGCCGACTCCGGCGGCGGTGTTGGCAGCGGCGCAAGTGCTGTCCGACGGCACCGACCGAAGTGTCGGGATCGGGCCGCTGATCGTCGTGGACATCGGCGGCGCGACCACCGATATTCACTCGATCGGCAGTGGTGAACCGACCAAGCCCAGCGTGGTTTGGAAAGGATTGCAGGAGCCGCACGCCAAGCGGACGGTCGAAGGCGACCTCGGCATGCGCGTCTCGGCGGTGTCGCTCTGGGAGACGGCCGGAACGCGGCGGATCGCCAAGCACCTGCCAGATTTTCAAGGCTCGGTCGAAGCACGGTGCCGAACGCTGCAAGATGAGGTGAGCTTTGTGGCTGATACGCCAGAAAGCGTCGCTTTCGATGAAGCGCTCGCCAAGACGGCGGTGGAAATTGCGATGGAGCGTCACTGTGGAGTGGTCGAGAGCGTGTATACCCCGATGGGGCTGTTCTTGTCTCAGACGGGCAAAGATTTATCAGAGTGTAAAACGGTGATCGGTACGGGCGGGGTGCTGGTGCACAGTGCCAATGCGTCGGAGCTGGTCGGGGCCGGTTTTTATACGGAGGACAATCCGACCTGTCTCAAGCCGCTGGCCCCGCACGTGCTGATCGACCGATCCTATATGTTGTCGGCGATGGGGCTGTTGGCGGAGCGCGATCCGGAATTGGCGCTTCGGCTGATGAAAAAATACCTGATCCAAAGCGCGGAGGTTCGACATGGAGCTTAAAAATGTGAAGTGGAGTCTGGATCAGTTCATGGAAGTGCGCAGCGGAGTGCTCGGACAGTGGGAAACGGGCAGCGGTGTCGATTTGCAAGATGCGGTCGAGTATCAAAACGGAGTGGCGCCGGAGAAGCGCTTTGCCCCCGCCTTGATGCGCGCCAAGGAAGCGGGGATCACGTTAGCCCAGCCCCGCGCTGGCGTGGCGACGGTGGAAGGGCAGATCGAACTGTTGCTCCATTTGCAAAATGTTGGCTTGGCCGACCTGCTTCCGGTTACGATCGACAGCTATACGCGGCAAAATCGCTATCGGGAGTGCATCGTCGGGCTGGAAGAGAGCAAGAAGACGGGCCGCTCGATGCTGAACGGATTCCCGGCGGTCAATCACGGAGTGGCCGGATGCCGCGAGCTGTTTGAAGCGGTTGGGCGGCCTTTGCAAGCGCGTCACGGTACGCCCGATGCCCGCTTGCTGTCGGAGATCGTGCTGGCCTCTGGCTGGACATCGAATGAAGGCGGCGGGATTTCCTATAACATCCCCTATGCGAAAAGCGTAAGCCTGGAGCGTTCCCTGCTCGATTGGCAGTATTGCGACCGTCTGGTCGGGCTGTACGAGGAGATGGGGATTCGGATCAACCGCGAGCCGTTTGGTCCGTTGACCGGTACGCTGGTGCCGCCGAGCATGTCCAACGCTGTAATGATTCTGGAAGGGTTGCTGGCGGCAGAACAGGGCGTGAAGAGTTTGACGCTCGGCTACGGACAAGGTGGACATCTGTTGCAGGACGTGGCGGCAGTGCGGGCCTTGGAAGAGCAGGCGGGTGCCTATTTCCGCGAATTTGGATATGACGACATCGAGATCACCACCGTGTTCCACCAGTGGATGGGCGGCTTCCCGCAGGATGAGGCGCAGGCGTTTGGAGTGGTCTGCCTGGGTGCGCAGGCTGCCGCTTTGGCCGGAGCGACGAAGGTGATCGTCAAGACGCCGCACGAAGCGGCTGGCGTTCCGACGAAAGAAGCGAACGCGCAAGGCATTTTGGCGACACAGCAGACTTTGCGGATGCTACGAGGGCAACGGATGGCGATGTCCAAGCAACTGCAGGAAGAGATCGCCTTGATCAAGGCGGAGACCAAATGCCTGCTCGACAAGGTGCAGGAGCTTGGCGAAGGCGATTTTGCCGTGGGGGCGGTGCGCGCGTTTCAGGCGGGCGTGCTCGATGTGCCGTTTGCACCGAGCAAACACAACGCTGGACAAATGCTCCCCGCCCGCGACAATTCGGGGGCGATTCGCTATTTGGAGTTTGGTCAGATCGCGTTTTCACAGGACATCAAAGATCACAACCGCGCACTGCTCGAGGAGCGGGCGCAGTTTGAAGGCCGTTCCGTGTCGTTTCAAATGGTCATCGATGACATCTACGCGGTGAGCAAAGGGACGCTGGTCGGGCGGCCCGTATAGGACTTGAAGTGCAGCCGGGACTGATAATCTGTGGTTTGGCTAGAGAAAAGGAGGCTGTTAGTGATGGCAGATGAGTTAACAAAACAGGGCGAGTTGTTGCTGGAAGCGGACGGGGAAGAGATCGAGTATTACGAATTTCCGGCATCTTTTGCGCAAAATCGGATGTGGCTGATCAACCAGATGAACGAAAGCAGCGGGATGTACAACATGCCGATGGCCGTGCGCTTTGAAGGCCCGTTGCACATCGAAGCGTTAGAGAAGAGCTTGCAAGAGATCGTCGAGCGCCATGAGACGCTGCGCACGACGTTTGCGATGGAGGACGGTGAACTGTTTCAGTTGATCGCCTCGCAAGCAAAGGTCAAGATTCCACTGCTCGACCTCACGTCTCTGTCCAAAGCGGAGCAACAGGCCAAAGTGGAGGCGCTGTCCTCACTGGAGGCGGAGACGCCGTTCGATTTGGAAGAAGGGCCGCTGTTGCGCTCGACACTGCTCAAACTGGGAGAGCAGGAGCACGTGTTGCTGTTCGCCAAACATCACATCATCTCCGACGGGATGTCGATGGCGGTGATGATTCATGAGCTGGTCATGCTCTATGAAGCGTTTATCGACGGCAAACCGTCACCGCTGCCACCGCTGGAGATTCAGTATGCGGACTTTGCCGCTTGGCAGCGCGATTGGTTCACCGGATCGGTTTATGAGAAGCACATCGACTACTGGCGTGGCCAGCTTGGCGGCTCGATCGCTCCGCTGCAACTGCCGACCGACCGAGCGCGCCCTGCGGTAGCGAGTCCGGAAGGCGGTCATGTGTTGCTGCCCTTGCCCGATTCGCTGATGGAGCAAGTGAACGCGCTGACCAAGCAGTTCAAAGGCTCGACGCTGTTCATGACGATGCTTGCGGCGTACAAAGCGTTTTTGTACCGCTACACCGGGCAGGACGATCTTGCTGTCGGCACGCCGATCGCCGGGCGCAAACAGCCGGGCATTGAGCATCTGATCGGCTTTTTTGTCAACACGCTGGTGTTGCGCACCGACCTGTCGGACGATCCGACGTTCCGTGAACTGCTCGAGCGCGTGCGTCGCGTAACGCTCGATGCCTATACCTACCAAGAGATGCCGTTTGAAAAATTGGTCGAGGAGCTACAGCCGGACCGAAGCGTCTCAAATCCATTTTTCCAAACGATGTTCGTCGTGCAAAATGTGAGCACGCCCGATTTGACGTTGCGCGACTTGAAGATTTCTGCTGTCGAAGTTCAGCGCAACACGGCCAAATTTGACCTGATGTTCACCGTGGACCAGAAGGATGGCAAGCCGATCTTGTTTGCCGAATACAGCACCGATCTGTTCGATTACGAGACGGTCGAGCGGATGATGGGCCACTACCTCAATCTGTTGCAAGCGGTGGTGGACAATCCTGATCTGCCGATTTCACAGCTTTCTATGCTGACCGAAGCGGAGATTCATACGCTTACGGTAGACTGCAACCAGACAGAGCGCGACTTCCCGACCGATCGACTGGTGCATGAGCTGTTTGAGCAGCGGGCGGCAGACAATCCGGACGCGATCGCGATCCAGTACGAAGAGGAGCAAGTGACCTATCGGGAACTGAACGAGCGTGCGAACCAGTTGGCTCGTCTGCTCAAAGGAGAAGGAGTTGGCCCGGAAAAAGTGGTCGGCATCTACTTGGAGCGCTCTCCGAACATGATCGTGGCGCTCTTGGCGATTCTGAAGGCGGGCGGCGCCTTTGTCGCTTTCGATCCGGCGTTCCCACAAGATCGGATCGGCTTCATGATGGAGGATTCGGAAGTGCCGGTCATCTTGACACAGCAGTCGCTGGCCGGTCTCTTGCCGCAACATGAGGCGAAGACGTTCTGCTTGGACGCGCAGTGGGATGAGGTGGCAGGGAATGGCACCGACAATCTGCCGAATGAAGCGACGCTTCAGAACCTCGTCTACCTGATCTTCACCTCGGGCTCGACTGGACGTTCCAAAGGGGTGCAGGTCGAGCATCGCAACTTGCTCAACTACCTGTACGCGATCGAAGAGGTCGCCCAGCTTGGCGACGGGGCTAGCTACGGCAACGTTTCGACGCTGTCTGCAGACGTCGGTCACACGGCGATCTTCCCGGCGCTCTGCCGCGGCGGCACACTGCACATCATCGCGCAGGAGCGCCTGACCGATCCCGATCTGATGGCCGAGTATTTTGAGAAGCATCCGGTGGACTGCCTGAAGATCGTCCCGACCCACTTGGCGGCGCTGATGGCCTCGCAGCCGCTGAAGGTTCTGCCAAAGCATGGGGCGGTGGTCGGCGGTGAGACGTTGCGCTGGGACATGATCGAGCGCGTTGAACAGTACCGCGACGATGTCTGGCTGATCAACCACTACGGGCCAACCGAAGTGACGATCGCAGGCGTGGTGTACAAAGTGGAAAAAGACCCGGCGATGCGTCAGACGGTGACGGTGCCGCTCGGACGTCCGCTTGGCAACGTGCAGGTCTATGTGCTGGACAAACATCTTCATCCTGTGCCATACGGGGTGGCAGGCGAGGTGTATTTTGGCGGCGCAGGCATCACGCGCGGCTATATCAAACGCCCCGATCTGACGGCGGAGCGCTACTTGAAAGACCCGTTCAAAAGCGATCCGGACGCGCGTTTCTATCGCACCGGCGACTTGGCGAAACGCCATCCGGATGGGCGCTTGGAGTTCCTGACCCGCGCCGACACCCAAGTCAAGATTCGTGGCTACCGCGTCGAGCTTGGCGAGGTAGAAACGGTGATCGGTCAGCATGAGCTGGTCAAAGAAAACGTTGTTGTCGCTCGCGAAGACGTGCCGGGGGATCGCCGTTTGGTCGCCTATATCGTCAAAAATGAAGGCGTTGAAGGCGGCACGACCGATGTGCGCAACTACCTGAAGGAAATTCTGCCCGACTATATGATTCCGGCCGTGTTCGTCTACCTTGATGCGATCCCGCTGACCGCAAACGGTAAGATCGACCGCCGCATCCTGCCCGACCCGGAAGCGGAGTTGATGGAGCAAAGCGAGTACATCGCGCCATCGACCGAACTGGAAGCGAAGGTTGCCCAAATCTGGGCGGAAGTCCTGCATGTCGAGCAGGTCAGCGTCGTTGACAACTTCTTTGACCTCGGCGGGCACTCGCTGATGGTGACCCAAGTCGTCTCCCGTGTGAACAAAGAGTTTGCGATCAAGATCCCGCTGCGCACGCTGTTTGAAGCGCCGACCGTCGTCGATCTCGCGTTGCGCGTGGAAGCACAGATGCAAGAGACGCTCGCACCGACCGCGTCCGAAGCGCCGATCAAGCCGGTCGCTCGCGACACCAAACTGCCGCTCTCCTTCTCGCAGCAGCGCTTGTGGGTGTTGGAGCAGTTGATCCCAGGGCTTACAGCGTACAACATTCCGTACGCGGTGCGCTTGACGGGCGCGTTGCACAACGAGCACTTCGAACGGGCGCTCAACATGATGATCGAGCGGCACGAGTCGTTCCGCACAACCTTCTCCGATGCGTCCGGCGAGCCGGAACAGCTGATCCATGAAGCGGTGTGGACGCCACTGCAACTGGTCGATCTGCAACATTTGAGCGGCACGGAACAGGAGGCGGAAGTCGCCCGTCTGGTGCGGGCGGAGAACGATACGCCGTTCGATCTGCGCAAAGGTCCGTTGATCCGCAACCAACTGCTCAAGCTTGGCGAGCAGGAGCACGTCCTGTTGCTCACCTTGCACCACATCATCTCTGACGGCTGGTCGCGCGGCATTCTGACCAAAGAGCTGACTCACCTCTACGATGTGCTGGTCACAGGAAAGGAGTCGGCACTGTCACCGCTTCCGCTACAATATGCAGACTTTGCGGTATGGCAGCGTGAGTTCTTGGAGCAGGAACTCGGTTCGCAACTCAGCTATTGGAAAGAAAAGCTCGGTCAGGACCTGCCTGTCCTGCAACTGCCGACCGATCGTCCACGACCGCCGATGCAGACACACAATGGCGCACAGTTGACGTTCCGCCTGCCGCAGAAAGTCGGCGATCAATTGACAGCGCTCAGCCAGAAGCAAGGCGCGACGCTGTTCATGACCCTGCTCGCGGCGTTCCAAACGCTGATCTTGCACTACTCCGGTCAGGAGGACTTTGCGGTCGGGACACCGATCGCCAACCGCAATCGTCAGGATACGGAGTCGATCATCGGCTTCTTCGTCAACACGCTCGCTCTCCGCGCCGACCTGTCGGGCAACCCGACGTTCCTCGAACTGATCGGACGGGCGAAAGATGCGGCGCTCGGTGCGTATGCCAATCAGGACGTGCCGTTTGAAAAGATCGTCGAAGAGTTGGAAACGGATCGCGATTTGAGCCGCAGTCCGGTCTTCCAAGTGGTATTCGGTCTGCAAAACTTTGAGCAGAGCAAAATCGAGCTGGCGGGCCTGACCTTTGAACCGGTGGCGGACACTGGCACCACGTCCAAATTTGACCTGTCGCTTCTGATGTCTGAACACGAAGATCAAAGCATCGGCGGCACGTTCGAATACAACTCCGATCTGTTCGAGGCGAGCACGATCGAGCGGATGCTCCACCAGTTTGTGCAGTTGACCGCGGCACTTGTCGAGAACCCGGCTCAGCGCGTCGGCGAGCTGTCCTTGCTGACCACAGCAGAGCGAGAGCAGCTGGTGGTCGAATGGAACCGCACAGCGTCTGCATATCCGGGCGCATCGCTTCAGGAGCTGTTCGAGGCGCAGGCCGCGGCGATACCTGATGCGGTGGCCGTCGTATCTGGCAACGATTCCCTTACCTACCGCCAGTTGAACGAACGCGCCAACCAGATCGCTCACCATCTCAAAGCGCTTGGAGTCGGACCAGATGCGTTGGTCGGTCTCTGCATCGAACGCTCGCTGGAGATGGTGACCGCCCTGCTCGCCATCATCAAAGCGGGCGGTGGTTACGTGCCGATCGACTCGGACTACCCGCAGGAGCGGATCGCCTTCATGCTCGAAGACACCAACGTATCGGTGCTGGTCACCCAGTCGGCGCTGGCAGAAAAACTGCCTCTGCCAGACAGCCACGTGATCTGCCTCGACCGCGACATGCAGTTGTTTGCCGATCAAAGCACCGACAATCCGAACTGCGCGACGACGCAGGACAACCTCGCCTATGTGATCTACACATCCGGTTCTACCGGGCGTCCCAAAGGCGTCTTGGTTCCGCAGCGCGGTGTGGTGCGTCTCGTCAAAAACACCAACTACATGCAGATGACAGCCGATCAAGTCTTTTTGCAGACGGCATCGCTCTCCTTTGACGCGGCGACCTTTGAAATCTGGGGGCCACTGCTGAACGGAGCAAAACTGGCGCTGATGCCAGTTGGACAGTCCTCGCTGGAGGACTTGGGCCGTCTGGTCAAAACGTACGGTGTCACCGTGCTGTGGCTGTCAGCAGGTCTCTTCCATCAGATGGTCGAGTTCCGACTTGATGACCTGCAAGGCGTCAAATACTTGCTCTCCGGCGGCGATGTGCTGTCGGTGGCGCACGTGAAAAAGGCGCTGGACAACCTGTCCGGCTTGACGATCATCAACTGCTACGGTCCGACCGAAAATACGAGCTTTACGACCGTTCATGCGATGACCGATGTTGCGCAGGTCGGGAACACCGTCTCGATCGGCGGCCCGATCTCGAATACGACCGTCTATGTGCTCAACCAGCATCTACAGCCTGTACCAGTCGGGGTGCCGGGCGAACTGCTCACCGGAGGTGATGGGCTTGCGGTCGGCTATCTGAACCGACCCGATCTGACGCAGGAGAAATTTGTGGAGACTGCGTTCGGGCGTCTCTACAAAACGGGTGACCTTGTGCGTTGGCTGTCAGACGGCACGCTGGAATTCATGGGTCGAATCGACCAGCAGGTGAAAATTCGCGGCTTCCGCATCGAAATCGGCGAGATCGAAACGTTACTCAGCAACCTGCCGGGAGTGCGTGCGTGTACGGTTATCGCCCATGAGGCGGACGGTGATAAACGTCTGGTCGGATATGTGGTGCCAGAGCCGGGCGAGCAAGTGCAAGTCGAAGAGTTGCGCACGCTCTTGCGCAAGCAACTCCCGGACTACATGATGCCGTCCTTCCTGGTCCTGCTCGACGAATTGCCGCTCACATCAAACGGCAAAGTGGATCGTAAACGCCTCCCATCTCCGGAAGGGACGCTGAGCGACCGTGACGACTATGTGGCCCCGCGCACGGAAGAAGAGCAAAAAGTGGCGCAGATCTTTGCCAATGTTCTCCGCGTCGAAAAAGTGGGCATGCATGACAATTTCTTTGCCCTCGGCGGTCACTCGCTGTTGGCGACGCAAGTCGTTTCTCGCATCGCGGAGGAGTACGGAGTGGCTGTGCCGTTGCGTCTGCTGTTCCAATTCCCGACGGTCGCGGAGTTCACCGCCGAACTGCTCAGAGCGCGTGCGGAAGGCACTGTCCAAACGACGGGTGCCATGGAGATCCAAAGGGTCTCCCGCCGTTCGGAAGTGCCGGAGATCAGCGCCGTGCCGCGCCGTCGCGGCGGTTCACCACGCTCAGCAGATGCGCAGCGTGCGGAGGAGCCGAAGCATACAGGCGAACCGTATGTGCATCCACTGCGAGAAGCGGTGCGCCTCGACTTGATGGAGCGTGCCCAATACGAGCTGTTTGCCGCCCACGATGTGCTGCGCACCTTGCTTCACGGGACGGAAGACGAGTTGGTCAAACAGGTGAAAGACGCCAAATGGAGCCCGCTGCACGTCATCTATCTGCGCGATCTCGAGGAGCAGGCGCTGGAAGCGAAGCTTCAAGAACTGCTGCAAACGGAGCGTCAAAAACCGCTTGAGCCGCAGAGTGAAACGGTGCGCTTCTACCTGATCCAAAAGGGAGCATCCGATTTTGTCTTCGTGCTCAACCTCCATCCACTGCTGGCCAAAGAGGTATCGGCTGCCGAATTGGTCAAGGAGTTGCTCACCAAGTACCAATCGTATCTACAAGAGCTTGCCCAGTAATCGTTTAACCGGTTCTCTGCATCTGAGAACCGGTTTTTCTTCTTTCGAACACTTCCCCTTGACGTTACTCTAAATAATTAATCATGAATCATCATTTAACAAAGGAGAAATCAAACGATTGTCGAAGTTTGAATTTGTTGACAATACGGAGCAGAAATATGAATCGCATTCAGAAGGAAATGCGACGTGGAGGGAAGTCCGGGATGTGGGCGATACTGCAAAGCAACCCGAAGTTCGTTAAATTTTGGCTCGGGTTGTGGTGTTCGGAGTTGGGTGACTGGATTCGGAAAATGGCGCTGATGTACCTTGTGCTCGACATGTCGGGCGGTTCGGCGGTCGCCGTATCGATCAATCTATTTTGCGAGTTTGGCCCGTTGGTCGTCCTCGGTCTGTTCGTCGGAGTGTATGCGGATCGCTGGGATCACCGCAAGACGATGCTCGGCGCGATCGTGTTGCGCGTCGTGCTGATGGCGTTATTGATTCTTGCCGTCCTGATCGATTCACTTATGATCGTCTATGCGGTCTCGTTCTTCTCCGCGATCGGCACGGTGCTGTTCCGAGCGCCAAGCTCAGCGTTTACGATGCGCCTCGTGCCGAAGGAACAGTTAAAATCGGCAGCCAGCCTGCGTCAGATGGCAACCAGCTCGATGTTCTTGATCGGTCCGCCCGCCGGAACGCTGCTTTATTTCTGGTTGGGCACGGCGGGGGCGCTCGCGATGGCCATCGCCTTCCTGCTGTTGAACTATGCGTTATTTGGTGCGATCAAATTGGCGAAGCTGGAGAAGACTGGCACCGCATTGCGTGGGCCAAGCGGCGTGCTGTCTGAGATGAAGGACGGTCTTCGTCAGGCTTGGCACAACAAGATGGTGCGTCCGCTCTTGTATAGCAACGTGCTGTTCGGGATCAGTTCGGGGCTGTCCAACGTGCTGAGCATCTTTATTCTCACAGAGTTTCTCGGGCAACCTAAAGAGGCCTTTTCGATCTTCGTCGCCGTACAGGGCGGAGGCATGTTGCTCGCCACCTTCGTGGTGCCGAAATTGAAAGTGTCGCGGCAGGCGCTGTTGTCGGGCGGGATGCTGGTGATGGGATTGGGAGCGCTCGGCATGGTCTCCTATCCGCATTTCTTGCTGCCCTACTCGTTTGTCGTGCTGTTTGCCTTCGGGATGGTCGCCTTTAATATCTCGTTTGCCACAGTGTTGCAGACGACGGTTGACATCAGCTATCAAGGGCGGGTCTCGACGACGCTGATGACCGTTGCCACCGGGGTGATGGCGCTGACGATGCCGATCGCCGGGTGGTTGCATGAACTGTTCCCAGTGCAGCCGATTCTGCTTGGAGCAGGCTGCTCGATCCTACTAGGTGGGCTGTTGTTGCTGGTGATGTACAAGCGTGTGCCGATCGATTCACAAGAAAAACCGCTGGCTCTTTAAGAGTCCAGCGGTTTTTTGTCGTCGCGTGATTTGGGCGGATCGCGTTCTGTACGTAAGGTTGCTACTTGGTGCGTTGCGCTTCGATCAGCTCACCGATCGCTTGGATGCCTTGTTCGATCTGCTCATGAGTGGCGTTGGAGAAGTTGAGGCGCATCGAGTGCTTGCCGGCCACACTGCCCGCCGTCTCAAACGCCTGACCGGGGAAGAAGGCGACGCCCTTTTGCTCAACCGCGTCGCGAAGCAGGGTCGGAACATCGACGAAGTCGGGCAGTTGGACCCAGATGAACATGCCGTTGGACGGCTGTTCGGCGCGCGTCTCAGACGGGAAGTGCGACTGGATCGCCCGGAGCATCGTGTCACGGCGGGATCTGTATTCGCGGCGCAACAGGTCGAGGTGGTCGGCCAGCTCGCCCGTCTCCAAGTAAGCGGCCACCGCATGCTGACTCCAATTGGCCGTGTTGATGTCATACGATTCCTTGACGATCGACAGCTTATTGGTCAACGCTTCTGGGACGATCACCCAGCCGATGCGCACGCCGGGAGCGAGGATTTTCGAGAAGGAACCGACGTAGAACACCCACTCGTTTTCCAGCGCTTTTACGGGAGGAATCGTCAGCTCCTCATAGGCGAGGAACCCATAAGGGTCGTCTTCGATCACCGGCACGCCGTACTCGCGGGCGAGACGGGCCAATTTTTCACGCTTCGCTTGGCTCATCGAAGAGCCGAGCGGATTGTGACCATCGGTGATCGCATAGATGAACGATGGCCGCTGTCCAGCCTGCAGAATCGCTTCAACCGCATCGACATCCATGCCCGTCTTGGGGCAGGTCGGCACGGTGAGCAGTTTTGCACCGAACGGCTCCAGCACCTGCAAGAAGCCGGTGTAGATCACTTCTTCGGCCAGCACTAGACCACCTGGCTCCAAGAGCAGGCGGGCCAGCATGTTGATCGCTTGCTGCGCGCCTGTGGTCAGGAAGATCTGCTCCTCGCTGGTCGTCACCCCACGCTGTTTCATCAACTGAACGATCGACGCCTTCAGGTTGTGCGCGACCCCAGCCGGACCGTATTGCAAGGTGTGCGGTTTGTTGTGCAAAACTTGCATCGAGGCATGAGCGAACGCAACACGTGGGAACAGCTCTTGGTTCGGCAGTCCCAAACCAAATGAGATCAAACCTGGACGCGCAGTCAGGGCCAGCATGTCCTGCATCGGCGAAGGAGCTGTTTGTTCGGCCCAACTGGCCAGGCGGAGCTTTTTATCGGTCGGGATCGTCGTCATGTTGGGGTCATCTCCTCTTTGGGTAGCTACAGGTTGCCGCGCTTCTCCTGTTCACGCTCAACCGCTTCAAAAAGTGCGCGGATGTTGCCGTTGCCAAATCCGTTCGAACCTTTGCGCTGGATGATCTCAAAGAACATCGTCGGGCGGTCTTGCATCGGTTGCGAGAAGATTTGCAGCAGATAGCCCTCCTCATCGCGATCGACGAGAATGTTCAGGCGATTCAGCTCGTCGAGCGACTCGTCGATCTCACCGACCCGCGACGGCAGCAATTCATAGTAGGAATCGGGCGTGTGCAGAAAACGGATGCCGTTTTTCTGCAAGTTTTCGACCGCTTTCAAAATATCGTCCGTCTCAAGTGCGACATGTTGCACGCCTGCGCCAAAGTTGTAATCGATAAACTCTTGAACTTGCGACTTTTTCTTGCCCGGCGCTGGCTCGACAATCGGCATCTTGATGCGGTGGTTGCCATTGCTCAACGCTTTGGTCATCAAGGAGGAGGAGTCGGAGGAAACCTCTTCTTTGCGGAACTCCTTAATCATCGTGAACCCAAACACCTTTTCGTAGTATTCGACCCATTCGTCCATCTGTTCCACGTTGATGGCGAGATGGTCGAAACGGGCGATCGCCGTGTCGATTTCCGGTTCTTCCTCATCGACCGAATCATAGCCGGGTACGAAGCTGCCAGTGTAGCCGCTGCGCTCGATCAAGGTGTGCACCGTGTCGCCAAACGTGCCGATCACCGCTTTTTTCACCGTGCCAAGCTCATCTACCTCCACGAATGGCTCACAGATCGCGACCCCACCCCGCTCGATCGCTTGCTGGTAGGTCTGTTCCAAATCATGGACGCGCAGTGCGATGTCTTTGACCGCATCGCCATGCTTTTTAACAAATTCGGCGATCTCATGGTCAGGTTCAAACGCTCCGGTTATCACCAAGCGGATGTCGCCTTTTTCCAACACATAGGAAACGTGATCGCGGCAACCCGTCTCTAGGCCCTTATAAGCAACTACCTTCATCCCGAACAGCTTGCAATAGTAAAAGACAGCTTGCTTGGCGTTGCCAGAATAGATTTCTACATAATCGATATCCTCGATCGGCAATACGTCACGCATCAAATCTAGGCTCTGCTCCTGTTGGATGACCATGTGTAGTTCCTCCTCGGAAAAGGTTGAGTGTCACTGAAAGATTTTACCGGGGTTCAGAATGTCCTTTGGGTCGAGCAATCTTTTGATCGCCTGCATCATCTGCACGGCACCAGCCCCATGTTCAGCGGGCAGGAATTTCGCTTTGCCAAGACCGATGCCGTGTTCGCCCGTGCAAGTGCCGCCGCGCTCCAAGGCGAAGCGGACGATCTCTTGGTTGACATGGCTCGCCCGGCGCATGTCCTCGGGGTTCTCGGGATCGACGACGAGCACGGCGTGGTAATTGCCGTCACCAACATGTCCTAAAATCGCCCCGTCCAGTCCGTTCTCATCGATGGCGATCCGCGCTTCGACGATCGCGTCTGGCAAGGCCGACAAGGGCACGCAAACATCGGTTGTCATCAGCTTTTTGCCAGGCTGCGAAGCGGAAAAGGCGAACGCCGCTTCGTGACGCGCCGTCCACATTCTCGTGCGCGCCGCCCCGTCCGAATCGAACTCCAACTCGAGACAGCCTTCCTCGGTCAGAATTTCTTGAGCCAGCAAAAAGGAATGGTCAACGGCCGCTTTGTTGCCGCTCACCTCAACAAAGAGGGTTGGCGCTTCGGTGAACTCAGTTCCTTTGAACTTGTTGACCACTTTCACGGTGTGCTCATCGACCAGTTCGACGCGGTCGAGCGTGACCCCGCACATCATCATGCCCATCGCGGCCTGCGAGGCGGAGCGGACATCGGGAAAGACGGCGCGCGCCGCCAGCGTGTACTCGGGGATGCCGTAAACGCGCAACGTCAGCTCGGTAAAAGTGCCGAGCGTCCCTTCAGAACCGACAAAAAGTCCGGTCAAGTTGTAGCCTGCCGAAGATTTGGCGGCGAGGCCGCCAGTCGTGATCACCGAGCCATCTGCCGTCACGACGGTCAAGCCCAACACGTTGTCGCGCATCGTGCCGTAGCGCACAGCCGTCGTGCCCGACGCATTGGTGGCAGCCATGCCGCCGAGCGTCGCATCTGCGCCAGGATCGACAGGAAAGAACAGTCCGTACTCTTTTAAATGCTGGTTGAGCTGCAGGCGGGTCACCCCTGGTTGCACACGCACGAGGAAGTCCTCTGCGCGAACCTCCAACACGCTGTTCATCTGCGTGAAATCCATAGAAATGCCGCCTCGGATCGGCACCACTTGACCTTCGACCGATGAGCCAATTCCGAAGGGCACGACCGGAATCCCGTTTTGGTCCGCATGCTGCATCACCAGGCTGACCTCTTCGGTGGTGGTAGGGAAGACAACGACGTCGGGCGTCACGCCAGGATGATAGGAGGTGACATCTTTGCTGTGATGTTCGAGCACCGTTTCGTTGACTGACACCTGCTCAGGTCCTGTTAAAATCGTCCTCAGCGCCTCTGCTAAACTCAAGCGGTTCAACTCCTGTGATGAGAGATTCTTGCATCAGTTACTGTTGCCGTTCGTTAGGTAATATTCATTATTGAAATGAAACGTTTCCAATATTATAAAATTGTGCCTGTACTCTGTCAATTCTAATAGTAACAGATTTAAGCCATCTTACAGTTAGCAACTTGATCATAAGATCGCAAGCGGGGTGCGCAGACTCGTCTGGCTACACTTCCCCGTTTGGAGAAAAGAAAAAGGGGGCGGTACCTGTTGCTGGAACCGTCCCCAAAAATCAATCAATTATCAACAGATCGCGAGATATTGTTGCACGCTACTTTTGCCTGAACCACAAGTTGCGGTAATCGACCCAACCCTGCGAGTTAAGCGTGACACCGTGCACAAGTGGGTGCGTCGAGACGGTGACCCACGTTCGGTACAGCGGCAGGACGACGTGCTCGGCGAGCAGGCGAGATTCGATCTGGCGCAGGAGGTCGAGCCTTGCCTCCCGCGAGGTTTGGGATAGCAGGTTGTCGATCGTCCGAGCGGTGTAGGCGCGCAGTTCCGGGCTCAAGTGCGGAGCGAGGAAAGAACACGAGGAGAGAAAGAGGTCGAGGTAGGACAGTTCGAGATTGTCCTCGATCGTCGCACCGTCGAGGATCAGATCGGCCGCTGCGATCTGTTCAGGTTGGATCATCTCGCGGTAGGGAAGCGGTCGGATGGTGATGGCGACACCTGCCGCTTGGCAGGTCTCTGCGATCCACATGGCGTCTTCGAGATGGTCAGGATCGCCAAAGGTGGAGAGGAGCAAGGGCTCGCCGTCGTAACCGCTTTGGGCAAGCAGCGCCGCAATCTGCGAACGATCGGACGGGGTGTCTGTCGTCATCTGCTCCAAGACGACATCGAAGCGGGTGGCCGGGGCATAGCGGTCGCCGCCGAGGTCTGCGATCAACTGCCTTTTGTTGAGCAACAGGGAAAGCGCCTCGCGAAAGGCGAGGTGCTGCTGGGGGCGGTGCGGCTTGTTCAGGTTGCAGGTCAGCATTTGAAACGACGTCTCTAACTGCTCGGTCGTCGCCCAGTCGGCGCTGGCTGTGCCGTATTTGATCGTATCTTCGAAAACGGCTACAGGCAGGTCGAGGTCGGACACGATCCAGATCTCAATGCGGTCGAGCAAAGCCCGCTCGCGGAAGTAAGGAAGGAACGCTTCGCAGACGAGCATCGTCTCATCGTTGCGGATCACTTTGAACGGACCGCTGCCGACCGGAAGGCGAGCGAAATCGGCGCCGATTGCTGTACAGTAGTCCTCAGGAACGATCGAAGCGCGCGCCGTGCTGAAAAATTGCAGCAAAAGCTGATTCGGCGCATCGAGCGTAACCTGTAGCGTGAGATCATTGAGGGCGGTAATACTGCGGACGCCTGCGAACATCCAAGGGTAGAGCGAGTCGTTTTGCAGGCGCTTGATCGAAAAAACGGCATCGCGAGCGGTGAGCGGGGCTCCATTATGAAAGAACACCCCTTTGCGCAGATAGAACGTGTAACAGGTCTCATCGTCGCTGATCTCCCAGTTGTGAGCGAGATGAGGGCGGATCTCAGCAGTTGTCGGGTCGCAGATGACGAGCGTGTCAAAAATGTGATTGAGCACATGCAGTTCGGAGCGCAACATCGCGATGGCCGGATCGAGGTAGAACAAAGGATTGGAGTGGGTCAAGCGCAGCGTGTCGAGCGCCTCGGTGCCGCTCTGGTCGGCTGCATGAAAGCCGAAGTGCGAGGACAGCCATGTCTCATAGCGAGTGTGCAGCGCGGGATACTTGCTGCGGTAGGGCTCGATCAGTTGTGTGGCGGTGCGGAGATCGCCTGCGCGGACAAGCTCTTGGGCAAGGGAAAACAGCAGATCGGCAGGTGCGATCTGCAAGGTGAGCTGGGAGGTATGGCCGCGTCCACGCCCAGGTTGCCAGTGCAGCCAGTTGTGCTCGGTCAGCTTTTTCAAAATCAGTTTGGCGTTGCGCGGGGTGCAGCAGAGCATGTTCGCCACACCGGCAGAGGTGATCGGTACGGACTGCCCGATCACACAGCTTTGGAGCTGTTCGGTCAAACGGATATAGTGATGGACAGCTTGCATGTCTCTTCTTTCCACTCCTTGTGCAAAAAGGTGAAACTTCAGTCTACAAATCTTACCCTTTTTCCAAGCGGCCTGCCAGCTTACGATGGGAGGCAAGGAAAAGGGGGCGGTCTTTATGTATGGCGAGCTGTTGAAAAAGGGACTTGGGCAGCAAAAGGGCAATGTGGTGGGACTTGGCGCCTTGCTGGCAGGCGGAGCGCTGGTGCAGATCGGCAGTCCGCTGTTGCTGCGCAGGTACATCGATACCGCTCATGTTGGCGGCGCGCTGGACGTGCTGATCTGGGCTGCGTTCCTGTTTTTGGTGTTGCAGGCGGTGCGGCAGGTCTTGCAGGTCGCGGGGACGTATCTGGCTGAGACGGTGGGGTGGACGGCGACCAATCGTCTGCGGACGGAGCTGTTTTTGCACAGCTTGAAGTTGGATCTAGGCTGGCACAAAGGAAAGACGGCAGGCGAGATGATGGAGCGGGTCGATGGAGATGTGACGGCGCTGGCCAACTTTTTCTCGCGGTTTGTGTTGAATGTGGCGGGCAATGTGCTGTTGCTCGCCGGGATGGTGGTGGTGCTCGCGCTGGTTGATGTGTGGGTGGGTCTGGCCTTTCTACTGTTTGTCGGCGGCGCGTTGTGGGTGCTCAATAGGATTCGGGAGATCGCAGTGCCACATTGGGTAGCGGCGCAGGCATCCCGTGCCGAGCTGTACGGATTTTTGGGGGAGCGGCTGGCCGGGCTTGAGGAGATCAAAGCAAACGGTGCAAGCGGGCATGTGCTGCGGCAGTTTTGGGCGCGGATGGCTGCACTGTTTGGCAAGGAGCGGTCAGCCTATGTGCGCGGGCGGTCGTTGTGGCCGATGACTGTGGCCCTTTTTGCGGCGGGCTATGTGATGGTGTTTGTGCTGGGCAGTTTTCTGTACGATAGCGGACGGATCACGCTGGGCACGTTCTATTTGATGTTTAGCTATGTTGAGCTGTTGCGCGGGCCGCTCGATCAGATCACCGAAGAACTGCAGGATTTTCAAAAGGCGGCGGCGAGCGTGAAGCGGGTCGAAGCGTTGCTCGCGGTGCAAAGCAACGAGCAGGATACGGGTGATGCCGAGCTTGGCACTGGGGCGCTCGGGGTAGCGTTTTCCGAGGTGGAATTTGGCTATGGTGCGGAATCGGCGCTGGCAGGCGTGTCGTTTGCGGTGCGGCCAGGCCGCGTGCTCGGAGTGTTGGGGCGCACCGGAAGCGGCAAGACGACGCTGACGAGGTTGCTGTTGCGACTGTACGAGCCGCGGGCGGGTGCGGTGCAGGTTGGCAGTGTGGATGTGCGGGACGTGCCGCTGGCCGAGCTGAGACAGAAGATCGGCGTGGTGACGCAAGAGGTGCGCCTGTTTCGAGGGTCGGTGCGCGAGAATGTGACCTTGTTTGACGCGATGGTGAGCGATTCGCGGATCGTCGAGGTACTGGAGGAGCTCGGGCTTGGCGAATGGCTGAACGGACTGGCGCAGGGGCTGGACACGATGCTGGAGCCGGGGGGCGGGCTGTCGGCGGGGCAGGCGCAGTTGTTGTCCTTGGCTCGCGTCTTTTTGCGCGACCCGGGGCTGGTGATCCTTGATGAGGCGTCATCGCGGCTCGATCCGGCCACGGAGCGCTTGTTGGAGCAGGCGGTGCAGAAACTGCTACATGGCAGGACGGCGATCGTGATCGCGCACCGGATGGCGACGCTGCAGCAGGTCGATGACGTGCTGGTGCTGGAAGCAGGCCGCGTGCTGGAGTTTGGCGAGCGCGAGATGTTGCGTTCAAAAGCGGGCTCGCGGTACGGGGAGTTGGTGCAGGTCGGCCATGAGGAGCGGGGACAGGGATGAGCAGGACAGAGACGAGTGCGCGCGGCTCCAAACGCGTCAGCTTTAAGCAGGGGGTGTGGCGGGTGAACATTTGGCGATTAGTGGGATGGTTGGTTCAGTTTCGGAGCGGGTGGTATGCGCTCGATGTCGCGCTGTGGGCGATCATTTTTGGGTTGCCGCTGTTGGCTGGGTGGATCGTGAAAGTGCTGTTTGATGCGGTCAGTGGAGCGGCTGATGTCGGCGTCGGCCCGTGGGGGCTGATCGTGGTGCTCCTGATGACGCTCTTGTTGCGAGCGATCGCGCTGATCGGTGGATTGTATGTGGATGCGACGTTGACGCTGACGTTGAAGTCGATTCTGCGCCGCAACGCGCTCTTTCATCTGCTACAAAAGCCGGGCGCTCAAGCGCTGCCCGACACTGCGGGCGACTCATTGGGACGATTGCGCGATGATGTGGACGAAATTGCCGATTTTACCTCGTGGACGGCCGACCTGATCTACAAGCCCTTGCTGGCGCTGACAGCGCTTGGGGTGCTGTTTTGGATCGATCCGATGCTGACAGCGGTCGTGTGCATCCCATTACTGGGCTTGATGGCCGCAGCCAATTTGGCCAAGCAGCGCTTAGAAAAATACCGCGTAGCCAATCGGGAGGCGGCGGGGCGCGTGGCCGGTTTTGCTGCGGAGTCGTTTGCGGCGGTCGGTGCGATCAAGTCGGCCGGAGCGGAAGAGCGGGTCACAGCGAAATTTCAGGAATTGAATGATCGGCGTCGCCAAGCTGCCGTAAAAGATCGTCTGTTCGCCGACCTGCTGGGGTCGATTTTTGAAAATGCGGTCGGGTTGGGCACGGGCCTGATCCTGCTGTTTGCCGCTCGGTCGATGCAGGACGGCAGTTTTTCGGTCGGGGACCTGGCTTTGTTCATCTTTTATCTCGACTGGCTTGGGAACATTCTGCACTTTCTTGGCCGTCTGATCGCACGGGTGAAACAGGCCGAGGTGTCTGTCGATCGCTTGGTCGAACTGCAAGGTGCGCCTGCCGAGCAGTTGGTCGAGCATGCCGATGTCTATTTGGACGGCAGACTGCCGGAAGTGCCTTTTGTCGAAAAAAGTCAGGAGGATCGCCTGCAAGTGATGGAAGCAAAAGGTCTGACCTTTCGCTATCCCAGCTCAGGGCGCGGCGTGGAGAATGTGTCGCTCTGCCTGCACAAAGGGAGCTTCACGGTGATCACTGGGCGTGTGGGGGCAGGTAAGACGACCCTACTTCGCGCCTTGCTCGGGCTGGTCGCTCGCCAAGGTGAGGTGCGTTGGAATGGCGTAGAGGCCGCCGAGTTGACACCGCCGCGCACCGCCTATACCGCGCAGGTGCCACAACTGTTTGGCGAGTCACTGCGCGACAATCTGTTGCTCGGCATTCCAGAGGAGCGAGCCGATCTGGACGCCGCGATCCGTTCGGCAGTGCTGGAACAGGATGTAGAACGGATGGTGGACGGGCTGTCCACCGCGATCGGAGCGTCTGGAGTGAAGCTGTCTGGTGGACAGGTGCAACGGGTGGCGGCCGCGCGGATGTTTGTGCGAGATGCAGAACTGCTGGTGTTTGATGATCTGTCTTCGGCGCTCGATCTGAAAACGGAGCGCGCGCTGTGGGAGCGGGTCATGGCGGGGCAGGATATGACATGTCTGGTCGTCTCCCACCGCCCGGCGGCGCTGATGCGGGCCGATCACATCATCTTGCTGAAGGAGGGCAAGGTGGAAGCGGAAGGGACGCTCGATCGGTTGCTCGCCGAGTCGGCGGAGATGCGAAAGCTGTGGGCTGAGCAACAGATGGAGTGAGCAGTTCTGCCGTTTTGATCGCGTGCAAGCCACTTTTTTTGCAAGCGGGGTGAATGATTTCAAGAGCCAGGGAAATGTGTTTCGATTTTGGCACTGCCTGTTCGCTCTAGCACCTCTTTTCTCAGGCACGAAAAAAACCTTCGCAAATTGCGAAGGTTTTCGTGTTGGTTACCAAGTGCGCAGCGGAGGCGAACCAGGTGCCGGATTTTGTAGGATGTCGAAGATCGGATATCCGTAGGCGAGCAGGATCAGCACAGCGGCGACGGTGAGCCAGATTCTCCATCTTTCGAGAATGCGTGGCGTTTGCTCTGCATTTTGTTCCATCTCTGCGATCGGATACTCCTCTTGTCCTTTCGGAGCGAAGCAGAGCAGGTAGATGAAAATGCCGATCATCAGCATCCCGCCGACGAAGAGCAACGCTCCGCCGATCGCCATCTGCTGGTAGTACGGAATCCAACCCAGCGCCATCTCGCTGTCCATGTAGGTGGTGTAATCGGTACGGCGCGGGACGCCGAGCAGTCCCATGAAATGCATCGCACCCGACATGAAGAGCATGCCGACCGACCAGATCAGCGTTTGGATGATGCCGAGTCGGTTCACCCATTTGGTCAGCTTGCGTCCGGTCAGCGCCGGAACGAGCCAGTAGGAGATGCCGAAGAAGGTCAGTACGACCGAGGTGGCAACGGTCAGATGGAAGTGACCGACAACCCAGATCGTGTTGTGCACGACCGCGTTCATCTGGTTCGACGCGTTGATGATGCCACCGATCCCAGCCGGAATGAACATCAGCATCCCGACCATCGGAGCGAAGAAGCGCACATCTTTCCAAGGCAATTTTGTAAACCAGCCGAACAGCCCTTTCGCCCCTCTGCGACGACCTGCCGTTTCGAAGACGGCAAACATCGAGAACGCGGTGAGCAGGGAAGGAACAACGACCGCCAGCGTCAGAATGACGTGGATAAACTTCCATTTTTCCGAGATGCCCGGCTCCATCAGCTGATGGTGGAAGCCGACCGGAATCGAGAACAGCACGAGCAGGATGAAGGCGAGACGCGCTAGAGAATCGGAGAACAGTTTGCCGCCGATAATTTTCGGGATGCAGACATACCAAGCGATGTATGCAGGCATCAACCAGAAGTAGACCAGCGGGTGACCGAAGTACCAGAACAGCATCCGCGAGAGCAGGACGTTGACCTCTGCGACCCAGCCGAACGACCACGGGATCAATTGGAACAGAACTTCGGCCGCCACGCCGAGCGTCGCGATCATCCAGAGCACAAGCGTTGCGATCGACATAAAGGCAAACAGAGGCGACATTTTGCCAGGGTTGTTTTTGCGCCAGCGGCGGTAGGCCGAGAACATGCCGAGTGCCGCCACCCAAGTGCCGACGATCAGGAGCGCCGCCCCGATGTAAAACCAAGGCGAGGCTTTCAGCGGTGCATAAAACGTATACAAAACGGAGGCGTCATTCAGCAGGATGGTCGCTACGACCATCGCCGTGCCGAAGAACATCAGCGCCCAGCCGATCCAGCCTGCTCGAAACGAGAACGTGCTGAGTCCGCCCGTTGTTTTGGAAATTCCAGAGATCATAAAACCGATGATGAAGAACGTGGTAAATACTAAGGCCATCAATACGCCATGAGCGGTCAAAATCTGATAGTAGTTCATCCAATCGGGAAGTTCGATCATCCCGCCGCGCACCAAGCCTTGCAGCAGGCCCGCGATG
Organism: Tumebacillus algifaecis; assembly: GCF_002243515.1. Taxonomy (NCBI): domain Bacteria; kingdom Bacillati; phylum Bacillota; class Bacilli; order Caryophanales; family Alicyclobacillaceae; genus Tumebacillus; species Tumebacillus algifaecis. Next base: position 779,979 of record NZ_CP022657.1, read on the forward strand.
GCGCCGATGCCAAATGCGAAGAAGGCGATGACGATGTAGGCCAGACTCATGCTGGCGTCGCGTTTGGGAATTGCTGTCGTCGTCATGTAAGTTCACATCCTTTTCTCAAGCTGCACTTCTGCTATTTCACTACGAGCTTGGCCATCATCATGTGGTGTCCTGCGCCGCAGTACTCGTTGCAGATGACCATGTATTCCCCCGCTTTCGTAAAGGTGGTCGTGGCGGTGTTGACATGGCCAGGCACGACCATCATGTTGACGTTGGTGCCGGGAATGGCAAAGCCGTGAATGACATCTTTGGACGTGGTGCGAAACGTGACTTCTGCGCCGAGCGGAATCACTTGTTCCGCCGGAGCATAGCCGAACGCGAAGGACGGCATGTTCAAGTCGTATTTGTTCTCGCCCTTCTTGACCAGACCTGGCTGATCGAACGGCGCGGTTTGATCGACCATCGCCGGGACGACTCGATTCAGATCGCTTGGCGGATGATGGCCGTGGGAAAAGGCATTGATCGCCAGCACGATGATGAAAGCGACCAACGTCACTCCGCCAAAGATCAACCAGATTTTTTCAAATTTATGCAAGTGCATGTCCGTGTTCCTCCCCTCAACTGTTCTCCCAAGGGCAGCCTATTGCCGCTCCAGGAAGAGGAAAAATACGCTCAGCCAACTGAGGATGATGAGCGCACCTAAAATCATGACCGAAGCAAACGTGCCGCGCAGGGACGTCTCTTCTTCCGTCCGATGCGCAGTGGGCTTGTTCATTTCAGCATCCGTCTGCTTTTGCATCTGAGCCATCTTCGGTTCCTCCCTCCGGTGAATCTGCAACGAATTTCATACTTTGAGTATAAAATTCACCCGAATCGGGCGGTATCGGGGAACTCCCCGAATGGCGAGGGGGGAACTCCCTGAATCAACTTCGGAACTTCGGGCCACAAAAAAACAGCCAGCTCCGCGCGGGAGCTGGCTGTAAAACAATTAGCTGTACAACAACTATTCAAAATCGAGCAGACCCTTTTTCAGCGCATAGCGCACCAGTTCCGGCCTTGTTCGCATTTGCAGTTTCTCCATGATCTTCGCCTTGTGCGTCTCGACCGTTTTGACGGAGACGATCAATTGCTCGGCGATCTCTTTGTTCGAATAGCCTTTGGCGATGTATTGCAGGATCTCCTGCTCGCGGTCGGTCAGCACATGGAAGTTCTCCACGTCCTGCCCTTTTTGCACGCGCTGGAGAAACTCGGTGATCAACGATTTGGTCGCCGTCGGGTGGAGATAGGCTGCCCCGACATGGACGGTGCGGATCGCGTTGATCAGGTCGAGGTCGGGTGCGCTTTTCAAAATATAGCCGGACGCGCCCGCCTGCAAGACGCGAAACAGATACTCTTCGTCATCGTGCATCGTCAACACCAAAATGTCGATCTGCGGAGCTGCTTCCTTTAGTCGAGCGGTGGCAGACAGACCGTTTTCGCCAGGCGGCATGCTGAGGTCCATCAACACGATGTCCGGTCGCAATTCCAGCGCTTTATCGAACGCTTCTTTGCCATCGGCCGCCGTGCCGATCACTTCCATGTCGCTTTGCGCCCCGAGCAGCATCGACAGGCCGGAGCGAACGATCGCATGGTCATCGGCGATCAACAAACGAATGGACATGCTTAGGTCCTCCTTTCTCATCGAGTGGTATTGTTACCCCGATACGGGTGCCAGCGCCAGGCGCCGAGTCGATCTTGACGGTGCCGCCGAGCAGACTGGCCCGCTCGCGCATCCCAAACAGGCCGAGCCCCGTGCCTTTGATCCGCAGATGTTCAGGGTCAAAGCCGACTCCGCTGTCCTCGATGCAAATTTCGATCTGGTCATCCTGATCGGTCAAAGTGATCGCGAGCTGATCGGTGTCAGCATATTTGGCCGAGTTGGTCATCGCCTCTTGTAAAATTCGATACAGCGCGGTCTCCACCGTCGTCGCATAGCGGCGGCGTTGCCCGACCACAGTCAGTGTTGTTTCGATGCCAAACGTCTCTTCGAATCGCTTGAGGTAGGAGCGCACGGCAGGCACCAGACCCAGGTCGTCGAGCGCAGAAGGGCGCAGCTCGACCGACAGGCTTTTCACCTCTTCCAGCGTGCGCGACGTGAGCTTCTGCACTTCGTCGAGGTGTTCCTTGTAGGCCGGTTCCAGCGGCAATTGATTGACGACGCGAAGCCCGACCAAGATCGAATAGAGCGCCTGTCCGATCCCGTCGTGCAAGTCGCGGGAGATCCGTTTGCGCTCTTCTTCTTGTGCCTGGATCACATAGTTGGTCAACTGTCGCTGATGGCGTTCGCGTTCCATCCGCTGTTGTTCGGTGATGTCGCGCAAAATCAAAACCAGCGCGCCCAGCCCATCGGTTGGCAGGCGGGTGGAAGAGGCGGCGACAGGAATTTGTGCGCCGTTTTTGGTGCGGACGAACATTTCAAAGGATGGCATCTTCTGGCGTTTGGCGAAGCACTCGACACAGGTCATGTCCTCCGAGCAAGTCGCCATGCCGATGCAGACCTGACACAGGTTGAGGTTATGGATCAACTCTTCGGTCGAGTAGCCGGACAACGCTTCGAAGGCGTGGTTCGCGGCGATGATCGCCCCGTCTTTGTCGATGACGAGAATTCCATCGCTAACATTTTGAAACAGCGATTCCAGAAAAGGAGTCGTTTCAGTAAGCGGAAACTTCATTTTATGGATTCACTCCCTCGTGTCCTTTTTCCTTACTATACACGGGGAAGTCGTGTCTGTGTATCCATGCGCGCAGTTCATTCGCTTTTGCCAAGATGCGCGCGACATCCTCGTTCGAAAATTCACGGTAGGAGCGGCAGCCGACCAGCATCATGCTGGGCACACACCCGCCGTCCGCTTCCATCGGGACCCCGACCAGCGACTTCAGCCCTTCGGCCAGCAGAATCGAGTATTCACGAGGGTCGTCCAAACTTTTCGGTTCGGTAAATTGCATCAGGAGCGGTCGGCCCATGCGGATCACGGTCCCGGCCAGCCCTTTCCCGGGGCGCAGCACGATGCGCTTGTAGCGATCGTTGCGGTTGCCGGAGACAAAGCGAAAGCGGATGACGTGCTCGGTTGGATCGGTTAATGCGATGGCGACAAAGTCCACTTCGATCTCCGTCCGAAGCCGATCCAGTTCTCGTTGAATCCTCGTATGCACATGCAGCATCGACTTCACCCCCTCCCTGCAAATTATAGCGATTTCCTGCCGGGAATGCTCTCGGGGAACTCCCTGATCTTCGGCCCAAGGAGCACTGGCAATGCAGCAAGGGGCGTGAAAGCATCTCTGGCAAGCGGTGTGGGGGAGAGTGTATACTGGTGATACATCAGTGTTGGCATCCTGTTTCATGCTGCTGGGTCCGTTCTGCTTTTGAAGAGGCTGAATGCCAAGGCGAATTGAGAAGGAAGGGGAACGGCTCTTTTGGTTAAAAAGATTCTGGTCGCCGCCTTGTGCGTCGCGATTATTGTGCTAGGTTATCAGTATAAAGATCCGTTTTTGGAAATCATTGAGGCGGGCGGCGCTTTGTCGGTGCTGGTTTCGGTCGTGCTGGTCAGCATCTGCGTCTTCTTCCCGGTCGTGCCGTTCATTTTCCTGGTCGGCGTGATCGGGGCGGTGTTTGGGACGTTTACTGGGGCGGGGATCACGTTGGCCGGTCTGTTGCTCGGCACCTCGGTCATGTTCTTGATGGCGCGCTACGGCTTTCGCGGCTTTGCGCAGGGGATATTGGACAAGTATCCGAAAGCGAAAGAGTATGAAGGGTTTTTTGAGAAAAATGCATTTCTCAGCATTTTAGCGGTGCGTATCGTCCCGGTCGTGCCGACGCAGGTGGTCAACATTTTGTGCGGCATTTCGAAAGTGCCGTGGGCGCTGTTCTTCGGGGCAACGGCGATCGGAGCTCTGCCGCGGATTTTGGTCTTCGCGTTTGTCGGCAACTCGTTTGAAGACAACAAACTGACCTCGATCCTCACCTATGCGGCCTACATGCTGATCATCATGGGTTTCACCTACATCTTTATGAAAAAGCGCATGGCTGAGCAGCAAAAGAAACAAGCGGAATAAGTGGAAAAGGCAGGCTCCTTCTGGGAGACCTGCTTTTTTTTGTGTGGTGACAGGTCAGCTTCCATCAGTCCCTTGCGCACAGGCGTTTACCCAATCGGCATAGGCTAGAGCAACGAGAATGCAACAGGGAGGAGTCAACCGACTATGGAAGCAGTGAAAGTGAAAGTCGCCGCCGCACATTGGCTGTCAGCCGTTCAGGATGTCACCGTGCGCGCACACCGCCAAGACCGTGAGCACAGCGTTCGGTTGCGCCTCGACGCCGCATTGCACACCTTGTCGCTGTGCGAGGAGGATGCGGACAGCGTCTATCAGATCACGATGCCGATCGACACCGAAACCAACACGGTTCGCCACACCTTGACCTGCAAGCTCACCGCCCGCAAACTGGCACCGCTCGTGGAGTGGTTCGCGCAGGCCCAACAGGGGGCGGTCACGATCACCGTGCGGAAAAATACACTGTCCTTGAAAAAAGCCGACCAGCATCTGTTGCTCCCAAGCCAACTCATCGCCAAGCCGTTTGCTGAGACGGAGCGCCTGTTCGCCGCCAAAGCAAGCACCGACCCAACGCAACAGGTGCGTTTTCTCATCGACGATCTTCCCGCGCTGCGCCGCTCGCTTGAACAATGCACCGACACCGCCCTGCGCGTCCGCGTCGGCGCAGGTCCTGGCGGCGGTGTGACCGTGTGCGACCACACCTACCCGGCCGAGTGCCGCGCCTCCGCCATCTACCTCTGGCCGCGTGGCGCTTTGCTCGACAGGCTGTCACAACTGCCTGTACCAAGTAAACTGTACGTCACGCTCTATGGGCAGACGGCGGTCAGCTTCTCCACCGCTGAGCCGTTTGCCAAAACGGGCCTGCATCGCGAGTTCCTGATCAAGCCGTACCCGCTGACCAACCTGTACATCGCCACGAACAGATCGACCAGCAAAAGCGAGGATTCCGCTCCGTGGAAGAGCATCTACCTGCCGCCTGCTCCCGACAACAAGCGCGTCAAAAGGACTCCACCGCTTCGTGACAGCCAGGAGGAGCGCGAGAACGAGTTGGCCGAACTCGCTTTGCGGCCTCGCCCTGAACGGCCAACCGATTCGGCGGCCCCAGCACCAAACAAAAGCGATCAACCGAAAGCGACCGCCGAACTGCTCACAACGCGGGAGATGAGCGAACAGACTGACGGTGTCATGACACGGAGCGCGTCCTCGCAAGCCGCCCCGCCTCGCGCGACCGCACTGGAACAGCTCGAGGCGCTACCCGGCCTCGCACATGTCAAAAAGCAGATCGCCGACATCGCACAGTTTGCCGCTTTTGAAAAAGAGCGCTTCCACGCGCTCGGCATCGCTCGCCAACGTCCGACGCTACACATGGCTTTTCTCGGCAACCCTGGCACTGGCAAAACGATCGTTGCTCGGTTGATCGGCAGGATCTGCCAAGAGCTGGGCCTGCTTTCCAAAGGTCATCTGGTCGAAGTGGACCGCAGTGCGCTCGTCGGCGCCTACATGGGTCATACGGAGCAAAATTTGAACAAATACACCAAACGCGCGCTAGGCGGAGTCCTTTTCATCGATGAAGCGTACACCTTGTTCAAAAAAGATTCGGCCAAAGACTTCGGCCTCACCGCGATCAACGGTCTGGTCAAACTGCTCGAAGACCACCGCGAAGATCTGGTCGTCATCGTCGCTGGCTATAAAAAGCAGATGAACGAATTTTTCGCCTTCAACCAAGGCTTGCGTGAACGCATCCCGTTCCATCTCGATTTTCCAGATTACGACAACGATGAACTGCTCGCCATCGCCGATTATCTCGCCAAACAGGATCACTATCACCTGACCTCGGAGGCCAAAGACGCCTTGCTCAAGCGCGCCCAACGCGCAAAGCTCGATGACTCGTTCAGCAATGCGCGCACGGTGCGCAACCTGCTGGAAAAGGCGAAGATCAACCATGCGGTTCGTTCGAGCAATCGTACGGGCGAGCCATCAACGGAAGCCTACACCACGCTGACAGCCGCCGATTTTGAAGCGGGTGGACTGCCCGATGCGGAGACGCTCGATGATGTGCTGCGCGACCTCGATCGCTTGGTCGGTCTGTCAGAAGTCAAACGCCTGATCAAACGGATGGTCGCCATGCTTGCGCTGGAGCAACAGCGGACCGCGTTTGGACTCGCAGACAGCCCGCTCACCCTGCACATGTCGTTCACAGGCAATCCAGGCACCGGCAAGACGACGGTCGCGCGGCTGATCGGACGTCTGCTGCGAGTGCTCGGCCTGTTGCCCAAAGGCCATTTTGTCGAAGCGTCACGCAAAGATCTTGTCGCAGGCTACATGGGGCAGACGGCGCTGAAGACGGGTGACAAAATCAACGAGGCGCTGGGAGGCATCCTCTTCATCGACGAAGCGTACGCCCTCGCCCGCAGCAAGCGCGAAGAGTTTGGAGCAGAAGCGCTCGCCACGCTGATCAAAGAGATGGAGGACAAAAAAGAGCATCTCGCCGTCATCTTCGCAGGCTACACCAAAGAGATGGAAGAACTGCTCAAGCTCAATCCTGGTTTGAAAAGTCGGATTCGCTTTCACCTGCATTTCCCCGATTACACGGCGAGCGATCTCGTCGAGATCGTCAAACGCAAAGCGGAGCAGTCTCAGTATGTGTTGACCGAAGCGGCCGAAGAAAAGCTGTGGCGGTACATGATTCGCGAATGCTCGCTGGCCGATGCTGATTTTGGCAACGGACGCTTGGCGGAAAGCGCTTTTGAACGGGCCAAGATCAATCTCTCCACCCGGCTTGTGCAAACGGAAGGGGAGATTGAAAAAACGATGTTGATGACGCTTACCGAAGATGATTTTCATGCGGAGACGGGACCCTTGGCGTAGGGTCCCGTTTTTGTAATCATTTATAATTTACTTTGAAAGATTCTAAAAGCGGCAGGTTTCTATTGATAGATGTAGAATGTTGTGAAATAACGAAACTGCCTAAAAAGTAAGGTTAATTTAAAATCATTTCGTATCGAGCAAGCGCTACGCGAGGAGTGATTTACCGATATGACGAATTCATCCGCACCGCAACAGGCGACGCTAAGCGGACGCATTAGCTCCGGCCCGAGCCAACTTTTACATGAAGAGATTTTGGAACCGCAATTTAGCTATGAATTGCATCATTTTTTACCGTGGTACCTGTTGGTAGAAAAAGTGATGACGCTCGAATATGAGCGCCTCGGGCTCGTCTCTGCCGAAGCGCGCCGAGAGATCGGCACTTTGCTTGCACAGATCAATACAGAGACGATCACCGCAGATCCGCAAGCGAACATGTCGGACATCGCCTTTGCGATCGAACGATTTGTCGAGACCCGCATGACCGAGGAAGCTCCGGCGTGGCACATGGATCGCAGCCGCAACGATTTTCAAGCCTGTGCGCAGATCATGTTCGGGCGCGATCAACTGTTGCAGGTGATCGACGAACTGTTCCATTTTTCACACGCTCTGCACCAATTGGCGCAGAAGACGGTCGATCTTCCGATGCCTGGCTACACGCATTACCAGTCGGCCCAAGTGATCTCGCCGGGCTTTTATCTGGCGGCCGTCAATGAGCAGGTCTTGAAGACGATCTCTCGCCTGTCGTCGATCTATGATGACATCAACCGCTGCCCACTCGGCTCCGGCGCGATGGCAGGACTGGAACTGGCGTGGGACCAGAAGCGCATGTCCGATCTGCTCGGCTTTCACGAACCGGTGCGCCATGCGCTGATCGGCGTGGCCAACCGCGAATGGAGCCTGCGCATCGCAGGCGAGCTGTCCACGTTCTCCGTCAACCTCTCCCGCGTCGTGACCGATCTGATCGCGTGGGGCAGTACCGAATATGGCCTGATCGACCTGCCAGACCAACTTGCAGGTATTTCGTCTGCCATGCCGCAAAAGAAAAATTTCCCGATCCTTGAGCGTATCCGAGGCCGGATCGCACACATTTCGGCGTACTATATGGACTTTGCGATGGGGCAGCGCAACACCGCCTACACCAATCTGGTCGAAACGTCCAAAGAGGCCGGTTCGAACGTCCTGACGATGTTCAAAACGATGCGCTCGGCACTCAAGCTGTTCACCGCCGTCATCGAGAATCTGACCTTTAAGGAAGAGCGGATGCGCGCGATCTGCGAACGCGAGTATTTTGGCGGTTTTACGCTGGCCAACATGCTGGCTTTGCACGGCGGTGTGCCCTACCGCAAAGCGCAGGTCCTCTCTGGGCGCTACATCATGGCTGCGATCGAGAACGGGCTCAAGCCGACCACCGTCGATCTCAACCTCCTGCAGACGGCGGCAGGGGATATGGGTCTCGATGTGTCGCTGACCGAAGAACAGCTTCGCCAAGCGTTCGATACCGATTACAACCTACAGGTCAAAAAATCGGTCGGGGCGACTTCGCCCGAGCGGATGCGCGAACTGTTAGCCGTGCAGGAAACTGAAACGCAACAGTTACAGCAGATGATCGAGGAGCGCAAGGTGGCCGTGCAACATGCGTTCGATCTTGTGGAAGAGCTGCTCAAATAGACCTGATCGACAGAAAGGACTGGACTCCATGCTTCGTCAAGATATCATCGATGCGATCGGCAAGACCCCGCTTGTCAAACTGCGTTTGAACGACCGTGCCAAAGGGCAGGTCTATGCCAAGCTTGAACTGCTCAACCCGTTTGGGATGAAAGATCGCGTGGCGAAAAATGCGATTCTCGAAGCGAAGCGCAAAGGCATCCTGCAAGATGGCGCGCCGATCATCGAAAGCTCCTCCGGCACGATGGCAGCAGGCGTGGCGATCGTCGGCACCTACCTAGGCCACCCCGTGCACATCGTTACCGACCCGCGCATCGACCCGATCACGGAGGCCAAGCTGACCTCGCTCGGCTGTCAGGTGCACATCGTGGAGAAAATGTCTCCAGACCGTGGCTGGCAAGGTTCCCGCCTCGAACTGTTGGAGCAGCTCTTGCAAGAGCATCCGGGCTCTTTCTGGCCGCGACAGTACGAAAATCCGGACAACCCGGGCGCATATCGCGAACTGGCAGCCGAAGTGATGGAAGACATCGGCCCTGTGGACATCCTCGTCGCCGCCGTCGGCTCGGGCGGTTCGCTCTCCGGCACGGCGCGCGCTTTGAAAGCGTACAACCCCGATCTGAAAGTGGTAGCTGTCGATGCGACCGGATCGGTCATCTTCGGTCAGCCTGACAACCCCAAGCGCTTGCAAGGCGGCCTTGGCAACTCGCTCGTCGCACCCAACGTCGATTTTGCCGTGATGGACGAGATTCACTGGCTGAACGATGAAGAGGCGTTCGCCGCCACCTTGCAACTGGCTCAGGAAGAAAAAATCTTCGCCGGGAATTCCTCCGGTTCGGTCTTCGCCGTCGCGCGCTGGATCGCAAGCCAAGTCGGGGAGGACCAAAAAGTGCTCGCCATCTTCCCGGATCGCGGCGACCGCTATGTAGACTCGATCTACAGCGAAGCGTACCGCATCGATAAGGGCGTCAACCGCCTGCATTTGCCAGACGACCCGGCTCACGTTTCCTATGACACGGTCGTCACCTCCTGGTCCTACGCCAAGATCGAAGTAAAAGGAGCCAACGTGAATGAAGAAGAAACTGCTGTTCGTTGAATCGAACACCACCGGGACGGGCATGCTCGCGCTGAAAAAAGCGGTGAGCTGGGGCCTGACACCGATTTTTTTGTGCAACAAACCGGAGCGCTACCTCGGTCTGGAAGAGACGGGGAGCGAAGTGATCGTCTGTGACACGAACAGCATCGAAGCTCTGAAACAAACGATCGAAGCAAACGTTGCCATCGAAGAGATCTGCGGATTTGCGACCACCTCCGAGTTTTACCTCGAAGCGGTGGCGACGCTGGCTACCGACTACGGTCTGCCGGGCAACCCGCCGGAAGCGATGCGCACCGCGCGCAACAAATCGCTGACCCGGCAAGCGCTGGACCAAGCGGGCGTCGGTCAGCCGCGCTTTGCGATCGTCAAAGGGCAGAGCGACCTCGAACAAGCGCTGGCAAGCGTCCCCGTTCCCTGTGTGGTCAAACCGGCCGACGACTCCGGTTCCAACGATGTGCTGCTCTGCAACACGCTGGAAGAAGTGGAGCAACACACGCTGAAAATCCTGGCGGTCACCACCAATATGCGTGGACAAGCGACGGCGCAGACCGTGCTGATCGAAGAGTATGTGGATGCACCCGAATATTCGGTTGAGATGTTCACGTGGGAAGGGAAGACCACCTGCATCGGCATCACCGAAAAGAGCTTGACCGGGTTCCCTTACTTCGTCGAATCCCGCCACATTTTCCCGGCGAAACTTGCCCCGGAGGTCGAAGCGGAGATTCGCGCTACGGTCAGCAAAGCGCTGGCCGCAGTCGGCGTGAAAAACGGCGCGACCCACACCGAACTCAAGCTGACGGAGGAAGGTGCGAAGATCATCGAGATCAACGCCCGTCTGGCAGGTGGGATGATCCCGGAGCTGATCCGCTTGGCGACAGGTGTGGACATGCTGGAACAGCAGATCCGTTGCTCCGTTGACGGCCCGAAAGACCTCGTCGTCGCTTATCAGGGACATGCGGGCATCAAGTTCATCATGGCGCCCGAAGAAGGGGTGCTTCGCGAGATCAGCGGCGTAGAAACGGCACAAAACTCTGCGGGCGTACAACAGGTGATCGTCACGGGCAAACCGGGCCAAGCGGTCCAACCGCCGCAGAACGCTTACCACCGCCTCGGTTCGATCATCGTCAAAGGCGACACGTATGAAGAGACGACGACCGCTTTGGATACGGCGCTGGAGAAAATCGGCGTCGTGCTGGAAGCAGCGGTCGTCAAGAACTAGGAAACGGAGGCTCACCATGATCGAATTACGCAGTGACACATTTACCTTGCCAACAGAAGAAATGCTCGAAGCGATTCCGAAGGCGGCGCTAGGCGATGACATCTACGGGGAAGACCCGACCGTCAAACAGCTTGAACAGCTCGCCGCCGAAATGCTCGGCAAAGAAGCGGCCATCTTCATGCCGAGCGGCACGATGGCCAACCTCGCCTCGCTGATGGCGCACTGCCCGCGCGGCTCGAAAGTGTTGGTCGGCAACGAGACGGACATCTACATCTACGAGGCGGCGGGCGCATCTGTCTGTGGCGGGATCATGTACGAGCCGATCCCGACTCAGCCGGACGGAACGCTGTTGATCGAAGACTTGGCCAAAGCTTTCCCCGACGACACGAGCGACCCGCAGTTTGCGCTCCCTTCGCTGATCACCATCGAAAACCCGCACAACCGGATGGGCGGCAAAGTGTTGCCGTTATCCTATCTGGAAGAGGTGCATCAGTTCGCGGCCAGCAAAGGACTGCCCGTGCATATGGACGGTGCGCGCATCTTCAATGCAGCGATCGCGCTTGGCGTGCCAGTTTGCGAAGTCGCGCAGTATGCGGACTCGATCCAATTCTGCCTCTCCAAGGGGCTGTCCGCTCCGGTCGGCTCGATGGTGGTCGGCACGGCCGAGTTTATCGAAAAAGTGTACCGCCTGCGCAAAATGCTCGGTGGCGGCATGCGCCAATCGGGTCTCTTGGCAGCCGCTGGGATCATCGCGCTGGAAAAAATGGTGGATCGCCTCGCGGATGACCATGCGAACGCACGCCGTCTGGCCCAAGGTTTGAGCCAGATCGAAGGCATCGAAGTGGACATGGACGTCCCGACCAACATCGTCTTCTTCCGCGTCACAGCAGAAGGATATACGTGGCAGCGCTTTGTTGAAGAGTGCCGCCAAGCGGGTCTGAACATCGCGGAACTCGGACATGGCCGCATCCGTGCGGTGACCCATTCGGGCGTGACAACAGAGGATATCGACACGGCACTGGACATCATCCGCCATGTGCTGTCAAAAGAAGAAGTCCTGAGCGTATAGCTCAGGACTTCTTTTTCGATGATTTGTTCCAATATTTGCGAAGGATAAAATAGAGCAGTACGAGAAAAGCAACATTCGACAGCAACCAAAAAATTATGACTGGCCAAGGCTGAAATTCCATTGTCTCACATCCTTACTGAATATCTATTGTGTTTCAGTATATCATAAAGTAGATATTTACTAAGACGTCTCTGGAATTGACAGCTTCAAGACGTTGTTTTTCACGATAAGCTAATTGATTTCAAATGCGTAATAGGTAGCCGTGAGCGAAGCATTGAAACTATAGGAAGCGGGTCTCAACAAAGCCTTAGAGGTCATCTGCCACGTGCTGTCGAAACAAATAGTCCTAGCGTCTATTTTCCCATCTGGCGTGAGACTTGAACTCGAAAACAAGGAGATCGAACAGCTATGTGGGGTCTGCCCAAACTTTCTTCCATCAGAACAATCTTTCGTAACTTGAGAGGCCAAGCGATAGATTTTAAAACGATATCGGTCTATGTCACAGCACAAGAAGAGGTGTTGATCATTCCTTTTGGCACCTCAAAAAAGCTTTGGGGTGGCGCGTACAATCTAGACATCGTCCATGTGTTGGCGGCCGGGTTTTCTGATGAAAAGTTAGAAGCGAAAGCCTTTCAAGCGCTGGACGAATGGAACAGCATTGAGCCGGACGACAGCTCGTCACGATCGGTGCTCGAAAAACATCTCAACGTGAGTAGCTTTGCGGAGGCGATCCGCGAGATGAAACTGGTCGATGTCGGTTGGACTCCTACAGATGGCTACTATGTGGTTCCCACCAAGAACGAAGGCCCCAGCGGCTTTGTTCATCTGGAGCAGAAGATCCACTTAGGAGAAGACCTTGCGCCTGGACAACTGGCGACGGCGATTCGCACAGCAATCCAGCATTCCGAGTAGGCGAACCGAAAGTCGAGTGTGCTGGGAGCCATGCACACAAAAAACCTGAGCTGGTCGTTCACCAGACTCAGGTTTTTTTCTCGTCCATCCGTTCCCGGAATCTTGTCGGTAGGTCATAGAACGCCAGCAGATAAGCAAGCGCCAGCCCGCTCGGTAGATACCACCAAGGGAGCCCCGCGATCAGCACAGGCAGGATCAACAGCACAGACTGCACGACCATCACGCCAAATGCTAACTGTGAATATCCCTTCAACTTCGCCTCTTCTTCCAGCGGATATAAGGCTAGTACGTCGGGATACTTTCGCTCCGTCGCGAGGTTCGGCATCTGCTTCCCGGTCACATACAGGGCCAGCAAATACACGCCCAGTCCCACCCACAGATTCGTCACAAAAAACAACCCGACAAACGCAGTCAGCGTGATCCGCAGGGCAATCCCGGAATACTCGCTATGTCGTAAAAATGTCCGCGTGTACAAAAACAAATACGGGTTCCCGCGTTCCCACGGCAACTGACGCAGCTTCCACTCGCGCACACGGTTCTGAATTTCGGGCACATCCACAAAGAAGTTGGCAAACGCGAGATACTTCGCCACCACCTTTTTCTCCAAGGTGAACAGCTCCGACCATGGATACCCATCCGGCCAGCGCCTGCGGACAAGGAACAGCAAGATTGGGAAGAACACCGCATACCAGAACCCTTGCAGGATCAACCACACCACTCCGACATTTGCCAGAAAGCGCAGCCCGGTCTGCCAAGCAGGCTGTTTCCAAGCGATGCTCCGCCATTGTTCTTGCACGTTCCAGACTTTGACGACCAACAGCAACAACCACACGAAGACAAATCCTGTGAGATCACCAATTTCAAATAAGTAAAAAGGTAGGGCAAGCCCGATCACAAACGTAAAACTTAGCGCTCCCATCCAACTGCTATACCGCACCGCGCGTTGAAAATAGGTGTTCATGCGCGCCTCGGCAGGTAGCAAAAACACCAAATCAGGCTCCTTGATGAAAGTCCGGATCGTGCATTTTGTCAAATAGTAGGCCAGCACCACCGCCAAGAAAAGCTCCGAGGGAAACGAAGCGGGCACCCATTCCAACAAATACCGATAGACAAAAGCCACTCCGACCGCCACAAACGGCACCGACATCGGCAAGGCGACATTGCGACCCGCTTTCAAGAGGTAGACCAGCCCGTTCGTCCAGGAGGTCTTCAAGCGGTGGGAGAACAAGTCCGGCAAGTTCCTCATTGCGACGACTCCTTCACAACACGCACAAACAGCTCATCAAGCGTCGCTCCAGGCATCGCGGACTGGGCCCGCATCTCGTCCATCGTCCCATACAGCGCGACCACACCGCGGCTCATCATCACAAAGCGATCGCAATACTTTTCCGCCATGCCGAGAATATGAGTGGACAGCAGAATCCCCGTCCCTTGCGCTTTCATCTCCTCCAGCAACTCTAATAGTGCATGAATCGCCAGCGGATCGAGCCCGACAAACGGCTCATCGACGATCAGCAGGGCGGGCTGGAGCAAAAATGCGCAGAGGATCATCACCTTCTGCTGCATCCCTTTTGAAAACGTCCCTGGAAATGCGTCCAAATGATCCTTCATCCGAAAAATTTGCAACAGCCGCTCCGAACGCTCCTCGTAGACGGCTTCATCCAACCCGTAAGCCATCGCGGTGAGCTGCAAATGTTCACGCAGCGTCAACTCGGGATAGAGCTTGGGCGTTTCTGGCACGTAGGCGATCTGCGACCGGAACAAAGCCCGATTGCTCGCTAACGTCTCACCATGTAAGGAAACTGTACCCGCCAACGGCTCGATCAGCCCCAGCACATGCTTGATCACCGTCGATTTTCCGGCTCCGTTCATCCCGACCATCCCAACCAACTCGCCGGCCTGCACGGTCAGCTCGACATCTTTGATCACTGGAACGTCTGCCTTATAGCCACCGGTCAATCCTGTTACTTCTAACATATGTACCTCCTGAATGCGCATCTAGTACCCACATTGTACCAGAACACAAATCAAAAGCGGTATGCCGAATGAACAGATCGGCATACCGCTTTGTTGAAATAAAATGTGTCGATCATCTTGAGCGAGAAAGCGAAGTCTATCGGTGTTCGCTTCTAATAAGAAGCGACACATCCGTCCGTCCGCGCTTCTGTCCCGCCCATCAGCACGCCCGTCTCCGGATTGCGCCAGATGATCTGTCCGCGTCCGAAACTGCCCGAACCGACCGCCCAACTCACGCCATGACCGCGCGCCGCCAGCGCCTGAACAATATGATCGGGCGTGGAGTGTTCGATCTCCACCTGCTTATCTTTCATCCATTGCCAGCGCGGGGCATCGAGTGCTGCCTGCGGGTTCAGTCCGAAGTCAACCGTGTTCATCACGACCTGTACGTGACCTTGTGGCTGCATGAAGCCGCCCATCACGCCAAACGGTCCGACCGCCTGATCGCCTTTGGTCAAGAAGCCTGGGATGATCGTGTGATACGACTTTTTCCCTGGCTCCAAGCGGTTGTCATGCGTCGGGTCGAGGGAGAAGTTGTGACCGCGGTTTTGCAAACCGATCCCTGTGCCAGGCACGACCAGACCGGAGCCGAAGCCCATGTAATTGCTCTGAATGAACGAGATCATATTGCCTTCGCCGTCAGCCGCCGCCAGATAGACGGTCCCACCGCGCGGCGGTTCGCCTGCGACCGGAGTCAGTGCCGAGTGGCCGATCAAATTGCGCCGCTCATCCGCATAAGCGTCCGACAGCAAGTCCTCGACGCGAACGGTCATCTTGGTCGGATCGGTGATGTACTTCTGACCGTCGGCAAACGCCAGCTTGATCGCCTCGATTTGCTTATGATACGTATCGACCGAATCTCGCTGCGTAAACTCATAGCCCTTCAAGATGTTCAACGCTTGCAGTGCGACCAGCCCATGCCCATTCGGCGGAATCTCCCAAACGTCATAGCCGCGATAGTTCACACCGATCGGCTTCACCCACTCCGGATGATATGCTGCCAGATCTTCCTTCCGAATGTATCCGCCATACTCCCGCGAATACGCATCCACTTTATCCGCCAACTCGCCGCGATAAAAAGCTTCTGCCTTCGTCTCCGCGATCAGTCGCAGTGTCTCTGCATGACCTGGCGACTTCCAGATCTCCCCGACTTGCGGCGCACGACCGTCCGGCGCAAATGTTGCAAACCAAGACTCATATTCCTCACCTTTCAACTGCTTGGAGAACGTGGCAAATGCGCGTTCCCAATAATAGGCCAAAATAGGGGAGAGCGGATACCCTTCTTCCGCATAGCGAATGGCCGGGGCTAACACTTCGGTCAGCGGCAGTCGCCCAAACTTTTCGGACAGCGCGGCCCACGCACTGGGAGCTCCCGGCACGGTGACGGGAAGAAAGCCATATTTCGGCATCTCTTTGACGCCCGCCTTTTCCAGCGCTTCAATCGAAATCCCTTGCGGAGCTGGACCGCTCGCATTCAACCCGTGGAGTTCACCTTTCACCCAGACCAAGGCGAACGCATCGCCGCCAATCCCGTTCGAAGTTGGCTCGACTACGGTAAGTGCGGCAGCTGTAGCGATCGCTGCATCGATCGCATTGCCGCCTTTTTGCAAAACTTCTAACCCCGCCTGTGCCGCCAACGGCTGTGACGTAGCGACCATCCCATTGCGAGCATATGCGGTCATTCGCTTCGATCCGTATGGATGATGCAAAGCATCAAAATTCATCGGAGATTCCCCTTTCTAATACAGGTGGCAGGCTACGAAGTGCCCTTCCTGTGTTTCTTTCATCACCGGGCGCTCCGATTTGCACGATTCGATCGCAACCGGGCACCGTGTATGAAACGCACATCCTGTCGGCGGATTGGCCGGACTCGGCACATCGCCCGTCAAAATGATGCGTTCCCGTTTTTCACGCGGATTTGGACTTGGCACGGCCGACATCAGCGCACGCGTATAGGGATGCAGCGGATTTGCATACATCAGCCCTTTAGGGGCCAACTCCACCAGCCGTCCGAGATACATCACGCCAACGCGGTCCGAAATGTGTCGCACGACCGACAAGTCATGAGAGATAAAGAGATAGGTCAGGCCAAATTGCTCCTGTAGGTCTTTCATCAAGTTCAAGATTTGCGATTGAATCGACACGTCGAGCGCCGAGACCGGCTCGTCGGCGATGACCAGCTTCGGTTTGGTGATCAGCGCTCTGGCAATCCCGATCCGCTGGCGCTGACCGCCGGAGAACTGATGCGGATAGTACGACGCATGCTGTTCGGTCAGACCGACGATCTTCAAAATCTCCAGCACGCGCTCTTTGCGTTCAGCTGCCGAAGCCAAGCCATGAATCTTCAGCGGCTCCTCCAAGATCGCACCGACCGTCATCCGCGGATTCAGCGAGGCAAACGGGTCCTGAAAGACGATTTGCAAATCGCGACGCATTTTCCGCATCGCATCGTCCTTCAATTCGATCAAATTTTGGCCTTGAAACCAGACCTCGCCCGCCGTAGGTTCTGACAAGCGCATGATCGCACGCCCTGTGGTCGATTTGCCACAGCCAGACTCACCGACGATGCCGAGCGTTTCACCCTCCTGCACTACGAAGGAAACATCATCGACCGCTTTGACATGGCTTTGCACTTTCGACAAGACCCCGTCGCGGATCGGAAAATATTTCTTCAATCCTTTTACTTCTAAAAGGGCACTCATGCGGATACCTCCTTGTCTGCGTTGCCAGCATGCAACCAACAACGGCATTGCTGTCCATGATCCAACTTGATGAGGGGAGGCATCTCGGCCAGGCAGCGCGCTTCCACATAAGGGCAGCGTGATGCAAAGCGGCAACCGCTCGTTACTGAGCCTGGCAAAGGTACGTTGCCTGGGATCGAATCGAGTCGTTCTTGATCTTGATCAATCTTGGGGATCGAGCGCATCAAGCCTTGTGTGTACGGGTGAGCGGGAGCGTCGAACAGCGTATAGACATCCGCTTCCTCGACCACTTGACCTGCGTACATGACCACCACGCGGTCACACATCTCGGCCACGACGCCCAGATCATGTGTGATCAGCATGATCGACGTGCCTTGCTTCTCTTTCAGTTCGCGCATCAGATCCAAAATCTGCGCTTGGATCGTCACATCGAGCGCCGTCGTCGGTTCGTCGGCGATCAAGAGCTCCGGCTCACAGCTCATCGCCATCGCGATCATCACCCGCTGGCGCATCCCGCCAGAAAGCTGATGCGGGTATTCATCTAGAATCTTCTCAGCGCGTGGGATGTTTACCTTCTTCAACATCGAGACGGAATGCTCCCGCGCCTTTTGTTTTGAATAACCAAGATGCAACATGACCGACTCGGACAGCTGTTGTCCGATCGTATACACCGGATTAAGCGAAGTCATCGGTTCTTGAAAGATCATGGCAATCTCATTTCCGCGCACCTTGCGCATCGAAGCTTCGGAGAGCTCCAAGAGATTGTTCCCTTTATAACGGATCTCACCGCCTGCGATCAAGGCACCCGTCTTTGGAAGCAGGCGCATGACCGACAGTGAGGTGGCGCTTTTTCCGCATCCAGATTCACCGACGATCCCCAGCGTTTCGCCTTTGCGGACTGCAAAATCCACGCCGTCTACGGCAGGGTTGACGCGACCTTCCCCAATAAAATGCGTCTTTAGTCCAGTGATCTCCAGCAGGTTGTTCATCTTCATCTCGACCCCGCTCTCCAACTTTTTCTTAAAAGAATTACGAATACTTTCTCAAAAACTTTTTGTTTAGTCAAGGTTGAATTTTCTGATTGATTTATCTTTTCGGTGCGTGTATAGTGATACGAAACGAAAGCGATTCTTTGTTTTTGATTACGCATCGTAATGAAAGGGTGTAGAACAAAAATGAAAATTAAACAAGGTAAAATCGCACTTTCCATCCTCTTGGCGGGCTCCCTGCTGGCCGCTGGCTGCGGTGATAAACCTGCCGCATCCGATCCGAAATCAGAAGGTAGCGGCACTGCGCAAAAAACTGGCGGCACTTTGAGCATCTCGCTTGACTCAGATCCGCCGAAACTGGACCCGTTCTCCTCCACGGCGCTTGTCGATCGCATGGTCTTCCAAAGCATCTTCGACAAACTGGTCGATCTGGATGAAAAAGGCGACATCATCCCGATGCTGGCTGAAAAATGGGATGTTTCACCCGATCAAAAATCCTACACCTTTACGCTCAAACAAGGCGTCAAATTCCACGACGGCACCGATTTTAACGCCGAAGCGGTCAAGTTCAACTTTGAGCGCAACATGGACAAAGCGTCGAACCGCAAGAACGAGTTGAATTCGGTCGAGAAAGTAACGGTTAGCGATCCGTACACCGTCAAGGTCGATCTGTCACAACCTTACGCACCGTTCCTGTCTGTACTCACCGACCGTGCAGGGATGATGGTTTCCCCGGCGGGCGTTGAAAAATACGGCGAAGATTTCCTCAATCATCCGATTGGCACTGGCCCATTCGTCTATAAAGAGCGCCAAAAAGGTTCTTCGATCACGCTCGAGAAGAACGCGAACTATTGGCAAAAAGGCCTTCCTTACCTCGATAAAGTCGAATACAAGATCATGAATGATGCGAACGTGGCGCTGATGAACTTGAAGAGCGGTCAAGTAGACATCACCAACAAATTCCCGTTCAAAGAGATCGAAAATGCGAAAAATGATACGAAGATCTCGGTCATCAACGAATCGGGTCAAGGTTACCAAGGTCTGCATCTGAACACGACCAAAGCTCCGTTTGATGTCAAAGAGCTGCGCCAAGCGGTTGACCTGCTGATCGACCGCGATGCGATCGTTAAAGTTGTGCTCTCTGGGGCAGGTTCTCCGGCCCACTCGCCGTTTGCGAAGAGCCAATTTGCATACGGAGATTCTGACAAATCGGAACAACCGAACGTTGATAAAGCAAAAGAGCTTTTGAAAAAAGCGGGTAAAGAGTCTGGCTTCACCTTCACCTTGAAGATCGGTACTTCTCCGACCAACCAACAAGTAGGTCAAATGATCCAAAACATGATGAAGCCAGCTGGCATCACCGTCAACCTGGAAAAAGTGGAGTTCGGGACGATGCTCGAACAAGCGAAGACTGCCAACTATGAAGCGGTTGCGATCGGCTGGAGCGGACGACCGGACCCAGACCTCAACATCTATGATTTTGCAGTGACTGGCAGTTCGAACAACTACCCGCGTTACAGCAACAAGGAAGTTGACCGAATTTTGGGAGAAGCGCGTGTAGAAGGCGATCAAGCGAAACGCAAAGCGAAGTACGATGAAGCGATGCGCATTCTGAATGATGAAGTGCCGTACATCTACTTCTACCATGATCACAACGTCTTCGGTCTGTCCAATTCGGTTGAAGGCTTCACCTACGTGCCGGATGGTTTGATCCGTACCGTCAAACTTTCGAAAAAATAATCCGGCTTGAGTATTGAGAAAGGAGGAGGATTTTCATGACATTTCTGGTCAGGCGGCTGTTGCTCGCTGTTCCAGTCATTCTATTGGTAACGATCATGGTCTTCTCTCTACTTCATCTGCTGCCTGGCGACCCGGCGACTGTCATCTTGGGGCAGGAAGCGACGCCGGAAGCGATCGAGGCGATGCGTGCCAACTTGGGGCTGAATGATCCGATCGTGGTGCAGTATTTGAAATGGCTCGGCGGTGTGTTGCAGGGCGACCTCGGTCGATCGCTGGTCGATCGGACCCCGGTAGCCGAACTGATCTGGCAGCGCTTGCCTGCCACGCTTGAATTGACGCTCGGTACGTTTGTGATCGCGCTTTTGATCGCCGTACCGGCGGGAATTCTCTCGGCGGTCCGACCGAACTCCTGGGTCGATTACACCTCAACGTTCTTCGCTTTGGGCGGGATGAGTGTCCCACACTTTTGGCTGGGTATGATGTTTATCGTCTTCTTTGCGGTCAAGCTTGGTTGGCTTCCCGCGTCTGGCTATGTGCCGTTTACGGAGAATCCGTTGGCAAACTTGGCCGCGATGATCATGCCGATGTTGGCGACCGGTTTGCGCGAATCGGCAATCTTGATGCGGATGCTGCGCAGTGCGCTGCTGGAGGTCATGCATGCCGATTACATCCGCACCGCCTATGCGAAAGGGCACAAAGAGTCGTTTGTCATCTTCCGTCACGCGCTGAAAAATGCGCTGGTACCGGTCGTGACCACTTCCGGTCTGATCGTGGCCGGGCTGCTGGGGGGTCTGGTCATCACTGAATCGATCTTCTCGATCCCAGGTTTCGGTAAGTTGATCATCGAATCGATTTACAATCGCGACTTTGTAACGGTGCAAGGTGCAATTCTCGTGTCTGCGCTGATGGTTGTCGTCGTTAACTTACTCGTCGATATTCTGTATGCGGTGATCGACCCGCGCATTAAAGTTGGGAAGGGGGCGGAACAATGAGTGGAACAGCAGTCGGTCAATCTGAGGCGGTCGTGCAGAAAGCGCCCGCTTCGGAAAGCCAATGGAGGCTCTTTTTCCGCCGCTTCGCCAAAAATAAACTGGCGATCGTTGGCGCCTTGATCATCGGGATTCTGATTCTGACGGCCATTTTTGCTCCCTTACTGGCCACTCATGACATTTATGAGCAGGATTATAATGCCATTCTCGCGAAACCGGGAGATGGACATCTGTTTGGTACAGATGATCTGGGACGAGATGTCTTTTCCCGTCTGGTATACGGGTCTCGTCTCTCCTTGGAAGCAGCGGTGATCTCAGTCGGCATTGCGGTGTTAATTGGCGTGCCGATCGGACTGTTCACCGGATACTATCGCGGCTTTTGGGATGAGTGGATCGTCATGCGAATTGTCGATGCGTTGCAAGCATTTCCGTCCATGATCTTGGCTCTGGCGATGGCCGCAGCGCTTGGCGGTGGATTTTTAAATGCGATGGTTGCGATCGGACTCGGATTTTTACCGTCCTTTATCCGCATTACGCGGGCACAGGTCCTGACAGTCCGGGGACTGGAATTTGTGCAGGCGGCAAAAGCGATCGGGGCGAGCAACATGCGGATCATGTTCCAGCATGTGTTGCCGAACTCGATGGGCCCATTGCTGGTCCAAATCACGCTGGCGATGGCTTCGGCGATCATCGCAGAGGCGGGCCTGTCCTATTTGGGACTTGGTGCCTCTCCGGAAGAGCCGAGTTGGGGCTCGATGCTGCACATCGCACAGGGATATTTGAACATCGAACCACTGCTGGCAGTCTGGCCAGGGATTGCGATCTTCCTCGTTGTGCTCGGTTTTAACCTGTTGGGGGACGGGATTCGTGAAGTGCTTGATCCGAAGCTGAAGCGATAGAAATTTCAGCAATGGGAGCAGGGGGATATTGAACTATGGTCTATGTCTATTCGGAGCAAGAGCAGATGCCACCATTTGAAATGGATGAACTCGACAGGAACATACTTGAAGCACTGCATGAAAACGGTAGGATTTCGTACACAGATTTAGGGAAAATGATTGGCGTCTCGCGAGTGGCGGTGCAGGCGCGAATCAATGCAATGATGGAAGCGGGCGTAATTGAGCGTTTCACGGTGGTGATCAACCCGGCAAAGGTGGGAATTCAGGTCTCGGCGTTTTTCAACGTCGATATTGAACCGCAGTTTTTGGACCATGTGGCGGAGGAGTTGTCCAAAGAGCCAGCGGTAACCAGTTTGTACCACATGACGGGGCCGAGCACACTACACATGCACGGAATTTTTACAAGCAATCAGGAGTTACAAAAGTTTTTGCTGGAAAAGCTCTATGCGATGCCGGGGATATCTCGCGTTGACTGCCAGATGTTGCTCAAGCGGTACAAGAGCCGAATGGGTATGAAATTATAAGGCAGTGATGGCTGTACTGGGAGGGAGGTGAGGAGTATGTCCATTTGGGACCTATTTATCTCGATGGCGCGTGCAGGCCTGCTCGGGTATGGCGGGGGACCGAGTGCGATCCCCTTGATTCGAACGGAAGTGGTCGAGCGATACCGTTGGTTGACCGACCAGGAATTCACTGACGCGCTGGCGATCGCCAATACCTTGCCCGGGCCGATCGCGACGAAGTTGTCCGCGTTTGTTGGCTTTAAAGTTGCTGGAATTCTAGGCGCTGTCTCTGCACTGATTGGTATGGTGGCTCCGACGGCGATCGCGGTGATTGTTCTCGTCAAACTGTTGTTGACGTACAAAGACAGTCCGTACCTCAAGGGATTGATCAATGCGGTTCGTCCCGTCGTCGTCGTGCTTCTCTTGCAAACGGCATGGCAGTCCTCTCAAGGAGGCACGTTCATCGACTGGAAACCGATCGCGATGGGTGTGATCGCAATGCTTGCGATCTTCTGGCTGAAGATCGACGCAGTGTATGTGATCTTAGCGGCGATGGTGCTAGGCGTGCTATTTTTCAGACCGGCTGTTTAATGAAGAAAGAAGGGAAACGGAGAAGCGGCCGTTTCCCTTTTTGTTTACTCAAATCCAAACCCTTGATCGTCGAGAAACGCGCGTAGATGAGCGCGGGATGGATGGGCATATTTTTCGGAAATCTGTTTCGACCAATTGGTGTCGAGCTTGCCGCCGCTGCGTTCGCGGTAGTAGTCGTGCATCGTTTGATCGTAGTTGTCGATGCCAGCCGTGATTTGGCTTGTCCGGTATGTATTTTCATGGTACACCGCATCGCGGGACAGGCGCGGACGAGGTGAAGGCTCCTGGTCAGGAACGCCTACACACATGCCAAAGACCGGGAAGACCAACTGCGGCAGGTTGAGCAGTTCGGTGACGCCGGCCGGATTTTGGCGGATGCCACCGATATAGACGATGCCAAGGCCCAGCGATTCGGCTGCCAACGCCGCATTTTGTGCCGCCAAGGACACATCGACAGTCGCGACGAGAAAGCTTTCTACATATTGTTTTTGCATCTCCACGCCATGTTTGGCACAAGCCTGTTGCAAGCGATAGAGGTCGGCGCACCAAACGAGGAACAGACCGCACTCCTCCACATAATTCTGGTCGCCTGCGAGGTGGGCGAGTTGCTTTTTCAACGCCGGATCGGTGACGCCGATGACGCTGTACGCTTGGATGTTGGAACTGGAAGAGGCCATCTGCGCGGAGTGAACGATCGTCTGGATCTGCTCTTCAGTCAGTGCTGTTGGTTTGAATTTGCGAATGGAGCGATGACCCTGCAACAGGTCGATCGTCTGGTTCATGAGTATTCCTCCTTGGCTGTTGGTAGCATTTGCTTTTATTATAGCCTGAAACGGTTCGCTTGACTTGAAAGGACTTGAAGTTGTTGTGCGGGGGAACGGCTACTCCTCGCATGGCGGTGCGGTGGTAGAGAGTGAAAGAGTGAAAGAGTGAAAGAGTGAAAGAGTGAAAGAGTGAAAGAGTGAAAGAGTGAAAGAGTGAAAGAGTGAAAGAGTGAAAGAGTGAAAGAGTGAAAGAGTGAAAGAGTGAAAGAGTGAAAGAGTGAAAGAGTGAAAGAGTGAAAGAGTGAAAGAGTGAAAGAGTGAAAGAGTGAAAGAGTGAAAGAGTGAAAGAGTGAAAGAGTGAAAGAGTGGCTTGTAGCTCGGATCGTTTCGGTTGAACCGCAAGGGGGCATGAGCGACAGAACGAGGACGAGGAACAAATGCAGTTACTAGCTATAACAACATGGTACTGCTCCTCGCACCGCAGATCGACGAATGGCTGGAAGCGGTGCAAAGATCCTGCCGAGAGTTGTACAGTTGTTTCTTTTGGGGATAATTTACAGAGGGTGTACCTGCAATTGCGACTGGTAGTAAATGGACGTTATAATGAGGGAACGAGAGTCGATGTTACATCAAAAGGCCACAAGGTAGCGTTGATCATGAACGTGCAACTGCTGCTACGGACGACTGACGAAGTGGGAAGAATCAGCGTGTGTACCTGCGAACACTCGGGAATCAGGAGATGGTCGCGGACAAGTGCAGGTCTGGTGAACTGCCCCAGATTGGGGAGGGAGCCGATCTAATGAACGGCAAACCTGCTGGCCGAAGAGAGGATGAGGAAGATGAGCGTTAAACTGGAGCTGATCAGCATGACTGGGTCGCATGTTCGGCTGGAACCGATCACACTGGAACATGCGGTAGGGCTGTATGAAGCTGCCCAAGCGGAGGAAATTTGGACGTACTTGCCCTATCCGATCGATTCGCTGGCAAAGGCGCAATTTTTTATTGAAGAAGCGATCGAACAGGTGGCGAAAGGCACGGAGCTGGTTTTTGTGATCATCGAGCAGGGAACAGATCGTATCATCGGCAGCACACGCTATCTCGATATTTCGATTCCCCACCGAGGGCTTGAGATTGGCTGGACGTGGTTACATCCTAGCGTGTGGCGCAGTCAAGTCAACTCGGAATGCAAATATCTGCTGCTCCGCTATGCGTTTGAAACGCTCGGTTGCATCCGTGTGCAACTGAAAACGGATGCGCGCAATCTCCGCTCGCAAGCGGCGATCGCCCGTCTTGGAGCGGTGCGCGAGGGGACATTACGCAATCACCGCATCCTACCAGACGGTTACAGACGAGACTCCGTCTATTTTTCGATTCTCGACACTGAATGGGCCGACGTGAAAGCTCGTTTGGAAAGCTGGATCGACTGATGTGTTCTCATATGCTGATAGGTGAATCGGGCCTCGAATGTTTCGAGGCTTCTTTCTGTTGTTGATACTGAGAACTTTTCTGTCAATGGAAGTAGAAGCTACTCCGGTGGAGATGGAAAAGTGCAGGAAGGAAGGCGCTGTCGCTGGATGGGAAATGGTTTGATTTCGAGACGACCGCAACCAACCCTGCGTGGGAAGCGTAACGGCTGAAAGGCTGAAAGGCTGAAAGGCTGAAAGGCTGAAAGGCTGAAAGGCTGAAAGGCTGAAAGGCTGAAAGGCTGAAAGGCTGAAAGGCTGAAACTGCTGAAACTGCTGAAACTGCTGAAACTGCTGAAACTGCTGAAACTGCTGAAACTGCTGAAACTGCTGAAACTGCTGTAGCGGGCCGGGGAATTACGCGCATTTTTCTACAATGGCGGGAGCATTCTGCACGTGAACCCAAGCGCTTATGCGAAGTGGATTTGCATCGGCAAAGAATAGAAGAGGGGCTAGCTATGTTCTACTGATATTGAGCGACCTCGCAGACAAGTAAGATGTGAACTTGCCTGATAGGAATATGAAGACAAAGGACAGATTTGTTTTTCTAAAAGTAGATGATTTGACAGACAGCTGAGCTACTTCGTTCATTTTCGACAAATTATTTCTCGGGAAATGAAATATGCTGAGAGTAACGGTCGGACAGGCACCTGAATCCAGAGTCTTTTGTAGGAGAAATTATTGAAGTTGGCCACTCGATTGGCACAACGATCAGTGACATTCTAGCGGTAACAGCCCACCACAGAAAGTGTTGCCTTGCTGGAGTGTGGTGTGATTATCTGGTCGCGGTGTGCAAGATCAATCCAAGCGGCACATTAAATTTGAACGTCAACAGGCGTTTGAGTCGCAAGTTCCTCCTGCGAATTTCCATTCTAATCAAGACCCACCTGTAGCGATTCGCTCCACGCTTTTCCAAATTCCCCATTGCCTCGGAGCTCGTTTCCACTCTACACTGATGCTAGACCTACCATTCTGTTCCACTTGTGAGGTGATCCCTATGTCTTTAGTGGCGCGAAACGAATCGGAGCATCAACGGATACCGTTCGCGTTTCGACTGTTGTCGATGACAAGGATTGCAATGATTTTGTTGCTGTGCGGGACCTATTTTTTCTACAGTGAAGGCCCGAGCGGGTGGCAGAAAGTGTATGTCATCGTGGCGATGTGTTTGTTTTGTGTGAATCATGTATCCTTTCCTCGATTCTCTTTTCAATATGTGTTGTGGTTTATCGCGCTCGATTTTCTGCTTGCGGCAGGATTTGGCATCGTTTTTCTCGGACAAGGCTATCCCTATGAACTGTTCTTCGGCATCGTCGGGGTGACCTTGATGCTTGTGACCGACAGCAAGCGGATTGTGCTGACCGCATTGAGCGCGCTGGTTCTGGTCTGGAGCGGCATTTTGGTCGCCGAGTATCAGGTGATTGGTAAGCTGCATTGGTTGGCGACGGGGATGAACATGGGGTTTGTCATCTTTGCCTTTCTGGTCGGTTCACTGATTCGTTTCTTTATGCAGTCGCGGGAAAAGGTTGGCGTGTTGTATGAGGAATTGGAGGAATCGCACCGCGCCCTTCGTGAATATGCTCGACAGGTAGAGATGTTGACGACAGTTCGCGAGCGCAACCACATCGCCCGCGAGATTCACGATACGGTTGGACATTCGATGACAGCGTTGCTTGTGCAGTTACAGGCGGCGCGAAAAATGCAGGAACGCGATTTGGAGCAGAGCGGGGAGATCTTGGTGCGTTGCGAGGATGTGGCGCGCTCCGCGTTGCAACAGGTGCGTTTGTCGGTGCAGGCGTTGCGTGAAGAGGAAACGCAGCAGAGCACGCTGGTGGAATCGCTGCGCCAATTGCTCGGAGACTTTGCTGATCTGACCGGGCTGGAGACACAACTGCAAGTGCAAGGGCAATTGCAGATCGTGCCCGAAACGCTGAAGCCGACCATCTATCGCATCGTCCAAGAATCACTGACCAATGCAAAGCGCCACGGAAACGCAACGAGCGCCAGCGTCTCGGTGCAGGTCTCGGAGCGAGAAGTGCGGCTGCGCATCTTCGACAACGGGACAGGTACGGCAGAAGTGGTGCCAGGGTTTGGCTTGATCAATTTGCGGGAACGGGTGCTGGAATTTGGGGGAACTGTGCTCTTTTCCAGCCAGCAAGGGACTGGATTTAGCACGGAAGTCAGCTTTCCGCTGCAAGAGCAAACGTGGAAGTTTGGAGGGAGAAGCGTATGATTCGTGTGATCGTCGTCGATGATCAGAAGCTGATGCGCGACGGGTTGAAGACGATACTAGGCTTAGAAGAACAGATTGAAGTGGTCGGCACGGCGGCGGATGGTAGGCAAGCGCTGGAAGTCGCCAAAGCGACCGAGCCCGACATCGTGCTGATGGACATCCGCATGCCAGAGGTGGATGGGGTCCAAGGTGCCCGCATGATCCGCGAGCAACTGCCACAAACGAAAGTGCTGATGCTGACCACATTTAATGACAGCGAGTTGATTATCGATGCCTTAAATGAGGGGGCATGCGGTTATCTGCTCAAAGATATGCCGACCGAGGTGATCGTGCAAGCGATCATGACGGTGAGCGCAGGTGGCATCGTTCTCCCACCGGAGAGCACGGCACAGGTGGTGGCCGAATGGAAGAAAGCGCGGGAGTATACAGCGGTTGGCGAGCGAGAGCAGGGCCGAAGTGCATCACAGCCTTCGCTTGCTGATGACTTGACCGAACGGGAGCGCGAGGTGCTTCGATTGCTCGGGCAGGGAAGGAACAACAAAGAGATTGGCGATACGTTGGTCATCACCGAAGGCACGGTGAAAAATCACGTCTCCAACATCATCTCGAAGCTTCAGTTACGTGATCGGACGCAGGCGGCGATCTATGCGGTGCGCCACGGCATGGCCTCTTTTGATACATGACTTTTGGCATAGCAAGCGGCCCGTGGGTCGCTTTTTTCATGCTGCAAGATCTATCGCACGAGGGATGGGAGACCGCTGTCGGCGAGGTAAAATGAAGTCAGCAAGCGAGAACGAAAGGAGTTGGCAAGTGATGATTCAAGTGCAAGAGTTAACAAAAAGTTTTGGCAGTCGTGATGTGGTGCGCGGCGTTTCCTTCGCTGTCGAAAAAGGTGAATCGTTCGGTCTGCTCGGGCCCAACGGTGCTGGAAAATCGACGACCATCTCGATGATTTGCGGGTTGCTGAAGATCGACAGTGGTGATGTGATCGTCGGCGGCCAATCGGTCAAGCAAAACCCGGTCGGAGTAAAAGGGAAAATTGGAGTGGTGCCGCAGGATATCGCGTTGTACCCGACGATGTCAGCGTATGAAAATCTTGTATTTTGGGGGCGCATGTACGGGTTGAAGGGTGCGGAAGTGAAAAAGCGCGCCGACGAAGTGTTGGCGATCGTCGGCCTGTCAGACCGCGCCAAAGATGCGGTCGGGCAATTTTCCGGCGGGATGAAGCGGCGGATCAACATCGGGGCGGCGCTGATGCACCGACCGGAGCTTTTGATCATGGATGAGCCGACCGTAGGGATCGACCCGCAATCGCGCAATCACATTTTGGAGACGGTCAAAGAGTTGAACGTGCAAGGCATGACGGTGATCTATACCTCGCATTATATGGAAGAAGTGGAGTATCTCTGTGAGCGTGTGGCGATCATCGACCATGGGCAGGTGATTGCCATCGGAAGCCAGCAGGAACTGTGTGACCGTTTGACCAACGGATCGGTGATCAAATTGACCGTCGAAGGCGATCCAGACCTAATTGCTGAGCAGCTTCGCAACTTGTCCGGTGTGCAGATGACTACAGTCGAAGAACGCTCGGTGCTCGTGTTTGCCAAAGCAGCACGACAGATGCTTGGGGAAGTGGTGACAGCGGCGCTGGCGAACGGTGCACAGATCGCCGCAGTCGATGTACAGGAACCAAATCTGGAAACGGTGTTTCTGCAACTGACAGGGCGAACGCTGCGGGATTAGGAGGTGAGCGGGATGAAACTCTGGCAAATCGCATGGAAAGACGTGCGGATTCGCATGCGCGACCGCAAAGGTCTGCTCTCGATGATCGCGATGCCGCTTGTGCTGACCGCCATTTTGGGCGCGGCGCTCGGTGGAGTGTTCGATCAGGGGTCGGGCTCACTTCCGCAATTTGAAGTGGCTGTGTATCAAGGAGATCAAGGGGCATCGGGAAAGAACTGGTCGAAGGCGTGTTGCAAAGCGAAGACCTGAAGCGGTCGATCAAGGTGACGAAGGTCGATTCGCCAGCGGCTGTCGAGCAGAGCGTACAAGACGGTACTGCGCAGGTCGGGTTGGTGATTCCACAAGGGTTTACAGAGCAGGTCAATACAGGAGGCAAAACGGAGCTCTCTCTGCTCCAAGACCCCGGTAAGCCGCAGACGGCACTGATTATGAGAAGCATTGTCAAATCCTATACGGAGCGAGTCTCTGCCGTCAATATCGCATCGTCAGCGATCATCGGCGATCTGGCTCAGCACGCGGCTACGTCCGGTGGTGTCAATCAGGACCTGGGCAAGATCGCGCATGAGGTGGTCGAGGAGCTCACCGCTACGGTGACCAATCCGAATGCGGGGGTGCTCGAGAAGCCGGTCGGGGAAAAAGAGGTTTCGGCGAAGCAATATTATGCGGCCGCGATGGCGGTGATGTTCTTGCTGTTCAACGCGACGGTCGGTGCAAAATCGATATTAAACGAACGTTCTACCGAAACGCTGTCTCGCCTGCTCAGCACGCCGACGAGCAAACTGTCCATCTTGCTGGGCAAATTTTTCGGAACGCTGTTTTTTGCCGTGTTGCAATTTGGTGTGTTGTTGATCGCCACCACGTACGCGTTTGGCGTGGAATGGGGTGATAATCTCGGACAGACGCTCGCCATCGCACTCAGCTATGCGGTCGCAGTCTCCGGCTTGTCGATGGCGCTGGCTTCCGTTTTAAAATCGGAGCAGTCTGCCGATGTGGTTTCCGGAATTGGGGTGCAAATCTTCTCCATCCTCGGCGGGTCGATGTTGCCGCTCGCACAGTTCCCCGAACTGTTGCAAAAAGTGGCGCTGGTCACTCCCAACGCTTGGGCGTTGATCAGTCTGACCGACATCATGACAGGCACCGAATGGCAAGCGTTGTATCTGCCGCTTGTGGTATTGCTCACACTTGGAGCGGCTGCGCTGAGCTTTGGTACCTGGCGCTTGGCGGCGCGATAGGAGGGAAAACGAAATGAATCAGATACTGTCCTTGGCGATGTTTGAAATCAAAAAAGTGTTCCGCAATCGACGTTCGTGGATCATGATGTTTCTGATGCCAGTGTTGTTCACCTTTATCTTTGGTGGCTTATCGACAGGTGGCTCCTCCCAAACGCCGCTCGCCATCGTCGATCTTGATGACAGCAAGCTGTCCAAATGGCTGGGCCACCAGATCGCAGCTGATGAATCGCTGGACATCCGTCCGATGGAACGGTCAGCGGCCGACACAGCTCTGCACAATAAGAAAATCGCAGGCATTCTCGAAATCCCGCAAGGCTATGAAGCGGCATTGATCGCGAAACAAAAAGTGGACGTCACCTTCCGCCACGGACCAGACCTCGCCATCGCTAAGGCGATCCGCGGGACGGTGGAAGATGTGACAGCAAGGGCTGCGGTGCAGGTGCAAGCAGCAATGACGTGGAGCCAGCTTGGGGGCGGGGGAGATTGGCAAGCGCGTTTCGATACGTTAACAGCCAAAGCGGAAACTCCGCTGATCACCGTCGAGGCGCAAACGGTCACGCAAAACGGCCTGGCTAAACGGATGGAATACAAAAGCGAGCGATCGATCGGGTTTACGATCATGTTCGTCATGATGAGCTTACTCACCGTGACGGGCACGATCCTGGAAGCTCGCAAGACGGGCGTTTGGTATCGACTGCTCGCAAGCCCTAGTTCGCGGCTCCAAGTGATGAGCGGCTATCTCCTCGCCTTTTTCCTGATCGGTTGGATTCAATTTGCCATTCTGATGGGTCTTTCCTCGCTGTTGTTCGGTGTCATCTGGGGGGATTGGATCGCGCAGATCGTACTCGTATCCGCGCTGCTCATCTGTGTGGTCGGCCTCGGACTCTTGATCGCAGGTATCGTAAAAACGCAGGAGCAACAAGGGGCGATCGGCAGTATTGTCATCATCTCCACCTGTATGCTCGGCGGTGTGTACTGGCCGCTCGACATCGTGTCCGAAACGATGCAGAAAATCGCCAACTTTGTGCCGCAGACTTGGGCGATGGAAGGATTTACTGAGCTGATCGCACGCGGCGGAACATTGGCCGATATTGGACTGCAGGTCGGCGTGTTGCTCGCCTTTGGCGCAGCGTTTCTGTTCGCAGGCATTACTCGTGTGAAATTCGAGTAGCGGGTGGTGAAGGCCAGCCGGGATTGCGTTAGGTCTGACCTCCACCGTTCATTCGCTACCCGAGATGGCAACTGCACTTGCGTGTGATCGCGATACTTGTAGAACGGTGGTGGAGTCGTGCAACAAGACGTCTCCGCTTGCCGTACGGAAGGCATTTGCGACCTGTTACTGCTTGGAGTCTCAATCTCTGCGACGGTGAGCACAGTGAGCGATGATGTCAGACCTCATTTCAAATGAAAGTCAGCGATGATACGCAGGAATCTGTTTGCACACAGGGTGGTTTGACCGATCCGATCAAATCCAAATGAGACTCCTTCGCAGAGCGGAGGAGTATGGGTTGATCGGCGATCTAAGGTGTGTGGAACGGGAGTTACTGAAAAGGGCAAACCGGGCTGTGCTGTGCAGGCTGGTGTGAGGGGTTCTAAGAGGTGGCTGTTGACCGGATTGGATTGAGCGCTTGATGGGGCAGGCGGTTTACACGGTGTTTTTGCCAAGGGAATGCGGTTGCGAGGCTTAACCACAGAGGGGCAATGCGATTACAAGGCGAGTTTTTGCTTGATGATCATAATCTCCTGATCCTGCATGGCGTTTTTGAGCAGCTGGCGTTTCTCCGCTTCTTGAAACCGCTTGTCCAGCGCATAGACCTCCTCTTTTGTCGCACAAGTTTCCAGCACCAGCGCGATGTCAGTTTTGGTGGCCATGACCGCTTTCAACTCGGAGAACTCCGCTTTTGTCACCATGTTCTCCTTGACCTCGGCCAATGACGCTTCCAACGCGTCGATCCGACCGTCCAAGCGTTGTTCCAATGCATCGATCCGATCGTCCAAGCGTTGTTCCAACGCATCGATCCGATCATTCAACCGCCTTTCCAGCGAATCGATCTTATCATCCAAGCGCTGTTCCATCGTGTCAATGCGGACGATTAACGTGTCAAATCGTGAGGTCAATGCAGCCAGTGCGGCGTTGGTTTGCTGGAAGTTCTCGAGCAGGGCGCGCAACAGCTTTTGTGTTTCATCCATTGTGATCAGCTCCTTTGCAAGACCAATGTAGCAGACGAATCGAAGGAGTAGCAAACTTTTTTTCTTTTACAATTTGCCTAAACAGAAAAGCCGATCGCTTCTCGATGCGATCGGCTTTTCAGGCACAATTTACCCGTTCACAATCTCTCCACCATTCACATGAATCATCTGCCCAGACACGTAGGAGGCGTCATCTGAAGCCAAATACACATAGGCACCCGCCAACTCCTCTGGCTGCCCGGCGCGCCCCAACGGTGTGTCAGACCCGAACTTCGCGACCTGCTCCGCGCTAAATGTCGAGGGGATCAGCGGCGTCCAGATCGGCCCAGGTGCCACTCCGTTGACGCGAATGCCTTGCTGAGCCAAATTGAGCGCAAGCGACCGGGTAAAGGTCACGACCGCCCCTTTGGTCGCTGAGTAGTCGATCAGTTCCTTGTGTCCTTGATAGGCGGTGATCGATGCCGTGTTGATGATCGAACTGCCCGCCTGTAAGTGGGGCAAGGCTGCTTGCGTCAAAAAGAATTGCGCAAAAACATTGGTCTGAAAAGTCCGTAGCAACTGCTTTTGTGAAATGTCCAGCAAACTTTTCTGCGGATGCTGTTCACCCGCGTTGTTCACCACGATGTCCAATCGTCCAAACGCCGCCAGTGTCTGCTCAACAATTTTCTGACAGGTGCTGGCATCGGTCACATCTGCGGCGAGGATCAAACAACGTCTGCCGATCGCCTCCACGCGCTGTTTCGTTTCTTGGGCGTCGACATGCTCATTCAAATACACGACCGTCACATCGGCGCCTTCCTTGGCGTAGGCATACGTGACTGCACGCCCGATCCCGCTGTCGCCGCCTGTGATGATCGCGACTTTGCCTTGCAGTTTGCCGCTCGCTTGGTAGGCAGGATTCTCCGAGATGGGTCGAGGTTGCATCTCCTGTTCAATGCCTGGCTGACTGCTCAGCGTCTTGGCTGGAAAAGAGGTGGGGTAGTTTTTCATAGCGCTCATGACACCGCTCTCCTGTCGAAAAAGATTTTCACCCAATATCTATTCCCAAACCTGTTAAAATAAACACCAGAAGGGAGGGAACACCGTCATGAGCATCGGAATCTTTTTCAGCGTCGTTCTGCTCTGTAATCTGTACGGCTACAACTTGATGTATCGCGACAAAAAACGAGCGCAGCAGAAGCGATCGCGCATCCCAGAAAAAACGCTCTTTCTTTGCGCCTTCCTCGGGTGCGGACTTGGCGTGTACCAAGGCATGAAGCATTTCCGCCACAAAACCAAACACGTATCCTTTCGCATCCTCTTGCCGATCGCAGCATTTTGGAACCTGATCCTTTACGCGGGCATCCTCTACCTGCTGCTGTGAGGCTGTGCGGCGACAACGGCTCGACCATTCACTTCGCTTGAGCTATCTTCCAGACGCGAAGCAAGCGCTCGGCCGCATCGGCTGTCCACTCGGCCGTCCGACCCATCGCTTCGGCCAGTGTGCATGGCCCCGGTACGATGGAGAAGGCGGCTACCACACCGAGCCGCTCCAACTGTGCGGCTGACAGCGCCAACTCCCCGCACAGCGCGAAAACGGGCACACCTTGCCGTGCCGCAGCCCGACTTACCCCCGCGATCACTTTGCCGGACAAGGTTTGCTCATCGAGCCTGCCCTCGCCGGTGATCACGAGGTCCGCCCCCTGTAGTCGCCGTTCCAACTCGACAGCCCCCGTCATCACCTCAATACCCGACCGCAATGTGGCGCCCAAAAAGACGGCCAGGGCTGCTCCCATCCCGCCTGCCGCACCGCCGCCTGGCAATTGGCGCATCTCCAAACCCTTTTGTGAGAACACGACCTCCCCAAACCGATCCAACGCTGCATCGAGCAGCGCGGTCATCTCCGGTGTAGCTCCTTTTTGCGGGCCGAAGATGACGGACGCCCCCTCCGGCCCGACCAACCGATTCTGCACATCGCTAGCCACCACAAAGGACGCTTTTGCAAGCCTGTGGTCCAACTCGTCCTCCGTGAACCGCGCCAGTCGGCCGAGTGCGCCACCACCCGCTTCCAAAGCCTCGCCGCGCTCATCGAAAAAGCGCATCCCCAACGCTTGCAACATTCCTGCGCCACCATCATTGGTCGCACTACCGCCAAGACCGATCACAAAGCGACGATAGCCGCTGTCAAGCGCATGTGCGATCAACTCGCCTGTGCCTCGGCTGGTCGTCAAAAGCGGATTGCGCAGCTCTTCTGGCACTAGAGTTAACCCGGACGCTTGTGCCATCTCGATCACCGCCGTCTTCTCGTCGCCGAGCACTCCATACATCGCCTGCACAGGTATCCCGAGCGGCCCGGTCACCGTGGCCATCTGCATGGTGCCGCCTGTGGCATGCACCAACTGCTCCGCGGTCCCTTCACCGCCGTCAGCCAGCGGAATTTCGATCAGTTCCGCGTGCGGATCGACACGCATGACCCCTTCTCGCACAGCTGCACAAACGGTTTTCGCATCCAGGCTCCCTTTAAATGAATCCACCGCTACGACCACTTTCATCTCGGACCCTCCGCTTCCATTTCTGCAATGCCCACTTCTTACCACGCTAGCTGGCCAAAATCCTCCTGTTGAGCGGCACGCCGCCAATTGTCGGACCTTTGCACATTTGAAAGGAAGGGAGTAAGATTGAGCTTGTGAGAGAGATTGTAGGTGAATTTACAGATGACGCAACTTGCAACAAATCTACCTTCCCAAACGAAAAGCATGCGCCCGTTCAGGCTTTATCTAGGCGGTAACTTTCTCGCCGCATGCGGCGAGTGGCTCGACATGGTCGCGCTCAATTGGGCTGTGCTTGCGCTGACAGGCTCACCCGTTCACCTTGGGATCATCAACGCCTGCCGTTTGATTCCGGTGTTTCTATTAAGCGTCCCCGCCGGAATTTTGGCGGATCGCTTTGATCGCAGGAAACTGTTGATCGGCATTCAAACGGCCACGATTCTGCTCACGCTGCTCATCGGTTGGCTGTTTTACATCAACAGTCCGTTTTGGCTGTTCGCGGTGGCTGTCTGCTTGCGCGCCATCTTCCAGACGATGGACCCGCCGATTCGCAATTCGATGATTCCCAATCTAGTCCCAGAACATTTTCTGGGGCGCGCCATCGCGATGAATACTGCGGCGCTCAACCTGTCGCGGATCATCGGGCCTGCCATCGCCGGTGTCCTGCTCGCCACTTTGGACACACAGGAAGTGATCTGGCTGGGCGCGGGGGGACTGCTGATCGAATGGATCGCCCTGTATGTCTTGCGCCCTGTGCAAAAACAGGTGCGGAGCAAGAATGGTATGCTCAAAGACGATCTGCAAGAGGCTTATTCCTTCATCAAGAACCAGCGCACCGTGCAATCACTGTTGCTGCTAGCGGTGGTGCCGATGGTGTTTGGTTTTCCCTATACTTCGATGCTGCCCGTCTTCGTCGATCAACTGATGAATTTAGGACCGGGCGGCTTTGGCGCACTGCTTTCCGTCTCCGCGGTCGGCGCAGTTCTCGGATCGCTTTGGCTGTCCCTGCGCAACGAGCAAGCGCGGGCGGGGCGGTTGTTGATCCTCTCCGTACTCGGATTCGGTTTGTCTCTGTTGCTGTTTGTGCTGTCCACCAACTTCTGGCTGGCCGCAGCGATGATGTTTCTCGTCGGATTGACCGGTCAAACTTACCGCACGATGAGCCGCATCACGATGCAGAAACAAGTGCCTGATCACCTGCGCGGGCGGATCATGAGCATCGCTCTGATGGACCGCGGCTTTATCCCGCTTGGTGCGATTGTGATCGGTGCGGTCGCAGGTACCGCCGGAGCATTGTGGGCCGGAGTAATGATGGGGGCGGGCTGCCTGCTGGTCACGCTCGCTGTACTTTTCACGCGCCGTCAAATTTGGCAGATCTAAAAGTGGTGTCGGGAAGCGTCCCGGCCCCTTTTTTCTATCGAAAAATCAAATAGCCCCTTATTCGATTTCGATAACGCAAACCTCTCGAGATGGAGTAAAATGTTGTCAAACAGATTCGGGAGAAATTGGGGGGACTGATGATGAGCTACACCTTTTCTGGCATCGACCACGTCCAGTTGGCCGCACCGCGAGGCTGTGAGGAAACGGCCCGAAAATTTTTCACCGACCTGCTCGGCATGCAGGAATTGGAAAAACCAGAACCGTTACGGGCGCGGGGCGGCGCTTGGTTCATCTGTGGTGCTCAACAGATACACATCGGCGTCGAAGCGGAGTTCGCCCCGGCGAAAAAAGCGCATCCGGCCTTTGTTGTGCACAACCTCGATGCCTTGCTGGCCCGCTTGGATGCGCACGGTGCTGAGTATCAGCTCGATACGGCGCTTGACGACCGCAAACGTTTTTTTATGAACGACCCGTGGGGGAATCGACTCGAATTTATGGAACTGGAGGGGAACTGAGATGGAAGTAGTACGTGTAAGCGTTGGTCGACCGCAGTCATTGACGCATAACGGGCAGACGCTCAAGAGCGCGATCGATAAGCAGGCGGTGGCCGAGCGCGTCTTTTTGTCCCGCGTGAACTTCGAAGGGGATGAGCAAGCGGACCTCGTCCATCACGGCGGACCGGACAAAGCGGTCTGCGCCTACCCCGATGAACATTATGCGTATTGGGAAGAGACCTTGGGTGTCAAGCTTCCTGCCAACGCATTCGGTGAAAATTTGACATTGCGCGGCCTGCCGGAATCAGAAGTCCGCATCGGCGACACGTTCCAGATCGGGGAGGCGGTACTGCAAGTCTGTCAGCCGCGCATTCCATGTGGCAAGATCAATATGCGAACTGGTGTGCCGAACTTTGTGAAAAAGTTTAAAGAGAGCGGCTTTACCGGTTACTACCTGCGTGTCCTGCAGGAAGGCTTTGTGGAGGCCAATCCGCAGATCAGGCGCTTGGAGCGTGGAAAAGGGCTGTCTATCGAAGCGATCAACCGCGTGCTTTTCCAAGAGCAGCAAAGCATCGCGATGTTAAAGAGCATCATTGCTGATGAAGTGCTGGCCGACTCGCTGCGCGATCATCTCACGCGCCAATTGGAGCAATTGGAACGAAAAGGGGCCGATGCGAATGCATGATCGGGACCAAGAGATCATCCTGCGACCGATTGGCATCGTGCGTTCCCCGCGCGAGGAAGCGATCGACGATTTCTGGGGTGGTGTCGAGTCGGTGATCGAACTCGACCCGGCACAGTTTACCGAAGATGTGACCGCAGGACTTCGAGATTTTTCGCATGTGGACGTCATCTTCTTTATGAACCGTGTGGACCCCGCGCGGATCGAAACTACCGCTCGCCATCCCCGCAATAACCCGGACTGGCCGAAAGTGGGCATCTTCGCTCAGCGCGCCAAAGGTCGTCCGAATCGTCTTGGCGTCACCAACTGCCAACTGATCAGCGTCGAGGGTCTCCGCATCACCGTTCGTGGGCTGGACGCGATCGATGGCACTCCGGTGGTGGACTTGAAACCGTACATGCTGGAGTTTGGCCCGCGTGGGGAAGTCAAACAGCCAGAGTGGTCGCATGTGCTGATGAAGGAGTATTTTCTCGGATAACTTTTCGATCACAGGATACCCTATGAGCAGTAGGTGCAAAGGGGGTTTCTTCCAGTGACCGACGGAAAAAAACAAAGCTTTCGTCACTTCACCAACCAAAAACAGCTCAGGCTGACCGATGATCCCAACTATGACGTCAGCAAACTGTCGGGCGACAAGTCAACCGACAACCGCCAGTCCATCACTGAGCCTGCGGAAGATCGGATTGCGATGGAAACCGTTCAAGGCAATAGCGGCATGTTTATGCATCCGATGCATGACGTAACAGCGACCGAACATGTTCATGGCGACAAAGTTCTGGAAGCGTTACAGCAAGAGCTGGACGAGTTCGAACTGGAAGTCGAAGGCGGGGATGGTCGCATCGATCCGCAAGAAGACGGTGGCCAGAACCTTTGATGCGTTGCCTACAGAGTTGAGTTGAGGAAGTTGAGCAAGGGCCGAGCGTAAGACCTCGGCTCTTTTTCCCATTGAAGGAGATGACCCTATGAACCTGCTACAAGAACTCGAAATCATCAAACAAAATGAGTATCAGCTTGCCGAATACCAAGACCTAATGTCCCTTACCAACTCGATTTTGGATCACTTAGGTTCTGCCGATTCCTATCTGCGTGACGACCTCGGCTACCTGACTTTGTCCAACTGGATCTATCAAAAAGACCTGTTCAGTGCAGAGCAGCTGGGGGAAATTCTGTCTCGGGTGGTAAGCGACGAGATGTGGTTTTACAAAATTGGCGAAACGGGTACCGACAGCGTGTTTTTGCGCAGCTTCTCCAGCCTCGTCATCGCGTTGTTGCTGTTGCGTGATAACAAGAACCCCTTCATTACGCCAGACGAGTTTCGAATGATTCTTTCCCGTATGGTCGACTATTGCCAGCAAGAGCGAGACCTCCGCGGTTTCGTCGCGCACGGAGGCTGGGCGCATGCGGCAGCGCACGTCGCCGATGCGGTCGATGAATGTGTAAAGCATCGCTATGCCACAGCGGCAGACTGCGAACAGCTGTGGGGCGCTCTGCAGGCTTTGATTCGTCATGCGAAAGCTGTCTACGAAGCGGAAGAGGACGAGCGCATCAACAACGCGCTGTTTGCCATGATCGAAACGGGCAAGGTCTCGCTCGAGCAAGTCTGCGCCTGGCTCGAAGCTGAAGAGTACGAGGGAAGCGACTACAACGAAAGTTTCACGTTGCGCATCAACTGGAAACACCTCATCCGTAGTCTCTACTTCCGATTGAAGGACAACAACCTGCTTGGTGACAGCGAAGAGAGCCTGCTTGTGATCCAACGTCGTTTCGCACCCCCTTACTAGGTCCCCACACAGCAAAAAGCCTTCGCTTACCAGCAGCGAAGGCTTTTGTATCTCGATCAAATCTCCAGTTCTGATGCATAGAGCTCCTCATCCAAATCGGCGATCAACGGCGAGGGTGCCCCTTCATACAACAACCACAGTTCATGCAACGCCCGGGTGCAACCGACATAGAGCAGTTTTGCATCCTGCGGCGAAAGTTCATAATGTTGTTCATCCACATCGGTGATCAGCACCGCATCAAATTCCAGCCCTTTGGTGAGGTACACGGGCAGCACCGACAGGCCGCCTTTGTATTCGCGCTGCTTGGAGTGGATCAGCGTGGCCGCAAGCCCGGCTTGCAACAATGCTGCATGCAGTTCCCGCGACTCCTCTTCGGTGCGGGCGACCACCGCCACGGTGCTATGCGTTCCGCTTTGCAAGCGCTGGACGGCTGCGATCACCGTCGGCAGGCGATCTTGTGCCGCCACTTGCGCCACGCGCACTTTTTCCCCGCTGCGGAAAACGGGAACGGCCAGCGTCAGCGCTTGCTGGGAGCGTTCCAGCACCACGTTGGCGAAGTTGATGATCTCCGTCGTCGAGCGATAACTGCGTTCCAACTGAAAGTAAGCCTGCTCCTCTTCGGCAAACAAATCGAGAAACTCCTGCCAGGAATGAACGCCTTGATAGGCATGAATTCCCTGCGACAGGTCGCCCAGAATGGAAAAGGAGTTGCCCCTGGTCTGATTTTTCAACAAAGCGACCTGAAAAGGGGAAAAGTCCTGCGCTTCATCGATCACCACATGGTCGAACATCTGCGCGCTATCGATGCCCTGCAAACGATTGCGAATCAGAAGCAGCGGTGCCAAATCTTCGAGATCGACGATCTTCTTCTTAAACAGTTTGTTCGAAGCTTTCACGATCGCTTCGGGCAGATCGGTTGCCTCGCTGAACAGCTTTTTATAAAACGCAAACGGCGTCAGATCGGGCATTCCTTTTAAATAGGAGCGCAAACGCGCGTTGGCCTTCTTCTTCAATTCTTTGCGTTGCATCCCATCCCAAACCTGCTCAAGCTCCATCTCCAACCAGCGCTTGATCCGGCCTGTTACTCGCTCTCGGCGCTTGGCGATCGGGTAGTGCTTATACTCGGTGTGGAACCATTCCTGCACGGTCGTTGCATCCAGCACGTGGCCGTCCCACGCTTCAAAGGATCGCTGTGGCACGTAATTTTGTTCGAACGCATCCAAGCGCTCCTCCACATATCGATAAAAACGCATCGAACCTTTCCAACGCCCAGGGGCGTTTTCATCGAGCACAGGACGCTTCGGTCCGATCGCAAACCACGTGGCGAGTCGCTCTGCCGGGTCGGCCAACTCCACGTCCCGCTCGAGCAGGTCCAATGCCCAATCGCTAAATGTCGTCTGCTGAATTCCACCGACGCCAAGCTCTGGCAAGACGCCCGAGATGTAATCGAGGAACATCGAGTTCGGTGCAAAGATGATCATTTTCTCCGCCCGAATGTTCTCCCGATACTGATAGAGCAGATAGGCCAAGCGATGCAGGGCGACCGTCGTCTTCCCGCTGCCTGCGACCCCTTGAATGACCAGCGCGGTGTTCTTGGCGGAACGGATGATCTTGTCCTGTTCCGCTTGAATCGTCGAAACGATGTCCCGCAAGCGATTGTCCTTGTTTTCGCCAAGGCGGTAGAGCAGGAACTCATCGGCCACGTCGAGGTTGTCGCCGCCTTTGACATACGCATCGACGACGCGTTGCAAGATTTGCTTTCGGATCACGAGGTTGCGTTTCAGATAGATCAGCCCTTCGATCAGCCCTTCTGGCGAATCGTATGACGCCGTTTCATCTCCACCTGTGAACGAGTAGAACATCGAAGCGACGGGCGCCCGCCAGTCGATGACGAGCAGTTGTCCGGTCTGTTCATCCTCGACGCCAACCTTGCCGATATATAGCGGTTGCGGCGCATCGACGCCCGCTTCTTGAAAATCGAGGCGGCCAAAATAAGGCTCAACACCTGCGATCTGCAAATTGTGGCGCCTCGCCTCGCGAATGTTTTCCAAGGCTTGCTCGGTCAGATCGTCTCCATAATAGCGGGGGATCGTTTCGAGCGACTGCAACTGGCGGTCAATCTCGGCAGCGGCCTTTTCGAGCTGCTGCAGTTCTTCTTGATAGGCACTTTGAATCTCAGCTTCCAAGATCAGTTACCTCCATATGAGATATTTCGCCATTCAGACGAGATGTTTCAATATATCACAGCGTCAGAGCAGAAACAAGAACGTTTGACTAGCCTAACTATTCGGATTATGATGTGTGTAAGATAGGTAAATTCGATTCCGTTCAATGATTTAGGGTAAGTGAAATCATACAGAAGGGAAATAGCAGATGAATAATAACATCATTCGTTCACTCGTTGTGTTGCTGATTTTGTCACTGACCGCATTTCTCGGCCTGAATCAGATCGCAGCACCGAACGTGCTTCCGAAAGACGCTCCGGCCGATCAATTCTCCGCCGAGCGCGCGGCCTTGCACGTTGAGCAGATCGCCAAAGAGCCGCATTCGACTGGTACGGTCGAAGCGGCAAAAGTGCGCGATTATCTGCTTTCTGAATTGAAGAAAGCTGGACTCGATGCGCAGGTGCAAGAAGCGGATTCGGCCCGCGTCTCGCACGGTACAGTCTATTCGGGTCACATTCAAAACGTCATCGCGCGCCTCAAAGGGACGGCAGGCGGCGACAAAGCGATCCTGATCGCTGCCCATTACGATTCTGTCCAGACTGCTCCTGGTGCGAGCGACGACGGTGCGGCTGTCGGCGCGATGCTCGAAACGCTGCGTGCATTACAAGCCGGCCCGCAGTTAAAACAGGATGTGATCTTCCTCTTCACCGACGGGGAGGAGGCAGGTCTGCTCGGTGCCAACGCGTTTGCGAAAGAGCACCCGTGGGCCAAAGATGTCGGCATGGTGCTCAACTTCGAAGCGCGTGGCTACAAAGGGCCGTCCTTCATGTTTGAGACCAGCGACAGCAATGGCTGGCTGATGAACGAGTTCGCCAAAGCGGCCGAGCATCCGGTGGCTAACTCGATGCTCTATGATATGTACAAACTGTTGCCGAACGATACCGACCTCACCGTCTTCAAACAAGCGGGGCTGGGCGGCTTGAACTTCGCGTATGCGATCGGTCTGAACGCCTACCACAACACGCTGGACAGCGTGGAGACGATGGACCGTGAAAGCTTGCAGCACCACGGCTCCTACATGCTCTCTTTGACCAACCATTTTGGCAATCTGGACAGTTTGGAGAATCCGAAAGAGCAAAACCACGTCTACTTCAACGTGTTCAAGCATGTGCTCGTTGACTATTCGCAAGCATGGGTGCTCCCGCTGACCGCTGTGGTCACGCTGTTGTTCCTGTTTGTCCTGATCACAGGACTGCGCCGTGGCGATGTGTGGGTGGGTG
The DNA here is from genome assembly GCF_002243515.1 of Tumebacillus algifaecis. NCBI lineage: Bacteria > Bacillati > Bacillota > Bacilli > Caryophanales > Alicyclobacillaceae > Tumebacillus > Tumebacillus algifaecis. The sequence goes on from NZ_CP022657.1 coordinate 823,240, forward strand.
GCCTGTTCAAAGGCTTCCTCGGCTTCCTGCTCGCTGTGGGTGTTACGGGCGGCGTGGCGATGGGCGCGTGGACGCTGGTCAACATGCTACAGTCCGACTTAGCGTACAACTTGGTCAACGACCCTGATTTCTTTAGCGTTTATTCGTGGGGCTTTGCCCTGCTCTCGATCGCGGTGTTCGCGATGATGTACGTCTGGATTCGCCGCTGGACGACGACGTCCAACCTGATGGGTGGTTCGATCATCTTGTTCTGGCTGCTCACGCTCGCTGTCACCTTCCTGCTGCCAGGCGGGTCCTACCTGTTCGCGTGGCCGCTGTTCTTCTCCTTGATCGGTTGGTACTTCTTGATGAAGTCCAGAGATGGCGAGATCAAGACGCTGCAAGATGCGGTGATCCAAACATTGTTCGCCGTACCGGCGGTGCTCCTGTTTGTGCCGATCGTCTATCTCGTGCTAGTGCTGGTCACGCTCGAACTGGCAGGTGTGGTCTTCGCGCTACTGGCGATCATGATGGGCCTGCTCGTACCGCACCTCATCTCGCTACTGGAAGTGCGCACTTGGCGCTTCCCGATCGCGATGGTCGGGTCTGCGTTGGTCATCTTCCTGATCGCAGGCTTTACGCTCGATATTTCCGATAAGAATCCGACGTTCGCCAGCGTCTTCTATGGGAAAAACCAAGACACTAACAAAGCGGTGTACGCGACCGCTTCCCCGCTCGACGATCCGTGGCTGGAGCAATTCCTCAGCGACGACCCGGAGAAGGGAAAACTCTCCGATATCTTCAACCCGTTGTTCACGCGTGACTATCGCTATGCGGAAGCGCCGGAGATCAAAGACGAGGCACCGAAGCTCGAAGTGGTTTCCGACACGACACAAGGGGATGTCCGCACCTTGAAGGTCAAATTGGAGCCGCAACGCAAAGCGACCGAGTATGCGGTCGCCGCGAAGACGGAGGCCAAAGTGATCGGAGGCAGTGTCAACGGCAAGTCGTTCCAACTTGACGTGGCGGAAGGCAAGACGTTCTTGGTCAACTACACGGCAGCGCCTGAAAAACCGCTGGAACTGACTTTGCAGATTCAACCGGGAAGCAAAATCACGCTCAACGTGTTCGATACCACCTATGGCTATCCGAGCGTTCAAGGCAAATCCTACACCGAGAATCCGAAGACGATCATGGCTACCAAACGCGTCATGATCAGCAAGAAATACGAATTGTAGGATGCTGAAGTTTCTAGATCCCTCTGCCCAGAGGGATCTTTTTTTGCGTGCGCCATGAGTTTGTCCAGTGCTTGTCCTGATGGCGAAAACAGCAGATTCAGCGTCTTCCGGTCGATGGGCGCATGCAATTTCTGTGCAAATGATGTACGATGAAGAGTAGGACATCGGATAAAGGAGGTGTCAAGGCCTCTGGAACTCGGGGAAGTGAAAGCAAAAGAATTCCGTGCTCAAGTGGCGAGATGGAAAGAGGTAGCGGGAACACCAGCCCCAGAAGTTGAGTTCTTTCACAATTGGCCCAAGCACGAGCACTTGAACAAGGCGCAATTGCGTTGGTTTTTGTACTGGCGCAGGCTTTGGGAACGCGGAGTTGTGAAGAAGACGAGCCTGTCCTATATGATGATACACATTTACGAACTGCTCAGTTTGGAATATATCAAGCAACCGGAGAAGGCGGTCGAGCGGCTGATCCATTTTTACACAGAGTTTCATAACATCCAGCCCAAGCTCGACGTGACATTGGTGCGCTGGATTGGTGATCTCTATCTGAAGCTGAATGATCTGGACAACGCCTTGTATTGGTATACGAAAGGACCACTTGGCGACCTCTATGAAAAGCTGTCTTGGTACCGCTTTGGCGATCTGGACATCCCGATGCCAGTATTGCTCAAGGTGGCGGGGATGGCCAAGACCGGATTTTACCGCGAGCGGATGCCAGGGATCGAAGAGGAGATCGAAGCGATGATGCATGTAGCGTTTCGAGCGTTTTACCGCCGCGAAGGGATGCATCCGTTAGATAAGTTCGCACGCTACACCGACGACCCAGTGATCTATCTGTTCTCAAACACGCCGATTCACGAAAAATACGTTCTTGATGGTTATCGCCGCTACGACTATGCAGGCTCCTTCGTCCACTGGGTCAAGAACGGGCTACGTTGCGCCGAAAATTTGATCCGCCGTACGGAAGGCAAGCCTTTGCTCAAATATGACGAAAGCGTCACCATCTATTTCGCGGAGTTGGAAGCGGACTACCCGGCCAAGCCAAAAGTGCGCGAAAAAGCTCCGCAGTTGCCAGAACCTGTGTTGTCGCGCGAACTTCCCGAGCAGCCGATCGAACTGGACCTCTCCAGGGTGCGAGCGCTTGCACAGGAAACGGACTGGCTGGTCGAGATGATGTACGAAGGCTCGAAGGAAGAACTGCTGTTTGTTAAAAACGAGAGCGTCACCTCGAGCGCGATGGGGGAGTCGAACGAAGCGGAACAGGCTGAAACAACTGCCGACGACAGCAGTGCGGCTGTTTCCGAATCGCTCCTGCTCGCCCCGCTGTTTGCTGTGCCGGAAGCGGGCCAATTTGAAGATTTTTTTGCATCGCTAAGCTTTGCGGAGCAGGACTTCCTGCGGCATCTCAGCAGAAGCGGAGAGCAGCCCAGACGCACGCTGTCCGACTGGCTGAAAGGCAGGCGGATGTTTTTAGATGCGGTCGTGATGAGCATCAACGAGCAGGCGATCGACGCCGGGCTTGATCCGATTGTGAGCGACGACGGGGAAGCGATCGCTCTGGAGGCGGAATATGATGATGCGATGAGGAGGAGTTGCAACGATGAGTGAAGCCACAGCAAGCAAACTGACGAGACGGCAAGCCAATGCCATCATCCAATCGATGGGCGGCGGCGTCGTGCCACAAGACGGCATTGAGCACGTCGTGGTCGGACGGGTCAAAGAGATCAGGCAACTGGTCGAAGATCTCCATCGTGCTGGCGACGGCCTGTCCTGTATGAAGTTTCTGATCGGCGATTATGGCACGGGCAAAAGCTTTATGGCGACTTTGACCCGCTTTATTGCCTACAAAGAAAATTTTGTCGTCGCCTACTCCGATCTGACTGCCAACCGCCGACTTTACGCCCATGATGGCAAAAGCGTGGCCACCTACTCCGATCTGATGCAAAACCTCTCCACCAAATCAAAGCCAAATGGCAACGCGTTGCGCTCATTGATCGAGCGCTGGCTCTCCGACCTCCAGCATAAAGTGGCGGTCGAGCACGATTTTGACAGCCTGCCGGACGCATCGGACAGCCGCTTCACCCGTCTGGTCAGCATCGAAGTGCAAGCGGTGATCCGCGAAGTGCAGGAGCTGTCTGGCGGATTTGACTTTGCCACCGTGCTGACCAAATACTACCAAGCGTACTTAAACGGTGATGAGCTCACCCAAGAGCATGCGATCAAATGGCTGCGCGGGGAATACCGCACCAAAACGGAAGCGAAAAAAGACCTCGGTGTGCGCGATGTGATCAATGATGACAACTGGTTCGACTATCTGAAAGTGATGACCAAGTTTATCGCGTCGATCGGATATGGCGGCTTGCTCGTCCTGTTTGACGAAGCGGTCAATCTGTACAAAATCGACCACGCGGGGGCTCGAGGCAAGAACTATGAGCGCGTGTTGGAGTTCTACAATGAATGTACGCAAGGCCGTGCGGAGCACCTGATGTTGCTGTTCATGGGCACGTCCGATTTTCTCGAAGATGAGCGCCGTGGGCTTTTTTCCTACAAAGCGCTGAAATCACGGCTACAGCCCAACCAATATGAAACGCAAGAATACCGCGACTTGCGCCAGCCTGTGATCAAATTGGCTCCTCTGTCGGCCGAAGAGTTATTCGTGCTCTTGCAAAAAATCCGCGACATCTATGCGGCACTCTATCAGGTCGAGCAAATCGCGGTGCTGGTCAGCGATGAGAACATCCTCGAAATTGTGCAAAAAGCGCTCTCCCGTCCTGGAGGTGTTCAGTTTATCACGCCACGGGAACTGATCCGCGAATTTATCGGCATCTTGAACGTTCTGCACCAAAATCCGGAGATGGACAAAGGCGACATTTTTATGGAGCGCCTCGAACTTGCCGGACAAGAATCGCGCCGCTTTGTGGGACGGACGCTTGACTAAGTGGAAGAAAAGGCAAGCTTACCGAATAAAAATCAGTAGGTAGGCTCATAGATCCGCTTTTTTTTCCGTGCAAATCCTACGCGTTGCGGATATAATATTGCAGGAACTTGAAGGGGAGGGACAGTTTGGATGACATTACCGAGATACAAACGAGTGCTGATTAAATTGAGCGGAGCTGCGGTGGCTGGCCAAGACGAGTTTGGTTTTGACCCTGATTCGTTGGAGCATATCGCCCGCGAAGTGCTGTCTGTGATCGACCTTGGCGTCGAAGTGGCAATCGTGATCGGCGGCGGAAATATCTTCCGCGGCAACGTTGCCGAGACGTGGGGCATCGATCGAGCGGAAGCGGACAACATCGGTGTCTTGGGCACGGTGATCAACTCGCTGATGCTGCGCGGCGTGCTGAAGGCGCGTTCTGACAAAGAAGTCCGCGTCATGACCGCCCATCAGATGAACTTCATCGCCGAGCCGTTCATTCGCCTGCGTGCGATCCATCACTTGGACAGAGGCTATATCGTCATCCTCGCTGGCGGCACGGGCCAACCGTACGTCACCACCGACTATCCGGCCGTGCAGCGCGCGCTCGAACTGCAATGCGATGCGATCTTGGTGGCGAAAAACGGCGTGAACGGCATCTTCTCCGCCGATCCGAAAAAAGACCCGCAGGCGCGCCGCTACAACTCGATCTCCTATGATGATGTGGTCCGCGAAAACCTCAAGGTGATGGACCAGTCGGCGATGATCCTCGCGCGAGACTTCGGCATTCCGCTCCACATCTTCGACTTCGATCAAGTTGACTCGATGCGCAGCATCTGCCTCGGAGAAAACATTGGCACGCACCTCTCTCCCACGACCACGTTGAGTCTGGAGTAGTCCCTTTGCAAAAAGGGGCTTTTTTTTATGCTTTACCTTTCCGTTACGTTAAGGTTTAGAATGAACGCTATGGAGGTGTTGCCCGATGCGAACGGTACAGATCAAAGAGATCGCCGACAAGTTGCAAGTGTCAACACGGACGATTCGCTGGTATGAGGAGAAGGGATTGATCACGCCGCAAAAAGATGAAAACAACGGATACCGCTCTTTTTCCGAACATGAGGCCTGGCGCTTGCAGACGATCATCTCCTTGCGCGAAGTGGGGATGGGGATTCCGGAGATCAAAAAGGTGCTCGATCAAATGGACGCAGGCGATGAGCAGGACGTGCTGTATTATCTCGAACTGCAACGCGCCGTGATGTTTTCACAATGGATTGAACTGAAAGGGATGATTGAGACATTGGATCGCATGATTGGAACTGCGAAAAAGAAGCAAGAACTGGTCTGGGAGGACATCCACCAATTGGTGGACAGTGCCAAAGGTTTTCGCGACTTGCGCAAAACGTGGAAGGACCGCTGGGGCTTTGATCGCCAAGCGGCGCAGTATGACGAAGCGGTGTTGCGCGAACCGGAGTTTAACCCGCACCAAAACTACAACGAAGCGCTCGATCTGACCTGCCAACTGGTCAGTCCGCGCCAGGGCGAGCGGGGTCTTGACATCGGCACGGGGACGGGCAATCTGGCCGGACGTTTCTTGGCCCAAGGGATCGAGATCGCAGGGATCGACCAGTCGCGAGAAATGCTGCGGCAGTGTCAGGCCAAATACCCGCAGATGGAGACGAAGCTCGGCAATTTTTTGGCAATCCCTTACTTGGATGACCAGTTCGATTTTGTCGTCACCTCGTACGCGTTGCACCATTTGACAGACGAACAAAAGCTGCTCGCCTTCGAGGAAATGCGTCGTGTACTCAAGCCGCACGGACGGATCTGCATCACCGATCTGATGTTTGAAAATAAGGCAAAGCGTGCAGAAGTGCAGGCGGCGTTCTACGCTGCGGGCCGAGAGGACCTGTGGGCGCAGATCGAGGATGAATACTACGCCGACCGCTCGTTGCTCCTGAAGTGGTTCGAAGACAACGGCTATCTCGCGCAGGCCAAGCAGGTCAACGACTTTTTGCACATCCTATACGCCGTCCCGATCCGCTGACTCGAACAGGCTTGCGTTTGACGTAGCGTCAAGCCTTACAATCGGCTCGACACCAACTTTCCGAAAGGGGTAGTGAGAAGATGAGCCTATTGATTGAAAATGCGAGGATCGTCACGATGACAGGGGATACGGTCACGCCCGTGCTGGGGGACTTGCTGATCGAAGGAGAGTTGATCACAGCGGTGGGCGAGGTGCCGATCGAGAAAAAGATACAGGCAGATCAGGTGATCGACGCAACCGGAATGATCGCCATGCCCGGTCTGGTCAACTGTCACAACCATGCGGCGATGAGCATCCTGCGCGGGTTTTCCGAAGATTTGCGACTGATGGAGTGGCTGTCTCAAAAAATGTGGCCGGCCGAAGCGCGCATGACAGCGGAGGATGTGTATCTCGGGACGTTGTTGTCCACAGTCGAGATGATCAAATCGGGCACGACCACGTTTGCCGATATGTATGTGTTTACAGATGAGGTGGCGCGGGCGGTTGTCGATTCGGGGATGCGCGGGGTGCTAACACGCGGATTGATCGAGATGGATGAAGGGCGCGAGGAGCGTTTCACCGAGGCGAGGTCACTCTTCGAAACATGGAGCGGGGCGGGAAATGGCCGCATCTCCGTCATGGTCGGCCCGCACGGTCCGCACACCTGCCCACCCAGCTATTTGAAACGGGCGATTGCGCTCGCGAAAGAATTCGACGCGCCCCTGCACATCCATCTGGCGGAGACGACAGAAGAAGTGACGTTGATCAAGCAGGAGTACGGCCTGACGCCGACTGCCTATTTGCAAGAAGTCGGGCTGTTTGACCACCATGTGGTGTTGGCGCACAGCGTACATCTGAGCGCAGCAGACATTGAAATTTTGCGCCGTGCACAACTGCGAGGCGGCATCGCGCACAATCCGGTCTCCAACCTCAAACTCGGCTGTGGCATCGCCCCGATCGTCGAATATATGCAGGCGGGTCTCACCGTCGGTCTTGGCACTGACGGGCCGGGCAGCGCGACGACGCTCGATCTTTTTGAAGAGATCAAAGCGGCGGCCTGGATGCAAAAAGTGCGAACGTTCGACCCGACTGCGCTGAATGCCAGCCAAGTCCTGCAGATGGCGACTCGCGAAGGCGCAAAGGTCCTCGCCCTCGAAGATCGTATCGGCACTTTGGAAGCGGGCAAGCGGGCGGACGTGATCTTGGTGGACCTGAACGCTGCTCATCTTCGACCTCATCATGACGTCTCCGCGCTGCTCGCATACAGCGCCAACGGTGCGGACGTGCATACCACGATCATCAACGGTGAAATTCTCATGCGCGACCGCAAATTGACAAAACTTGACGAGCAAGCGCTGCTCACAGAAATCGAAACGCGCGCCAAGCGGATTGTGGAAGGGATTTAAGTGCGCAAACAGAAGGATAGAATGAGAAAGTAATCTTGATCGTCAACAGGAGCGGATCGCGCTTGCACCGACAGCCTGTCGAACTGCTCGCACCGATCAACTGACGCTCTTCTGCACGAGGAATAGGAGGAAGCCGGAATGACCTTTGAACTGCTCAGCCCGACCATCCAAAAGAAAATCTGGGATCTGGAGTGGCGCCAGTTCACTCCGATTCAGGAAGCGGCCATTCCGGTCTTGCTCGAAAAGCGCCACTGCCTGCTGATGGCAGGAACCGCTTCGGGGAAGACCGAGGCGGCTTTTTTGCCGATCTTGAGCGCTTTGGAAAAGGCGGGGCAGACCGGGGAAGGTCTTAATGGATTGAAGGTCCTCTATCTGTCGCCGCTGCGTGCCCTGATCAATGACCAATTTGAACGGATCGAACGCTTGACCGACACGCTCGACATCCCGCTGCTCAAATGGCACAGCGATGTCTCGCGCAGCAAAAAGATGACCTGGCTCGACAACCCGCGCGGCATTTTGCAGATCACCCCGGAGTCGCTCGAATCACTCCTCGTCAACCATACCGAGAAAGTGCCTCGCCTGTTCCAAGGCGTGGAATTTATCATTCTCGACGAATTGCACGCCTTTCTGGAAAGCGACCGCGGCCTGCACGTTCAATCCTTGCTCCACCGCATGCGCCGCTATCTGTTGCAAACTCCGGTCATGGTCGGCCTGTCCGCCACGATCGGATCGCCCGAAGTTGCACAGCGCTACCTGTATGCGGATGATCCGGATGGCGTGGCCGTGCTCAACCCGGGCGACGAGAAGCGTCAGATCTTTTTGCAAGCCGACTATTTTGGAAAAGAAAACACCACCCTTCCCCAAGCGCTCGTGCGCGACATCTACGACCTGACCCGCTCGAAGAAAACGATCCTTTTTTGCAACTCCCGCGGCCAAGTCGAAGAGTTGACTCACAAGCTGAACGAAACGGGGAAACAGCTCAGCGGAGCGCTGTACACCAAGCGCTACTACCCGCATCACTCCTCGATCGACAAAGGAGAGCGTGAGTGGATCGAGGAGCAGATGCGCACGACCGCACAGCCGCTTACTGTCGTCAGCACCAACACGTTAGAGCTTGGGATCGACATCGGCTCGCTCGACCTCGTCGTGCAGCTTGACGCCACTTCTTCCGTCTCTTCGCTCAAACAGCGGCTTGGCCGCTCGGGACGACGCGCAGGGACCGACTCCTACCTGATGATGTACGCGACCGAAGAGGAGGACTTGGTGCAGGCGGTGGCGGTGACCGAACTGCTTTTTGACAAATGGATCGAGCCACCAGAGCCCAGAACGGCAGTCTACGATCTGCTGTTTCACCAGCTGCTCGCCCTCTGCACCGAGCGGCAGGGCGTGTTTCGCGACGAACTGCTTGAGGAGATCGCAGCCAACCCGACTTTTGCAGAGCTTGAGTCAACTCGTGTCCGTGAACTGCTGCAGTGGATGCTGGAAGAGGATTGGTTGGAAGTGGTCGAAGGCAGATGCATCCCCGGCATCCAAGGGGAACGACTTGTGCGCTCGCGGGATTTTTACTCCGTTTTCCAAACGCCGGTGCTCTACAAAGTGATGCACGGCACGCGGCTGGTCGGCACGATCGAAGCGTCCCCGCTCGTCATGGCGGGGGAGACGGTGTTGCTCGGCGGGGCGACCTGGGAGATCACGGAGATCGATGAGAAGCGGGGAATGGTCTATGTCATCCCCGCGTTTGATGGCAAGCGTCCGCTCTGGCTGTCCGGCGGGCGTCAGGTGCATCCGCAGATCGCAGAGCAAATCTACGCGGTCTACACGGGCAACGAAGAGTACGACTACCTGAGCCCCCGGGCGTGGCATCGTTTGCAGGAAGCGCGCCTGCTCGCGAAAAGGCAAGGGTTTGAAGCAGGTGTGTGCGTGTTGCAAGAAGGGGCGCGAGCGTTGACCTTGTACGATTTTGCAGGCACTCGCCGCCAAAACGCTTTGGCCACCCTGCTGCGCGGCTGGCTTCGCGAACAAGGCTTGGGGCTTGTGATCAAGCAGAGCACTTTTTCGATCACGCTGGAAGGCGGCGAGATTCCAAAGGGATTTGCCAAAAAGCTGGTCACCTTTCTGGTCGAAGTGCTGACCCGCCATACGGAACTCAAATACTTGATGATGGGTCGCAGCGCCGAACCGGAAGGGGGTCCGGCCAGCAAATTTGCTGCATACTTGCCAATGAACTTTCAGCGTTGGATCGAAGACGAGATCGAACGCGATGTCGAAGGGCTGCGCGTCTGGGTGCAGGCGCAGAAGTGGAAAGCGGTGCGCGTTGGCGGTCGCTGAGCGAACAGAGCAGCGAGCGAGTTGTGATTTCGCTTCGAACGACAGGAGGAATCTTGCATCGCAGAGCTTTCTAGTCAATAATAGGAAAGAGCAACTTTGTGGCAGGAATGTTGATTCCGATTGTCGAATAGTATAGCGTCATAGGAGTAAAGCGTTACTGCTGTACCGCCTGTGCACCGCAAACATTTGGGGGTTTTGGAGGGGATAGCTCATGCAACTTGATAAACTGCGCGACAGAACGGTCGATCAGCTCTTCGACTCGATCCTCCAACTGCGCACGCTTGAAGAAGCATATAAGTTTTTCGATGACCTCTGCACAGTCAACGAAGTGCAATCTTTGGCCCAACGACTGGAAGTAGCCCGCATGCTCCGGAAAGGTCAGACTTACAACCAGATTGAAGCAGAAACTGGGGCCAGCACTGCTACCATCTCCCGCGTTAAACGCTGCCTCAACTACGGCACGGATGGCTACAAGTTTGTGCTCGATCGTCTAGAAGAGAAATAGTGCACAGAAACCCTTGCTACTCTAGCGGCAGGGGTTTTGTTATGACAAGTGAGAGGAGGCACCAGCATGATGATGAGTGAACAGCTGTCATCACCTTGGCGCCACTGGCGGCACGTCGTCAAACTCGACCCAGCCCGCACGATCTGCGACCAAGCTTTGCAAGCGATCGCGGCCTCGGGTACTGACGCCGTCTTCCTCGGCGGCACCCAAGACATCACCTATGAAAACACCAACGCGCTGCTTGGCCGCCTCCGCCGCCTCGCACCCAACCTCCCGCTCTGGCAGGAGATCTCAACTGTCGATGCGGTGGTTGACGGAGTGGACGGCTATGCTATCCCGCTCGTGCTCAACACTGCCGACCCGCACTGGCTGATCGGTGCGCACGCCGAAGCCATTGAAAAATACGGATCATGGATCGACTGGAACAAAGTGTTGGTCGAAGGCTATCTCGTTTTGCATCAGGCGGCGGCTGTGGCCAAACTTACCAAAGCCAATGTCAACCTGACCGCTTCGCAAGCGGCAGCCTACGCGCTTGCAGCCGAGACTCTTTTTTCCATCCCTGTGCTGTACATCGAATACAGCGGCACGTTTGGCGACCCTGCACTGCTCGCCGAAATCGCCCGCACCACTCGTCGGGCTCATCTCTTCTACGGTGGAGGCATCGACTCCTACGAAAAGGCGGCCGCGATGGCCGAACATGCGGATACGATCATCGTCGGCAATGCCCTGTATGCAGACAATTGGCGCACCGTTCTCGCCGACACGATCCGCGCTGTTAAATAGGAAAGCATAAAAAAACCACCGACATCACATCGGTGGTTTTCACGTTGGTCGGAATGCAGGGATTCGAACCCTGGACCTCTCGCTCCCAAGGCGAGCGCGCTACCAAGCTGCGCTACATTCCGGCGTATGAACTTGGTGGGAAATAAAAATGGTCGGAATGCAGGGATTCGAACCCTGGACCTCACGCTCCCGAAGCGTGCGCGCTACCAAGCTGCGCTACATTCCGATCCTACAAAAAGCACGATGACAATCAAAGAGTAAAGATGGTCGGAATGCAGGGATTCGAACCCTGGACCTCACGCTCCCGAAGCGTGCGCGCTACCAAGCTGCGCTACATTCCGATATTACCAATTTCGCAGTTGTTCGAGTGTGTGTTGCTCACCCGTCAACGAGATATAGAATAACATAGGGCGAAGAAGAGAGTCAATAGTTTTTTCGGTAAGAATTTTGGAGGAAAAGAAAATCCCCTCCGAAGAGGGGATCATCGACTAATTCGAGAAGATGTTGAACACGTCTTTAAACGTCACGACCACCATCAACGTCAACAGGAACAGAATGCCAACGAAGTTGATGCTCGCTTCTCGTTCCAGCGAAATTCGCTTGCCGCGGCGTACCCATTCGACCAGCAGGAACACCAGTCGTCCACCGTCAAGCGCCGGGAACGGCAGGATGTTGAGCACTGCGAGGTTGACCGACAACAGGGCTACAATATACATATAATGCGGAACGCCATTATCGGATGCCTGTCCTGTGATGCGAATGATCTCCACGGGACCACCGATCTCTTTAAACGAGACCGCACCGGTCACCAACTGTTTAAAGCCATTAAAAGTAAGCGCGGTGAGCTCTCCGGTGCTGCGCAGCGCCTGCCTGGTGTTCTCACCGAAGCCGCCAGCTTTGACAAAGCTTGTCTGCTGTTGGAGGCCAATTCCGATCATCGGACGATTTTCTTCCACATTCATCTTCGGTGTGACCGTCAGATCGACACGATTGCCATCGCGCAGCACGCCGATCTCCATCGGGGTGTCCGCATGTTTTTGCACAGCGCTGTTAAAATCGACTGGCGACTTCAGCTCTTTGCCTTCGACCCATTTGATCTGGTCGCCGGCCAACAGACCGGCTGCCGCGCCCGGCTTGCCTTCCTGTACGCTGCCGACAAAGAGATTTGGCGTTGGTGCGCCGTAGATATTGAACAGCAAGGCCAAAATCACGAACGCGCCGATGATGTTCATGATCACGCCTGCGACGATGACGAGAATCCGTGCACCGACGGGACGATTGTTGAAGTTGTCAGGTGCGGCTGCCGCTTCCGGGTTGTCCTCTCCGTACATCTTCACGTACCCGCCAAGCGGTATCCAATTCAATCGATACAAGACACCGTTTCGCTGGTGCTTGATGATCGACGGTCCGAAACCGACGGCGAATTCATCGACGCGGACGCCGGTGGCACGCGCAGCCCAGAAGTGACCAAGTTCATGGATGAAGATAAGGAACCCAAGTGCGAGTAGGGCCATCACGATGTTCATTTCGAGTCATCACTCCCATTCCTTCTATAATATGCAGGCAGTAGCATCCGAACATACTTATGAGCCGGATAAACAGAATATTCACGACCCATTATAACATAAGTTGGGACTTCTTGACTGTACGCCGCGTGCGATGATGTGTGTACTTTTCGAGAACAGCGCATGATAATGAAAGAGAACAAAGGAGGGAGCGCCTCAATGACTGTCCTCACGGTGCTGGTCGGCATCCCGGCCAGCGGAAAATCAGCAGTCGCCCGCGAACTGATCGAAGCTACGAACAGCATCTGGATTCAGGGCGACAGGTCCCATCATGCGACATCTGGTGAACAGGATGTCCGCACAAACAGCGGAGATCTGGTGTTTCGAAAGTTGCAAGACCAACTGCGTACCGCGATGCAAAGCGGTCGCAACATTGTGCTCGACGCCAAGCTTCGCACGCCCACTTACCGCAAACCATACCTCGAACTCGCGCGAAAGCACGGTTATGCGACCGAGGCAATTTTTCTAAACGATCCGCTTGAGACGGCGCTCGCCAACAACGAAAAGCTCCGCGAGCAGGGTGAACTGTCGCTCTCAGAAGAGCAGCTTCGCCGTGCTGAACGTCTCCTGCAAATCCCGACCTATGCGGAGGGTTTCGACAAGATCAAAGTGCGCACAAAAGAGCCGATCGACGAGGAAGCGGCCGCATTTTTCCATGCGCACAAAGCGCGTCTAATCAAGGAGCCGTGCAAATTGATCCGCGAACTGGAGGCGGACGGGCGTTTAGAAAAATGGCTGCCAGAACTGCACAACGCAATTCCGGTCGATCAGCACAACCCGCACCATCATTTCACCGTCTATGAGCACATTATCAAAGCGAGTGAAACGGTTGCCGGCAGTTCGTTAAAAATGGTCTGGACGATGTTGCTCCACGACATTGGCAAAGCGTACCCCGGCATCAAACAGTTCCTCGGTGTCGTCACCACCCCGTTCGGGCGCTGGCAAGCGAAAGACCGCGTGCTGATCGACAACGGTGCCGACATACGGGAAGGACGTGACCTAGGCGATTTTTATAGCGTGCAAGGTGAAAAAATTCCCAAGGCGCACATTAAAACCGATCTGAACGGACATTTCTACGACCACGAAAACCTCGGCGCGCAACTGTCTTATCGCATTTTGACACGTTTTGGCTACTCGCACGATTTTGCGCTGAACGTGGCGACCTTGATCCAATTTCACATGCTGATGCCCCGCGATATCGTCACGGTCGAACTCGCGCAACTTCGCAAATTCTATGCAAAAACTGGCCCGTACGCTGCCGATCTGATGCTGGTTCGGCTCGCCGATACGCGCGGCAAATAGCAATTCCTCACGAGACGCGGCTCAGAGAACATTTTTGCTGCGTCTGTTTTTTTGTGGGCGAGAGTGCTTGGTTGGGAGAACTTATGTTTGCTATAATTAGCTACGATAAAAGAAGTAGAACTGACATGAGGTGTTGCTCACATGTTTTCAATACAAGGCGGGGAGAAGATGCTTGAAAATCTCAATCCGCAGCAAAAAGAGGCGGTGTTGCACAGTGCAGGCCCGCTGTTGATTATCGCAGGGGCAGGCTCGGGCAAGACGAGCGTCCTCACCCGCCGCATCGCCTATCTGATCGAAGAGCGCCGCGTTGCGCCGTGGCAGATTCTGGCGATCACATTCACCAACAAAGCGGCCCGCGAGATGCGCGAACGAGTCGAGAACCTGATTGGACCGACTGCGCATGACATCTGGATCTCGACGTTTCACTCGATGTGCGTGCGCGTTCTGCGCCGCGATGCCGATAAGCTTGGCTACACCAATTCCTTTACCATCCTCGATGCGGGCGATCAACTCACCGCCGTCAAGCAGTGCTTAAAGGAACTGAATCTCGACCCGAAAAAGTTCGACCCGCGCGGTCTGCTCGCCACGATCTCCAATGCGAAAAACGATCTGCTCACCCACGAGCGCTTCGCTTCCACCGTCCGGGACGGCGACGTGTTTGGCGGCGTGGCTGCCCAGGTGTACGAAGCCTACCAAAAGAAACTCAAGTCGAACAATGCGCTCGACTTTGACGACCTGATCATGAAGACGGTCTATCTGTTTCAACATCACGAAGATGTGCTGTCGCTGTACCAAAATCGCCTGCATTACATCCACGTCGACGAGTATCAAGACACCAACAAAGCGCAGTACAAGCTGGTGCAGATGCTGGCCAAGAAAAAGCGCAACATCTGCGTCGTCGGCGACTCCGACCAGTCGATCTACGCCTGGCGCGGTGCGGACATCACCAACATTCTCAATTTCGAGAAAGACTATCCGGAGACGACGGTGATCAAGCTCGAGCAAAACTATCGCTCAACCGGACGGATCTTGGAAGCGGCCAACCATGTGATCGCCAACAACCGCGAACGCAAAGAGAAAAATTTGTGGTCCACCAAGGCTGAAGGCGAACTGGTCAAGCTCTACAAAGCGTATGATGAGCATTCGGAAGCCCAATTTGTGATCCAACAAACTCTCGAACATCTCAAGGGCGGGGGCAGACATTCTGACATCGCTGTGCTCTACCGCACCAACGCCCAGTCCCGTGTGATCGAGGAAGCGTTGCTCAAATCGACCGTTCCCTACACGATCTACGGCGGGGTCAAGTTCTATGAGCGCAAAGAGATCAAAGACATCTTGGCCTACCTGCGCTTGATCGCCAATTTGAATGACGACCTGTCGCTCACCCGCGTGATCAACGTGCCCAAACGCGGGATCGGCGATACGACGGTCGGCAAGATTCTCGACTATGCTGCGACGCACGGCATCTCCGCCTTTCAAGCGCTGATGGAGATCGAAAACGTCGGCATCCGCGGCAAAGCGAACGGGGCGATCAAAGAGTTCGTCCTGCTTTTGCGCAACTTTGCGACGCAAATGCCGTATCTTTCTGTCACGGACTTGGCTGAAGAGGTGATGAAGCTCACTGGGTACCGCAAAGAGCTGGAGCTGGAAAAAACGCTGGAAGCCGATGCGCGTCTGGAAAACTTGGACGAATTCCTCTCCGTCACCGCAGAGTTTGACAACAAGCACGAAATGACCGAAGAAAATCGCCTCGTCGAGTTCCTGTCCGATGTGGCGTTGATCGCCGACAGCGAACAGTCGGAAGGGGAGACGGGACCGGAGTCGATCAAACTGATGACACTGCATGCGGCAAAAGGCTTGGAGTTTCCCGTCGTGTTCCTCGTCGGCCTCGAAGAAGGCATGTTTCCGAGCAATCGAACGCTGACCCAAGGCGATGAACGCGACGTCGAGGAGGAGCGGCGCCTGATGTATGTCGGAATCACCCGCGCCGAAGAGAAACTGTTCATCTCTCATGCTGGGTCACGGATGATGTACGGTCAGATCAAAGCCAATCCACCGTCCCGTTTCATTCGCGAAATTCCACCGAGCCTGTTGGAAGAAGTGGGCATCATCCGCCGCCAGCCTGCACAGGAGCGCGTTCGAAGCGACATTCCGGGCCTGCAAAACGGAACCCGCGTGCCGAGCGGGTTTGGTGCCGATCCCAATTTGACGTGGGAAGTGGGCGAATGGGTCGCACATCGCAAATGGGGACTTGGCGAGATCGTGAAGTCGGAAGGCGTTGGTGACAACTTGGAGCTGTACATCCAGTTTGAAGACCTCGCCATCGGCATGAAAAAGCTGTTGGCACGCTTTGCGCCGATCGTCAAGGTGGAGGACTAGAGTTTTGGAGGGAGAAGAGTCAGATGGCACACTTTCATCGAATCGAAGAAGCGCTTGAAGACCTGCGCCAAGGAAAAGTGGTCATCGTCGTAGACGATGAAGACCGCGAAAACGAAGGCGATTTCATCGCACTTTCCGAATATGCGACTCCGGAAGTGATCAATTTTATGATCACCGAAGGACGCGGACTCGTCTGTGTTCCGATCACCGAGGCGCGGGCCAAACAGATTGGGCTGAGCACGATGGTCGAGGATAACACCGACACGCATGGCACCGCGTTCACCGTGTCGGTCGATGCGAAAGATGGGACGACCACAGGCATCTCCGCCTTTGAGCGCGCCGTGACGATCCAAGCATTGATCGATCGCGCGACCAAGCCGGACGACTTCAAAAAGCCGGGCCACATCTTCCCGCTGATCGCAAAAGATGGCGGCACCCTGCGCCGGGCTGGACACACGGAGGCGGCGATCGACCTCGCACGCCTCGCAGGTGCGTACCCGTCCGGCGTGATCTGCGAAGTGCTGAATCAAGACGGAACGATGGCTCGCGTGCCCGACCTCGAACAGATCGCACACAAGCATGATCTGAAGATGATCACCATCGCCGATCTGATCGCCTACCGCAAACAGAGCGAAGTGCTGATCAACCGTGCGGTCGATGTGCGGATGCCGACCGAGTTTGGCGATTTCCGCATGGTCGCATACACCAACTCGATCGACGACAAAGAGCATGTCGCGATCATCAAAGGGGACATCTCGCCTGACGAAGCGGTGCTGGTGCGCGTGCATTCGGAGTGTTTGACTGGTGATATATTTCATTCCTTCCGTTGCGACTGCGGCCCGCAAAAAGAAGCGGCACTGCGCCAGATCGATGAAGCGGGCAAAGGGGTTCTGCTCTACATGCGTCAAGAAGGACGCGGCATCGGTCTGATCAACAAGTTGAAAGCATACCAGTTGCAAGACCAAGGCTATGACACCGTCGAAGCGAACGAACAGCTTGGATTCAAAGCGGACCTGCGCGAATATGGCATCGGTGCCCAGATTTTACGCGACCTTGGTGTGCGCAGGATCAGACTGCTCACCAACAACCCGCGCAAGATCAAAGGTCTTTCCGGCCACGGGCTTGAAGTGGTCGAGCGCGTCGCTTTGCAGATGGAATCGAACGAAAACAACGAAGGTTACTTAAAAACGAAACAAGCCAAACTCGGCCACATGCTGAAGTTTTAGGAGGGGCAAGCCGTGACGGGACAGGACAAAGAGAAGCGTATCCGTGAACTGATCGAACTGATCACCGATTACGACTATCAGTACTACACCTTGGACAACCCGAGGGTGACCGATGCCGAATGGGACCGACTGTATGACGAACTGGTCGCCTTGGAACAAGAGACGGGCCTGATCTTTCCCAATTCGCCGACCCACCGCGTCGGCAGCGGCATCTTGATCGATTCGTTCCCGGAGCATAAACATTTGGCGCGCCTGTGGAGCCTCGACAAAGCGCAGAATGCAGATGAGCTACGCGACTGGGATAAGCGAGTCCGCAAGCTGATCGATGATCACAACAAAAACAACCCGGACGATCTCCTGCCCGAGCCGATCTATGTGTTGGAACAGAAATTTGATGGACTGACTATCAATTTGACCTACCAAAACGGTGAGCTGGTGCAAGCGGCCACTCGCGGTCGTGGTGTCGTCGGCGAATCGATCCTGCCGCAAGTCAAAACGATCAAGTCCATTCCGCTGACCATCCAGTTCCAAGGGCTGGTCGAAGTGCAAGGGGAAGCGATCCTGCCGCTTTCGGTGTTGGAAAGCTACAACAAACGAGCGCTCGAAACGGGTGCCGAACTTTTGAAAAATGCGCGCAACGCTGCGTCTGGCGCACTGCGGCAGAAAAATGTGGAGATCACAGCGAAGCGAAATCTGGACGCCTATCTGTACGGGATCGGCTACGCGGAAGGTATCGAGTTTGACACGCATGAGCAGACGATCGCTTTCCTGCGCGAGAACCGGATCAAGACCAGTTCCTACAGCCAAACGTATGCTGACATCGACGCGGTGGTTGCGGAGATCACCCGTTTTGACAGCGAAGACCATCCACACCTCGATTACCTGATCGACGGGATGGTCATCAAAATCAACGACCTGCGCACGCGCGAAGTGCTCGGCTACACCGACAAATTCCCGCGCTGGGCGATCGCATTCAAATTTGAAGCGGAAGAATACTCGACCATCCTGCAGGAAGTCATCTGGGATGTCGGACGCACCGGGAAGCTGACTCCGACCGCCTTGCTCGAACCGGTCGATATTGGAGGAGTCACCGTGCAGCGAGCCACGTTGAACAACTGGGGCGACATCCAGCGCAAAGGCGTCGCGGTCGGCTCCCGCATCGCGATTCGCCGCTCCAACGACGTGATTCCGGAGGTGCTGTTCGCGTTTGAAGACGAGGACCTGACGACCACACCGATCGAAAAGCCGCTGATCTGTCCAAGCTGTGGCTCCGAGCTGATTGAAAAGGGTGCCCACATCTTCTGCCTCAACGTCGATGGTTGCCGCACCCAAGTGGTCAATCGCATCGCGCACTTCGCGAGCCGTGGCGGTATGGACATCGAGACGTTCTCGATCAAGACGGCCGAACAGCTTTTTGACGAACTGGGCGTCTGTGACCCTGCCGATCTATACGATAGTCTGAGCCATGAAAAACTGCTCGCTCTGCCGCGTTTTGGAGAGAAGAAGGCACAAAACCTGCTGGCTGCCATCGAAAAGAGCAAGAGCAAAGATTTGGCTTCCTTCTTGCACGCCCTCGGCATCCCGAACACAGGAGCGCGCATGGCCCGCGATCTGGCGGAGACGTTCGGTTCGTTGGAGCGCGTGCAAGCGGCCAGCTTCGAAGAGCTGGTCGAAATCCCAGGCTTCGGCGAGATCGTAGCCGAAAGCATCACTTCCTACTTCAAACAGGAGCGCGTGCAACAAAGCATCGCGCGGATGCTCGCAGCGGGCGTCGATCCGACTCACGAAGCGCCGCAGATCGCAGAATCAGCAGCGGAGAGTCCCTTTTTCGGCAAGACGGTCGTCCTGACCGGCACGCTCACGATGATGGGACGCAATGAGGCAAAAGCCAAGTTGGAAGCGTTCGGTGCGAAAGTTGGCAGCTCCGTCTCGAAGAAAACCGACTTTGTCATCGCTGGTGCAGAAGCGGGCTCCAAACTGACCAAAGCGCAGGATCTCGGTGTCGCTGTGCTCACCGAGCAAGAATTCCTCGCGGTCATCGGAGAAGCATGAGCAGGCGTTGGCGTTCCTTGCTCCTCCTGCTCAGCCTGACGCTGTTTCTGGCGGCCTGCGGTACGGGGCAGGAACCGAAAACGGTTCCGCTCAAGCCCGGCCAACTCGCTCCCGACTTCACCTTGACGACGATGAGCGGTCAGAGCGTCACCCTCTCCGAACTGCGCGGACAAAAGGTGTTCTTAAATTTCTGGGCCTCCTGGTGCCCGCCGTGCAAACAGGAGATGCCCGACCTGCAAGCGATGTCGCGTCAGTATGAGGACCAAGTCTTGCTCTACGGTGTCAACATCACCGCCGACGACACGCTGGAACGAGCTGAGATGTTCGTGCTGGAGCAGAAGCTGACCTTCCCGCAATTGGTCGATGCACAGGGCAAGGTGCAAAAAGCGTACAACGTGATCACCGTGCCCGTTTCAGTCACGATTGACGAGGAAGGCAAGATCGTCGAGAATCGCATCGGACAGCTTAGCAAGCAACAGATGGAGCACATGTTCCAAGCGTTGCTCAAATGATCCAGAAAAGCCCTGACAGCGGCGCGGTCAGGGCTTTTTGATTGAAGACCCTTAAAATTGACGCGGCTCGTTCGATCACTTATAGTGAAAGAAAAAGAGCCACAGAGAACCCATTTTTTGTGGTAAAATGTGTATATCGAGCCAGAATTAACGGATGGGGTGTACAACGAATGGAAGTACTTCGCGTAAAAGGCGGGGCTCCGCTGAATGGCGAAATTCAGGCATCGGGGAGCAAGAACTCCGTCCTGGCAATCATGTGTGCCGTTCTGCTCTGTGACGGCGAAACGATTTTGGAAAACGTACCGAACTTGAGCGATGTAAATACGTTGATGGAAATTTTGGAAGAGACGGGTGTCAGCTGTGAATGGGCAGCTCCGAACACGCTGCGCTTTGTCAATAACGGTTTGACCAATTGGACGGTCTCCGAAGATCTGGTTCGCAAGATGCGCGCTTCTTTCTCCATCTTTGGCCCGCTGCTGGCGAAAGCGGGGAAGGCACAGATTCCGCTTCCTGGCGGCTGTGTGATCGGGGCGCGCCCGGTAGACCAGCATCTGAAGGCGATGCAGGCGCTTGGCGCTGAGATCAAGATGCTCGATGGAAGCGTCTATGCTGAGTGCAAGGGCGGCCGTCTGCAAGGCGCTGCGATGTTTCTCGGCACGCGCTTTGGCTCGACAGTCGGCGGCACCAACGCAGCGATCATGGCGGGGGCGCTGTCCAGCGGCACGACCGTCATCTACAATGCAGCCCGCGAGCCGGAGATTGTCGATCTTGTGATGTTCCTGAACAAAGCGGGGGCGAAGATCCGCGGCGTCGGCACCGATATCATCACGATCGAAGGTGTCGAGAGCTTGAATGGCGTGCGCTACACCTGCATGACCGACCGCATCGAATCGGGTACCTACCTGTGCGCAGGCGCGATCACCCGTGGTCGAGTCACCGTTAAAGGCATTCCGCCGCAGTCGCTGGCAGGACTTCCGTCTCTGCTGTTCGACATGGGTTGTGACATCTCGCTCGAAGGCGACTCGATCACCGTCGATGCTCGCGATCGCGACCTGCGTGCGACACATGTGATCACGTTTGCCTACCCTGGTTTTGCCACCGATCTGCAGCCGGCGATGCTGACGCTGCTCACGACGGCAAAAGGCATTTCCTATGTGAAAGAGACCGTTTTTGATGCACGCTTTGGTTTCACCCAAGAGCTGACTCGCATGGGCGCAGATATTAAAATTTCTGGCGATACGGCGATCGTCAGCGGCGTGGAGCGCCTGACGGGTGCACGTGTCGTCGCAAGCGACCTGCGCGCAGCAGGCGCGATGATTCTCGGTGGCTTAGCTGCTGATGGCACGTCCACGGTCGAAGGTTTGCAATATCTGGACCGTGGTTATGAAAACCCGGTCGCGAAACTGCAATCGATCGGTGCGCAGATCGAGCGCGTAACACCGGGAACGTAGAGAAAAGAATTTGTCTTGACCAAGAACAGGAGGGGCTTGACCATGTCCAACCTCGACAAGACCATGATTTTCCGACTTGACCAAGAATCAGAACTGCTCAATGAAATCATCACGTCGGTCGTTCCGGCACTTCGTGAACAAGGCTACGATGCGGCGCGTCAACTGGCTGGCTTTATTGTGACCGGGGAGAGCAACTACATCACCTCGGCGAACAATGCGCGCGCGACTATGGCCAAGATGGACCGCTTGCTGGCGGTCGAACAGATCCTCAACGACTACTTCAAGCTGAAGGGTCTGTAAGCGTAAAAAGCATTTCTCCGAGCGGAGGAATGCTTTTTATTTGTCAGCCACCCGACTCATTGCACGGTACGATTATTCTTTACCGCGCAGGAAGTCTGGTACGGTGGAACGGTTCTCTTTCTTGACGCGAACAAATGCGATGCGGTTCGACATACGCCCGAGCATGAACACCGCCGGGATGGCGATGAGATGGAACAACAGGATGCCGCTAATCATGTTCAACTACCTCCTATGGTTCGTATTGCTAGATTCTATGAGCCATTTTTGCCAAGTAGAACCACGACTGCAAGCGGGCGGGAACGGACAGAAACGATCGAACAGCCCGTATTTGTATGACAACTGCCAAACACTGTAACCTTTCTCGATTCCTCGACGTCTAATCTACAGGAAACGGATGAGATTGTGGACAATCTGTAAAAGAATGACGAAAAACGACGCTCTGTGGAGAATTTCGTGCATTGGAACTTCCGTTTTGGCTGAGTTTTTTGGTATAATAAGTACGTTTCACGGGCGCCTACTATCCGGCGCTCGTTTCTCTGAGTGGAGTATCCAACCTTTTTGGAAATAAAAGTGGAATTTTGCGCACACTACGTATATAGACTGTGGCGCAGAGGGAGGCTTACGAAAGAAGATGCAATCCCCACAAATGCTGACCTTGACTTTGGTCGTCTCGTTTGCGCTCGTGTACTTCATGGTGCCGTACCTGCGCAAGGTGGCGTTGAAGACAGGGTTCGTAGACATGCCGAACCCTCGGAAACTGCACAAAGAGCCGATTCCGGTACTCGGCGGGGCGGCGATTTATTTCGGATTTATCGTCTCGACCTTATTGATTCAACTGATCTTTTTCGGGAAATTGGACGACACGTTTTACGGCATTGCGCTCGGCGGCTTGCTCCTGTTTGTGATTGGAGTGCTCGATGACTATTACAAGACGCGCGGCAAAGACTTCCCGGCTTGGCCGAAACTGTTGACTCATATTGCAGCAGCTTTTGTTCTGGTCGGCTTTGATGTGAGAGTAGAAGCGGTGACGATCCCTTGGCTGGACCTGCCCTACTATTCTTTCACCGACCACGGGATGGGCTGGGTGTCCATCTTGGCCACCGTGCTTTGGGTGGTTGCGCTCACCAATATGCTCAATTTCTTGGACGGTGTAGACGGTTTGGCCGCGGGCATCTCGTCGATCTCCGCGATCACGTTGCTGTTTATCGCCATCCTGTCTGGCAACGGCCCGGTTGCGTTCTATGCAGTGGCGGTGATCGGTGTATCGCTGGCCTTCCTGAAGCACAATTTCCACCCGGCCCGCATTTTCATGGGCGATGCGGGTGCGACCTTCTTAGGCTTCGCGCTTGCAGCTCTGGCAGTCGATGGAGCGTTCAAGTCCGCGACGTTCGTCTCGTTGATCGTGCCGGTATTGGCGCTTGGCGTACCGATCTTTGACACGCTGTTCGTGCTGTTCAAGCGGATCAAAGAACGCCGTCCGTTGCACCAGGCTGACAAATCGCACACGCACCACACGTTGATGCGCAGTGGGATGAGCCAAGTTCAGACCGTTTCATTCATGTATCTGCTCGGCATTTGCTTCTCGCTATTGTCGATCGTAGTATTGCTTGTCAACTACAATTAAAACGTCCCAATCACTCCTTGTCCGCATGCTGGGCAGGGAGTTTTTTGTTCAGGGTAGCAACTTCTCCGATCTTTTGCCATACTACTAAGCAGAACGAAGCTTGAGGAGGCTGAAAGACAGATGATCATCACCACAACCTCGATTGTACAAGGGAAAGAGATTACCAAGTATCATTCGGTAGTTACCGGAGAAACAATAATGGGGGCCAACGTCGTGCGTGACTTTCTCGCGTCGATCACCGACATCGTCGGCGGGCGTAGCGGGGCATACGAGTCCAAGTTGAAACAAGCCCGTGAGATCGCGTTTGCAGAAATGAAAGAGGAGGCGCTGCGCCAAGGGGCCAATGCGATCGTCGGCGTTGACATCGACTATGAAGTGATCCGCGATGGCATGCTGATGGTGGCCGTTTCTGGAACCGCAGTCACACTCCAATAAATGCATAAAAAAGGCCGCCCTTGTGTCGAAAGGCGGCCTTTTTTATGGTGGGGGACTTCTCATAGGTAGTTGCGGACTAAGAGTTGTCTTACCATCATCATACATCGGGAAAACAAAATTTTACATAGTTGATAAGTATCATTTTGATAATGGTTCTGTAGTCATAATCGCAAGAATTTGGGAGCGCTGTGCGGCCCAGATGAGACTAGAGTCACAGAAGACGGCAGCGCTGACTTATTGGCTCTTATATTCAGCAAGTAAAATCAATGCCGATTCAGCTCCCACATTGACCACGCGATGCGGGACGCACGATTTCCAACTAAACGAATCGCCTTCGGAAAGCTCGACCTGATCCTCACCTTGGATCGCCAGCACCTTGCCGCGCAGGATGAGATGGCTTTGTTCCCCTTCGTGTGACTGCGACATCTCTTCGGTCGAAGCGTGTGGTGGTAACTCGATGATCTTCATGCCAAGCCCGATGTCGCGCGTCAATTTTTCCACTCTCAATTGATCTGCGCCAAAAGTCGAATACTCCCGCTCCTCTTTGCGCACCACATGAATACGGTGTTCCTTCTCCAACAAAAAGTAAGCCAGCGGCACCTGCAAAAAGTTGGCGATGCTTTGCAGTGTGGCAATCGATGGCGACGTTTTATTATTTTCTAGATTGGAAATAAACCCTTTGGACAACCCCGTTCCTTCGCAGAGCTGGGGAATGGTGATGTTTTTGCGCTTGCGAATTTCTCGTACCATCAACCCGATATCCATCGTTTGCCCTCCACGCTCGAAAGTGATCTAGATTACATTTTAACAAAAATAGGATTGACGCGCTATCTCTGGGGGTGCTATCTTCATAGTAGCCTAATACGAAACAAAGTTCAATATAAGAAAACAAAGCGACTCGCATGATTTCGCACCCGGTATCGCACCCTAGATATGTTGGGGACGGAAGGACCTAAGTCGTGTCGCAACATACTTTCCACAAAAGAGAGGATTGATAAGAATGGCAACTGTACTGTACATTACTGTGAACCCGAAGGCGGAAGAAGAATCTTTCTCCCTTTCCGTTGGCCGCGAGTTTGTCAACGCCTACCGCGAAGCAAACCCGAACGACGAGGTGATTGAACTCGACCTCTACAAAACGAACATTCCGTTGATCGACCCGGACGTTTTCAGCGGATGGGGCAAGCTGCAATCGGGTGCTGCCTTTGACGCGCTTTCCTCGGAAGAACAAGCGAAAGTTGCTCGCCTGAACGAATTGGCAGACCAATTTGTTGCGGCTGACAAATATGTATTTGTGACCCCGATGTGGAACCTGAGCTACCCGCCGCTACTGAAAGCATACATTGACGCATTCTGCGTGGCAGGCAAAACGTTCCGCTACACCGAGCAAGGCCCGCAAGGTCTGATGGGCGGCAAAAAAGCGCTGCACATCCAAGCTCGCGGCGGTTTTTACTCCGAAGGACCGGCTGCTGACTTCGAGTTTGGCGACCGCTACCTGCGTGCGATTCTCGCGTTCGTCGGTATCACCGACACGACCACTCTGGCGATCGAAGGCATGGCAGCTCAACCGGACAACGCAGGCCGCATTAAAGAAGATGCGATCGTCAAAGCGCAAGAACTGGCAAAAACGTTCAACTAAGCACTCATCGCTAGACTCGATCATGACGGATGCAAGGCAATCTTTGCCATGCATCCGTTTTTTGTTGTTCCCATCCGCTATTGTTTGCGGTCGTATTCACGCAACAACTCCAACGTCCTGAGCAGCGTCTGATATTCGGATGAACTTAACGACTCGATATGATGTACCCAGTTCATCGCCGATTGTTTCATGTGGTGCTGTACGCGGTCATCCTCATACAGCAGTTGTTGTTCGATCAGATCGAGCAGGTCATCTTCCCGTCTCGGAGTTTCAAAAAAGGTTATCCAGTGGTTGGCGAGGTTGGCGGTGAACGTACCGATCAACCCGATCCCTGTGATCATCAGAAAAGCCGCGATGATCCGACCGCCCTCTGTGACCGGCGAAATATCTCCATAGCCCACAGTTGTCGTCGTGACCACCGACCACCATAGCGCATCGCCCCAGGTCTGAAACGAATCGTTGTTGCCCTGCTCAAGGAAAAAAACTGCCGATGAACTCCACAGCAAGATCACGGCTAAAAATGCGAAGATTTTGCGCATCTGCACCGATTTTAGCACGCTCCACAAGAGTGGGGAAGCTTTCAAAAGCCGAATGATGCGCAGCACGCGCATCAAACGTGCCAACGGAAAGAGCAGATCAAAGGGGATGATCGCGATGATGTCGAACCAATTTTCCCGCACAAAGCGCGGTTGATCTTTCGAGAGCGACAGACGAACCAGATACTCGATGCCAAAAAAGAAGATCAGACCGACATCGACACGTCGGATCAATTGTTCGGTCAGATAAGGATGGTCGGCCGGATCTGCGAAGATGAGAATTGCGTAGGTGATCACCGCAAGCAGGATGATCATCTCGTAAAAAAATCGCCAGAAAGACATCGGACCCCTCCTCTGGTACTGCTTAGACTATATGAAAAAAGGAGGGGTATCATCCCTCCCTTTAGTAGAATTTCTATTATTTTGCGGTAAATTGCTCCTTCAGCGAATCGGCCAATTTGTTCAAACGGTGAAGTTCCGCATTGACCATCCGGTTCGATGAGACCTGCGATTCGGTGATCGCGTACACCTCTTGCAGCGATGCGACCGACTGCTGCGTCACCGCTGTGATATTTGCCATCTCGTCATTAATCTGGCGGGAGTTATGTTCGATCTTCTGAATCGATCCGTTCAACTCGCCAACGCCTTCGACCAGAGCGGTGGTCACCTCGGTCAGTTGGTGCAGGCCGTTCATCGAGTTCTCCGCCTGTGTCACGGAGCGCGACGTCGCCTGCTTGCCGATGTCGATCTGGGCGACAGATGCGATCGAATCCTGCAAAATCTTCGACAAGATCGCTTTGATCTCATCGGTCGATGCCTTGCTTTGCTCCGCCAATTTGCGAATCTCTTGTGCGACGACCGCAAATCCTCGTCCGTGCTCGCCAGCGCGTGCCGCTTCGATCGAAGCGTTTAACGCGAGCAGATGCGTTTGTTCGGCAACTTCTTGAATCGTGTTGATGATCCCGTCCACTTTTTGCGAGGAATTGTTCAATTCATTGATCGCCTGTGCAGACGTTTCGATCGTCTGCGAAACGACGACGATCTGGTCGTACAGCGAGTGGATGTTGGTGATCGTGTGATCGATGATCTGCTCGGTGTTGGTCGCCTGTTCGCTCATTTCGTGCGAAGCGCTTGCCGTATGCTCGATCATCTGGTTGATGCTGCTCAGATCCTGCTCGATTTTGCTGACCGAGTGGCTCTGGTCTTCCAGACCGGACGAAACTTCTTTGAACGCGATGAGCATCTCCTCGTTGGAGCGGTTGATCGTATCCGACTTTGCGGAAACAACGGTGGACGTTTGCTCCAATTCGTTGGAGAGGTTTTTGACACTCTCGACGATCGAAAGAAGCTGTTCCTGCTTGTGCTCCTTATCCGATTCCAGCTCCAAGGTGAATTTTCGCTTGGAAAGGATTTGCAGCGAGGTTGCACCTGAAGTGATGACCAGAAAGATCGCGTGCAGTGCCAGCATCGTGATCGTGTACTCGTGTACCCCAAACACCAGTTCAGGGATGATGAAAAATCCGAGCAAGTGCTGGACGGCAAAGATCGCTGTCATCACGAGCAGCAACCGTACATCCTCATAGTAGGCTGTGATGGCAACAACCATAAAGATTGAAAAATGCAGCTCGACCATCCCGCCCCCACCGGCGATGAGCGATATGGAGCCAAATACTTGCGCCAACATCACCAGCCAAGGAATGGCTTGGTGGTCGTTTCTCTTGCGGTACAGCATGTAACTTAATAGAAGCAAGAGCAGCGGAACTGCCAAAAGCAGATTGAGTGTATTACTAAACGATTCCGCGATGGTGGTCGCTGTACCATCCACATGCCCGCTCGACATCATCGAATGATCGAGCACATGCCAGACCCGATTGAGCAGATGGAACAGAATCATCAATCCAACTGTACCCATTGTCAGCAGGATCATGATGCGGTTTTTAAAACCTGTCACTGAAAGCACACCCCTGTCCCCACAACATTGTTTTATTCCTGACATTTCGAGTGATCGAAAGTCCCCCTCACATTATAGAATACTTGAGTAATATCACTCAACAAGAGTCTTTCGTCCTTTTACGAAATAAATTTAAAGATTCATTCTCAGTTTGCTCTACTTGGAACAGGGAAATGACGAATCATGTCGAACTATGACGTACAACATTAAAATACCTCTTCCTGAGAGGGGATTCGCATGAGTCTGACCTACATAATTACTATCATCCTGCGATTTTTCGCTCTCGTATGGGCACTTGTTATACTGCGGAGGACTTCCGATTGGCGAATCGGATTGTTGGCGGTCATCCTCACCGCCATGATGGTCTATCAGATGGTATCGCTTTTTCAAGCCCCCTCCGATCAGTGGGTCTTGCTAACCGACCACAAGGACCTGTATAGGCTGGCAGCAAGCGGCACGATGTTACTGATAATCGTATTCCTTGGTCGTGTCATGACCGAAAATCGAGTGACGCGCCACTTGTTGTTCAAAGAAGTACAGGCTTTCAAGTCATTCTATGAGCACAATCCGAACGCTTTTTACACGTTGGACCTCGAAGGCCGCGTGTTGGCTACGAACAAAGCTTGCCGCAAGATGTTCGGCGACTTAGGTACAGATCGTGGTGAGTGGATCTTTTTTGATGTGGTCGCGGACGAGGAACGTCAACGTGTGCATGCTCATTTCCTCGAAGCAGCGCAGGGCGATCCGCAGTCTTTTGAAGCGACCGTTTTGCATCAGGATGGGCGCCGTTTGCAGGTGAACATCACCAACATGCCGATCTTTGCCGATGGGTCTGTGGCTGGCGTATACGGCATCGCCAAAGACATGACGGAACAAAAAGCGGCTGAGCAGGAGCGGATGCTGTCTGCGCAACGGTATCAGGAACTGATGGAATCGATCGAGGCGGTCGTGTGGGAAGGCGATCCGGAGACGTTCGAATACACCTTCATTTCTCCCCAGTCGGAACGAATTTTGGGATACAAGCCGGAGCAGTTGATCAAGGATCACGATTTTTGGAAAAGTCGAGTGCACCCAGACGATTATGAAACGATGATCACCTTTTGCCAAGCGGAGTTGCAAGCGGGGCGCAACCATATGCACGAATATCGGATGCTGGCGGCGGATGGACGCGTCGTCTGGCTCAAAGAGTGTGTGACGGTGGTGCAGGAGGATGGTCGCGTGACCGGTTGTCGCGGGATCATGGTGAACATCACCGATCGCAAACTGGCGGAGGAGCGTTTGCAACATATCGCCTATTATGACGTGCTGACCAGCCTGCCCAACCGAACGCGGTTCGAAGATCGTTTGCAACTGGAGATGACGCGGGCGCAGAGTCGGTCGCAACCGTTGGCCGTCCTGCTGCTCGACCTCGACCGCTTCAAATATATTAACGACTCGCTAGGACACTGCATTGGTGACGAGTTGATCCGCGCCGTCGCCGAGCGGCTGAAAACGTGCGTGGATGAAAAGGTGATCGTATCGCGCATCGGAGGCGATGAATTTACGTTGATCCTGCCCGGCCTCCACTCGCAAGATGCGGGGCAAGTCGCTGAAATGATCTTGCAGCGCATGGCCGCACCTTTTGTGATTGAGCAACATGAGCTGTTTGTGACGTGTAGCATCGGCATCTCGTTTTTTCCGGAGCAAGGCAGCGATCTGACGACGTTGATCAAACATGCGGAGTTGGCGATGTACCGAGCGAAAGAGTTGGGGCGCAACAATCACCAGTTCTACGCCACGTCGATGAACGAAGACGCGCTGCAAAAGCTGTCTTTGGAGCGATTCCTGCGCAAAGCGTTGGGACTGAACGAATTTGTGCTGTTCTACCAACCGCAGGTCAACGTGAAAAGCGGGAAAATCTTCGGCTTCGAAGCGTTGTTGCGCTGGAAGCATCCAATACTGGGGATGGTATCGCCCGCAACCTTTATTCCGCTGGCAGAAGAGACCGGTTTGATCGTGCCGATCGGGGAATGGGTGTTGGAGTCTGCATGTCGGCAGATCAAAGGGTGGCACGAGGCGGGCAATCCGCATCTGACCGTAGCGGTCAATCTGTCAGCCCGCCAGTTCCAGCAGGACAATCTCGTGGAGATGGTGGAGCGAGTGTTGGCAGAGACGGGAGTCGAGCCGCAGTGTCTGGAATTGGAGATCACCGAAAGTGTCACGATGTATGACGTGGAGCGGGCGATCATGATCTTGCACGAGTTGAAGAACCTCGGCATCCGCATCTCGCTCGATGATTTCGGTACCGGGTATTCGTCGCTGAGCTACCTCAAGCATTTCCCGATTCACACGCTGAAGATCGACCAATCTTTCGTTCGTGACATCACGACCGATGCGGATGACGCGGCGATTGCCACGTCGGTCATCGCACTGGCCCATAGCCTGAATCGCCAAGTCGTCGCCGAAGGTGTGGAGACGGAAGCGCACCTGCGCTACCTTGCTGCCCACGGTTGCGTGGAGATGCAAGGCTACCACTTCAGCGGCCCGCTGCCTGCACAGGAGATCGAAGCGCGATTTTTAAGCGGGAAAGCTTTCAAAATGCCTGCATTACCCCCGTTGTCAGAAAACTAGAGACGAATAATCTATAAATGGGAGGCTTTCCTGAATAAATAAAGTTCGACCATACAGGGGCCATAATAAAAAGGAGACAGCATCCACAGGATGACTGTCTCTTCTATTTTGCGAGTGGGAGCACAGCGGGAGTAAGTTCGCTAGACGTTCTGAACAGCTCGATTCATATAGTTTGTAGCGCTGAACCTGCGACGATTGGCAGGTCAGGTACCACAAAAGGTTTGGTAAGGACTGGACGAAGGGTCGGGCAGTTCGGCGTATTCCGCCTGTTCAGGGGAGTGCGCATAGGGGTCGGAAAGAACGGCCAAGAGCTTCTCCATCACGCTGTAGTCCCCTTCTTCCACGGCGCTTTCCAAGGCAGCCTCTACTCGGTGGTTGCGTGGGATGATCGCCGGGTTGCTGTCCCGCATCAGCTGATGCGAGCTGGCTTTCGATTCTTGCTGTCTGCCGAGTCTCGCTTGCCACAGTTCATGCCACTCTGCCAATTCCGGGGTACCAGACAGAACCGTTTCCTCCACTCGATCAAACGTTAAGGCGAGGAAGGTGTTGGTATAGTCGGCTCGATACTTCTGCATCATCGTGAGCAGATTTTCAATCAGGGATTTATCCGCTTCTTCTTCATTGAAGAGCCCCAATTTGGCGCGCAGTCCGGCAAACCAGTTGCGGTGATACAGCTCAGAAAAACTGGAAAGCGCATCCTGAGCGAGTTGGACAGCTTGCGACTCCTCGTCGTGCAACAACGGCACCAGGGTTTCAGCAAAACGAGTCAGATTCCACACGGCGATATACGGCTGGTTGCCATACGCATAGCGACCTTGACTGTCAATTGAACTGAAGACCGTTTTCAGGTCATACGTATCCAAGAAAGCGCAAGGACCATAATCGATCGTTTCACCGCTGATCGTCATGTTGTCAGTGTTCATCACACCATGAACAAAGCCAACCAACTGCCATTTGGCGATCAGTGCGGCTTGACGTTTGATAACCTCCTGAAGCAGCGCAAGATAGCGGTTCTCTGCATCATCAGCTTCGGGAAAATGACGTTGCAACGCATAATCTGCCAGAGCGCGGAGTTCCTCGCCGGTGCCCCATTGGGCCACATACTGAAAAGTGCCGACGCGCAGATGGCTCGCAGCCACGCGGGTCAGAATGGCACCGGGCAGGTAGGCTTCACGGATGACAGTCTGCCCGGTTGCCACGACGGCCAGACTGCGGGTGGTCGGGATGCCTAGCGCATGCATGGCCTCACTGATGATGTATTCGCGCAACATCGGGCCGAGGGCCGCTCGACCATCGCCGCCGCGAGAGTACGGTGTACTCCCCGAACCTTTGAGCTGAATGTCGAAGCGTTCACCTGAAGGCGTGATCTGTTCGCCGATCAGCAGGGCCCGACCATCGCCTAACTTCGTAAAATGCCCGAATTGATGTCCCGCATACGCTTGCGCCAGAGGGAAGGCACTTTCGGGAAACTGGTTGCCAGCAAACACGGCTAGCTCTTCTTCGCTTTGTAGTGCCTGCACGTTCAATCCGAGCGATGAGGCCAGCGGTTGATTGAGCATGATCAACTTAGGCGAGCGGACTTGGCTGGGCGTGACGGGCGAAAAAAATGATTCGGGCAAACGTGCATAGCTGTTGTCCAAGTTCCATCCTGCTTCACGATTTGCTGTTCCCATGGTCATCATATCTCCATTTCTTACTGAAGTAATATGTATCTTGTCTCGTGTTTGTTGCTTTCAGAGGATTACGTTTTGCACAAGTTATTCGGATCATGTTGGCATTTGCTGAAACAAGAAGCCCGCGGCACGAAGCGTTGTCGCATTTCACGGTTCGCTGACAACCAGAAATCTTCAGGTAGTAGTATCCAGATCCAATTAATTGTACCACGGTTGAGTATAAAATATCCCTGTCACCAAGGCGGTGGCGGGGATTACGGATCTAGCATCTTTTTATTTCATGTACTCTGCTTGGAGGATTCCATAAACTGCGCAATCCTTGTATTGATTCTTGGCATTGCGAATCATATGACGGATCGTTCCTTCCTGCACCATGCCAATTTTGCGCATCACTTTCCCTGAAGCGGGATTGTCGAGGTTATGCGCGGCAGAGATCTTATGGATGTTCATCCGTTCGAAGCCAAATTCCACAACGGCTCGCAACGCTTCGGTGCCATAGCCTTGATTCCACCACTTGTAACCAAGTGCATAGCCCACGTCACAGTTTTCCGTAGTGGTGTTTAAATTGAAGAAATCGATGGCACCAATCAGTTCACCACTGCCTTTCAGTTCGATACCCCAGTAACAATATTCGGGGCTGTCATATCCGCCGACAATCACAGTTACCCTTTCGATAGTCTCGAAAACTGTTTTGTGTGCTCCTCTAATGAGATTGTCGGTTACCCGTTCGTCGGAGAGCCAATTGTCGAACACGCTTTGGGCATCGGAGAGTTTCAGTTTTCTTAGGATCAAACGGTCAGTTTCTATCGTGGGTGTTCCTAAATAGGTAATCATCGCACCATCTCCTTGTGTATGTACAGGATAACATTTTTGGATATGAAATTCGGATAAATACGTTCTGCGGAGAGAATCACTTTGCCGGTTCACGTTCACTCGTTCTGCAATTTCGGTGATCGAACAGCCGTCGTGTTCACACAAAAATAAAAGTCCCTGAACCAATGGCGGCGGCAGGGACTCTCATGCGCTGAACAAGACGGTGAATGCACGTACTAGATGTTGGAGATCGCTACGAGTAGGCAGGAGATAAATGCGATGCTCGTCAGAGGAGTCATGACGAGCTTCTCTTTTTTATTTTTGGACGCCAAGTTGCCCAGCGTGTTTATCCCCATGAAAATTGTGAGCACCCAGATCAGCGCCTGTGAAGGAAAAAAGCGCAGGTCTGAAGCTAGCACGTTCGTATGTGACAACATCACATATGCCATAAATAAGAGAATGCCTGCAGCAGCGAGGCTTGCAAAACGCAGACGCGGGGGCAAAACTCCAGGGTGCGTGCCGCCCCAACTGAACGCTCCTAATGGGAAGCCTAACGCGAGCAGTATTTGAAAAGCGGCTACAACGAAAAAAGAAACGGAACTGATGATCGCTGGAATCTGAACATTTATTTCCATGCTCTGTTGCTCCTCCTATCACGATTTACTGAGTGCACAGCTCGGAGAGGAACATCCGTCTCAACCAATCGTATGATGCTTGACTAGATAATTGTACGATTTTCAAGCCGGAAAGTTTCATGACCGTGATCCGCAAAATCCTATGATCGATAGAGTCGGTTTGCAAGGGGACGCGATGACAGTGGCTGTATGTATCGATAACGAAAGAATACGTGAGGATATCAAACTGCTCAGCCAAACGCTCAGCGATGATGATGAGCTGAACGGAGAACGGTTGAGCACCTTGTCCCGTATTTTAAAAGAGATGGGATATTGATCAACAGCAGAAAAGTGCTATTGCTGCTAGCTCCGCTCCGGTAAAGGGGGCGGGGCGATCTTTCCAGTACGATCGGAGAGACGAATGGTCCGAGGTACGTGAAGCTTGGAGCGATCACGATGGAGCGTTTTGTCATTTTGGTTGTCAAGTAACTAGAGAGGTATCGGACTCAAAAACTGTAGCCGCCTCATTTTTCTCAGCCGATGGAACATGCTACAATACCAAGAAAAGGAGGGATTCAATGAACGGGAATGAAAAGACGGGTCGTCGCGAATTGGCGACATTTGCTGGAGGATGCTTTTGGTGCATGGTGACACCGTTTGAAGAACTTCCAGGGATTGAAGGGATTGTGTCCGGCTACACCGGGGGGCATAAGGAAAACCCTACGTATGAAGAAGTATGCTCGGAGACGACTGGACACGCTGAAGCGGTACAGATCACGTTTGACCCAGACGTTTTCCCCTATAGCAAATTGCTCGAACTCTACTGGCGTCAGATCGACCCTACAGATGCGGGCGGACAATTTCATGATCGTGGTGGCTCCTATCGCACGGGAATCTTTTATCACAATGAAGAGCAAAAACGCCTAGCCGAAGCGTCGAAAAGGGAGTTAAGCGAGAGCGGACGGTTCGATCGACCGATTGTGACGGAGATCGTGGCTGCGGGACCGTTTTATGCCGCAGAGGAATATCATCAAGATTTTCACAAAAAGAGCCCGACCCGTTACAAACAGTATCGTCAAGGGTCGGGACGCGATTCATTTATCGCGCAGAATTGGACCCTACGGAAGAACGAACAGGAACTTCGCGCACAACTGACGCCGATGCAGTATACGGTCACGCAAGAAAATGGCACAGAGCCGCCATTCCGAAATGAATTTTGGGATCATCAACAGGAAGGCATCTATGTCGATATCGTCTCCGGCGAACCGCTGTTCAGTTCGTTGGACAAATTCGATTCGAACTGTGGCTGGCCTAGTTTTACCAAACCGCTACTCACCTCCAATGTACAGGGCAAAATGGATACCAGTCACGGCATGGTGCGGATGGAAGTGCGTAGCAAGGAAGCAGACTCGCACCTCGGTCACGTTTTTGACGACGGTCCTGGACCGGACGGTCTGCGCTTCTGCATCAACTCCGCCGCGCT
The DNA here is from genome assembly GCF_002243515.1 of Tumebacillus algifaecis. NCBI lineage: Bacteria > Bacillati > Bacillota > Bacilli > Caryophanales > Alicyclobacillaceae > Tumebacillus > Tumebacillus algifaecis. The sequence continues at coordinate 858,578 of NZ_CP022657.1, forward strand.
CCGCTTTATTCCCAAAGAGGAATTGGAGCAAGCAGGGTATGGAGAATACTTGCAACTGTTCTCCGACAAAGCATAATCGAGACCCCTCACCACAGGTGAGGGGTTTTTCTAACGAGGTCTTTCACAGGGCAACAGGCGTTGGATTTCCGACTATGTGGGGCATGTGCAAATGGTCAGTGCGCGTTCTGACAAGCTTTCTGCAACTCTTTTGCCGCTTTTTTGACGACGCCTTTGGCATCTTGGAGGTAATCTTCGACCAATCCGCTCATTTCGAAGGCTAGACTCGGTAGGTGGGTGACGACGTTGGCCAGACCTTTTAGCGCCCGAGCGCGGTGTTTGCCCACCCAGAGGGTGAGCGCTTCTCTGAGCAAAGGGTGGGCGAGGTGGGCCGTTTCGCCACCCGCTTTGGCGTAGTTGCTCAGCGTTTCCACCGCATAGTCGCGGACGATGACGCTCTTGTCGTGTTCGATGATCGTGCGCAAGGTCGGCAGAAGCGGCGTGATCCTCTCGGCGATCAAATGTGCGATCAGGGCGATAGCATGCATCGCCTCCCAGCGCGCACGCGTCGTTTTGTGAGTGAGTAACGGCAGCAGTGCGTCCGCATAGGGCACGACCAGTTCGGGTCGCTCTTCCGCCACTTTGGTGAACACTTCAGCACAGTCTGCGATCAGGGCAGCGTCGGTTTCAGGGTGGTGCAGTCCGGCCGCGATCTCTTCGAGTCGTGTGGGAGATGCAAGACATTGGGTCGCCACGTTAATGTTGGACGCTTGAGTCTTTTCTCCCTTCGCAGTTGAGAGTTCTTGTAACAGGGTCATGAGAGTCTCCATTCTGGTTTTAAGATGTTGGACAGCTTGGCGTACGGGATTTGAAAGTTTTGAAAGCTCATGTAATACGGCGTGTACTTGATGGGCGGAAAGTAGATCACCAAATATTCGGGGGTCAAAAAGAAGCCTTCGTCCGGATCGATTTTTTCAAAAGGGTGGAACGTGTCGAGGACATGTGTTTTGTCCTGTTGTTTGATGACGTCACTGATCTCCGTGACATAATCGACGCCCGGTTGGAACAGGTCTTTCAAGGCATAGCGGGTGCCATCTTGGAGATTGAGCAACAGACTTTTGCGATGCGACATGCCGTGCGCGCCACCTGTGAACTCGTAGTTGTCATACAAGACGTTGAGGATCGAGCCGTGACGCAACGTGATTTTGTACTCGTTGATATAGGTGACGAGCGGACGGCTGTCCGGTTGCGGCTGGTATTGCGCCGCTTTGCGAAACAGGTGGTTGAGCTTCTTTTGCACGGCAGCATCGGGCAGACCGGACAACTGGGGATAGGCGATTTTGATCTCCGGTTTTTGCTGTGTGAATTGTGCTTTGGTGATTTTGAAGTCGGATGCTCGCTCGGCTGCGGTCGCCGCAGATCCGCTTAACAGCAGCACGCTGGTTAGTACGAGGAGAAGGCGTGTTTTCCAACTGCTCATCTCGATTCCTCCCTGCCAATTTCTCGATTTGGCATAGTTTTCCCTGCGCGGAGTGGAACATGTGTCTGGCAGGGCGCAGCGAGAGTTTTTCGTGACCGAGGATTTTATGAACATGATGGGAAAGGTTTGAGGGGGACGCTCCTTCGAATCTTCGAACGCATCATCACGTATCCGGTTGCTAGGCGGTGAAGTAGAGGCAACCGCTTCGCTTCTCTCCCCTCTCAAATAGGCACATGCTATAATGAGAGGGGAGGTGGATGGAAAGATGCGGTATCCGAGCAAAAAAGGGTGGTTCTCCTATCTTTTTGTCATCGGTCCTTTGCTGTTTCTGCTCGGGGTAGCTGTGATGGCGATCCTCGACCGAGAATGGTTGGCTTTGCCGATCTTAGCACTGGCCGGTGTCTTGAACGTATGGCTTTGGGTCGGGACCTATTATGAATTTCGAGAGCACGAGCTCTTTGTAAAAGGTGGACCGTTCCGTTGGAAGATCCCCTATGACCAGATCAAGACGGTGCAGAAAACGAGAAGTCTGGTGTCAGGACCGGCGTTATCGCTCGATCGGATCGAAATTATCTATAAAATGGGAGCTTGTCTGATCTCTCCGGTGCGGGAAACGGAATTTCTGGAGGAGTTGCAGAAACGAAATCCGCTGATTCGCCAGCTGTGAGGGTTCAGGATCGAAAAGAAGCATCGGGAGCGCCGACGCTTCTTTTTTGCGAGCACAGACCGTAGGGCAAGGTCAACTACCCGACGAAGTTCAGATACAACGCAATCGCGCCCATCAACAGCAGGCAGCCTGCAAACACAGAACCGAACAGTTGCAGCCAACGAGGCAACAGCTCAAGATTGACCGGCTTCAACGGTCCTCCTTGGACGCGTTGAATGATCTCGCTGTGCTGGTCGAACGGCTCGGGCGTCACTTCAATCGGTCGAGAAGGTTGCGTTTCATGCACATGCTTCAGTTGCATTGGCGTCCCTCCTAGGTGTAAAAAATTGTAACTCTAACTTCAGCATAAGAAAAACCTTACCATTTGGCAAGGTTTTTTGCTTTGGCTATGCGGAGGCGTCCGCTTCGAGCAGTGCTTTTAACACGATCAGTTCTTTGTCTTGACGTTTGGTCATCATCTTGCGGAGAATCGGGCCCATCGTCTTGAACATGATCGAGGTGATCCACCCGTCAGCACCTGCGTAGATCGTGTTGGTGATTCGCGTACCGTTGCCATCCGCTTCTAGCACGATCAGGCTTTCAAACGGAAAGGGACCGGACGTAGCTTTTATGCCGTAGCGGTAGGGTCGCTCGAAGTCGGTGACGATGTAGGTGATCTCATGGACGCCGTTATAATGGTACTTCGTCGCAAATTCCATGCCTTCTTGTGGGGGACCGGAGGTGATGGCGACCGGATCGGTCACGCCGGACACCCAAGTGCCCATGTTTGCAGGGTTGGAGATATAAGCAAACACTTCTTCGAGCGGACGATCGATAGAGAGTGGATTGGAAGATGCTCTCATCTGTCGTCTCTCCCTTCCATTAACGAGACGCGGAACGGATGGACTTCGGCGCTCATCACCGCTTTCACGACGGCCGGATCATTCTGCATGATCGCAGCCGCAGCTTCCGGTGAGTCGGCGCGAAAGATCACGACGCCATAGGCCGCGTCCAAGCAGGGGCCGGCGAGGATCAACTGGCCTGCTGACAGCAGTTGTTGCAGGTAGACGAAATGCTCCCCCATGACCGCCTGTTCCGCTTCGGTCATCGTGGTGATGAAGTCGGGGCGATTCGGGCGGAGCAGGTAGCTGTATTCGGTGGTTGTGGTCATCTTGGAAGGGCCTCCTTTTTGGCGAAACAAATTTCATTATAGCAGAACCTTTTGGGCGCTTGACGCATATCCTGACGATGTCTGGATCAGGTTGATTGTCAAAGGAGTCGATTCTGATGCGAAATTACATCGGTTGGATCTGGAGCAGTTTATCACGCAGACGGTGGAAACGCTACACCAGCCAGTCGTTTAAACTTGCTTTTGAGTACCCGCCGAACTGGATTCGGATTGAAGAGGAGCGCTATCAGGGGCGGGACGGATTTTTCCAGATCGCAGCGGCGAGCGGGGAGGATGGCTTGGACGCAGTCTGCCAGCGCGAGGCCCATCACAAGTTCAAACCGTATGGTACCAATCCCAAGCTCAAGCCAGTCCGACATGCTGGGCGAGCGGCCTGTTACGTGTTTCCGTCCGTAGATCAGCCAACCGAGATGAAAACACAGTCGGCATTTATTGTTGAGTATCCTGCACCTGTGCAGATCGCGGGTCAGACCTGCCGCTTTCTGGTGCTCTGGGCAGATGAGGAGCACATTCGGAACATCGTGAAGACGCTCACATTTAAGTAGAGCCTGAGGCCGATCTCTGTCGGGCTCTTTTTCTTTTGGAAGCGAACAGCAAAAACGCCGGACTGCTACGTCCGGCGTTTTCCTGTCACACGCATTGGAAAGTCGCGATCTGTCTGAGGTCGATCCCCATGTAGCTCCAGCTAAATCCATTCCAGCGGAAGCCAGCCACGGTGCGGCGGTCGAGATAGATCGGGTAGAACCAAAAGGAAGCCCCGTTGTGTAGCCAGATATAGACGTAGCGGCGCAGACAGGGACGAAGCGAAGTGGGACTGACCGCCAACGGTTGCGGGGTGCCTGGGGCGTGATACGGCTTTTTCGGAATGTAGCTGGGCGGCGGGGTGGTCGGCGCGTGGGCGATGCCGGCGCCGGGAGCACCAGGAGCGCCGGGGAAACCACCAGCGGGCGGATGCGGAACTGGATGATGTGGAACGGGCGGATGCGGAACTGGATGATGTGGAACGGGTGGATGCGGAACTGGATGATGTGGAACGGGCGGATGCGGAACTGGGTGTTGCGGAACGGGCGGATGTGGTGCTGGGTGATGGCCCGGCTGTTGGCCCGGTGGAAACGGGTCTCTTCCCGGCTGGTGGATGAAAGCGGGAAATACAGGATAACCGGGTGTGCCGCCCGGAAAAAATCGCGGATCGTAAGGGATCAAAGCAGGAATTACACGGTACTCTTGATCATAGCGCTTCTCTTTACGTTTCGACATGTTGGGTCAGCTCCTTTCGCTCATTGCTTTTCAGCCTATTCAGCAAGTGGGCGATCGGCTACAAGGTGTCAAAACGGAAATGGCAAATCGCGCATCAGAGATGTATAATCATTGTATAACACTCAGAAAGCGAGTCGGGTCATGTACAACATCAAATCGGTCGCTCAACTGCTCGACATGCCGGCCGTCACGATCCGCGCGTGGGAACGGCGCTATCAGGTGGTCAGTCCGATGCGCTCCGAGTCGGGACATCGGTTGTACAGCGAGCAGGATATCGAAGATCTTCGCTGGTTGAAAGTCCAAACGGAAGATAAGGGCATCAACATTTCGCAAGCAGTCAAAATGCTGGAGAAGAGGCGCGCTGAGCGATCGGTGGTCGATCCGCAAGCGGAGTTAGACCTACCTGCACAAAATGCTGAACAGCTGCGTCATCAGTTGTTTCAATCGTTGTTGGCCTTTCAGTTCGAAAAGACAAATGAGCTGCTCGGCCTGGGTTTTGCCATGTTTAATTTTGAAAAAATGTTCCATGACGTGCTCGCCCCGCTTTTGCAGCAGATCGGGGATGGGTGGGAGCGCGGCACGGTCAGCGTGGCGCAGGAACATTTCGCCTCCAACATCATCTTGCAGCGCTTCAACCAATTTTTCCAAATCTTTCAGATCAACCCGCGCCTGCCGAAAGTGTTGGCTTGTTGCCCGCAAGGTGAGCATCATCAAATCGGCCTGTTGCTGTTCACGCTGTTTTTGCGCCGCAACGGCGTTGAGGTGATCTATCTGGGGCCAGATATGCCGCACGACGGCTTGGCAAAGGTGATCGAACGAAACGATGTTCAGGTGTTGGCGATGTCGCTTAGCGACCAGCAACTGCTGGGACAGACCGAAGCGATGCTCGATCGTCTGCACGAACGCTTTCCACATCTGCGCGCGGTGCTGGTCGGGCATGGTTTTCAGAACGTGTCCGCGCGCTGGAAGCCGAAGCGACTCGATGGCGGCACCGACGCTTGGGCGCAGTGGTTTCGCCAAGACATGTCAGGCGTAGAGAGCAGGGAGCGGTAGGTTTGAATGAAAAAAGGCACTCCTAGCGAGCGCCTTTTTTCGTGTTCCAAGTATTCAGATGCAGCAGATCGTCAAACGATTGGCGTTTGGCCCAGCCCGACTTTTCCAGAATCGGTTGGTTCGGGTAGTCGTCAGTGTAGCCAAAGGAGAGCAAAGCGGTCGGGTCGATGTGCGGCGGAATGTTCAGGATGCGGCGAACGTCCGACTTTTTGTAAAAGGAGACCCAGCCCATCGCGATCCCTTCCGCATAAGCGGCCAGCCACATGTTTTGAATAGCACAGGCGACCGACAGGATGTCCGTCTCAGGAATCGAGTTGCGGCCGAGCACATGGTCACCGCCGCGCGTCGGGTCACAGGTGATGCAGACGGTAAGCGGTGCTTCGCGAAGCCCTTCGACTTTGAGGGCGAGGAACTGATCATCGCGCCCCTCGGCCGCAAAATGGATCGCGAGCGCGCGGCGCTCTTTGTCGGCCGCTCCAGCAAGTTGGTTTTTCACCTCGGGCGCGGTGACGAGGATGAAGTCCCACGGTTGCATGAAGCCGACCGAAGGGGCGTGATGTCCAGCCATCAGGATGCGGTGAATCTTGTCTTCTTCGAGCGGGGTGGAGAGGAATTTGCGGATATCGCGACGGTTGTGAATCGCTTCGTAGACCGCATCGCGCTGTCCGTCGTTAAAGTTCATGGGTTACGCCACCTCCGTTTGGGTTTCGTTGGTCGGTGCTTTTCTTTACTATATTGTGTGGAAGCTGGTGCTGACAATCCTCCCGGAGCAAAATACGGTTGTGGGGACGTTGGAGACGATCGTAGACATTGCGCGCGAACAGGAGATCGCCAACCCCTCGATCATTTTAGTCGGCGATGTGGTGAACTTGCGGAATGGCATTCGGTGGTTTGAAAGTGACTCTGGCAGTTGAAGCCAGAGTTTTTTTATATGGGCAAATGTTCCCCGCCCTACATACGATGATGGGAATGGAGGGGAATGGCATGGAGTTTGCGGTGATGCCAGATTATCTCTACGGGGCGTCTGTCCGCATCAACGACAAGTGGCTTGGAATCGTGGAAGATGACCGTCCGCTGTTGTTTCGGGTACGCGATACGGGACCGTTTACGTTGCTTGTGGAACTGGCACCACTACGCACCGATCTGACCGGAGATGTGATCGCAGTGCCTTTTGCACGGGTGATCAAGATTCAAGATGGGGAGATCGTACCGCCCGATGTGGAGACCGATGACGCGCTGCATATTCGCAAGTCGGGGTCAGGCTTTCAACTGCACTTTGTGTATCCGAAAGTGGAGGTGCTCGGGCAAGGGCTGGAAACTTTGATGATGCCGCTACAGACCGAGACGGCCGACTTCGATCATGACGGGAGGCTCGACGTGGCACAGACGTTTGCCACCAATCTGCGCGGACATGTACGACTGAAGTCGGCGAAGGGGAACATCTTGCTACAGGAGGTGTACCCCGACAACGCGCTACAGATTGAGGCGGCCGATTTGACCCGAGATGGGCGGCCCGATCTGCTGATCTTTTGGCGGGGGGCGCACGATGAACCTTTTCTGCATCTGTATGACGGCGCGGACGGGTCGCTGAGCACCTATCCGGGATTTACAGGCATGCGCCGCACGGGACTTGCCGATGTGCTGTTGGAAAACAAGGTGCAGACGGGATTTCGAGAGGTCGTCAAGCTCTACCGCTATCTGCCAGTACCGTATGAATCGGCCCAGTTTCAACTGATGCGCACCGAGACGAAAATCTTACAGCTTGCAGCTGACGAGGAAGATACGGTCGAAGCGTTTCTCGCGGCGATCGCAGTGGAAGATCGGCAAGGGGCTGAACTCTATCTGGCCAAAGGCGTCAGGCTGCCTGACCTGTCTTGGTATGCGCATGAGATGCATTCGGCGAAAGATGGGGTCGCGACCGCTTCGATTTTTCAATGGATCGTGCCCGGCTATTATGATCGCGAACTGTGGCTGGAGCTGGAACTGGTTCGTCAGCCGGACAAAGTCAGTGTCTGGAAAATCGGTGCGGTCAAGATGAGGGTTCATGGCAACTAACGCCATGAGCCCTTTTTCAGCAAGTTGCTGGTAAAATTGGGGTTGTGTTATAATTTCGTAATGGTCTCCAATGACTGTACGGTTGCGGAGGTGTGACACATGAGCATCACAAGGCAAGATATTGAACAGATCGCGAACCTGTCACGTCTGACGCTGACAGAAGGTGAGAAAGAGCATCTGACAGTAACGCTCAGCCAAATCCTGAATTTTGCAGAAGAACTGCAAGAACTGGACGTAGAGCACGTTGCACCGACCACCCACACGCTTCCGCTGAACAATGTGTTGCGCGACGACACGGTTCGCCCGTGGCTTTCCCAAGATGAAGCACTTTCGCACGCTCCCGATCAAGAGAACGGGCAATTTCGCGTGCCAGCGGTGATGGAGGGATAGTCGGAAATGTCGCTATTGAACGCTTCCATTCGTGAATTACATACAAAGATTGTCAGCCGAGAAGTCAAACCGTCCGAATTGGTCGGAGCCTCTCTCGCGCGCATCCAAGCGACCGACCCACAAGTCAAAGCATTCCTGCACGTCAATGGCGAGCAGGCGCTGGCGGCTGCTAAGACGATGGATGACAACATCCCGTCTGACGCAGGTTTGCTTTTTGCCATGCCGGGTGCGCTGAAAGACAATCTGAACACCAAGGGCATTCCGACCACTTGTGCATCGAAACTTTTACAAAATTATATCTCGGCGTATGACGGCACCGCCGTCGCCAAACTGCAAGCGGCGGGTGCGATCTCAGTTGGCAAAACCAACATGGACGAATTCGGGATGGGCTCTTCCGGCGAGAACTCCGCCTTTTTCCAGACGCGCAATCCGTGGGATCTCGAACGGGTGCCGGGCGGTTCTTCCGCCGGGTCTGCTGCCAGTGTGGCGGCTGGACAAGTCCTGTTTGCGCTCGGGTCGGACACGGGCGGCTCGATCCGCCAGCCGGCCGCGTTTACCGGAACGGTGGGATTGAAACCGACGTATGGCCTCGTCTCCCGTTTCGGTCTGGTCGCGTTCGCCTCGTCGCTCGATCAGATCGGCCCGCTGACCCGCACGATAGAAGACAATGCGATCGTGCTGCAGGCGATTGCAGGCTATGATCGGCAGGACTCGACGTCTGCCAACGCGGGGGTTCCCGACTACGCAGCAGCGCTGACTGGGGATGTCAACGGGTTACGCGTCGCCTTGCCCAAGGAGTATTTTGACACAGGTCTCGATCCGATTGTCCGCGAGCAGATCGAACAGGCGATCCAGACGTTCGAAGCGCTGGGCGCTACGTTTGGCGAAGTGTCATTGCCGCATTCCAAGTATGCGGTGGCGACCTACTACCTGATCGCCACCGCTGAAGCATCGTCCAACTTGGCGCGCTTTGACGGCGTGCGCTACGGTGTGCGCGTGGAAGCGGACAACCTGCTGGACATGTACAAACAGACGCGTGGAGAGGGCTTCGGGGCTGAGGTCAAGCGCCGCATCATGCTCGGCACCTATGCGCTTTCTTCCGGCTATTACGACGCCAACTACCTGCGGGCGCAAAAGGTGCGCACGCTGATCAAGCAAGATTTTGACCGCGTGTTTGCCGAGTACGATGTCGTGTTGTCCCCGACTGCGCCGACCACGGCGTTTCAGTTCGGGGCGAAGACGAGCGACCCGCTGACGATGTACCTCAATGACATTTACACCATTCCGGTCAACTTGGCGGGCATTCCGGCGATCTCCGTCCCGTGCGGGCTGGCGAACGGACTGCCAGTCGGCCTGCAACTGATCGGGAAAGCGTTTGACGAATCGACACTGCTTCGCGCCGCGCACGCCTTCGAACAGGCGGCAGGTTTTACGGCGCGACCGTCGCTGTGAGGAGGTCGAGACGATGACTGCGATCCCGTCCAAGTTTGAAACGATCATCGGACTGGAAATCCACGTCGAGATGAGCACGAACTCGAAAATTTTTTGCAGTTGCTCGACCGCGTTTGGTGCGCCTCCCAACAGCAACGTCTGTCCGATCTGTCTCGGTCATCCGGGCGTATTGCCCGTGCTGAACCGCGAAGCTTTGAACAAGGCGATGAAGGCTGCGTTGGCGCTGAACTGCCAGATCGCAGCGGAGAGCAAATTTGACCGCAAGAACTATTTCTACCCCGATTTGCCCAAAGCGTACCAAATCTCGCAGTTCGATCAACCGATCGGCGAGCATGGCTACTTGGAGATCGAAGTGAACGGTGAAACCAAGCGCATCGGCATCAACCGCGTGCACTTGGAAGAGGATGCGGGCAAGTCGAGCCATGCGGCAGACGGTTCCGCCACGCTGGTCGATTACAATCGTGTCGGCGTTCCGCTGATCGAGATCGTCTCCGAGCCGGACATCCGCACGCCCGAAGAGGCGAAGGCCTACTTGGAGCAGATCAAAGCGATCATGCAATACTGCAAGATCTCCGACTGCAAGATGGAAGAAGGGTCACTGCGCTGTGATGCCAACATCTCGTTGCGCCCGTGGGGGCAGGAGCAGTTTGGCACCAAGCGCGAGTTGAAAAACATGAATTCCTTCTCCAATGTGCAAAAAGCGCTCGAGTACGAGCAGGCGACACAGGCGGAGATGATCGAATCAGGTGAAGCGATCAACCAGAGCACGTTGCGCTGGGATGATGCGGCCAAGAAGACGCAGACGATGCGTTCCAAAGAGGATGCGCACGACTACCGATACTTCCCGGAGCCAGACTTGGTGCAACTTGTGATCGACGAGGCGTGGGTCGAGTCGATCCGCGAGACGATTCCAGAACTTCCGTCGGCGAAGAAAGCACGCTTTATGAATGAACTTGGCCTGCCGTCCTACGATGCGGACGTGTTGACCGCCTCGAAGCGCGTCGCCGACTTCTTCGAAGCGACGGTGGCGAGCGGGGCGGATGCAAAGTCTGCTTCCAACTGGATCATGGGCGATCTCCTCCGCTATCTGAACCAGAACAACGTGGAGATCGGCGCGGCGAAAGTCCGCCCCGAGCAGCTCGCGGGGCTGATCAAGATGATTGCTACAGGTAAGATTTCCGCGAAGATTGCCAAAGATGTTTGTAAGGACATGTTGGAAACAGGTCAAGATCCAGAAGCGATCGTCGCGGAAAAAGGTCTGGTTCAGATCTCCGATGAAGGGGCGCTGACCGCAATTATCGAGGACATCCTCAAGCGGCATCCGAAGTCGATAGAAGATTACAAAGCGGGCAAAGATCGCGCGCTGGGTGCGCTGGTCGGCCAAGTGATGAAGGCGACCAAAGGCCAAGCCAATCCAAGCCTGGTGAACAAACTCATCTTAGAGCACATCAATGTATAGTCAGACTCGTATTCTTTAGTAGCGGGGAACCCCAAGCGTTGCGTGGCTTGGGGTTTTTCACAGCATGTCTATTACAGGAGGTGTCGCTCGATGACGCGACGACCGCGCGCAAGGCTGATCTATAACCCCAGCGCCGGTAAGGAAGCTCTGCGGAACCACTTGCCGGATGTGTTGGATCTATTAGAACTTGGCGGTTTAGAAGTTTCTTGTGCCATGACGCACGGAGCGAATGACGCGATCATCGCGGCGCGCCAAGCTTCGATTGAGCATTTTGATTATGTGATTGCAGCTGGCGGTGACGGTACGATCAACGAAGTGGTCAACGGCCTGTCCAATCTTGACTATCGCCCGACGCTCGGGATTCTGCCTGCGGGCACCACCAACGACCTTGGACGAGCACTTGGCATCCCGCGCGATTTGAAAAAAGCCTGTGAGATCATCGTGAAGCGCAATGCTGTCCCGATGGATGTTGGCAAGATTGGCGAGGACGGCTATTTTATCAACATCGCGGGCTGTGGAAAACTGACCGAATTGACCTATGAAGTGCCAAGCAAGTTGAAAACGCACCTCGGGCAGTTGGCCTACTATGTGAAAGGCATGGAAAAATTGCCAGGTCTGAAAACGATCCATTTGGAGATCGACTCGCCCGATTTTGCCTATGAAGGCAAAGCGATGCTCTGTCTGATCGCCAATTCGAACTCGGTGGGCGGTTTTGAAAAACTGGCGCCAAATGCGAAGTTGAACGATGGATTGTTCGATGTGATTTTGGTGAAACAGGTCAATTTGCCAGAATTGATCACGTTGGCGCGATTGGCATTAAAAGGCGAGCATGCGAACAGCGATCGTGTGATCTATTTCCAAACCGAGACGCTGACCATTTCCTCACCAGAGCTGGTGGAGTTGAATCTGGATGGCGAGTTCGGCGGACACCTGCCGCAGAAGTTCAACTGCTTAAAGCACCATCTGAAAGTGCTGGTCGCAGATCCGGCAGACGGCGGGAGGTTGGCATTGCCATGACCCGAACGCGCAAGGGCAGGTTCGTCGATGAGCCCTTTCCCAACCTCTGTGACTGGGTCGCCCACCCGGAAGTGCCAAGCCCAGCGGGTGGCACGGTCGTCGCGGCATGCAGTGCGCTTGCCGCGTCTTTGGCCGAACTGCTGCTTCGCGTGACGAAGAACCGCCTGCACAAGCGGGGGGAAGGGACAGAAGGCATCGATCAACTGCTCACCGAAGCGGCTGAGTTGCGCGTTCGCCTGCTCGATTATGGCGAAGGCGATGTCTATGAGGCACAAAAGATCATCCAAGGCGAGCGTGCCGCTTGTGTGCGCAAAGATGTCGGGAGTCCGGCGAAGATCGCAGGCACGATCGTCAAAGTATTGCGCTTGACGAAAGAACTGGCCCCACAGGTGGGGAGCGCACTGCACAGCGATGTGCGCGTGATCGCCTATCTGGCCCATGCTGGGGTGATGGGCATCACAGAAATCTGTATGGCCAACATCCGCTTCGCTGGCGGGGCGGACGACAAACTGATGACACGTATCGAACGCTGGCGGCACGAAGCGACCGAACTTCGCGACGAAATCCTGTCGCGCACCACGTAAGGAGACTTGTTTGATGGCGAAACCGAAACTGCAGGTACCTGTAGAGAAAAATCAATATATCGAGCTGGACATCACTGGGCTCGGACATGAAGGCGAAGGCGTCGGAAAGTATGAAGGCTTCACCGTGTTTATCCCGCGCGCCTTGCCGGGCGAGCGTGTGAAAGCTAAAGTGATCCGCGTGCAAAAGACATATGCCAACGGGCGGTTGATCGAAGTCCTATCCGACACAGCAAGCCGCACCGAACCGCCCTGCCCAATTTTTCACCGTTGCGGTGGATGTCATCTGCAACATATGACCTATGAAGCACAGTTAAAGCACAAGCGCCAGACGGTGGTCGATGCGCTGACTCGCATCGGCAAGTTGGAAGGTGTGACGGTGCATGAAACCTTGGGGATGGACAACCCTTGGCAGTACCGCAACAAGGCGCAAGTTCCGATTGGCGAGATCGACGGGCGACTGGCGGTGGGCTTTTATGCGCCGCGGACGCATGAGATCATCGAGATGCAGAGCTGCGACATCCAGCATGCGTACAATGATCAGATCGTACATACGACAAAAGCGATCTTGCAGGAGCTGGCGATCCCGCACTATGAGGAAGCGAGTGGTCGCGGGCTGGTGCGCCACATCATCGGACGAGCTGGGTTTCATACCGGGGAAACGATGCTCGTGCTGGTGACGAACGGACGGAAGATCCCACATCAAGAGGTGCTCATCGACCGCTTGCGGGCAAGAATCCCGCATTTGGTGAGCATCGTGCAGAACATCAACCGCGAGCAGACCAACGTGATTTTTGGAAACGAAACGCGGACGCTCTGGGGAAAAGACACGATCACCGATACGATCGGGGAGATTCGGTTCGAAATTTCGGCGGGGTCATTCTTCCAAGTGAATCCGGTGCAGACTGAAGTGTTGTACGGGAAGGCGCTTGAGTATGCGAATCTGTCTGGCTCGGAGACGGTGATCGACGCCTACTGCGGGATCGGAACGATTTCGCTGTTCTTGGCGCAAAAGGCAAAAGAAGTGTATGGCGTGGAGATTGTGCCAGAAGCGATCGAGGATGCGCAGAAAAACGCTGCGCTCAACGAAATTCGCAATGCACACTTCGCCGTGGGAGAAGCCGAAACGGTGATTCCGCAATGGCACCGCGACGGGGTCCGCGCCGATGTGCTGGTGGTGGACCCGCCGCGCAAAGGCTGTGATGAGCGCCTGCTGGCGACCATCGCGGAGATGCAGCCAGAGCGAGTGGTGTACGTGAGTTGCAACCCAGGGACGCTGGCTCGGGATTTACGCTATTTGGAGGATCACGGGTATAAGACCGTGGAAGTGACGCCGGTGGATATGTTTCCACATACGTTCCATGTGGAGTGTGTGGCGTGGCTGGTGAGGAAGGACAATTAAGAGGTGTGGCCTTCGAGAGATTTGAGTTGTGTAATCCCCCTTGGAAAGGGGGATTTTTTTATTACTGTGATGGAAGCAATCGTAGTGGTTTATATGCGCTATTTTAGTAAGAAAACAAAATGATGACAATTGTAAGATCTATTTCTATTACCTGTGATATAATAATTTATACAATACTCTCAATGAATATATAAAACCTAACTTGCTTGTCTTCAACTCTGAGCTTAGGAGCGTCAATTATGAACGGATTGAAAAATGATGCTACAAAATCGCAATTAGGTAATACTTTTCAACTGTTAGTAGCATTAGAGGCTTGCTTCAGTTTGCAAGAAGGCGAGAAGATTCATATTGAAATGTTTGGAGACATCTCAAAGGAATCTGATCATGACTCATATCAGGCCGAAGCCAAACATCATCTTGAGGAGCACAACTTATCCAATCGCCATGGAGATTTTTGGAACACCTTGAAAAACTGGGTTGAAAATAAGGACAAACTTATCATTTTTAAAAAGTTTATCTTATACACAACTTCTAGCTATACCGAAGATTCTATTTATCATGAATGGAATCAATTGCAAAACGTTGAAAAATTAGAACGTATAAAGAAGGAAGGCGAGAAAAAAAAGTCCAGAGAAGCAGCTTTCCGGAAACTATATGAATTCATTTTTGCAGATGAGGACGTCCTACTTGATGTATTAGAAAAGGTGGTAATCGATAGTGATCAGGTAAATGTGCATCAAAGGTTAGAATACTTGAAACGTGACCGGGCACTGTTTACTGTGGATGAATCCGACAAGGTAAGTTTTATTAGAGGCTTGTTGGGTGCAATTATTCTGATTCCAACAGATCCGCCACATAGATGGGACATATCTTATGAGGAATTTAAAGAACTCGTAACTGATCATATCGAGAGATACACCAGAGGTGATCGATCATTAGTCGATCATTATGCGTTAAGATTACCGGCAACAACTTCTGGATATGAAACACGTTGCTTTGTACAGGAGATAAGGAAGATAGAGCACCATAAAAGAATTGATGAAGCGATAACTGACGTATGGAGAAAAAATACTACAGTTATTGACTTTTACAGCGAAGATGCGATTTTCCATAAGGACTTTCAGTTGTATAAAGACAACATTATGCAAGAACTTAACTACCGTAAGGATAATTTTCTAGAGGACTGCCAAGGGGAGGCTGAGATAGTTATCTATAAAAATTCTAGAAAATTCTATAATGATGCTATGATTATTCCTCCAAAGCCAATAGGCAGGATAAAGTATAATCAAGATTTTTTCCAAAGAGGAACAATACATGAAATTGTTGATGAAGGCAAACTAAAATGGTACTTGGGTGATGGCGTATGAGTGTAAGAGCAATCAGTCATATTTCTCTGAATCCGTTTCTAGGTAGCGAAATTATCCAGCATTTCTTAAGTGGGTGCAAGAATAAGGAGATGGATTTGCCAGCGATCTATCTAGTTTTTCCATTAGTTTACTACGGGGCTTCGCGTGATGGCCTATGTTCGTCTAATCAAAAAAGTTCCTTATACGAAAAGTTTTTCAAGGACCCAAAGAAGCGTTTGATGTTAGGTGGCCTTGAGGAGCGATACTTCTATTACAAGAAGCTTACCCAAAAGTCGTTAATTGTTGGGCATAATGAGATGTGTTTTAGGGTGTCTTATAGTGTTTCACTACTTGAAACTGTCACGTTTAAGGATGAAAAAAACTCGGAACTGTTTGATTACTACAAAGCTGCATACTATTTGGGAGTCATCTTCTCTAAGGCGGAGACAAAACACGTACTATCTTATTTCGGGGTGATAGATGATGAAAGCATACTTCAAGGGCGTTCTATTGTTTAATGAGCAAGGGGATAAACGTCAAGTTCCTCTAGATGAAGGGGTCAACATCATAACTGGGGATTCTAAAAGTGGAAAAAGTGCTTTGTTGGACATCATTGATTACTGCCTTGGTAGTACACGTTCGACAATCCCCAAAGGGAAGATCACTAATTTCGCATATTTATATGCAGCTATTTTTGTTGTTAACTCTCAAGCACTGGTAATTGGAAGAAGAGCATTTGACATTGATGGTCGAACTCATATGTATTTAAGAAGCGAAAACATCGGCATTAAACTAGACGACGTAAGTCTAAAATACTTTAATGAGAAATCGCTATATCGAATTGAGGAAGTAAGACAAGTGATCGAAAGTTCACTTGGTTTAAATGTTACAGATACTACTGAAGAAGTAGATATTAAGAAAGAAGGCAAGGCCAGTATCCGTAATATGATGTCATATCTTATGCAACATCAAAACTTGATCGCAAGTAAATTTGCGCTATTCTACAGGTTTGATCATTTTAAGAAGAAGGAACAAGTAATTAAGCAGTTCCCAGTTTTCGCTGGATGGGTTGATCAAGAGTACTATTCCTACAGAATTACTCTTGACCAACTTGAAAAACAAAAAAAGCAACTAGAAAGGGAAGAAGAGCGTGACAAAAAACTGCTAAAAGAAACAACGTTTGATCTGATCAACGCCTATAAGAATTACTATAACTTGATAGGTGTTAGATTTGATCAAGATGGATTGTCACTAGAAGATCTTCTAAAGCTCCGAGATAACTTGCCAGACTTCACTAGAGAAAGTTATCTTTCAGACGGTTTGGAACAAAGGTACGCTCAATTAACAGCGGAATTGGAAGCAAAGGTTCGAGAAAATCAGGCATTAGAGAGAGAAATAACCAATTTGAACCGTAGTGAAAATTATGGAAGAGAGTACTCAGAACGATTGAAAACCTTAGCATCAAAAGGGGCAAAATCGCGACCGAAGCTCAAGAAATATGCTTGCCCTTTATGCGGCCAAGATAACACAGAAATAAATTCTGATATAATAAATCTACAAGAATCTCTGGAATGGCTAGAGGATGAGATTACTAAAATTCCACCTTATAGAAAATCATTTACAGAGCAAATAACTCAATTGAAGAACAAACAAGAGGAAATCCAGAAGTTAATACGTGGACTGAGTTCGGAAGTCAAAAAAATTGAGGAGATGAGGGAGAATCTAAGGAACAACAAAAAATACACCGATCAAGTAATTTACGCCAAGGCACGAATTGATACAGAGGTAAAGTCACTATCGCAAAGACGTAATTTTAAGAGTATCGATATGACAGCCCTCAACAAACAGATTGTTGAGCTTAAGGGCAAGATAAAAAAATACAGTATAGAAACGTTGTATCAACGGGCTGCATCGGATCTTAGTTACAATATGAATAAAATAGCAAAAGGATTGGATTTTGAAAAAGAGTTCGATCCAGTTGACTTAGTTTTCGATTTGCAGAAGTTTGAACTCTATCACAAGGACAAGTCAGGCGAGATATATCTAAATGAAATGGGGAGTGGAGCTAACTGGTTGTCATGCCATATTGCACTGTTCCTGAGCTTGCTTCGCTTCTTTGCTGTTGAAAGAAAGTCGGTGATGCCTAGTTTGTTGTTCCTTGATCAGCCGAGCCAGGTGTATTTTCCGAATATTTTATTCTTTGATGAAGAAAAAGATTCTACTTCTGATATTGTAGAGCAAGAAGATATTCAAGCGGTGAAAAGGATATATTCAACAATACTCGACGAAGTAGAGGAAATTGGCCGCATAGTTGGTTATAAACCACAAATAATCATTACCGATCATGTCGACAATTTGGATCTTGGGAAATACAATTTTGAGGATTACGTTAGAGAGCGATGGAGAGATGGAGTTGCATTGATATAAGTTGTAAATAAATACTTAATAAAAATCTTTCTGGAGGTCTTTTATTAGTTTTGATTCTAAGATTATGTGAGCAACGGTTGCAAAATTCCAAATTTAAACGGTTGAAAATTTCCCCGCTTCCAATGGACAATCTCTCCGAGAGGAGAGATAAATTGGTCAAGAATGGGGAATTCTTTATGATTCAAGAAATTAGACAGCGAGGGATGAGCATCACATCCATCGCGAAAATGGTTGGGTCGTGACCGCAAGACAATAAGAAGGTGGATACGAGAAGGCATCCCGGACCATTAGTGACATTCGGTGGCGAATCTTGAAAAAGTACATTAGACAGCGGGGGAAGAAGGTTCCCGCAATGCGGTTGTCATTGTGGTTTGGAATGAAAGGTTTGCACGATTTGCAGTACACTATGGGTTTCGGGCACGTACTGAGAAAATTCAATCTGGTGATGATGATTATATTACACGAGCTCGAAACTCCTTCAAGAAGAAACTAGCAACTAATGAATAACTTCAATAAAAGTGGAGGTTTTGGAATGAGAGAAAATCCAGATTTCGGACCAAAAAACGTTTATGTAGCATTTCTCGATATTTTAGGATTTAGTGAAGCTCTGATGGCGAACAAAATCGAAGATATTGAGAAACTGTACAGAACTATAGAGCAAGTTTTTATTGTTGATAACTCCAAGGCTATGAATAGAAACAAAGAAGGTATCCTAGATGCGTTTGGTAAGATCGGATTGGATCATCTGTTAAACGAATTCGAGGATTCGTCGATAGATGCTCATTCTGTTTCAGATAGTCTTTTTTTGTGGACTTCTGACGACTCAGCGCTTAGTTTCCAGCAACTTACACACTACGTAAATAGACTACTTACCCAATTCCTAATATACGGCTTCCCAGCTAGGGCTGCAATTACCTATGGAGAAGTAGCAGTAAGAACTGTTAAGACTGGTTTCCATCCGCAAAGAAATGTTTTTGGCAGAGGTATAGCGAAGGCCCATACACTAGAAGGACTTCAAGTTTGGTCGGGAGCAATCGTGGATGATGTTGCCCTTTCCCATGTCTTACTAAGAAAGTCATTTGGCGAAACGATGGTAAATTCCCTTTATCGAGAAAAATTCCTTGTTGAATATGAAGTACCTATGAAAAAGGGGGAGGTGAAGAGTTATACAGCTTTGAACTGGACAGTAAATTTTAATAAGAATGAATTTGGAAAAATGGGGCGGGGAATTGTAGAGAAATTTACTGATCACAACAAGAAAATTGATGACTGGTCAGTTAGAGTGAAAATTGACAATACGGTGAAATTTTTCAATGATATGAAAACCAGGCAACGTTGATGTAGTTGGCGAGATGTAAAGAAATCCCAGCACAAGGTCCTGGATACTTTTGTTAGGGACTGAATGTTGAATAATACGTACAACTTCATTTAAAGGGAGGTAGACAGACTAGTGAATTTGTCCATTCCAAAAATTGATGCAAGGATATCTGATTATACAGAGACTGTTGTTAGATCATTCTTTGAGAGGCATCAAGAGGAAAAAATCTTGCTTGTTCAACGTACGAGTCATCTTACAAAGTATTATATTTTCACACAATATTTAATAGATATAGGAGCACTTGACGAGTGTCACAATGCTGAAAGAACAATACTTGCAAATTCTATCTCAGATTTTTTTGGAGTTAAGGCTTTGGTGGAAGCTGCTTCTTTAGGTGGTGCACTTACATTGGTAAGGAATCTTCTTGAAAGATTAATCAACCTGAGATACATTCATAAGAAGTTCCCAGAGTATGCAGATACCTTTTACTATCATGCTGAATTCGAACAGTATTTAATGTATGAGAGGGATAGAGCCAATGGTGAGGTAATCATTGATGAACCATTGATTACACGTATCACACAGCGATACCATGAAATAAAGCATTTATACGAAAAAAAGAGGAGCTGGTATCAAGTTCCATTGGCGAGAGACCTTAACTATCAAAAAATTAATGGCAAGACAAGGAAAGTGACCGTTGGAGATCTGGCCCGATACACCGAACTTAGTTTCGAATATGAACGGATCTACAGCCTTCTCTCTAAGGTATCACATGGACAAGCTGTTACAAAGAATATGGTAATTGCAGATGGTAACTTTACTTCAACTCCAGTTTATGATAGTCCACATATTAGCGTAACTTGTGGTTTTGCTCTAGAGTATTTCTCGAAAACTGTACAAAGTATTCTAGAGAGAATTGGAAGGAATGATTTCAATGATTATTCAAAATGGCTGGTACATGAGGCAATGATAAAAGAATATCTAAAATAAAAAAATGCCCATCTATCCACCTTGGTTAGGGGGCTTTTTGTTATGAACTGTTACCACCGATCAATTATGTCCGAAAACTGACGACATCTAATGTCCAAAGATTGATGGATAAAATGGACATTTTTCATAGCGAAATAAGAAGATAGAAAAACGGGAGAATTAAGCAAATTCTCCCACAATCATCTGTTTCACAATGTGGTCGTCAACGATTCGGTGCATGTGTGAACAACGGTTGTAAAATACCCAATATAAGCGGTTGAAAATTCTCCATTTCTAACGGACGATCTCTCTGAGAGGAGAGATAAGGACACACCAACTTTTACCTATTCGGCTACACCTCATGAGGAGGTAGCGTAAACTCATGAGGTGTAGCCGTATCTGCGGGTTTCCACGAATAAGGAAGAGCAGAAAACGAGTATTGAGAATCAGGAGTCGCTTTTCTACAGTTTCATTGCCCAGAAGGGGTGGGAACTGCATGACTTCTACATTGACATTGAGACAGGGACGACAGACAAACGTGAAGGTCTGAAACGCCTGATCGAAGATGCTGAGCAGTGGAAGTTTGACTGTATTCTTGCCAAAGAATTGTCGCGGTTGGCTCGGAACGGGGAACTCTCGTACAAGATTCGCCGCGTGTTGGAGGAGAACAGAATCCACATCACCACTTTAGATGGTGCTATCAACACGCTCGAAGGAAATATGGACAAGTTCAGTCTGTACGCATGGCTGTACGAAGAGGAAAGCCGTCGCATTTCCAAGCGGATCAAGACGGTGTTCCGGCAGATGGCCGCACGGTGAGAGTTCAAATACGGGTACGATGTACGGAACAAACGACTCGTAAAGCGTCAAGATGAGACAGTGGAAGCAGTCAGGATGATTTTCCAACTGTACCTGCAAGGGAGAGGTGTCGAAGCGATTGCCAAACAGATGGATGCCCTGGGTTTCCCAACTCCCGCTCAGGTTGCGGGGAAAAGAAATGCGGGTTTCTACTGGCAAGGATCGTCGATCAAACTGATTTTGCAGAATCCGCATTACGTCGGTGATCTTGTGCAAGGCAGAAGTCACACGAAAAGCGTCACAAACAAGGCGCGAGAAACAGTTCCCGAAGAGGACTGGGTTGTGATCTCGGATGCCCACGAACCAATCATTTTGCGAGAGGATTTCGAGGCTGTTCAGAGCTTGATGAAAAGCCGATCTGTGAAGCGCCCTAAGATGAAGAAACACCTGTTTACGAACTATGTGTACTGTGCCGACTGTGGTACTTCGCTTTGGTATATACAATTTAGAAAAGGGTACGTCTGCGGAAGTTTCAAAAAGCACGGTGCAACGGCTTGCAGCAGTCACGCGATTAAGGAAGAGTAACTGAAAAACCTAATCCTCCATGACCTGCGGGAAATCGTCCGTATCGGCTTGGACAGGGAACGAGTTCTATCCAAGGTCGAGGCGAACATGTGCAAAGCCGAACGCGAGCAAGAAAAGCGAATCCTCCAATTAGAAAAAGGGATCGACAAACTCAAGGCAGAGAACAGGAAGTACTTGAAACTTCTCGCGGATGAAACGATTACAAAAGACGAATACAAGGAAATAACTGAATATAACCGCCTGAAGATGGAGCAACTACAGAAGGATATCGTTGTCGCCAAGCAATCCATGTATCAGCAAAGTAAGAATTAGGATGTGGGGCAATATGATTTCTAAGGAGTTGGGGAAGGTCGTGGAAATGGATGACCTGACACCGGAACTTTTGCATCGGCTGGTGGAGAGAATTGAGGTAGGGGAGAATCAGCGAATTATGATTCACTACAAGTTCGCTAATCCCTTACATGGTGTGAGTTAGAGTTGTAACAGCATCCCTGAATCAATCACAAATCGGTGAAGGGGGAGTGTTACTACTGCCCTATAATGTCCGTAAACTGACAGGCTTTGCTGTCCAAGAGTTGACGGAAATGATGACCGCGTTAGCGGTGCCACCCCTGAAAGGAAAAGCGGGAGAATTAAGTCAATTCTCCCTCGATCACCCGTTTTATCATGTGGTCGTCAATGATCCGGTGCTTGTTCGCTGCACCGTAGATCAGACTATGTGTCGCCGCTTTGTTCACCAAGCGAACTGTACCGCTCGAATAACGGTAAATCTCATCGATCGCACCGTCCGTAAAAAGATCCCGGCTAACGCCGGCATATTCCAAATGACGTGAGATATATGCTCCCACTTGTGAGCGGTCGTAGTGAACAAGTTTGCATTGCAGATCAATTCTTTGGCGAATAGCCGTGAACGTCTGCAGTTGCAGACGTTCCCACAACTCATTTTGCCCGACCAGGATCAAGGCCATAGGACTCTGAGCGTCCATTCTGAAGTTGAGCAAAAATCGCACTTCTTCGAACATCTCCTTGTCCAACAAATGCGCCTCGTCAACCACCACTACAGGCTGTAAGCGATGAACTCCTCGCATCAATTCAATTTCCCGATGCAATTGTCGCTTACTGTCTCCTCGATAAAACTTCGCTTCACACCCCAATTGTTCGAGCAATCCTTTGTAAAAATGGCGTGGCGTTAGCTTCGAATCAGATAAATAGAGCAATTTGAATCTCGATGAGTCAAGTACATCTGCAAACCGGCGGATCGTCGTTGTTTTACCCGTTCCGCAGTCACCTGTCACAACTGAAAACCATTGCCTTTCGGCGGTATATGCCAACCTCTCCAGCGTTTCTTCCAAAACATCTGAAGCATACAACTCATGAGTCGGCATGTCGCGTGAAAAAGGTGTTCTCGTCATTTCGTAAAACGCTTCAAACATCCGGCTGTGCCTCCTCCCGCATCTTACGGAACGAGACAGCGCGTGTCTGACGTTCTTTTCGAACTTGATTCTTCTTCTCTGCAGCGACCAATAACCGCGAACCATTTGCTGAAACTGTTTCAATTGTCGATGGCAACGAGGGGCGTTGTCCTGCCCATTCACCGATGGTCAGCTCTTTCGCCTGCCACGGCGTGTGATTGCCATATTCAATGGTAATTGTTGAGATGTCACGCGGGTCGTAGACGACTTCCACTCTATGCCCGATGAACGGGAGCCCAACCTCGTATTTTTTACCCATAAAGCTGATACAACCAGCCTTGTCCACTTTTCGGGATTCGCTGTGTAGGAACGCATCCGCGATAATTGATTCTTCGACGAGTCGGAGCGGTGTCGAGTCGCTACGGAACGCTACCTGAGGGCTTGAACTGTCATCAAGTGCGGAGTGGGGCTTGGTCTGGTAACATTCGGTGAGCCAAACTTGAAACAATTCATTGAGTTGGTCGAGTGTTTGCGGCTTTTCCAACATCACTTCCGCAAGGAAACTGTCTATGACTCGGTTGAAACGCTCGATCTTCCCCTTGGATTCGGCTGCATATGGTCTCGTAAAGCGAAGGCGAATACCTAGTTTGGCGCATGTGCGAGTCATGCTTTTGGTTCGAAATTGCTTGCCGTTATCAAAGTAGACAGATTCAGGAACGCCACTTGTTTGGATTGCGTAACGGAAACAGTCTTCCACAATCGTTTGATCGAGTGTCGGATAGAATGCGGCATGTAACACATAACGTGTCGCATCGTCGATGAATGCAACGAGGTACACCTGCTTGTTAGCTCCGCCTTCACCAATCGGTAGATAGGGCCCGAACTTGATATCGCTTTGCCACAAGCGGTTGCGCTGTTTGTGTTGAAAGCGTCTGGCCGCAAGGCCGGCGGTTGAGTAAAGTCGCATATGGCGAGTGCTGTAGCCGCGCTCCATCAATTTCTCTTGCAACGTGCTACGCTTAATCTCACCGGGCTTGGCCAAACCTTCCCATTCGAGTATCTGAATGATTTGCGCGACACTGCGACTTGGTACTTCTCGACGAAGCAGAATCGCTTGCTCTAGCAGATAAGGAGTGATCGCTTCGGCTGATCGCCGCTTTCCCATTCCTTGAGGTCGAAGTCCAGCGAAGCCGTCGGTTCGATAGGCAGACAAATAGCGTCGAAGAGTTCGCTCGGATAAGCCCGTCTGTTCACAAATGGCTTTCTTCAGTTCCTTGGCTTTGCCAGGGTCAATCCCTTCGGCTACTAGCGGAGAGATCAGTTGCATGCGCTCTGCGGCGACTTCTTCCGCCTTTTTTTCGTTATTCATAGGAGTCTACAGTCCTTTCCAATAGGATGTAGATCCACCATATATCAAGGGATGTCGGACAAGAAGGCAAAACGGGTATGTACCCATAATTGAGAATGAACGATGGGGCGGACAACTCTCGCCAGCCATCCGACGCCTTGTCCGACAAAATGTCCGATCCGTTGGAGTGCAGATGATGAAGGTACGGACAATGCCTCCACCGGATTTCCTGAACGCGACGCAATTGTTAATAAACAATTCACCCAATACTGCCAACACTTCCCGAACCAAACGCGCCAGCGGTACAAGGTCGATTCATCTGCTGCTACGTCTGGAGCCTGTCTATTAGACACAACTGATTCGAGGCATTCGGTTTCATAACGTTTGTAAGGGACGAGCAAATCCGGTAATTCATGATGAATCCGCTCGCAACCTTTGCAACGCAAACGACGAATTATGTAGGTGATCTGATCGCCGGTTGGCTTTCGCCCGACGCGCCTCCGACTCCCGATTGTGTACAAGTCATCTTCACATATTGGGCAAATATGCTTCTCTGCACTCCGTATGAAAAACACCAAGCTTTTCTTCAATTTGATAATGAGATACAATAACCATATGGTTTTTTTGGGGGACGACTCTGGTGCAACTGTTGGCGCAGTGGCACATCTTTCAGAGGCGTCCTTTTCCTGTTCTAGGATATGTATGGTGGTCATTATATCCGTCAACCTTTGGACAGGCAATAGCGTCAGCTTTTGGTCATTTAGAATCGGCTGTTACAGGGGAGTAAGGATGCCCACAATTTCTAGTGCTATGTTACCCGCGCCAAAGAGTTGGGATGAATTTGAAGAAATCACACGAAGCTCTTTTAAGATAAAATGGAGCAGCCCAAACCTTACGCGGATTGGAAGACAAGGTCAACCGCAGGATGGAGTAGACATTTATGGGGAGAATGACCTTGGGCAGAACACAGGTGTTCAATGTAAGTTGGTTCAAGATCTATCTTTAAAAACCATACTTGATGAAGTGGAACAAGCTGAGAATTTCACTCCGAGTTTGGACGTCTATTACATTGCCACAACTGCACCAACGGATTCCAAGTTGCAAAAGGAACTACGAATAATTTCTAAAGAGCGGGTTAGTCAAAACAAGTTCCCAATAGGTATTTTCTTTTGGAACGATATTATTCAGGATTTGATTACAAACGAAGCAGAGTTTCAAAAGCATTATCAGCAGTTTGTTTTGAAGCCTCAGGAACGTCCAGCAGGAGGTAGAGGCAACCGCCAAATTTCTCTCTTGGATATCGCTTATTTCGGTAGACATATCCATGATAATATGAATTTGTTGTTTCATGAGTTTTCTTGGGAACCCGAAGGATTTACTAGGTTTATCACTGATCTTGATGCCTGTGTGAAGGTTGTCATGGAAGGACAAGAGAGAGCAAATCTTGTTCAAGAAATTCAGGCTCTTTCTGATTATACTCTGCCAGTTGTAACTGGGAAGGAGGCGCGTCCGAAGGGGTGGGGTCCCGCGAAGGAAATGGCCACCTCGATTGAGAATAAGATTAAGGCTTTAGAATACAGGTTAGAGGGACAGGAATCGATCATTTTTAAGCTGGGACAATACTTAGGAAATTGGAATCATGCCGAGTATCACTTTGGAAATGGTCAAAAACTCAGTGAGCGGCATGAGCGAATGATTTGTTCCTTTATAGAAAAGATATCAAACGATGGCGCGGTACCACCTGAGGTGGTTGAGAAGTTCAAGGAATACCGGGAAACGGACAGTATAGCAATCGTCCACATCCCTCATAGCGTGTACAACCGCGTTCGCTCGATGATTTATGAGCAAATGATGCCTTGAGTTATAGACAACAAAGTAGTGACCGACACACCACACATGTGGAGTGTGTGGAGTGGCTTGTGAGGAAGGACAATTAAATCAGAGATGTATTGGCGGAAATAGCAAAGAGGGGCGGTTAACCCCTCTTTTTTGTTGGATTATGTACGATGAACAAAATAAATACCATTAGATTTCGAGCGGATATAAACTGTCCTATGTAGTTGGATTATGCAGGCGTGAAGCAATGTTCAAGTCATTGTTATCATTAAGTCTAATAACTTTTCCTTTGTATAACCGTAACCGGGATTCGAAATCATCTCGACTTCTTTCAAAATCTCTTGTCCATTTATACATCATTTTTAACATCTCAATATCAGGCTTGTAGTTACACTTTTCAATACCAAGAATTTGTTTGAGAAACCGGGCTAAGATTCTTATTCTACGTTTCCACAAAGGTGTATCTAGAAATATGATCGTATCCGCCATTTCAAATAAACAACGATATGATGGTCGGTCTGTCCCTTCGAATATCCATACTCCAATTTTATCAATGTTCTTAATGACCTCAATCTGCTCATAAGCGGTACGTTTATACCTTCCGGTCTCAGTTTGATGATGAACGATACTATCCAATTCATACCAAGGAATATTAAATCTTTCAGATAGTCGCTTGGCAAGTGTTGTTTTACCGCTAGCTACAATTCCAATAATGAGAACCTTTTTCAAGTTATTACACCTCACATTGACATTATGGTTGTGTGTTCCCTATTTACGAGTTAGAAACTTGTTGGAATAATTATAATGTATCATAGGGAACCACCATAGGAAGGTTATTTACGTCAAGCCGACATTCAGGAAAATTTCAGGCGCGTCAGATGACCGTAAACCGGTTCAACACCCTTAAACTTGAGTTGAGCAACCTTATCCATAGAAAAGGTAATCCATCGTAATGTTTGCAATTCAAAAGGGGGTATGCTAATATCGTGCTGACACTAAAATGATTGGAGTGAAGAGGATTATGTAATTTTTCTTGCCATTTTTTTGAAGAATATAACAGAGTTTGTTTTATTCTTCATGGGCAAGAAAGTTACCTGATTCTTTTCACTCAAAAAATATATCCTTTTCATACCCTGCATTGGGTAGGATTTGCCGTATTTTTTGAGCTACAAGAAAGGTAACTTTCTTGTAGCTCTTTTTATTTTGACAAAGGAGGTTGAAGACATATGTCATTGATCAAGGTAACGAACCTGACGTTTGCTCATGACGGCAGTTACGACAACATCTTTGAGAATGTAAGCTTTCAAATTGATACCGACTGGAAGTTGGGCTTTACGGGGAGAAACGGCCGGGGCAAGACCACGTTTCTCAATCTACTGCTGGGTAAGTACGAATACAGCGGAACGATTTCGGCCAACGTCAGCTTCGAGTACTTCCCATTCCACGTTGAACACAAAGAGAACAATACTATCGACGTCGTCGCCGACATCGATCCGGACTTTGAGCACTGGCAGCTTCTTCGCGAGCTTTCGCTGCTGCATGTGTCGGAGGACGTGTTATACCGACCGTTCGAATCGTTGTCCAACGGAGAGCAAACGAAGGTGATGCTGGCGGCTCTGTTTTTGAAGGAAAACCGTTTTTTGCTGATTGACGAACCGACCAACCATCTGGATCTGCATGCTCGGAAGCTGGTCAGCGATTATTTGAACGACAAGAGCGGGTTTATTTTGGTGTCGCACGACCGGGCGTTTCTCGACAACTGCGTGGATCACGTTCTTTCGATTAACAAGACGAGTATCGATATCCAGAAAGGGAATTTTTCCGACTGGTGGGAGAACAAACAACTACAGGACAACTTTGAGATGGCCGAGAACGACAAGCTGAGGAAGGACATCAAGCGGCTGTCCGAAGCGGCCAAGCGGACGAGCAGTTGGTCGCACGATGTGGAAAAAACAAAAAACGGCACCCGCAACTCCGGCTCCAAGGTCGATAAAGGGTACATCGGTCACAAGGCCGCCAAAATGATGAAGAGGTCCAAATCGATCGAGAACAGACAACAATCTGCGATCGAGGAAAGATCCCAGTTGCTTAAAAACGTTGAAAGCTCGGAAAGCCTGAAAATATCTCAATTGTCGTATCACAAACAGCAATTCGTCGAGGTTGACCGCGTTTCGATTCAGTACGGCGAGAAGGAGGTTTGCCGCGACGTCAGCTTTACGGTGGAGCAAGGGGATCGCATTGTGCTCTCCGGTCCGAACGGTTCAGGTAAATCCAGCTTGCTCAAACTGATTTGCGGTGAGGAAATTCCTTATTCCGGCACGTTGCGAATAGGGAGCCAATTGAAAATATCATACGTTTCGCAGGACACTTCGCACTTACGGGGCAATTTGTCGGAATTCGCCAGAAACTGCGGGATTGATGAAAGCCTGTTCAAAGCGAATTTGAGTAAACTCGATTTTTCGCGCGTGCAATTCGAAAAGGACATCGCTTCTTTTAGTGGCGGTCAGAAGAAGAAGGTGCTGATCGCGAAAAGCCTCTCCGAGAGGGTTCATTTGCATGTTTGGGACGAACCGCTCAATTTTGTCGACGTCATTTCCCGGATGCAAATCGAAGAGCTACTGCTGGAGCATTCTCCAACCATCATTTTTGTGGAGCATGACAGCGAGTTTTGCAAGCATGTCGCGACCAAGATTGTGGAACTGAAAGACTAATAATTTTTAGGAGATGAAAACGGTGATGGATGAGATTGTAGATGATTGTGTGAATCGGTTCCTGTTAGCTGAAGCGGTTCACGAAAAAACAAATCGGTTGCCGGAGGTTTACCAATCTATCGACAGGTGCACGTAGCGATCCGTCTGCAAGCGTCTGCCTTTTTCTGTATAGTTGGTTTGACGTGTCAAAGCGCCAACTGACGGTTGCTTTTTTACGTTTTCTCCGGCGGTAAGGAGAAGACATGAGACCAATCTCTAAATATGAGACGATTCGGCGAATGTTGTCCGACTCCAAGCAGCCCGAGTATCGGTATGCTCAGATTATGGACGCGATTTTCAAGCAAAACGTCGGCGAATACGAACGGATGACCTTACTGCCCAAAGTTTTGCGCGATGAGTTGACCCGGATGCTTGGTCCGAACGTCTGCAGCATCGTTCCGGTAAAGGAACTCACGTCGAAACAGGTCAGCAAGGTGCTGTTTGCCATTGCGGGCGACGAACGCGTGGAGACTGTACGTCTTACTTATGAGCGGGGGTGGAATTCGTATTGTATTTCCACGCAGTGCGGCTGCGGATTCGGGTGCAGGTTTTGCGCCACTGGTACGATCGGCCTGAAACGAAATCTGACCGCCGACGAAATTACCGACCAATTGCTACACTTTCGCTTGAACGGCCACGCCTTGGACAGCGTCTCCTTCATGTGCATGGGGGAGGCGCTCGCCAACCCGCATATTTTTGATGCAATGACGATTTTGACCGACCCGCATCTCTTTGGTTTAGGACATCGACGAATTACGATTTCCACCATCGGCCTGTTGCCGGGGATCGACAAGTTGACACGGGAGTTTCCACAGGTCAATCTCATCAACTCGTTGCATTCGCCGTTCGACGATCAGCGAAGCGAGTTGATGCCGATCAACGACCGATTCCCAGTCCGCGACGTGATGAAGGCATTGGATCGTCACATCAGGCATACAGGGAGAAAGGTGTATATTGCGTATACTCTTCTTCAAGGAGTCAACGACTCAACGGAGCATGCGGAAGCAGTTGCCGAGTTGTTAAGGGGTAGGGGACCTGGGGAACATCTCTACCACGTTAACCTGATTCCCTTCAATTCGACCGAAATTTTGCCAGACAGCTATCGTCAATCTGATTCGAATCGGATTAAAGCGTTTGCTCGGATCTTGAAGTCAAAGGGTATCAGCTTCACGGTCCGAACTCAATTCGGATCGGACATTAACGCGGCATGCGGCCAGCTATACCGCTCCGAATAAACAATGTCGGAAATTAAATTTATTTCGCTGGACCAGCGGGTCATGCAAGGAGGAAGCCCTTCGAGAAGTAATTTAGCGTTTGATTGTATGTATTGAGATTGAGTTACAGGGATGGAATTATTATCCACAATAATTTCGGGAATCCGTTGTCTGCGGGGGTGTAATTCGCCTCTCTGTATTGGCGTAAATATTAAGCACTCTATACATGTGGAGTGTGTGGCACAACTCGTAAGGAAGGAAATTTAGAGGTGTGGCTTTGAAACGTTGTTGCGTGATCCCCCTGTGAAGGGGGATTTTTAATTTATTGTGCATTTCACGATTAATTGGAGGTGGCTTAGCGCAATCGAATGGCGGATAATATTAGAAAGAGGAGATTAATATGGAAAAATGGAAATGTGACAAAGGAGAGTCAGGAAAAGGTGAAGCGGGTAATCTGAATATGAATGAAGGAGCCGTCAATTGAAAAGAAAATACATCAAGATAACAAAAATAAGTATTTTTATTATTGTTATGCTGCTTGCAATCGGAATGGTTTTTCCAACATGGACACCTCGAATTGAAGGAGATAATAGCATAAGTTCTTTAAAACAGATCGAGATTAATGGCACTGATCATGAAGTCATGATTAGGGGAGTGGATCGACGCAATCCGATAATAATCTTTGTGCATGGCGGTCCTGGCTGTTCTGAAATTCCTTATGTGCGGAAATATCAAGATTTGCTTGAAAAAAACTTTACAATTGTACACTATGATCAACGTGGAAGCGGGAAGTCGTATCACTTTTTTGAGGATTACTCTACACTATCCGCAGACTTGCTCGTAGATGATTTGTTGGCCTTAACAGATTATGTTGAAATGGAATTTGGACAAGAAAAAGTGTTGCTGATAGGCCATTCTTTTGGCACATATATTGGGATGAAAGCTGTCGCAAAAGCGCCTGACAAATTTGTTGCTTATGTTGGAATCGGGCAGGTTGCCGATCATAGGAAAAGCGAATTGGATAGCTTGAATTATTCAATTAAACAAGCAAAATTAGCCGGTAACCTAAAGGATGCGGAACGATTAGAACAGCTTCGAGGTGCAATCGAAAAAGGGGAGCAACTTACGCCAAGAAATATGGTTCGAAAATATGGCGGAGCAGCTAGATTAATTGATGATAATTGGGATTATTACACAGGGTTTCTCTTTAATCCGGAGTATAATTTGCTCGATGTTATTCGTTATTTAAATGGAGTTTCATTATCGCAAGAAATTTTGTTGGAGGAAGAGTCGAAAAATAATATCACAAGCATTGTCGATAAAGTAGATATACCCGTTTATTTTGTAATGGGACAATATGATTATATGACATCTGTAAAGGCGGCAAAAGAATACTTTGAAGTACTGGAAGCGCCGAAGAAGGAATTTGTAATTTTCGAAAAATCCGCTCATTATCCTCAGTTTGAGGAGGAAGAGTTATTTGCTGAATGGTTGAAAAAAACATGGAGTCAGATTAAATTCTGAGGAGCAGTCAGTTCGACAGGTGAATGAGGGTACTAATAATTTTCTAAAGGGATCTACTGGATAATAAAAATTTACTTACCGCCACTGCTCTTCATGCGGCTTAAATTGCAGTGACCGACACTCAAGTCATGTGGAGTGTGTAGCGTTACTGAAATGGCACGGAAATAACCAGTAGACCCATTGGGTTATGAGGGGTACGGAATGGCTATTCCGTGTCTTTTTTGTGCTTCAAAATCGAATCATGACGCGGACATATCGCCGAATCCTGATTCAATACATAGCCTAAATTAGGCAGATGTATCGGTTACAAGTTCGAAACGTCGAAAACGAGGAGGTGCGAATGATTTGGAAAATGAAAAATTCCTCTTTTTGGAATCTGGACGAAATGGCATGGTTGTTACAAATACTGTCAAGCTTGCTACTGGGGATAATACCAGCGTAGTTGTCATTAGGGGTCATGTAGATGGATATAAATATAAGAACCCTCCATGTATGGAGGGTTCTTTTTGAGTAATAAATGTACCAATTGCATTCTGTTCGTTGGACGATCGTGCCCGTTACTTGAATAATTCGTTTCTGAATCTGACCACCGTCTGTTTGGAATAATCCCCACAAAAAAAAGCGCCGGCTCACGATGTTATCATGAACCGGCGCTTATTCCGTTTCCACAAATACGTTCAAATTGAGCTGCTTTAACAACCGTTCCAAGAGCACCGCTGCTTCCACCCCAAGGGTGAAAACAGGGCCTACTCGTCCCATTGGTCACCGCGGGACTCCGGCTGGTTGCTATTCAGGAAGCGCGTGTCATTTGCGACGAGCCGTTCGCTCGATGCCATCAGCGGTTACTTTGTACAGTTGGTGCGGCAGGTCGTGTCCCATGCCGTCAACCAACATGAGCTCGGCGCCCGGGATGGCAGAAGCTGTGTCCTCGCCACACGCCGGGACGAACAGGGGATCGTCCGTCCCATGAATAACAAGTGCTGGTACTTTTATGGTCGCCAGCCGCGGACGACGGTCACCGGAGATAGCGATCGCAGCAATTTGTCGTCCGACACTGCCTGGATCGTAGGCTCGATGGACTTCCTCCAGAATGAGTGCCCGATAAGCGTCTTCTTCAAACGGATAGCCAGTGCCGGCGATGCGTTTGGCAAAAGAGAGGCGTTGCGCCAAAAATCCTGCTTCATCCTCAAAGGGGTTCGGCGCCGGTTTAGTCATCATCGCCATGACTTCCGGGGAAGCTTGCGGAAGGGTGGGATTACCGGAACTAGACATAATGGAGGTGAGTGATAAAACCCGTTCCGGGTACTCACTGGCTGCAATCTGGGCGATCATTCCGCCCATCGACCTGCCAACGAAATGTGCCCGGTCAATTGAAAGGGCGTCGAGTGTGTTTCGCAACTGAAAAGTGCAGAGTATCGCGGCCATTTTGTGCATAGCACCGCCAACATCGAAATTCATGAATTTATGCTCGACAGAGCATGACGCAAGCGATAACTCTCGCCCGTAAAACTCAGGATGTGCGCGTGGTGAACTAAACGATCCACCAGCGCTTTCGTTAATCTAGTATCACCAAACACGCTGTTCCATTGCCCAAACTCCAGATTGGAGGTCACTATGAGACTTCGCTGCTCGTAGCATTCCGAGATAACGTGAAACAGAAGTTCAGCACCCGTTTGGTGAAACGGCACGAAGCCCACCTCATCCAAAATCAACAGATCGCACTTCATCAGTTCTTTTTGAAATCTCGTCAGCGTCCCGCTCGCATGTCTTTCCTGCAATTTGGCGACAAGCTCCGAGACGCGATAAAACCTCACATCAAGCCCCTGCCGACAGGCTTCCACCCCTAACGCAATTGCCAGATGGGTTTTCCCAGTTCCCACCTTTCCCAACATCAAGATGTTCTCTTTATGTTTCAGGAAGTTAAGCTCACGTAGAGACTGCTCCGTGCAATGATTCGGAAACGTGATCTCCTCAAAGTTGTATCCTTCGAACGTTTTCAATTGAGGGAATCCGGCGCGCT
Organism: Tumebacillus algifaecis; assembly: GCF_002243515.1. Classification (NCBI taxonomy): domain Bacteria; kingdom Bacillati; phylum Bacillota; class Bacilli; order Caryophanales; family Alicyclobacillaceae; genus Tumebacillus; species Tumebacillus algifaecis. The sequence continues at coordinate 892,103 of NZ_CP022657.1, forward strand.
TCATCAATCTCTTCATTTTACTGGACTCACGTCCTTGGATCTCTGACTGCAGGATTGCCAGCAAGAAGTCAGTACGACTCTCGAACGGAACCGATTCGTAGTGGTTCATTACATGTGCCAGATGGAGCGTTTTGCACGCCTGCGCCAACATTTTTCGATTCATAATGTCACCCCCAACAGATCGTTGTAATTGGCCAAGTCACCTGGATGATAGCCTTGAATCTTCGATGGGGTGTGTACCTCTTGGAACGGTTCAGGATGAAACTCGGGATATCGTTGTTTGTACAAAGCGTGCTCCAACGCTGTTTCGACGCGAGAATCCCAAGGCATGAGTTCGTGCAGGCCTTTAGCGATCTCCCCCATCGTGTAGTTCTCCAACAAACGCCTCACAAGGGACAGGCGTGCCTTGCACGTCTCCGACTCAACTTCCCTCAGGAAGTGTTTCAGTGTTTCTGGCATCATCGACACAAAAGTCGAATATCTGACGGAGCGAGGGCGTCGCTTGAGTCCATCTAACACAGCTCTCCACTCGATCTCCATCGTCTTGTCCGTATAAGGCCGAGGGAACTCGAAGATTTTGCTGTACGACTCGTCCAATACCTCGATCAGATCCCACTTAATCTTGAGCAACACGCGCTGCTCTGCCTTGCATTGCGGGAGTGGGTACTTGATGTTCTCGAACGACAGTTCACGAAATTTGTTCAATCGACCTGTATCCAAACGAAATACCTCTAGCGGTTCAAGCGGCAGGGAATAGAGCATTTTCTGCTCCTGTCGCCATAGATCGTCCACTTTCTCCTTCTTCGAATAGTGAATGCGCTGACGATCCTCCAGTGCCTCCATTTCAAGATGTACTGCGAGTTCATCGAGCGATTGAATGACTGGGATCGGGACACACCAGTTCCGCCTTCCGTAACCAACCTTGTTCTCTACATTGCCTTTCTCGTTGCCTCTCGCCACATTACAAAAGACAGGCTCGAAGCGGTAATGAGCACAGAACCTTGTGAACGCATCAGTTTGCTTTCGTTCTCCGTTTTTCTCGATAGATGCAACCGCAGCCGCGAGGTTATCGAACCAGATGCGTCGCGGTACTCCGCCCATTTGTCCGAACAGCCGCTTCAAGGCTTCGAGAAAGCACTCGCCATTCTCAGATGGAACGGGGAAAGCGAAGGCCGCATTGCTAAATGGGAAGGACGCGGTAAGAATCTTACGTTCCACGAGCCTCCCGTTCTGCGCAACCTGTACGGTTCCAAAGTCTACCTGGGCTTCGCCACCTGGATGCTCCAGCCGTTCGTAGCTCTTCGCTCGGTCATGGGCGTAAGCCGCCCGCCATTTAGCCACGTACTCCTGTACCGTTCGTTCGCCACCAGTAAATTCATACTCCGCTTTGAGACGGTTAAAGATCCGCCGAGCGGTGTGGCGCTGTTTGCGGGGAAGAGCCTCGTCCTCCAATAGCCACGTATCTATGATTTCGAGAAACGGACCGAGAACTGGGTAACGACCGAATCGTTTTCCCACCGTCTCGTTCCAATCGTCTTTGTCCGCATATTTTTTGGCAGTTCGCCAATTCAAGTTCATTCGTTCTGCAATTTCGGTTATCGAACACCCTTCGTGTTCGCGCAAAAATTTGATATACTGTTGTTCAGGCACTTTCAACATCCTCTCGATCCCCCTTGGTCGTCGCAAACCGTAGGGTAAGTTAGTAGATCGATGTTGGCAAGTGCTTTTTTTATGCCAAAATGTCGCGGGCAAAGTCTGCACTTTTACGCCGCGACATTCTGCAATTTCATTATGCGATAAACAGTCGAGCAGTCCGATAGCATCATTGGACATGTCATCGAGTGTGTAAGGGATGTCTGGTCGCTGTCCTGACATGAGAGCAGTCGCCAGTGCGTCAAAATCCAGCGTCGGATGATGGCTAAAGTGTGTCGAGCAACCTACGTCGCGATTGTCAAAGCGGATTACGCGAAAGCCCCGCGCCGCTAATATCTGACAAAACGGAACCGTCCATCGAATCATCTGGCTTCCAAGCCCGGCGATTAGGATAATTGCCTCGTCATTTTCGTTACCGAAACTGTCATAAGCCAATTCAACACCGTTGACTTTCAGAATGTTCATGATCATGTTCTCCTCTTATTTCGGTATCGGAAGTTCTGCCATAGGCAGAAGGCGTGAATCTTCGATCGCTGCAGTCCGATGCCCGATACCGGCCAGGTAGTCTTGGTGACTTGAAAAAGCAAGAAACGACTGCGCGCTGCTCTGGCGGATCAGCATAACAAGATCCCATCTTTCGTCTTCTGGTCCGATAAGAAACTCACCGCCATCGCCAAGAAACATGATTTCACCTCCGCTTTCACGGAGATATGGGAGGGTGTGCTCAATATAGCGGTTGAAAGCTTCGGCACCGCTGATTGGCTCCTCTGGTGTTAGTTCAGGATTGGCTGTGTAATCGGCAACATCACGAAAACGCAGCAGGTTCAACATGATGATGCTGCCCTCAATGCCTCGTTGCATGAACCTCATGCCAGCGCGTTGCGATGGTTCGATGTAACGAATAGATGCAAGCTCTGTCATAGCGTGGCTCCTTTCGTAGTTCCTTTAATAATTCTTTTCGCCTCCAAATGCTTTCATTCATTAGTTCCCTTCAGGGAATGCAGTAGCGGCTAATCTTTTGACATGGTTTCTGATATCAGGTGCCCAGTCATCTATGAAGTGGTAGAAACGATCCAGATCACCAGCATACAGTGCCCGCAGAGCTTCTTCGTATTTAGGGAAGTTCCCGGCCATAGCTGTCATAAAGGTATATGTTGCTTCTTGTGACTCTCGGATATTGCTCTGTTTTTCTCCAGTACGGCGAGCCTCATCAATGAGTTTTCGTAATGTTACCGACGCCCCTCCAGGTTGACTCTTGAGCCATTCCCAATGCCGTGGCAATAACGTAACCTCACCGGATACAACCCCCAGCTTGGGTCGACCGACCCGCCGCGTAGACAGGTGATTCACTTCCGTATCGGGTACGTCACCAAACTGTTCTCCTAATCGTTTGAGCACATCATCTGTCTTCCCACGAAAATCAATATCCACTTGCTTCCCCGTGGAATCGTCAAATAAAAGCAACTGTGTGAGGTCTCTGTCTTCCAGAGCATCCTTCACTGTAGTAACAACGTGCTGTAACGAACCACTGGCGACGACTCCCACACCCAAAAATGCCGTGCAGTAAAAGCTTGTTAGGGCATTACTCATGCTGATCTGACCTCTTCTCTTATTGTTTCACCTATTATACCCGGGTAAAAATAAAAAATCAATATTACCCGGGTAAAAAACACGACCTAAGAGGAACCGCGCTCAGGCTATTGATTCATTCAAAAGACAACCCCCAGTTTCCAACCAAAAACTGGGGGGTTACAATTTGGTGAGGAAAAATTCCTTTTATTTTTGCGTTTCGTTTGAATTTAGCTAGTGGGTCATTTTTTGGATAAAGCAAAAAAGCCGCTGCGTTTGCAACGGCTTCAGATCGTAGGATTGTGCCACAAATCCGTCCTTTTTTTATTCAGAAGTCAGCTTAGCATTGTTGTCACGCAGGATCAAATTGGGAACAATGCGAACATAAATAAGTTCACCTGCAAGCTCGACGATGGTCTGCGTTACAATAATTGCTGCTACAAGTGTGCTCCAGTTTTCAGGCAAAGCTAAAGCAAGGGGAAGAACTACAAGGGAATTACGTGTTCCTGCACTAAAAATAACTGCTCGTCCTGACCTAACATCTAATCGCAGCCATTTTACGATAAAACGTGAAATGAACGGCATTATGAACATAAATGCAATATAAATTGGAACAACTTTGATAAGTAGATCCCAGTAGGCGGATAGCTTACCAATTTGTGATGCCACAACGATAAAAAGCGTAAGAGCCATCAGGGGAACAGGAATCCATGCAGATGCATCTAACAGCACTTGACCGCTACGATTATTTTTGGAGAAAAGTTGTGTGCCAATTGCCAAGAGAAGCGGTAATACGATGATGATAAGGAATGCTTCAATAAAAGGTCCAGGGTTAACAACTTCTGATGCTTTATTGCCCATGAAAATCCATAGGTACACAGGTAATAAGAGCATTTGTGTCACAAAAAGAACAGGCGTTGATAAGAGCATTAGTTTTTCATTGCCGCGGCCTAAATGAGTAAATACAATGACGTAGTCAATGCAAGGTGTCAGCAATACAAGATACACGCCCAGTAATACTGGAGCTTGCTGAGGCAAGAAGTGAGATAACAACCAAACGACAATCGGTACTGCAATGTAATTTGCAGTTAGGATCGCCAAGAGAAAACGACGATTTCCAAAGGATTCTTTTATGGATACAAAAGGAATCTGAGTAAACATCCCGTACATTAGGACAGCGATTACGACTGAAATAAGAATGTGATTATCTAATGCCAACATGAGTTTAGGGGCAAACAAGCCAAGTCCCGCTGCTAGAACTAAGATCATGACGTATAGCCAAATCTGATTCTGTTCAAGTTTCTCACGAGATATCATTCCTTCACCTTCTCCGTTATCTACTAATTTTGCTGTGAAACAGTGTTCAAAGCTTGGTCTTTATTTTCTTGACATTCAATAGGAAACAATGTTAGACCAGAAACAGCGGCCACTATCTAGCTTCCGATCTTACCAACCAGCCGTTTTGTACACCTATTTTATCTACTTGCCCAGCATGAATGCTTTCATAAAATTGACGTCTAATTCAAAAAAACAGGGGGTTAGCAATGGATAATACCCAATGGAAAGCCATCTTTTCCTGTGATTCCAGATATGACGGAAAGTTTTTTTATGCTTTATCAAGTACGGGAACGTTTTGCAAGCCATCATGTTCGTCTCGCACACCCAACCCTAAAAATGTTCGTATTTTCTATAACGAAGAGGCGGCCAGATCGAGTGGATTTCGTCCTTGTCAACGTTGTAGACCAGATCATGCAGATTGGGAAGGGTTAAAAAGGGAATTATTCGTCAAAACAAAAAAATATATCCTTCATCACTATGATCAAAAATTGACGCTGAAGGATATTGGCGACGCTTTAGAAAAAAATCCATACTATATTCAACGTACTTTTAAAGAGATGATGGGTATCAGTCCTTTACAATTCCTACATGACGTTCGAATCGAAAAGTCTAAAGGGTTACTAAAAGAAGGACATTTATCAACGACTCAAATTAGTTTTGACGTTGGTTTCAGTAGCCTGTCCCATTTCTCGAAGGTTTTTAAGGAAAAAACAGGGATGACCCCGAAACGTTATCGTGAGGTAAACTGAAAATTTTACTGGTAGGGAAGGTCCGTCAAATTGATTCGGCAAAATCCTCACTATGAAGGAGACCTTGTACAAGGTATAAGCCAAATCAGGAGATAACCAGTAGACCCAATGGGTAATGAGAGGCACGGAATTACTATTCCGTGTCTTTTTTGTGCTTTGAGAATGAATCACAACGCGGACATATACCCGAATCCTGGTTCAATACATAGCCTAAATTATGCACATGTACCGGCGTCATGTACGAAACGTAGGAAACGAGGGAGGCGAAAGAGTTGGTAAGTGAAAAACGGATTGGACAGATCCCGCAACCGATCGGGAGTGATGGCAGCGGATGGTGGGATTTAGGCCCGCGGGACGTCATTCGAGACCTTCAAAACCCCGACCTGCTAGTTCCACCTCCCACCGATGCCGGAACGATACCGAACCTAAAGTTTTCTTTTTCGGATGCCCATAGGCAGTTAAGTCACGGCGGTTGGTCGCGCGAAGTGACAATTCGGGAGCTTCCGATTGCGACCACGCTTGCCGGGGTGAATATGGCTCTGACTCCGGGCGGTGTACGCGAGTTACATTGGCATCAACAAGCGGAATGGGCGATCATGCTTGTAGGGCGGGCTCGCATTACATCGGTGGACCAGCACGGGAGGAACTTCATTGCGGACGTAGGCGTGGGTGATCTGTGGTTTTTCCCTCCAGGAATTCCACATTCGATTCAAGGTTTGGAAGAAGGTTGCGAGTTTTTGCTTGTCTTTGACGACGGTAAATTTTCGGACCTCAATACGTTATCGATCTCAGATTGGTTCGCACATACGCCACGGGATGTGCTATCGGCCAATTTTGGTGTGCCTGCGAGCGCTTTTGCTGAGATCCCGAAATGCCAGCGATACATTTTTCAAGCAAACGTGCCCGGTTCCCTTGAAAGCCAAAAAGTAGCAGACCTATGCGGTACGGTGCCACAAACCTTTTCTCATCGACTGCTGGCACAAAAGCCGATTGTAACTCCGGGCGGTACGGTACGGATCGTTGATTCCACCAACTTTCCGATTGCGAAAACAATAGCCGCTGCTTTGGTCGAAATCAAACCGGGTGCGATGAGAGAAATGCACTGGCATCCAAACAACGATGAATGGCAGTATTATATCTCAGGCACGGGACGCATGACAGTTTTTGCTCCCGATGGTACGGCCCGCACGTTCGATTATCGTGCGGGGGATGTAGGATATGTACCGTTTGCATTTGGGCACTATATTCAGAACACGGGCGATCAAAGTTTGTGGTTTTTGGAGATGTTTAAGAGTGACCGCTTTGCAGATATTTCACTGAATCAATGGATGGCGCTCACACCTCAGCAATTGGTACAGGAGAACCTAAACGCTGGCCCCGAAATAATGAACGCATTGCGGACTGAAAAATGGCCAGTCGTCAAATACCCTGGGTTTTCTTACTTCCCAAGAACGAGTAAATAAATCGTGCAACATTGGGGGCGAATGATCGTACCCTCCGTTATGCCCCGATTGCTGTGACAGGAGGCGGGGCCGAGCTGCGCCGACTGCAACGAGCGTGTCCATTTTGAAGACATTCTTTTCATAACTCTCCCTACAATCGGTAAGGATGTTTTGCGCTAAGTGCATACACTTCCACTTTGGCAACTTCGCCGTTTGCGACGTACAGTGAAGCCGATTCCTTCCGTTCAAGCGTAATTAGCAAAAAAGGAAGCGTCTTCTCCTCCACTTCCTGGAGTGGGGACTCGACCTACATCAGTGCGCGGGAAGTGACCTACTTTAACGACTCCTCTCCAACTATTCAACCGATTGAGGTCGGATCGTACACCAACTATTACAACAAAACGGTTAAATCAAACGAAGAAGCCCTCTATCCAATCGGTACCGGCTGGTCGTGGAAGATGCCGTCCGTCGAATCGAAAGATGGCAAGAAATATGTTCATCTTGCCGATGGCGGCACTTATGAGGTGTCGGGATCCACGTTGAAAGGCTATACCTGGAAGGATCTTACTTACGCTGCAGACACGTCTGTCGTTGTCAATGGCGTAACATCAGCATCTGTGCTTAAATCGGAAAACTCCGGCATCAAGGACTATTTTGACTCCACAGGCCGTCTGATCAAGAAGACAGACACCTATGGCAACTATGTGCAGTTTCTGTATACTACACATGCAACGTACGGCAAAGTCTTGTCCCGCATTGAGAACTCGGTGGGCAATGCGATCACGATCACCTATTCCCCGCAGGAAGTCCGACTGACCCAAGGCGACCGCACGGTTGTCTACACCAAACAAGCTTCCTCTGCGGCGGAGAACAAAGAGCTACTGACCTCCGTCACCGACGAGGCGGGGCGCCGCACCACGTACGACTATGCGATCAAAGCGGCACGATTTAACCTGCTCGGAAGCACGCCGAACACGTCCAACCCGTATGCGCTTGTCACTGGGGTCACCCATCCGACCGGCGCGAAAACGGTCTACCAATACGAGCCGAACGTAACCAAACGTTTCCTTGGTTCTTCGGCGGTGAACGAAACGTACCGTCTTGCATCCGTTTCCGATCAACTGATCTACAGCAACGGAACGGTGGAGAACAAAAACACGAAGACGATCTCTTACACCGGCGATATGGGCAGTTCCTACTCCACCAAAATGACGTTCGCCGTCTCGATTCTAAAAGAGGGCGTTACCACCAAGTTTGATCAAAAGAAAGACTACATCAATTCTTCAATTGGGGCTGTCTACTACAACACAAAAGTCACCCAAAGTGCAGGCGATGAGCAGCGCGTCGTTACCAAGACATACGATGAGGCGCGCAGACTTCCGGTCCCGAACCAAGTCAGCAACCAATATATCAAGGCGGGTAATGCAGCGGAAGAGACTACCTCCTCCCAGACTTACGATGACTATGGCAATGTCTTGACTGAGACCGACCCGAACGGCACCGCCAAAACGTACGTTTACGATTCGACGACGCATCTGCTGAAAAGCGTTTCCGAGCCGATCAGCACGACACAGTCGAAAAAGACCGAGTACACGTATAACGCTCAGCGCAGCCCGGTGCAGGTGATCATCAAAGAAAACGATCAACTGCTCCGCCAAAAGAACTACGACTATGACAGCTACGGAAACGTGATCACCTCTCGTGACAAAGGCACGACCGGCGATCGGGTGCAGCAGGTGGAGTACGGTGCGCAGTACCAATCTGCTTTCCCGACGAAACTTTCCGTTCAAACAATCGACATCGACGGCACTCCGCAAAACAGCACTCAGACATTTGAATACAGCCTTCCGCTCGGCACGATGACCAAGTGGGCCGATGGCAGAGGCAATATCACCATGTACGAATACGACAAGCTTGGCCGCACGATCAAACAGACTAGCCCAGACCTTTCGACGCAGACGGTCACGTACCGCGATCTGCAAAACGAGGTCGAGGCAGTTGATGAGCTTGGGCTAAAGACCATCACGAAATTTAACCAGCTCGGCTGGAAGACGGATGTAGGTGCTGTGCTTGACGGTGTGTACCAAGCGAAAGTCAAATACGGCCACGACAACGCCGGCAACCCGATCTGGGAAGAAGATGCGCTTGGCAATCGCACAGCTACCAAATATGATCCCTGGTCGCGTCCGATCGAGCTGACGTACGCCGACCTGACCAAATCGACCATCCTCTACAACGACGCCTTGCGCAACAAATCGATCACAGATTCGGACGGCGCCACACAGCGCGAGACGTACGACAAATTAGGACGTGTTGTGCTCAATGAGTCGGTTGATGCTGTCAAAGGCAATCAAGTGATCCAAAAGACCGGCTATGACCTGGTCGGCAATATGATCTCTGAAGAGGATGGAAATGGAAACCGCACCGGATACACGTACAATGCCATCGGAGAGTTGAAGAGGGTTGCTAATGCAGACGGGCAGGTTGTTACTTACGAATATGACTTCTTAGGAAACCTGACAAAGATTCTGTATCCTGATGGGAAATTCGTTGAGAAGAAGTATGATACATTAGGAAATGTCATCCAAAAGACTGATCCGCTCGGCCAGATAGACAAGTATTTTTACGACGCTGCAAATAATCTGATCAAAACGATCAACCGCACAGGCCAGCCGAAGACTTTTGGATATAACAACCGCAATTTCCTCATTCAAAAATCAACTCAAAATAGTACTGTCTCCTACCAATACGACCTAACCGGCAGACGTACGGAAATGATAGATGGAACCGGTGATACTTTGTATGCTTACTCAGAGCTTGGATTCCTGAAATCCATTCAATTACCAGATGGCAAAACCTTATCCTACGCTTATGATTCAAACGGGAATCGGACGAAGATGACAGATCCTTTTGGACGTGAAATTTTCTATGGGATCAATGAAAGATATCATCTTAGCACCATTTCAGTTGGAAGCGACAGCGTCGCTCCCGAAGCGGAGTATACCTTTAATGCCGCAGGACAAGTAAGAAATACGAAGTTGCAGAACGGAACTCTACTTGAACGAACGTATGATGATAACAAACTGCTTGTTTCTCAGATTCAAAAGAACTCGAACAGTGCTGTTGTCAATCATTTTACGTATCAGTATGATGCAGTTGGAAACCAGACGCAGAAAATTGAAAACGACAGTACGTACACGTATACCTATGATCGTCAAAATCGCATCAAGACTTCGAATTTGTTCACCGAGACATACTCGTATGACACACGGGGCAATCGTGAATCACTTCAAACGGACCGTCCATTAGAACTTTCTGATGCAACCTACGAATACGATGAATGGGATCGATTGGTTCGTGCAACAACTGCAGAAGGCGCTGTCGTTGAATATGTGTACAATGGCGATGACCAGATGGTAGAACGAAAAGAAGGGGAAGGGATAACTCGTTACTATTATGACGGTCATGATATTATTGCTGAAGCAGATGGTACAAATAACAACGTTGCGTTAAAAGTACGTTATATCCGAGGAAATGGTCTTGCGGCCCTGGAAACTGCAGATGGAAAGAAAGCGTACTATACGCTCAACGGCCATGGCGATGTTACCGAGTTGCGTGATGAAAATGGCAATCTCCTTAACCAATACACGTATGACATTTGGGGCAATGTGTTAAGCAAAACTGAGCAGATTGAGAATTCATTCCGTTATACGGGGGAATTTCAAGATGATGTAACGTCCCTGATATATCTGCGTGCACGTTGGTATGACCCAAGTCAAGGGAGATTTATGAACGAGGATACTTTGGAGGGGAATGTTAACGATCCGTTAAGCTTAAACCTCTATACGTATGTTTCGAATAACCCGCTCAAATATTCCGACCCGTCAGGACATGCACAAGCGGACAGCGGCTATTCGTACTCACAACATCCTAGTCAAAAGTATGACTACATGTTAAACACGCCCGCTGCACTTGAGATTGGACGACTTGGGACTCTATGGCAAATTGCGTATAAAGCCAAAGACAAGAAAAGTATGGATTCCTATCATGCTCAAGCTGAGAAAGTCCGTTCTAATGCTTGTAGCTACCTTCCAAGCGGATGTTCGATCTATGATATCAATGCATACTTCGTCTTTGACACGTCCGGTTTCTTCGTGGTTGGAGCAACAGCAACGTTTACGTATGTTGCGCATTCTACTGGTCAGATCCATCATTTGTTGTCAAACCAAATAATGCGTGAGTTAAAGAATCATATTACATTGAAGGGGGTGTTCGATCGTGAGGATCCAGCCTTTAAGTACCGAGCAACAGATGCGGATGCTCATAAAGGATATCAAACCTGGCACAGGGAATATGATAAGCGGGTAGTTCGATGGTTGCAGGACAATCCTAAGGCTACTCCTCAAAGCTTTAGAAATTTTTTGCACGCATTGCATCAAGAGCCTGCTATCCGACAAAGGATACCCGGTGTAAATCTGAGATACAAAGGTGGACAAGGAGAACAATAAGGCAGGAGGAGCTGTATGAAATTTTTCGTAATCGAAATGAATCTTTTTGATGATCGACTGTTTGCTTACACGGAGCAGGTCGATTTTGAAACGGGAGAGGCCCCGCGGTGTCCGGAATGCAACGATGCAGTTGGTCAGCGAGAATGGTTGCCTCCCTACCATATTAAGCTCTCCAAGCCATCGTACGGGGATTTTGCGTATGGTTCGATTGCCCCATTCGTTGTAACGGAACGAGTTGTTAGGCTGTACTCAGAATCGGGATTGAAGGGGATTGAAAGCTTCCAGCCTCTAGAGGTGGTGAAAGTTGCAAGGAAAAGAAACACATCACAGGAACCACCGATGTACTATCAAGCCATAATCCCCTACGGCGGCAGTCGTACTGAGATAAACCCAACACTTTCACATATAGAATATATGAGCGAGCCGACTTGCCAGTTTTGCAAACTCGGGACAATCTACAAATATCAAAATGTTGTTATCGACGAGGATACATGGGACGGTATAGATGTTTTTAAACCAATTGGATTGCCAGGTACGATTGTCGTAACGGAGAGGTTTCGAGATTTTGCAGAACTACACGGGTTTACCAATTTAAAGCTTGTTCCTTCAACCGAATACGAATGTCCATATTAAAGCGTGTTCCTTCAACCGAATACGAAGATCCAAGTGCTCAGCCCGTAACATGAACCATACAATGGATGCCCTGAATGTTCCCAATTCTGATTTTAGTGACCGACATACTACACATGTAGAGTATGTGACGTGGCTTGTGAGAAAGGGAAAGTAAGAGGTGCGGTCTTAGAAAATTGTGCTGTGGAATCCTCCTTGGAAAAGGGGGATTTTTTTATGTATGCATTCGAAAACACAGCGATCTATATCGATGGCGAATAGGTAATAGGCTTACCCGGTACATGTCCCACAATTGGGTTTCCTTGTCTGACTATAAACAGAAGTGACCCACAAAATGTCACGTTTTTTAAAGTGTCCATCTTGTGGGTCACAGTTCAACTAACCGAGGGCTTTTCCTGCAATCTGATAGCGGACTTTTATCGGCCAGTATTCGTCGTATTGTTCATTTCTTTTCCACGATCAGTATGTTTAGCGGGGAAGAGATATCGCATCCGGTAAGTGAATATTCGGTTTCATATGCATGTTCATCCTTTTCGATTGACAGGCACTGAAAAGTTTGGGTACCACCACCAAACTTATCTTTGGAAGAATCTATGAAGACTTTGATTTTTTTACCATCATATTGCATAGTGAAGAAGATCGGGTCTCCTTCTTTTGTATAGCGGGTAATCTTCACGTCCGATGGCTGCTGTGATTCCATATCCGATAAGAACTTATAAAACTTGTCGAGATTCCCAGTCTTAGGTCCTTCCGAGATGACATCTCCATTTTGAATCGCTGTCTCAGAACTATATTGTTGAGTTGACGAACAGCCTGTCGCTAACATAAGGAAGCAGAATAAAACTAAAAATTTTCGCATGTTCATCCTACCTTTCTCCAGGCAATGGAAATGACGTAAAGATGCATACAGTATAACAGGAATTTCTAGACGGTTTACTAAGGAGGAGACCTATGGACACTTGGCTCTCCATGGTGTTGGCTTCGGCCTCGATTGTTACGGTAAAGTATCTTTTTAGCCCCAAAGCGGAGAGGCTGCGTCCGACACACTTATTCATTGAGTTTCTGGGAATCACTTTTTTTATCGGGCTGTTTCAATGGCTATTAGAATAACTGACGTAGCGATTTCCCGCCGAAGGTGTAGGTTCAAGTAGGCTATGAACGTCAACTCGTAATTAACTTTTTATTGTCGCAGTGGAGTTTTTTATTGTTTGTTCCGTAGTTCCGTACCAATTTTTTATGCAAGTCGTCGTACATACCTAACCGATCCGTAACTGTAAATTTATGTATCCCGATGATATAATTGTTAGAATAGATAATCTACCGAATGATACGAGAAGTTTACTTGAGGGTGATGAACTAGAAGATAGACGGAACAGGAGGAAGATCGGTGTCAAAAGCAGTGCATAGCCATGCTGAGTATCCAATGGTGAAGATTCCTGCAGGTGAAGTTGAATTAAGGGACGATCGAATCAAGACTACATGGACGGTTGAACATATCCCTGTCAAGTAGACAGCGGGTAAAAAGCCACCCTATGAATTAGGCACAGACCTGAGTTCGGTATTCTACTGGGCTCAGGTCATTTAATTTCCGTTGTATTCTTTGCTGGTTGTAAAATCGAATGTAGCTAGCCACAGCGTTCATCACCTCTGCCTTGGTGCGAAACTTGTTGAGATACATGAGTTCCGACTTCAGATGACCAAAGAAGTTCTCTACGCAGGCATTATCCAAGCAGTTTCCTTTTCTGGACATACTCTGCGCTATGTTGTATGTTTGAAGCAACTTGTTATATTGGTGAGATGTGTACTGGAACCCCTGATCACTGTGAAGAAGGGTGTCGGTCACATCTCTTTTTTTATTGGCGAGCTTGACGGTATCAAGAACCAGTTTAAGATCGTTCCGCTCTCCGATGCGGTAGGCGACAATTTCGTTGTTAAACATGTCGTAGATGACCGACAGAAATAGCCTCTGTCCATTGAAAAGCAGGTAGGTGATATCTGTCGCCCATTTTTCATTTGGCCGCGAGGCCTTAAAGTTTCGGTTCAATGAGTTTGGTGCTGTATAATTCTCTGATTTCTTGCCAAACCAGCGTTTCTTCTTCCTTGCAACGCACTGGATACCTAGTTCTTTCATAAGCCGGTACACACGTTTGTGATTGATCTTGAGATTGTGTTTTCGACGTAGCCAAGCACGAACACGATAGTAACCGTAGGTTCCTCGGACTGCTTTATGACATTGCAAAATAAGTTTTTTGAGCTGCCGCTCCTCCTTTTGTTTGGATGTAATCATTTGTCGACGTTGAACCCATTTGTAATACCCACTCCGTGATACTCCTGCGGTTTCACACAACAGTGACGTTGAATAGCTACCAGTAAGATCTTGGATGACTTGGTAGCACTGACGAATCTTCGCTTTACCTCTCACCTCCTTTGCAAAAGCAACAGCTTTTTTAAAAAGTCGTTCTCCGCTCTCAACTTTTGCACTTCTTGTTCGAGCGTAAGCTTTTTCGTTCTCGGACGACCAGTGAACGGTGTTCTCGTCTTTCCTCTGCGCTCCTCTAAGCCCTCCGCCCCAAGCGTTTTGTAGTTTTTGACCCACTTCCTTACCATGCTGTGGTCGGGGATCTGCAGCTCACTTGCGACCGATTTATAACCCATTCCTTTTTCCAAATACATCTTTACCGCAATGAACTTGAATTCTCGTGAATACGTTTTTCGTTTCCGCGCTGTCTTTTCCAAAAGAAAATCCCCCTTGTGTAGTAACAGTAAGGGGGCTTGCTTCCTACTGTCTACACAAAAGGGATTATCTCAGGTTGAGGTGAAATCTTTTTTGCTTGCACCGGTTCCCGTTACGAAAGAGTTCTATTTCACGATCATGCAACCATCAGTTGGGTCTATTGATGAACCTCAGGCTCCGGTTGTGGAAGTCTCATGGAATGATGCGATCTTATTTTGCAATTTGCTTTCACAGCACTCGGGTCTAAAGGAATGTTACTTGGTAAGTGATGATGGTGAGAACGTCGTCTGTGACTGGGAGGCTGATGGGTATCGTCTTCCTACGGAAGCGGAATGGCAGTATGCGTGTAAAGCAGGAACAAGTGGTTATCGGTATGGAGAGCTTGATGACATCGCTTGGTATCAAGACAATTCTGAGGGCAGGGCACATCAGGTAGGGAAAAAGCTACCGAATGTGTGGGGGCTCTATGATATGTTAGGGAATGTTTGGGAGTGGTGCTGGGATTTATACGATGTGAAAGTATACGGCTCCTACAGAATTTTCCGCGGTGGAAGCTGGGCGGAAGAGGAGCGGGGCTGTGGGGCGACTTGTCGCCGCCGTAGTCACCCAACATTTCGAATCGATGATCTTGGCTTTCGACTTGCCAGATCTCTATAAGTTGGCGAATTCAATAAGTTACGCCTGAAAAAGATCGCCTATCGAGGGGGTCTTTTTTAGTGTACTATGAATCTGGATTTACAATGGATTTATAAGGGAAAACTTGCAGATATTAGTAATTGTGTTATATTGGTAGAGTATGAAACTTATATCAAAGGTGAGGGATTTTAATGATGAAGTTGTTGGGTTATTTTTTTGCGATTATTTTTGTTGTGGCTATGATTGGTAGTTGCGGTGATGATGAGGCTGCACCGACAAACACTGAGCCTGCAAAGACAGAACCTGCTAAAACAGAACCCGCGAAGACAGAGCCTGAGAGGACAGAGCCTGAGAAGACGGAACCCGCAAAATCGGAGCAGCCGGCTTCCGAATCATCCGGTATTGGTACAGGCAAGGATGGAGTTCTTAAACGGGATGTTTTCGTTGGTGTCGGTGAGACTAAAAAAAACTATGACGAGATGTTTGATTATATTGTAGCGAAAAATCAGGATGCCTTGATGAGAATGGTAGTAGATGGTCGAGTCGTGGTGGCCACAAAAGGAACAGCCTTCACCGTTGTCAACATGGGGTTTATAAGTGCAATGATTGAAATTCATGAAACAGGAGTCAGAGGCTGGATTCCGATCGAGTATCTGGCACAATAAAGACTGGATGATTTGACGAGTTTATGGTGGAAACTAGGCGGTTAGGAGCGGGGCTGTGGGCGACTTGCCAGATCCCTGTAAGGTGGCGAATTCAATAAGATACGACTGAAAAAGATCGCCTATCGAGGGGGTCTTTTTTAGTGTTCTCGTGCAAGGGAAGGAGCTTTTTAAAATTTCCCTACTCCTACCAAGACGTAACGAGCAGAGTGTGTGCCGTATACAGCATGTTATCTTCGTTGTTTATGAATGAAAACGACACTTGCCACAACCTCACTCAACGGGCCACTATCTGATCACGAAAAAAGTCCCCCTTTCTCAAGGCGGACTTTTTTGATGGAGAGATCACTTTGCCGCTTACAACTTGAACGGGAAGCCTTCGTTGCTAGCTGCTGCCATCGCACCATCACATACCGCAACTTGCTCGTCTCGCAGGCGCGTGCTTGGCAAATAGCTTAGACCTGCCAGGCCAACCGATCGTGCGATAACGCGTCGTGTTCCAACTGGAGCAATTGTTTTTTCATTTCTATGCCGCCTCTGTATCCGGTCAGCGCACCATTTTTCCCGATCACGCGATGACAGGGGATGGCCAGCAAGAGTGGATTGGCACCGATGGCCGTTCCGACTGCGCGCACGGCAGACGGCTTGTGGATGTGTTCTGCTAGCTCCGAATAGGAACGAGTTTGTCCGTAGGGGATTTCGCACAAGGCGTTCCAGACGGCGCGTTGAAAGGGCGTCCCGTGACAATCGAAAGGCTGGTCCAGGCGCAGGCGTTTCCCTTGAAGGAACTCGACCAGTTCATCCGCATAAGGTTGCAAGATCGCTTCATCCTGCACCAACCTGTACTGTGGCATTCGTCGGGCCACAAAGCGGGATAACTCTTCAAAGGGCTTTTGCGAGGAGCCGACATAGCAGAGCCCTTTCGAGGTGGCCGCGAGATAGAGGCGCCACTGATCGTAAACCAACAAAGACCAATAGACAATTGCATCAGATGTCGCTTCCATGATCCGTTTCCTCCTCGGTGCTGAGATTGCTGTTGATCAGGCGATACGCAGCCGGCGTATGACCTGTGATCTTCTTAAACAACGTGACAAAATACGCCGTGTTGGGGATGCCGACTGTGCACGCGATATCTGAAAGGGAGCGATCGGTGGTGAGCAATTGCTCGATCGCTCGGTTGATTCTCGTCTGTTGGACATAGGCTGTTGGGGTAGAACCGGTGATCCGTTTGAAGGTGCGGTGCAGATGATAGGGGCTGCCATGAAACAGATTCGCCAAGGCTTCCAATGTGATCGGTTCCGCGTAATGGGTCTCGATGTATCGCGTTATTTGTGCAACCCACTCTTCTTCGGGCAAACGCTGGCCGCTCGGTTTGCACCGTTTGCAGGGGCGGTATTTCGCTGACAGCGCGGCTTGTACGTTGTGAAAGATCCGCACATTCTCAAGCTTAGGCGGTCTGGATTTGCAAGACGGTCGGCAACAGATTCCGGTGGTCTTGACCGCATAGATAAATTTGTCATCGTAGCAGGCATCGTTGCACAGGATCGCCTGCCACCGTTCTTCTGTCAATGGCAACTCAGCTGTCAACTTGACATCAGGATCTTTCATCTGGGCCACCTCCCTCCCCAGTATACATCGGTCGCGTAGCTGCTGTGTGCAGGAGCGAATGGAAAAGCAAGATCGCGAAACGAATGGCAACTCTGCTATGGTAAAACTAAGAAAGTAAGATTTGCATACAGGTCGGGAGGATGTACATGAAAACGAATCCACTTGCGCAAGAGCCATCCATCATAGCGGGAGGCTGTTGGGAAGACAATGGGCAAGAGATCAAGTTGGGTGTGCCCAAAGAATACAGCTTTGCCGAAAATTTGCGATACCTGTCCAAATCTCCAAACGAATGCTTGTTTCAGATCAAAGATCAAAAGATCTATCGCGCCCTCGCGATCGAAGATGAAACGCCGATTCTGGAAATCAGCATGGAGCACGAGCGCGTGTTGACCATACGCTTTTTGGCGGGCACTGCCCCGACCCGCCAATCGGTGCGGCTCGAGGTCGCGCGCTATGTCAGCGAGTGGTTCGATTTGGAGACAGACTTGCTTCCGTTTTATGCGTTGGCCCAATCGGATGTTCTGTTGCAACGGGCAGTCGAGTCGTTTTATGGGCTGCGGATGATCGGGATTCCCGATTTTTTTGAAGCGATCTGTTGGGGAATCATCGGGCAACAGATCAACCTACCTTTTGCCTATACCTTAAAGCGCCGACTTGTGGAGTCGTATGGCCGTCGAGTACATGGGGACGGCACAGACTATTGGCTGTTTCCGACACCGCAGGCGATCGCCGCCTTGTCGGTTCATGATCTGGCAGGCTTGCAGATGACGACCCGAAAATCGGAATATCTGATTGGCGTCGCCCAACTGATCGTCGCAGGGAGATTGAGTAAAGAGCTTTTGAGTGGCGCTGAGGAGAAGCAGGCGGAAAAGATGCTGACCAGTATCCGCGGCATCGGACCGTGGACGGCCAACTATGTCCTGATGCGCTGTCTGCACGTACCTTCCGCGTTTCCGATCGATGATGTCGGACTGCACAATGCGATCAAATATGTGCTCGGCACCGATCAAAAACCGACGAAAGAGGAGATTCGGCAATTCGCCCTCCCTTGGAAAAATTGGGAATCCTACGCCACCTTTTATCTCTGGCGATTTTTGTACTAAGCGCAGTGAACGGGAATTGGGGAAAAAGGAGAGCGAGCAGAACAGGCTGAGTCGGTTATCCCATGCCTGTTTGCTTTTCGACATCTGGAGTGTCGAAGGTAGGGTTTATCGTGCTGTTTGTCGTATCTGTTAGGGTACGTTATGTTCAGGAGGTTATGGGGTGCTACAGATGAATCAAACTAAAATGCAGAACCATCCGCAAAGAACTGACCAACGAGCAGATGCGCGACACCCCGAGACCTCGACCACCGAGAAAATGCAGTCTGCTCAAGGCCACCTTTTACAGATGCAACGCCAGTACGGGAATCGAGCGACTGCCCAATTTCTGAAAGCGCACATGGCGCAACCGCTTTCGATGCAAGCACCGATTCAACGAGACGATGATCCTGCTGCCAAGCAGGAGATCAAAAATGGCCTGCATCAAGAACTGGCAGCTGAGCTGACCCAATTGGCGCAAAATTATTACTACCATTCGTATCGGTTTCGTAAACAGGCAACGATCGATCTGTATCTCGATCAGAAAATCGACACGCTGATCGCCAAGCACGGCACGAAAAACTACGAGCTGATCAAAATGTCGATCCTAGGTGAGCTCGATACATTGGGTGCGCGCCAAAAGCAGATCTTGGCTGTGATCGAACAGACTTTTGCCGCGATGCCAAAGGAAACGTTGACCAGTAAAAACAAGGAACTGATCAAAAACGCACTCAATCCGCCTGCGATGAGCGACCCGTTCGATGAGGCCAACCTCTCCGATTATGCGATCACGTTTGCACAGGAACAAAGTAGGGCGATCTTGCAGAACCTGACCACGATCATAGGTCGAGTGACAGCAGACTGGGCACAGTTACAGGCTGAACTGGGACTGGGCGGAGCGCTCGCCTGGATTCATCTGACCGGGTCCGATTTTCACAATCAAGGACAGCAGGTCTGTCTCCTCGAAGCGGCAGATGGCTCGAAAGCGGTCTATAAACCGCGAAGTGTCTCGCCCGATCGAGCGGTGCTCGGTCATGACACGGGGATGTTTCCCGCGTTGAACAAGCTAAGCGGTGGCCGCCTGTTACTTCCGTCGATGAAATTTATCGAAAACGCGCAGGCGGGCTATTCCTATGTAGAATTTCAGAAGCAGGAAACGGTGAAAGATTCAAAAAGTGTGTTGAATCATTATTATAAAATGGGGCAAATTACGGTCGCTTCCAAACTGCTAGGTGCCAATGATTTACATCAAGACAACGTGATGAGCACCAGCGCAGGACCGAACGTGATCGATGCGGAAACGTCGTTTTTGCCGTATCTTTGGCAAGCAGAAAGTTATGCCGAGACGGGGATTCAAGGTGCGCTGAAATCGTTTACGACGACCGGAGATGATCTGACGAATAATCATTTTGTCACGCCGACGGAGAAAGCGACTTGGGACAGTATGAGTGACGCTGATCGTAAGGCGCGGAGGTTGCATAGCTTTGGAGATTTTATCCGTGAGCGCAGGCGGAACGACCTGACGGGCGAATGCAACTATTTGGCCGCGTTTGAATGGGGCGTAGCTGATGCTGTGCAAGTGATAGAAGCCAAACAAGATGAAATTGTCAAAATGATCTTGACTCGGATCGGCGGCATCAAAAACATCCGCGTGGTGCCGCTTGCCACGCAAGAGTTTACGCAAATGATCGCCTCGTTTCAAGATGATCTACGCAACGGAATGGCTGCAGATATGAAAATGATCGACCATATGAAAAGTCAGATCGTGAAAAGTTTGCAGGCGAAAGGGTTCCAAATGGAGGGCGGCAGTGATGCGACCTTGGGCAAGGGGCTGTTACAAGACTTCCAAATTCGAGATACGCCGATCTTCCATTTCGAGCCGACGACGAACGAATTGACCTACCATCATACAAAAGTCGGCAGCCATATCGAATGGGCGGCCCCTGATGTGCTGTTACGAAAAGCGGTGGGACGGGTGGCGGCAACCGATGTGAAAAAGTTAATCCGTGAATTACAGATCGGGAGCTAGCGTTCGAAAAGTTTGAAGAGAGCGGGTGGAGAAGCGATGATCCATGTACCGGAGAAGTTTGAAACGAAGCGACTGTTGATCCGGGCACCGAAAGATCAGGATGCACAGCCGCTATATGAGGCGATATGTGAGAGCTATGAGCTGTTAAAGCCGTGGATGCCGTGGGCGCAGCAGAAACCGATTTTGGCGGAGACGCAGGCCAACATTCGCAAGGCACGGCAGCAGTTTTATGATCGCGAAGATTTGCGCCTCCATCTGTTTGAGAAAGAGACGGGGGCGCTGATCGGCTGTAGCGGGCTGCATCGGCTCGATTGGAAGTTGCGCAAGTTTGAGATCGGGTATTGGGTGCGAGCAACCTGTGTCGGTCGCGGGCTGATCACAGAGGCGGTGGCCGGAATCACCGAGTTCGCAAGTCAGAAGTTGGATGCGAATCGCATTGAGATCCGCACCCATCCCGATAATGTTCGCAGTATCAAAGTGGCGGAGCGCCTCGGCTTTACACGGGAAGGCGTGTTGCGTCGCGACCACTTCGATATGCAAGGTGAACTGTGCGACACGATCGTATTTGCGAAGGTGAGAGGCGTGGAATTTTAGCAGTGCTTGTCCGCTTGGTGGCAACCTGTTGCACGATGTAATGATTCGATTGAGCGATGAGCCCGAGGTCACATGGATGAGCTACATGGCCTGCCACCGCGTAACTTCATCTAATGATCTCTGGGAGGTGAGTGCTGTTGCTGTTCGGCTTGTCAGGCTGGAAACATCATGCGGCTGTGATCGGCGGAGAAAAACTCAGCGAGTATTCGGTCCATTTTCCGATCGTCGAATCGGAGAGTTCGTTCTACGCGGTGCAGCCGATGCGCAATTATGAGAAGTGGGCGAACGAAACGCCGCCCGATTTTGGTTTTGTGATCAAAGCGTATCAAGGGATGACTGGTCACCTGCGGGGCAAGCATCCCTTTGCCGACACAGCGGCCATGTTTGAGGCGTTTATCGGCTCCTTGGCCCCATTGATCGCGGCAAAAAAGTTAAAAATGGTCCTCTTTCAGTACCCGCCGTGGTTTGAATGCAACCGCCGCAATGTCGATGCCCTGCGCTACACCAAAGACAAGATGGGCGATCTACCCGTGGCATTGGAGTTTCGGCATCAGAGCTGGTTTGCGGTCGGCATGCGCGACAAGACGTTGCAGTTCATGGAGCGGGAAGGCTGGATTCACTCGATCTGCGATGAACCGCAGGCGGGCCAGGGCTCGGTGCCGACCGTGTTGCATGCAACTCATCCAGACCTTACGTTGGTGCGCTTTCATGGGCGGAATCTGAGCGGCTGGTCGGGCGAAGGCAAGGAAGACGAATCGTGGCGGGATGTGCGGTATCTGTATCGCTATAGCATGGAAGAGCTTGCAGAATGGAAAGCAAACCTGCTCGCTTTGCAGAAGGCCACGAAGGAGATCTGCGTCATTTTTAACAACAACTCGGGCAAAGATGCTGCGCCAAACGCCAAGGAATTGATGCGGCTACTTGGCATCGAGTATAGAGGGGAAGCGCCCGGGCAGATCAATCTGTTCGATTCGATGCTGTAAGGCAGGCATTTCTAATATGATCAGTTGGGAAAGGCAGCCGTTATGGTAGACGATCTGGAGCCCATCCTACTGAGTGCAGAGCCAGACCGCGGAACACGCGGTCTTTTTGTGTTGTCCAAAAGGTGACTTAAAGTCTCGTCGTTTAAAACGTTTGCTTGTGCTAGTGGGCCATTGCGGGTCCAGTAGGTAAAAAGAGCGTTGCGCCGCCCGTGGTGATCTTTGGAATGGAAGGGTTTCCCTCTAAAAGACAGAATCCTATAAAAATGGAGGCGGCTGGCGCTAGAGCGGTCGCATCTTCGGACAGGCAAACGGTTGAAGTTGAAAAGGAGCGATCATGATGGAACCGAAAGTTGTGACGAAAAATAGCATGAAGTTGGTCGGAATCGCTTGGTCTGGTGCATACGCAGATGCCAAAGAGATTCCGGCACTGTGGATAGATTTTGTGGCCCGCGCTGAGGAGATTTCCGAGCGCGTTTCACCGGAGGCGTTCATTTCACCGTGCCACGGGCGCCAAACGGAGTTCACCTGCTACCTCACAGCCGAAGTGGCAGACTTCACAACGTTTCCCGAGGGGATGAAGGGCATCACCATTCCGGCGCAAACGTATGTGCAGATCACGCACCGCGGCCCGATGACTGCGGTGGAAGCGACCTACACCAGACTCTATCGCTGGATCGAAGAGAACGGCTATCAGCCGAATCGTGCAGAGCTGTGGCTGGAAGTGTACGATGAGCGCTACAACTCGGCCAAGCACGACCCCAACCGAGCAGAAAACGAATATGATATTTTCATGCCGATCATCGAGAAACAAGGATAGACCAAACGCTTACAACGCGCGAAGAATCCAATTTGCCAGCGGCAACAATTTTTCTCCTGTCTCTGGTAATTGTTTGCGTATTTTAGTACAATTTCCTAGAACTAAAAGTGAACTCGGATTGCTATGCTTGCTACATGATCGAGGGGGAGTAGAGATTGCGTTTTGAATTGGAGAAAGTGACAGTCGAACGGCAAGAAGCACTGCTCAATCTGGCGGAGTTTTACATCTACCATTTTTCGCAATATAAAGACATCGATGTCAATGAACAGGGTCGCTGGGACTTCCGACCGGTGTTAGAGTTTGTGGAGGCCGAAGCAGAGGGGCGCTATGCGTACTTTGTCCGTGTCGAAGGTAAGTTGGCCGGGTTTGTGCTCGTCAACAAGGACGTGGATGAAGGTGTGGACGTCTCGATGATCAATGAGTTTTTCATCATGGCGAAATATCGACGTCAAGGGCTTGGACAAGCGGTAGCGATCGAAGTATTCAACCGCTTCCCAGGCCGTTGGAAAGTCTATGAATTGCACAACAACGAGCCTGCGATCGCGTTCTGGCGTCGCACGATCGACGTGTACACGAACAACAACTATCAAGAGACGCGCGTGCAGTCGGGCGATTACGATGGCTATATCCAGCGCTTCACCACGGAAACCAAGTAATGACCGCACCGAAATGGTTGGAGTGGGCGCAGCAGCTGCAAGCGGTGGCCCAGGCGGGCCTCGAGTATTCGAAGGACATGTTTGACATCGAGCGCTTCCAGCAAATTCGCGAGCTGTCGGTGGAGATCATGGCCGAGTACACCAACACACCGCTGGAAAAGGTCAGCGAGTTGTTCGCCAACGAAACGGGATACCAGACACCCAAAGTGGACGTGCGGGTCGTGGTGTTTAATGAGGACGGCAAATTGCTGATGGTCAGAGAACTGCTCGATGACTGCTGGTCAGTCCCCGGCGGGTGGATCGACATCGGCTTGACACCTGCTCAGGCAGGCTTAAAGGAACTGCGCGAGGAGACGGGGCTGGAAGGGCGCGTGGTCAAACTGATCGGTGTGTGGGACAAGCGCAAGAATCAGATCGTGCCGCATCCCTATCACATCTACTCAATCGTGCTGCTCTGCGAAATCACGGGCGGCAGTCTGACCGGAGGGCCGGAAACGACGGCAGCAGGCTGGTTCGGGCCGGATGAACTGCCCGAACTGTCGCATTCCCGCGTTTCGCCGGATCAGATTCGGCAGATGTTCGAGTTTCGGGACGACCCGCAGAAAGCTGCCGTTTTTGACTGAGGCGAAGCAGTGAAAAACGACCCGATTTAGCGGGTCGTTTCTGCATTCTCCAGCCGATTCTGCTTATATTTGGTACGGAACTCGTCTTCGAGGATAGACATGACGATCACATCGACCCATTGGTGGTCGAAGTACCACGCGTCACGCATCACGCCTTCCCGCCGAAATCCGACCTTTTCATAAGTGTGGATGGCCCGCTCGTTGTAGGAGTAGGCGTGCAGTTCGATCCGATGCAGGTTGCGGATGCCGAATCCGTAGTCGAGGATCAGGGTCAGCGCCTCGCTGCCATACCCTTTGGAGTAATTTTCGGGATGGAAGATCGCCAGACGGACGCCTCCGCTGCGATTGTTGCTGTCCATGCTGTTCAGCGAGATTTCACCGACCGCTTCATCCGTTTCTTGTGAGCAGATCAAGAGATCCACGCGGGTCTTATCTGCCGCGAAGTTTTGGAGCGCGCTTTCAATCTGGGAAAGCGTGTAGACGTTCTGAGCACCTGTATAATAGCGACTCGTCGGTTCATAGAATGAAGCATAGAAGATTGCAGTGTCCTGAGCGGTGTACGGACGCAGGTAGATTTTTTCAGATTGCAGGAATTTGACTGGTTTCATCTGGAAGTCCCCTTTTGCAGTTTCTTTCCAGTTACTGTAATGGTCGGGGTGATATCTGTCAAGAGAAGTCGAGGAGGCAATGCACATGGAGATCGTACGAGCAGTCGGAGTGGATCTGGAATTTGTCAAAGATCATGGTGTTGAATCGTTGCAGGATGGCACGATGGGGACATTTGACGCAACGGGCCGCGAGGAACGAGCAAAAGAGATCATGAATGCGGTGTGGGAGCGGGGCGGATACGCGTTCGTCGCTAAGAAGGACGAACAGATTCTCGGCTGGATCATCGCTGGGCTCAACGTGGACTATTTTTCTGGCGAAGAGGTCGGGTTCATCTATGATCTGTATGCCTTTGTAGAGCACCGTGGCAAAGGGGTCGGCAAAGCGTTGCTCCAACATGCGATCGCCGACCTGCGCGACAAAGGGTATGCTGAAATTCGTTTGAACGTCTTTGCGGGCAACCCCGCTCAAAAATTGTACGAGTCGCTCGGCTTTGCCGTGCGTAGCTCCCAGATGGTCTTGAAGTAGGGATGTTGCAGAAAACATCGTCACCTTCTGTCGCTTGGCAACAAAGCGGGGTCTTGCTGGTCGCGCTCGGGGCTGCGCTCTGGGGGATGGATTCGCTGTTGCGCGTGCCGCTGATGGGCGCCTTTACTTCGACAGAGATCGTGTTGGTGGAACACTTGCTGTTGCTCCTCTTTGCGGTGCCAGCAGTCTGGATCGGCAGGCGCCAGTTCCAAGGGTTGTCCCTGCGCCATTTTGGTGCCATCCTGTTCATTTCGTGGGGAGGATCGGGGCTTGCCACCGTCCTGTTCACGATGGGCTTTGAGTATGGACACCCCAGCGTGGTGTTGCTGTTGCAAAAATTACAGCCGCTCTGCGTCCTGCTGACAGCGCGCTGGATCTTGCAGGAACATCTGCCCAAAGGATTTGCCTTTCATCTGATGATCGCCCTTTTCGGTACATACCTGCTGACGTTTGGCTTTCAAGCTCCGTTTGTTGGCGTCTCCGGCGGTCAGTTGACCTCGTCGCTGTTATCGATCGGGGCGGCTTTGCTCTGGGGCGGTTCGACCGTGATGGGGCGCTACTTGCTGACTCGCGCCAACATGAGTTTTGAGACGTTGACCGGGGCCCGCTTCCTGTTCGCCGTCCCCTTTCTGTTCGGCATGGTCGCCTGGTCGAGCACCGGGTTCTCGACCATGTGGAGCAATACTTTACATCCGCAGTATCTGAGCACGCTGGCTCTACTCGCGCTACTGCCGGGCTTGTTCAGCCTGTTGCTCTACTACCGCGGGCTGTCCACGACCAAAGCGTCCTATGCGACGCTTGCCGAGCTGGCCTTTCCAGCGACCGGGGTACTGCTAAACTGGTTCTTCTTGAAAGAAGGGGTGACGATCCCACAGGTGATCGGATTTGCTCTGATCTGGTGGGTGGTGTTTCGCATCAGCACGAGTCGCGCTGGGGAGCGCTGATCGGGTAGAGCTTAGGCGGGCCAGAATGGAAGG
The DNA here is from genome assembly GCF_002243515.1 of Tumebacillus algifaecis. Taxonomy (NCBI): domain Bacteria; kingdom Bacillati; phylum Bacillota; class Bacilli; order Caryophanales; family Alicyclobacillaceae; genus Tumebacillus; species Tumebacillus algifaecis. Next base: position 918,524 of record NZ_CP022657.1, read on the forward strand.
TTGGGTGCTGGGAGTTCCTAACACAGAGTGACTCCCGCTGTCAACTATCCTTAGGTACAGTTTTTTCTATACGTTCGTCTACTACCGTTCGAACGTGTACTGCGTTACGATAAAGACAGGACAAAGTCCGCGCGAAATAGGCTGTCCCCAAGGCGCCTGCCAGTTGTGCGGCAGGTACTGCGCTGCTGAGGGTGACGGCATAACCCGAGAAAAAAACCGCTTCCGTATCGGAGGCGGTTTTTTCATATCCATTTCTGGCCTAGATGATCACCAATTTTTCTTTGACGGCATGAATGATCGCCTGCGAGCGGGTTTTCACACCGAGCTTGCGGTAGATGTTGGAGATGTGCAGTTTGACGGTGGGCTCGGAGATGAACAATTCCTCGGCGATCTCTTTATTGGACAGCCCGTTGACCAAAGTGGTCAGGACTTGGTGCTCGCGTGGGGATAGTTTCTCTAATTCCGGATTCTCTTTCTCGCGGTAGGAGGCGAGCAGTTTGTGGGTCAGATCGGGGTGTAGCACCGACCCGCCCTGTATCACAGTGCGGATCGCTTCGATCACCTCGGTAATCGGTGAATCTTTGAGCAGATAGCCGCAAGCGCCGGCCTGGATCGTGCGGAAGAGATATTCATCCTGATTGAACATCGTGAGGATCAGGATGCGCAGTTGTGGATGCTCGGCGGTTAAGAGTTCCACCGCTTCCACGCCGCCAAGCTCCGGCATGTTGATGTCCATGATCACCACGTCTGGGTGTAACGAATTGACCAACTCGATCGCCTGTTTCCCGTCGGCCGCTTCTCCCACTACTTCCATGTCATCTTCCGAATTGAGCAGATTGCGCAAGCCGTCACGCAGTATGGTATGGTCATCACAAAGCACGATGCGTACCGTCATCGATTCGCTCCTCCTTCAGCGGAATTTCAAGCATGATTTCCGTCCCCTGTCCCGGCGCGGTGTTGTATTCCAAAGTGCCGCCCGTCTGATCGGCGAGCAAATGCAGGTTCTCAATCCCAAAAGAGTGGCGATTGACCGCTTCTAGCATCGCTTGTCCGAAATGAAAGCCAATCCCATCATCCCGCACGATCAGTTGTAAATTTGCCTGTGTGACGCTAAGTCGTACCGAGATTTGCGTGGCCCGCGCGTGTTTGATCACATTTTGCACACTCTCTCCAAACACCTGATAAACGGCGTTCATCACCTCGGGCGCCACTTGCAACGTGAGGTCGGTCGCATCGAACTGGAAGCGTAGCCCATGCGTTTTTTCCACCTCTTCCAGATAGGAGCGCATCGCCAGCCCCAGCCCGGCGTGCAAATAGGGGGCAGGGCGTAGGGAGTAGATCGAGTGGCGCAGGGTGGTCGCCGTCTGGCGCAGCATTTCTTGAAGTTTGATCACTTCGTCGCTCATCTCTTCATTCCCACTTTTGCGCTTTAGCATCTCCAATTGAAAGATGGCGGAGGCCAGATCCTGTGCGATCCCATCGTGGATTTCACGGGCTAGACGGTTGCGTTCTTCGACCAGCAGGCGTTTTTCCCGCTCCACCATGTACAGCGCGTTTTTCATCGCCACCGCTGCGTGTGAGGCGAAGACCTCCATCACTTGTAGCTCAGCAAAGACAAACGAATAGGAGTCTCCCTTGCCAAGCGAGATCACGCCGACCACTTTGTCGGCGATGATGATCGGCATGACGAGCAAGGTGCGGGTGCCTTCCAGCGTTTCACCGGGCCAAAAACGCACGTCGCGTTCAACGTCGTGGACCAGCTCCGCTTTGCCGCTCAGCGCAACAGCCCAGGCGATCGAGACACCAGGAGGGATCTTTTGATGGTTCAGTTCATTGCCACAGGTACAGACTTTGCGCCGCAGTTCGCCTTCTTCAAGCAGATAGAGAACGCCGCAGTGACCGCCGACCATCTCGGTGGCTCGTTCGATCACTTGTTCGAGCACGGTCGGCAGGCTCTGCTGTTGCGAGATGCTTCTCGACACTTCGAACAGCGTGACCAGACTTTGCTTGGCACGGGTCAAATTGTTAAAGAGATGGAGCAGAACGGAGACCGCTCCGAGCGGCAGAAAGTAGAACACCAAGCCAAGCAAGCCGAGGTCACCAACGTTTGTGGTCAGCAACAAGTAGATCATCAGCCAGGTATAGACGATACTGACAATGAGGTCGATCGCCGTCAGCTTGAAGACCAGATTGCGATAGTGTTTGTGGGTGAACGATTGGCTGTACCAAAAGAAGATCAACACCGATAAAAAGGAGAAGATCAGCAGAGTCGTCAGCATCTGAGTCATTTCAAACCAGAAATCGCCCGCTGTGCCGGGCAAATAGGGCAAGAAGTGCGCGACCGTCCATCCTGAGCCGACGACAGCGCTGATGCGGACGAACAAATTGAACAGCATCGCCTTCCAAGATCTTCGATTGACCGATTGCACAACGATCATCACAGAGGCGGAGATCAGAGCGGTTGCTTCATACCCGGTATTGAGGATCATCGCGTATAAGAGTGAAAACGAGAAGGTGATCAGCAGGCGGCCGACTTTGATTGGAAAAGCTTCGATCACCAGCAAGAAAAACGTTAAGACGATTAAATAGTCGATGTTCATAAGCGTAGCGTTACGCATTGCATAGATGGCTCCGATCGAGCCGAGAAAACAGATCCAAAAAAATTGTTTATTGAGAAACTTCTGTATGAGCTCCATCCGTCCTCCATTTTGAGCAGCTGCTAGAGATGAAGACTAAAGCCTAAACTACTTCAAGGTACAAGAAAAAATCCCTCTTTACAAGGTTCGCACAAAAAAGCCTTCCTGTGCTGGTCGGAAGGCTGTTCGATCACTATTTAATGAAAGGGGGCGTCTCCCCATGCGTTCACCTCAATTTTGTAAAAAGCCGATCTTGTATTATCATAGTGGGCATGGGACAAGTTGACAACTGGGTGAATTGTAACTTTACTAAAGGAAGTAACTTTGTTATGATAACTCCAGTACATATTTTGAACAAGGGGTGTTTTTGATGACGCAACATCAACTGACTGCTGAAGAGGCAATGCTTACTCGTCGTTCGGTTCGCAAATACGAGCCGACGATGCCGCAAGAGGACCTGAACAAAATCTTGGAACTGGCGGCGTCCGCGCCGTCGGCGTGGAACTTGCAACATTGGCGTTTTCTCGTTGTGACCAACCCAGAGAACAAGCAAGCGATTCTGCCGATCGCTTACAACCAACAGCAAGTGGTGGATGCAGCGGCTGTGATCGTGATCTTGGCTGACAAAGAGGCGGACAAAGCGGCCGACATGATCGTCAACCAATCGGTGGAAGCTGGCACGATGACTCGTGAGATCGCCGACATGCTGCTTGGCCAAATCAAACCGACTTACGAAAACAGCCCGCCGCAGTTCGGGCATGATTCAGCGCTGATCAACTCTTCGTTCGCTGCGATGCAACTGATGCTGGCTGCAAAAGCGCTCGGCTACGACACCTGCCCGATGGCCGGTTTTATCCGTGACCAACTGGTCGCTGAGTTGAACATCCCGTCCCGCTTCTTCCCGACGATGCTCATCACGCTTGGCAAAGGCACCGAAGAGGGCCATGCGTCCGTTCGTCTGCCGCTCTCCGAACTGGTGATCAAAGAGCGCTTTGAATAGAAACACAGTCAAAAACGACCTGCTCCTCGGCTGAGCGGGTCGTTTTTTGTTCGACAGCCTGTTCTCCTTTTTCGCTGACGAGCGCGTTATAATGTGGGGATACATCGTGAAAAGGAGTCTACCCACATGGAAATGACACGCGCCATGACGCTGAAAGACGGCCGCACGCTCACCATCCGCCAAGCGGTTGCTGAAGATGCGGCTGCGATCCTCCGCTACATCAAACGAGTTGCAGGCGAAAGCGAGAACATCCCTTTTACGGCCGACGAGTTTACCACCACCGTCGAGCAGGAAGTTGAAATCATCGAAGATCATGCGCTCACTGACAACAAGATTTTTCTGATCGGGCTGATCGATGGGGAGATCGCCTCGGTGCTCAATTTTGTAGGCGGCCAAAGACAGCGCGTACGCCATGCTGGCGAGTTCGGCCTGACCGTCCGCGAAAGCTTCTGGGGGCTTGGCGTGGGCACGCAGATGATGACCCTGCTGATCGACTGGGCGAAATCGACCGGAATCATCCGCAGGATCAATCTGATAGTGCGTGCCGACAACCGGAACGCCATCCAGCTGTACCAAAAGTTCGGCTTCGCGGAGGAAGGCGTGAAACGCCGGAATTTCTTGATCGACGGGGTCTTTTATGACTCTCTTTACATGGGAATCGACCTCGACTAGGCATACATCGGTTCGACTGCTCATAGTTTGGGAGTGGGACATTCTACTACTTACCCGACTGAGGAGGCGTATCACATGGAAACCACCGCATTTCAACTCAATCCGCGAACGGCGGATTTTGTAAAATCGAAGACGATCAAGAAATTGTTTATCGGAGGGCAATTTGTCGAAGCTGTCAGCGGCAAGACCTTCCCGACGTACAACCCGGCGACCGGAGAAATTCTAGCCTATGTGGCGGAAGCGGAGCAAGAGGACATCAACCGTGCGGTCGTGGCGGCCCGCGATGCATTTGAAGACGGCCCGTGGTCGCGGATGCTCCCACAGGATCGCGCTCGCCTGATCTATACGCTGGCCGATTTGATCGAACGTGACGCCGACGTTTTTGCGGAGATCGAAACGCTCGACAACGGCAAGCCGATCCGCGAAGCAAAACATGTGGACGTTCCGCTGACGGTGGAACATTTCCGCTATTATGCGGGCTGGGCGACGAAAATCACAGGCGACGTCATCCCCGTCAATGTACCGAATCTGCACAACTATGTTCGCCGCGAGCCGATTGGGGTCGTCGGGCAGATCATTCCGTGGAACTTCCCGCTGTTGATGGCCGCTTGGAAACTAGGTGCCGCGCTGGCTACGGGATGTACGGTCGTGTTGAAGCCGGCCGAGCAAACGCCGCTCTCTGCGCTGTATTTGGCAAAATTGATTCAGGAGGCCGGATTCCCGCCGGGAGTGGTCAACATCGTGCCTGGCTTTGGCGAAACGGCAGGCAAAGCGCTGGCCACCCATACGGACGTTGACAAAGTGGCATTTACCGGATCGACCGAAGTCGGCAAGTTGATCATGAATTATGCGGCCGACAGCTTGAAGCGCGTCTCGTTGGAACTCGGCGGCAAAAGCCCGAACATCGTGTTCCCGGATGCCGATTTCTCCCGTGCTGTGCCGGGCGCGATGCAGGCGATTTTCTTCAATCAAGGTCAAGTCTGCTCGGCAGGTTCGCGCCTCTATATCCACAAGAGCGTCTATGACAATGCGCTGGCCGACATGGTCTCCTATGCGGACAAAAAAGTGCGCCAAGGCAACGGCCTCGATCCGAAGACAACGATGGGGCCGCTCGTGACGGGAGAGCAGTTGAATCGCGTCACGGGATACATCGAAAAGGGCCTCGAGCAAGGCGCGAAGGTGGCGACTGGCGGCGCGCGTGCAGATGGCGACTTGGCGAACGGCTATTTTGTCCGTCCGACCGTGTTTTACGATGTGCAAGATGAGATGACGATCGCGCAGGAAGAGATCTTCGGCCCGGTTGTGGCGGCGATGCCGTTCGATGACATCGACGATGTGATCAAGCGCGCCAACCTGACCACCTATGGCCTCGCAGCGGGTGTCTGGACACAAAACATGAGCACCGCATTCAACGTCGCGCACAAGTTGAAAGCAGGTTCGGTCTGGATCAACTGTTACAACATGTTTGATGCTGCTTCTCCGTTTGGCGGTTTTAAGCAGTCGGGCATCGGGCGCGAGATGGGCGAATACGCACTGGAAAATTACACGCAGATCAAGAGCGTCTGGCTCAACTACAACTAAGCGGTGGACTACGACACCATCATTCCAGGCCGCCTGTACGGGGGCGGGAGGATCGATCAACAAGGCTGGCAAAAGCTGCGAACGCTTGGGGTCAGCGCCATCCTGAATGTTCGCCAAGCTGAAGACCAGATCCCCGCAGGCGGCCCGATCCCGATCGCGATGTACTGGTTTCGGTTGGGTGACAAAAGCAAACCAGCGCTGAGCGAACTCGTGCAAGCTGTGGAAACGGTCGTCTATTGGCTGGAGTGTGGGCGGATCGTTTATGTGCACGATGAGGAGGGGCGCAATCGGCTCGGCTTTCTGCTCACCGCCATTTTGATGCGCCTGTACCGTTTGCCGTGGCAGAGCGCGCTGTCCAAAGCGCGGGAACGGCGTGGGGTGCTGGCACCTCGCGCTCAGTTTCGGGAACTGCTCGCCGATTATCAACGCTACTTGCAGATTCCGAACGGTTGACAGTTTGCTAGGTGCAGTGGTATTCTATCTGCAATCAAATACTTGAAAGCTCTTATCCAGAGAGGTGGAGGGACTGGCCCTTTGAAGCCTCGGCAACCTGTAGCGTTATGCTACCAATAGGTGCCAATTCCAGCAAGACTGCACAGGAGGTGCGGTTTGGCAGATAAGAGAGGTTCGCAGTTTTTCGTATGCGTATACAACGCCTCTTCTAATGCCAAGGAAGAGGCGTTTTCTTTATCTGCTGGGACTTTATTCCGTTATCGCAGTACCATGACAGAACTCTGAGCGGAAAGGGAGGATACAGGGTGAGCAGTCAGCATGAATTGTTTCGGCAGAAAATTGGCACAGAGGTGTTGATCGGCGACGGTGCGATGGCGACGTGGCTGTATCAACAGGGTCATGCGGTCGGCTCTTCAACGGAAGAGCTGTGTTTGAAAAATCAGGAATGGGTGCGCGAGGCTCATCTCGCCTATCTGCACGCAGGTGCGCAAGTGATCGAAACCAACTCCTATGCGGCGAATCGTGAAGCGCTGGCCCGCTACGGGCTGGAGCGCAAGACGACGCGGATCAACCGTGCCGCTGTGCAACTGGCGCGGCAGGCGGTGGAAATGGCCGAAGCGGACGCTTTTGTCGTCGGCAGCATCGGTTCGATCGCGGCGGCCCGCGTGATGACCAGCAATGTCGAAGAGTTCCGCGACATTTTTGAAGAACAGGCAGTCGCACTGTTGCACGAAGGTGTGGACGGCTTGATCTTGGAGACGTTTTTCGATCTGGAAGAACTGCTGTTGGCGCTCGATGTTGTGCGCCCCTTGGTCGCTACATCGGGTGTGCCGATCATCGCCCAGTGCTCTTTGCTCGACGTGGAGCGCACTCGGGACGGTTATCTGCTCAGCGATGCGTTTTATCAATTGAAAGAAGCAGGGGCAGATATGGTCGGCCTCAATTGCCGCCTCGGGCCTGCTGAAGTTTTGCGGGCGATGGAAAAAGCGGTGGTGCCAGCAGGACTTAGCTTGTCGGCTTTCCCGAACGCAGGCCGCCCAGCGATCATCGACGGAGAGTTTGCCTACAAGCCGAACTATCAGTATTTTGGCGACAACGCCATCAAACTGTGGGAACAGGGCGTTTCGTTGATCGGCGGTTGTTGTGGCACGACTCCTGAGCACATTCAAGCGATCGCCGGGGCGGTGGCCGGGCTGAAACGGCTGCCTCGCATCAACCCGGAACATACGCCGCGCATCGAAGTGTTCGAGCGAGAAGTGGTGCGCTTTCAGCAAAGCGAGCAGCCGACCATCGTCGAGCTCGCGGAGAAACGCCACACGGTCATCGTCGAATTTGACTCGCCGCGCGACCTGAACGTGGAGCGTTACGTCGAAGGAGCACATGAACTGTATAAGGCGGGGGCGGATGCGATCACCATCGCTGACAACTCGCTGGCCACGACGAGGATGAGCAACATGGCGCTGGGTTCGATCATCAAGCGCGAGTTGGGCATCGAGCCGGTCGTACACGTCGCCTGCCGCGACCGCAATCTGATCGGTCAGCAGTCGCATCTGATGGGGTTGCATGCGCTCGGGATCAACCAGATTCTCGTCATCACGGGCGACCCGGCCCGCGTCGGTGATCTGCCGGGGGCGAGCACCGTGTTCGATATGTCGTCCTTCGATCTGATCCGCATGGTCAAACAGCTCAACCAAGGCATCGCCTTCTCGGGACGCCCGATGAACAACCAAGCGCGCTTTGTCTGCGGCGCGGCGTTCAACCCGCACGTGCGCAACCTCGAAGCGGCGGTGGCCCGCTTAGAGCGCAAAGTGGATGCGGGGGCCGACTACATCATGACCCAGCCGGTCTACGATGTCGAGACGATGCTGGCGATCAGAGAAGCGACGGCGCATCTGAAAGTGCCGATCTTCATCGGTATCATGCCGCTGACCTCGACGCGCAACGCAGAGTTTTTGCATAACGAAGTGCCGGGGATCAAGATCTCGCAACAGTCACGCGAGCGCATCAAAAAATTTGAGGGTGCGGCGGCACGGGCAGAAGGTGTCGAGATGTGCAAAGAGCTGCTCGACGAAGCGGTCAAATCTTATAATGGAATCTATCTGATCACGCCGTTTTCCTATTTTGAGATGACGGTAGAACTGACCAAACACGTCCGTGAAATCACACAGGTCAGTTCGCGTGCAAGCAACTTCTAAGGGAGATGACGGGAATGAATTTCGGGTTTTGGCTGCCGCTCTTTGGGGGCTGGCTGCGCAATGTGGAACATGAAAACATGCCACCGACCTTTGACTATGCGAAAACGGTGATTCAAGCGGCGGAACGTTGGGGATACAGCACGACGTTGATCGCCGAGCTGTATCTGAACGACATCAAAGGCCCGGAGCAAGACGTGCTGGAAGCGTGGAGCACCGCGGCGGCGCTTGCGGCGGTGACCGAAAAGATCGAGATCATGACGGCGATCCGCCCAGGCTATCACAACCCGGCTGTGGCGGCCAAGATGGCGGCGAACATCGACCAGATCTCCGGCGGTCGCTTCACGTTGAACATCGTCTCGGCGTGGTGGGCAGAAGAAGCGCGCCAGTATGGCGGCCATTTTGCCGAGCATGATGAGCGCTACGAGCGCACGCAGGAGTTTGTGGACGTGTTAAAAGGCATGTGGACGCAGGATTCCTTTTCCTACAAAGGGCGGTTCTACAACCTCGAAGACGCCAAACTGTCTCCCAAACCGCTTCAGCGTCCCAACCCGATTTTGTATGCGGGCGGGGAGAGCGAGCGCGGCAAAAAGCTGATCGCGGAGCACTGTGATGCGTACGTGATGCACGGCGGTACGCCGGAGGAAGTGAAGAAGAAAATCGACGATATGAAAGCGCGCCGTGCAGAAGCGGGACTTGAGCCGTTCCAATCGTTTGGCATGGCCGCCTATGTGATCTGCCGCGACACGGAAGAAGAAGCACAAGCGGAGCTTACGCGGATCACCACGGTCAGCGAAGATGCGATGAAAGGATACGCAGGCTTTGGCGACTTCGTGAACAAGTCTCAGCTTGAGCAAAAACTGACCCTGCAAGATTACAGCGTTTCCAACCGCGGGTTGCGACCGAACCTCGTCGGCACGCCGGAGCAGATCTCCGCACGCGTCAAAGAGTATGAGGAAGCGGGCGTCAATCTGCTGCTCCTGCAATTCTCTCCACAGCTGGAGGAGATGGAGCGCTTTGCTCGTGATGTGATGCCGCGATTCCAATCGTAAATCTGGACAACACCGCCGATTCTTGGTGATTTGGTGGTGTTTTTTTATGCATAATTATCGTACAATGAATCCAATCTTAAAATAATGAGGAAAGAGGGGCGAAAATTGGGTCTCACGTTTCTCAGCAGTCTGTTTGTCAACATGAGTATCATGATCTCGATGATCTTTCTGGCCGGGTCTGCGGCGATCGTGCGCAGGCACAAGCCATTTGACGTCCATGCATCCAAGCTGAGCCAAGTGATCACAGGTGGGGTCGCTGGTGGAATCGGTGTGCTGCTCATGGTTTACTCGGTGCAGATGCCTCCGATCATCATCGATTTGCGACAAATTCCCGTGGTGCTGACCGCGCTGTGGGGCCGACCACTTTCAGCCATCATTGCCGCCTCGATTATCACGATTTATCGGTTGACGATGTACTCATTCAATGAAGCGTCGATTTGGGCCTGTGCAGGGTTGTTTATCATCTTGACCTTCACTTTTCTGCTTCGCAAAACGAAACTGTCCATGCTGCAAATTGGGCTCTTCGCGAACCTATTTGGAGTCCTCTATATTTCGGCGCACATGTACTATTTTGTAGCCGATCATTCGATCTACTGGAGTGTTATCATGCCGGGCTACTGGATCGCCTCTTGGTCAGCCTTTCTGATCGCGGGCGTTCTGATCCTCTTTCTCCGCAGGGTGTATACATCTTTTTCGCACTTGGAAGAGACGGCCAGCATCGATTTTCTCACTGGCTTACATAATGCGCGTTCCTTTGACAAGGTGATCAATGCTTCGGTGCATAAGGCGCAGGAGCAGAACGAACCGTTGGCGCTCCTCTTGATCGACATCGATTTCTTCAAACGCACCAACGATACATACGGTCACCCCGCCGGAGATGCCGTCCTCGCTCAACTGGGCCAAGTCTTGGCGGAGACCTGCCGGGCGGTAGATACGATCTCCCGCAACGGGGGAGAAGAGTTTAGCGTGATCCTGCCGGGATGCGCGCTGGAAGATGCGACCCAAACGGCGGAACGAATCCGCAAAGCGGTGGAGGAGCGGGCGTTTGTTTTGCCGGATAACAGCCAGATCAACATCACCGTCTCGGTCGGTGTGTCATTGCTCGCTGGGACAGGCATGACGACCGAACAGCTCATCAAACAGGCTGACGATGCGCTCTACCACGCGAAGAAATCCGGACGGAATCAAGTTCAGGTGATGGCGTAGAAGTAAACTACCTTCATAAAAAATGCCCCTTCTAAGTTGTGTGTGGCTTAGGAGGGGCATTTTTGTTTCTGTTATTTGATTGGGTGGATAAATTTTTCATTTCGTATTATTGACTTAATATCATTCATCATGTAGTATTTTAAATACCGACTAGTTGGAATTTAAAAAAGAGGTGTTGTGGGTGAGCTTCCTAAAAACTACAGGTATGGCCTTAGCGCTGACGGGTATCTTCACAACGAGTGCATTGGCGTCAGGTTCAGTACAAGATGCAATTCCAGGAGATGGTGGTTCTTTTAATTTTATTAATGGGGACATCATCGTAACAGACATCAATCGATTGAAGGACTTCAACTATGGTCATGCAGCGATCGTCTACAATGGTAAAACAGCAGAAGCGTGGCCGAATGGTGATGGAGGTTTGCAAAATAAACCTTTGTCTAGCTGGACATCGTTAAGCCGCTATGCTGTTCTTCGCCCGAAGTCGGGTGGCTCGTCTGCTGCTATTTGGGCGCAGTCAGAAGTTGACCGACATTCCATGAATTATTTGATTACTGCAAACCTGTATGACAAGACCAATACATACTGCAGTAAGTTTGTCTGGCAGTCCTTTTATTACGGAGCAGGTATTACCTTGAATTCAACGGGAGGGATGGTAACGCCACAAACTTTGTATAACAATACAACACAATTCACACGTGTTTATAATACGATTGGAACTTGGCAATAGGATACGAATCCATAGGAAAAAGAGAGCTGATGTGCTCTCTATTTCCTTATTTTCTGTATTTTCTATTAGGTACTATTAAGGGGGAGATCGATTGAAAACGAGGTTTTCTGTCCTGACTATTATCTTGCTCGCGATCCCAGGCGCTGTCTGTTACTTTGTGGCTGGGATCTATGGTAGCGCGTACATGAATATCAAGCCAGAAGCAAGTGAATGGGAGAAAATGCTCTACGCTTTGCAAAACTCATATGCGGCTTGGTTGTTCGTGGTAATTTTGCTGATTATGGTCGGTATAGTGATCTATGAAATAAAGAAGAGAATGGCACGATAGCTCAATGTAGGGGACAAGGGGGCATGTAACATGGTGACAAAACATGAAATTCGAACGACTCAGACCATCGAGAAACTAAAGCAAGCTGCCTTTGAATTATTTGCACAAAAAGGGTATACCGCGACGACCATAGACGACATCACAAAAGCGGCAGGTTATTCGAAAGGAGGCTATTACTCACACTTCAATAATAAAGAAGAAATCTTCCTTCTGATTATGGAAGAGCGCATGATTGAGCAACATCAGAGAATTGCTCAATCTTTCCAGAATCGTTCCGTTCCATCGGAGGATGTTGAGCAGTTGTTACATGAACTTTTCCAATACATTTTTGAGATGGCGCGAGATCAATACTGGGTCCCTATGTTTATTGAGTTCATCGCCAATAGCAATCGATCGGAAAAAGTCAGAGATGGATTGACTCAGATGTATATGAATTGGCGTCAAGTCATCGCGCAACTCTTACACGACCTCGCCGCGAAAAATTTGATTCGTCCTCGACTTCCAATCGAGGTGCTAGCTACAACCATCGTCGCGATCTTTGATGGCTATAACCTGCAATCCCATATCGATGGCACGGTTGATCCTACTCAGCAGTTCATCGTGGTGCGGGATTTGTTATTTTAATGGTCGCAAGCAAAAGAAACCACCTACTCCAAGCGGGGTAGGTGGTTTCTGCTTTATCTGTTGGATATTACAAGTGGACCAATTGGTGGATCAATTGCTTGTTGGTGCATCTGAATCGAAGAAATCGTTCCAAACAACGCGACTGCAAACAAGAGAATACATACCATTTTTTTCATATGATGCTTTCTCTCCTTCCGCTTATACTTTGTAGCAACAAGTTGCTTTTTCGCTCCAAGACAAAAGCTTGCTTATAGTCGTCAAGGGCAGTGTAAGCGTCGCATGCAATCTGTAACGTTTGAACTTGTTCAGCTACTAGTCCGATTGTATCAAACATAGAGGCAGATTTTAATGCATATCGGATCGAGTCTTCGAAATTATTAGAAAGAAGATGATAGCGAGCAAAGACTTGATTGAAAAAACCTACCTCTTGTGAGGCTCCAAGTTCAAACATACGAATAAGTTCCTCACCTACAGCAAGAACATGGGCGGCATCACCGAAATTTTTTGTTTGTAAATGAATATCTGCAATCTTTGCGTGAACTAATACCACAGATTGAAAGTCTTTTTCTTTTTCGAAAGCCGAGATACATTCCTGAAGCTGTTCTAACGCAAGACTTGGGTGTTCTTTTGCTGTTATGGTAGACGCAATGGTGCGCTGGACAGTGAAAGCAGCTTTTCGAAAATTGAGGGCGTTAAAAAGACCTTTTGCATGACTCAAATGATCGGCTGCGAGGCTGTAATTTCGCATATTTTTGTAGGTAATTCCTTGTGCAAAGATTGTAGCCGCTACTTTATAAATATCGTCATGGTTCTTGAAATAATCGTACGCCCGATCTAAAAAATAGATCGATTCATTAGAGTGGCCGATAATTTGGAGTGTAATACCTACGTTATAGGAGATACGTGCTGCTAAGGCATCAACTGTCCCGAAGCGAAATGTGTAATCATATGCTTTTCGATAATTATAGTTTGCATTTGTGAAATTCTGAATTCCATAATACACATTCCCAATCGTATACCGAATCAAGGCCAGCACATGAGCATCATCATAATTCACTGCTTCCAATTCTTCTGCGAGCGGCAACAGAACTTCGAGTGCCTCATCATACCGCCCCTGCTGGTAAAAACACTCCCCAAGCTCCACCGTCAGTTCAATGGACTCCACCTGTGACAGATCGGTTCTTTCCCGCAAGAGATACAACAGCGGTTCTGCTTCTGCCGCCTGCTTCGTCTCCAAGTAGACTTTGATCAACTTTTGCTGACAAGCTTTCTCCATTTGTTCAACTTCATCTTCAACTAGTTCATGCAAAGCAACTTGAAGCTTCCGGGCCAAATGCTGTAAAAGTTCCACCGATGCCGTATTACGATCCCGCTCGATCTGGCTGATCATCGAGACCGTCACAAAACCGTCCGCCAACTCACTTTGGGTCATGCCCTTCTCCAATCGCAGCCGCTTTACCTTCTGACCAATCGTCTCGATCAACCCAGAATCCACAGCACTCAACCTCCGTTTCTCCACTTGCAGTAGATCTAGTATATACCACACTATAAACAATTGGGATATATAAACTAAATACTTCCTCACCAATCCGTTATATTTTTCACAGTTACCAATTTCAAAGTTCACCTCATTAATTGTTGTGTCCACGCAGATCAATTTCCTATACTGATTTTAGTAAAAATTGACACTCATATTTGTGCAAGTCACTTACTAACCAATCAGACAGGAGTGAAAGAATATGTATTCACTTGGTCAAAAAATTAAACAGATGCGCCTTCAAAAGCGCATGACCCAGATCGATCTAGCCAAAAAACTTTGCACCCCGAGCATGATTTCCCAAATTGAATCTGACCGTGCTCGACCCTCCTATAAAATCCTGCACGGCATCGCCGATAAACTCAATGTCCCGCTCGACCGTCTTTTAACAGATGTCGATCTCAACCAAGAATTTATCAGCACGTATAAGTTGGCCAAAGCGATGGTCTCAGGTCAGGAGTATTCGTCTGCCATCCCATACTTGGAACAACTGCTGTCCACCTCGCAATCCCAAATCTCGGAGACGGACATCATGTTAGAACTGGCAGAGTGCTATATCCATACCAAGCGCTACGAAGAGGCCGACACTCTGCTCAGCAGTGTGCTCGAAATCGCGTTTCTCCGCCAGGACAACCACCTTACCGCCTGTGTCTACAAAAGCCTGGGGAAGCTCGAACTTGGCCGCAAACGCTACCAACTCGCCGCCTTCCATTGGCACAAAGCATACGATGAATCGGAGAAGATGGAGGAGCCCGACATCTACTTCCAAGCGAGCATTCTCTACGACCTTGGTGATGCCTATTTCAAATCGGGCAAGCTGACCGACGCACTAGACTACTATGGCAGATCGTCCGCGCTGTACGATAAAATGGATAGCCTGCAAGAGATGGGCAACGTCTATCTCAATCTGGGGATATCCTACCGCAAGCTCAACGACCTCGACAAAGCATCCGAATACTCCGAGAAAGCCATTCACATCTTCGAAGGGCTCAACAACATCGTCATGACCGTCAGACTGCAAGTCACCTGCGCCGTCCTCTACGGTCAAACGGGCCGAGAAGTGGAAGCGATCTCCATGCTACAGCGTGCAATCGACAACCTACTCACCCTTGGCAAAAAAGAAGAAGCGGGCATGGCCTCCGTCGAACTCGCCGGGCTGCTCTTGGGACAAGATGACCTCACATCCGCCGAAGAAGCCTGCTATCAAGCCCGCAAACTCCTTCCCGAACTCCATTTTTACCAAGCGCGTGTACATCGCCTGTATGGACGTATCGCCGTCCAACGCGGGCACCGCGAGGAAGCGATCCGCCGCTTCCAAAAGTCGGCCGACCGCTTTAAACATACAGATGAACTTGGCGAGTGGGGCGATACGATGAGTGAGCTTGCCGATCTGTATAAAAACGAAGGGGATTTGAAAACGGCGGTCGGTGTGATGCAAGAGATTCGCGGCTATACGAGACAAGTGATGTTGAAGCGAGGGATTGCGTTGTAAAATTCAGTGTAAGCCTGACAGTTCTTGTCAGGCTTTTTTGTTATACTAATCTTAATCGCGATCAACAATGATGAAGGAGCAGAATACATGCCAACTTACAATAAACTTGTCCGCGACCGCATTCCTGAAATTATTGAAAAGAGTGGTCGTACCCCGATATATAGCGTTTTAGATGAAGAAGGCTACCTTAGCGAACTTCGACATAAACTCCAAGAGGAGATGCGAGAGTACCTTGCTACTGAAGAGGCGAGTGAAAGTGTTGAAGAATTGGCAGACCTTTTAGAGGTCATCTTTGCGTTAGGAAAAATTCATTCGGTATCTGAAGAAGACTTGTTAGCTGTCCGTGAGAAAAAGGCAGTAGAGCGTGGAGCATTTGAAAAAAGACTGTACTTAGAAAGGGTTGAGGAGTAGGAGTATGAGTTTGCCTGTCGTATTGCAAAATCTGTTCAAACAAAGAAACAAAACATACAAAATGGTTCTCATTTTGTCTTTGCTCAAGAATTTAAATTTATCTACAGGTATGGCCTCCTACTCGAAGGTAAGGGATAGTTTTGCATCATTTTATGCAGATCGAGAGGCTCAAGGTCTCCCTGTGGATGAACCTTTGAATGAGATGAAGAGTTGGGGAGAAGCAACGATTGGGCAACTCAATCTGGTTCTGGATTCCCCGATAAATGCATTAAAACGTGTACTTGATGTTGAGAGGGGTTCGGATATCATTCGCTTTCGTTCGGATGTTTGGGAGCAAATGAATCCTACAGTTACCGGAACACTTCGGATATTAGCAGAAGAGGAACTTGAACTTGACCTAACAAAAATGGAATCCTTTTTGCTCAATAAGCTCTTTGAAAAGGTTCTAAACGAGTATCCTTCCGCAAGAAAATCTGCGAGAGCCGGACATTCGATTGCAGATGTGATTACAAAACAGATTCCAACAAGATTACAAGACCTAAACTTTTTTAGATTTAATGAATGCAGAATTCAAGGATCAGCAGGAAGACCAGCTTGGGCAACTATGCCTTGGATCGCGATTATGGACACTCGTATCACTGAGACGACACAGCAAGGATACTACATATGCTATATCTTTTCAGCAGACATGGAATCTGTCTATTTGACGCTTAAGCACAGTGACCAGCCAATCAAAGAATTTGGCAAAGAGTTTGGACGAAATATTCTAAAGGAAGAAGTAAGAAATCTTCGTGACAAGATACATCTCGAAGGCTTTGAAAAAAGTGATCTTGTACATGCGGAAGAGAAGTATTCCGATTCCAACTACCTAGTTGGCGTGATCGCACATAAACGCTATGACAAGGGACAAGTTCCAGAAGAAGATCAGATTAAGAAGGATCTATTCGAGCTAGTAAGGGTCTACAAAGAACTTGTTGACACAGATGCCCCTAGGTCAGAAAATATCCCGCCCGAACCAGAGTTACGAAGAGTTGATGATGAAGACATAAAGGGTATTCTTAGTAGCGTAAAACTGTTCATCAAGCAGCAGGGTTTTTCTTATCCAGACTATTTATTCGAGAATTTCTACCTTTCTTTGAAGTCCAAACCTTTCGTCATTCTTGCGGGAATCTCTGGCACAGGTAAGACAAAACTTGTGAAGCTCTTTGCAGAAGCATTGGGTGCAACTAAAGACAATGGACAATTTGAGTTGATCCCTGTACGCCCGGACTGGAGTGACCCATCGGATCTGATTGGGTATCGAGACTTATCTGGTAATTTTGTATCAGGGCGACTTACAGAAGTGCTGGAGAGAGCTTCTAAGCCTGAGAACCATGCAAAGCCCCACTTTATCTGCTTGGATGAAATGAATTTGGCGCGGGTAGAGCATTATTTCAGCGATCTTCTAAGTCTTATGGAAACAAAAGAGTGGATCGATGACGCGAACCAAGGGAAGCGTATCACAACTGGAAAAGTTGTCTCCTTGCCATGCGAAGAAGGGGAAGTTGATCTCTGCATCCCCGAAAATGTTTACATCATCGGCACCGTCAATATGGACGAGACGACGCACCCGTTCAGTAAGAAAGTGCTCGACCGTGCTAACACGATTGAATTCAATCATATCGATCTTACTGATATGTACAATCTAACCATTGAAAATAAAACAGGTGCAGAAGCTGTTCATGTTCACCAATCCTTCATTCGAAGTGATTACCTCAACATTAAAGATGCTCAAGAGTATCATGCCAATCTTAGAGGTTACGTGGAACAACTCGCTAAGGTCAACAAAATACTTGAGCAGATTAACGCACATGTGGGGTATCGGATTCGTGATTCGATTTGCTTCTATTTAATCTACAACAAGCGGTTTGATTTACTAGATCAACATGACGCTTTTGACATCCAACTTTGTCAGAAGATTCTTCCGCGGATACAGGGAAGTAGCGTCAGTGTGAGAAAAACTCTAGTCGATCTCCTCAAAATTGCAACATATCAGAATAACAATTTCAATTCAGATCAGTTGATGGACGACAGCTCCGACCTCAATAAGCTTGTCTTCGGAACGGATGAAACTCGCTTTGACAACTGTCTCTATAAACGGAGTTCTGAAAAAATCGCATTCATGTTGCGGAGGTTAGAAGAGGATGGATTCACCTCGTTCTGGCTTGCCTAGACAAGATGAAACCTTGTTGTTGGTCGAGACCAACCTGTTCAGTCTCTACTTAATAGGAAAACCATTTCATCCCACCGTTGAAGCGTTGCAACTGCACCGAGAAGAAGATCATTGGGTGGAGGCAGCCTTGTCTGTAGTACCCATACCGGAGCGGATCGAGATCGAGAAACAGCAAATTTATTCACCTGCAACTGGTCACCTAGAGGATATTGACTCCCAACGAGCGCTTCCGTGTTTCTTTGAGCATCAAGGGTATGAACTCCTTATTGAAAAGAAGTTGGATGTGCCTCTTGAGTTCTTTCACCAAGACCAAGCGCTGCGACAAGTAGTCAAGCCACGTGGGAAGATGATTCTCTCTGGCGTGCTCAACTTTCGAAATGAGGTAGGGTACACCGACTTTGAAGTTCGTCTTGCAGGGGAGACCTTATTAAAAGTCCAACTCGAAATCTTTCCCTCCAAGATGGACTACAAAAAAGACTACGAAACCATCCGTGAAGATGTGAATCGTCAAGTGCACAATCTCGCGTTTGACTTCATGCGAAAAACGTACAGTACAACTGGCATTCGAGATACGCAAAGCCAAAGCCTAACCGAGTTTTTCTCACTTCTTCGACCTCATTTTGATGAGTTGGTCCGAGCGGTTGAGCGAGTAAAGAAGATGCCTCACCATCGGTTGGAAAAGGAAAATCGAGTGGTTTCCGCAAACAAGGTCAAACGTGCAGGGAAAGAGAACATCTCCTACCTATCAAAGCGCCCGCATCTTCTCTCCAAGGATGCACAAGGGGTACTTAAGATCGGAGCAGACAGTTACCATCCTGCCAAAATGATCGAGACAAGACGCCGAATCGACTACGATACTGTTGAAAACCGATTTGTGCGTTGGGCGTTGACGAGAATTGCTGATCGTTTGAAAGAGCTTCGCAAAGGAGTATCAGGCAGTAGTTACAACCGCCGTGGTAATGCCCTTTCGCCAACTCAAAAAGACAAACTCGGGCTGATCGACCGCTTCCACGAGCAGTTACAACGCCTGCTCCGACACGACTTTTTGCAAGAAGTTGGAGAGATGCGGCAAATGTCACTCACACTCGTCCTGCAAATGGCACCGGGGTATCGCGATGTGTATCGACTCTATTTGTTGTTGATGAAAGGACTCACTCTGCAAGGTGACTTCTACCAAATGTCTCTCAAGGATGTGGCCCAACTATACGAGTACTGGTGCTTCCTGAAGATTCATGATTTGTTGAAAACGAAGTACACTCTCGTCTCACAAAACATCTTGCGAGTGGATCGCAGAGGCGTTTTTGTCCGCTTGGACAAAAAGCGAAGCGCAAGCGTCACCTACCTAAATACTCAGAACGGGGAAAAGTTCACACTGTTTTACAACGCATTACCGCAGGGGGACATCTCTCGCAACCACCCGACATTATCCCAGAGACCCGATAACGTATTTGCACTAAAAAAACACAATTCACCGATCGAGTATAAATATGTCTTTGACGCAAAATATCGCCTGAACCCAGCCTACAACGGAACCGACTACCAAAGATGGTATACAACACCTGGGCCGGAGGAGGATGACATCAACACGATGCACCGATACCGAGATGCGATCATGAGTGTAGAAGATGGAGTCTTTGAACGGAGCACATTCGGCGCCTATGTCTTATTCCCGTATCATAACGAAGTGGAATTTGCAGAGCACCATTTTTACAAAAGCATCAAAAAGGTGAACATCGGTGCAATTCCATTCCTGCCAAACTCAACCGAACTGATGGAAAAATTCTTGGACGAATTAATTAATGACACACCGGACCAAGCATTCGAACGTTCGGTCTCACAGCGTGGAAGTTCAGCTTACTACGCCAACAAACTCACATAACAAGAGCCCCCTTCCAAACACCCAACCTCCTCCCAACACATACACTACAAGGACAGATGAACTGGGGAGGTAATCCAGTGGATTATACAGTGCAGCCGGGGGATTCTTTGTTTGCGATCGCGTCGCGGTTTGGGGTGCCGGTGGAGACTCTATTGTCGGTAAACCGCATCCCCGACCCGTTGCGACTGTTCGTGGGGCAACACCTTTTCATCCCGCTGGGCCACAAAGTTCCCGTTTCGGCGCCAGGGCCGGGGTTTCCACCGCCGCGACCTGGTACCGAGCTTGGGGAGCGCGTGGAAAAGTTGGAGCGACAAGTGGAGCGCCAGAAGCGGGAGATCAAGAAACTGGAGCGTCGCGTTCGTCGCTTGAAACGTCCGTAAGACTGCAAAGCCGAGCTGGATCAGCTCGGTTTTTCTGATTGGAAACGCAGCCCCCTCATGGACGGCAAGGAGACTCGATTGACTGTATCGAATTTTCTGCTAGAATTTCAGTCAATATCGTAGACTCGAATGGTAAAGCTTGGAGGATCGAGATGGGGCAGAAATGGGTTCCGATCATTGGGATTGTGCTTGTGTTGGGTTTGTCCGTTCTGTTTGGTTCGTTGTTCAGTGGGACTTCTTCGCCTGCTCCCACGTCTACACCAGTTACGCCAGAGCAAGAGATGATCGATGATACTGAGGGTGTAAAACTGGTCGGTCTAAAGGCGAGGCTCGGGGAATTGAGAGTGAAAGCAGATGAAGAGGAGCTTCTGCGTGGCGTGGAGTATGAGTTTACGATTCTGGTGCCAAGTAAACTCGCCGTTCCAAAGTGGTTGTCTCGCATGGAAGTAGAGGTGGCTTTCTCCGGGAAAACAAGCGAAATCGTCGGCATCAATAGCAGACGGGAGAAGTTGCAAACGGTGCAAGTAGTTGGAAAGGATGGCACCTTGTTCGACCTGCAGGTCGCATCTGTCTATGGCTCAAGCTATACGGACGCCGATCTTGAGTATGCGATGGCCCATCGCGATAAAGAGGTGCTTGTCAGTCTGTACGTGGATGGGAAAAAGGTGAAACAGCTACAGTGAGCAAATAGCGACCCGAGGTGCCAGCAGCGCACGCGGGTCGCTTTTTTAGCGCTCGAACACATACAGTTTTCCATTCTGCGGTGTGCCGAGTTTGGGGCACTTGCCGTGCTCTTCTTCAATCGCTTCGATAGATTTATTGTATAGGACAAGATGTCGATTCTCAATTTCAATTTAGGGGCTTCATAGGATTTTCTTTCTTTTCTTGCGGACCCATCGAATAAGTAGTTCTATTATCACAACAATCGTGAAGCAGTAAAAAACATTGGATAGCAAAGCAACTAATATGGATGGAGAAGCTTGTGGTGAAATGTTCAAAGAAAATAGTAAAAACATCAGAATAAATACTAGAATTGGACGGATCACATTAGTTTTCAAGTCGGCCACCTCTTTTAGAAAAAATTGTAACTATCTTACTTATGGTCGTCAAGTTTAACAATCGAAATATATAACTTAAAAATTATTATTTTATTTACATACATAGAGGTTTTCGAATAGAATGAAATCACTTTAATGGTGGGTATGTCAGTTTATGGACATTATAGGACGACAGTAACATCTGTACGTGGATGGGAAAAAGGTGAAACAGCTAAAGTGAGCAAAAAGCGACCCAGGGTGCCAGCGCACACGGGTCGCTTTTTTAGCGCTCGAACACGTACAGTTTCCCATTCTGCGGCGTGCCGAGCTTGGGGCCGCTGAAGCCGCGCTTGCGCAGTTCTTTTTGCATGAACATCATGCAAGCGGCGTGGCTGACGATGAGCACGTCCTCGTCGCCTTGCTCGATGATGTGGTCCAGCACTCCCGCGAGCCGCGCTTCAATCTCGGTGCGGAGCTCCGGCTGTGATTTGTGATTGAGCAGCCAGGCGACGCGGACGAGGAGGCCCCACATCATGAACGGGAGCTTGATGTTCCGTGTGGTGACCGGGTTGGGGCGCACTTCGCGCAGCCCGGCCAGTTTGGTGATCGGGCCGTCATAGATGATCTCAGCTGTCTGCGCGGCCCGCGGGAGATCGCTTGCGTAACAGTGTCCCCAATCGATGCCGCCGAGGTCGGCAGGGGCAGGGTCGATGTCTGTAAACTCGTACTCGTCCAGCCACTTTGTCACTTCGCTCGGGGTGACCAGTTGGGTCGGGTATTCTTTTTTCACTCGAAAGTGTCGGACCAATCCGATCTTCATCGTGTCTCCACCTTCCAATCTATCGCTGTAGTAATTGGAGATTATTATAATAATTTCCAGTCCTTTTGCATAGTTTTTTGCAAAGGGGTGGTAGCATGTGATCGACGGGATGATTCGGAATGCGGGGCGCTATGGGCTCCCGCTTCAATTGATGAAGATCGTACAGGAGCCACAAACGGAGGCGCCGCAAACGTCAGAACCGCTGATCCGTGCGGTGGAAAAAGTCAACCGTTCGGTTCCGCCTCGCGCCTCAGCGGTGCCGCGGGAGGAATGGGTGCTATACGCGGAGTTGCGAGTGCAGATGAAGCGGTTGCGGTGTCCCGATCAACGTCGCTCGTATTCGCATCGGACAGAAGGGGGAGTCACTTCTGCTCGCCATGTGGATGAGAAGGTGTAAAAGGGCCCTGCCATTGATTGGCGGGCCCTGAACAGGATCAAACTAGCTAGTAAGTTCGGTGACAAACGCTTGGATGCGCGCTCCGATCTGATCGCGGATTTCTTGGAATTTTGCCCAGACTGCTTCGTCCGTTCCGGTCGCTTGGGCCGGGTCTTCAAACCCCCAGTGCAGGCGTTTGACATGGGGCGGGGTGATCGGGCACTTGTCGTTGGCGTCGCCGCAGAGTGTGATGACGTAGTCGGCGCGGTTGAGAAGATCAGGATCGATCTTGTCGGACGTTTGGCCGGAGATGTCGATGTTGATTTCTGCCATCGCGCGCACCGCTTTCGGGTTGAGACCGTGTGTTTCGATGCCTGCGCTGTAGACTTCAACGTTGTCGCCACCGTAGTATTTGCCGTACCCTTCCGCGATTTGACTGCGGCAGGAGTTGCCCGTGCAGAGGAAGTAGATCAGCAGTTTTTGGTCAGTCATGTTGGGTGCCTCCTTAGTCGATCATCGTCAGCCAGAGTGCGAGGCCGAGCAGTGTAATCAGCAGTGTGGGTAGGGTCAGTGCGATCCCCGTCTTGAAATATTGCGCCCAGGTGATGCGAACGCCTTTGCGGGACAGGACGTGCAGCCAGAGCAGAGTGGCCAGCGACCCGATCGGGGTGATTTTCGGGCCGAGGTCGGAGCCGATGATGTTGGCGTAGATCAACGCCTCGCGGACAACACCTGTGGAGACGGTGTTTTGGATAGCCAGTGCGTCGATCATCACGGTCGGCATGTTGTTCATGATCGAGGAGAGGAGAGCTGCAAGGAAGCCCATGACAAGCGTGGCAGAGAGCACGCCGCCATCTGCTGCCAGTTGGATCACTTGGCTGAGCAGGTCGGTGAGGCCAGCGTTTTTCAACCCGTAGACGACGACGTACATGCCGAGGGAAAAGAGGACGACCGCCCACGGAGCCTCTTTGACGAGACGCATGGTTTGGATGGTTCCGCTTTGCCGGGCTGCCAGCAGGAAGAGCAGAGCAGCCGCACCTGCCGCCAGCGATACCGGAATGGCCAGCGTTTCGCTGAACAGGTATCCGGCAAGCAGGAAGGCGAGGATCACCCACCCGAGCTTGAACAGGCGCATCTCTCGGATCGCCTCTCGTGGCCGCTTCAAGCGGGTGAGATCGTAGCGCTTCGGGATGCTTTTGCGAAAAAAGAAGTACAGCACCAACAGCGACGCTCCCACGGAGAACAAAGTAGGCACGATCATGCGGGAGGCATATTCGACAAAACCGATGCCAAACACGTCGGCCGAAACGATGTTGACGAGGTTGGAGACGATCAGCGGAAGGGACGCGGTATCGGCGATAAATCCGCTCGCCATGATGAACGGCAGGATCATCCGTTCGTCAAACTTCAGCGCGCGCACTTGCGCGAGCACGATCGGCGTCAGGATCAGCGCCGCCCCGTCGTTGGCGAAAAAGGCGGCGACCAGTGCGCCGAGCAGGACAACATAGACGAACAACAGCCGTCCGTTGCCGCGTGCTAGGCGCGCCATGTGTAGCGCAGACCATTCGAAAAATCCGATCTCATCCAGTACGAGCGAGATCAGGATGATCGCGACAAAGGCCAGCGTTGCGTTCCAGATGATGCCTACAACGCTCCACACGTCTGCTAGGCTGACCACCCCGGCGGCCAGTGCGAGCAGGGCGCCCGCCGTTGCCGACCAGCCGATCGACAGCCCTCGCGGTTGCCAGATGACAAACAGCAACGTCAGTACAAAAATGACAACGGCCAAAGCGGTCATGTTAGGCTCCACTCCTCAGTCTTGATGGCGATTGTCAGGGAAACTGGTGATCTGCCAACTAAGCGTGCTAGGCTCCAGTTGTCACCGCTTTCTCTGCTTGCAAAGCATACGCAGCGCTACGTGAGTGACGAGCAAGGTGTGCCGAGTCGTTGGTAGCGGAAGGGTCTTCCGTCTCGTTCCACCCGTTTCCTGCGCTTTACTCACAGCAGACCTTTTGTCCGGTCGCATGAAGCATCTTGATTTCATCGCTCAGGTCGGGAAGGGACTGCAGCACGCTTTCTAAAAACGGGTAGGCAGTTCCGTCCAGCGAGTAGAAAACCCATTGTCCGGCACGGCGTTCTTTGACCAGTTTGGCCGTTTTGAGCTTGCGCAGATGTTGCGAGATCGCGGGCTGGGTTATTTTTAAAATCGGCACCAGTTCGCATACGCACAGCTCGGAGGTTCGTAACAGCGCGAGGATTTTCAGGCGCGTTTTGTCGCCTAACGCTTTGTGGCACTCGGCCAACAGTTCGAGGTCAAGTTGCATGCGAATCACCTACTCGAGTGTGATCAGATCAGATGCGGATGGGTCGGTTGGACAGCAGGCCGATTCGGGGCGCAGACCTTCATCGGCCGATTCAAACTCGGAGTCGGCCATCGTGTAAAAGATTTCCCACGCGTTGCCTTCCGGATCGGATACCCAAATCTTATCCTGTACCGCATAGCAACAGGTGGTGCCCATTTCATCGACGGCGACGAGGCCCGCCGCTTGCAGGCGCTCTTTGATGGCCAGCACCGCTGCTGTGTTCTCCACTTGGAAACCGAAATGGTTGATCACCCCGCCCGCTTGGTAAGGGCGCACGTTCAGGGAAAAATGCAGCCCTGGGTCGGTCAGTTCGAACTTGGCATAGTTGTGGCGGACTTTGGTCGGTGCGGCGTTGAAAAACGTTTGATAAAAAGCGAGGGAAGGCTCGAGGTCACGGACGTTGATGGCGACATGCATGTTCATCAGGATCACGTTCCTTTCGGATGGTATTATGATATTTTTATATAAGCATATACTTATAAGGTATCGCAGTCAAATCTTTTTATGCATCTTTAGATTGCCCGATTGAACGCAGTGTTGCCAAATGTGTTTCGGAGTCGTCCTGAGCTCTTGACCGATTTGTCCGTGGAAAACGACAGGTGCAACTATAAGGTTTATTTAACTAATTCACCCTAATAAAACTATTTTACTATCTTTTCCATAGCTGTAGGTCAAATTCCTGATTGGTTTTCGTAAATTTTTTCATCTGTATCCATTCCTTTACTTCATCAGGGTATAGGCAACTCTTTTCGCATTTTGTTATAATTGTTACATAATTGATAAGTGGAAGTTGGGGGGAGTTCGGTGTCACTAGATCTGGACATAGATGCACGCAATCGGGTCATTGGCGAGAATCTGCGCAAATATCGATTGCTCAACGGGCTGACACAGGACGAATTGGCGGAAGGTATTTGTAGTGTGAGTCAATTGAGCAAGGCTGAGAACGGAAAGACCTACATCAAACGCACTTTGCTCCGCATGATGGCTGAACGGCTCGGGGTGACGGTGGAGCGCATCGAGACGTTGGATGCGATGCATGAAGAGCTCAGCGAAACGTTGCAATTGGCCAAAGATGCGACGACGGCGAACAACTTGGAGAAAGCGTTTCAATATGTTCGCGAGGTGCTGGTCCAGAGTGAGGAGATGGGGTACCAGAGTTTGTATTTGGAAGCGTTCTTGACCGAATGCAAACTGCTCAACCTCACGCGTCAACACAATGAAGTGATCGCCAAGGTTCATGAAGTATTCGATCTCGGGCTACCACTGGATTCGGCACACAAACTGTTGCTGATGTACGAACTGGGACATGCGTACGAATTGAGCGGCAACATGGTCGCCGCCTACGACTATTACTGCCGAGCGGATGAAGAGTTTGAAAATGTGGAAGGCAAGGACGATGTGCGGCTGAGCGTGCTGTTCAACCTCGTGCGCTGCCATAACATCATGCAAAATTATCGCGCTGCGCTACGTTATGCGGAAAAGGCTGAGCAGCTCGCCCTCGAATATTCGAAGCATCTCTATCGCTTGCGCATCTCCTATATGAAAGCGACTCCGCTGCGCAAGCTCGGGGATTATGAGAAGGCGGAGAAAATCTATCTGGCCTGTCTGCGCGAGGCGCAGGAGAACTCGTTTTTGCTCGATGTCGGCTTGATCAACAACAACATCGGCAACCTGTACCAAGAGATCGGTGAACCGCGAAAAGCATTGGCTCATTATCAACGAGCTCGCAAAGTTTATGAAATACTTAATGAAGAGGCTTACCTTTGTGAAACTCTAGTTCATCTTGCTGAAATTTCGCGTTTAGAAGGTGATTTAGAGAATGCTGTCGAACTTTGTAAGCAAGTTCTTTCGATTACCGATAAGATTCAGACAAATGTTTATCGAGAAAAGGGGCAAGCTACACGCCTGATCGCGTGGGTATTGGCTGACCAGGGTAAGTTCGATGCGCATATCGCGAAGTTGGAGGAAGTGCTGAACATCTATGATCAGCATCAACTGGTGCGTGAAGCGTACGAAGTGGCCGTTGAGTTAGCCGATAAACTCTATGAGAAGAATGACCCACGGGCGGTTGACCTTTATCGAAAGGCTGTCGAATTCAACAAGAGAAGTCAGCAAATTGGTATGAGGAGATGACAGTTCGTGAAAAAGTGGGTACTGGTTGGTACAGTTCTGATGTTTCTCGTGACTCTGACGACAGGGAACAGTGTCCAACAGCAAGCAGAAGCGATGCCTCCGACACCAGCGACGATTGACGTCCAGCAGAGTTAAGTACATGCGAAAGAAACCAGTTCCTTTTGGGGAGGAGCTGGTTTCTTTTTTCCTGTTCAGGGAACGGTAAGGGGGAAGGAGGGATTGGCGATGTGGGGTGCGGTGGTACTGGCTGCTGCGGTGTTGGGCTCGCCTCCATTTTGGCCCGTGTGGCCTCCGGTGGCCGATCAGGTACAGATGACCGTTCCGGTGCAATGTCAGATGCCGGAGCTGGACAACGGCTGTGAAGTGGTCAGCCTCTCGATGCTGTTGCAACATGCAGGCAAGCCGATCAGCCGGATGCAACTGGCTGATGAGGTCGCCAAAGATCGGACGGAGCTACAGGTCGATGGTGCGCAACGCATCACCTATTGGGGTGATCCGAACCGCGGATTTGTCGGCGACATCACGGGCAAGCAGAAAGGGTATGGTGTGTACCATGGCCCGCTGACGCAACTGCTCAACCGTCATCTGCCTGGCCGAGCGCATGATTTGAGCGGAGGTCAATTTGACAGTGTGCTCGCCAGTCTGACGTCGGGGCGGCCGGTGGTGGTGTGGACGACCAGCATGTTCGACACGACCGAGCAGTGGGTGCGCTGGAACAGTCCGAGCGGGCCGGTCTCGGCCACGTTTCATGAACATGCGGTGCTGCTGGTTGGTTTCAATCGGGAGACGGTCACGCTCAACGACCCGCTGGACGGCAAACGAAAAACGGTCAATCGCGAACAGTTCCGCCGTTCGTGGGAGATGATGGGCAAGCAGGCGGTAACCTATCGATAAGCGCAGACACGGGACGTCGTGACCCCGTGTCTTTTTGTTTGCTCGCGTTTCGGGTATGATAGCAAAGAGTGGCAAGAAAGGGGAATAACAGATGACAACATCTTTTCATACATACGAATTGCCAGACTACCAGTTGCAAGCGTTGCAAAAAGCGGGGATCACCGCTCCGTCACCGATTCAGGAGCAGGCGATCCCGCTGATCTTGAGCGGACAGGACGTAGTCGGCAAATCGCGCACCGGAACGGGGAAAACGCTGGCCTATCTCTTACCGCAGTTGATGAAGATCGAGGTGGAGAAGCGCTCGCTTCAGGTGCTGATCTTGGCGCCGACCCGGGAGTTGACGATGCAGATCGAAGGCGCGATCAAGCAATATACGGAAGGTTCGGAGATTCGATCGCTGGCGCTGGTCGGCGGCGGGAACATCGACCGCCAGATTGAAAAATTGAAGGAAAAGCCGCACATCGTCGTCGGCACGCCAGGGCGAATCAAGGAAATTATCGGACGCAAGAAGATGAAGGTGCATGAGGTCAAATCGATCACGATCGATGAGGTCGATCAGACGCTGGAACTCGGCTTTTTGAAAGATGTGGATGCGATCATCAAAAGCACGATGCGCGACCGCCAACTGCTCTTTTTCTCGGCGACGGTGTCTGCGGAGACGAAGAAGATCGCCAACGAGTGGATGAAAAGCCCTGTCTTCCTCGAAACGGAGACGGGTGCGATGATCGGTACGATTTCGCACGTCTATTTCTCGACGGGCAAGCAGGACAAGCCGGACACGCTGCGCCGTCTGGTGCGGGCGTATGATGTGAACCGGGCGATGGTGTTCGTCAATGAAAACAAAGGGCTATGGTGGCTGGTGCAGGAAATGCGCAAGCTGGGCCTGACTGCAGAAGGTCTGTCGGGAGAAGCGGCGAAAATTCAGCGCGAACAGGCGTTGAGCGCATTTCGCGATGGCAAGGCGCAACTGCTAATCACAACAGATGTCGGGGCGCGCGGTCTCGACGTGGAAGGCGTGACGCACGTCTTCCATTATGACCCGGCGATCGACGCGGACCATTATGTGCACCGTGCAGGTCGCACAGGGCGTGGCACGCAGTCCGGTGTGTCGGTGTCGATCCTGACGCCCGATGAGAAGTTTATCATCAAGAAGTTCGAGAAAGCGCTCGACCTGCGCATCTTCGCAAAAGGCCTGGAACAGGGCAAAATCGTCACGCGCCGTCCGGGCACCGCTCCGAAGCCGGAAGTGGCGACTGGGCCGAAGAAGGGCAAGCGCAATCCGAACAAAGGGAAAAAGAAGTAATTAGACACTCGCCGTATTCCCCCCTCATACAAAACTTGCATACGTTGGTACTACCAAGGTTGTAAGGGGGAGTGAAGATGAGCGAATCGGATAAGCAAGAGCAGCAATCACAAATGGGTCATATCACCAAAGGGATGAGCGAACTGCTCATTGCCGATTTGTTTAACAAGCATGGCATCTCAGATGAGCAACGTCGGCGGTTGACCGCTGAGCAGAAGCAGGAGATCATCGACCTCGTACAAGATTTGCAGCGGCAAGTCGATCAGTATATGCAAAAAAGCCAAGTGGAGCAACAAGTGCAGGTCGTACCGCGGACACCGCCAAGTCCCGCGAAAACCCGCGCACCAGGACCGATCTCTTCCCCTGCGCCAACGATGAATCGCGTGGAAGGCGCAGGTGCGCCAAAGCGTAAGCGCCGCATGGTGTTGCGCAAAGACAAATAAGCCAGCAGTACCCTGAAGCCGTGATGGATGACCATCACGGCTTTTAAATTAGGCATTTCCATCAGGGTGTATGTCCATACGGTTTCGCCCTTCCAGACATAGTGTATAGCAAAAAGGAGGGTTCACATTGAAACCGAAAGCACGCAAACGTTCTGGGGTTACCGCTTTCCCCAAAAAAGCAATCAAGCACAGAGTGGAGGCGCCTGTAGATCGTTATTCGGCAGAGGAGGATATTGTCATGAGCGAAGACACCGAACAGCGTTGGTCTGCCCTGGATCTTGATATGGAACATGCCGGAAGCCGTGGCCGAGCTCCCTTGCTCGAAGATACGATCGTGGAGCAGGAGGCCGATGTCATCTCGGAAACGGATCAATTTTCCAGTGAATCGATCCACATCAAAGACTCTTGCGATATTGCGGTCCGAACGACCGATGTCCAGGCGGCTGTCAATTTGCAGGCAGCTTTGCAACTGGCGATCGCGCTCGTGCTGTCGATCTCGATCGCGGACAACAATCGCGCCGAAGCGGTGGCACAAGAACTGCTGCAACGAGTCCAAGTCAAGCAGGAAAACCGCCAGAGACTGATCATTGACAACTCCAAGTGCGTGCGCGTAAGCACCCTTGATGCGGACGTTTCGGTCAACATTCAGGTGCTGGTGCAAGTTCTACTCGCTGTGGTCGCTAAGATCGATGTGCTGTAACGAGTGCTGGTAGTGGCCCCAGTCGTACGCAGGGGCCCTGCCATTCTTGGCGCCAGATCGGGTCAAACGCATACGAAATGTGTGGATGCCCAGTGCGTTTGTCCATACCAAATGAAACGCGCTCCCATATCATGTAAGCAAACGGCGCAAACCGTTGTGATAACGAGCAGAAAAGAGGAAGGAGGCAGTTTATCGTGGCGAATTGGTCTGCACTCGATTCGAATGCCAAACATCCGCTTTGCAATCGGAACGAGGTCGAACAAGAAGCGGAGCAAGTTTCGAGAACTCTGCAACGGTCGGAAGAGGTTATCATCATCAGAGATTCTTTTGGCGTAGAAGTCTCAACGACCGATACAAAAGCGGCGGTCAATCTGCAAGTCGCTCTGCAACTGGCGATCGCCGTCGTGCTGAGCTTGACGATTGCAGATGGCGATCGCGCAGAAAGGATCACCCAAGAACTTCTGCAAAAAGTTCAAGTGAAACAAGTCAACAAACAGCGCACCGTGATCGAAAACTCTCGCAACGTCGAAGTGATCACCACCGACGTCGATGTGGCGGCGAACATCCAAGTGCTGGTGCAAGTTCTGTTGGCACTGGTTGCGAAAATTGAAGTTCTGTAAAAAGTTCACAACTCACCAAACTGCCCGAAAAGGGCAGTTTTTTTTGGTGAAATGAAGTAGAATCGGTAGAGTGATAGAAGAAGGAGGGACTCCTTTTGCACGGTGCTTTGCTAAATTTCCATGACCGCATGAAAAACGTGGCGGAGTTCTATCCGCTGTTTCGGCTGCGCGAACTGCGCAAATATCAGGAATATGACCTGCTGGCGTTAGGCGTCGGCGTGATGCTTTTGATCTTGGAGCACATGCTGATCGGTCGGCTGGAATCGGACCATCATGACGTGGCACGCTTTTTGCGCGAGGTGATCGCAGAATCGTACGGTAAGGTGCTGACCGAGGAGGAAAGCCGCGATCTGGCCAGCTATTTGTTGGCCAACCTGCGCAATGACGGACGCCCGTTCGAATTTACCTACCGCAATCTAGCAGCGGGTGCGGAGGACAAGCATACGTTTCACCTGATCGAAAACGGAACGTATCATGTCGCCAGCGGCCAGATTCGCTTCAAGCTGTCCGATGCCGGGCTGGA
The DNA here is from genome assembly GCF_002243515.1 of Tumebacillus algifaecis. NCBI lineage: Bacteria > Bacillati > Bacillota > Bacilli > Caryophanales > Alicyclobacillaceae > Tumebacillus > Tumebacillus algifaecis. Next base: position 950,118 of record NZ_CP022657.1, read on the forward strand.
TCTACTCTTTAAAACGCGCGAGATGTACAAGGAACTGCGGATCACGATCTCGCAGATTTTGTTGCGGCAACAGATTGAAAAAGGCGTGTTTGAAGATGCGATCCGCACGGTCAGTTCGCTCGGGCTTGATGTGCGCCAGCTGCGCGAGGAGTTAGAGCGGATGAAGATGTCGATCAAGCGCGACGTGTCCCAATTTTCGCTACCCGCCTATGAAGCGATGCTCTCGGCGATCCGTGAGCAGTTTCAGAAGGAAAAGCAGATGTTTGACGACCTGAACAACCTCTTGCGTGAGACGCGCGCCAACTATGAGCAGCGCGGAACGGCAGGCGAGGAGCGCACGCTAAACCAGCTCGTCGAGATTTCTCAGCGGCTCAATCAGGTGATGAATCTGCACAACAAGCTGCTCGTAGACAAGCTCGATCTGCAGGGCATGGTGTTGGAGGCGTTGGAGGAAGGCATCGTGCAAGGCTTTCGATCGAAGGTCAACTTTGAGCGCGAGTTTCTCGACCCGGTCTTGCGGGAAGGCACGTCGCTTGAAAATATGAAGCGGCTGATCGAGCCGATGCTCTCGCTTAATTTGAAAAAGCGCTTCAACATTCACAAGGCGTTTGCGCCGCAGCCGGTACCCAAACCAGAGACGGACGTAAAGGAGAAGGAACCGGACATTCAGGAGGAAGCGGCAGTGACGGTGGACGATCCCAAGGCGAAGCTAAAGGCGATTCGGGATGCGCGCTATACTGAGTATCTGAAGATGATCTTCGCCCCTCTACTAGACGAGCAGTCGATCACCTTGCATGAACTGCTGGGCCAACTGCCAGCCGATCGGCTGTATGATGTGGTGAACTCGCGCGATTTCTATCCATTTTTGGTGCAGTTGCATCAGATGAGCCCGATCAATTTCCGCCTCGATGCGGAGACGAAAGCGAAAATTTTGGACGGGGATGAGACGAACGTACCGTATCTGCTGATTCAACTGCTCGGTGCGGAGCCCGATCTGGAACTGCTCGGCACGGTGATCGTGACTGTCGAAGGAGACGGCTTGCGCATGGCGGAAGAGGAGTGGACGGTGTCCGATTTCCGTTTTTATAAGGAGGGGTTGTATGTATAGCAAAGAGAGCGTCGAGCGGGCGATCAAACTGTTTGTGTTGCTGCTTGAAAAAGGCGAGACGGATGAGTTGGACCGCGACCTCGTGTTTGCCTATAAGGAAGACCCTGCTGCGCAAGAGATTGTCGCGCAGATGATCGAAAAAGAGGCAGGCATTAAGATTTTGGGTGTCGGTGACAAGCTGTATGTCACTCCGGCGATTGACAATAAAGTATTCGGCTATACGAATGAAGAGTTGCGCGTGAAGCTTGGCCTGCGCTCCGACAATGTGGCGATGGGGCTGAAGCTGTATGTGGCCTATTTTATTATTTTGGCGACGCTCGCCATGTTTTACAATTCGGACGATCTGAACACCAAAGTGCGGCAGTACGTGCCGATCGAAGAGCTCGAGCAGTACATCACGGAAAAGCTGCAGATGACGGGCGAAGGGGAATATGGCGCGTACTTGTCGCAGGAGTATGAGTTCAATTTCCAGCAGGTGGCCGAGTTTTGGCAGAACATGCCGGCCTTCGATGAGACGCTGACCAACCAGCGGATGGGGCGCAACTCGCGGGTGTCCTACATTTTGAAAGTCTGGTCGTTCCTAGAGGGAGAAGGGTTGGCCAAGCTGGCGATCGATTCGGAACTGCATCCGACCGACAAGCTCGACCATATGGTGCGCAAATATTATTCGCATCAGAAGCGGAAAAACGACCTGTTGGCACTGATTTCGCAAAAGGAGATTTTCTATGCCTAGCATTAATCGGATTCGATTGGTCAATATTCAGTACGACAAAGGCGGCAAGCAGTACGCCGATGAACTGTTCAAACTGCACGGCAAGAACACCCTGTTCAACCTCGCTAACGGAGGGGGCAAGACGCTGTGGTTGCAGTTGGTCACACAGGCCGCGCTGCCAGGTGCGATGTACGGATCACGGCGGATGGTCGATCTGTTGGCGCATGAGCGCTACACCGGCCATATTTTGGTGGAGTGGAAGCTCGACAATTTTGCGGAGCGCGAGTTTTTGCTGACCGGGTTTTGTTTTACCAAGTCGGCCGATGAGGAAGGCGAACTGAAGTATTTCACCTACACGCATCAGTATAAGATCGCCGATGAGTTTGGGATTGTGAAAATGCCGCTGGTAAACGAGGGGCGCGTCTTGTCCTATGGCGATTTCTACAATCTCTTGCGCAAGGAAGGAAGTGCTGGCGGACGCAAGTTGCAGACGTTTTCACAGCATGACCGCAGGAAGTACATCAATCATCTCGCCCCCTACAACATCTATGAAAAAGAGTGGCTGGCGATTCGCACGACCAACGGATCGGAAGGCGGGATGGACGGCTTCTTTGCCCGTTCGAAGACGGAGCAGTCATTGCTTGAGAACCTGCTGATTCCGACAGTCGATCAGGCGCTGTTTCAGGATGACGATGAAGCGCAGGACCTGGCCAACTCGTTTATGCGCTACAAGGACAAATTGCTGCGCATTCCGCAGATTGAGAAGAACTTGGAAGAGTTCCGCGTGATCGAAGAGGCGGGGCGCACCGTGTTGGAGAAGGTCGAGCGCTACTCGGAGTCAGGTGCCTTGAAGCGTGAACTGGAAGGGCAGTTGACCTCGCTCAAAGGCCGGCTGGAAGAGATGGTGGTCGAGCGGACGGAGGAAGCGGAGGCGCTGGAACTGATCGTGGGCGGCTTGAAAGAGCAGATTCGCGAGGAGGAATTCAAGCAAGCGTCGCTCGATGTCAATGCGCTGCAGGAGCAGTTCCGCAAGGCGGAAGTGGCGGTGCAGGCGTTTTCGCAACGGCTGTCCGAGCTAGAGGAAGCGGAGACGGAAGCAGAACAGCAGGTGCGTTTGCACCGCGCGGTGCCCAAGTTTTTGCAGATCAAGGAGTTTGAGAAACGACTAGCCCGCGACCAAGAGACGCTGGCCGGGTTGGATATGCAAAATGAGGACCTGTTGACCGAACTGTCAACCTATCGCGGGCAGTTTTTGACTTTGTGGCAGGAGCGCGTCGAGACGCTCCAGGCAGAGCTTGCCGCGAAGCAGGCTGACAGTCACAAGTGGAAAGAGGTCGAGCGGGCGGCCGATCAGCGGCTGGTCGAACTGGCCGATGCGCTCAACGACCTGTCGAAAACGAGCGGTGAGATCGCGGTCTGGTTTAAGCAGTTCGAACAGCAAAAGCGTGCGGTGATCACTTCACTCGGTGAGGAAATCGCTGAGGAGCCCGTCCTGCATCGCGATGATCTGCGCTGGAAGGAGATCGAGTGGACCAACGCCGTGCGCGAGTTGGAAGCAAAGATTGAGCAAAACGAGGCGCAGATCGAAAAAGGGCAAGCTGACATCGAGACGGCCAAAGATGAGCAGCGTACGGCCAAGCGAGATCAGGAACGAACAGAGTCAAAGATCGCCGAGTACGAGGCGCGCAAGATGCAGGTGCAAGGCCGCTTGGAACTGCTCGATCTGTCGCGAACCGATCTGCACGGGTCGAAGGCCGATCTGGAACTGGCCCTGACGCAAAAGCGAGAAGGCTATGCGCGTGAGTATGCCAAACTTGCGGCGAAAAAGGGTGCGGTCGAAGAAAAGGTGGAGCTGCTGAAAAGCGATCATTACATCCCGAGTCAGGATCTGCTCTATTTTCAGCAGGTATTGGGAGATTGGGGCATCGAAGCGGTGCTCGGGTCGCAGTGGTTGCAAGAGCAGGAGGAAGCGTTGCGCGAGTCGTATGTGCGAGCCAATCCGCTACTGCCGTATGCGCTGTTGCTTGGCGACGGGGAGATCAAGAAACTGCACGATCCCCGTTTGGACTGGGAAGGCGTGCGCGTCGAGAGTTTGGTGCCGCTGTTTGCCATGTCGTCGCTGACCGCTGTGGAGACGGCGGGCGACAGTCAGGTCATGCCGCTTGGGGCGGGCGGATTTGTTTCCCTGCACGGCGGATATTCGCCGTTCCTGTCCCAAGATTCGCTGAACAAGCGCCGCGCTGGGCTGCAAGACGAGGAGCTCGATCTGATCGCGAAGATGGAGGTCGTGGAGAAGTCGCGCCGCCACATCGAACAGGTGATCGACGAACTGAGCCGCTATTTTGACACGTATGGGAAAGACCCGCTCCACACGTTGCAGACTAAGCGCGATGCATGGCTGCTGAAATGTGCGGAAAAAGGGGAGGAGATCGAACGCTTGTCCGCTTCGATCGCCGAACTGCGCAGTCAAGTTGCCGAAGCGAAACAGGACATCAAGCGGCATGCGGAACAGGTGGAGGGGCTGCGTGAACAGTTGCGCCTGCTCGACCCGTTTGCCGGACTCGCCGCCGAACGCAAGGAGCGAGAAGCACAGCGCAGTGGACAAAAGGAGCAGGAAGCGGCGTTAAAAGCGGAGCAGCGTGACGTGGTCAAATCCCGTCAGGAAGCGCGCGAGCAGGAAGAGCGTTTGATGCCAGCCTTGTTCCAGCTGGAGAACGAGACGACCGCTTTGCAAAAGGAGCGCGAGAAGTACGTCGGGACGAGCGATCTCGAAGCGCTTCCGGCAGAGGCGGGTCTGACCTACGACCAAGTCCAAGGCAAGCTCGATTCGCTGGAAGACCTCTTGGCCCAAAAGTCGGTCGGTCGCGACGAACTGGTGCGGCTGATTCAAAACCATGAGGAGTCGATCAAACAGAACCTGGACTATATCGCGGAGCAAAAGGTGACAGACGCAGAACTGGCCGCTTTTCAAAGCGCGCCGCCCGCATCGGAACTCACCTACTGGGAGAGTCGGTTGAAAGCGACGCAAAGCGAGCAGAAGCTGGTTGAAAAGGACCGCTCCGCTGTGCAGGCCGAGCAAAAGAAGCTCGAAGGCATGATTGAGACAGAAGAGAAAAAAGTACAAAAAGAGTATGAGCGCAAGCCTTATCGCTACGGTGATGATGTCGATTTGGGTGCAGAAAAGGAGCGCTTGAAGCTACTGCTCAGCGACCTGTGGATGCAGCGCAAATCGAACGAAAGCGCGCGCGAAGAGACGAAAACCTCTCTAGATGTGGTGAAAAGTCTGTTGCAGAAAGCGGAGACGCTGTTGTCTGCCTACTCGATCGAATGCGAACCGCTGGAACTGCCCGAGGAGCGTGCGAACAAACTGATCCATGAGCCGACTGCGGTGGTCGCCGAGATCGACAAAGCGCTGCAGAAGACGACCAAGCAGACCGAGGAGCGCCGTCGCGAGTTGGACGATGAATTCTACCGTTTCGAGCGCTCGATCGACAAGTATGAGTCGAAGATCGTGCAGAAGTTCATCCGTTCGGTGATCGATTCCAAATCGGAAGGCGACATGAACGACATCGAGCAGGTGCGCCCGGTGTTTGAGAAGTGCTTTGAGATGATGAACCTGTATATCGAAAAAGCGCACTTGGAGCGTCAGGAATTGGAAGAGGCGAAAGAAGAGCTGGTCCACCGCTGTCTGCAACATGCGGATCGCGTGTATGACAACCTGAAAAGCATCGCGCAGTACACCAAGATCGACTACCGTGGGAAAAAAGTGCAGGCGATCGACATCCAGCTCAAAGAGAAGTGGGAAGAGCCGGAAGGGTTGCGCGTGATGAGTTCGTACCTCCATGCGCTCACCGAGGAACTACAAGCGAAAGTGGCGAAAGGCGAAGATGAGGACGACATCGAAAAATGGCTGTTGATCAAGCTGTCGTCAAAACATCTGCTCAACGTCACCGCCCCGATTGGCGAAGCGCGGATCAAAGTGTTCAAGCCCCAGCAGGTGCCGGGGGAGAAGGTGCGCTATGACCACTGGTCGGAGATCATGAAGTGGTCGGGTGGCGAGCAGTACACGGGCTGTTTTGCGATGTTTATCGCCGTCTTGTCCTACTTGCGGGCGAAGATGTCCGGGATTGAAAATGCCAGCAAGGTATTGCTCGCTGACAACCCATTTGGGGTGGTGTCCTCACCGCATCTCCTGCAGGTCATTTTCAAACTGGCGCAGGCCAACCGTGTGCAGATGATCTGCCTGTCCGACCACAACAAGCAGTCGATCTACGACCTGTTTGAAGTGGTGTACTCATTGAAACTCGTACCTGCGCTGGGCCGTTCGATCATCCAATCGACCGAGCGTCGTCCGGAAAGCGTGATGGAAGCTGGTTTCTACGAGATCGATTTCGATCAGGAAGTGGAGACGGAGCAGAAGTCGTTGCCAATTTAAGTGCAACATGAGAGAGTCATCGTGAAGATGGCTCTTTTTGTTTCCCCAAGCGGTCGGCCAAACGGGGTAACACCTGCTGGATACTCAGGATGCGTGACCACTTGTCGGACAGCGCTTTTTCCCCAGATGAAGGCGATCAGCGCATCGTTCGATGTCACTGGCACGGCCAGAATTTTAGTAGAGAAGTAAACTTGAACACTATGATTTGATTGAATGATACGTTAGATCTTTTTATCTAAGATAAGTTCAGTATAATAGTTATATGTAGGAGTTATCTGAATCGAGGTGAACAACGGTGCTGGTGTTTGATGGGGAAACCAGAAACCGGATCATAGGTGATAATTTGCGCCGCTACCGTTTACTGCGCGGGTATACGCAGGATGAGGCGGCGGAAGGGTTGTGCAGCATCTCACAGTTGAGCAAAGTGGAAAACGGCAAGACACAGCTCAAGCCGTCTCTGCTGAAAATTTTGGCAGAGCGTCTCGGCGTGACGATGGAACAGTTGGAGTCGGCCGATTCGCTGCTCGATGAATTGAACGAGTCGCTCGAACTAGGCAAGGCGGCTGTGACGGCCGGGCATTTTGAAAAGGCGTTCTCCTTTTATCAAAATGTGATCAGTACCAGTCGCGAGCACGGGTATCAACAGGTGTTCGTGGAAGCGGTGCTTGGAGAATGCAGATTGCTCAACCGTCTGCATGGTGGTGCCGGAGTGGTGGAGCGAATCGGTGAGGTGCTCGAAGATCCGGACGGTGCGAGTGAGGCGAAACAGCGGGTTGAGCTGTTGATCGAACTGGGTAAAGCGCACCGTTTGAACGGCAATATGATGATGGCGCATGACTGCTATTGCCGGGCTGATGAGGAATTTGAACATGTGAAAGGCAAGAAGGAGACGCATCTGCGAACCTATTATGAATTGGCCGACTGCCATTTTTATATGCAGAATTATCGTACAGCGCTTCGCTATATCGAGAAAGCGGAGCAACTGGCGCAGGAGCTGTTGATGCATTTGACCCGCATCCGCTGCACCTATTATAAAGCGACCATTTTGCGGAAGATGGGTCATGATGAGAAGGCGAAAGCGTTGTTTTTGGGAGCGCTGAAAGAGGCGCAGGACAACCAATTGCTGTTCGATGTGGCGACGATTAACAACAACCTCGGCTGCTTGTATAAGGCATCCTGCGAATACGGACATGCGATTATGCATTTTCAGCGGGCGATACAGGTCTTTGAACTGCTCAATCAGGAGCAGTACTTTTGCGATCCCTATCTGAATCTGGCCGAGATTGCACTGGCCATGCAGGACGTGACGAAATGCCAGCGCTATCTTAGTGAAGTGATGAACATCGTCGAGCGTTCTGGCGGTCAACAGTACATGGAGCAGGCACGGGCCTTGCAAATCCTCAGTTGGATCGAGCGGGATGCCGGGAATTTTGAACGGTATTCTGAGCAGGCGCAAGAGGTGCTGGCGCTCTACGAGCAGCATGCAGTCGTTGGCGAGGCGTATGAACTTGCGGTCGAACTGGCGGATGCATACTACGAGCGCCAAGATGCGCGAGCGGTCGAACTGTACCGCAAGGCGATCGAGTTGAACGCACATCTGATCGCGTTTGGGATCAAGAGATAGAAAGCCGCGCGTCTGAAAACGCGCGGCTTTGTTGTGTCCGAAAGAGGTGCTTGGCAAAAGCTTTGAAAGCTCATCCTGTCAGGTGCGAGCGGGTCGCGATCGGTCGGCACCGTCAGATCACTCCGCTTGCTGAATAGTGTCTAAGCGGAGAAACGCGGTCAGGCGGTGGAGAATGCTTTCGATCACTGGTAGTTGCTCCTGCTTTTTGGCGGGATCGAACAGCACGAGTTTGTTGATGTGTAAAGTCTTATGCTTGCGCTCCGCTTTGAGGTCGATCGTGCCAATCAGGTTGCCGCCGACCAGGATGGGCAGGGCAAAGTAGCCGAATTTGCGCTGCGCTTGCGGAACGTAGCTTTCGAGGCGGAACTCGGTGTCGAATATTTTTTCCAAGCGCGGGCGATGCCAGATCAGATTGTCGAAGGGGGAGAGGAAGGTGGCATGGGTCGGCTCCTCGGACAGTGGGAGCAGATCGGCGTCTTCGGGCAGCATGTAGTAGGGCTCCGCATCCCCTTCCACGCGCACTTGCAAAAACTCAGCGAGCACGGGGCGCACCGTTTCGCGTTTGAAGCGGAAATAGTCGGCCACGTCGCGCTCGGTCGCTGCGCCCAGCGCAGACAAAGCCAGCCGGACGTAGCGGCGCACCGTCTCCTCGATCGTCACGTCTTGGTGCAGAAGTTCTGCGGGCACCTGATCTTCGATGCGGACGTAGACTTTGTGAAACTTGGTGTCGCGCACCACGCCGATCTCGCCGCTGCGCCACAGCTCGTCTAAGGCGCGGCGCACCGGGCTCAGCTGCCAAGTGTCTTTGGACGTCTTGGGCAGATCTAACTCGCTGGCCGCTTGCTGTCCGGTCAGCGAGCCGCGCGCATGAATCGCTGTGAGCAGGCGGTCGTGCAGCTCGGTGCGTGCGACCCGAGATGTTTGGAAGTGCTTCAAGAACGGTTGCATGTAGACGTGCTCTTTCATCGGCAACACCGACAAGGCGTGCAGATAGTGCTCAAACATCTGCCCCTGCTCGTAAAATTGATGGAACCACTCGCTTTGAAACTCTTTCATTCGCGACCAGAAGATCAGATGTTGGCTGCGCGTGACCACATTGAGCGTGTCGAGTTGCACACAGCCCAATTTTTCAAAAATCTGTCGAGCTGCTTCTGGTGTGGCAGCAGTCGGCGTGTGGTACAAGCCTTGCTTATACAGCGCGAGTCGTTTGACGTCTTCTTTGGTGAGTGTCAGCAAAAAATCCTCCCCTTGTGTATCTGATAAGGGGAGGATTTCCATTTCCAAGTCATATCTTCCTGCTTGCGGGCCGCTCAAAACGGTTTGGCGCGGCTCAAGATGTGCTCACAGCGTTTCTTTTTTCTTTCTTGGCTTGGTCTTGCGTCTGGACAGGCGGACCCTGACAATCGTTTCGGTCAAGGTGTGCTTGGAGATCATGTCGGGAGTCAGCTTGCCTTGTGCGGTCAGGATCGAGTAGTCGAACGGTGTTTTCAACTCATCTTTGGCGATGAGCAGTTCTTGGGCGAGCGCGTCTTTGTCAAAATTGTCTTTGACGTATGCTTTCTTCGACAGGACCGCATATTCGCCATTGGGAAGTTGCAACACCATGTCGTCTTCTTCGGAGTCTTCAAAAAACTGCTCGATCTCTTCGAACAGGAGCTTATTTTCTTCTTTGCGCTCCTTCTCGATCTCTTTGTTTTGGAAATAGCGAAGGATTTTATCTTCTAATTGAAGCTTGCGAGTTGCCTGTGCTTCCTCTTCAACGGACAGGTCCTGCACTTCGATATCGGTTACATCCACATCTGCCATGCGTTTGATCACTCCCATTTATAAGGGTACAAGTTCCATCATAACGGAGATCGTTTCGGAAGAAAAGACTATGCAAAAGTTAGGTCTTGCGGAATTGTTAGAATATGAAACTGTGATTATTTAAGGTTAAAAAATGATAATATAAAGCGAGTGGAGGTTTTGTGAAGAAAATTGTTTGATCTGGATCTGACTGTCGAACAGCTTTCGATCACTCCGGAGGCGCTTGTGTTGCTCGGGATGCTCGATCGCGGGCAACACGAGTGGGATGCTGTCTTTCTGATCACGTAAAGTGACCTTTTCCAAAAGGGTCGCTTTTTTTCTTGTAAGAGGAATGATAGAATTTATAGCGATGATTCTTGAAGAGAACGGGGCTACGTGAATGAGCACACTAACCATCGATCAAATAGAACAAGTACAAGCCAAGGCGCAACAGGACAATCTGCCGCGCGCCTTGACCCTCCTCCGCGAACGGATGGAGGTGGCAGGGGATGAGAAAAATGCCGCGAAGGTGGCGGAGCTTGCCGCCAAGTTGGCGGGGGAGACTTTGCTGTCGCTTTCTGCGGGCATTTCTCCGCCGGAAAATCGAGCATGATCAATCAACTGCTCGGTGCGGATATCTTGCCGTCCAGCCCGATTCCGACATCGGCTAACATCGTGGAGATCAAAGGCGGCGCGCACAAGCAGGCGCTCGCCTACCTCACCGACGGCGATGCGATCGAGTTTGACCTCGAGACGGAGCTGGAGCAGATCAAGAACTACGCCGCTGACGGCAACAAAGTGGTGAAGATCGAGATCACCCACCCGAGCAAACTGCTCAGCGAGCACGTCTCGGTGATGGATACGCCGGGGATCGACTCGACTGATGATGCGCATAAAGTATCGACCGAATCGGCTTTGCATTTGGCCGATGTGATTTTTTATGTCATGGACTACAACCATGTCCAGTCGGAGTTGAATTTTTCATTTACCAAGACGCTGAAAGACCGTGGGAAACCGGTCTATCTCGTCGTGAATCAGATCGACAAGCATATGGATTTTGAGCTTGATTTTGAGGAGTACCGCGACAGTGTGCGTGAAGGGTTTGCCACGTGGGGCATCGAGCCGGACGGGTTGTTCTTCACCTCGTTGATGGAAGCGGACCATGAGGAGAACATGTACGACCAACTGGAGGACAAGCTCCACCAATTGTTTGCCGACAAAGCGGCTTTGCTGTCCAACAGCGTGGTCGCTTCCGCTCTGTACCTGATCGAAGAACATGCCAAGGTGCGGGCCGCCAAAAATGCGGAACGCAAAGCGGAACTGCGCGCTGTGCTGGACAGCTTTGGCGAAGATACTGAGGAGATTGTCGGTCAGGCTCAGGTCCTGCAAGAGGAGTACTCAGTATGGCTTGCCGCACCAGAAGCGCTCGCCGAAGATCTCAAAAAGGCGGTCGGGTCGCTGCTCGACAACGCCAAGATCACTCCGTTCCAAACGACCGAAAAGGCAGGTGCTTATGTAGCCAGCCGCCGTCCCGGCTTCAAAGTCGGCTTTCTTTTTGGCAACGCCAAGAAGACGCAAGAGGAGATCGACAACCGCCTGCAAGCGCTGTACAGCGATTTGCAAGACAAGGTGCAGACCAACATCGACTGGCACATCCGCGGAATTTTGGTGCAAGCGGTCGAACGCTTCAACCTGCATGATGAAGCGTTTCACAAAGCGGTCGCCGATACGTTCCATGTTGACTTCCAACCGGAACTGCTCGCGGCGGCGGTCAAAGAAGGCGGTCTGTCGTCCGATGAATACATGTACCAGTATGCAAAAGACATCGCAGCGGAGATCAAGTCGCTCTACCGCCGCGAAGCGCAGCGCTTCATCGAAATGGGGGTCGCCCTCGCGAAACGCCGTGCCGAAACGGATGGCGCACAGCATCGCGACCTGATCGCCAAAGCTGAGCAGATCGGGGCGGCGTTGACCGAGATCGAGGCGCTCAACCGGGCGGAGCAAGGCGATGTAGACTCGTTAATCGGTATTTTGTCAGGGAAGGGTGCGTAAGTCATGGAAGATTTCAAATCACAACTAGGCGCCACCGCCAACCGTCTGCGCAGCGCCGCAGACAGCATCGGTGCGATCACTGGCTTTAAAGGTATGGCAGCGGGGATGAACCAGCGGGCGGAGCGTTTGGAGCAGAACTTGTTTACCGTTGCGCTGTTTGGTGCGTTTTCGGCGGGGAAGTCGTCCTTTGCCAACGCCTTGATGGGTGAGATGGTGCTCCCCGTCTCGCCCAATCCGACCACCGCAGCGATCAATAAGATATTACCGCCAACCTCAACCTACCCGCATGGTGCGGTGCGCGTGAAGCTCAAAGCGGAGGCGGACATCACCTTGGACGTGCAGCAGTCGCTCGCCGTCTTCGGCCTGTCTGCACCGAGCGTGGAGGAGTCGTTGGCGGTGATCGCAACGCTCGATCCGAGTCGGGTGTTGCCCAATGCCAAACCGCACTTTTCGTTCTTGAAAGCGGTGTCTAAAGGGCTGGCTGCGCTGCAGGAACAGCTCGGGCAAGAGGTGATCGTCGATCTCAAGGAGTTCAAGTCGTTCGTCGCCAAAGAGGAGAAAGCGTGCTTTGTCGAGTGGATCGAACTCTATTACGATTGCCCGCTGACCCGTCAAGGCATCACGTTGGTCGATACGCCGGGGGCGGACTCGATCAACGCACGCCACACGGGCGTTGCGTTCAACTACATCAAGAACGCCGATGCGGTGCTCTTTGTCACCTATTACAACCATGCGTTTTCCAACGCGGACCGCGAGTTCCTGATTCAGTTGGGCCGCGTGAAAGATACGTTTGAGATGGACAAGATGTTCTTCGTCGTCAACGCGGCCGACTTGGCCAAAGACGAGGAAGAAATGCAGGGTGTGGTGCAACACGTTCGCAAGAACCTCGTCTCCTGCGGAATCTCGATGCCGCGCATCTATCCGGTTTCCTCGCAAACTGCCCTGCTCGCTCGCCTGCATGAAAAGGGCGAGTTGAAAGGATCGGCAGAAAAAGTGTACCGTCAGCGCACCGGCTCCGGAGAAGGTGAACTGCTGTCCGCACAAGCCGCGTTAAAGCTGTCTGGGATCACCGAGTTTGAAAAAGATTTCCTATCCTTCACCATCTCCGAACTGACGCAGATTGCGGTCGGCTCGGCGGAAGCGGAGATCGGGCGCGCCCTGCACGCCTTGGAGGAACTGATCGCTTCGGCAACCGAAGATGAGTCGGTGCGCCATGAGAAACTGCGGGCGGCAGAGCAGGCCCAAGCGCAGGCCCACCTTGCGATCGAAGCGCTCGATGCCTCGCCGGAAGCAAAAGCGCTGCAAAAAGAGGTCGATGAGCTGATCTACTATGTCCGCCAGCGGCTGTTCTTCCGCTTTGGCGACCTGTTCAAAGAATCGTTCAACCCGGCGGTACTGCAAGATGACGGGCGCGACCTGAAAGCGGCGCTGAAAGGGTCGCTCGATGAGTTGGCACGCTTCATCGGGTACAACTTGGGGCAGGAGATGCGGGCGACATCGCTTCGCTTGGAGAAGTTTATCAATCAGAACGGCAAGCGCATCCGCGACCGTCTCTGCCAAAGCGTCGTCGATGCGGGCGCTAAGACCTCATTCGAAGCGTATGAGGCGCGCGCGTTTGAAACGCTGTCATTTGGCGACACGATGGAACAGTACGACTCGGCCCATTTTTCCAAAGCGCTCGGTCTGTTTAAGAGCGCCAAAGACTTTTTTGAAAAAAATGGTCGTCAGGCGGTGCAGGAAGCGTTGGAACTTGCGATGCAAGCACCGGTCGGATCGTATCTGGAAGCGGCCGCTGTGCGGTACAAAGGCGAGTACGGCGCAGAGCTTAACGGGGTGGCCGGAGCGTTGCAGCGTGAGACATCGCAACAGGTGGATGAATATTTTGCCGGACTGTTCGAGGCGCTCTCTGCTCAGGTCGATGTGGTACAATTGAGCAGTGCGCGTGACCATTTACAAAGCTTGACCCAAGCGTAGCGAAAGGGGTAACTCTTATGATCAAACGTTTTGCTGCCATCTGGTTAGGATTGGCGCTGGTCTTTTTCTTGTTCAGTTTCTTTAGCTCAGATGAATTGCCGAACACATTTGGCGAAATCTACGGGATCTTGTACATCTGGTTGTTGTGGATGTTCCCGGTTGCCTGTCTGATCGAACTGGTGATCAATCTGGTGAAGAAGCGCAAGCAAAAATAACTGCCACAACAGGGCACACTTTCTAATGCGAAGGTGTGCTTTTTTACTGGACAGAATCGGAATCAAAATGATATCATGTGTGTATAGAATTTAGACAATTTAGAGGAGGTTTTGTTCATGCAAGAAAAGCGGACGATGGCATGGAACGGCTTCTTAGGGCTGTTGCTGATCGTGGTGTTGCTGGTAGCTGGCGTACTGGCGATTGCGACCGAAGAGCTTGCCCTAGGCATCTTGGGTGGCATTGCGATTTTCGCGGCGCTTGTGCTGTTTACTGGCGTCTTCGTCGTACAGCCCAATCAGGCCCGCGCAATGGTGTTCTTCGGGAACTACAAAGGTTCGGTGCGCGAACCTGGCTTCTACTTGACGATTCCATTTACCTCGAAACCGAACGTATCGCTGAAGGTGCGCAATTTCAATTCCAAACAGCTGAAAGTAAACGATGTGGTCGGTAACCCGATCGAGATCGCAGCCGTGATCGTCTTTAAAGTGGTCGATTCGGCCAAAGCGCTGTTTGAGGTCGATAATTATATGCAGTTTGTGGAAATTCAGAGCGAGACGGCGCTACGCCACATCGCTTCGCTCCATCCGTATGATAATTATGACACGGATGGCACGTCCTTGCGCGGCAATACGGAAGAAGTGGCGGTCGAACTGCAGCGCGATCTGCAAGCGCGTCTGGCCGTAGCAGGTGTGGAGGTGTTGGAAGCGCGTTTGACGCACCTCGCCTACTCGCCGGAAATCGCCGGTGCGATGTTGCAGCGTCAACAGGCGGCTGCGATCGTGGCAGCTCGTGAAAAGATCGTGGAAGGTGCGGTCGGAATGGTGCAGATGGCAATCGACAAGCTGAAGGCGGACGGGGTCATCGAACTTGATGAGGAGCGCAAAGCGGCGATGATCAACAACCTGATGGTGGCGATCGTCTCCGAGAAACCGTCTCAGCCGATCGTCAACGCGGGGTCCATTTACTAGGTCCTGCCGATGACGAAGAAAAAGCAGTTTCCGCTACGCCTCGACCCCAAGCTCTATGAGGCGCTGGAACGTTGGGCGAACGACGAGTTTCGAAGCGTGAACAGCCATGTCGAATATCTGTTGCAGGAAGCGGCCAAGAAAGCGGGCCGTCTGAAAGAAAAAGGGAACTGATCTTGTGATCAGTTCCCTTTTTTCATTGATCTGCCGTATTGACCATATGGTGGGCAGTTTGGATGAAGCGTTCGTACATATAGTCGGCAATCGGGCCTTCCAACCCGATTTCGTCCATCGCTTCCCGCATGCAGCCGAGCCAAAATTTGGCGCGCTCCGGGGTGATGGCAAACGGCATGTGGCGAGCGCGGAGCATCGGGTGGCCGTGCTGTTCGGAGAACAGTTGTGGACCACCGAAAAATTGGGTCAGGAACATATATTGTTTGTCGGCCGTCTCGGTCAAGTCTTCAGGAAACAGGTCTTTGAGTCCGGGGTGTGCCCCGACTCGTTTGTAAAAGGCATCGACCAGACGACGGATCGTCTCGCCGCCACCGATCATTTCATAAATCGTTTTTTGCGGATTGTCCAACAGGGTAGACTCCTTTCGCTAACGAGCTGATTCCTACATTTTAACACAGTTCGAAGGGGATGATGTGAGGGGAAGGAAAGGAGCGTGGAGAATGTTTCTGGTCTCAAATATTTGATTGACTAAAACATTTAGTGGCTATATCATATTCCAAGGGGAGGCGATGGCGCTGTGCGTGAGAAGCTCGAAGCACAATTTGTGAAGTTTTTCAGGCGAGCAATCGCCGAATATCGGCAAGAACTCAACCGGGACTTATCGGGCCCGCAAGTGCAGATACTCGAGCTTTTGGAGTGGTATGGTCCTTCCAATGTATCGCACTTGGCCGAGCGATTGTATGTGACGTGCGGTGCTGTGACGCTGTTGGCAGATAAGATGCAGAAAGCGGGCTATCTGACTCGGGAGCGCTCAGAGCAGGACCGTCGCGTGGTGATGGTGTCGCTCACCGAAAAAGGGCGCGAGCTGCTGACCGAGGCGAGAGAGATACGCGCGCGATTGTTTACAAGATACTTTGGCAGATTGACCGCAGACGAGCTGAACGATCTGGCCAATTTATTTAACAAAATGGAACACTACATCGAGGGGGAAGATCATGGAAGAGTTAGATAAACGCACAAAAATCATGATCATGCTCGCGATCATGGCGAGCATGCTGTTTGCATCGCTCAACCAGACAATCGTCGGCACCGCCTTGCCGCGCATTGTCGCAGAGCTAGGCGGCATGGAGTATTATTCATGGGTCTTTACGATCTACATGCTGACCTCGTCGGTGACGGGGCTTCTAGTTGGTAAGCTGTCCGACATGTATGGACGCAAGCCGTTTATTTTGGTCGGTTTGCTCTTGTTTATGATTGGTGCATTTTTGACGGGGACGTCCCAAGATATCATTCAAATGATCTTGTACCGTGGTTTGCAAGGCTTTGGCGGCGGCTTTATCATGTCCACCGCATTCTCGGCGATCGGTGACCTGTTCCCGCCCCGTGAACGCGGGAAATGGCAAGGCTTGATGGGTGCGGTGTTCGGGATGTCTGCTGTGATCGGGCCGTTCCTGGGCGGTTGGATCGTTGACAATGCAGACTGGAAATGGGTGTTCTGGGTCAACCTGCCGATCGGTGTGATCGCGTTCTTGCTGATCATGCGCCTGTTCCCGAAAAAGACGGGGAATGTCTCCGGTCGCGTGGACTATGCAGGTGCTGTCTTCGTCTCAGGGTTACTCGTGTCGCTTTTGCTCGCCTTCTCGTGGGGCGGATCGAAGTATGAGTGGAATTCGATGATGATCATCGGTTTGTTTGCAGCTGCGGTCGTCGCTTTGCTGTTGTTCATCTGGGCGGAAAGCCGCGCCGAACAGCCGGTGCTACCGTTGTCGCTCTTTAAAAACAGTATTTTCAACATCGCGAATCTGATCGGCTTCCTGACCGGGGTGGCGATGTTCGGTTCGATCATGTATATCCCGCTGTTTGTACAAGGTGTGGTCGGCACTTCGGCGACCGCATCCGGTTTGGTGACGATGCCGATGATGATCGCGATGGTGGCCGCTTCGGCGCTGTCTGGGCAACTGACGAGCCGCACGGGCCGCTATAAGGCGATGGCGTTGGTCGGCGGCGTGGTGCTTGCGATCGGCATGTTCATGTTGACCCGCATGTCTACCGAAACGACCAACCTGATGGCTTCGATCGACATGATCGTCGTCGGTGCAGGTCTTGGTTTCTCGATGCCGATCTTGATGCTCGCCGTGCAAAACGCTACACCGCAAAAACTGCTCGGCGTCACTTCGTCTGCCGTGCAACTGTTCCGTCAGATCGGCGGTACGGTCGGCGTGGCGATCATGGGCACGCTGATGAACAACAAGATTCAAGAGGAACTGACGACGATTATGCCTGATCAAGTCAAACAGTTCTTGGCTGCTCCTGAGATGGCTACACATGCTAAAGCGCTGACCAATCCGCAATTGTTGGTCGCACCGGCACAGTTGGAAGCGATTCGCTCCGCATTGCCAGCGCAGGTACTGCCGATCTTTGATCAGTTGATCGAGGCGTTGAAGACGGCGCTGGTCGGAGGTCTGGATGTGGTGTTTTTCGTCGGCTTTATCATCGCGCTTGTGGCGCTGGTCGTCACGTTCTTCCTGAAAGAGATTCCGCTGCGCACTTCGAATAAAGATCCGGAACCGAATGCGAAGCCAGATTTGAACAAACCGGATATGCAACCGTCCGGCTCCTGATGGAGCCGGGCTTTTTTTGTTATTGACAATGAAAAGTGATTTGATTATCTTCTAATTAGAAGTATATCGAAGGAGATGGTTGGTTTGCAACTCGACCGCATGCTGGAATTTCATAAGGCGCTGGCCGATGCGAATCGTTTGAAGATCGTGATGTTGCTAGCTGCGGGGCCGCTGAGCGGGCAAGAGATCGCAGTCAAGCTGGGACTGACGCCAGCGACGGTGACGCATCACATGAACCTGTTGCGCAACGCGATGGTGGTCAAAGGTGTGCGGGAGAAGAATACGATCTATTTTTATTTGCTTGAACAAGAACTGGAAAGAAAGTCGCAGTCGATTTTGAGGAGGGTGCAACAAGTGAAGCGAACAAGCGGTGGTGAGCGGGAGAAAGTGGTGCAGAATTTTTTGGATGCGAACGGGCGGCTGAAGAGCATTCCGTCGCAGCGGAAGAAGAAGTTGATTATTTTTGAGCATCTGTTACAGGGGCTGGAAGTGGGGCATCCTTACAGTGAAAATGAGATCAATGAGTACATCAACCAGTACCATGAGGATCACTGCACCATTCGTCGCGAATTTGTGATGAACCATTACATGTACCGTGCGGATGGGGTGTACACGTTGAACCCGCCGGAGCTGTGGACGAAGATTGAGTGAGCTAGGTTACAGACAGAAGATCGGGGCAGGGAGAAGTGTTTCGCAAGGCGAAGGATATGGAGGGAATGAACTACAGGAGGTGCTTGTGATGACACAGATGAAGTACAGACGTTTGGGCCGCTCGGGGATGAAAGTTTCGGAAATCGCGCTCGGCTCTTGGCTGACGTACGGCGGCTACACAGAAGATCAGGCAGCGACCGCTTGTATTGACCGGGCGTATGAACTGGGCATCAACTTCTTTGACACGGCAAACGTGTATCGCCGCGGCGATGCAGAGATCGTGGTCGGGAAGGCGTTGGCCAAGTATCCGCGCGATTCCTACGTGTTGGCGACCAAGGCGTTTTGGCCGATGGGTGATGGTCCGAACGACCGTGGTCTTTCGCGCAAACATATCTTTGAGCAGGTTCACGCGTCCTTGAAGCGTTTGAATGTGGAGTATATCGATCTGTGGCAATGCCACCGTTTCGATGTAGAGACACCGCTGGATGAAACGCTTCGCGCGATCGACGACCTGATCACACAGGGGAAAATCCTGTACGCAGGCGTTTCGGAATGGACGGCGACGCAGATTGCCGAAGCTTTACATACCGCAGATAAGCTGTTGTTGGATCGCATCGTGTCCAACCAGCCGCAATATTCGATGTTGCAGCGCTATATCGAACCGGAAATCATTCCGCTGTCTGAACGTGAAGGTGTAGGCCAAGTCGTATGGTCGCCGCTGGCACAAGGCATGCTGACCGGAAAATACAAAAAAGGTGAAGCACTCCCGACAGGCTCCCGTGCAGCGGTCGAAGATCCGAGCGTCTCCGGATCGGTACAACGGTTCTTCACCGACGAGAACTTCAGCAAAGTTGAGCAACTGCGTGCGATCGCCGAGCGCAACAACTGCTCGTTGGCGCAACTTGCGCTGGCTTGGATTCTCCGTCAGCCGAATGTCTCATCGGCCATCATCGGCGCCTCGCGTCCGGAACAGGTAGAAGAGAACGTCAAGGCGCTGGACGTCGTGTTGACCGCCGAAGATCTTGCTTCGATCGAAGCGATTTTGCAAGCGAAATAAGTGCAAGCAGGCAGGCTACCGCAAGGGAAGCCTGCCTTTTTCTGTCTGCTGCATCTGTCAGTGTTTATTGCATCTGCCAGCCAAGGCAACCCTACTCAATGCTCGCGAGTGCGAAACTGCTCCTTGAGGTAGGCGGCCGTTCTTGCGGCCAACGCCATGACGGTGTTGGTCGGATTGCCACCGCCGGAGGTGACAAAAGCGGCGGCGGAACAGATGTAGAGGTTGGGAATGTCGTGGGTTTGGCACCATTTGTTGACGACAGACGTGTCTGGATCGTCCCCCATGCGGCAACCGCCCATCAGGTGGGCTGAGTCGTTGACCACAAACTCAGGTCTGCCGCCTGCCGCTTTGATGATCTCTTTCATCATATACACCGCATGGTCGATCAACTTCAGATCGTTGTCGCCATATGAAAAAGTCACCTTGGGCACGGGCAGTCCATACTCATCCTTATGATCGGTCAACGTCACTCGGTTGTCCGCATGCGGCAACACTTCCCCGACCAGCGTCACCCGAGAGTAGTAGTTGTAGTCGATCATCGTTTCGCGCAACCGTCTGCCCCACAAGCCCGCCTGCACGGCCAAGCCTTTGCCCATCGAAACGGGACGTGCTCCGTGCGCATGCAAGGTGTAGCCGCGCATGAAGCCGCGATCCAAACGCGTCGCATACATCTCCTGTGTCGTGGCAAGCACGGGCGTACCTTTGTACAGGCGAACCTCGTCCTCGAATCTCCCATACACATCATGTGACGAGTGTGGCATGATGTAGCGTCCGACCGTCCCACTGGAGTTGGCCAGACCGTCCGGGTGGCTAGGGGTGGCAGAGGCCAACAGCAGCCGCGGAGTCTCGACGACAAAGGAGGACAGGATGATCACTTTGCCGCGCTGGCGGTACTCCACGCCGTCATGGTTGAAGATCACACTCTGCGCAATGCCTGTCTGATCCAACTCGATCTGCGTGACCATGCAATCGGTCAGGATCTCCGCCCCAGCTGAAATCGCTTTGGGTATGTGGTGCACCAACCCCGAATACTTCGCATTCGGCATACAGCCTTGGTTGCAAAAGCCGCGATTGATACACGGCGGTCGCCCGTCAAACGGGGCGGAGTTGATCGCCAGCGGAGCGACCACGCTTTTGATCCCCAGCGCTTCACACCCGATGCGAAACAGTTCCGCATTGGCAGACAACGGCTCTCGCTCCGGCATCGGGTATGGTCCGCGAAATGGCCCCCACGGAAATTTTTTCGGCCCCGACACGCCGATCGAGCGCTCGATATAGTCATAGTACGGTGCCAAATCGGCATAGCGGATCGGCCAATCCTCGCCGACCCCATCCTGTGTTTTCGTCACGAAGTCGCTTTCATGAAATCGTAAAAACACACCTGTAAAGTGTGTCGTGCCACCGCCGACCCCGCGACCCGAGTTGTTATGCCCCATCTGAAGCGGGTCGTTGCCGCCGACGATGCGCGTGTCTTGCCAGCTTAGTCGCGCCATCGCCAGTTCGTCCGAGGCGAAGTCGGACTGCGGATTCCAAAACGGCCCCGCTTCCAGCACGACCACACGCAATCCGGTCAAACTCAGCTCATACGCCAATACGCCGCCAGCCGCCCCGGCGCCGACGATGACTACATCCGCTTCATCGGGGTATTTGCGGTGGTCGAGGTCATCGAAACGGTGCCCTTCGTAATGACAGACATTGTGATGGATCGGATCGTGACTACGCATCTTGTCTCGCCTCCCAAGGGTCGGTCAAGCCGCGCTCGCTGCGCACATACCCGCGCGGATAGGCCGGTCCCCCGTATCCGATCTCCGACCAGATGGTTGGGTGCGAGTAGTAGGCGCTGACCGTTTCGGAGAGCATGTTTTGAAAAAACGCCTTGGCGGGGATGGGCTGGCCTTCTTGAGCGGGAAGCGCCAAGGTCTCATTTTCCAGCCCGACCAACAGCGCGATTTGTTGCTCGGGCCGAAGCGTCGCGAACAGGTCGCCATGCTCGGCCTGTGCCAACTTGTCGAGCGCGGCCAATCCCTTTTTCACCAGCTCTTGAAAAGGCGGGACTCCTGCCTGGCGCTGCGATTCGCCGACGTCGCTGCTCAATTTCGTGTCCAGATGCTTGACGATAAAATCGAGCAGCTCCTTGCGCCCATCATCGACCAGCAGGTTGGCGATCGCGCGAATCTGCTCTGCTTCCGCCCCGGTCAAGTTGTGCAGCGTGCCGACCACCTCGAACCGCTTTTGTACGATTTCACGCGTGTGATCATCCCATTGCTCCTGCTCTTGCATCACTTGATAACGCGGATAATGCGTTCTGCGTTCCATCCTCCTGCCTCCTTGTTGCGTCCGCTTTACGCCCAGTACAACAAAATCAGCCCGATCACACTGGAAAGGGTGATCAGCCCTGGCAGTGTCGCTGGAGGGCCGACCAGAAAATTGCGCATTTCATACCCGCCGACGCGCTCGCCGACGCCGCGTAGGTGCATGAACGAGCCAAACGCGCCAGCCAGAAGGGAAGCGGCTAGCAACACAGACAGTGCAGCCCGCAGCCATGACAAGTTGGCAAAGGTAAGCGTCACCAGTGCCAGCCCGTCGATCGGGGTGGCCAGCACGGGAATCCACATCGACCAGTGGCGAAAATTTTGGCGGTAGTGGTACATCGTGACCTGAACAAAAATCATGAAAAACATCAGGCCCAGGAGCAGGATCACGACCCGCTCGATCGGCCATCCATACCAGCCTGTCACCATCTTGAAAAACACCTCCACAACCCCTAGGATTGCCAAAAATTCATCCGAATAGAAGACTATTCCTTGCGAAGACTAGACCTACACTCTATAATTCAGGAGAATGCAGAAAAAGAGACAAAGGTGAGATCGAAAACATGCGTATTCGGGGACGTGACAAGCTCATCCGGCAGTACAACTTGCACAAAGAAGCTGGACGGATTGTAGAGATGGCAAGCAATCATCAAGGTCGCTGGCAAGAGCTGTTTGGCAACGACAATCCGATCTATATTGAAATTGGAACGGGGCGCGGCCGCTTTATTGCGACGCACGCAGCCCAAAATCCGGACATCAACTATGTTGGGATCGAGTTGGAACACGAACTGCTTGGCAAAGTTGGCAAAAAGGCGGAAGAGCTTGCGGTCGGCAAAAATTTGCTGTTGACGCCTGCCGACGCTGTGCGCCTGACCGATTTTTTTTCACCGGGCGAGGTAGCACGGATCTACTTGAACTTCTCCGATCCGTGGCCGAAAACACGCCATGCGAAGCGACGTCTGACCTATCGCGACTTCCTACAGTCCTACCGCAGTGTTTTGCAGGCAGGGGGCGCGGTGCACTTTAAGACGGACAACCGCGATCTGTTCCAATTTTCCTTGAACGAATTTGCCGAAGATGATTGGAAAATGTCGGCGATCACACTCGATTTGCACAATAGCCAATGGATGGAAGGCAATGTGATGACCGAGTACGAGGAAAAGTTCTCCTCGCAAGGTATGCCGATCTATCGACTGGAAGCTAGGCCATATCCGAAGCGTCCGGAACACCCCTCTGAGTAGGGGTGTTTTTGCTTGAGCAGGCAAGGCGATTTTTATTTGCTGCAGGATCAGCATAAATGATGGAATCACCCATATATTGAATCCTGTAAGTCGTAAAAGCGACTACATAAATAGAGAGATGGGAAGCCTGTAATGATGTAAACCTGGTGATCGTCCGAGAAAAAGCACTCCGCACACGTTGCGGGGTGTTTTTTCATGCCCAAATATACAATTTGAAATCATAACTTGACATTTGATTCTTTGTTTTATATATAATAAAAATGTAATTTATTAAAATAGAAAGGGAGGATTCGTAATGAATTGGAACAAAAAAGCGGTAGGAGCAACTTTGGCACTTGGGTTGGCTGTATCGGTCAGCCTGCCCGCCTATGCGGGGTCTGCTACCTATGTGGAGCAGGGCCGAGTCGGTACTCCGATCAATCTGCTCGATGAGACGAAGGGGAAAATTGCCACAGCCAACGTTTTGGTAAAAGTGAAGTCGGGTAAGAAAGCCAGCAATATCGCTTTGAAGCATGGAGTGCGGCTCGGTGAACAGCTTGGCACAGGTGACTGGTATGTCTTAGAAGTGCCGAGCGGACGACTCTCCCAAACGCTCGTCAAGCTCAAGCGGGACAAGGAGCTTGAAGCGGTGGAAGTGGACCAGCAAGTCGGCATCACCGGGGAAGAACAGGCTGGCATCATGTTGACGCCGAACGACCCCGCTTTTTCAACTCAGCCCTATCTCAACCTGATTCAAGCCCCGGCAGCGTGGGATGTGACGACCGGCTCCTCCTCGCGCACGATCGCGATCATCGATACGGGTGTCGATCTTGATCATCCCGATCTGATCGGTAAAATTCTGCCGGGCTATGACTTTGTCAACGGTGATAGCATCGCGGACGATGATAACGGTCACGGCACAGCGGTCGCCGGAGTGGCCGCAGCCAGCTCCAACAACTTGACCGACATCACGGGTGTCGATTGGCAGGCCAAAATCTTGCCCGTCAAAGTGTTGAACGCAAGTGGAGCAGGCACTTATTCCAATGTCATCCAAGGTATCTATTACGCAGCCAATAACGGGGCGAACGTGATCAACATGTCGTTCGGTGGTGGCGCCAGCGTATCGCTCCAAGATGCGATCAACTATGCGTACAGCAAAGGATGCATCATCGTCGCTGCGGATGATAGCTACGGGGGCACCGTCATGTATCCGGCCGCGTATGCCAACGTGGTCGGGGTCACCGGACTCAACGCGAGCGGTGTTCCGACAAGCGCGGGAAGTCACATCGACATCGCGGCTCCAGCCACTATGATCAGGACCACCCAGATGGGCGGAGGTACGGCGATTTACTCGGGTGTCTCTTACTCAGCGGCGATCGTCTCCGGTGTGATGAGCCTCGCCTGGTCGTGCAACTTGTCCTATACGAATAGCGTTGTGCAAAACCGTGTGCTCACACAGGTTGACCCGATCCCAGGCAAGCCGTTTGGGCGTGTCAATGCCTATCAAACGGTCTTCGGATTCTAAATGCTACACTGCATTGACAAACGACAAGGGAGGTCATATACGGTGAAAAGCGGGAACAGATGGGCAGGTTTTTTCCTCACGTTGGCGATGGTGACAGCGGTGGTGCCGGCAAGCGGTGCCTCTGCTGAGCAACCGAGCAAGGATCGAGCGGGGAATTCCTATGTGGAAGGCCAGATCCTCGTGAAAGTAAAACCGGGCAAGGATGCTGCTGTGCTTTCGAAAAAACTTGGCGCAAGCGAAGCGAAGTCGCTCGGCGGCGCGGAGTGGAAACTAGTGAAAGTGCCAATGGGGAAAACGGAAGAGTACCTTGCCAAATTCAAAGGGGACTCGGACGTGGCGGCAGCAGAACTTGACTATATCTATACGGCACTTGCTACCACCCCGAACGACCCGCTCTATAGTAGCCAATGGCACTTGCCGAACATCGGCGCTGACGTGATGTGGGATACGAACAGAGGCAGCGCTTCGAATGTGATCGCGATCATCGACACGGGGGTTGACCTCACCCATCCCGATCTGGTCGGCAAGATCGTACCAGGCTACAATTTTGTGGCCATGAATACGAATGCCAACGATGATCAGGGACACGGTACCTTCATGGCCACGCTCGCGGCTGCGAACACCAACAACGCGGTGCTTGGCGCAGGTGTGGACTGGTATGCGAAAATCATGCCAGTCAAAGTGCTTGATGCTACGGGCGGCGGCACGACCTCGACGATCATCAGCGGCGTGCAGTGGGCAGCCGACAATGGCGCGAAGGTCATCAACATGTCGATCGGTGGTGGAAGCTACTCGACAGCGTTTCAAAATGTGATCGACTATGCGTGGAGCAAAGGCGTTGTGCTGACCGCAGCGGCGGGCAGTAGCGGCAGCACGTTGGCGCAATACCCAGCCGCTTACAACAATGTGGTAGCTGTGGCAGCGACCACATCTTCCGATTTGAAAGCATCCTTCAGCTCCTACGGCAGCTGGGTCGATTTTGCCGCACCTGGTTCGAGCATCGTATCGAGCAAGATGGGCGGCGGCTGGACTACCATGTCCGGTTCTTCGACGTCCAGTGCGATCGTCGCTGGTGCTGTCACGCTGGCGTGGTCGAAGTATCCGACTTATACAAATGCAGGCATCATCAGTTATCTGGGCAGCCGAGCGACACCGATAGCAGGCACTGGTACGTATTGGAACTACGGCAAGATCAATTTGCGTTAACAAGCAGGGTCGAGCAGAACACCTCTGATCAAGAGGTGTTCTTTTCTTGTTTCCATAAGCGAATCATCATTTAGGAAAATAAATTTAAAACAAATTCAACGAACGAATATACAAATAAAAGGTTTGTTCCATTAGATAAGTAGAAAGTAAAATAATTAGAGATAACGAAAACGGCTGAAAATTGGCGAAACGATAAGAAAACAGGTTCAATGGTGGGTGTATTTGAATAATTCCTGATTTGTATTAATGAATTATAAGATATACAATATAGTCAGAAGGTGAAAAAACCTTCACAATATAAATAAAGGGGGCCATTAAAATGGCGAAGTTCAACAAATTCGCAACTGCGTTCGTGGCAGTCGCAATGACCGCATCCCTGCTTCCGGTAGCAGGCGTTTCCGCAGCATCTGCGGACGTAAAACCGGCTGTAGTAGCAAACACCACCGGTACTGACCAACTCATCGTTACGTTCAAAGCTGGCAAAACAGACGTATCTGCGTCTGTAGCAAAAGCTCACGGCGCATCGGTGAAGAAAACCACCGCTACTGGCAAGAAGATCCTGAAAGTTGATGCTGACAAAGCGGCTGACGTTCTCGCTCAACTGAAAGCTGACCCGAACGTTGAATCTGCAGAATTCGACCAAATCCTGTCGGTCGATGTAACTACGCCGAACGATCCGTCCTACGGCAGCCAATACCACTTGACTCGCATCCAAGCGAACTCCGCTTGGGACTTCTATACAGGTTCTACTGCAGTTAAAATCGCAATCGTTGACACCGGCGTTGACTTGACTCACCCGGACCTGTCTTCCAAAATCGTTGCTGGTTACAACTTCGTAAGCGGCACTACGAACGCGAACGATGACCACGGCCACGGTACGCACTGCGCAGGTATCGCAGCTGCTAACACCAACAACTCCACGAACGGTGCAGGTGTTGACTGGAACGCTCGTATCATGCCGGTTAAAGTTCTGAACGCAGCTGGTTCGGGCTACACTTCCGACATCTCCGCTGGCGTACGTTGGGCTGCTGACAACGGCGCGAAAGTAATCTCCATGTCCTTGGGCGGCGGCAGCTACTCCGCTAGCTTCCAAGCGGATATCGACTACGCATGGGGCAAAGGTGCTGTTATCGTAGCGGCTGCTGGTAACAACGGCAACACGGCTGTTCAATACCCGGCTAACTACAACAACGTTGTGTCCGTTGCTGCAACCACCAGCACTGACGGAAAAGCTTCCTTCTCCACCTACGGCACTTGGGTTGACATCGCTGCTCCGGGCAACGCGATCCTCTCCACTGCTAGAGGCGGCGGCATGACCACGATGTCCGGTACCTCGATGGCTACTCCGGTAGTTGCAGGTGTTGCAGGTCTGGTATGGCAGCGCTACGGCACTTCCGCTTCCCCGGCAACCATCGTTAACAAGATCCATTCGACTGCTGACGTGATCACCGGCACCGGTTCCTGGTGGATCCATGGCCGCGTAAACGCATACAAAGCGGTTACTCTGTAATCGATCTATATGAGCGGAAAGGCACCCTGATCATCAGGGTGCCTTTCTATTATGTAAACCAATTTCGGCGGCATGTGCACCATGTCCGGTACTTCACGAGCAACAACCGAAAGCCACCACTTAGCCTTTCGTGGCAAGTGGGTCGTTTTTTTCTGATTGATTGAAGTAGTAATGACCAAACGTGCGTCTACATAGATGGAGAACTGAGATGAAACTGTGGAAGGAGGAGTCTGAATGAAAGCGATCAAAATCACAGCAGCGACCGTGCTGATATGCTTGATACTAGGTGCGGCGCTCAGCGCGTACACTTGGTTCAACCGAGAAGCGCGGGATTATGACGAACATACAACGTTTGACGGAAACAAAGTGACAGCGGTTCAAGTCCGAGCCTTTAGCACCGATGTCAACCTTTTGAAATCGAACGATGACAACGTACATGTGGATTTCACCGGCCAAGTGCTGCGCGGCGGAATTGGCGGCCGGGAGTACGAACTGAACACAGACCTGCAAGGAGAAACGCTGTCGATCGAACTCCGGCACAAATCGCATTTCCAGCTCGGAATCTTGGAGGAGCGCAATCTCCGCCTTGAGGTGCGCGTCCCGGAGAAATTGTACAATGAGCTGAGCGTCACCACAGCTTCTGGGGATGTGCAAGCAACAGGGCAGCAAGCTGAGACCATGACGATCAAAACGTCATCGGGCGATATTCGAGGGCGGGACCTGCAAGGCAAGCGTTTGCAGGTTAGTAGCACGTCGGGCGAACAGGATTTGCAAAATATGATCGGGGAAGTGCATCTGGAAAGCACGTCAGGCGACATCACCTTGCGCAAATGGACCGGAGAGCGGATCGAAGTGCAGTCCAGCTCAGGTGAGCAACGCCTGCTCGATCTGACCGGGAAAGTGCGCGCGCACGCCACCTCTGGTAATCTCCGCATCGGGATGATCGCGCTACATGAAGGAATCGATCTGTTGACCACTTCTGGCGATGTCGAACTGCTTCTGCCGACCACAGCCTTTTACAAACTGAACTTCCGCTCCGCGTCAGGGAATGCGAGCGTTGCTTTCCCGATGGATGCGTCTGTCAAAGAGGATCATCGGCTGACGGCAACCATTGGCGATGGCGGACCGACAGTCCAGATCGAAACGTCGAGCGGAGATCTGCGCATTCTGAAAGATTGAGTTAGCAGGCGGGGACATGAGCGCCCTGCCTATTTTTACTCTCGACCGTCAGATCACACGAGTTTACTACGTATCCATTAGTAAGAAGCGAGCAGGTATGGCAAAAAGTCAGAATATTGAGTATAATAAAACAAAGAAGGGGGGGATGTTGATGGCCAAGCAGAATTGGGACGCCGAATACTGCGATGTCAGCATGGAACTGCAGAAGTCCGATCTGGAGCAATTTTTGGGAAAGCTGGTGCAAAGCGGTGCCAGCATGCACTGGCGGGAAGGGCAGGACGGCGTGATCCTCAAGGTGATCACCGCCATCGATAAACAGGAGTTCCGCTTCGCTCAGCAAGCCGGAAAGTTTATCCTGACCGGAACGTATCACCTGCATGATATGGGGTTGATTCAAGCGTTTCAATTTACTTTGTTTCGTGCAAGAGGATGTGCCGTGATCAAACATTTTACGGAAGGGCCGATCTTGATTTCAAAAATAACGAATGGGGAGGCGCAATCGATTATGGAACTCAATGGACCACGTAAAAAAGTTGTGTACGAAAAACCGATTCATGTGTCGAGTGAAGATGTGATCAAAGCGTTTAAAAGCCAAGCGATCGCCAAACGAATTCCTGTGTTGCGGCTGGAGTTGGACTATGAACTGGTCTCGTTGCAAGATGCGATTGCAGCGGAAGATCATGTGGAGATGAATCGTGTCAAAGTTCGGCTCGAAGAACTGCGGCGCGAGATGATGATCTATGAGGTGTTTCCACAAAAAATTGCCGGAGGTACACAGCCGAAGTGATGGAGCTTACAATTGAATGCCAGCTGAAAAGGTGACAGGGACGTTCCAAACTCGCGTGGAGAGGAAACCCTGTCGCCTTTTTGTCTGTCAGGCTTCAAGCTGTGGGATGGCCTTGTCGTGCTCGCCTAGCACGATAGCATGTTGTCGAGTACGATAGCAAGAGATAGCAAGATATGTAACAAATTTTTCGCAGAACCGGCGGGGAAACTATCCCTGTGTAGCTTTCCCAAAAGGAGCGTGTAAACAGATGACGATGAAGTTTGTGAACGATCTCTACAGCCACTACAGAGAACAACTGGTCGGTGATGAGGAAGATGCGGTCGTCATCGTCTCTGGGATCTTGGAAGAGTTAAAAAGCGATCATTTGCTCGACATCATTCGGCAGATGAATCGCCAAGAACTGTACGAAATGTTAGGGCGCTATCTGGTCGAACAACTGCGTGAGAAAATGACCAAAGAGGGGGTCGGCAAGCACCGAGGAGAAATTACCACCTCGAGCGGTGACATCCATTGAGCGTGCAGGGACGGGAGCCCAAGGCGTTTGTTGCCCGCGCCCAACAACGTTTCCGTAGACTAAAACGGGGTTCAGAGGGTACCATCTTACATGCAGAGTCTAATGAGATGGGAGCGGGGACGATGGATGACAAGCAAGCGATGATGAAACAGGGAGAACGTGGTGCATGGATCAGCATAGTGGCCTATCTGATTTTGTCTGCACTGAAGCTGTTCATCGGCTACGTGTCCGATTCGAAAGCTCTGTTTGCCGACGGGTTGAATAACTCGACGGACATCGTAGCTTCAGTCGCCGTGCTGGTGGGTCTGCGCATTGCGCGCAAACCTGCCGATGAAGACCACAAATACGGTCATTATCGGGCGGAGACGGTGGCGACGTTCATCGCGGCGCTGATCATGGCGGGCGTAGGCATCAATGTGTTGTGGGATGCGATACAGAGCATGATCCACCGCGACTTTGCCGTGCCAGATCCGATTGGGATGTGGGTGGCTCTGTTCTCGGCTGGCGTCATGCTGTTTGTCGGGCAGTACAATCTACGCCTTGGCAAGCGGATCAAGTCCCAGGCGGTGCTGGCCGCAGCAGCGGACAACCGTTCGGACGCCTTCGTTTCGATCGGTGCGTTTGTCGGGATTTTGGGTGCCCAGTTCGGATGGCATTGGCTCGATCCGATCGCTGCGCTGTTGGTGGCAGTGATCATATTAAAGACGGCCTATGGGATTTTCCGAGAAGCGACGCACGCCTTGACCGACGGGTATGATGAGGAACATCTGAAACTGCTGGAAGGCATGATCCTATGCGTGCCACAGGTGCGCTCGATCATCGACATCAAAGCCCGCACGCATGGCAGCAATGTGTACGTAGATGCGGTGATCGGTGTCGATGCAGAGCTTACGGTTGGCGAATCGCATGATATCACCGAGCAGATTGAACAGTTGTTGTTTGAAGAGGAGCAGATCGAATATGTCCACATCCATGTCGAACCGGTGGATGATTCGTTAAAATAGGGACACCCTGAGGGGTGTCCTCTCTTTATTTCGGCGGACTGCTCGTGTTGCACGAACAATCAGACATATGATTGTAATAATTCTACAATTGCATTTTGTTCAGGTTTTGCCCATACTAAGACTGTTATCCCCATTTCGCGATATTGCGATTGGGAGAGGATCATGGGAGGTACGTCCAGTGCAGAAAATTCACTTCGTGGGAATCAAAGGCTCAGGGATTAGTGCGCTCGCACAAGTGTACGCACGCATGGGCTGCGAGGTGACCGGTTCGGACACAGACGCGGTTTTCTTTACGGATGAACTGCTGCGCCAGGCTGGCATCACGCAGATCTCCGGACCGTCTGCCCACAATGTACAAGACGCAGATATCGTCTGCCACTCTCCGGCATACGGAGATGATCATATCGAGATTAAAACAGCAAGAGAACTTGGCATCGAAGTGCTGACCTACCCGCAGATGCTTGGCCGTTTGATGGAAAGTCGGATGGAATCGACCGTCACCGTCTCCGGCACGCATGGGAAGACGACGACCACTTCGATGATCGCCAACATGCTCTTGTTTGCCGAACTCGATCCGCTGGCCATCATCGGCAGCAAGAACTACAACATCGGCACCAACGGTCGGTATGGAACTGGCCATCTGGTGGCTGAGGCGTGCGAGTATCGCCGCAATTTTCATAACTATAGCCCTAAAATTGCGATCATCAACAACATCGACTTTGACCATCCGGACTATTTTTCAGGGATCGACGATGTGTTCGATGCCTTTCAGACCTTTGTGGACAAAGTGCCTGAAGATGGTCATTTGATCACTTGGGGAGATCAAGCGCTGTGCCGTCAACTCGTCTCCACAGGTAAGATTCTCTATTTTGGATTGAATCATACAAATGACATCTATGCGACCGATGTGACAGAGCAGCGCGGGATGATCAGCTTCATGGCATGGGAACGCGGACAGCAGCTGGGAACGATTGAGGTGCGCGCGATCGGCGAACATAACGTATTGAATGTGCTCGCTGCGATCACCTTGTCGCGAATCTTGCAGGTTCCGTTCGAGGCGGTACAAAAGTCGTTTACCAATTTTGGCGGGGTGTATCGTCGCTTCGACTATCTCGGCCGTCTGGGCGATGTTGAGGTGTACGATGACTATGCGCATCATCCGAGTGAGATTGAGGCGACGCTCAAAGCGGTGAAGCGTTCGTTCGCACGCGATCACCTGCTCACCGTGTTTCAACCGCACACGGTCTCGCGGACGTTAGCATTCCTCGACGAATTTGCCGACGCGCTGACGCTTTCCGATGAAGTGATGCTGGTCAAGATCTATCAATCGGCTCGTGAAGTGGGCGATCGTGCGGAAGAATTGACCAATCTGCTCGCCGAGCGAATTGCGGCGCGCGGCAAGACCGTTCATCTCGTGAACACACTGGAAGAGGGCACAGAATGGATTTTGCAACAACGTGCCGGAAAAGCGGGCTTGGTGCTGACGATGGGCGCGGGCGACATCCGCGGCATCGGCGAACGATTGATCGCGGTACATGTATAACGAGAAGCAATCATCTGATCATCAGAACCGGGGGGAACCCCGGTTTATTTTTTTGTAACGAAAATCGTTTTCGTGACCACCAATAGTCAGAAAGGGGGCGAGCGCGTGAAAGGAGAGACGGAGAGACTCTTCCGCGAGCTGTACAACGATCATTACGGGGATGTCTACCGTTTTGTGCGGCAGTCGGTACAGCATCGCGAAGAGGTTGAAGATCTCGTGCAAGATATTTTCATTCAAGCATATCGCAATTTTGAAAAATTTCGCGGCGAGTGCGGATATAAGACTTGGCTTTTTGCCATCGCTCACAATCAGCTCAACTCGATGTGGCGCAAGTTTTTCCGGCGAAAACGCATCGCAAAGCAGTATGAACAGGACATCAAAGCGGAAGCAGAAGCGAGCTACACGATGGAGGCCGAATGGGAGCAGCGCTTGCTCAGCAGCGAATTGCATGTGGCGCTTGAACAGTTGTCCGAGCAGTATCGGGAAGTGATCGTGCTGCGCTATCTGCATGATTTTTCGGTGTCCGATGCGGCGATCATCATGAACACGAACGACACGAGGGTGCGTGTGCTGACCCACCGCGCCATCATCAAACTGCGCGACATTTGGGAACGAGGGGAGGAACTTGCATGCAAGATCGAGTCGAACTACCAGAAAGTTTAGAGCGAGCGTTCGAGCAATTGAAAACGACCCCGACCGATTTTGAACTGGCCAAGGAACGGGCGGCCGCTTGGGAGCAGGTGCGGCAAACAGGGCGGCGCCGACTGTTTTGGTCAAAATGGAATCATTTGCTGACAGGAGTTGTCGGTCTTGCCGTGGTAGCACTGGCCATTTTCATCCCCGTGCGGATGGAAGGCTTTCTGTCGAGTGGCCAGCCTCTTCCACCCGAGACCAAAGTGCCGAGCGTCCAATCGGGTGATCAGGATGATTGGAAGCAGAGGGAGACCAAGTACAAATCGCTCGGGTTCACCATGTTCTATCGGTCCCCTGAGCGCAACGTAGAGCTGATCTATAACGCGGAAGCAGTTTTTGTCGTTCAGGATGGCGAGTGGACGCAGTTGTTTGCCTTTACGCCCGACGAGCAGATCAGTTTTTACGGGGAGCGTGACGATTCGATCGCGCTGCTTGTCAAAAATGTTACAAAGCAGCGCGCGAATGTTGAGGATCGCCTGTATCTGCTCGATTTCAACACCTTGCAGGTACAAAAGCTGGCGACAACAGGTGAGATTCTGGTGCAACGAGAAGGGGATATGCGGACAGACAAGGTGATCTTCGCGCAACTCGACCACTCGACCCTAACTCAGCAAATCGTGGCGGCGGAGTGGAAGAGCGGCAAGCTGGACGTTCTGCTCGAAACGAAGGAACGCTATTATAACCAACTTGTGATGGAAGACGAGTATGTGGTGATCAGCAACGGGTATCAGATTCTGTTGAAGCAGGGCGACAAAGAGTGGGTAACGCTCGCCGAGTCGAAAAATGGAACGGCTAAAGTGGTGCGCGCAGAGCAGGGTGTCCTGCATTTTCTTGCCGACTTCGTTCGCGACGAGCCGAACAAGAAAATGACGGGCTGGCAGCATACTTTCTATCAGTACCGCCTGCGAACATATGAATTGATACCGATCATGGCGGCAGGCTCCGAGACGAGAATCATCATGACCGAGACGCCTGGGCCTTACGAGTATCTGGTCTCGACCTGGGGGGAGAATGAACCTTACGAACCGACGACCAGTTCGAAAATGCGCTATGGGAGGTTGCAGTTGTGGCAGGTTGGCGCCGATGGAAAAACGTCGCAAAAAATATGGGATCGGCCCGACGTGAGTTATATGGATCGCGTTCCGATGATCACGGGGCCAGAGACATACCCGACTCGAGTGCTCAAACTGATCCCCGGCCCGGAGAGCAATTGGTCCCTGTCTGTGGACCTGGAGAGCGGAGTGGTCAAAGAAGAAACAAACGTGAAGCAAAACTAGCAGATTGGCACCTCGCGTCTCGTTGCGGGGTGTTTTTCTTTTGCAAGATTGAGGGAACTTTTCTATAATGAAGGGGTTGAGAGTTTACCACGGAACCTGCGGGCAACCGCTTGACAAAGGGGATAGATAATACATGCAACAATTTAAAGAGAGCATGCTGAAACTGATCATCGAAACCTCGACCAATCTGCCGTCAGACGTTCGCAAAGCGGTGACGAAAGCGCGTCTGGAAGAGGAGTTGGGCAATCGTTCCTCGCTCGCACTCGATACGATCGCGGAAAACATCGTGATGGCGCAGGAAGAAGAGCAGCCGATCTGCCAAGACACCGGCATGCCGACCTTCCACGTGCACGTTCCGGTCGGTGCGAACCAGATCATCATGAAGAAAGAGATAAAGGAAGCGATTGTCGAAGCGACCAAGATGGGCAAACTGCGCCCGAACTCGGTCGATTCGCTGACCGGAACCAACTCGGGCGACAACCTCGGCCCGGGCACTCCGGTGATCCACTTCGAACAGTGGGAACGCGATGAGATTGAAGTGCAGTTGATCCTCAAAGGCGGCGGCTGTGAGAACAAGAACATTCAATACTCGCTGCCGACCGAACTGGAAGGGCTCGGCAAGGCGGGCCGCGACCTAGATGGCATCCGCAAGTGTATCCTGCACGCGGTCTATCAGGCGCAAGGGCAAGGTTGCTCGGCAGGCTTCATCGGTGTCGGCATCGGCGGTGATCGCACCTCCGGCTACACGCTGGCCAAAGACCAACTGTTCCGCCGCACCGATGATGTCAACCCGATCGCAGACCTTGCGAAACTGGAAGACTATATCATGGAGAAGGCGAACCACCTCGGCGTGGGCACGATGGGCTTTGGTGGCAAAGTCTCTCTGCTCGGCTGTAAAATCGGTGTGATGAACCGTCTCCCGGCATCGTTTTATGTTTCGGTCGCCTACAACTGCTGGGCGTTCCGCCGTCTGGGTGTCGTGCTCGATGCAGAGACTGGTGCGATCAAAGACTGGCAGTTTAAAGAAGCGGTCGATCCGATCGATGTGTCGAAGAAAGAAGCGGTGGAGAGCGATGATGACACGCGCACCGTGGTATTGCAAGCTCCGATCACCGAAGCGCAAGTGCGCGATCTGAAAGTGGGCGATGTGGTGATCATCAACGGTGAGATGCACACTGGTCGCGATGCGTTCCATAAATACATGATCGAGCCGGAGCACACCTCCCCTGTTGATTTGAACGGCGGCGTGATCTACCATTGTGGCCCGGTCATGATGAAAGATCACAGCGGTGAATGGCATGTCAAGGCGGCTGGCCCGACCACCTCTTCCCGCGAAGAGCCGTACCAAGCGGACATCATCAAAAAGTTCGGCTTGCGCGCCGTCATCGGCAAAGGCGGTATGGGTCCGAAAACGCTGAAAGGCTTGCAGGAGCACGGCGCAGTCTACCTGAACGCGATCGGCGGCGCCGCGCAATACTATGCACGTTGCGTGAAAAAGGTAAAAGGCGTAGACCTGATGGAATTTGGTATTCCAGAAGCGATGTGGCACCTCGAAGTCGAAGGCTTCGCAGCGATCGTCACCATGGACTCGCACGGGAACTCGTTGCATGCTGACATCGATAACCTCTCGCTGAACAACCTCTCCGACTTTGCAGAGAAAGTGTTCTAAGCTCGCTTGATCACAAGACAACCCTTCCCGATTGGAGGAAGGGTTGTTTTTCTTATCGTAAGAAATATTGCCAATCTCGTGTCGTCCCTTTCATTTTCACCGTCCGCTTGGTTATAATGGTAGCAAAAGAGGGAGGGCGTGCGAAATGGATAAGCCTGGTTTTTTCCAAAATGTTGTTGGCATGTTTAAGGACCCACACACGCCGCGGCGTGATAAACTGTTGATCGCAGGTGGTATCGTCTATATCATCTCCCCGATCGATCTGATTCCCGATTTTCTGTTTTTGGTCGGCTATGCTGACGATCTTGCCTGCCTGGTCGGGACGGCCAGCCTGTTCTATAAGACGTACAACCGCTATGTCAAACGCAACCGCATCGTCGGCTAAACGGGATCGGTTGCAGGATGGAAATCTTTGCGTTATAATATGAAAAATATACAGTCTGTGATGAGGCGAGTATCTGCTTGCGGAACGCCAGCGAGTCAGGGATGGTGGAAGCCTGACGGGGAAGCATGTGGAGAAGCGCACCTCTGAGACGCTGCCTGAACTTTTTTTGTAGGGTGTGCCGGGACTGCCCGTTACAGCAGATGCAGAAGTTGGCTCGTGTCGATGAGACGGGCAACAAGAGTGGTACCGCGGGAGCAACAGCTCTCGTCTCTTTCCAAGGAGACGAGAGCTTTTTTATTTGATTGAACTATTCTGATAAAAAGGTGTGTGTGGAAGATGCCGTACAAACATAAGATTGCAGAACAGATTGCACAGGTGGTCAACCTCGATTTAGCGACCGTCACCAAAATGCTGGAAACGCCAAAAGATCAAAAGATGGGTGACCTTGCGTTCCCTTGCTTCCAATTGGCGAAAACGCTGCGCAAAGCGCCGCCTGTGATCGCGGCAGATGTGGCGGCCCAATTGACCCCGGCGTTGCAAGAGGCGGGCGTGCCGGTTTCCAACTTGCAAGTGGTCGGTGCGTACATCAACTTCTTCCTCGACCAGCAAGCGGTCGCCCGCGATGTGATCACAGCGGTGTTGACGCAAGGTGAGAACTATGGCGCCCAAGACCTCGGCGGTGGCGCGCATGTGACGATCGACCTGTCGTCGCCAAACATCGCCAAGCCGTTTTCGATGGGTCATCTGCGCTCGACCGTCATCGGGAACGCGCTTGCAAATCTGCTGGAAAAGATGAACTACAGCCCGGTGCGGATCAACCACCTTGGCGACTGGGGCACCCAGTTTGGCAAACTGATCGTCGCCTATAAACTGTGGGGTAGCGAAGAGGCGGTGCGCGAGAATCCGATCCCTGAACTGCTCCGCCTGTACATCAAGTTTCATGAGGAAGCCAAAGCGCATCCGGAACTGGAAGATCAAGGTCGGGAGTGGTTTAAAAAGCTGGAAGATGGCGATGCCGATGCCGAGCAGCTCTGGCAATGGTTCCGCGATGAGTCTTTGCAGGAGTTTAACAAAACGTATGAACTGATGGGCATCAAGTTCGACTCCCTGCATGGCGAAGCGTTCTACAACGACAAGATGGATCGCGTCGTCAACGAACTGGAAGCCAAAGGTCTGCTCGTAGAAGACGAAGGGGCGATGGTCGTCAAGCTCGACGAGTATGACATGCCGCCGTGCCTGATCAAAAAATCGGACGGTGCGACGCTGTACGCAACTCGCGATCTGGCCGCAGCTCTTTATCGTCAGGATACCTACAAATTTACCAAAGCGCTCTATGTGGTCGGCAATGAACAGCGCTTGCACTTCCGCCAAGTGTTTAAAGTGCTGGAAAAGATGGGCTACGAGTGGGCGCAAGAGATGCATCACATCCCGTTTGGCATGATGCTCAAAGACGGTAAGAAAATGTCAACCCGCAAAGGCAAAGTCATTCTGCTCGACGAAGTGCTGCAGACGGCGGTAGACGATGTGAAAAAAGTGATCGCCGAGAAGAACCCGCAACTGGAGAACCAAGACAAAGTGACAGAGCAAGTCGGGGTAGGCGCGATCATCTTCCATGACTTGAAAAACTACCGCATGAACGACATCAACTTCTCCTGGGAAGAGATGTTGACTTTCGAAGGCGAAACCGGGCCGTATGTGCAGTATACACATGCGCGCGCCAACTCGATTTTGCGCAAAGCAGGCTATGTGGAAAACACAGCGGTCACTCTGCCTGAAGGGGCGCTGGAAGGGCCGGAGTCTTGGGCGGTGGTCACGCTCTTGCTCAACTTCCCGCATGTGATCAAGCGTGCAGCAGACGAGTTCGACCCGTCGGTGCTTGGCAAATACATCATCGACCTCGCGCAAGCATTTAACAAATTTTACGCGAACGTTCGCGTGCTCGCCGAGGATGAAGCGGTGAAACAGGCACGCTTGCAACTGGTGGCCGCGACGGCGATCGCGCTCAAGGAAGGTCTTCGCCTGCTCGGGTTGGAAGCACCTGCTGAGATGTAAGGAATAAGCCAGCGGAACGCTACCTAGTTCCTTTTATTAAAAAATGCAAGGTATTTTCATTCGTTGTGTACAAAATTAAGAACAACGAAGGAGTTCTAGTAAAAAACGCCGAATTTCTTCTAAAGCGGGCCTATACCCCTGTGGACGAACCCGCTTCTAGGAGGGATTCGATGGACTTCTTAGTTCTCGGTGTGTCTTTGGCGATTGCGGTAGTTTGTGTGGCAGGATCTGCCTTCTTTTTCAATAGATACAGCCCGTATGGAAGACATGGACGCAGGCAAAAAGAAGGGGCTCTGCTCCACGCCCGCTACCATTATGTGATCGAAGCGGACCCGCGGGCGATCCTGCTGTTTCAACCTGATCTGACCTTGGTCGAGATCAACCAGCGGGGACGCGATTGGCTGAAAGGAACGCTGGCCGATCTGCAAGGCAAGACGGCGCTCGAGGTGCTCAGCCGTCTGCAGCCCGAACACCCACAGGCCTTGTTGGATCAGATCATGCAAAAGGGCGCGATCGAGCTGAAGGTTGGCGAGCGCATCTTGAGTGATTTTGAGTGGTCCGATCTGTTCGATGAACAAGGGCTTCGGGTCGGCGCAGTGCTTTGTTTCCGCGATGTGACCGAGGAGAAAAAGTTCCAGCGTGAGATCATCCAGTCTGAGAAGCTAGCAGTTGTCGGGCAGTTGGCAGCTGCGATGGCGCATGAGATTCGCAACCCGCTGACCTCGATCAAAGGTTTTTTGCAGTTGTTGCATCGGCTGAAGACGATGGAGCAGGAAGGCGAGATCAAGGAGTACACGCGCATCATGGTCGAAGAGGTCGATCGGATGGAGAAGATCATCCGCGACTTCCTCTTGATGACGAAGCCAAGCGATGTGATTCGGGAGACGATCTCTTTAAATACGGTGATCGAACGGGTGCTGATCCTTGTGCAGAACCAAGCGATCTTGCGCAACATTCAGGTGGTGACAGAACTGAGCGTGCTGTCGTCCGTGCAGATGCACAAAGAGGCGATCCAACAGGTCGTGCTCAACCTGATGCAAAATGCGCTGGAAGCGATGAACGTCGGCGGTACGCTGACGGTGCGCACAGAAGAGGACGAAAAGTATGTCGTCCTACAGGTGATCGACACGGGTATCGGCATGACCGACGAGGAGCTGCACAACCTCGGCAGCCCGTTTTATTCCACGAAAACGGAAGGAACGGGGCTTGGTCTGACCGTATCCTCGAAGATCATCAAAGAGCATCGCGGCCATCTGGACGTCCAATCGAAAAAAGGTGTCGGTACGACGATCACCATTCGCTTACCCAAATAATAGCGGCTGGGGGAACACGCCACAGACCGTCAAGTATACGTAAAGGCCGGGGAGATTCCCCGGCCTTTTTTGTCGATTATGTTGTTGATTTATGCTTGTACGAATTGGGTGACGAAGTATTGCGGGCTCAGCGGTTCTCCAGTCGCCTTGGCGATCTTTTCGTTCCAAGACCAGCGAGCACCTGGTTTGAAGAATTTTTGGGTGAGCCATTCACCGATGCGCGTGTCGCTTGTGATCGAGGTGATGTTCAGGTCGCGAGAGAGCGCCGCTTGCAATTGCGAGGCGGTCAGTTCGCCCAGCATGTAGTTTTGGTAATAGACCGGCACGACGGCGAGGTGAATTTTTGCCGCCCAGTCGGGGAGGTTGCGGTCTTCCGGACGGGTGACAAGTTGGAAGCGCTCAACATAGTCCCACCACAGCTTGTTCAGGTCTTGTTCCGGATTCTTGTACAGGTCGCGCTCGAAGTGCGTCATGACGAGGTTCCAACGCACGAAGATCAGCATGGTGCGCGTTAGTTGTTTGTTGAACTCCGCTTCTAACGAGTGGGCTTCATCAGCCGGAACGCCGGCGATTTGGATTAGGAAGTCTGCGCTTTTGGTCAGGCGGCCGAACAGCATCGCGATCGCCTCAGTGGTTAGCGTATGCGCCGCATCACGCAGCACATACGGAAGCGACGGGTCGTTGTAGTAGTCATACACCGCATGGCCCGCTTCGTGCAACATCGTAGACATCCAGTAGTCGTTGTTGCGCACGTTGCACAGCATCCGCGTATCGCCTTCACGGTCGATGTTTGTGCAATAGGCATGCTGGTACTTGCCTTCGCGCTCGTACAGGTCGGAGTTGTCGATGATCTTTTGCATGTCGGTCAGACCGATGCTGTCAAAATACTTTTTGGTCAGCGCCACCACGTCCTGATCGACAAAATACTTGTCGAGATCGAGGTCGGACATCACCGGGACCTCTTGGAAGAACGGATCGGAATAGTGCCACGGGAGCATCTGCGACGGGTCGATGCCGTAGCGCTGTGACAGTTCCGCATCCAGTTCCTGCTTCATCGCGGCATAAGGAGCCAGCGTCTGGCGCTCCAGTTCGCCAAGTAGATCGAACAGTTCGCTTTCGTTCAGTTCCTGCAATGTCAGGTTCATCGTGTAAAAATTGTCATAGCCGAGCTTCTTCGCGATCGCGTTGCGGAAGCGAACCACGTCCAGCACTTTGTCGGCAACAGCGACGCCGATCTGCTTGGAACCTTCCCATGCCGTTTGGCGTTTGGTGTTGTCCAGCTCTTGGCGCAAGATGTCGCTGATTTCGTTGTCCGATTTTTTCTCGCCGTCGATCGTGGCGCGGAACGTGTTGTAGATGCTCTCGATTTCCGTTTCCATCGCGACTAGCTTTTCGATGTCGGCATCGTCCATCTGCTGTTGCTCATATTGGTTATAGAGGATGACCAACTGACGGGCGAGCAGTGGATCGGTCACCGCGCCGCTCTCTTTCAATCGCTTCAGTTCTGCGAAATCTTCACGGTTGGCCAGCAGTTTCATATATTCTGATTTCAGCGCGCTGTAGCGTGCTTCCGCTTCTGGATTGCCGTGATTGGTGGCTTCCCAGTAGGCGATCGAAGAATCGATCGTCAGTTTGCGATACGTTGGAATCACGCGATCCAGAAAATTTTGCATTTCGGTGTTCAATGTATATCCCCCTCTATATAATTAGATTCTGTAGAAGTGTTACTTGGTTGTATTCCCTTATTGTACCATAGGAAGTAGAAGAATTCTCAGCAGAAACGGAGGGACGAAAGGTGTTCGATCCGACCATCTATGACAATTTGAAAGTGGTGTTTGAAGGGGCCTTGTACGATCTTGACCGCGAGGGGCGAATCTTGGTCTCCGGGCGTGAGGATCTGGTCAATCTCGCCACGATGGCGCGCACGTTTGTGATGAAGGTAGAGAAACCGGAACATGCAACCTGTATCGGCAAGTTGGAGCTGACCTCGACCTTGGTCGATTTTGCTTCCGAGCTGCGGCTGATGCGGCTGGCCGATGAAGTTCCGGGCGTGCTTTTGACTATGTCATTCGAAATGCCGGAGCGGATGGTTGTGCAAAGTCCCGCCTTGGATGATCATTTTCAAGCGGTGTGGGCCGAAGTGGCGGAGGTGGTGCATGAACGCCTTGCGCCATTTGAGCCGCAGC
This sequence comes from Tumebacillus algifaecis, assembly GCF_002243515.1. NCBI lineage: Bacteria > Bacillati > Bacillota > Bacilli > Caryophanales > Alicyclobacillaceae > Tumebacillus > Tumebacillus algifaecis. Next base: position 991,867 of record NZ_CP022657.1, read on the forward strand.
CCGAAAAGCGCAAACATATGGAGGAGCCAGATGGGATCTACCGCATCACCTTATCTTTTCGCGGCAAGATCGATGAAGACAACATCGAGGATGTGGTGCCGCTCTTGGAGCATTTTGTCTCCTCATTAGAAACGATTGAAGACATCGGGAACTCGCTCTGAGCGGGTTCTTTTTATTTGGTCAGATGTCTGACTTCTCGAAAAATGAATTTTATTAATGATTTCTTAATGATATTTGAACATCTCTGATATATAATTACGTTTGGGCCGATAAAACTTTTACTAGGGTCTTAGCAGGCGTGTGTGTTTTGATTCTGCCTGAGCCGAACACAAATTTCACGGCCACTGAGCAAACGGTGACTCTTCCCCGCACAATGACGGAAGCGGTTTGACATCTGTGGCCAACTACAACTCTTGGCCACTATACAGCATCTCCAAACTCGCGGTGAACACCGTGGAGTGGTTGGCAAAAGACCTGTAAACACAGGCTAAATCAGAATGATCGGGAGGTAATCTTATGAAAAAGAACAAGCTGTTAGGCGCTGCGATGCTGGCCGTTGCTTTGGTGGGCACGGCCGCTCTTCCTACTGGTTTCAACCATGCGAACGCGGCGAGCAACATCGTGATCAACGAAGTGATGTGGAATCAAACTTCGGGCGGGGAATGGGTGGAACTGTACAATCCGACGTCCGCTGCGATCGACGTATCCGGGCTCCTTCTGTCGGACAACGAAGGCACCGACACCGCGGAAGGTGAATATTGGATTCCGACAGGCACTTCCATTCCGGCAGGCGGCTATCTGACCATCGGGGCTTCCAATTCGTCCGCTACGCTGAAGTGGACTTCGACCGGACCTGCTTTTTCCAACTCCGGCGACGGCGTGTATCTTGTGCGCGACAGCAACAAAGACGGCATGTGGAGTGCTGCCGACAAGATCGACGGCTTTGAATTCATTACTTCTTGGGGCGGCAATGGCAACGGCTACTCCTTGGAGCGCAAATCGGCAGACGGTACTTCTACACTGCAGGCTACCTGGGGCCAATCGACCGCGCTGAACGGGACACCGAACGCGAAAAACTCGATCAGCACCGACAGTGGCGGCGGAGATGGTGGCACGACTCCACCTCAGACTGGCGGCAACAAGGTCGTTCTGTTTGACAACGCGCACTGCAACACCTGTGGCAATGCGGACTGGGTGATCAACGGTGCGTACTCCGATTTTGCAACCGCGCTGCGCAACGCAGGCTACACCGTTCGTGAAAATACGGCGCCGATCACCTCTACCGTCTTGAGCGGTGTGGACGTGCTTGTGTTGCCGGAGCCGAACACGAACTTCACAGCGGCGGAGAAGACTGCGATCAACAACTTTGTTTTGAACAGCGGCAAAGGTCTTTACATCATTTCTGACCATATCGTGTCCGACCGCAACAATGACGGATGGGACTCGGTGGAGATTTTCAACGGGTACCTGCAAGGTCAGTACAATGCTGCGAACGAGTGGATCGGCAAGTCGTTCGGTTTCCGCGTCAATGAAAATGACATCACGCAAGAGCCGATGACCGATGTGCGCGCCCACGCGATTACAAATGGCGTGACAAGCGTTGCCGCTTGGAACGGAGCGACATTCACAATCACCAACTCGACCTATGCCAAAGGTCTCGTCTACCTGACCGACACATCGGTCGGCCCGTATGTGGTGGCGTCCCAGCTTCCGTCTGGCGGCCGTGTATCTGCGATTGGCGACTCCTCGCCCTACAACGATGGCTCCGGTTTGACTTCGGTTGCGAACTACAACTCTTGGCCGCAATACGGTCATGCCAAGCTTGCTGTGAACACGGTGAAATGGCTGGCGAAAGACCTGTAGGATTTGCGGAACAGCACAAGAACTCCCGGCTCTGGCTCGGGAGTTCTTTTCGTTTGGCAGGGCCAGGGTGTTCCGTTCGTGCTCGCGCTGAGTGCTCAAGTGGAATGCAGAATGCAGATTTGAGAAAAGGAATCGCCGTTTCTTGCGCGAATTGGTCAATCTATAGCAAAAGGATGCAAAGGAGAGATACTGAACATGAGCAGAGGCAAGGGGCAAGTAGCGGTGATCACCGGGGCGTCGAACGGAATTGGTGCGGCCAGTGCGCTGGCTTTGGCGAGCGAAGGATTCCAAGTCGCGCTGGGCGCACGCAGCGTGGACAAACTGGACGAAGTGGCACAGGCGATCGCAAAGGAGACCGGAGTGCAGCCGTTTGTCATGACGCTCGATGTGCGCAACGAGGCGGATGTGAAACATTTTGTCGCCGCCGTGGTTGAAAAGTATGGGCGCATCGACGTGTTAGTGAACAACGCAGGTCTGGCCAAAGGCGTGTCGAACGTGATCGATGAAGCGGATACAACCAATTGGGATCAGATGATCGACACCAATGTCAAAGGCTTGCTGTTGATGACCCGGGAGAGCGTGCCGCATATGATCAAAGGCGGCAACGGGCATGTGATCAATCTCGGTTCGATCGCCGGGCATCAAGCGTATGCGGGTGGCGCAGTGTATTGTGCGACCAAGTTTGCTGTGCGAGCGATCACCGATTCGCTGCGTCAGGAACTGCTTGGACTGCCGATTCGCGTGACGACTGTCGATCCAGGCATGGTCAACACCGGATTCTCGTTGGTCCGCTTGGGCGATCAGGAGCAGGCAGATCAGGTCTATGCCGGGATGACGCCGCTAACGGCGGAAGACATCGCAGACTGTGTTGCCTTTGCGGCGACCCGTCCCAAACATGTCAACATCGACACGATCATCGTCAAGCCGACCGATCAGGCAGGAGCGGGGAAAGTGGCACGTCGCTTGTAAATGTGGTAAATTAAGAGATAGTAGAATTTGTCGTTTTATGAAGATGATTTAGGAACGTATAAAGGGGAGACTCTTATGCGCCATGTAGCGATTGATATGGTGCAGGCAGGCAATGTGCTCGCAAGATCGATCTATACAGCTGATGGCCGTCCGTTGTTGAATACAGACGTCCAGCTTACGGTCGGGATGATCAGCACATTGCGCCGCCTGGGTGTGACGATGATCTATATTCAGGATAAACGCTTCCAAGACGTTGTCGTCGAAGAGGTAGTATCCGAAGAGACGAGGCGCGAGGCGTTAGGCAATTTATCCATTGCTGTACAGTGCATCCAAGGCGGAAATGAATTCGATTCCAAGATGATGTCGCAAACGACGAGTGGGATCATCGACGAGCTGATCAAGAACAGAAAGGTTCTGGTCAACTTGACTGACATCCGCACGGTGGACAACCGTCTGTTCGTCCATTCGCTCAACGTCTGCATTCTGTCGGTGGTCGTCGGGATCGCGATGCGTTTCAACCGCGCGCAGTTGTCCGATTTGGCGGTCGGTGCCTTGTTGCATGATATCGGCAAGGTCGAAGTGCCAGACACGGAGAAAAAGCAGGAAGAGAGCGATATGCCAAAAGGGCTCTCCAACGACGAAAAGCATACGTGGCGCGGTTACAAGCGGTTGCGCAAGAAGAATGACATCTCGATCGTTGCCGCGCACTGTGCCTTGCAACATCACGAGTTTATTGATGGCTCCGGATTTCCGCGCGGGTTGAAGGAAGAAGAAATCCATCTGTTTGCCAGGATCGTCGCTGTCGCCAACGAATTTGACAATCTGATCTCTGGTGACGAGGATCGACTGCCCATGCTCCCACATGAAGCGACCGAATATTTGATGAGTCTGGCTGGTAAGCAGTTTGACCATGAGGTGGTCATTCAGTTTCTGCGGGCGGTGGCCGTGTTCCCAACTGGGATGTCGGTGCGCTTGGATACGGGTCAGATCGGTGTGGTCGTCGGCCAGCACAAAGGGCTGCCGACCCGTCCCGTCGTGCGCGTCTTCACCAAGGAAGATGGCGACTGGGACTCGCACAATGTCAAGGAAGTCGATTTGGCGCAAGAGACTACCGTATTTATTAAAAAAGTACTGCAAGAGTAATTTCTATGGTACGATCTGCAAAAGCCACCGTAACGGGTGGCTTTTTGCGATTCGGTTGTGACGGCGGCACTGTGCGATGCACTGTTGATCTTGCTGGAGGTGCTGGTGTTGCAGATCGATCTGGTGCGCTATGTGTAGCTTGGATGTGGGATCTTGTTTTTGTTTTATATAGCGTGGGTGATGTGGCGCGGAGCAGATCAAGCGGTGATTATGTAGGTTAGCGCGCTCGATCTGGGCGTCAGTTTGATTTGAGGAGGTGTGCGGGATGGCTGGCACGATCTTGGTGGTTGATGATGAGGCGACTTTGCGGGGGATTGTGCGCAACTATATGGAGCAGGAAGGGTTTACTGTATTGGAATCGAGCGACGGTGCAGAGGCGCTCGCCGTGCTTCGACAGCGTGAGGTCGATCTGGTCTTGCTCGACTGGATGATGCCAGGGATGAGCGGGCTGGACACCTGTCGTAAGGTGCGTGAATTTTCGGAGGTGCCGATCATCTTTTTGACGGCGAAGACGGACGAGTTCGACAAACTGCTCGGGTTGGAACTGGGGGCAGACGACTATATCACCAAACCGTTTTCGCTCAGGGAGTTGGTGGCCCGCGTGCGGGTCGTGCTACGTCGGCTACAAAAAGCGAATCAAGGAGGAGCTCCTACGCAAGAGAAACAGAAGGAGCAGTTGGTGCGCGGGCCCTTGCTCGTCGATCTTGGCAAGCACGCAGTTTGGCTCGATGGTGCGGCAGTGACGCTCACGCCGACCGAGTTCAACCTGCTCGTCACGCTCGCATCTGCACCGGGCCGCGTGTACAGCCGACTCCAACTGCTGGAGAGTGCGCTGGGTGAAGAGTATGCCGGATATGAACGGTCGATCGATACGCACATTTCCAATCTGCGCAAGAAGATCGAGCGCGATCCCGGTCAGCCCAAGCTGATCTTGACCGTGTTCGGGGTGGGCTACAAGTTTGGGGAATCGATATGAAGCTGAAGAAACGGCTGGTCAACATGTACGGTGGCCTGTTCACCGGTGGTGTGCTCGTCTCGGCTTGGGTCGGGGTAGCGGCGGGACAGCGGACGTCTGGGAGCGGTGAGTTGCTCTGGGTGCTGCTGTTCGTGCTGTGGATGATCGGGATGACGGCTGTGTATCTCATGGCCCGCTGGAGCGCACGCCCGTTGGAAGCGCTGGCGGAGCAGACCACAGTGAAACTGGCGCTAGCGGATCACGCGCCGAGATGGAGCGCGGACGGGATGGAAGAGTTGGAGCCGATCGCTCAGATGCTCAACCGGATGGAGCAGGAACTGTCGCGCGGTTCGCGCTCGCGGGATCAGTTGGTCGCCGATGTGGCGCATGAACTGCGCACGCCGCTTGCGATCTTGCGCGGACAGTTGGAGTCGATGCTGGAAGGCAAGGTGGAACTGGCGCCGGAGCAGTTGGTGCCGCTGTTGGATGAAACGACTCGTCTGACCCGGCTGGTGCAGGACTTGCAGCAGTTGTCGCTGGCCAAAGCGGGGGCGTTACCGTTGCAGCGGACGTGGGTACCGTTTGCCGAACTGCTCGCGGAGATCACCAGCGTGCTGGAGCTGGAAGCGGAGTTGAAAGGGACGACGCTTGCCATGACCGGGTCTGTACAGGAAGAGGTCTATTGTGACCGCGTGCGGATCAAGCAGGTGCTGATCAATCTGCTCGGCAATGCGATCCGTTACACGCCGCCAGAAGGCCGAGTGGAGGTGAGCGTGAGCGTGGGTCTGGGAAAGGTGCAGGTCGTGGTGCGCGACGATGGGCCGGGTATTCCGCCAGAAAGCCTGCCCTATCTGTTCGACCGCTTCTACCGCGTCGAGGGCTCGCGCAACCGCCAGTCGGGGGGAATGGGGCTCGGGCTTGCGATCGCCAAAGAGTTTGTCGAAGCGCACAGCGGAAGGTTGCAGGTGAAAAGTGAGCTCGGTGAAGGCACTGCTTTTACGCTGATCCTGCCGCTGTTTCCCGTATCTTGACAATTTCTTGATAACTTTCTGAAACGAACTGAAACCCGCTGCGCTACAGTTAGGAAAACAGGGGAGGTGCGGCACGATGTTTGAAGTACACAAACTGTGGAAGCTGTATGGCAAAGGGGAAACACAGGTCGAAGCGTTGCGCGGTGTGTCGCTGACGATCGAGCCAGGTGAGATGATCGCGGTGATGGGTCCATCCGGATGTGGCAAGACGACGCTTCTCAATTGCATGTCGGGCATCGAAACGGTTACGTCAGGGCAGGTGCTGATCGAAGGCCAGAATCTGCAGGCGATGCGCGAGGTGCAGCGCGATCTGTATCGGGCGGAGCAGATGGGCTTTGTTTTTCAAAATTACAACCTGATTCCGGTGCTGACGGCGGTGGAAAATGTGGAGTTGCCCTTGCTGACTCAACGAGTTCCGGTCAAAGTCGCTCGCAAGCGGGCGGAGGAGGCATTGACCCGCGTAGGGTTGCACGAGCGATTTCAGCACCTTCCGAGCGAGTTGTCCGGCGGCCAGCACCAACGGGTGGCGCTGGCTCGGGCGATCGTCAACCGACCCAAAGTGATCTGGGCCGATGAGCCAACCGGGGCGCTCGACCGTGTGACGACCGAGTTGGTGCTCGATCTGTTCGACCATCTGAATCGGGTGGACGGCATCGCCTTTGTGATCGTGACGCACAATCCAGAAGTGGCAGAGCGGGCGCATCGCGTGATCTACATGGACAGCGGGCAGATTGTGCAGGAGCGGGTGACGAAGCGTGAGAGGAGTGGGCCGCGATGATCTTCACTCTGCTCCTGAGCCTGCTGTTGTTGTGGGTGCTCTGGAAGACCTATCGCACAGCGGGCAACGCGCCGCATCTGCGGCGGATGGCGTGGCGCAATCTGGTCCAGCACAAGCAGACGACTGTGCTGACCGTGCTCGGCGCGATGATCGGAACGGCGTTGATCACCTCCGCCCTGTTGTTTCAACACTCGATTGAACGCAGCGGTGACGACCTGTTGGAACAGCAGTTTGGCCGCATCGGGTACGATGTGCCAGCAACGGGTCAGCTCAAGCTTGGCGCTGACTTTTTTGATGAACAGGTGGTCGATCTGTTACGCCGATCGATTGAACAGGATCAAGTGCAGGATGTGGAGCGGTTGCTTCCGACGATCGGCTTGGTGACGGAGCTTCGCAAAACGGATACGTTCGGACGAACGGTGTTGTTGCAGCCGGGCATTTATGTGCAGGGATTTGATCAGCAGTTGGCGCGGGAGTTTGATGCGCGGGCGATGCAGGACGTGCCGGACATAGGAGCGAATGAGATCGTTTTGTCTCAGCCAGTGGCGAAGCGGTTGGAGGTCGCAGCAGGCGATGTGGTGATGCTGCAAGGGGCTGCATATCGCGTACGGGCGGTGGTGGCGGAGCGCGGGTTGACCGGGTATCGCGGCATCGGGCAGGCGCAAGGGACAGCGCTGGTCGCGATGGAGACCGCTCGCAAGCTGAGCGAAGTGCCGGAGGGGCAGTATACGAATCTGCTCTTGTCCCACAAACAGTACCTGTTCAGCTCAGGGCGGATCGGAAACAGTTCGGCTGTTCTGTTCATGACGGACCGCGACCTACATGGCGTAGAGGTGCGCGGGCTTGCCGAACAGGGTCTGGATCATTCGATGAAGCTGTTGCCGATTTTCACCATCGCGTCGTGGAATGCGATTGCGATCGGGATGATGCTGATTGTGAACATCTTTAAGATGATCGCAGAAGAACGCAGGCAGGAACTTGGCGTCTTGCGGGCGCTGGGCATGACGCGCACAGACCTCGCTGGGCTCTTGCGACTGGAAGGAACGTACTATGCCCTGCTGTCCGGCACGATAGGAGCCCTCGTCGGGATTGGGATCTCCTATGGTATGTTGCTTACGACTGGCGACCTGTTCGCCAGCGCGTTGACTCAGTTGGAAGGCTTGCAGATCGAGTATCACTTCAAGCTAGGTTTCTCACCGCTGATGAAGGGCTTTGCGTTGGGTGTACTCCTGATCGAATTCTGCTCGTGGCGGGTGGCTAAACAGGTGTCCGACATGTCGATCATTGACGCGCTGGATGCCACAGTAGACAAGGCGGGTGGGCGGATCGGCCATGACAGGCGCACCTTGCTTCACACCAGTCTGTATCTGGTTGCGGCTGTCGTGACGGTGGGCCTCTTTTTCCTGACGCTTACCGATTCATTTCGGACGGGGTTGCCAGAGCAGGCGCCTGGTATGTTTCCGCTGTTGCTGTTTGTTCTCGGTTTATTCTGGACGATGGTCGGCGCGGTGTTGCTCACAAGGTCGTTTGGTACGGTATCAGTGGTAGTGCAACAGTTATTGGCTCCATTTGGGCGGACGGTTGCCTTGTTGCGGCTGGCGCTACGCTATCCGATTCTGCAACGAACGCGGACGATGTTGGTGGTCTTGATGTTTGCACTGGTGTTTTTCTTGACCGCACTGTCTGGGGTGTTTAATGAGACGTTATCCGCGCAGTTTGCCGCCTACGATGTCCGTCCCATTTTGGGCGGGTATGATCTGATGGCATCTGTGGAAGGAAAGCGCCTGAGTTCCGTAGAACTGCGAACCGCGCTCGACAGATCGTGCGAGTTGGACGACAACAGTGTAGAGGCGGTTGCGTCGGTCTGGCAGGTGGCGTTATCCGGAGCGAGTGATCCGGTGCCGATCGACCAAAACGATCCGAAGATCAACGGGATCGATCTTTCGTTTGCTGAGCAGACCACGCTGTCTTTGAGCGAACGCGATCCACAGTATCGGAGCGATCGCGAAGCGTGGCTAGCAGTGGCGAGCAATCCGAATGTGATGATCGTTTCACAGCGCGACGTCCGAGGGCATCAGGTGGGCGATCTTGCGTATCAGCGATCGAGTACGGACGGTTGGATTCACAAGCGCATCATCGGGATCGCTGCGTATGATGTAAAGAGCTATACTTTCTCGAGCTTGTCAGGCGTGTTCGTCAAGCAGAGCGAGATCGAACAGTACGCGTCCGATCGGAAGTTGATCGCAAGCGAGCTACTGCTACGCTTGCAAGAGGAGCAGGCTACAGCCGAGACGCTAAGTAGTGTTGAAAAAGCGTTGGCCCTGCAAGGCATCTATCCACTGCGCATCCCGAAACAGGAATTTGCGCTCAACGCTGCGTATCCGCAGATGCTGCTCAATCTGTTCGAAAGCTTCTCGTTGTTGGCCGCTTTGATCGGGAGCGGCGGTCTGACCATCATCATGATGCGAGTGATTCGCGAACGCAGGCAACAGATCGGGATGCTCAGGGCGATCGGCGTGCGGCCGAGCTTGATCTACTGGAGCATTTTGGTGGAAGGCTTTTTGATCGGGATGCTCGGGATCACGCTGGGAACGGTGATCGGCTCCTATGTCGGATCGATCATGAGCGAACTGTTTGCCAATGGTGATGCGGTGACGATCTTGTTTCCTTACGGCAAGCTCAGCCTGTATGTTGGCGGTACTCTCTTGATCGTGTTGCTCGGAACGATGTTGCCTGCGCGTCAGGTGTTCCGAATGCCACCAGCCGAAGCGACAAAATATGTCGGATCGTGACCTGTGTACACGATTTGACAGAGTCTTTTGTGATATGCTAGGACAGGGGGAATAGCAACGAGAGGAGCCGCATTCATGGAAGTAACGACAGGGCAGATGAAGCGGGAAACTGCGATTCAATTATATGAGGCGATTGAACACCGACACTCGGTGAGATCTTATACAGGGGAAGCACTCCCCGCGATGGAACGGGAGAAACTGGTTCAATTTTTGCAAAATGGCTGGGAAGCGTATCCTGGTGCGCGCACGAGAGTTGTGTTGCTCGAAGGCGTGGCGACGACCGGGAAAATTTTCAAAGGATTCCTCGGCAGTTATGGCGCGGTGCAGAACGCTCCGGCCATGATCTGCATGATCGCGAATGTGGAAGACCCATTTTTCTATGAGGCGACCGGCTATATGGGCGAGCAGTGCGTGCTCTACGCGACGCGACTCGGCTTTGACACTTGCTGGATCGGCGGTTTTTTCCGACCAGAAGAGGCCGGGAAACTGATCGGACTGGAAAAAGGCGAGCGGGTGCTGGCCGTGTCACCTGTTGGCTTTGCGAAAAAAGATGGCATGAGTTCGCTGTACGAAGGCTTGTTTAAGTTTGGGACGAAGCGAGGCGCCAGAAAGTCGCTGGACAAAATCTCCTATTTGGAAGATGTGGTACCGCCGCGTTGGTTTGATCGGGGCTTAGAAGCGGTGCAGGTCGCGCCGTCGTCCTATAACAAGCAACCGTGGCAGTTGTTTTATCATCGGGATGGGCGCATTTCGATGTCGAGCTTGGAAGCGTATAAGGATAAGAAGCCAGTTTATCGTGGTGCACCCAATTCGAGCCGCCTGTGCTGTGGGATTGCGATGTTGCATTTTAAAGCGACGGTGCGCGCGCTGGGGATTGAAGGGAAATGGATACCGGACGATGAGTTCGCCAATCCGATCGCGACCTATTTTCTGGCGGAGCATGACATGGAATTGGTGGAGTGAGGTGAGTGGCGTTGGAACATTTATTGTTTGAGGTCAAGGATGGCATCGCAACGATCATCTTGAATCGGCCCGAGGCTCGCAATGCCTTTTCGATCCCGATGATCGAGGCGTGGGTGCAGGCGCTTGAGGAGTGCCGCGACCGCACAGACATTCGCGTGGTCGTGCTGACGGCGAACGGCAGGGCGTTTTGTGCGGGCGGCGATGTGAAGGCGATGCGCGAAGGGCGCGGCTTTTTGGAGCCGGGCGAGTCGGAGTTGGATACGTACAGCACAGGCTTAGCGCGGAAAAATTCGCTCTGGAAGCTGATCCAGCGCGTACCGCTGACACTGGAGCAGGTCGATAAGCCGGTGATCGCGGCGGTGAACGGCGATGCGATCGGCGCAGGTTGTGATATGGCGCTCATGTGTGATTTGCGGGTCGCGGCCGATACCGCACGCTTTGCGGAGGCGTATGTGAAATTGGGCATCGTACCGGGAGATGGTGGGGCCTATTATCTGCCGCGTTTGGTCGGGATGCCAAAAGCGTTGGAGTTGCTGTTGACCGGAGATATGATCGATGCGCAGGAAGCGTTGCGCATCGGCATGGTCAACCGCGTCGTTTCGGCAGACCAACTGCTGGAAGAGACGTATCGCTTGGCGCGCAAGATCGCAGACCAGCCGCCAGTGGCGGTGCAGTTGATCAAACGGGCGGCTTATCAGAGTGCCACTGCCGATCTGCGGACGGCGCTCGATCTGGTGTCTTCGCACATGGCTGTTGTGACCGAGACGGAGGACCACCAAGAAGCAGTACAGGCGTTGCTTGAGAAGCGCCCCGGCGTATATAAAGGGAGATAAGCTTGCCTTCAGCAGGAGGCGTGAGGATGGCGATGGCATCTACTGTGCCCGAGTTCTGCTGGCCAGCGTTTGGGGAATGCGGGCCGAAAGCGTACCCTGTTGCAAGCGATGTGAAGAGGATTCGCTTGAATGAACAAGACTTCCAATCGAGAACTGGAAGTCTTGTTTGCGTTTCTTCCTCACCAGAGGCGCAAGATGCGCTCCGCCTGCTCGCGCTTCGGGTAGGCGCGAGCGATCGCCGCCGCAGCAGCGGCGAGGTGCGTCCAGCGGTCGGGGTGAGTGGAGAGCTTCGTTTCGCGCCAGAGGCCCCAGATCATTTTGGTGATATGTAAGGCGCGAAACGGGCCGCCGACTTTGAGGCTTTGGTGCATCAGGGCTTGGGTAAGCTGATCGATGTCAAAGCCTTGTTGCAGGTAAGCCCCGGTCAACGCCGCCGCTTCAAGACCTGTTGGATCACTAGCGATGGTTGAGAGGATCGCTTCGAGCAGTTCCTCTTCGCTCCTGCTTGTGACGTCAGACGGGGTCGGCATTGCTAGCCAGTCGTGACGCGTATCTTTAAAGGTGCGAGTGCGGGCGCTCTCTAAGGAGATCAGGAGGGCCGGAAGTTTCAGTGCTGCGGGGATCGTCACGTCGCGCAGGATGTTGAGCAGGCAATGGATGCCGGTGACGATGTGCTCGTCATATGAGCCGCTTTGGATCAGGATACGAGAAGAGGCAAGTGCCAGCGCTTCGTATAAGGTCGGCAGGTTGACGCCTTGTGCCAAATGCCTAGCAAACAGACTCGCCTCCGTACCGTGTTCCGCTTCGATCAGCTGAGGTACGAGCGTCTCGACCAATTTGCTGCCCACTTCGCCTTCCCATCTCATCTGCTGTTCGGCAAGGTTATGGGTGCTGATTTCCGCTTGTACGCGTTCCCAATAGAGGGTGTTTTTCGGCAGGGAGGAAAGATATTGCACAGCTGGACGGAGTAACGATTCTCCGTACTTGGCAAAATCATCGATGGCTAGCAGGTCGAGAGTCCGCAGGGCGATCAACAGTTTGTGTTCGTTGCGGCCGTATTCTTGGATGCCCATCTGGAGCATAATGTCGCGGACATCGCCGTTCGTCTGACGATAGAGTCCGACGAAGAGGTTTTCGGACAGGTTTTGATACGTGCCGTCCGCAAACTGTTGGATCAGGTCTTGGCGAGTTTCTTCTGGCGTTGCGCGTTGGACGCCTGAGACTTGCGGCTGCATGTACGGACCATAGTTGGGGGCTTGAAAGAGATCGAACACGTAGACGGCCGCTTGCAGCATCGCTAATCGCTGATGGCGTGCGTCCATCAAGGCGGAAGCGTGAATCATCGGGCCCATGTTCAGCGTCCCATGCCCGATCCACGGACCGTGGTGATCGATCCAGCGTGCAGAGGCTAGAGCAAACAGGAGGTAGATCTGATGGTCTGTCAAACCATCCGCTTGCAGACTTGTGATCAAACGCCCAGCGTCTTCAGCCGTGCCCGATTCGATTTTGGCCAAGCCCGCTTCAATTTGTTTTTCATAGCGGACAACTTGATACATGATGATCACTCCTTAATTCGAATTTGTTATCCAAATTATAACATATACTTTTTATATCCGTATATATAAAAAGTAACAAAAGAAAACCAGACGCCAACTTGCGTCTGGTTTTGTCTGGTTATTGCGTGGAGAAGACGCGTAGCAAAGTCACCTGATCCCAGATTTCTTTGGGCAGGTAGTTGATCGTGTAGTTTTCGATCTCGATCGTGGCCGAACCCATGCTGCCCGGTTGACCAAAATGTTTTCTCGCTTCTTCTTGGTTTCGAAATTCGAACATCAAGCCGCCGCGATCGATGCGCTCGGGGAGCGGGAAGAGTTTGCTTGACTCTTTGTCCGGATAGAAGAAGACTTTGTTGCCCATGAATTCGGTGGTGTCTTCAAAGTATTGGTAGCGGCCACTGACCTGCACTTTGCCAGAGAAGGCGGCGTAGACCGAGAAGTTCTGTCCGTCATCTGTCACTTGCAGCTCCTGCAAGATCATCGTGCCGATCTTGTCCCCCACTTTGGCGGTGGATGCCTCGAAAGCGAGTCCCGCTTCGCGCTGGGCGCTGCCCGGCTGGTTGTCGGCAGGTGACGGATTGGAGGAGGAGAAGCTTTTCACAAACCAATGCCCACCATTTTTGATCACCGTCACTTTGGCGTTTTCAAGATCTTTTTGCGCCTTGTCGTAGGCCAGAGATACGGTGTATTCCAGCACGTCATTCTTCAAGTTGATCGGTTCACCAATTTTCCAGCTTTGCACGATCTTGCCTCGGGTGTTGAGCAGCGTCCAGTTGGCCGCTTCGTATTCTTGCCTTAGTTTCTCACGGACGCTGTAGTCGAGCGTCGCCCATTGCAACACTGCATTTTGGTCGTGCAGGCTTTGCGCCCAGTACGTGAGGATCTGCTCCGGTTGATCGGCGAGATAGTGGTTGGAGAACGTTTCGACTTGTAGTTGGCCGTTTTGATCGCGCAGGAATTGCACGACTGTCGTCTGTGCGCCCATTTGAAACAGATCGCTCGACTTGCCTTCGCGATTGCTGATCTCCAAGTTGACATAGGCGACGATGCGGTTATCGCCAGGCTGGATGACCGCTTGGATGTTGTTGATCACAATTTTTTTCGTGACGGAAGGTTCCGCTTTTGTTGCGAGGTAGTCTTGGAGAGCGGTGACCAAGTTCGTTTTGTCTTTGGTGATCAGCGATCCGACTTCGATCTCGACCTTTTGGCTCGGTGTAGGATCGGGAGTTTTTTCCGGCGTTGGTTGCTGTTCTTCTTGAAGTTGTGGTTGCTTCGGGCTAGCCGGAGTCGATTCGGTCGGTGGTGTGCTGAGCTGTTGGGTGATCAGGGCACCGGCGGTCAGCAACGCGGCCAGGCTGGCTGCGATCGAAGTCCAGCGCAGATAGGGCAGACGCTTGTTGTTGCGCACCGCTTTTTCAATTTCATCTCGGCTCGGCTTGAGCGAGCGGGAGGGTTGCGGCGTTTCGAGCGAGGAAAAGTCACGGACGATTTTATTCATCAGGGCGTGATCTCCTTGGCAGGCCGGGCAAGTGTTGATGTGGGCGGTGTCGTCCGCCGAGAGCAAAGAGGACCAGATCGCTTTTTGCACATCTTCGCATTTCACAGCACTTCACCCCCCTGTAAAAATAGACCTCTCAGCCGGTCTTTGATACGGAACACTCGCGTTTTGACGTTCGATTCGGACAGGTTCATGATCTCGGCGACCTCGCGGACGGAGAGATCGTTTTGAAAGCGAAGAATCAGGATGTTGCGGTCGGTCTCAGGTAAGCCTCGTAACGCTTCTTCAAGCATCATGCGGGCATCGGCAGCCGCTTCAAAGGAAGAGACCGGCGTATGTTCAGGCAAAGGTTCGGTCATGCGAATCTTTTTCTTGCGCAGCGAATCTTTGTATGCATTCATCAATAAGCTGTAGACCCAAGTTTGCAGCGAGGAGTCGCCACGGAATTTGGAAAGTTTGGTACAAATTTTATAGAGAACGTCCTGGGCAAGATCTTCGGCGTCCTGTTGATGGCGTGTCAGGGAAAAAGAGACTTTGAACACAAACGGTTCAAGTTCGTCGAGCAGGTCGGACATTGCATCGGCGTCGTACAGTGCTCGTTTGACGATCTCATCCATGGGGGCCGCCCCCTTTCTATCAAAAGCAGTTGTTTTGATCGTAGCATATCATCTGACGCAGTGGGGAAGGGAGGGGTTACAAGCCTGATCAATTTTTGACAAAAAGTTGGTGGGAGAGGGTCTGTGGTATACTAGAGCTGATACAGAGAGAGCGGAGGAGATTCATTGTGAAGAACTCAGACTTTTTGATCGTCGATGGTAGCTCGATGCTGGTGCGGGCTTATTTTGCTTCGGCGTTTTCGGGACGCATCATGCGTTCGAAGCGCGGGGTATATACAAATGGTGTGTTTGGCTTTTTGAACATGATGTTGAGCGCGGTGGAGAAGATGGAGCCGACTCATCTGTTCGTGGCGTGGGATGTGTCGCGCGATACGTTTCGCCGTGAACTGTACCCGGCGTACAAAGGCACGCGCGGGGAACTGCCCGATGAGTTGCACCCACAGTTTGACACGATGAAGGAAGTGCTGGCCGCCATCGGCGTGCCGCAACATTTTGATGAGCGCTATGAGGCGGATGATATTATCGGCACGCTGGCCCATCAAGCGGCTGATGACGGGCATAAGGTGTTGGTGCTGACCGGGGATCGCGACGCGATGCAGTTGGTGCGCGATGGTGTGACGGTGGCGATCATGAAGAAGGGCATTACGGAGATGGAGATGTACACGCCCGCTTCCTTGCTGGAGTCGTGGGGGTTGACCGCCTCGCAGATCGTGGATCTGAAAGGGCTGATGGGCGACACGAGCGACAACATTCCAGGCGTGCCGGGGATCGGTGAGAAGACCGCGAAGAAGTTGCTGCTCGAATATGGCACGGTGGAGAATTTGATTGAGAACCGTCATCTGCTGAAAGGCAAGATGAAGGAAAAGATTGAAATGCATCAGGAGATCGCGCTGCTCAGCAAGCAACTGGCGACGATCGTGACCGAGGTGCCGCTTGTGCACACGCTGGATGAATGCAAGCTGTCGTTCCAGATGGATTCGGCCAAGGAGAAGCTGGCCGAGTTGGACCTGAACCGCTTTGTCACGCATTTGGAGCGCTTGGTACAGGTTGGCTGAGTAAGATAGAGGCAAGCACCGCGGACGGAAAATTGGGTCCGTTGTGGATGAATTGTGCAAATGCTACGGGTAGACCATCAAGGAAGTTGCTTGGTGGTCTTTTCTATAGGTGTTGAGAAATGGTAAGGTGGAAGGTAGAGGTGATGAACGGATGAGCGGAGAGGTTGCGAATTTGACGTTGGGCAAGGTGGCAGTCGCCGCACTGCAGATCTTATCAGAAGCTGTGGAGCAGCAGAGTTCGCGCAGGGAAGAGTTCGATTGGCCGCACGGAGCAGAGGAACGGCTGGCAGGACAGGTCCTTTCGTGGATGGAGCAGTTTGTTGGTGGATCGCTTGGCGAGCGGCGCAAGGAGTTGGGTCTGCAAATGCGGGCAGAACTGATGGCGTTGCTCGGCGAGATCGAACCGCAACTGGCGATGGCTCTGCTTTGCAGTTTGCCAGGCGCTGAGCGGCGTGGTTATACGTGGTCACGACTGGCTGTCAATCTTGGCGTCTCCGATGCGCAGATCGCAACATGGGAAGCAGAAGCACAGGCGCAACTGGGTGAACGAGTGACAGAACGGACGCCGTTCTTAGCCTATTTGAAGGGTCAGGCCACAGCTGTTGGCGGGCCTGCTTCTGAGCACATCGAGCAGCAGGCTTTGCGCGTTGAGCGGTTGGAGCAGGAGGAAGTCAGCTTTTCGCCTAAACGTTCTGCTGAGGAGCGCTTTTCACAGGAACAGGTGGGAAAAATGGATGCCGTAGCGCATGCAGACTCGCTTGAGGACCTCGTGGAGATGGCGCGGTCGGAGGCTTCTTTTGATCTGCGTCGCTATGTCGGGGCTGACATCGAACTGCGGATTCGGCAGGCGTTCCATCGTGTGGGCGTGGAGGAGTTGGAGCAGGTCGCGGCGCTTTTTGCAACGGAAGACCGTCTGGCCGTGACGTTGATTGGCGCGCGGTTGCAATTGGAACTTGGCGGTGAGGAGGGACGGGTGCATGGTTGATTTGCAGGAACAGTTGCAACGGCTGTTTGGCTTTGCGGATTTTCGCGGGGCGCAGCGCGAGATCATCGAGTCGCTGATCGACGGTGCAGATGTGCTCGGCATCATGACGACCGGGGCTGGCAAATCGCTGTGCTATCAGTTGCCAGCGATGATTTTTCCGGGCGTGACGCTGGTCATCTCGCCGTTGATTGCGCTGATGCAGGATCAGGTCGATCAGTTGCATCGACGGGGGCTGCTGGAAGCGACATACATCAACTCGGCGCTACCGCCATCGGAAGTTCGCAATCGAATGGAAGGCATGCGCCTCGGCGGGTACAAAATCGTCTATGTCGCGCCGGAACGTTTGAAGAGTCAGGAGTTTTTGCGATTGCTGTCCGACATTCCAATTTCGCTGTTGGTGGTTGACGAAGCCCACTGCATTTCGGAGTGGGGGCATGATTTTCGTACCGACTATCTGCAGATCGGCGCGGTTCGAGAAAAACTTGGGAATGTGCCGGTGTTGGCGCTGACCGCCACTGCAACGCGCGAGGTGCAAGAAGACATCCTGATCCACTTGCGGATGCGCGATTGTCAGCAGTTTGTGACCGGCTTTGACCGTCCGAACATCACGTTTGTCTTTCGCCGCGAAGAAACGCGGGAGGACAAGTATCGGGAAGCGTTAGCGTTTTTGCGAAAACAGCGCGGGGCGGGGATCATTTACAGCTCATCGCGCAATGAGTGCGAAGAGGTGGCGCGCTTTTTGCAACGAGCATTGCCGGACGACCCGATCGCTTTTTATCATGCCGGGCTGTATCCAGAAGAACGTAAGCAGGTGCAGGACGGGTTCATGCAAGGGCGGATTCGGATCGTGGTGGCGACTAATGCGTTTGGCATGGGGATCGACAAGCCCGATATCAGGTTTGTGTTGCATTTGCATGTGCCGTCTTCGGTGGAAGGCTTTTACCAAGAAGCAGGTCGAGCAGGGCGGGATGGCCAGCCGTCTTTGTGCATGACGATCTATAATGAGCAGGATCGGGCGATTCACCATTTCTTTATGAAGCGAGAGTTTCCGACCGAGCGCGAATTTGATACAGCCTGTGAGATGTTCAATTCTGGAATTGGTGAGGACGGGCTGTTTCGCGGGTCGTGGCGGGAGATGATTCGTTGGAACGGGCTGGATGATGATAAGCTGTCACAGCTCGTGTATCATTGGGAGAACATCGCGGGGCTTGAGATGATCGATTTTACCGGGGATCAGGTGATCGCCCGCGTCGATTTGGAGCGGATTCGCAGCAGGCGTTTGGACGTACTGCATTCGATTGAGCGTTTGAAACTGCGGCGGCATGGGAAGTTGAACCGCATGATCGAACTGTTGCGGACACCACTGTGTCATCGCGAAGGAATCTTGAATTATTTTGGTGAGCATTTGCGGGGGAGGCCGCGCAGTTGCTGCGATGTCTGCAACCCGGAGTTAAAATGGAATCCGACCTTGATCGATGCGACGCTTGCGGCGATGGATTGGCAACGGATCTTGGATGATCTGTTGCCTGAAGAGATGCTCGATCCACGCTTGGCTGGAAAGGTGTCCTTATCGATGACCGAGGGTGAAGAGGCGTATCGGGTCGGTCAGCAGAAAAATTTGGACGAGTTGCCGAGGCTCTATGAGCTCTTGCAAGCGCCGTCGGTGACGACCCGCAGGATGGCGTGCTCAGCGATTGGGAAAATCGGTGCCCCGCAGGCGACACCGTATCTGTTGCCGATGTTGCAGGATGGCAATCCGCAGGTCAGGCAGTATGCATTAAAGGCACTGGAAAAGATCGGGGATCGCAGGTGTGTCCCGGCTGTGATTGCGCTTTTGCGGCGTGAGGAGAAAGAATATAACATCAGACAGGCTCGGCAGATGCTGGCAGCTTGGGAAGAGGGGTTTTAGCGTGGGTAAGTATACGGATCAAGTGACGACAGTGGCTGAGATGAAGACGTTGGTGCAGAAGTTTATGGAAGCGCGCAAGTGGGAGCAGGGTCATACGCCGAAAAATTTGGCGATGTCGATCGCCATTGAGGCGGCCGAGTTGATGGAGCATTTTCAATGGGGCGACCGCGAAGATTTTACCGCTGAGAAGCTGGGGCCGGAAAAGATCGACGAGATTCGGCTGGAAGCGGCCGATGTGATGATCTATATGCTGAGCTTTTGCAGATCGCTAGGGATTGATCTGGCCGAGGCGGTTCAAGATAAAATGGAGAAAAATGAGATTCGGTTCCCAGCCGATGTGGAGCGCAAAGCGGATTAGTTGTGGAGGAGGTTAGGCTGTGAGCAAAGGGCAAACGGTTCAAGGCAGCAAGGGCAAGAGCGAACGGAATCAGCAGGATGGACGTAGGAAGCAGGGCACGAGTGCGGGCGGTGCGTCGTCGGGCGGCGGGAAGCGCGGTGGAGTACAGGCGCGGGACGATCGCGCGGGGTCGAACATCAAACTGCGTGTGGGGCAGGTCGTTGAGATTGACGTGAAGCGCATGGGGATCAATGGCGAAGGTATCGGCTATGCGGAGCGCCAAGTGATCTTTGTGCCCGGCGTGCTGCCAGGGGAACAGGTCGTGGCAGAAGTGGTGAAGGTTGAGCAACGACATGCGATCGGCAAGTTGGTGCGGGTGAAGCAGAAGAGCAAGGATCGTGTGGAGCCGCCCTGTGCGGTTTATGACCAGTGTGGCGGCTGTACGTTGCAACATTTGAGCTACGACGCGCAATTGGAAATGAAGCGCGAGTTGGTGCGCGAGAGTTTGTCCCGATATGCTGGGCTGAAAAAACCGCCTGTCGAGCCGACTGTGGGCATGCAAAACCCGTGGAGCTATCGGAATAAAGCGCAACTGCCGATCGTCGAGCACAAAGGCGATGTGGTGGTCGGGCTGTTTCAGGCAGGCTCCCACCAGATCGTCGATGTGAGCGGATGTGCGGTGCAGCATCCGATGACCAATCGAATCGTGCAGGAAGTCAGAGATATCGCGAAAGAGTTGGGCATTTCGCTGTATCAGGAAAAAGTACATAAAGGCGAACTGCGCACCGTGGTAGCGCGTGTTGGATTTGAAACGGGACAATGTCAGTTGACGCTGGTGACACGAACAAGAGAATTGTCGCAGAAAAAAGAGTTGGTGAAACGAATTGTCGAGCGAGTGCCGGAGATCACGTCGATCATGCAAAATGTCAATCCGGCCAAGACGTCGCTGATTTTTGGGGAGGAGACCCTTCCATTGTGGGGGACGGAGGATCTCTTGGAGCGCTTAGGCGAGGTCCAGTTCTCGCTGTCGCCGCGAGCCTTTTTCCAATTGAATCCGGAGCAGACACCGAAGTTGTATGACCTCGTAGCCGAGGCGGCCGCACTGACTGGGAACGAAGTCGTGGTCGATGCCTACTGTGGTGTCGGCACCATCGGCCTCTGGCTAGCTCCAAAGGCCAAAGAAGTCCACGGGATGGACATCGTGCCAGAAGCGATCGCCGATGCGAAGCGGAACGCCAAGATGTCCGGTGTGGATAACGCCCGATTTGTGGTAGGAGCAGCGGAGAAGATTTTGGTCGAGTGGATGCAAAAAGGCCTGCGCCCCGATGTGGTCGTGGTCGATCCACCGCGAACAGGCCTGCATCAGGACTTGATCGAGGCCTTGTTGAAAACTGCGCCCAAGCGGATCGTCTACGTTTCCTGCAATCCATCCACATTGGGGAAAGATTGTGGGCAACTGTTGAAGAAATATGAGGTAAAGAAAGTGACCCCTGTGGATATGTTCCCGCAGACGGCGCATGTGGAGAGTGTCACACTACTCGTGCGAAAAGTTACTTCCTAGATGTAGTCTTATAGGAAAAGCGCCTACAAGAAAAGGCGCTTTTTTATCTACAATCATATCGATGAAACGAGTGCTTCAGCCTCGATGTAAAATCATAAGCGACATAAGTATCCTCAATGCACACCTTACTATATAATCCGTATTTAATTTTGCTAGAAATTCACTGGTGAAATATGATACAATAATATCACTAACTGAGACATACATCCTAGGTCAATTCCAATTCTGAAGGGAGGTAGTTTCCCATGGAAAAATTTTTTGATCTCGATGTGCAAGTGAATTCGGTCGCTCCGTCTGCTAATGTAAGTCCTGAGGTTTGGTCGGGCGGGTGCTTCAGATCGATCTTCGTCAGTGATTGCATCGAAGACCAGATGTAAGAAAAACCCTGCCATCACTTGTTCCCAACGGGTGATGGTTTTATATTTATATGGAAATTGGAGATTGGAAGCTACGCGGAAAAGGCGCGGTTGATGCTGTAGTACGATCGTCCGGCAGTAGGGAAGGTGTATTGGGTGTGGGTATTCTTTAGAGAAGACGCACTATTTTGAAAATTAATATCGAAGAGATAAAAGACTTGCAAAAAAGGATATGATTTATCGGATTACTATAATCATTGTGGATGAATCCTTATACGAAGTGTACTGGGGACTGAGGGGATGTAAGAGAGTTCTATGAGAGAGATTTGTTGCGGTACCTTTTTGAGCTGAGTATGAATTGGCAACGGCATATCACACATGTGGAGAGTGTGATGCTGCTGGTGCGAAAAGTTACTTCCTAGATGTAGTCTTATAGGAAAAGCGTCTACATGAAAAGGCGCTTTTTTATCTGCAACCATATCAAGGAAACGAGTGATTCAGCTTCGATGTAAAAATGATAACGACATAAGTACCATCAATGAGAAACTTATTATATAACTCAGATTTAATTTCTCTAGAAATTCACTGGTGAAATATGATACAATAAAATTACTATCTGAGACATACATCCTAGGTCAAATCCAATTCTGAAGGGAGGTAGTTTCCCATGGAAAAATTTTTTGATCTCGATGTGCAAGTGATTTCGGTCACTCCGGCTGCTAAGGTAAGTCCTGAGGAATGGACGAGCCAGTGCTTCAGATCGATCTTAATCAAAGACTGCATCGAAGACTCGATGTAAGGATAACCCTGCCATCACTTGTTCCCAACGGGTGATGGTTTTGTATTTTTATAGAAATTGGAGATTGGCAGCTATGTGGAAGAGGCGCGATTGATACAGCCGCACGATCGTCTGGCTGTAGGGAAGGTGTATCGGGTGTGGGTATTCTTTAGAGAAATTGCACTATTTTGAATACTAACAGCAAAGAGAATAAAGACTTGCAATAAAAGGTATGATATATCAGTTTACTATATCTTCATGGATGAATTCCTCAACGAAGTATACTGGGCACTGAGGGGATGTAAGAGAGTTCTATGATAGATTTGATGCGGTAAAGTGGTTCGCGAATGAAAAAGACCGTCATCGAGGTGTTTACTTGGATATTCGAGCAAGAAAGAAATATGGTCATCGTTGGTATTTTCGTGGACAAAGAATCGAAGCACTAGGCTTCCATCAAGCCATGACTAGTTTAGAAGAAATCATGTGCGACGTATCGGACGTTGCATGAAGGGATAGAGTTGTAGTTAGGGCATACATGGTTTGGCATCGAGAATATGCGGGGGTCGCCCAGGATTTTGGGATTTTTCCGTCATGCCAAGGGGAGGGATATTAGCATTTTCAAATGGAAATGCTACGGAGTGGGAATAAACACCATACGCATTTAATCACAACTTCTATGCATGGGTACGTATATTTCTTGCACTGATTACGTTGTCTTTTTACGAATCAATGATAAATGCAACTGGCTGAAAGCGATCGGATCGTTTGTGACAAGTCTACCAGTTGCAAGTTCAGCCGATCGTAGACTGGCCACATCAACTTACGACAAGGAGTCAAAATGGATGCAAAAAATCAACCCGTTCTTATGGTTCGATGGCAATGCGGAAGAGGCGATAAATTTTTATATCTCCATTTTTAAAAACTCAAAGATTACGAGTATTTCTCGCCATGGAGAAGATGAGTCTGGTGCGGAAGGAGCGTTTATTTCCGCGACATTTCAACTCGATGGACAGGATTTTATGGCATTAAACGGTGGCCCACACTTCACTTTCTCTCCTGCGATCTCGTTTTTCGTGAACTGTGAGACACAAGAAGAAGTAGACGAACTGTGGGAAAAGCTCTCCGCAGATGGTGAAAAACAAAGATGTGGTTGGCTTCAGGACAAATTTGGAGTGTCCTGGCAGATCATTCCTACCGTTTTAGGTGAATTGTTGCAATCCCCGGATGCAGTGAAAGCGGAAAAGGTCATGAAAGCCATGCTTCAAATGGACAAAATTGACATCGCAAGTCTGAAGCAAGCCTACGAGGGATAGGGGCACGTGGTTCAGCAAGCGGGTCAATCTAATCACATGAACCATTTTGATTACTAGTTGAAACAAGAGGGACTGTGTACAAATGTGCACAGTCTCTTTTCATTATGTACACCACCAAACCGCAGTATTTGTCCCACCAAACAGCACCCGCGTCAATGTGGCTCCTACGCTCCACGACTGCCACATGGAGAGAATGTCCAGCGTTCCTTTTCATCTTCCTACCGTTGCTGTTCATTGCCGTTTTGCGAGAGATTGGCAGGCGGGTATGGCGGAGATTTTTCACGGGCCTATAGCTCAGTTGGCAGAAGCCTACGGTCACGGGTTCGAGTCCTGTAGACGGCACCATAAGAAAAGACCACCTGCCGCGAAACCGCGTATGAGATAATCCCTTTTGTGTAGACAGTAGGAAGCAAGCCCCCTTACTGTTACTACACAAGGGGGATTTTCTTTTGGAAAAGACAGCGCGGAAACGAAAAACGTATTCACGAGAATTCAAGTTCATTGCGGTAAAGATGTATTTGGAAAAAGGAATGGGTTATAAATCGGTCGCAAGTGAGCTGCAGATCCCCGACCACAGCATGGTAAGGAAGTGGGTCAAAAACTACAAAACGCTTGGGGCGGAGGGCTTAGAGGAACGCAGAGGAAAGACGAGAACACCGTTCACTGGTCGTCCGAGAACGAAAAAGCTTACGCTCGAACAAGAAGTGCAAAAGTTGAGAGCGGAGAACGACTTTTTAAAAAAGCTGTTGCTTTTGCAAAGGAGGTGAGAGGTAAAGCGAAGATTCGTCAGTGCTACCAAGTCATCCAAGATCTTACTGGCAGCTATTCAACGTCACTGTTGTGTGAAACCGCAGGAGTATCACGGAGTGGGTATTACAAATGGGTTCAACGTCGACAAATGATTACATCCAAACAAAAGGAGGAGCGGCAGCTCAAAAAACTTATTTTGCAATGTCATAAAGCAGTCCGAGGAACCTACGGTTACTATCGTGTTCGTGCTTGGCTACGTCGAAAACACAATCTCAAGATCAATCACAAACGTGTGTACCGGCTTATGAAAGAACTAGGTATCCAGTGCGTTGCAAGGAAGAAGAAACGCTGGTTTGGCAAGAAATCAGAGAATTATACAGCACCAAACTCATTGAACCGAAACTTTAAGGCCTCGCGGCCAAATGAAAAATGGGCGACAGATATCACCTACCTGCTTTTCAATGGACAGAGGCTATTTCTGTCGGTCATCTACGACATGTTTAACAACGAAATTGTCGCCTACCGCATCGGAGAGCGGAACGATCTTAAACTGGTTCTTGATACCGTCAAGCTCGCCAATAAAAAAAGAGATGTGACCGACACCCTTCTTCACAGTGATCAGGGGTTCCAGTACACATCTCACCAATATAACAAGTTGCTTCAAACATACAACATAGCGCAGAGTATGTCCAGAAAAGGAAACTGCTTGGATAATGCTTGCGTAGAGAACTTCTTTGGTCATCTGAAGTCGGAACTCATGTATCTCAACAAGTTTCGCACCAAGGCAGAGGTGATGAACGCTGTGGCTAGCTACATTCGATTTTACAACCAGCAAAGAATACAACGGAAATTAAGTGACCTGAGCCCAGTAGAATACCGAACTCAGGTCTGTGCCTAATTCATAGGGTGGCTTTTTACCCGCTGTCTACTTGACAGGGATATGTTCACGTTTGAGCGGGGTCCTACTTGTTATGATACGATCATCGATACAAAATCCTAACACAAATCCTAACAACATCTGAATTCTTGTGTGTACCCGTGAATACATGAACCCCCGCAATCACAGCGTGTAGATACCCTTGTATCCCCCTGAATACCACGGAAATGTATGGATTGTATATGGCGCTCATGTCACAGTCGGTACTGTACAGAATCCCGATAGGTAATGAAAAACTTGTGCACTGTCCAAGTTTTTCGTTCTCCCGCGCGGTCGGAATCTAGTAGCTTCAAGGGCCAAGTTTGCTTGCTACCGTGCCTGTCAGGATTGTGATACGCTTGATTTAGCATACGTGGCGCAAGTAGCAGCGGAGATCGTTTCACTTCATCATGAAAGGGAGTGGCACGACCTTGTTGGCGAGTAGCACTCGACTCCAGCGTGGATGGTTGCAATTCGCTGACCCTTTGGCGCCTATAGCAGAGCGAACGTGGTGAGCGCACCACAGTGCAATGTTAAAAACATGGTCTTTCTATGCGTATATGACAGAGGTACAGCACAAAACAAAAGTCCTGATGAGGTTGAAGCCGTACATTGGATGACCTACGATGAAATAATGAATCATCCCAAAGCTCCTCCTTGGACAAAAGAGAGTATAAGAAAAGTAGCGCTAGCGAGGAGATAAAAATGATGATCAAAAATGTTTATGTTGTGCGACATTGCAAAGCAGATGGGCAGGAGCCTGATGCTAGGCTAACTGAACTAGGTAATCAACAAGCTGAGAATATTGCTAATTTTTTCTTAGGTAAAGATATTGATTTTATCATTTCAAGCCCTTTTGAAAGGGCTTACAGGACCATAGCACCATTGGCTGATCAAATTGGCGTTGAAGTTGTTTTGGATGATCGATTGGCTGAGAGGGTTTTATCAAGCAAGAATCATCCTGATTGGCAAGATATGCTTCGTAAGACATTCGATGACTTAGACATCTGTTTTGAGGGTGGGGAATCCAGTAACACGGCTATGAGCCGTGCCATTCGTGTAATCATGGAAGTTCTGAATAGTGAGAACAAAAACATTGTGTTAGTTTCACATGGAAATCTGATATCACTCCTTCTTAAGCATTTTGATGACCGCATTGGGTTTAAGGAGTGGGAATCTTTATCCAATCCTGATGTATTTCATCTTACCTTCTCAGGAGAGAACAAGCCTAACATTCATCGAATATGGGCAGAGTGATATTATTTTAGAGCAAACACAATTCCTTCGGACACGTACATGTTTGTTGCCACCGTCTACTTGTCACATGTGGAGAGTGTGACGCAGCTTATAAGGGAAGTGTAATCGAGGCTGTCATGCAGACGGATACCGAAAAGATATAGTAAGAGAGCCACACGTTAAAGACTCCTTTCGAATGAAAGGAGCCTTTTTTGCTACTACGCCGACCAACTCATCGGGTCGTCGAAGCGAAGCAATTGAACACTTTCGTGTTCAACTTTCCGAATGGGTGGACTCTTTTCTGTAAAGGTGTACGACCTAAGCCATGCAGTTTGCACAGTGGTCGGAAGGGCAAGAAATAAGTCCTCTTGTACCAAAACGGTTTCCGACATGCACTGAAGTATCCTTGCCAAAGTGGAAGAAACTTCGATCATTTCCGATTGTGCAAGACCTTTGATCAAATTGAGAATGACTGACGTATTACCTCTCGATTCTTTCTACAGTCCGCGTTGGTACATTGCACTTCTTTTGAGGAAGATCGTGAACCCTTTGAGGTTCATCCATTAATTCCCCATAGTCGGGTCTTGTATGTATGATCCGTTCAACGAGTTCCCCAAGTTGTGGTTGGGTGCCGAAAATGTAATGCTTGGGATACTACATGTAATTTCCTTGTCGCTTGACTTTCTTTAGTTTCCGATTTTTCGTAACTCTATCAAGCAGGAAAATCACAGCGCAAATTACGATTAGCTTGTAGACCCACCAAGTAAAGAAGAACGTTAGCAAAAAGCCCGCGGGGATAATTTTTTGCAATAACGTTGCCTTAGTTCGATACTCTTTACTACTTATCAAACTGTAGGCAAAAAATACAAAAAAGCATAAAGAGATTAGGGAAAGAATGATTGATGCCCTTTGTTCATTGGGTACATCCATAGTACCCAGGATAAAAACGGTTAAAATAGAGCCGACACACAGCCAAAATAACGTGATACCTATAGCTTTCAGTTGGGGAGCAATCATTTTAATCCAAAAAAATGTTTCATCGAAATTTGTGTGGATCTCGGGAATTCTTTCTTCGTATTTTGTTCTGAGCCTTGGAGTTTCCTCCTGAATTTGCCCAAGGCAATAACGCAATTGTTGCATATCTAGCGACCTGATGTATTTTGTCAACTCTTCAAATAGAGAGTCGGAGACATATGGATACGACTCACCTATTTTTGCTAATAGTTCATTTTGAGCATCTTTATCTTTTGTATCTCTCAATACGCGAAGCATAAGAGTTTCTAGTGCACCATATATTTCAAGTGTTTTATCTGCCCGTTCGACAGTTTGGCTCGTATGACTTACAATCGCATCGTAAATTCCCTTATATACCCATCCAATCAGCCAAATTCCCATTACTGTTGCAAGTACATATTCGGGTTCACCTACCCAATCTCTTAAGGCCGTTCCGATTGCCGCCCATGGAAACATGAGGTTCCTCACCTTTCTAATTTTGTTTGCTCATTTCGCGGATAACATGCGTTGTCACATGCTGATCAACCAACTAGTGTACTACTTCCATTGAATCTAGAATCATTAACTTTTCGTTGGCGAGTGTGTACTATCATCATAACAGTTTTGTAAATGTAATAATACAAACGATAATCTCCTTCAAAATAATAATGCAATAATGGTCATTTGCAAAGGAAATCATAGTCATCGGACAGTATTCATTGCATCACTAAGGCAGCTCAATAAGGTTGTAACAAGAGGGACTGTGTGCATGAGGGCACAGTCTCTTATCTTTACGCATACCACCAAACCGAAGAATTTGTCGCACCAAAAAGCACGCACTTCAATGTGGCTCCTCCGCTCCAAGACTGCGATATGGTTTTGTGGCTTTCAAAGTAGGTACTGTACAGCATCGCGATCCGTTCAGCATCTGTTGGCCCTCACTGAAGATGCCTCATCCCTGCACGGAATGGGAACGGAAACATAGGCACTGTCTAATCACACAATTGGCCCCCACGATTCCTTTTCGTTCTCCCGTACGCACGAAAATTAACAGCTTCAAGTGCCTTCTCAGCTTGCTACCGTGCCTATCAGGTTTGTGATACGCTTTATTTAGCATAATTGGCGCAAGGAGAAGCAGAGATCATTGCACGTTCATCATGAAAGAGAGTGGCACGACCCTTGTTACTTTGACGAGGGGCGATTGACTCTGGCGTGGACGGTCGCAACTTGCTGAACCCTTTGGCACCTGTAACAGAGCGAATTTGGTGAGTACACCACAGCTGCCGTTTCTGAGCTTGCTTGAATGCAAAAGTAGCACAGACAGTACCTGTGGTGCTTTTATTTCCACTTGTAAAAAGGAGGAGCTTCGCATGATCGACATCAAGTTGTTGGAACTGGAAAATGCCCATGCGCTGTTGGAGGTGCTTCTGCGAAATAGGGAGTTTTTCAAGCTCATTGAGCCTACGCAGGATGAGGAGTATTACACGCTAGAAGGACAGTTGAAGGTCTTCGAACACAGTTTTGCGCGCAGAGAGTTAGATCAATATTACTGGTTTGGCATTTTTCTCAAGGAGAGCGGGGAACTGATCGGGACGGTGAGCTTGATGCAAGTGATGCGCGGGCCGCACCAAAAGTGCTTGATCGGTTATTTTCTCGACCAGTCGCAAAATGGCAAGGGCTACATGAGCGAGGCGGTTCGTTTGGCGGTGGATTATGCGTTCCAAACGCTGCGCTTGCATCGGATTGAAGCTGGCGTGATGCCGCACAACATCGGGTCGATCAGAGTGCTGGAGAAAGCAGGTTTCCACACCGAAGGCATCGCCAAGAAAAACGTGAAGATCAACGGCAAGTGGGAAGATCATCAGCTGATGGCAATTCTGAACCCGAACGAATCATAAGCATCGCCCCCTGCCCGGCACCGCAAAGGCGGACTAACGGCGTTCGCGTAGTCTGCGGGAGGTGGATCGGCTGCGATGAGTGGGAAGATCATCAGCTGATGGCAATTCTGAACCCGAACGAATCGTAAACATCGCCCCCTGCCCGGCACCGCAAATGCGGACTGACGGCGTTCGCGTAGCCTGCGGGAGATGAATCGGCTGCGATGAGTAGGAAGATCATCATCTGATGGCAATTCTGAACCCGAACGAATCGTAAGCATCGCCCCCTGCCCGGCACCGCAAATGCGGACTGACGGCGTTCGCGTAGCCTGCGGGAGGTGAATCTGCCGCGATGAATCGCTAAAACTCGGCAGTTGGCGGAGGTTGAAAGATCAGCCTCTCTGGAAACGATCCGCGCACCATGAGCTTTGCGTCGGTCGTCAATTCCAGTGCGGTATATTCGGTTTGCAACTGATCGGGAGTAAAATACACTTCGACCCGCTCAACCGCTGTCGGCAAGCAGCTGAGAATGACAGCGAGGCTGGGAATCTGCTGGCTCACGATGTCGTACAGGTGGAGCACTCCGTCTTGTAAGCTGTAGGCGATCGCAGCAGCTTGGTCGGGCAAATAGGCAATCTCGATCTCCGCATCAGCGA
Source organism: Tumebacillus algifaecis (assembly GCF_002243515.1). Lineage (NCBI taxonomy): Bacteria > Bacillati > Bacillota > Bacilli > Caryophanales > Alicyclobacillaceae > Tumebacillus > Tumebacillus algifaecis. The sequence continues at coordinate 1,021,587 of NZ_CP022657.1, forward strand.
GCAGGGCGAAGAAGAACGAAGAGCTGTGATTGATCGGCCCGAGGACATCCGATACGGGGCGGCGTGTCGCAAATAGGTTTTTCAGCAGCCGACTGTCCTCTGCATTGTGCACGTTAAGCGCTCGCAGCGGTGTAAAAGAGTCAGGCGCTCGCGTGATGTTGTCACAGCAAAAATGGCTTTGCGGCACCAAGCGGAATCCGAACTTTTCATACATTTCATGGTCGCGTGCATAGAGGAAAAACAGCTCGTACTGTGCTTCACACCTTTGAAACAGTTCATCAAACAACCGCCGGATCAGCCCTTGCCCGCGATGATCGGGATGAGTCATCACCGATTGGATACCTGCCGCACGCACCGTTTTTCCCTCGAGGCGGATCGGGAAATCGAACAAGCTGATGTTGGCAACCGCATTGCCTTCTGCAAAAAAGGACAGCGGTCGATAGCTAGGGTTCCAAAAGCCTTTTTCCAATAAATCTGCAAAAAATTCGGGCGGGATGCCGAACGCAGATTGAAACAGGCCGATCAAACTGGCCCGTTGTGCCGACTGATCGCTGTAGGAATGGAGAAACTCCAACTGACTCATTCAGATAGCCCCCTTGTCAGAATAAATATAGGTAGTATAGCAAGGGATGAGCGAATTTTCCAATGATAACGGCGATTTGCACATCTCGTTGTGGACGTAGCATAATTTTCACTTGGAAGGCGGGCTTGGCCGAATGGATGATCAACGGGGGGAAGCGCTTAATGGAACAGCAGAATGTTATGTAGCGGACGGCTTCTCGACCGTCATGCGATCCGCATTTGTACCAAGTGCCTCATCCAAGCAGGTCTGCACGTGGTTGCGTGCATCATGGAGTTAGCGTTATTGCGCGGGAAATGCGCGGCTCTGCACACAATGGCCGAAGACGGACAGGATCTGTGATCGATGAACTGCTGAGACGTTCTCGGCGGTTTTTTAATGGGAGACAACGATCTGCATATGCAATCTGGAACCTTTTCCCTGGTGTGTGCTATGATGAAGTTCATCTCCTGATCGGACGACCGATATGAAACGGGAGCAGTCGTTTGGGTGGCACCATTCTTTTCGGTCGCTATGCCAGTATCTAGCTGATGAAACACGATGCAAATCGGTTTGAACAAGGAAACAAAGGGTGATCAAAGTGAAACATCTGATCGGATTGCAAGAGGTCCAAGCACACCTCCATGCTCATGAGCAAACTCTATTGTTGATCAAAACGGTCAATTGCGGAGTCTGCGATGTTATCTATGAAAAGACGGAGCGGCTGCTTGAGCAGTTTCCTCAAGTCCAAGCGGCGGTCGTTTCTGCAGATGAATCGCCCAGTATTGCCGGGGAGTTTCTCGTGTTTACAGCCCCGACGATCTTGCTGTTTCTCCATGGAAAAGAGGTACATCGCCAGGCGCGCTTTGTGTTGGTAGATAAAGTGGAGGCGGTCTTGCAGGCTTTGAGCGAAGCGTGAGCAAAAAGATCGCTATTCTGAAGGTGGCGTTTATGGTACGCTGGTGTATGAAAATGGAGAGGAGGTGCTCAATCTTGAAGAAAAAATCGTTGCAGTCTTTGTCAAAAGGGATTGGGTACTCGACCGCCGTTTTCTTTGCATATGCGAACCACGGGAGCAGTCTGTCCAAAAACGGATACTTTTGCGACTCGTCGCCGTCTCTTCGCATGCAATAAGGTACATGTGGAGATCAGACCACGGGTTGCTGGCCTGTGGTTTTTTTCGAGCGGAACGCCACAGGCAGGTGCCTGTGGTTTCTTAATTTCCACGCCAAAAGGAGGAACTGAACATGATTCGAATCAAGCTGTTGGAACTGTCTGACGCGGAAGGTTTGTTGGCGCTGAATCTGCGGAACCGGGAGTTTTTTAAGCCGTTTTTGCCGACGCGGGCGGAAGAGCTTTATACGTTGGACGGTCAGCTGAAAGGCATCGAAAACAACTTGGCGAAGCGAGAGTTGGATCAACACTACGCGTTTGGGATCTACCTCAAGGAGAGCGGTGAATTGATCGGGACGGTGACCTTGATGGATGTGCTGCGCGGGGCGTTGCAAAGTTGCTTCATCGGCTATTATCTCGACGAACAGCACAATGGTAAAGGCTATATGAGCGCAGCGGTTCGGTTGGCGGTCGAGTACGGTTTTCAGACGCTTGGCTTGCATCGAATCGAAGCTGGCGTGATGCCGCACAATCTCGGTTCGATCAAAGTGCTGGAGCGAGCCGGTTTTCAGAAAGAGGGCATTGCGAGGAAAAACGTGAAGATCAACGGCAAGTGGGAGGATCATCAGGTGCTGGCGATCCTCAATGAGGATGATCTGTAGAATGCGCGTCAGCTTGCCCGTTGCGACAGGGGACGATTTTTCATGGATGTGAAGCAGGCGGAGGTTCTTGCTGGCTCTCTTTTGGCCCGCGGTTGCCTGTGTACGTGGACATGGGTCGCATCTACCAAATGCGTAATCGGGCGAGCTTGGCAGAAGCGAGGATCGACGGGGCGAAGCGCCTCAGCGAACTGTGAGATGAAAAGCGGTGAAAAAGGCTCCCAGCCGGGAGCCTTTATTCTTCGACCGCATAGCGTGCGAAGTTGGTCAACAATGGGCGGATGTCCTGCATAAAGGGCATCAATGCTTCCGCTTCGGCAATCGACTTCCATTCGACGCTTTGGATTTCGGAGTCTTCCGTGCTGATTTCTCCCCCGGTTATCTCTGCAAGGAAGGTGACGAACAGCACGTGCTTGCCGCGAATGTGACGTTCGGAGACGTGTACGAGGTTGCCGACTGCGACATCGAAGCCCGTCTCCTCTTTGGCTTCACGTCTTGCCGCTTCGATCAGGGTTTCGCCGTCTTCACGCTTACCGCCGGGGAGCCCCCAGTACGTTTCGTTATGCACCATCAGCACTTGGTCGGTCTCGGCGTTGTGGATCAGTACGTAGGCGACATCATCGCGGGTCAGTCCTTTTTCAAACATGGATCAAGTCCCCCTCTTAACGGAGCGCATTGCGCATCCGGATCATCGAAAAATGCAAGGTCGTCTGAAGCAGTGTATCATGCAGTGGAAACAGGGACGGTGTCAGGCGCAATTCGACGTCGGCAGCACAGAGACGGGCGAGCAGGTTGCCGACCGGTTCGACACGTTGTGGCGTGACCGGGAGGAGGGAAGTGAAGTAGCCAGGTCCGTCCTCTCTACAGGTGAACGTGTCAGCGGGCATGTGATAGACGTAGAGTTTGGTGCTTTGCATCTTTTCCAGCCAGCCGCTTTCGATGGCGATCACCTTGCGAGCGGACGTTTGGGCGTGGAAGCGTTGACGATCTTCCGCCGAAGTGTTCGCTGTGGGCCAAAAGGCGACGCGCGGGCAGTCACGTGGGAAAAAATAAAGCGGCGCGCGCAGCTCATCGATCGCCCAGACCATCGCTGGTAAGTTCGGGTGCGCTGGATGCTGGCGCGGTATAAAATGTCGAATCGAGTCGTCCTCGCTAAAATGATACATCATGTGAAACGGCCTCTCTACCTTGCTGGCTCAGTCTGTCCAACAGCTTGTGGGCGGTCGTTTTTTTGTCCGCGCAGACTTCGACTTCGCCTTGGCGCGGGACGATGTAGTGCGGTGTCGTTTCGGTGTACAGCGAATGAGATGCATTGGCGACGACAAGGTCGGCGCGCCACGCGTCCATGCGCAGGCGGGAGCGCTCTAGCAAATAGTCCGGGTCGGCGTTGTGCTCAAGTTTGAAGCCGACGAGAAATGTAGCAGGTTGCCACGCTTTGATCTGGGTGATCACTTTGGGCGCTTTTTTGAAATGGACGATCGGCGGGTTGTCGCTGGAGATCTTGCCTGTATCGGTGATCAGATTGCCGTCCTGATCGAGCATCTTGTCCACGATCCAGTCGGACACGGCAGCCGTCATGATCACAGCGTCGATCTGCTCGGCAGTCAGTGTGCTCCGCAGTTGATCGGTGAGGTTTTCAATCCCAAGAAACGGCAACAGGCGCAGGTTGGGATGGCTCTTGGGCACCTTGGCAAAATAGCCATGCAAATAGATGACTTTGGCGCCAAGATCCAAAGCTGTTTCGGCCAGATAACAGCCCATCGTGCCGCGCGCGAGGTTGGTGTGGCCGCGCACTTCGTCCCATTTTTCCAACGTGCCGCCGCTGGTGATGAGAATGGTTTTGTTATGTAACGTTGTCAAATCGATCCCCTCCACGAAATCTACTATATCACCCCTTGTATACACTTCCAAGCTGTGGGTAACGCAGCGCTGGACGAACCGTCTTCACCTAGAAAAGAGAGGGGAATCAATTCCCGCTCCCTTTTCGTTTGCGTCTGAAATCTTGCACGCCAAACGGCAGATAGAAGAGCAACACCGACACCAACACCACCGCTTCGAGCCAGATGATGTAGTACGGCCACGGCCCGAGCAGATCTAACAGTGATGCGGCGCCTGGCTTGTGTGCGAGGAACATGTAGTTGCCTCCGGTCAGCCAATTGGCAAGCCCGACCAAGAGAGCGATGATGTTCAGCATCAAGATCGACCGCCAGATCGAGTGCAGCGTTGGGCGGAATCCTTCGACAAACACCATGTAGAACCCGGCCACCAGGATCGCACCGTGCGCGATGAAAAACTGATACGTGCGAAAATGCGGGTAGGAGAAGTGCCCGAGATCGGGTGTCAACAGCGCTTGCAACGCGCCGCCAATCCCGATCAGAAAGGCGAATTCGAATAGCGCCAGACTGCGCGTGATCAGCATGAACGCCGATAGATACAACGAAATCGTACAGAGTTGCAGCGGCAGATTGTAGTCGAGCGTCCAAGACCCTTCGACGAGAAACCAGACGTTCAACGCGAGGTCGGACAACAGCAACAGCCCGGCCAAACAGTAGCGCGTCAAGCGGTTCACCCGCTCCTGTTTCAACTTGTCGCGGTACCGATAGAGGAAGACAATCGCTGTGAAAATAAGAAATAATGAGAAGAGATGCCCAAAAGAAAACATCACAAACGGCTCGTCCGTTCCACTTATATCAAAAAATTCAAACAATTATCTTCACCTCAATTCTTTACAACCTTTCACCTCAATTCTTTACAACCTATTATTGTACAGGCTTGCCATTCATTCCTGCTTTATAAGACAATAGGTTGAAAAGGGGGCGTGCACGGATGAAAAAGCAAACGATCTTATTTTTAGGCGCTGGCCGGATGGCGGAAGCGATCCTGTCCGGACTGTTGACACGAAAGCGAGAGAACATTGAGGAGATCATCGTCACCAACCGCTCGAATCAGGAGCGTTTGGCGGAACTGCGCGACAAGTATGGTGTGACCGCGACGAACGACTGGCGGGCGCAGGTGGAGAAAGCGGATACGATCGTGTTGGCGATGAAGCCGGGTCAGGTTCGCGAGTCGCTGATCGAACTGGGGCCGCTGGTGAACGGGCAGTTTGTGTTCACGGTGGCGGCAGGCATAGGGACAGGGATGATGGAACAGCATCTGCCCGCAGGCACGCCTGTGGCCTGGGTGATGCCAAACACGGCCGCATCACTCGGCGCTTCGGTTTCGTTGTACACGTATGGTCAAGCGGTCAAGGCGGAGCACAAAGCGGTGCTGGAAATGATCCTCGATGGCATCGGCATCTATGAGGAGTGCACCGAAGAGCAGATTCACCAACTGACGGCGGTGACAGGATCTGCTCCAGCCTTTTTATATCGCTTTGCTGAGGTGCTGGAAGAGACGGCACGTGAGTTTGGCGTGTCTGAGGAACAGGCGCGTCGGATGATCGTCGGCATGTTCTACGGATCGGCGTTGATGCTCCAACAAGGCCAGTCGCCCGCCATTTTGCGAGATGGTGTCACAACGCCGGGCGGGGCGACGGCAGCGGGGCTTCGCGTGATGGAAGAGCGCGAGTTTCCGGCGTTGCTCAAGTCGGCTGTAGAGGCGACCAATGCACGTGCCAAAGAGATGGCAAAGGAGTAGTGCGATGATCGACAAGATTCAAGCAGCGTATGACGAGATGATCGCCAACTGGAATACGATGCAGTCGAGCGACATGGACAGTGCGGGCGATGATGCCGATCGTTTTCAAAGCTCATTTTACCGATTCATCGAGGAACTGCAGGAGTGGCTGGTGACTGCGGAGCCAAAACCACGCACGGTCGATGCGGCGATGGCGTTGCCATGGCTTGCTGAGCTATACGAAGAACTGCCAGCGCCGTTGATGCTAAATTTTGAGACGGAATTGGAATTGATCGTCGAAGGCATCACCCGCGAGGAGGACGCAAGGTACGACGAATGACGAATGACGAATGACGAATGACGAATGACGAATGACGAATGACGAATGACCAAGCGGTATTAGCAACTGAGCGCATCCCGCTGCTTTTTGGCAGTTGGTGGGGCTATGAGCGGTTGAAGGGTCTGTAGGAACTGACCGTAACCGCACAGGAAGAAGGCGATGTGTATCTGCATCGCTCGGTCTTGCAACAACGCTGCAACTGTCAGTGCCGTTGCAATCAAGAATCATAGCAGCACTTGAAATCGCGTAGACGTCTCCCCAATCGCATCTGGTTCGCATAGGCTGGTAAAGCGAACGCAGATGAGGTGATCTGGGATGAAAAAAGCGCTGCTGCGCTTGGAGGATGTAGGGCCAGGCGGACATTATGAGTCGGAGGAAAGCCTGTGGAAACTGCGGGTGATCGCCGACTTTTTGTCGTCGTCCGACGTGCCGTTTCATGTGGCGATGATTCCGCGGTTCGTCAATCCACAGACCGGCTATGACAAATCGATCGCTGACCGTCGCGACCCGTATGTGCAGACATTTCTTGCGACCATGCGATATCTACAAAAGAGTGGCGGGTCGCTCGGCATGCATGGATACCGTCATCAATATGGGCAGGCGGTGTCGGGGGACGGATTTGAATTTGCTTATCGAGGATGTGCTAGCGACTGCCCACCAGACGATGCAAAACGGTCGTTTCAGGAGCGCGGTGCATTTGAACGGGCCTATGCGTCGGAGCGGATGCGGCAGGGTTTCTTGGCGGTGTTCGCATCGGGGCTTGATGTCGATTGGTTTGAAGCGCCACACTATACCGCATCGCCGACTCAGCGGCGGGTGCTGGAAGCGTGGACAGGATTGTTTTTTGAAAATGATCCGCACAGCGGCGAGATGTATCGTCGGGTGATCCACGATACGGATACTCCGCTCTATCGTGGTGCCGTGTATGTGCCGACCCCGCTGTATTATCTGGATGCGAGCAAACCGGAGCAAGACTTGAACCGGATGTGTACGGAGATCAAGCGCTTTCAGGAGCAGGACCTCGCTGGATTTTTCTATCATCCGTATCTGGAATTTCCCTTTATTCGCAAGGTGCAGGGGCGGGTGGTGTATGATGAGCGATCCTATTTGCATCGCTTGGTGCGGTGCTTTCAGCAACAGTCGTTCCACTTTGTTCCGCTGTTGTCTATGGTCAGCCTCGTTCCGTCGATGCGCCAGACCGACTTTTTCCCAGGGCTCGAAGTGTTGACTGCCGATCTGAACGGGGATGGGGTCACCGAACTGCTGGTCAGGGAGCCAAAGTCGGGGAATTGGTATGCGGCGTTCGGCAGTTTGGGCATGTACCCCTGTCGGCAAAGCGCGCCGTTTGAACCGCGGCTGGTCGCTACGGACGGTGGGAAGGGACGCGCGCTGATCGGCGATGTGAACGGAGATGGCAAGGACGATCTCGTGCTGTGGGACGCAGATGCTGGCAGGTGGCAAGTGGCGCTGAGTGACGGTGTGCGTCTTGGCCAACAGGAGCTGTGGTTGGAAGGATTCGCTAGCGGAGGATCGTGGGAAGCGTTTCTCTGCGATTGGAACGGTGACGGGCGCGATGATCTTGCCGTCTGGAACAAGCGGTCGGGCGAATGGTTTCTCGCTGTGAGCGAGGGGAGCACGTTCCGTCCGCTTCAAACTGGTGCGATCGGACATATCGATTGCGAGTGGGTGGCGCAGTTTGGCGATGTGGACGGTGACGGGCGGGATGAATGGGTGCTTTGGCACCCCCGCACAGGAACGTGGCAGGTCGGCGTGTTTCGAGGCACCCGCTTGCAGTTCAGCGACCCGCCGTGGCTGGAGCATTGGGCGGTCGGTGCGGATTGGACCGTGTTGCTCGGAGATTTTGACGGTGATGGGAAAGATGATGTGCTTGTGGTCAACCCGGAGCGCGGTGACTGGCAAATCGCACGCAGCACAGATCGCAAGTTGGTGCCAGTAGAGGCGGTGCTGCAACCGTGGGCGGCAGAGCAGGGGATGGTGCCGCTGGTCGGGACCTGGACGCGCGACGGTCGGGCTGGCGTCTGCGCTCGGCACCCGTTGTTGCATGGAGGCACGCTCGATTTTGCCGTCTCGGTGCTGGGCAAAACAAAGTCTGGATGGGACTGAAAGCACTCGGTGTGCGGCGCAGTTCGAACAGGCCTGACCAATCAAAAGAGCGCAGGGCCATTCAGCGGTCCACTGCGCTCTTTGTTTGCGAAAGGATCGGACAGACTCCTCTGGGAAATGAGGAGATCATTCGTACAGGACAGGTCCGAGCTTGTCCGCACGGTGAGCGGTCAGGCTTTCGCTTTGTTGCGTTCGATCTCTTCGGCGACTTCGTTCAGTTCGGCCCAGCGTTCGACTGCCGCTTCGAGGTCGTTTTGCAGTTGTTGCTCTTGGTCGGTCAGCTTTTGCAGATGGGTGTAATCGGTGCCGCCTTTTGCGAGTTCAGCTTGGACGGATTCGATCTGCGCTTCGATTTCGGCGATGCGTTCCTCGATCGTCTCAAACTCTTTTTGCTCTTTGTAGGTGAACTTGAGCTTTTTCGCAGGCTGGTCGTCTGCGGGAGCTTTGCTGACCGCTTTTGCTTTGACAGGTTTTTCTTTGTCGGGGAGGGTGGTTTCGCGTTCCGCCTGGTACTCGGAGTACATCCCCATGTAGGTGCGGATGTGGGCGTTCCCTTCAAAGCAGATCAACTTGTCTACCACGCGATCGAGAAAGTAACGGTCATGGGAGACGGTGACGACAGTGCCGTCAAAATGGTCCAAATAATCTTCGAGGATCGTCAGCGTCTGGATGTCGAGATCGTTGGTCGGCTCGTCCAGCAGCAGGACGTTCGGTTCGTCCATCAGTGTGCGCAACAGGTAGAGTCGGCGCTTCTCACCGCCAGAAAGTTTGGCGATCGGCGTCCATTGTGCGCTTGGCGAGAACAAAAAGCGCTCCAGCATCTGGCCAGCCGAAATCGTTTCGCCATCGCTTGTGCGGATGTAAGGGGCCGCTTCACGGATGTATTCGATCACGCGCAGTTCTTCGTTCATCTCGATGCTCTCCTGCGTGTAGTAGGCGAGCTTGACGGTGGTGCCAGTGTCAACTGTGCCGCTGTCAGGCGTGAGGTTGCCAGCGATGATGTCCATCAGGGTCGATTTGCCGCTACCGTTCTTGCCGATGATGCCGATGCGGTCGCGCGGGCCGATCAAGTAGGAGAAGTCGGAGATCAAGGTGCGGCCATCATAAGCCTTGCTGATGTGTTCCAGTTCGAACACTTTATTGCCGAGGCGTTGTGAACCGATGGCGATGTCCATCTTGCTCGCCGCTTTCTCTACCTTTTGATCGCGAAGGTTTTCGGCAAATTCGACACGGGCTTTCTGTTTGGTGGTACGAGCTTTCGCGCCGCGATGAAGCCAAGCCAGTTCACGGCGGAGCAGGTTTTGACGCTTGTCTTCGCTGGCCAGCGCCTGTTCTTCGCGTGCCGCTTTGTGCTCGAGGAAAGAGGCGTAATTGCCTTGGTAGTTGTACAAGTTGCCTTTGTCCAACTCGATGATGCGATTGGTGACGCGATCGAGGAAATAGCGGTCATGCGTGATCAAGAGCAGGGCCGATTTGCTTTTCGCCAAATAGCTTTCCAGCCACTCGACCGTTTCGTTGTCGATATGGTTGGTCGGCTCGTCGAGAATCAGCAGGTCGGACGGGCGGATCAAAGCGCGGGCCATCGCGACGCGCTTGCGCTGCCCACCGGAAAGCGTGCCGACGATGGCGCTGTAATCGGTGATGCCCAAGCGATTGAGAATCGTTTTGGCGTTGGCTTCCAGTTCCCAAGCATTGCCTGCATCCATCTCTTGGGAGAGTTTGACGAGGCGCGCTTGCAGGGCTTGGTCTTCTGGACGCAGTTCTAGATCGGCCAGCAACTGCTCATAGTCGCCAAGCAGACGCAGCAGTGGGGAACTAGCTTGGAAAACCGATTGCAGGACGGTGAGTTGATCATCAAAAATTGGGTTTTGTGGCAGGTATTCGATCGTGGTGCCGTTGGCGGTGACAATCTGGCCAGAGTCGGCCTGTTCGACGCCTGCGATCGCTTTGAGCAGCGTGGACTTGCCGGTGCCGTTGACGCCGATCAGTCCGATGCGGTCGCCTTGGTCAACGCCGAAGGTGAGGTCTTGAAACAGAACTTTTTCGCCGTATGTTTTGGTGAGTCCGATGACAGAAACGAGATTCATGTATCTCAACCTTTTCTTGTGTGCATTTTTGTAGCGTGTACTGTCTACAGTTTAGCATGAAAAAACCCGCATCGGTTAGCCCATTCGTGCAGCACACCGTTTGCGGGTCGTGATCGTTACAGAATTTCGACTGTGGGAGCGGGCCATTGTTCCAACGAATAGGCCATGCCCCAGAAAGAGAGTTCATATTGCGACGAGATCAAGAAATGTTGTTCCATACGGGCACGTTCTTCGGGCGATGCCAGTTCGGCAAGCTGGTCGAGGCGGTCGATCTGCTCTTTGACGAGCGTGTCAAACCAATCGCCGCCGTAAGCCTGAATCCATTCATGATAGATCGGCTGATCGGGCGTTGCGCCTTGCAAGCGCTGACCGATCTCCGCGTACAACCAGTAGCAGGGGAGAATGGCGGCGATGATTTCACCGAGCGTACCCGTGTAGCCGACAGACAGCAGGTGAGTGGTGTAAGCATAGGCGGTCGGAGCCGGCTTGAATGCGGCATGCTCTTCTTGACTGATACCAAGGCGGGCAGAGAAGTTCTCATGGAGCGATAATTCTGCCTCATAGGTGCCTTGCGCGTGAGCCGCCATGCGTGATGCGGTGTAGAGATCGTTTGCTCTTGCTGCACCGAGCGCTTGCACTTTGGCGTAGATCGACAGGTAGTAGGCGTCGTTGAGGATGTAGTATTTAAAAGATTCTAAGGGAAGACTGCCATCTGCGATTCCTGTGATGAAGGGGTGGTCGAAGCTGCCCTCCCAGCTTGCAGAAGCTTTGGCGCGCAACATTTCGCTAAATTTCATGTAATGATCCTCCTTAGGTTTACAATCTTAGGATGATTCCCTCCTACAAGAATAAAACAAATTGCATTACAATGGAGAGACGAATTAGGAAAGGGTTGTCCGGGCATGAAAAAGCAAACAATTTTTACCCCGCTCAAGCAAAGGTCGTTTCGGACGCTGTTTTCGGCACAGGTGTTTTCGGACACGGGGAACTGGTTTGATATTATCGCATTAAATCTGCTCGTCGCCTACCATTGGAAGATGGACATCATCGCCAACGCGGCGATCGATTTGGCGGTGGCCGTACCCTGGGTATTTTTGGGGCCACTGCTCGGGGTGTGGGCCGACCGCCTGCCGCGCAAGCCGGTGATGCTGATCTGTACGCTGTTGCGAATTGCGGTGGTGATCGGCTTTATCTTCGCTCCGAATCTTCCGGTGCTCTTGGCTTTGGTGTTTGCCAAGACGGTGTTTAGCGTGCTGTTTGATCCGGCGCGCCAAGGGTTGTTTCGACAGGTGGTGCCAGAAGCAGAACTGGCCGAAGCGACCGCGCTCAGCCAAATGTGCTCCAATGCGACCAAAATTCTCGGTCCGACGATCGGCGGCCTGTTGATGGCGGTGGCGTCGCCGACCTACGTGTTTGTGACCGAAGCGATCCTGTACGGAATTGCGTTGATTTTCCTGCTGCGCTTGCCAAACGTGAAGCTGGCAACAGTTGAGGGCAAGCAAGAGGAGAAAAATTTCTGGCGGGAATTAAAGGAAGGCATCCAGCATGTGCGGAAAAAACGGATCATGATGGTCGCGATCACGTTGGCTGCGCTCAACCTCTTTTTCGTCTTTTTGTACGATGCGTTTTTCGCACCGCTCACGCTCGCCTTGCAACTTGGACAAGTCGGGTACGGGCTGATCGTCAGTTCGTTTGGGATCGGAGCGGTGGCTGGGGCGCTGTTGTCTGGACAGTGGACGTGGTGGAAACGCAACCCGCTGCACATGATGTGTTTTGCCCTCTTGTTCGGAGGATCGATGGTGGTGGTGATCGGTCTCGGTGGAATGGGGATCATCAATGGTAGCATCGCGTTTTGGTGTGTGGTCTGCTTGTTGGTCGGTGCTCTTGGCGCTGGTAATGCGGTGCCATTTGGCTACATCTTACAGTCTGAAACACCGCCTGAATTGATGGGGCGCGTGTTCTCCGTCTCCAATGCGATGCAGGGCGTGATGCTTTTGTCAGCTCCGATGCTCGGCGTGGCGCTTGGACGATGGTTGGGCATCGGTGCGGTGTTTGCTTTTTCCGGCGTGATGCTGGTACTGACGGCGATCGCCTTCCTGATCTATATGAAGAAGAGAGACGTCCGCCCGACGCAGCCCGCACCAGTAGAGGGTATCTCGTAAGCAAAACCCTGCCAAAACTGGCAGGGCTTCTCTATTCCTCAGTCTTCATGAGCTCTTGGAGCATCGCTTCGGCCTGCTCCTGGCGGCGTTTGGTCTCCTCATGGTCGATCGTGATCGCCAAGCGGAGGACATCGCCTTCTGCCGCACCTGCTGGGAGCAGCGAACGGGGCAGATCGAACGTGCTGCGGCCTTCAAACTCGATCACTGCATACGCTTCTTCAAAACGGTCGATGATGCAAAGTCCTTGCAAAGAATTGTCCATCACAAAACACCTCCGTGACTCCGAGCATAACATGCTCTGCCTGCGAAAGTCGAACCGTTTACTAAAATTCGTCTGCGTCGTGCGGGCGTTGTTTTTTTGAACCAGCCCAGCCAGCCTGTGGTAAAATGAAGTTTATCGTTTTACGATCTAAAACAATATTATCCATCGGAGGATTTACTGAAAATGGGGATTTTCCGCAACCTGCAACGCTCCTTGCTGGTACTGTTGGCCCTGCTCGTCGTGGTTGTCAGCGGCTGCAACCTACCACAAGTTAAAACGGAAACCGAACAGGAATCTGTTGCATCCGACCTGCAATTGCAGGTACACGTTCTCGATGTCGGACAGGCCGACGCCTTCCTCATACAACTGCCAAACGGTCAAAACATGATGATCGATGCGGGGAAAAACGGAGATGGCGCAAAGGTTGTCAACTACTTAAAAGACCAAGGAGTCAGCCGCGTCGATTACTTGATCGGCACGCATCCGGATGAAGATCACATCGGCGGTCTGGACGAAGTGATCAAAAACTTTACGATCGGCAAGCTCTATATGCCGAACAAAAGCAAAACCACGGTCACCTACACCGATGTGATCAGCGCGGCTAAAGCAAAGGGGCTGACGATCACGCCTGCCAAAGCGAACACCGAGATCGTGAGCAGCACGGTGAACGACATGTCACTTCAGGCGACCTTAGTTGCTCCTGTCGCCCCGTCCTATTCGATTACCAATGATTACTCCGGTGTCATTCGCTTGAGCTATGGCACGGCGAGCATACTGTTTACAGGTGATGCGGAGCAGGCTTCTGAAGCGGATATGCTCAACTCTGGGCAAACGCTGTCGGCCAACATTTTAAAAGTGGGTCACCACGGTTCCCGCACTTCGACCAGCGATGCTTTTTTGAAAAAGGTCAATCCGTCGATCGCGGTCATCTCCAACGGCAAAGGTAATTCGTATGGCCACCCGCACGCAGAAACGATCAAAAAACTGAAAGCCCAAGGCATCAAAATTTTCCGCACCGATCAGCAAGGTACGATCATCTTCACTTCGACCGGCAAAGATTGGTCGGCCAACCAATCGCCTTGGTGGCAATAGCACAACGCATCGATCCACAAACCGTCTCGTATTCGAGGCGGTTTTGTTTTATTTCGTGACAAAAATTTCATCTATCGCACTTTGAACTATAGTACAATTGAGAAAATACTGGAAATGAGGAGTCGAATGATGAAAACAGCATTAGTCTTTGGTGGAACACGTTTTTTTGGTAAGCATCTGGTCAAAGGGTTGTTGGAGCAAGGCGTGGATGTGACGATCGCAACTCGTGGGCAAACGCAAGATGAGTATGGTGATCGTGTGCGCCGTCTGATCGTGGACCGCGGGAACAAAGAGTCGATTCTGGCGGCAGTGGGCGATCACAGCTATGATGTGGTATTTGATAACATCTGCTATTCATCGAACGAAGCGCAGATTGCGGTGGAAGTGTTTGCTGGAAAAGTTGGCCGTTACGTGTTCACCTCGACGCTGTCGGTGTACGGGCTGTCGGAAGAGCCGCACGGAGAAGCAGATTATGATGGGCGGCAAGAGCCGATCAAGTGGGGGAACGCAACCGATTTTACCTATAATGAAGGCAAACGTCAGGCCGAAGCGGTCTTTTTCCAACATGCAACGTTCCCGGTGGTCGCTCCGCGGTTTCCGGTCGTGCTCGGCGTGGATGATTACACCAAGCGTCTGAATTTGCATGTCGAGCGCGTGCAGGAAGGGTTGCCGATCGGGATGCCGTATCCCGAGTCGCGACAAGGCTTTATCAATTCGTCAGAAGCAGGGAAATTCTTGCTGTGGTGCGCGACGGCAGACATCGAGGGACCGGTCAATGCAGCGGCGAGCGGCACGGTCACGCTGCGCGAGATGATGCAATGGGTGGAGGAAGCGGTCGGCAAGCAGGCATCGATCGTGCCGGATACTGCGCCTGAGGTGCGCTCGCCCTTTGGTCTGCCCGGTTCCTATTATATGAATCTTGAGAAAGCGGAACGGGCAGGGTATGAATTTTCCAAGCTTGAAGAGTGGTTGCCGCAGTTGATTCGGGAATTGCTCTAGTCGGCAACGGTGTGGCACAGGAAAATCGTTTACAAAACAGGGAAATTATGTTTGAAATTTATTTTGAATTTCGTAGTAATTTATTTACGAAAAGATCACCAAACTTGTTCACTTTGATGTTAAAATGGAGTTAGTCTTATTCCATATGGAGGTGTTCCAGTTTGTTTTTTAAAAACAAAGCATTGAAAGTCTTGTTGACGATGGCGGTGGCGTTGCCTTTGGCTCTGCCGGTCAGCGGTGGACAAGCAGTTTTGGCAGAAGGTCCGTCCGACCCGGCTCCAGAGATCACGGCGAAAGTGGCTAACCAGAACTACGGGAAGAAAGTCCTGTTTGACAACACGCACGCGCAAACGGCGGGTGCGGCCGACTGGGTTATCAACGGCGCGTTCTCCGATTTTGGCAATGCGTTGGCAAACGATGGTTTCTATGTAAAAGAACTGCGTAAATCCACACCGATCACGTTGTCCGATCTGCAAGCTTATGATGTATTTGTTATCCCGGAAGCGAACATCCCTTATAAACAAACGGAACAAACTGCAATGTTGCAATACGTGCAAGGCGGTGGTTCGATCTTCTTCATTTCTGACCACTACAACGCAGACCGCAACAAGAACCGTTGGGATGCGTCTGAAGTGTTCAACGGCTACCGTCGTGGCGCGTGGACCAACCCGGCAAAAGGCATGAGCGCCGAAGAAGCAGCTTCCAGCGCGATGTCAGGGGTTGTTTCCTCCGACTGGCTCGGCACGAACTTTGGTGTGCGTTTCCGCTACAACGCGATTGGCGATGTGACGGCAAACAACATCGTGGCACCTTCCCAGGCGTTTGGCATCACAGCAGGCGTTTCAACCGTGGCGATGCATGCGGGTTCCACCGTGGCGATTCTCGACCCGAACAAGGCAAAAGGGATCGTCTACCTGCCGAATACTACCGCAAAATGGAGCAGCGCAGTAGACCAAGGCGTTTACAACGGCGGTGGCGTGGCGGAAGGTCCTTATGCGGCCGTCGCCAAAGTCTCGCTCGGAAAAGCTGCTTTTATCGGTGACTCCTCGCCGGTCGAGGACGTTTCGCCGCGTTACCTGCGTGAAGAGAATGGGTCCAGCAAGACCACCTACGCTGGCTGGCAAGAGCAAAACGATGCGACCCTGATGGTCAACATCGTCAACTGGCTGGCTACCAAAGAAAACTACACCGCACTGAACCAAGTGTCTGGCTTGGTGCTCGATACAGCGACCACACTGCTGTCGATGGAAACTCCTTCCCTTTCGACCGAACCGATGACCGAGCCGTGGGCTGCTCCGGCTGCTGGCTACAAATGGTGGGACCCGACGACCTTTAAAACCGGCTCCTACGGTGCAACCTCTTCGACACCGCCTGTGACTTCCGGCTTCTCGTTCGTACGCCAAGCAACACTGCCGAACGCTTATGAGTTCCAGATCAAAGTGGTGGCAGACGGACTTGCTGCGAACTCCACGACCTCTAACTACAACATCGGGATCTACAACGGTAGCGGCACACAAGTAGCTTTGACCAAAAACAGCAGCGGTACTTGGCCGACCACGTATGGCTACAGCGAGAACTTTTCGCTGACCGCTAACAGTGCCGGACATGCAGAAAAAATCTTGACCATGAAAATCAAGCCGGGCACGACAGGTGCTGCCAACCTGCGCCTGCGTCAGAACACCACCGCGAAAATCACCGAAGCGGTGACCATTGGCAACGTGCTGGCAGAACCGCTGCCGTAGAACACCAAAAAGCCCTTCCCTTTGACCTGGGGAAGGGCTTTTTTTGATGATCGGATCATGTCGAATCGATTGAAATTTACATTACTACGTTAACTTTTAGTAATACTGTCCTGCGAAATTCTCTAATTTACAAAAAACTCACCAATTCTGTCACGCGAGATGCTAGAATAGTAACTGAGGGTGCTTTTGGATACAATACAAGCACAACTTATTGTGGAGGTGTAGGATGTTTACCTTTAAGAGCAAAGCGATGAAGGTGCTTCTCGCGATGACCCTGGCGTTCCCGCTCCCGGCTGCTGCAACGTTGACCTATGGCAACGTGGCATTGGCAGAGGGCCCGAACGATCCAGCTCCGGTGATCGCAGCAAAAGTGGTCAATGAGAATGCTGGCAAGAAGATCCTGTTTGACAACACGCACGGTCAGACGGCCGGCGCGGCAGACTGGGTGATCGACGGCGGGTTCTCCGACTTCGGGAACGCATTGGCAAACAATGGGTACTACGTGAAAGAACTGCGTAAGACCACCCCGATCACGTTGGCTGATCTGCAAGACTACGATGTATTTGTTATTGGGGAAGCAAATAATCCTTACAAGAACTCTGAGCAGGCTGCAATGCTGCAGTACGTGCAAAACGGCGGCTCGATCTTCTTTATCGGCGACCACTACAATGCAGACCGCAACAAAAACCGTTGGGATGCGAATGAAGCGTTCAACGGCTACCGTCGCGGTGCATGGGAAGACCCGGCGAAGGGCATGAACGCTGAAGAGCGCGCTTCTGCTCAAATGCAGGATGTCACCTCGTCCGACTGGCTCGGCAGCAACTTCGGGATTCGCTTCCGCTACAACGCGCTGGGCGACTTGAATGCAAGCAACATCGTAGCACCGAGCCAAGCGTTTGGTATTACGCAAGGTGTGAACAGTGTCGCGATGCATGCTGGTTCGACGCTTGCCATCCTCGATCCGAACAAAGCAAAAGGTCTCGTCTACGTGCCGCAAACCAACCAAAAATGGGGTAGCGCGGTAGACCAAGGCGTATACAACGGCGGCGGCGTGGCAGAAGGCCCGTATGCGGCAATCTCCAAGGTTGGCGCGGGCAAAGCAGGTTTCATCGGCGACTCTTCTCCGGTAGAGGATGCAACTCCGAAATATGTTCGTGAAGAAAATGGCTCTAAGAAAACAACCTATGATGGTTTTAAAGAGCAAGATGATGCTAAGCTTCTTGTGAATATGGTAAACTGGCTGGCGAAAAAAGAATCCTACACCTCTTTCGCTGATACGGGCATCACGCTCGACCAGCCGACCAAACTGCTGCCGATGGAAAACCCGCAAACTTCCACCGAGCCGCAACCGGAACCGTGGGCAGCTCCGGCAGCAGGCTATAAATGGTATGATCCGTCTACATTTAAATCAGGTTCCTATGGCGCGTCGGGCACCACAACGACTCCGAACCCAGGGAACGCATCTTATTCGACTGTACACCAAGCACAACTCCCGGCAAACGCAGTGTTCCCGGTGCGTGTTGTCGCTGACAACCTCGCTCCGAACTCGACTGTGTCGGGCTTCAACATCGGCATTTTCTTGAACGGTGGCACGCAGGTTGCACAAGTGCAAAATGCGGACGGCACCTGGCCGACTGCTTATGGCTACTCGTCCCAGTTTTCGATGACGGCTGATGCGCTCGGCCACGCTTCGAAAGTACTGAATGTTCGTCTCAAGCCGGGCACAGCGCTTGGCGCTGCCAGCCTGCGCCTCCGTACAGCTTCGACCAACCTGATGACCGAAGCGGTCACTATCGCAGATGTTCCGGCCGAAACACTGCCGGATGATCAAACGCCGGTACCGGCGAAGATCACGCTTGAAGAAGCGCGCACCAAAGCGGCTGGCACCATCGTCACCGTTGAAGGTGTGATCACGACCGAACCGGGCGTATTTGGCGGCCAAGGTTTCTACCTGCAAGACGAAACGGGCGGCATCTACGTGTTCCAAACCAAGTCCGGTTTCCATGCCGGCGATCGCATTAAAATCAGTGCAAGCACCGAAGTATTCAACACCGAACTGGAATTGATCGATCCGATCGAGATCACCAAGATCGACACGACCGAGATTCCGGCTGCTAAAGTTGTGAACGCAGTAGACGCGACCAACCAAGGACAACGCGTCACCCTTGAACAAGTCCGTATCGAAAACCTGCACGAAGTAATTACGGGTGGAACGTTTGAATTTAACGTGGTTGGCGCAAACGGCACTACGCTCGTTCGCGTGGATGGCCGCTCCGGCATTACGCTCGGCAACTTCCCGTACCAAGACGGCCAAGTTGTTAACATCTCCGGCGTGTCCGCGATCTTCAAAGGCGCGTTCCAACTGAAGCCGACCTCGCTGAACGACTTTGTTGTTGCTGACTCTGTGGCTCCGGTTACAGAAGCTGCAACTTCCGGTACTGCGAATGCGAACGGCTGGTACAACCAAGATGTAACGATCACCTTGACCGCTACTGACAACTCGGGCGTAGCACGCACCGAGTACAAAATCGCAGATGGCGAATGGACGGAGTACACCGCACCGATCGCTGTGACGACCGAAGGCACTCACACGATCGCGTACCGCTCTGTTGACGTGAACGGCAACGTAGAGGCTGACCAGTCTCTGACCGTCAAGCTCGACAAAACCATCCCGACCATCCACATCAAACAATCGGGTGGCGATCTGCGCAACGTGTCGATCGACGAGAGCGTTTCCTTCTCGGTAGATGCGACCGACGCTACTTCTGGTGTTGCTTCTGTACAGCTGTACCTCGATGATCACCTGATCAACCAGAACTCCGAACTGAGCGCGCAAAGCCTCGGCCTCGGCGTCCACACACTGCGCGTGCGCGTGCTGGACAACGCTGACAACCAGTATGAAGGCACCTTCCTCTTCCTCGTGGAAACCAGCTTTGCTGCCACCGAGAAACTGGTCAATCAGTTGTACAACAACGGCGAGATGAAAAACAATGGTATCAAGACTTCGATCCTGGCTCGCCTGGATGCTGCAAAACATCTTGTTACCCTGAAGAAAACCGATCTCGCAAAACAACAACTGCAATCCCTGCAAGACAGCATCAATCAATTCAAAAAAGTGGGTCATATCTCCGCTTCTGGCGCTGACCTGCTCAATGCGAGCCTGAAAGCTTTGATCGCAAGCGATCTGAAGTAAGGCAATGTCTTGAAGCGAAGCCACGCAGCAACAACTGCGTGGCTTTTTCATATTGCTACTGGACAATTCGTATTATTTTCTGTAAATTTAAACAGTAAACACAAGTTGTAAATGGGAAACGGAGGTTAATGGATGTCAACCGAAAAGATACACCAGACAGCGAATGATTTTAACACCTACGTGCGTCGAATGAAGCAGCTGCACGAAGCGATCCAACTCATCCAATGGGACATGAGCGCTCTGATCCCGAAACAAGGTGTCGCACAGCGGGCAGAAGTGGTCGGGATGTTGTCGGGCGATCTGTTTCAGATGCAGACGTCCGATCAGATGGGCGAGTACCTCGACGTTTTGAGTCGCCCTGAAGCGATGGAACTGCTTGATCCGATCACACGGGCCTCCGTTTTGGATCGCAAGACAGAATATGACCGCGACAAGAGCATTCCGCCTGAGAAATTTCGTGAGTATGTCGTGCTGACTCAGACGGCTGAAAGCGCTTGGGACGATGCCAAGCGGAACAACGATTTTGAGATCTTCCGCCCGTATCTGGAGCAGATCGTCGCGATCTTGCGCGAATTTATTGAGATTTGGGGCTATAAAGAGAACAAGTATGACGCTCTGCTCAGCAAATATGAGCCAGGTCTGACCGTCGCCAAGCTCGATACGATCTTCGGGGGACTGCGCGAGAAGACGATCGATCTCTTGCGCCGCGTGACGGAGCAAAAACAGGTGAACCGCTCCTTCCTGCATCAGCCGTTCCCGCGCGACGTGCAGTACCGGTACTCCCGTCATATGCTCGATGCGCTCGGCTTTGATTTTAGCAAAGGGCGCTTCGATGAAAGCCCGCATCCGTTTGCGATCGGACTTAATCCGAACGATGTGCGGATCACGACGTTTTATTATGACAATGACATCACTGCGTCGCTGTTTGGCACGATCCACGAATTCGGCCATGCGATATACGAGCAGAACATTTCGCACGACCTGATCGGCACGTTCTTGTGCACAGGTACGTCGATGGGGATTCATGAATCACAATCGCGTTTTTGGGAAAACATGATTGGTAGAGGCCGTGAGTTCTGGCAACATCATTTCGCTTCGTTAGTCGAGCATTTCCCGGCGCAGTTTGCAGGTGTGAGCGCAGAGGATTACTTCAAAGCGATCAACTTTGTCGAGCCTTCCCTGATCCGTGTTGATGCGGATGAATTAACATACAACTTGCACATCATGCTCCGCTATGAGATTGAAAAAGACCTGATCAATGGCAAGATCGAAGTCAAAGACCTGCCGGAGATCTGGGCCGATAAGATCGAGGAGTATGTGGGCGTTCGACCCGATTCGCACGCGACCGGAGTCTTGCAGGACATCCATTGGTCTGGCGGCGCGTTTGGCTACTTCTCCTCCTACTCGCTTGGCAACATCTATGCCGCACAGCTCGAACATGCGATGCAAAAAGAGATTCCGAACTATCGTGAGCAGGTGGCAGCAGGTGATGTGACGCAGGTGCTGGCTTGGATGAACGAAAAAGTCTACAAGCATGGCAAATTGCTCACGCCTGGTGAAATCATGCTGCAAGCGACTGGAGAAGAGATTAACTCTGAGTATTTGGTCGCCTATCTTGAGAGCAAATTTAAAGAAATTTATGGAATTTAATTCCTAATTGATTTGACACTCTTTACAAACAGTGGTACACTAGTATTGTCTCAAAAAGCACCATTATTAGTTCGGAAATTGCAGTGCTCGAAAGTGAGTCGGTGCATTTTGAATCGGGCGAAATGGTAGCTAATATTTCGTCTTTTATGGACGTATCAGGAGGTCTATCACCATGGAAACAAAAGGTACTGTTAAGTGGTTCAACGCAGAAAAAGGTTACGGTTTCATCACTGCTGAAGGTGGCGAAGATGTATTCGTACATTTCTCCGCAATCAAAGCAGACGGCTTCAAAACCCTCGAAGAAGGCCAAAACGTTACTTTTGAAATCGTAGATGGCAACCGCGGTCCGCAAGCATCTAACGTTGAAAAAGCGTAAGCTTTCGTCAAATGACAAATTTTAACCAGCGAATCTTTGGATTCGCTGGTTTTTTGTATAGCCGATGCTGGCAATCTAAAGCAAAGCGCCGTTCCCACAGGGAACGGCGCTTGTTGTGTTAGTGTAGCAATTGTTGTTGTTCTTTACGGTGTGTGCGCAGGAAGAACAGTTCGTAGATGACCGGGACGATGATCAAGGTGAGCAACGTCGAGGTCGTGAGGCCACCGATGACGACGACGGCGAGACCTTTGGAGATCAGACTGCCCTCTGCGGTGGTGAAGGCCAACGGCAGAAGCGCACAGATCGTGGCAAAGGCGGTCATCAGGATCGGACGCAGACGGGTCTTGCCGCCTTCGATCAAGGAATCACGGATAGTCAAGCCGCGTTCACGGTTTTGCACGACACGGTCAACGAGCACGATGGCGTTGGTGACGACAATCCCGATCAGCATCAGAATACCGATCATCGCTGAGACGGACAACGGTTCATTCAAGAGGTACAGACCGATGAATGCGCCAGTCGGCACGAACAGCAGCGAGGACAGGATGACGAATGGAATTCGAGCTTGCCCGAAGGTGAACAGCATCACGAGGTAGACGAGGCCGACTGCGATTCCCATCGCCATGCCGAGCTCTTGGAACGTTTTCACCGTCTCGTCGGTGCCGCCGCCAGCTTCCAGTGAAACATCATCGGGCAGGTCGAGATCGGCGACCGCCGCTTTGACTGCGACTGCTGTCTGTTGCACGTTGTCGGTGGTTACGATGGCCGAGACGCGAGCAAACACTTTGCTGTCTAGCTTTTGAATCGAGGTGACGCTTTCCACCTCTTGGATGTTGGCGATCTCTTTGAGTTGAATCGGGCCTTTGGTGCCAAAGACGATCAACTCTTCCAGTTCGCTTTTCGAAGCGAGCGGCTTGTCGTAGGTCAACTGCAAACTACGCTCTTCGCCATCCAGTTTCAGTGTGCCAACGGAGACCGGGCGCGTGCGGTCGGCGGTGATACCAAGCACCGTATAGGCCGCAACGCCTGCTTCGGACGCTTTGTCCGGATTGATCTTGATCACCCATTGGCGTTGTTTTTCTTTCATGTTGTTGGTGACATATTTCAGGTCATCGCGCTGTTTCAACTGTTCTTCTACCAGTTTGGAAGCGGTCATCAGCGCGTCGATGTTGTTCGAGTACAAGTCGATGTCGAGGTTGTTGTTGGACGTTGGGCCGCCGGTGGACATCTCTTGCACGGAGACGATCGCTTTGTCGGAGATCCCTTTGGCGAGGGTGCCGATTTTCTCTTCGATCGTCTTGATCTCTTCGGCGGTGTTCGCCGTTTCGTCAAGCATGATCACGTAGGAAGCGATATTTTCCTTTTTCAAGCCGGTCATGTAATCGCGCGAGCCGATTCCGACGAACACATCGGCGATCGCGTCGCGTGTCTTCAGCATCTCTTCGATCTTCAAGGAAACTTCGTTCGTTTTTTCCAAAACGGTAGAAGCGGGCAAGGTGACGCTCGCAGAGACGATCTTCACCTTTTCGTTCGGCAGGAAGACAAAGCCGAGCTGGGTGGTCAGGCCAAGCGAGCCAACCAACAGCGGGATACAGATGGCGAATACGACCCACTTTTTGCGGAGTGAGAAGCGCAGTACACGCTCGTAAAAGCGCTGCAACGGCCCTTCTGTCTCCTCATGCTTGATTTTGGAGAACGAGAAGCGGGCCAGCACTGGCGTCAGGGTGATCGAGACGACAAGCGATGCCAACAGCGCGTAGACGATGGTCAGCGCAAACGGCAAGAAGAACTCTCCAGTCATGCCGCCGACAAAGCCGAGCGGCAGGAAGACGACCACCGTTGTCAAGGTGGAGGAGGTGATCGCTTTGAGCATCTCTTTGGTCGCCACGATGGTCAATTCGGTCTTGTCGAGACCTTCTGTGTTGTGTTTCATGCGGCGGAAGATGTTCTCGATGACGACGATCGAGTCATCGACGACACGGCCTACTGCGACGGCCATCCCGCCCAGCGTCATGATGTTCAACGTGATGTTCGACTGCGCAAGGAAGATCGACGAAACGAGGAGCGACAGCGGAATCGAAAGCACGGCGATGATCGTCGCGCGCAGATTGCGCAAGAAGAGCAACACGGCAAGAGAAGCGAACAGCGCGCCGAGCAAGCCTTCTTTGATCAGCGAGTTGACCGACTGTTCGATGCCTTCCGATTGGTCAAACACGATGTCATACTCGACTCGATCACTGAAGTCCTTGAGCATTTCACGAGTCTTTTGTGCGATTTCCACCGTGTTGGCATCTTGTTTTTTGGTCACGGTGATCGCGAGGCTGTCTTTGTCATTAAAGCGGTTGATCTCCGGCTTTGCGGTGATCGTTTTGATGTTGGCAACATCTTTCAAGGTAATGATCGGCGCGGTGGGGGCCTTTGCAGATCCGCCCGGCGTAGTGGGAACAGCTGGGACTGGTACGTCGAGCTGTAAGTTTTTCAGATCATTAAGCGTTGACAGTTCTTCGACCACGCGGATTGGGATCAAAACCGAATCATCGGTGACCGATCCAGCTGGCATCGAGACGTACTTTGCTTTGATCTGTTCCTGAATCTTTTGCAGTGACAGACCGTATTTGCCAGCCTCTGCTAAGTTAACTTCGATCTCAACCAGTTCTTCTGCAGTTCCACCGAGGGCGACTGACGCAACACCCGGAATTTTTTCCAAAGCTGGTTTGAGCTCGTCGATGAGCAGGCTTTGTAGGTCCTGACCGTCATTTGCAAACGCGACGGCGCTGAGGATCGGGAACGTGCCAAAGGAAAAGCGTTGCACGGCCGGTTCGACCCGCTCCGGCAGATGAGTTTCGCGCAGCAGGTCCTGCACCTTTTGTTCCATGTCATCCATGTTGGTGCCGATTGGGAAGGTGAGTTGGATGAGCGAGGCGCTTTCGAAGGACTGCGAGGTCATCTTGTCGAGACGATCTAGCTTTTTCAACTGCGTCTCCAACTTGGCAGTAACCTGCTCATTAACATCTTCCGGCGAGGCGCCCGGATAGATCGCATTGATCGATAGCTGGGGGAACTCGATGTTCGGCAGCATCTCGACTTTTAAAGTTTGAAACGCATACGTTCCGCCAAAGATCAGCAGAAACGAAAGAATGAAGATTGCCACAGGGTTTTTCAGCGAAACCCGCGTTAAGAAGTTCATGTTTCCGAACCTTCCTCTCCGAACCAGATTCATATGTGTATGCTCACATAATTTCGTAAATATCATAACATTGGAGTCAATTGGAAGCAACTTATTATGTATAAGATTTGTATAGGATATTGTCGTTAGATGTATAGATTCTTAACACCGGGCAGGGAGGCCGGCGTGTCACGGACAGAACAAAGCTTCTCCGATGCTGATGTGGGTCGAAGCGCTACGGGTCGAGTATATGAGCGAGGGGAAAGTTGAGATTCCAGAAAATGGTGGAAAAGACGCTGACACAGGGGAGGTATGTGATTCAATAATGGATGAGTAAGCGGTGCTGATCGGCGTTTTTCCGCACATGGGGCAGAATCAGACAAGTTAACGGCGGAGTTGTCATAGTCTTTCTTGAGGGACAAACAGGGGAGGTCTGTGACGTGCAAGAGATGTTGCTTGCCTTGGAAATCTTTTTGGTCTCCGCCATCTTGTCGGTGGATAACGCCTTGGTGATCGGCTTGGCGACGCGTCAACTGCCGAACGGGCTTCGTCAGCGGGCCATCTATTGGGGAACGTTCGGGGCGGTGGCGATGCGTATCGTCCTGTCGCTGTTGGCCATCTATTTGATCGATCTGCCGTACATCAAGCTGATTGGCGGCATTTTCCTGCTCTACATCGCCTACAAGATGCTTGGTGATACGCAGGAAGAGCACAGCGACATGCGCAGTGTGCAAGGGCTTTGGAATGTGGTGCAGCTGATCGTGATCGCCGACCTGATGGTGTCGGTCGATAATGTGCTCGCCGTCGTCGCCATCGCGGATGGCAATTGGATCTTGGTCAGCCTCGGGGTGCTCGTCTCGATCCCCTGCATCCTTTGGGGCAGTTGGATCATCGCACATCTGCTCTACAAGTATCCGGTGTTGCTGTTTCTTGGCATCGCTGTGCTGTCGTGGACAGCCGCTTCGATGATTTTGGCAGAAAAAATGATCGAACAGTATCTAACACCGCTTGCGATCCCGACAGGAGCTTTTCATGCGGTGGTGCTGGCGGCGACCGGGGCGGCCTGGCTGACAAAAAAACGGACAACCTCCTAATCGGATATCCGCTTTTTTAGACGCCAGAAAGAGAGAACGAGAACGTCTGGCATCTGTTTTCCCGTTGTGGGCAAACGTCAAAGTACACCTCTTCTGTCTTTTGGACTTGAAACGTGAACGGAATTTTGACCGCATCGCCAGGTTGGACGATCAGCGGCTCGGAAAATGGATTTTCGACCGGTTGCAGTTTACGAAAGGTGACGGTGACCGTCTCCGCTTCGCTTTTGTTGTTGATCAGCCGCAGTTCGTAGGTGTAGACCATGCGGGTACCAGCGTTGATTCTCGCCACCGTGCCCAGATCGATTTCTAACCCCGAGGTGAAAAACACAGAGAGCACGGTGGCCCCGCCGAGCAAAACCAAAAGCGAGCCGGTGACCACTTTGCCTAAGACGGTGGTGCGCTCCGGTCGAAAGAGCTGTTGAAAATAGCCGTAGGGACAAACTGTGCTGCAAAACTTGTGGCGCATTCGGAGCAGCAGAGCACCGATGAACAGGCAGAGCACGAGGAAAAAGATCAGGATCATTCGGGAGGTATCCTGCGTGATCGCCGACCAGACGGTGCGCGGGTCAACAAAATAGGCGATCAGGGTGAAGGCGACGATCGGCGTGAGGACGATCGCCAACACCCAGTCCAGTTTATAGCGCTGCAACTTGCGCAGCCACTGTGACAACGTGTTATGCGGGCAAAAGTGCGAGCAGAACAGGCGCGGTTTGAAAAAGGACAGACCGAGCACGAGAAAAACCATCCAGAGTACGGTCAAAAGCAACGGCATCGCTTGGGAAAAGGGAAGCTGTCGCGTAAACCAATAGTAGTGGCCAGAAGGTATGTCGATGCGAAACAGATCAAAATACGGGACGATAAAAAAGAGCACGACAATGATCGGCTGCAGCCATCTGCGCATGAAGGCACGCTCCTTCCTCTTTGGCTAATGTGCGCCAAAATGGAAACGCTAATGCATGGGGGTGATCAAATGATCAGAGACCGCATTCTCGTGGAAGACGATCAAGGCGTGCAGCAGGAGTTTGGTGTCGAAGGCATGTTTGAGATGGACGAGCGCAACTATGTGCTCCTGACCAATGAGGAAGACACGATCCTCATGCAGATTGTCGGTGAAGGAGAGCATCAAGAGTTGGTCGGCATCGACGACCCAGAAGAGGCTCAATCGCTGCTTGACGCCTACCAAATCGCGGTGGATGCCGCTCCCGCCGAAGGGGAAAACGACTTCGCGTAGAGGAGCGCCACCACGGAATCACCCACGCCAAGCGCCGTTCGGCAACCTGCCCGAACGGCGTTTGGCATCACTTTTTCAAGGTGGGCAAAAAGCGTTCGCGCCTGCCCATCTCTTCTGCATAGCTGGTCATTTCAAGCAGTGCACGCTCTTCGGCCCTAATGCGTATGGAAAGCACCCAGGCGTTCAGCGCAGTAAAGAGCAAAGCGGTGCTCCAGGCACCAAACGAAAGCGGAAGTGTAAACAGTTCGATGGCCACCACCACATAGTTTGGATGGCGCAAAAAGCGATAGGGCCCGCGCGCGATCGGGACACTGCCGGGCAGGACGTAGATGCGCGTATTCCAAAACTTCCCGAGCGACAACAGCACCCAGACGCGCAGACCTTGGGCGAGGCAAAACAAGGCGAACGGAGTGCCATAAGGGGGGAGCATTTCTCTGTTGCGGGCGAATACCTCGAAGAAAAGAGCGAGGAGAAAAGAGACATGCAAGAGCACGATATACTTGTAATGCTCAGCTCCAACCTCCACGCCGCCAAGCGCTACTAGATGCTTACCGTTGCGCTTGGCGATGATAAGTTCGAGCAAGCGCTGCAAGACGACAAAAGCAAAGACGACCGAAAACCACGTTACCACAAGCGCAGCACCTCCAGAGCCTGTAGCTTCAATCTGAGCGAATAAGGGTCTACCACCGCAAGAGCACCTGCTCAGATGAAAATCCTGGTCCAAGTGCAAACAGGAGTCCATAGTCACCAGCATGATGCGGGTCGTTCAGTTCGCGCGCTAAAACGAACAGCACGGTGCAGGACGACATGTTGCCGTGGGTGCGCAGAATGTCGCGGGCGTGGCGCAGGGCGTCTGCAGGCAGGGCGAGCGCCTCTTCATACGCATTGAGCACCTTTGTGCCACCTGGATGGGCGATATAATGCGAGAGGTCTGCGCGGGTCAGGTTCTGTTCGCCTAAAAACGCTTCGGTGACCGGACGGATTTTGGTGGCGACGATCGTCGGGATGTCTTTGGAAAAGATCACTTTTAAGCCTGCCGTCTGCACATCCCAACCCATTACGTCGAGTGTCTCCGGCCAGATCGTCGAGCGGGCGGCGAGCAATTGCGGGCCGCGGATGCCCTTTTTGGCGGCCGCTTCATCCCCGCAGATCAACACGGCGGCCGCTCCATCGGCGAACAGGGAAGTGGCGATCAGGTTGCTTTTGGAACGGTCACCGTTTACGAAGGTCAAGCCGCACAGTTCCAGCGCGACCACCAACACGAGGCTGTCCGGGTCGGCCATGGCGAGATCGCAGCCACGGGCAAGTCCTGCAGCACCCCCTGCACAGCCCAGCCCCCAAAGGGGCAGTCGCTTGATGTCACTGCGCAGACCGAGCGCATTGAACAAATGAGCATCGATGCTCGGCGTTGCCACGCCCGTCGAAGAGACAAAGAGAATGCTGTCCACATCCTGTGGGCCAATTCCCACTTGTTGCAGACAGTTCTCAACCGCCTCCTTGCTGAGGCGCACCGCATGCTCCAGATACAGTCGATTTTTCTCTTCCCAGGTCGGCGACGTGGCAAACCATTCGAGCGGTGTGCAAAAATGGCGTTGTTCCACTTGGGCCGACTCGAACACAGCTAATAGCCGGTCTATATCTTTGAACGCCTCGGCAAACAGATTGCGGGCAAACTCCTGTGAATCGGCCTGAGCGATGAGATAGGGCGGTACGGCAGTACCGACAGCTGCTAGTACAGGCAAGGGATATCCTCCTCGTCACGTATCCAGTATCTACCTGGTATGATTTCCAACTCCCTGTGCCTTTATGTAAAAACAGCAAAAAGCCACCCAGGGATGACCCCAGGCGGCTCTTTGTTGTCTGTTAGATGACCTATTTTTTTAAGGCTTCGATCACTTCGTCCTCGGTCATTCCTGATTGGAAGGCGTATTCCTGAGGGCGGAGTTGCACATCGAGACCGAGCGAGACCAACTTTTCACCGAACTTCATCTGATCTTTGATCAGCCCTGCTTCTTTGAGGAAGCCGGTCAGGTCCCAAGTGGTCATGCCTTCTTGGAGGTGAAAGGTGATTGCTTTCCCTTTCGCTTGGTCGGTAGCATTTTTTTCTCCCGTTTTCGCATCGCCTGACTTGGTGTCTTCTTTTATGGCAGACGGATCTTGGGTAGCGATTGAGACTTGGCTTTGTCCAGTCTGTTCCGCATATTGCTGTTGGGTCAGTACGATGTAGCCTTCTTCTTTAGCTTGGGCCACGATGTCATCACCACTGCCAAAGTTGATCAGCAGTGCAAACAGTGCGGTGGCCGCTGAGCCGATCAAGCCGCCAAGCAGCAGTTTGCCGATCTCTGTGCGGCGCGTCTGAACCGCATCGATCGCTTGTAGACTCCATTTTTCGGTCGTGTACGCCAAGGTGAGCACACAGCTCGACTTGATCAGCGGCACGCGCACTGTAAACAGGTTTTCCCCAGTTGGTGCTTGCCCGGTGCGCAAAACTTTGCCTTTGCTGACGTTTTGCAACAGTAGGCTTTCCAGCGCACTGTTATCATCTGGCAGGTCGTCCGTCTGTTCCTGTAAAAAGGACAGTTGTTCGTTGGTAAACAGACCTGCTGACAGTGCCGGAAGCCCGTAATCGGAGAATACCTGTCCAAAGCGTTTGCCCACTGTTTCTTTTAATAGATCGAAATTCGTTTGTTGCATCAGTTCGTCCCCTCCCTGCACAAAAAGCGATCCCCATAACCATATATCTATTCAATATAACATTCTATCTTTTTGGGGGTCGGGATGAAAGTGGAAAATCTATCCGAAAGAAAATAAAAAAGGAAGTGGCACTTGTCCACTTCCTTTTATTATCTTACACCTCAGCGGTGTACGGCATCAGAGCAACGATGCGAGAGTTCTTGATCGCAACGGTGACTGCACGTTGGTGAGCTGCGCAGTTGCCAGTGATACGGCGCGGCAGGATTTTGCCACGTTCAGATACATAACGACCCAGACGGTTGATGTCTTTGTAGTCTACGACTTTTACTTTGTCAACACAGAAGTTGCAAACTTTGCGGCGTTTGCCACGGCGTTTCTTATTGAAACCGCCGCCACGCGGCTCGCGGTGTTCGCGTTGTTCACGTTGTTCGCTCATTGGAATGTCCTCCTCGTTGGTTAGAATGTGGATTACTGTTCTTTTACGACGGTCAGGTAACGGAGTACGTTGTCGTCGATTTTCATCAGACGCTCAAGCTCAGCCGGAGTGGTGTTGTTCGCTTCAAAGTTCAACAGAACGTAGAAGCCCTCACGGTTTTTGTTGATTTCGTACGCGAGCTTACGCTTGCCGTACTTCGTCGATTGTTGAACAGTACCGCCTTCTTTAGCAACGATACCTTCGTACTTCGCGATGAGCGCATCACGAGTTTCTTCTTCGAGATCCGCTTTCAGGACCAGCATTGTTTCATAGGCTCTCATCATGTACCCTCCTTTTGGACTTTTGGCCCCCGTAGGAGCAAGCAAGGTGTAAATAACACAAGGACTAGTATAGCATAATCTCGGACTCTAGGGCAATAGTCTTAATTCGCTGGAGGAAAGCGATTTTTTCAAGAGGACAGATGTCTGACATCCTACAAATTTTGATTGCCTGTGCGCCCTCAACATGTTACAGTATTTAATGAAAGCGATTACACATACTAATCAAGTTCGGATCTAAATTCGAGGAGGCTGTCATGAGCGAGTTAGTTCGTACCCTTAACTTAAAGTCCTATACGCACGGTTCCAATCAGGAACGCATCAAGTTTGCCAACGAGTTTGGCGCTGGTCTGAAAGACATCGGTTTTATCACGCTCGAAGGACACGGCATCAACCCGAAGCTGATCGAAGACACCTATGCGGCGATCGAGAAGCTGTTCTCCTTGTCGCCAGAATTGAAGCAAAAGTACACGGGTGAATCGGGTGGTCAACGCGGTTACACCGGTTTTATGAAAGAGCATGCCAAACAACGCAAAGTCGGCGACCTGAAAGAGTTCTACCATGTCGGTCAAGAACTTCCGATCGGCCATCCGATGGCGCTGGATTACCCGGCCAACGTTTGGTCGGATGAAGTGCCGGAACTGAAACCGTTGACCCTTTCGCTGCACCGTGAGTTGGAGCGCGTGGCTCGCAACATGCTGGAAGCGTTGGCGATTCACTTCGATCTGCGTCAAAACTTCTTCGCCGATATGATTCATAACGGCAACTCTCTGTTGCGTCTGATTCACTACCCGCCGCTGGAAGAAGGCATGCCGCAAGATGCGGTGCGCGCAGCGGAGCATGAGGACATCAACCTGATCACTTTGCTTTGCGAAGCGACCACCTCCGGTCTGGAACTGTTGACCAATGAAGGTGAATGGTATCCGGTAGAAGCGTTGAAAGGCCAGATCGTCGTCGATGCTGGCGACATGTTGCAACGCATCACCAACAAGGTGATCCCGGCGACGACGCACCGCGTTGTCAACCCGAAAGGTGAGAATTCCTCGCGCTACTCGATGCCGTTCTTCGTGCATCCGTACAGCGGCTACCTGTTGGAGACAATCCCGTCCACGATCACTCCGGACAATCCGGAAAGATGGCCGGCAATCACCGCAGGCGACTTCCTCTATGAGCGTCTGGTGGAAATCGGCCTGATCAAGAAATAATCGAATCGTTGATAGAAGAAAGCACATCGAGCTAAGGCCCGATGTGCTTTCTATGTTTGCGCTTGTAAAACTTGACGCAGGGTGGTTTCATCGATTTTGCCTTGGATGAATTGCTGGATGACTGCGAGTGGTGTTTGGTGTTGCTTCATGATCGGGCACGCTCCCTTTTCGATGCTGGTTGTTATCCAGTCTATTCCGAAAGTTGCTAGATCATACGTCGTATTTTCTTATGTGATAGAATAGTGAAAAACCATTCTGAGGTGAAGTAGATGGACGTGATCATGATGTATCACCCGACCTGTAGCAAAAGCAAACGGGCGCGAGAGGCGCTCGCCGACCTAGCTGTACCGGAGCGCAATTTGGAAGAGAACATGTTGACTCAGCAGGAAATCTTGGAGTTGGCAGGGGAGTTGGGGGTGAAGGTGCAAGATTTGTTGCGGGCCAATTCGCCGGTGTATCAAGAGCGCACCGCTGAACTGTTCGCGATGGAGGAGGCAGAATTAGCGGCGCTGATGGCAACAGAGCCGACGCTGATTCGGCGGCCGATCTTGAAAACCCCTCACGGATATGTAGTTGGATTGGATGAGGAAAAAATGAAGGAACTGATCGGCGCTTCGCAGTCTTAACAGAGATGCTTTGCTGGAAAACACATCGGATGTCGATGTGTTTTCTGCTTCCTCGACAGGAATTGAGTATTTCCTGGGAAATGGAGGATTTTGTCGCCAAAACTCTGTATACTTATGATTACTTTGAACGGAAGAGGGACGGGGAATCGATGACCAAAAAGCAAAAACAATTGACCCTGTTCGCACTGACTTGGCCAATTTTTATCGAATTGGGCTTGCGAATGTTGATGGGGAATGCGGACACGCTGATGCTCAGCCGTTATTCGGATGATTCGGTGGCCGCGGTCGGCGTGGCGAACCAGTTGGTCGCAGTCTTGCTGGTGATGTTCGGCTTTGTCGCGATGGGGACAGGAATTGTCGTTTCGCAATATCTGGGCGCTGGTGAAAAACGAAAAGCGTCGGAAGTTGCAGTTGTCGCGCTGGGCGCGAACTTGTTGTTCGGGCTGCTGTTAAGTTTGCTGATGATTGTGTTTGGACGGACGTTCTTGAAATGGATGGGGCTGCCCGATGAGCTGATGAGCGACGCTTTGACCTTTTTGCGGATCGTCGGCGGCGCCTCGGTGCTACAGGCTGTGATGATGGCGATCTCGGCAACTGTGCGCAGTCACGGGTTTGCCAAAGATGCGATGTTTGTGACGTTTGGCATGAATATCCTGAATGTGATCGGGAATTATTTGTTACTATTCGGTCCGTTTGGACTTCCTGTGCTCGGGGTGCTCGGCGTGTCGATGTCTACTGCATTCGCACAGGTGGTGGGCGTTGTGGTGATGTTTATCATTCTGTTCAAGCGGATGGAGGGAGCTTTGCCGTTCCATCTGTTGTTGAAGTTTCCGCGCTATGCGCTGAAAAACATTTTGAAGATCGGCATTCCGTCGGCGGGGGAGCATCTGTCCTATATGTCTTCGCAAGTGATGATCACGTTTATCATCACGATGATCGGCGTCGGAGCGTTGACGACGAAGGTATACACCAGCAATCTAATGATGTTTATCTACCTGTTTTCGATGGCGATCGCGCAGGGGACGCAGATCTTGATCGGTCGTTTGGTAGGGGCCCAAGAACAAGAGACCGCCTATCGAACGTGTCTGAAGAGTTTGAGGATCGGCTTGCTCGTATCGCTTGGCATGGCAGGCGTGATGTCGTTATTTCGTGAGCAAATGCTCGGGCTGTTTACAGATGACCCAGAGATTCTCGCGCTTGGGGGACGTTGATTCTGATGACGATTTTGCTGGAGCCGGGGCGGGTCTTTAATTTGGTCGTCATTTCGTCACTGCGGGCAGCGGGGGACGCAAAGTTTCCGGTGTATCTCGGCATTTTGTCGATGTGGGGTGTGGCGGTGCCGCTCGCGTATCTGCTCGGCATCTACTATGGCTACGGATTGGTCGGGATCTGGGTGGCCATGATCGTCGATGAATGGTTACGCGGCTTGTTGATGCTGTGGCGCTGGCGGTCGAGGAAGTGGCAGCGTATGGGCCTGATCGAACGAACAACCGCTCAAGACGGGGTGGCCGGATGAAGGAAACGGAGCGTCTGGCCGCAGCACTTCTGGAGTATGGGTCGGTCGAGCGGACAGAAGAGGTTGCAAATGCAATCGATTATGTTAACGGCGTGTGGTACATTCCGCTGGCACAGGGGGGCCGACTACGCCTCGAAGCGGCGAGTTTGCCGCATGCGGTAGGCGAATTGTTGGCGCTGTATGCCAAAGCTGTATCGGGTGGAGAGGATGGGCAACGTCTGGTGCAGGCATGGCTTGGCGGTGAGCGCGACGTGGAAGGCGAAACGCTGATCGGCTCGCTTCAAGAGCTTGGCTGGCGGCAGGAGCTTGGTGTCGTGGTGTTGCTAGAGCTGGAAAGGGCCACCGAGCCGGGCACAGGTGCAGAAGCGGTCGCGCTGTTGCGAGAGTTGATCGAGCCGGAGCAGGCTGTCCTCGCGGTGCAAGGGACGCAGCGTGTCTGGCTGTTGGTGCCGGTGAGTCAGCCAGCTGCAAAGGAACAGCGATTTGCTAAACGAACAGCGGTGCTGAATGAGCTGGCGACACAGGATGTGCGCAGGCACAGCTACTCCGAGCAAGAGTTGGAAGAGACCGTTTCGGCTTGGATCGCAACGCTTGGCGCGGAGTTGTTTTTGCTGGGCCGTGGCGGTTTGTCGAGCGTGCGAAGTCTGGAAGAGCTGGCGTTGGCGAAACGGGAAGCGGAGTTTGCTTTGGAGGCGGGAAAACGGTTTCGAAGCAAGGATGTGCTCCATGCCTATCATCGGCTAGGAATGGCCCGCTTGCTGTATGGGACGCCGCAGACGGTGTGTCAGGAGTTCGTGCGGGAGATTCTGCCTGCTGGCGTGTTGGAGGCGCTGACCCCGGAGTTGCGGGAGACGGTGGTGACATTTGTGGAGCATGGACAGCAGGTTGCTGATACGGCTCGAGCGCTGTTTGTCCACCGCAATACGCTGTTGTATCGCTTGGAGCGGATTCATGAACTGACCGGTTACGACCCGCGCCAACCGCAAGAAGGTTGGACGTTGTGGTTGGCGCTGCTGTTGCTTCGGGCAGATTGCACAAACGGGCGCGGATAGTTTTGTACAATCTGTCCAATCGTCTGTACGACCTCGACGCGATATACTGAAGCTATCAATCAGAATCGTGAACTGGAGGTTACATAAAATGGCTCGTGTGCAACTCAAGCATGTATACAAACGCTACTCTTCCGATGTCGCGGCGGTCAAAGATTTCGATCTCGATATTCAAGATAAGGAGTTTCTCGTCCTCGTCGGTCCTTCTGGCTGTGGGAAGACGACGACGTTGCGGATGATCGCAGGTCTGGAAGACATCTCCGATGGTGAACTGTGGATCGGTGACCGTCTTGTCAACGACGTGCATCCGAAAGATCGCGACATCGCGATGGTTTTCCAAAACTACGCTTTGTATTCGCACATGTCGATCTATGAAAACATGGCATTTGGCCTGAAAATGCGCAAAGTGCCGAAAGCGGAGATCGATGCCCGCGTGCGCGAGGCGGCGAGCATCCTCGACATCGAGCATCTGCTCAACCGCAAACCGAAAGCGCTCTCCGGCGGTCAGCGTCAGCGTGTCGCCCTCGGTCGTGCGATCGTTCGTGAGCCCCAAGTCTTCCTGATGGACGAACCTCTCTCCAACCTCGATGCCAAATTGCGGGTGCAAATGCGCGCAGAGATCGCCAAACTGCACCACCGCCTGCAAACCACCGTCATCTACGTCACGCATGACCAGACCGAAGCGATGACGATGGGAACTCGTATCGTCGTCATGAAAGACGGTATCATCCAACAGGTCGGCACTCCGCAGGAGATCTACAACCGACCGGACAACATGTTTGTCGCTTCCTTCATCGGATCACCTGCGATGAACTTTCTGCGCGGCTCGTTGCAGGAAGAAGGCGACGATATCTATTTCCGTGCTCAAAGTGTGAACATCTCGATCCCGAAACATCGCCATGCGATCCTGCGGGAAGCGGGTGTTGTCGGACAAGCGGTCGTGCTCGGCATTCGTCCCGAAAATCTGCATGACGATCAGGTCCAACAACAAGGAACTTATGGTGCACAGGTGACCGCCGCTGTCGAAGTGGTCGAATTGCTCGGCGCTGAGTCGTACGTCTATCTGAACGTGCAAGGTCAAACGCTGATCGCCCGTGTACCGGCGCGCTCGGAGATTCGAGCGGGCAGCACCGCTACGCTTTCGATCGACACCGAAAATCTGCACATTTTCCACGCCGAAACGGAACAGACCATTTATTAATAGGCAAATCCCGCCATCTTGATGAATAAAATGAGAAACAGCCACTGGCACGCCACATGATCGATCATGTGGCGTTTTCTCTGGAAGGGGCAGCGGTCATGCGCCATTTCATCGGGATTGATGTCGGCGGGACGACGATCAAAGGGGCGGTGGTCACCGAGACGGGCCGCCTGCTCGCTCAAGCGGAGTGCGAAACTTGTCCGGAGCGGGGTTGGGAGCAGGTATTGAATGCGATTGCCGATCTTGCTCAGCAGGTGGTGCGACGAGCGGATCGTGGATGGAGCGACATACAGGGGCTGGGTGTTGGTGTTCCTGCATTCCTCGATCTGGAGAGCGGGGTTGTCGAGACGGCGGTCAACCTCGGGTGGAGCGATGTTCCACTTTTGTCAGAACTGCAAAAGCGCCTGGACACGATCCCGCTGCGCATCGACAACGACGCCAACGTCGCAGCGCTTGGCGAGGCACGGGTTGGAGGCGGACGCGGTGCCAAAGATGTGTTGTGTGTGACATTGGGCACCGGGGTCGGTGGCGGCGTCATCGTCGATCACAAACTGGTGCGCGGCATAACTGGCATGGGCGGTGAGATCGGCCACATCACGCTAGAGCCAAACGGGCGCCTATGCAACTGCGGACGACTCGGGTGCTTGGAGACGATCTCCTCGGCCAGCGGCATCTTGGCCGCCGCGCAAGAGCGATTGCGCACAGGGAGCGCAACGACGCTACAACAAGAGTGTGCGCTGACGACTCGGCTCATTTTTGAACATGCGGCGAAGGGCGACAGGGTGGCGCGCGAGGTGATTCACGAGGCGATCGACCGCTTGGGATTTGCCTTGGCCAACATCGGGGCTACGCTCAATCCGAACGTGATGGTGATCGGTGGCGGTGTGTCACAAGCGGGAGACGCTTTGTTGGTACCGTTGCGCGCTGCGTTTGCTCGCTATGCACTGCCACGGGTAGCGCGCGGCACCGACATCCGTCTCGCCGAGCTTGGGACCGAGGCGGGCGTGATCGGAGCCGCTTTGCTTTTTTTGGAAGGGAACTAAGGAGACCTTTGCGGGTCTCTTTTCTTTTTGGTAGTGTAGAGGGAAGAGACGGGGAGGTGATGGCGATGGATGAAACGCTTTCCAAACGGGATCAGCGCGACAAACGGCAGGCTGATCACAAGCGCAATGATTTTAGCGCTTTGGTGCGAGCCCATATCCGTGAGCGCGATGGTGAGCGCTGCGTATTGTGCGGTCGGCCAGGGCGGGAAGTCCATCACATCATCCCGCGGGCACATGGCGGGCTTGGCACAGCTGACAACGGGATCTGTCTCGATGCGGGCTGTCACCACCAAGCCCACCGCTCGAAACAGGTGGCCAAACAATTGCTGCGTTACCGGGAGCGCGTGCTGTTGCCGCTGTACGGAATACGAGCGGACGAATATGTTTGGCTCGACCCGTTGATGGACGGAACCTGTCGCTGCGGTGGACAAGTTGCAGACGGAGCCTGTGACAAAATGTGCGGGCTGAAACTGCTCAATCGAAGAGAGGAGTCGAGGGGATGAGAAACGAGATCGGGTTTATGGAGGATAATCTGGAGGTTATCATTGGACAGCAACTGCATTTGGAAGTGCCAGATCAGGGCGTCTACGATTATGAAGCGGTGCGCGTGTTCGTTGCGAACGAAACCTCATACATCCTATGCCTGCGTCTGTCCGAAAACAGAGAAGCGTACCTGTTGAAAGCGGACGATCTGGGCGATGGTTGGTGGAATATCATCGACATCATCGATGACGGTGAGTGGGGGACGGCACGACATGCATCGGATTACACAGCTATTACAGACGTGTTGCACCGCTAAAACCTGCCAAGCAAGAAACGGAGACCGAACGCCGGTCTCTTTTTTTGTCCTCGGCAAACAGACAGCAAATCGAGCGATCAAAAAAGGAGTGCGACGAGAACGCACTCCTTTTTTGATCGAGCTGGCTGTTACGCTCCACCGATCGGCTATTATTTTGCATGGCGGAAGGAAAGCGAGAGGTCGAGCAAGCTTTGCTTCGGATCGAAGGAGACGATGTCCGCTTTTCCGTTCCCATCCAGGTCGGCAGCAAAGGCGACCCGTTTACCGTACGCCCATGGTCCGTACAGCGTATCGTGCCGCTTCAAGCCAAGCTTGGCATCTCCTTGCCAAATCTCCCAGATGCCATTGGTCGGATCGTAGATGACTAGATCGGCCAGGCCGTCGCCGTCCGTATCTCCGAGCACCACTTGCCCATTGCGCTTTGGTTGCGGGACGGAAAAGTTTCCAGCGATATGAAATGCACCTTCAGGGGTGACCGTGTAGAGCTCAATTTCACCGTTGGATGGTGAATAGAGGATCACTTCTGGCTGTTTGTCTCCGTTCACATCACCAGACAGCAGAATGGCGTCGTCGTGTTTGAAAACAAG
The DNA here is from genome assembly GCF_002243515.1 of Tumebacillus algifaecis. NCBI lineage: Bacteria > Bacillati > Bacillota > Bacilli > Caryophanales > Alicyclobacillaceae > Tumebacillus > Tumebacillus algifaecis. The sequence goes on from NZ_CP022657.1 coordinate 1,060,524, forward strand.
GGCCGCTTCGCTCTTGGGGCGGAAGTGAGATCCGTCTTGAAACAGGGCGGTGACCATCTTGCGATTCTGCACTAGCAGATCGACCTTGCCGTCTTTGTTCAAATCGACTGGAACGATTTTCTCCAAATCGGGCTTTAGTGTTCCGTAGCTCTGACCGGGATCAAAGCTGAGCGTGTTAGACGAATAAGCTTTCAATTCGCCGCTCGTCTTGTGGTACGCGAGCAGGTCGGTGACGCCGTTCCCGTCTACGTCGGCGAGCAGCGGAATGTCATCGGGGTCCAGCCCGCTTTGCAGCCACGTGGAAAACGGCGATTGCGAGCGGTTGCGCGGCCAATTGTAATTGCCTTGTAGGACGGAGACGTGTCCGTCATGATCGACGACCACCAGCGAGTCTTGGCCGCTGCCACCGACATCACCGAACAAAAGATGCTCGGTAGTCGTGCCGAGCGGCAGTTGAATCCGGTGGGCGGGAGAGAAAGGGAGCACATCGTGCAGCGACATCCATTCCCAGCCGCGAGTGCGCATGCCATCAACGATCTGATGCAGATAGGTGTCCGCACCTTGTTTGTATCGGTAGACGGGCAGGCCGTCCCGAATTTCGGGTTGACCGTCTGCTCCGAGCACCGCTTCCATCGCTTCATACTCTAAAAATGAATGATAGAACACAGCGCCAAGTCCTTGAAAATGGTCGCTTTTCTTCAAAATGCGCTCCACATCCTGCGGTCCGGTCACATAGCTGAGCGGGGCGGGTACATAGACCGAGCCGAGTGTCGTTTCGCCATATGTGTTCTCACTCTGATAGTAGATCTCATCTTTGAAAGACTTTAATGAAAAATAATCGGGCTGATAGAGCACGCCGATAAATGAACGGAACACTTCTTCTTGTTGGCGCGTGTCCTGATAGTGCGGCGACTCCCAAAAGCTTGGCTTCAGTCCCGCTTTTTCAAAAGCGGACAGGCTTTTGGAAATCTTTTCGACCGCATAGGGGACGGTCGAAGTTTCTGGCGCGTCCTGTAGATCAAACTCATATCCGACTCCGGTATCATGCCAGCCGTCACCGCGTTTGCGATCGCCATATTGATGAGTATAGCCGTGCATGCCAAGCACGGCGCCATTTTGCTGTGCGTCTTGAAGCAGTTTGATAAAGGCATGCAAATGCTGATCCGGATGGGGATCATCGATCCCTTTTTCGATCCACGTACCGTCCGCTTGTAGCAGTTTCGAACGTGGAATGACTGCAAGATGAATCGGAACGTTCTCCGCCTGTAAATAGTCAAATACGGCGCGGAGGCGCCCAAGGTCGTCCAGTGTGGCGTAGCTGCCGCCGGGCGACACATCTTCTAAGCGCAACAGCGCGTGATGCTTGTCGTGGTTTGGAAAGGAATTGGTGCGCGTTTGGTCTTGAACCGGCAACGCGATCACGGCAGCCAGCAAGACGGCGAGCAGGACTTTCTTCATCCAAGATTCCCCTTTTGTTGATTTACAAATTCTCCATTATACACTCTACGCTAGTTCCCGATATTTATCTACCTATTAAAACAGAAAAGAAAATTCCCACAAAATGTTATTCTAAACCCGTAATCACGAGGTAAAGTAGTGGCCTAATAATTGTAATGATAGTATGATTATTTAATAGGTTTTGAATAAAATCAAAATATCGTTGACTTAGAAGATTCAGTCTATTATACTCAGATCGTAGGAAATGAGATACAAAAAGGGGGAGCACTTGAATGAAAAAGTTTTTGGCACTTAGCGTCTCTGGCGCGCTGGTCGCCGGTAGCTTGTTCACCGGCACTGCAATGGCAGCTGGCACGGTCCAAAACGGGCCAGTGCAAATGTCCGAAGGGGGTACCCTCGACGTTGCGATCATGAACGAAGATCGCCTGATCGAGTCTTTGGAAAAGCAAGGCAAGATCCCGGCTGGGGCTACGCAAGAGCAAAAGAAAAACATCCTGAAGTCGTACATCGGGCTCAAGAACAAAGAGGTAAACACCGGCATTAAAGCACCGGCTGACCCTTTGGCAAGCAAAGTAAAGGCTTCTAAGTCTAATAAGCATAAAGCGTTTGTGAACGGCAAGAAGAAAGTCAAAAATGTGGGCAACTTCCTGAACCGTCTGGACCCGGTGCAAGAAACTGCATACACCGGCCCGGTGCGCAAGGATAAAGTTCTCGTGCTGAATGTCGAATTTGCTGACTTCCCGCACAATAACATCGACCCGAGCGAAACGGACAACTATTACAGCGACTACACGCTGGGACACTTTGAAGACATGATCTTCGGCGACAACGGATATGCTGGTCCGAATGGCGAAAACCTCATTTCGATGAAGAAATTCTATGAGCAACAATCTGGCGGCACTTACTCTGTCGAAGGTAAAGCGTACGGCTGGCTGAAAGTGCCGGGCACTGCAGCATTCTACGGTGCGGACGCGGCTTCCGGTGGCCACGACAACGTTCTGCCGGGCGGCTCCAAGAAACTCGTTCGCGATGTGTACGACGCTGCGAAAGCAGCGGGCATTCCGTTGCATTTGTACGACCAAGAAGATCCGCACGATCTCGACGGCGACGGCAACCTGTACGAGCCGGATGGCCTCGTCGATCACCTGATGATCATCCACTCCGGTGTAGGTCAAGAAGCTGGCGGCGGTTCGCTTGGCGACAACGCGATCTGGTCGCACCGCTCCGCAACCCTCTATGATCCGGATGGTTTGGGCGCAGGACTTCCAGGATTCTATGACTACACGATGATGCCGGAAGACGGCGCGGTTGGCGTATTTGCACATGAATACGGCCACGACCTCGGTCTGCCGGATGAATACGATACCGCCTACTCCGGTACTGGTGAAGCGGTCGCCTATTGGTCGATCATGGCTTCCGGTTCTTGGGCTGGTAAAATCGGCGGTACTGAGCCGACAGGTTTCTCCCCGTTTGCGAAGTCTTACTTCCAATCCACGATGGGCGGAAACTGGACTGCTCCGACCGTTGTTGACCTGAACAGCCTGCCGAAAAAAGGCTCTTCCTTCTTGCTTGACCAAGCGAACTCGCCGAACGGTAAAAACCACCAAGCGATTCAAGTCAACCTGCCGGAAAAGAAAACTCTGGTCAACAAGCCGACTGGAAAATATGAGTACTTCGGTGGCAATGGCAACCAAATCGACAACACAATGATCACTTCTGTCGATCTGACCGGTAAATCTTCTGCTACCTTGGAATTCGATTCCTGGTACAAAATTGAAGAAGATTGGGACTTCGCATTCGTTCAAGTTTCGGAAGACAACGGTGCTACCTGGCACTCGCTCTCCAACGCGAACACTGTATCGACTGCAGTTCCGCAAGCATATCCGACCGTTCTGTCAAACCTGCCGGGTCTGACTGGCCATTCCAACGGTTGGGAAAAACAAACGTTTGACCTGTCTGCATACGCTGGCAAGAAGATCCAAGTATCGGTTCGCTACATCACCGACTGGGGTGGCTTCGAAGAGGGTATCTACGTTGACAACGTGAAAGTAACCGCTGACGGCGCTGTCTTGCTCAACGACGGTGCAGAAGGCGCTACTTCTCCCTTCACGCTCAACGGCTTCTCCAAGTCTGACGGTTACATCTACTCCGACCACTACTACCTGCTTGAGTGGCGTAACCATGCAGGCGTTGACGTGGGTCTGAAAAACATCCGTCGCGGCGCTTCCTTGATGAGCTACGATGGCGGTCTGGTCGTATGGTATGTTGACCCGTCCTTCACCAATAACTGGACCGGTATCCACCCGGGCGGCGGCTTCCTCGGCGTTGTCGATGCTCACAACGAAGAAAACCTGAAGTGGAGCACGGGCATTCAAGCTTCGACCCGTTACCACATCCGTGACGCTGCGTTCTCGTTGAACCCGACGTCCGCGCTGAACCTGGTATATCCGACTCAAACCATGACTGCAGCAAGCAAACTGCCGGTGCCGCTGTTCGATGACAGAAAATCGTACATGAACACCAACATGCCGGATGCAGGTCGCGACCTGACTTCCTACGGCCTGAAAGTGCTTGTTACTGGTCAATCTGCTGACAAGTCGGTAGGTCAAATCCACATCTTCAAATAAGTTGCGTTTGTGAAAAGATCTCTCCCGCATCTGCGGGAGAGATCTTTTTTTGCAGACTCTTTACCTCTTTTTTGCAAAATGCAAAAATGTGTAGGGATTTGAGATGGAGTCAAGTATAATAGAATCACGATATTTCAATTTGTACTTACTATATTCAGCAAAAGTGGGGGACTTTGCCTTGGCGATAACAGTGATCGGCACCGTATTCGTAGACATTAAGGGATATGCGAACGGGAAGGTCAATTCTGATACTAAAAATGTTGGTCATGTCGAATTTGCGCACGGTGGCGTTGGCCGCAATGTAGCGGAAGCGATTGGCCGTGCCGGAGGCAGCGTAGAATTTATCTCCTCTGTCTCCAATACAGCGCAAGGGGATGAGGTTGCCAAACGCCTCAATGACATTGGTATTAAGACTGCGCGTCTCGTCAATACGGACAACGGCATGGGTCAATGGCTCGCGATTTTGGACGGAGCAGGCTCACTTGTCGCTTCCGTTTCGCAAAAGCCGGACCTTTCGAAGTTGGAAGACCTGCTGTTGCGCCACGGGGAAGAGATCATCAAGAACTCGGAAGCGGTCGTCGTCGAGCTCGATTTGAACGACTTGGTGGTGCAGGCGATCTTTGCATGGGCGAAACTGCATCGCGTTCCGGTATACGGTATCGTCGGCAATCTCGATGTGCTGATGGGCAAGCGTTCGCTGATCGACGAAATGGCCATGTTCATCTGCAACCAACAAGAGGTGGAGGAAGTGTACGGCATCACGATCACCTCGATCGAAGAAGCGAGGCTGGCCGCGCGCGATTTGACGTCCGGTGGCTTGAAGACGGCGGTGATCACGATGGGCTCCGATGGCTGTGTGTTCTACTCGCGTGAAAAGGACGAATTTGGTTACGTGCCGATCGTGCCGACGAAAGTCATTGACACCACTGGAGCAGGTGACTCTTTCTTTGCGGGCACCGTTTTTGGCTTGGTGCACGGCCACTCCCTGCAGCAAGCGGTCGAATGCGGCACACATCTGGCTTCATGGACGATCTCTTCGAAGGAAGCGGTCGATCCGCAGATTACCACCAAAGCGAAAACCCACCCGCTGTTTCAAGGCGAGGTTGTCCTGAAATAAGCAAGAATCGTTCCGTTCTTTCATTTTTAACTGAGCAACCAGTTGAACTTGCAAGCCAAGTGAAACGCGGTGAGCGATCAGTAGATGACTATTCAAAGCTGCCCGGCGCATCGGGCAGCTTTTTTACGACAGGAAGCGAGGGCAGGACATGGACGGATGGCAAGCGTTGATCCGCGATAAAGGCTGGCAGGTGCTAGCGTCAGACAAGCTGAGCGGCGGTTTCACAGGTTCCTTGTACCGACTGCACCTGCGCGATGAAGCAGGGCAGGACGTGCGAGCTGTCTTCAAGCGGTTTGCTCCAGATCGCAAAGCGGAACTTGCCTTTTATGAACGGGTCGTGCCGCATTTGCCGTCTGGGGTGCCGAAGCTGTATGGCATCGTACCGGATGAGGGAATTCTGATCGAAGACGCAGGGACGGCACTCAAGCCCATTTTTATAAAAAGTGACCTGGGCCGTCAGCGCGGCCTGTTGGAGCGGGTCGTGACCGTTCTGGCCGACATGCATGCTACCTTGGCAGTCAAAAGTCAACTCTGGTTGGTCGAGGGAATCGTGACCCCCTATCCGTTCGACTCATCGATCGCCTTTGCACAAGAGGCGTTGGCTGAACTGCACAGACAAATCGAGCAACTTGCGGGCGTCAACGAGGCGTTGCTTGCAGAACTACGTATGATCGAATCATTTTTCTATCCGCGCTATCCAGACTATGTATCAGATAAGCAAACGTTTACTCACGGTGATCCGCACATGGAGAACATTCTGCTCGATGCAGGACGCATTCGCCTGATCGACTGGGAGTATGCATCGCTTGCCGTGCCTGAGCGCGACTTGGCGATTCTGTTGCAGGATGTGTTGGATGTACGGTTGCACTCATTTGCGCTGACCGTCTTCCGCCAAGAGTTGGCCAAACGGGGATGGGTGATCACGGACGATTTTGAGCGCTCGTTCACAGCTTGTCTGCTCGATAACACGTTAATGATGCTCGGGTTTGAACTGTGGAAATATCGGCATGGTCATCTGTCGAAGGCGGAGATCGAAACGATTCTTCCGCTGAAAATCGCTTGGATTCGCAACGCCTATACCCGATTAAAAAAGGAAGACTGACCGTGAATTTCTGGGTCAGCCTTCCTTTTTTTGCGGCGAAGATTCCTGCTGATCGTTCGCTTTCAGTCGAATCACGCCTTTGACGCCTCGGTCAAGAATGCGATTTTCGACCAGCGGGAGAACTCTTTTCGTATCCCAGCCGCTGTTTTGTTCGAGGATGACGACCGCTGTCGGGTACACTTCAGCGATGATCGCGATGTGGCCCCAGCCTTCGCCGCGCGTGCGGTCATAGAGCAGCATGTCCTCCGGTTGTGGACGAGATGAGCCGTTTTCGTAAGCGACAAAGTGCTCGCGATGCGTCGGCCATCCGCCTACGTCTGTAGCAGCGGCAACCCCTTCCCAGATGTCGAACGCGCCCGGCCCTGAGTTGTGATAGGGAAACGTGCCGGGATAGCGATTGACATAGTAGCGTTCTGCATACTCCACACATTGTGGGCCGCGCTGCGTCTCCACGCCATGAAAGGCATACAGTCCTGCCTCCAGCGGTTGGATCGGCCCACCGCTTCCAGCGGGGAACTCGGCCAGAACCGCTTCGGGTGTCGTGGCCGCTTCATGTGCCGTGTTGGGCGCAAGAGCGAGCAAGATGAGAAGCGCAAGTGAGAATAAGGTGCGGCACATCAACGAGTTCCTCCTTCAATCCTGTCTTCCTAGATAGTCGGAGGTAGTATTTCGTTTGTTACATCGTTTTATGTTTAGTGCGCGACATCTTTACGCTTGAACATCACCGTCGTCAGCAACAACCCGCCCAAGCCGAGCGTGACAAGCAGGCCGATCCACAACGGTGTTGTGCCGAGCAGTTCTTGATCGATCGGCTGACCGAGCGCCCGATAGAGCAGAATGATCGAAGTGGTAAACGGATAGATCGCGATGTATTTGGAAGAGGTGATGATCAACCCGATGAACGTACCGACCAGCCCCAAACCGACAGGCACAAAAAAGTTGGGGAGCAACAGGGCGACGAACAGATAGACGGGGATCATCGCCCCGAGCGATGCAGACAGCACGAGCCACGACAACAGCGTGTCCCCATACGGTACCGGACCTTCCGCTCCGAGCAGGGCACTGAAGGCGAAGGTGAGCAAGAAGGCGAAGAAGAGCAACAGCGAATTCCAGATCATCACCCAGAGCGCCTTGCCGACGATCAGTTCCCAGCGCTTGACCTGCGAGGTCAGCAGATAGCGCAAGGTGCCGTTTTGCGTCTCCGATGTGATGGCAAGCGTGGCGAGCAGACAGAGCACCAACGGTCCGAACAAGATGGCGAGCAGGCTGATGTTCTGTTGCAGCGAGTCGGCAAAAGTCAGCACAAACTGTGGATCGTTGGAGAGGCGTTCGGTCCACACCAGCAGATTGAGCAGTGGCGGCACCGCGATCAGCAACAGAGTACCCCACCACAGTTTTGATTTGAAATATTTATAAGCTTCCGTTTGCAACACGGCCCACATGCGCGTCTCCTCCTTCGGTAATCGTCAAGAACATATCTTCCAGCCGCGAGCTTTGCACGCGCAGTTCGGAGATCGACAATCCGCTTTGCACCGCAGCGCTGTTTAAGACTGCCGAATCGTCAGGAAAGCTTTCGATCAGCACATGTCCATCGACCAAGCGGGTGACGGCCGCATGGCCTCGACTTTTCAGCCAGCCTGTGACAAACTTATACACCGCTTCCGGCTCGGGGCTGACGATCTTCAAGTCGCGGTGTTTTTCGAGCAACTGCTCAAGCGGCGCTTCGATCACGCCCTTTCCCTCATGGATGATGCAAAGGCGTGTCGCCACCTTTTCGATCTCATCGAGCAGGTGCGACGAGATCAAGATCGTCATGCCGCGCGCAGCCAATTTTTTCAAAAAGGATCGCATCTCGCGAATGCCTGCCGGGTCCAGCCCGTTGGTCGGTTCATCGAGGACGAGCAAGCGTGGGTTGGGCAACAGCGCGATGGCGATCGCGAGCCGCTGTTTCATGCCAAGCGAATAGGCTTTCACTTTTTTATCAGCCGCCGCTTGCAGATCGACCATCTCCAACAGTTCCTCGATCCGCCCAGGATCGCGCTGTTTGCGCAGTTTTTGAAACAGGACAAGATTCTGCCTTCCCGTCAGATTCGGGTAGAGCCCTGGCGATTCGACTAGGCAACCGATCTGTGCAAACGGGTCGTCGAGCAACTCCATCTTCTGACCTGCAAACAGAATCTCGCCGCTCGACTTTCGAACGAGTCCCAAGATCATCCGAATCGTCGTGGTTTTCCCAGCGCCATTTGGGCCTAAGAATCCGTAGATGTCGCCCGGATAAATTTGCATATTCAAGTTTTGCACGACGTGATGGCCGCCGTACGTTTTGCTCAACTGTTTGACTTCCAGCAATGGTTTCACGAAAAATCCCCCTCCGCGCATCTTCACAGAGAAGACACCGCCAAGGGGGATTTTGTGACACCGATTTGCTTTTTTATGAAAATAGCTGACGGAGTACGTCCGGCACGGGGCGGCTTTTGCGCGAGGCGATGTCCATCGTAACCGAGGTGACGATCGCGTCGGCGACCTGTTCTCCGTGCTGGTTGAAGATTTCCTGCTTCAGCGAGTAAGACGTGTTGCCCATCCGTTCCGGCGTGGTGGTGATGGTCAGCAGATCGCCTTGCTTACATTCTTTGCGGTAGTTGATGTTGATGTTCACCGTCACCGTTTGAAGGCCGAGCTTGGTAAATTGATCGTAGTGCAGGTCGGCCCGCTCATACCATTCTTCGCGGCCCCATTCGAGGTATTCCAGATATTTCGCGTTGTTCACATGTCCGTTCACATCAATTTCGGTCGAACGAACCACAATGTCTAGAGAAACTTTCATTTGCGCACGCCTCCTCTGCTTCTATCCTACCACGAAGCGACATAAGGATGGAGTGTGGACAAGAAGAACGAAAGGGGGGAGAGAAGATGAAACGCGCGTACCTGACGCTCCCGCTCTGTTTTCTGATTCTCGCCGCCAGTTTGCTGACTGCACATTTCGTGTACAACGATACCAGTGTTGTCACCGATGTGGTCAAAGGCGAACCGGCGCATCCGCTTTCCTTTATGACCGAAGCGGAATACGAACGGACGGTAAACTTTTCGCGGACGAAAGAAGCGCTCTATTTTGCCGATCTCGGCTTTGAATGGGTGATTCTGTTGTTCGTGTTGGCAGCAGGTCTCTCCGGACGCTTTCGGGACTTGGCAGTCAAGCTATTCAAGCGATCGTCGTTCGGACAAGTCACCATCTATACGGTGCTCTTCCAGTTGGTGACGACGCTGTTGCAACTGCCACTGGCTTGGTATCGGCACATGATCGATGTCAACTACGGCGTCTCCAACATGACGCCTGGCGCTTGGTTTTCTGAGCTGTTCCTCGATTTTGGCATCAGCACCTTGATGACCGTCCCGGTGATTTGGATCGCTTTTTTGATCATCAAAAAGAGTCCTGGGCGCTGGTGGCTGTGGCTGTGGACGGCGACCGTACCGCTCTTGCTGTTTCTGATCGTGCTACAGCCTGTGTTTATCGACCCGCTGTACAATGATTTTAAACCGCTTCAAAACGAACAGCTCAAAGCGAAGATACTCGATCTCGCCAGCAAAGCGGACATTCCGAGCGCCAATGTCTACGAAGTGGACATGTCCAAGAAGACCAACGCTTTGAACGCTTATGTCAACGGGATCGGCCCGAGCGCCCGGATCGTGCTCTGGGATACGACGCTCAACAAGTTGAGCGATGAGGAGATTCTGTTCATCATGGGTCACGAGATGGGCCATTATGTGAAGCATCACATGCTGTGGGGCCTCGCTGGGTCGCTGGTCCTGATGCTGGCTTTGTTCTATCTGACTTCGCGCCTCTATCCGTTGATCGTGCGCTGGATGGGCGGTGTTTGGGGCTTGAAAGGCGAACAGGATCTGGCTGCGCTACCCGTTGCGCTGTTCGTGCTGTCCCTGTTGTCCTTCATGGCCGGGCCTGCTGAAAACTACATGCAGCGTTTGCATGAGCAGGTGTCAGACCGCTATGCGGTGGAGATCACCAATGGCGATGCACAAGCGGGCATCACGTCGTTTCAAAAGCTGTCGCGCCTGTCGCTGTCCGATCCCAACCCCTCTCCATTGGTGAAATATTTGCTCTATTCACATCCGACGCTCTCCGAACGTATTCGCGATTTGGAGCAGATGGCCAAGGAGCAGAAAGTGAAATAAACGGAGCATGCCCGCGCATCGGGCATGCTTTTTCCTTAATAAGGCTATCTTCCTATGGTCTTCATACCCAGAATCTAGTATCCTTGTAACCATCGTAAATAGGTTGATAGGAGAGGGGAAATTTTGAAGATTCGTAAAGGGCTGAAGATTGCACACACGATGATTTTAAGCTTCTCGATGCTCTTAGGCACGGTGAGCGGTGTATCGGCCGCGTCACCCGAACAGATCTATTCCTGGCCGGAGATCGTGTCCAAGACAGAGAGCAGTCAGGTGATCGTGACCAAAGGGGTCACCTACCAGCAGTTCGACTATGTGACCAAGAGCGGTAAGATTCGGTTGCATGAAACATGGGTCAACCTGACCGATCCGAACGTGGAAGTGAAGACGGTGATGTCAGGTGATAAATTGGAGAACGAAACGAACGAGACCGTTTCGGCGATGGCCCGCCGCACTGGGGCAGTCGCAGGCGTCAACGGCGACTTTTTCGAATCGGAATCCTCGGGAATGGCGCTCGGAATGTCTGTTCAGGAAGGACAGCTCATCCATCATCCGAACCAGACGGCCGTGCTTGGAATCGGCTATAACAATGAAGTGATCATCGGCAAATACGCTTTCAATGGCACAGTTACGGCGATGAATGGGAATAGCTATTCGATCAAAGCGCTCAACGGGCATCCGGTCACCTATCCGAACGAGATGGTGCTATTGACCCCCGAGCTCGGGTATTGGGAGATGGTCTCCAATGCGACGATCGTCACGATGCAAAAGCTGGCAGACGGTCAGTACACAGTGACGGCGATCGACCCGATGAAAACGGTGACCGAAGCACCGCCTCAAGGCTTCGTCAAACTGATCGCGCAAGGCAGTGGCCCGATCGGCTTTGTTACCGCCAACCTGCAAAAAGGCGATACCATCAATCTCGCCTACGGTACAACGCCTGCCAGCACCAGCTTAAAATATGCGATCGGCGGCGGTCCGATCCTGCTCAAGGACGGTCAATATTTCGCAGATCCCAATCAGCCGCTGCCCAATTCGTCTTCCTACCGCGGCCCGATCACTGGGGTCGGCGTCACGGCGGACGGCAAGCGGATGCTACAATTGGTTGTCGATGGGCGTTCCTCCGACTCGATCGGGCTGACCTATGTCCAGACCGCCAATTTTCTAAGATCGCGCGGCCTCGCCCACGCGATGCTGCTCGACGGTGGTGGTTCGACCGATATGGTGGTGCGCCAGCCGGGCGATACGCAAGCCACCGTCGCCAATTCACCGTCTGACGGACGGGAACGCCGCGTCGCCAACGGACTGTTCGTCTACAGCACCTCGGCACCTGGCACTCCGGCGAATATCACCAACTGGGGCGAGAGCGTGAAGGTGTTTATCGGCGAGCAAAAACAGCTCACGAAAAAATACTCGGTGCTCGACCAGAACTACAATCCACTGCCCGGTGAATCGGTGACCTTCACCGTCGAACCATCAACGCTTGGTACGATCACACAAGGCGGGCAGTTCCGCGCCAATCTCACGGGCGGAAGTGGCAAGATCATCGCAGCGTCCACGTCGAATCCGGCGGCGCGCACGGAGATTCCGCTCACCGTCTACAGCAGTGTTGACTCGCTGACCTTATCGCCAAATGTGGTAGATCTTGCCGCAGGTGAAAGCTATACCTTCACCGCGAAAGGCACCGTGGCGGGCGAATCGCTGACGATCAAACCAGAACTGCTCACATGGACCTCGTCGAATGCGGCGTACGGCACGGTGACAAACGGCGTGTTTAAAGCCGGGCAGGTTGCCGGAAACGGGATGACGACCGTCACCGCCAAGATCGGCTCGAAGACAGCGACGGCAAACGTTTACATCGGCTTTGTGCAAAAGACGGTCGATAAGCTGGACAACGCAGGGCTTTGGAAGCGGACCGATCGTTGGGGGATGTGGGGACGCTGACGACCAGCACCGCACAAGTCAAAGCGCCGAACACCGCCTCACTGGCGGTCAACTATCGATTTGCGGCAGGTTCTGGTATGAAACAGTTCGTCTTCTACCCGGCGACCACGCTGTCGCTTCCAGCCAAAAATGACAATGCCGCCGTGAACCCAGCAGGCATCGGCCTGTGGGTGTATGGCGACAACTCCGGGCTGAAGCTGATCGGCTCCTTTGAAAAAAGTGATGGCAGCCTGATCCAAGCTGCCAATCAGGTGCGCATCGACTGGAACGGTTGGAAGTATGTCACGCTCAAGTTCCCGAGCGGCACGACCTTCCCGCTCAAGCTCGATTACCTCGATCTGATCGCCGAAAATCCGACGGCCAACCTGAATGGCACCGTGTACCTGAGCGACCTGCAAGTGATATACGCCGCTCGTACCTATTCGGAAAAACCATCTCCGGGGCAGACTGTCACCTTCCCTGACATCCAAAATCATTGGGGTCGTGCGATGATCGAAACGCTGGCGACGAAACAAGTCATCCAAGGTGTGGACAAAGACCATTTTGCACCACTGGACCAACTGACCCGCGCACAGGCGGCAACCTTGATCGTCAACGCGCTCGGTCTGCCAGATGGTTCGAACACGCAGTTCAGCGATGTGGTGGCTGGAACCTGGTATGAGAAAAAGGTCGGCGCGGCGTTCAAAGCAGGTCTGATCAGCGGCATCTCTAACGATAAGTTTGCACCACACGCTCCCGTTGACCGCAATCAGATCGCCGTGATGATTTACAACGCGCTCAAATACAAACAAAAACTGCCCACCGGCGGCACGCCGATCGCATTTAAAGATGCGAAGGACATCCAATCGTGGGCAAAAGACAAAGTGGATACGTTGTCCGCATCCGGCATCATGGTTGGATCGGAAGGCTATCTTCGCCCAGCTAGCATCACCAACCGAGGCGAAGCGGCCGCATTGATTTTCAAAATGATGGAACAGGCGGGACTGCTGTAAAGCAGTCTCTTTTTTTATATCGCGATGACCACAAGTGGTCGAAATGGGCTGGCAGGTACTTTTTGTTATGATTTTGGATACAATAAAGAGGAATTTGCCTCCGTCTGTTGAACTAGTTTCTAAATTGCCAGACAGTGTCGGCAATGTACGCTACTTAAAGGAGTGATGGATAATGGTGAAATTGCAGAGTGTTACCAACCATGTCGTTGCAGGTGAGGTCACGGAGATCCTCCTTTAAGTCAACCTGAGCAGTGGAGCAGCAGTTTACCAAGAGGGGATTTCTCCGTGATCGCGATCTTATTTTCGATTCGATCATACAATTCAGGAGGAATCCACATTGACTTTCAATTTGCAAACGATGGGCTTTACGTCCTTTTTTCAAACAGCATTCGCTACTTACGCAGACCAAGACTACACCGTAGGCCGGGTGGCGTTGGAGCATAAGCACCTCTACCGCGTCTTTACGGAGGCGGGAGATCTGCTCGCCGATGTATCGGGCAAGTTCCGCTTTCAGACGACCGGGCGTCAAGACTTCCCGGCAATTGGCGATTTTGTAGTGATGAGCGTGCGTCCGGAGGAAGGCAAGGCGACGATTCATGCCGTTTTGCCCCGCCAAAGCAAGTTCTCGCGCAAGATCGCAGGCAACACGACCGAAGAGCAGATCGTCGCGTCCAACGTGGACACCGTGTTCTTGGTCAACGCGTTGAACAACGATTTTAACATCCGCCGTATCGAGCGCTACCTGATCATGGCTTGGGAGAGCGGAGCGAACCCGGTGATCATTCTGTCCAAAGCGGACCTTTGCGACGATGTCGAAGAGAAGCTCCGGCAGGTGGAGAGTGTCGCGATCGGCGTTCCGGTACATGTGATCTCTTCCTTGCAAAACGAGGGCATCGGCGAACTTTTGCCGTACGTAGGAGCAGGACAGACGGTTGCTTTGCTCGGGTCATCGGGCGTTGGCAAGTCCACGCTGACCAATCGTCTGGTCGGGCATGAGGTGCAGTCGGTACAAGAGGTTCGTGAAGGTGACGACCGCGGCAAGCACACGACGACCCATCGTGAGCTGATCATGTTGCCACAGGGCGGCATGATGATCGACACGCCGGGAATGCGCGAGTTGCAACTGTGGGAAGCGGACGAAGGTTTTACCGACTCGTTCTCCGACATCGAGCAGATTGCGGAAGCCTGTCGTTTCCGCGATTGCACGCACAAGAACGAACCGGGCTGTGCGGTCAACCTTGCGCTCCAAGACGGCTCGCTCGATCGAGGCCGTTACACCAGCTACCTCAAATTGCAACGGGAGCTGGCATATCTGGCTCGCAAAGACGATATGCGCGCCCAGCTTCAAGAGAAGCAAAAGTGGAAAAACATCAGCAAATCAACGCGTGGCGGCAAAAAAGCCCGCTAAGCCGATAAAAAAGAGTCCCTGCCGACAACAGGGACTCTTTCTATTCGAAGGTCGATTCAACGTTAGAATGGTTTGGTCATCATCAGCCCGCCGATGGCCAAGAACAGTCCGATCGACACGATGATCACACAGTAATTTTCCACTTTGAGCGTGCGAATCTCTTCGTGGGCGTGAACTTTGTTCGTCGCGATGATTTTCTCCATGCGGCCCATGACGACGCGCTTGATGATGTAAAAGATCAAGGTGTATAGAAGCATCGACACGAGCAACCACATTTGAAAGAGCATCTGAATGGATGTGACGAGCACCATCCCAAAACCGGATGCCCACAGCGAGTAGTTCGCATAGCGGTCGATCATTTTGTATTTGCTATGAAACGATTGAATCTGCGCAACGTTTTTAAGCGCCGGAATATAAAACAGCACGCCAAGCTTAATCACGACTGCGAGCAGATGAAACCCTAAGATCACGTAAAACCAGGTCATGCTGCACACCTCCTCTAGTATACTCGTCTATTCTACCGTATTTTTCGAGAAGGGGAAACGGTCGATTTTTAGCGAAAATGGTATCTACTATCACACCCACAAAGGGGATGTACCTGTGAGCCCACAGAACTTAGCTTCCGCATGTGCGAAAACAGAAGAACTTTGCCAATCGCGAGGTCTGGAAATTGTCGAGCAAAAAGAGATTCCCTATGGCCGCCAATTTAAAGTCAGAAGCGGCAGTTCCACCGCCCAACTCAACGTCTACTTCGGCAAAAAAGGTCTCAAGCTCGTCGCGCAAGGCGGTGACAATACGGCCAAACGAGCAGTCGAAGAGATCATGAGCGAAATGCAAGGCGGCGCTCCGACAACCCCGAAAGCATCCAAATCGGCGCAGCAGCACCCCGATGTGGTCGTGGCCTACGACGAACCGTGGATCGGCACGGACGAGAGTGGGAAGGGGGATTTTTTTGGAGGCTTGGTCACGGCTGGCGTGATCGTCGATCCAGAAGCGGTGCCGCTGTTGCAGTCGCTGGGAGTGGATGACAGCAAAAAGATCACCGATGCGAAGATTCCGGGGCTTGCTGCGGAGATCAAGAAGATTTGTTATGGAAAATATAAAGTTCTACATCTTAAGCCTGCCAAATACAACGAGCTGTACGAGAAGTTCCAATCCCAAGGCAAGAACCTCAACTCCCTCTTGTCCTGGGCGCACAGCTCCGTCATCGAAAAGCTGGTCGAGATCCAGTCGGTCAAACTCGTCGTCGTGGACAAGTTCGCCAACGAGACCCTGATTGAGAATCGTCTGAAAAAGCTCGACCCCACGATTCAGCTTGTCCTTGTCCCAAAGGCGGAACAAAACCTCGCCGTTGCGGCCGCTTCGATCTTGGCGCGAGACGCATTCTTGCGCTGGCATAAAGAGGTGAAGGTGGAGCATGGCATTGAGTTTCCGAAAGGCGCCTCCACACTTGTAATCAAGGCGGGTCGGGCGTTTGTAAAAGCAAATGGGGCACAAGGACTTCGTGAAGTATCGAAACTGCATTTTAAGACGACAGAAGAAGTCACGCGATAGAAGAAATGAATCCCAATTCCATCTAAGGGCAAGCAATTGGCGGGTAACCGCGAATGCTTGCCTTTTTGGTGTCTAGTCAAGGTTTCGGAATTTGCGAGATGTCTTTATGTTATGTCTAAGTTATCGTTTGAAGCCCGTTTGAGAGATCGGAAGGAGGGACTTCCGCCAAGAAAGTGATGTAGTGATTTTATAAAAGTTTTATCTTTCACCCTACTTCTTCTTTAGAAGTTTTCCTTATCCTGAAGTTCGAGCGAATGGATAGGAGGAAACGAACGATGAAGAAGGTATATTTTTGGCTTGCGATTCTTTTGCTGATTGGATATGGAATTGTTCAATACAAACTGAAAGACGAAAAACAATCGGAAATTGATGTTCAAGTTCAGGAGGCAGCTTCTCAAAAGGAAGGGCGGACGATACAAGTTACGAAAGACCAGATCTTCAAAGGCGACCTGCTGCTTGTCAACAAGGATCATCCTGTACCTCCTGAGGGTGAAGAGCCCGGTGCGGTCAATCTGTCTCAACACCCAGAGCTTGTGAAGGGGTTCAGTTTGCTGGACAATACGATTCAGCTTTCGCCTAGATTGCTGCAAAACTTCACGTCCACACTTCGAGCCGCTGAAAAAGAAGGGGTCAGCCATTTTTTAATCACCAGTGGTTACCGGAACGACCAAGAACAAAGCCAACTGTATCAGCAAATGGGGGCCGAATATGCGATGCCTGCCGGTTTCAGCGAACATAACCTCGGCCTGTCGATCGATATCGGATCGACTCAAGGAGATATGAATCAGGTGCCGGAAGGAGAGTGGCTTAGCCGACATGCATGGAAATACGGCTTCATTTTACGCTATCCAAAGGACAAAGAACACATCACAGGTATTCGATATGAGCCGTGGCATTTCCGCTATGTCGGGTTCCCGCACAGTGCCATCATTCAAAAAAAGGGCTTCGTTCTAGAGGAATATTTGGATTTCTTGAAAGAACAAAAGACCGTTACGGCTACAGTAGATCATCAAACCTATAAGATCTCTTACTATCCTGTTTCCACAAATACAACGATCCATGTTCCTGAGAATGGCCGCTATGACATTTCAGGCAATAATATGGATGGTGTCATTGTGACCGTGCACGATCAACCGAATTTGAATTAGATCGGATATAATAGCGATATCTTGACGTTTTACAGGGGGAACGAATGAAAACGATCACCATTTTGATAGCGGACGATGAGACGGAAATCGCCGATTTGATCGAACTACATTTGCAAAAGGAAGGCTACCGTTGCATAAAAGCGGCTGATGGGCAGGAAGCAGAAGCTGCTATTCGAACGCATCCAATTGATTTGGCAATTTTGGATATTATGATGCCAAAGCTGGACGGCTACGAGGTGACGCGGAGAATTCGGGAGCAGCATCATCTGCCCATCATTTTTTTGAGCGCAAAAGCGACCGACCTCGATAAAATTGCAGGGCTGGTCCAGGGAGCGGATGATTATGTGACCAAACCGTTCAACCCGATGGAATTGGTTGCTCGCGTGAATGCACAGCTGCGGCGTTCCATGCAGTTCAATCGATTGGCTCCGGTGAATACCCAGGTTTTGGAGGCGGGCGGCTTGATCATCGATCCCGAACAACGAACCGTATTTCTCTTTGGCAACCTGATTAAGCTGACTCCGAAAGAGTTTGATATTTTGTACCTGCTAGCCAGTCATCCGAAGAAGGTCTACAGCTCTGAAAATATTTTCGAACACGTGTGGGGTGAGACCTACTACGAAGGAGGCAATACGGTCATGGTACATATTCGCACATTGCGGAAAAAGCTCGGCGAAGACCAGAATAAAAACAAATGGATCAAGACCGTTTGGGGAATAGGGTATACGTTCAATGGCTAAAATGATCCGAGGCTTCCGGTATAAAATGATTCTGCTATTCGGCTTAAGTACACTCTGTTCCGGCACGATTACCTATTTGATCTATCGGGCTCTCCAGCTCTATTATCATGGAATGAAGTTCGAGGATCCCTTGACGAAAGTTCGTTTCTTTATAAGAGATATTGGGGATATCAACTTCTTTCTGCTTATTTTTATCCCACTCTCAATCTTGTTTTTCTTGCTTTTCACGAAGCATTATGTAGCGTATTTCGATGAAATCTCGGTAGGAATTTACCGCCTTGCGAACGGCGACTTCAACAGTCGATTACTCATTCGATCAAACGACGAGTTTGGAGACATTGCGAGAGACATTAATCTGGCGAGTGAAAAATTGCGGAAAGCGATGGAGAGAGGAGATTTTGCGGAAAACAGCAAGGAACAATTGGTCTTGAATTTGGCCCATGATCTGCGTACCCCGCTTACTTCCGTATTAGGTTATTTGGATTTTATTCTTCAGGATGACGAGCTGACGACAGAACAAATCAAGCACTATACGAGAATTGCTTTCACCAAGTCTCAACGACTGGAGAAGCTGATTGATGAACTGTTCGAAATCACCCGAATGAATTACGGCAGGCTAACGCTTGAGATACACCCGATCGATCTAAGCGAGTTCCTTAGCCAATTAAACGAGGAAATCTATCCGTTGCTTGAGAAAAATAAATTGACTACCAGATTGGACGTTACTCCTCATTTGACGATTATGGGCGATGGGGAGCTACTAGCCCGAGTATTTGAAAATCTTCTGACGAACGCCATTCGCTATGGCTTTGACGGTCAGTATATCGATATTCATTGCCATCTTGACGACGATGAAGTGGTGTTACAAATCATTAATTACGGAAATTTCATTCCGCGTGAGGAACTGCCGCATATTTTCGATATGTTCTTTACTGGCGACAAGGCACGAACGCATCGTGAAGAGAGTACCGGCCTCGGCTTGTTCATTGCAAAAAATATTGTCGAGCAACATCAAGGCACGATTTCGGCCGAAAGCGATACCATTCGCACGCTGTTTGAAGTACGTTTACCGCAAGGGCTGGAGAAGTAGTGCGATCAGTGCGGTCGGTAAAAGTATATGATGCCGCCTCCATACTCGCCCGCGACGCGTTGCTCAAATGGAGTAACGGCGCGAAAAAGACCTACGGTCTCACCTTGCCCAACGGAGCCTCTTCCGCCGTGATCCAAGCGGGTAAATCCTATGTACACCAACATGGCAAGGATGCGCTCGCCAACGTGGCGAAACTACATTTCAAGACGATAGAAGACATTCATTGATAAGCGATGATTCCATACCAAAAAGTGATACGGAATTTAACTGAAACCGAGCCAAAACAAGTTATCCGAAAGATCAATCCTTCGACTGAAGAGGTCCTTTAAGAAAACAGTAGTTTAACGAAGATGTGTAATTAAGAAATGACAGTCCAAATGACTGTCATTTCTCATGTGTATATGCTAGGTGCAAGGTCCGTCAACACAAACGATTATTGGCGGATTCTTTGTACAATCTACTTTTGTATTTCTTGTTTTACATTGAATTGTATAAATAACTCCGTTGCATCCGATGACGTTTGTTTCACATTGTTTAGTCGGTTCATGGGTATCCATATAGGCCACTACATACTCCTGACCAGTTGCTTCGCAATTTCGTTTCTCCACAAAAAATGTATCGCCGTTATTCAATGTCAATTCCGTTTTGTCCATAAGTTTTCACCTCCTGCTACGGTAATATCCCCAAAAGTTTCTTGACTTATGCGATGTAGATCATCATGGTCGAAAAAGGACGAATCATGCTAGGGTGTACCTGTTTGTGTGAATCGGATAAGGGGGATTTTTTGGTGGCTTGGTCACGGCAGGCGTGATCGTCGATCCCGAGGCCGTGCCGCTGTTGCAGTCGTTTGGTGTGGATGACAGTAAGAAGATCGCCGATGCGAAGATCCCCGGACTTGCAGCCGAGATCAAAAAAATCTGCTACGGGAAATACAAAGTTCTGCATCTCAAGCCTGTTAAATACAACGAACCATATGAGAAGTTCCAATCCCAAGGCAAGAACCTCAACTCTATTTTGTCCTGGGCGCACAGCTCCGTCATCGAGAAGCTGGTCGAAATCCAGTCGGTCAAACTCGTCGTCGTGGACAAGTTCGCCAACGAGAACCTGATCGAGAATCGCTTGAAAAAGCTAGACTCGACGATTCAACTCGTCATCGTCCCGAAAGCAGAACAAAACATTGCCGTCGCAGCTGCTTCCATTTTGGCGCGTGACGCCTTTCTGCGCTGGCATAATGAGGTGAAGATGGAGCATGGCATTGAGTTTCCGAAAGGTGCGTCCACACTTGTAATTAAGGCGGGTCGGGCGTTTGTAAAAGCAAATGGGGCACAAGGACTACGTGAAGTATCGAAACTGCATTTCAAGACAGCCGAAGATATTCAACTAGCAGAACGAAAGTAGTCAGAAGGACAAGTGCACAAAATGGCTTGTCCTTTTGCATTTTTTAGGTAACAAATTATGGGATTTAGCAACTTCCTCGTGCATTTATCTATGTCATAAAATAATATATGACGAATAAAATCGCTGTCACTCTCCCCATGTCAGGGACTAAAAGGCCCCAGAGGAGAACGATTTGACCAATTCCTAATTGTGGAGTTGTCGATCTACCCAAAAAGAAGGTTGCTAAAAATAAGGTAAGAAACGCAACTGCGAATCTTGTTTGGAGATCTTGAGGTGGCGTTGTTTTTATGGTTTTGTTTAGTGCTTTCATCAGACCAGACCTTCTTCTTTCGATGTGGCGTGTAATTGTATCATTGTATGTGATCATGAGATTTTTCGGAACTGTTTGTATAAACGGGGGAAGGGGGGATATTTTTGGTGAATTGGTGAATTGGTGAATTGGTGAATTGGTGAATTGGTGAATTGGTGAATTGGTGAATTGGTGAAGGCTGGCGTGATCGTCGGTCTCGAGGCGGTGCCGCTGTTGCAATCGCTGGGCGTGGATGTCAGCAAGAAGATCACCGATAGGAGTCGAAAATCGGTAAGTCCGGCTTTTGTGTAGACTCCAGTCTTTTCAATATACATTTTATTTGGTATTATCTAGAAAATGATAGTCACAGATGTTTAATGGTTTGTTATTTTATCTTTCCCTATTTAGATAATCGTAGATGAAGGAGATTGACAAGAATGTCGTCCCTAGTTGAGAAAATCGAAATCGCAATTGCTATCATGGTCGTTATCGATATCTTTTTTTTAATTCCACTACTACTTAATTTTTGGTCAGAAGATGCTTTTTCAAAGTATAAAAACAAAAAGAAAATATACCTGTGGACCGTTGGAATAACAAATTTAGTAGGTTTACTTATCGGGATATATCTTGCATTTTTCTTTGAATAATTCCCGGTTTTGGGCACTTAATTCCGATGTGAGTGCGTGGCGAATGCTTTACGAAAATTGAAAAACGTATGTGGTGGGACTCAGTAATATGACGTAGTAAGGGTGATTGTAGCCATTCAAGAAATGGAGGGACAGTAAAATACTTTCCTTTTCGCGGCCTCACCCTTCCCAAAGGGGCCTCGGCTCTCGTCATCCAAGCAGGTAAGGCTTACGTCCAGCAACACAGCAAAGATACGCTCGTCAACTTGGCAAAACTGCATTGCAAAACAACAGAAGATGTTCGATCTTGAAACCATGGCAAGTATGAAGCGATTTTTACTCCCGTTCATGATAAAAGGAGTTCCCGCAGCTTGTAGGGAACTTTTTTTGAGGGCAAAATCCAGCAAAAATTGTCAAGGAGCCTCTTGCCGATTCTGATATCCTAGAGAAAGAAAGGACGGGGAGCCGCACATGGAGTACATCGAGCGAATCCAAGCCACCTTGGACTACATCGAACACCACTTGGATCGGCCGATCACAATGGAGGAGTTGGCTAAGGTTGCGTGTTTTTCCGTGTTTCATTTCCATCGCGTGTTTGCTTTGACGTTGGGAAGCACAGCAGCCGATTATCTGCGCAAGCGGAGGCTCGCCAAAGCGGCGGAACTGTTGCGCACGACGGACCAGCGGGTTCTCGACATCGCGTTGGCGACAGGTTTTCAGTCGCACGAAGCATTTGCTCGCGCGTTTAAGCGGCAGTTTCAACTGACACCGCTTGAGTACCGTAAAAGCGTGCTGTCGTTGGCGTTGCAACCTTTCGTGACTCTGACGCACACTCCCCGTATTCGAGAAGGAGGAATCACGATGACACCGACAATTGTGACAAGATCTGCATTCAAACTGATTGGCTACGGATTGGAAACCGAAACGAATGAAGGAAAAAACCACCAAGACATCCCCGCGTTTTGGCAACGCTATATCCAAGAAAACCTTGGTGCCAATATTCCCAACAAACTTCGCCCGAGCGTGGAGATCGGGATTTGCACAAACTTCGAGCCGGAGACGGGCCGATTTAGCTATGTGATCGGATTTGAAGCGGAGACGTTTGACAACGTGCCGGAGGGGATGATGTGCATCACCGTACCCGAAGCCACGTATGCGGTCTTCACCACCCCGAAAGTGTCAAACGCGGACTTCCCGTCGAGCATCCAGCAAACGTGGGCGCAAGCATTCCAAGAGTGGTTCCCCACCTCCGGCTATCAAGCCTGCACGCCCGAATTTGAGTGGTACGACGAGCGTTCTGAATCCGACACCGACAAGCAGATGGACATCTACATCGCGATTGTGAAAGAGTAAGACTTCGCACCTCTAGGAACAACTACCCATTTGACGATTATCGAATTGGGCAGTTGTTCTATTGGTGTT
The DNA here is from genome assembly GCF_002243515.1 of Tumebacillus algifaecis. NCBI lineage: Bacteria > Bacillati > Bacillota > Bacilli > Caryophanales > Alicyclobacillaceae > Tumebacillus > Tumebacillus algifaecis. The sequence continues at coordinate 1,083,624 of NZ_CP022657.1, forward strand.
TGGTACTGTTTGTGTGAATGAGATGTTTCGAAATTGCATTTTAAGACGGGGGATGATGTTCAAATAGCAGAACGGGAGTAATCAAAAGGACAAGCGCACGAAATGGCTTGTCCTTTTGTCTTGCCTCTATGTCACCCTGACCATCAAACGCAACGTGAAGGGCGTTATGGGGCAAAAAGGAGTTCATATCCTTAATAGTTCACTCAGAAGAAATGGGCTTTTGGAACCAAAACGAAGCCAAGATCAACCAAGTTGTGAAGAAGTCTGACCAGGCCTAACTGGCGAAGTTCAAAAGCGACTATTACGGCGAAATCTAACACCAACGGCACAAACCCAAATGATCAAATGAAAGGTGCTGATGGAGGTCATACCATCAGCACCTTTGTATTTATCAGAGTCCATATTTTTTTACTGCCTGTTCTTTAAGTTTGTAGAATCTCTCGATGTCATCCCCATGACCTAAAAATTCTACCTCTGGATCAAGGAATGCTTTTTTCATTTCATTATGTTTCGTGGGGTGATTCTTAAGATTTACATCATATTTCCCTTCGTATATGCCAACGATCACAAATGAATTCTCAATACCGCTACGCGAAAGAAACAACAAATACTTCCCATCTTCGTTCATCCACTTATAACCTTCGGTCGTGATATAGCGTTCGTTGTTCCAGATGTAGCAATCTTCAAATACGTTTATCTTATCCTTTTTCTGTACATTCCCTTTTAACACTTTTTCAACTTCAACTACTGATTTTGTTACGGTATTCGATACACGACCAAGGTTATCTTTCTCATTAAACTGTTCTCTCTGACCTGTAAAATTAGCCAAAACAACAAGGTCCGATTCAGTTTCCAACTCCACTATATTTTCATGAGTTTTGAATGCAGCTTGGTTTGAACCTACCTGAAGATTAGTATAAGGATCATCCTTGGCAAATTGATAAATTCCAAAGCCAGTGGCAAGCACAGCGATCGTTACAAGCAAAGATATTCTTTTCTTCATTTCACAAGCCTCCTTTGATTTAAATCTAATACATGTATTGTAGGTTTAAGATATCTACAGTCGTAAGTGAATAAGAATTTGGATACTCTAGTTGCATGACAGATGCTAGATGGCTAAAACCACTTGGCTGATGTACCATACTAAGCACATGACCCAACTCATGAACAGCAACCCTCTTTCGCTGATTTGTTGTAAATTGTGCCTCATCCATTTTTTTATTATCTAACTTAAGGTCAACTTTACTCCATGCTGAGTAGTATGCATCCGCTTCAGCAAGTGGGGCACCGTTACTATCGTAGTTGAAAGTTTTACCATACCAATATGAGGATTGATTTTCAACTACCCAGAATCGTAACGGAGCGGAGTTGATTTCAGATGAGGTTGCTCTTCGAAAATTAATCACAGCATCGGGCACATTGTCAAACTCAGTTCGTGCAGTTAACATGTGACTGGAATATCCGTAGCTTGAAACACTGCTGTCTTCGAAATATACCAATGCCCCTATCAATGAGTCAGGCAGTCCATTCCCAGGATAGAAGGCGTCGCGACTATAATATGTAGCATGAGCTACCTCAAGAACTGTGAGCGAAGTTAGTGCCAATGTGAGTGCGAGAGCGATTTTAAACTTATTCATATTATGACATTCCCTTCTGTGTTAATTTGTAGAACAATCGTATCATGCTGAGAACTATGAAAACAATAGAAAATAAAAGTTACACTTAAGATTATGGAAGCAGAAAAAGAATTGAATCAGGTGCTTCAAGTCGCTAATAACAGTCAGAATAATCAACTAACTTCAGTTGTACTTCTTTATCTGGGACGGGTTGCCGCTGAACAACATGAGTATTCGATTGCCCTTTTTCATACGAAACGAGCATGGGATGAACTACAGAGCGGGGAGGAGATCGACCCGAATATTCATTCCAAGGTGTTGATGCAATTGGCAACCCTTCATGAGCAGCTCGGCAAGGCGGCAGTGGCGGCTACGTATTACGAAAAAGCATTGCTGCTCAATCCATCCAACAACGAAGAACAGGGCAAAATGTATCTTCGTTTGGCAGAAGTTTATGATCGTCAAAAGAAATATGACCAAGCAGAAGCATACGCTACGAAGGCATCTATATTTCTGGAGGAACATTCTAATCAGGAAGAAAGGCAGGAAATGCAACGACGATTGCTTATGCTTCAGCGCGAGTCGAGCGATTGGAAAATGTCCGTTCAAATCCTTTCATCCATCGCGGAACAAAGTGAGCAGGCTGGAAAGAAGCACAAGGCAGGTGAAGTATATGCCGATCTTGCACTCATCTGCTTGGAGAATCAAGAGTTTGATGAAGCCTGGGCGTATGCCGAAAAATCAAGGCTGGCTTTATCTGATACTGATCCTACGACTGGGAAAGTCCATCGCGTCCTGTCGGCTGTCTATTTTCGCCGTGAAGATGAGAAGAAAGGGAAGAAGCATCTCGACAACGCGGTCAAGATTTATGAACAACACGGCAAGGTTGCGGAGTTGGAAGCGGTCACATTCCAAATGAGCAGGTATTTGAGTGACAGAGGGGAATATCGGGAGGCAAACGAACGATTGGAATGGTTCCACCTCTTCCTGATGAAGCAGTTAGAAAAGCGTGGGGTTGTGTTGTGAAAGTAAAGCTGATGACTCCTTACGAAAGACAGTATTGGGAGTGCTATTCCCGAACGAAGGTGAGAATTGGAAGATTAGTAGGTTGCCTGTTTATTCACAAGAAACTGCGTGACAATTGGTATTTTCGAGGATATAGATGTGCAAGCCCAAGACTTTCATCAAGCAATGACCAAGTTAGAAGAAAACATGTTCGGCGTAGACGGGTTATCAAACCCCGCTCAATGGCAAAGGGAAGGCGCCATGTTCGGTGTAAATGGTAAATGGGGATATTTGTACAAGTGCAAGACGCGGCAAAGTATCTGGATGTGGTGCGGGCATGAGTTCGAAGCGGAGACAGAAACGGATGCGAAGAAAAAGATCTCGTGGCGGATTGATATGGTTCCAATATTAAGGTTCCTCTAACCGCAGTCGAGAGGAGGCAATAGTTTTGAACAAATTGCATCTATGGGCGTTACTGGTAGTGCTTTTAATTCCTGTTTTGTTTGGCTGCACATCTTCTACAAACATCAGTACAGAACAGGTGAAGATCTTCAAAAAATCGATTCAAGCAGATCACAAGCAAATTGAAAAGTTCCAAGTGAAAATGTCACCAGCGGGTATTGAATTCAATTATGTGATGGAGGGAGAGAACGCGGAGTCTGACATGCAGGAGATCTTCGAAAAAACCAAGGCGTTCATTCAAGACCCTGAGTTTCAGAAAGATACGATTGAAGGGACTTATTTCGAAAAGTATTACAAAAAAGATCGAATTTATCCCCAAATGTATGTGCGATTCGATCTTGATGGTGACGAGCATACGGATCGACTTTATGAAGCCTCGTATTATCAAACACCAGATGTGTCTTCAGAAGCAAAGCGCAGTTTGCTGGATAAATACCAGACCTGGTCTTACATGGACTATGCAAAATGATCAGGTACTGGTCAAAGTGCATCATCGAAATGATCTGCCTGTCGGGGCAGATCATTTGTTTTGTGGGAGGTTTGGTTACGGTCTTCAAAAATCAACTAGGCAGTTAGAAGCAAGTAATAAATCTCCAAATATGCATAGATGAATAAGTTTGATAGTTGGGCTGATTTTTCACAGCTCATCGTTCAGATAATCACGGTAGATCGAATGATAAGGGAAAAACGTTAATTAATCCTTTGTTTTATAATCTGTTATGTAATCTAAATTAAAGGGAGATGACAATCATGAAAAAAGCTGTAGCAATTTTGTCGGCAGTAGTAATTGCAGGGACAGCCCTGACCTCCGTGGCAAGCGCCGCGCCAAGTGATGTACCAACAGGTATTGCACAAAAGTCAAACATGGCTGTGCAAGGGCCGGTTACTGTACAATCTACGTACACGATCAGCTACGATTTCATGAGTAGCTATAAAGATTACGGTCCGATCTATCTCTCATCTTCTTCCGGTGGAACGCTACAGGGTAAGGTGACCAACCAGTGGAGTTCCGGCGCGACCGAAGTTCGTTACAAACTGAGAGACCAAAACGGGAAAACGGTGAAGACCTACACCGCAGTTGGTGATGGCACCTTTAATTTTACCTTTACCGGGCTGGATGCGAATGTCCCGTACACGCTCCGTGTAGACAATTACTCGTATGATAGATACGATGATTTCCTCAACATCAGCGGCAAAGTAGTCCTGACGTACTAATAGGGATCGGAATATTGGATAAACAAAATATCACATCTATCGTCATGCATGTGAGATATGATATTTTGTTATGAATACCTGAATGACGCTTCCGATGTGACTGTTGAATGCAACGGAATGGCAAGTCAAAATCTCCACATCACGAAGGAAGCCCACAGCCACTAAAATCACGGTCGGTAGATATAAAAAGGCAAGCACCACGGGGACGCCCGAGGATGCTTGCCTTTTTAGTATGTGATCGCTTGGCGCTACGATTATCCGTTCTTCACAAGGGAGATTTGCCAAGAAACGCCGAATTGGTCGGCCACCCAGCCGAACTTTTCAAGACCTGGGTAAGCGGCCAACGGCATCAGCACTCCCCCGTTTTCAGACAAGCTGGCGTACAATCTGTCAATCTCCTCTTCTGTGTGACAAGTCACGAACAAAGACATGGACGGTGTGAAGGTAAATTCGTGTTTGATGAAGCTATCGATGCACATAAATTCTTGTCCGTTAAGCAAGAATTTAGCATGCTGTACGGTGCCTTCTGGGCCGGGCCCTTCTGCTCCATAGCGTCTAATGCTTACGATTTCGGAGTTGTCAAAGATGGACATATAAAAATTCATCGCACTTTCTGCTTTGCCTTCGAACATCAGAAATGTTGTGATTTGCATGGTGATCAGGCTCCCTTGCACCTTATTTTTGAGGTGTTTCTCTCCAACAGTATAACAGATTCTCCGATGTCCCCATTCATCGTCAGCAGTAAGCGTTACGCTTGTCTGCATCGAAAGAGAGGGCGCGTTTGGCATCTTCCTTGTCAGAACGACAAGGGAATCTTGTCATGATTCCAGAATGCTAGCCATGCGAGGTCAGATAGGCGATTTGTCATGCTTTTTTTTCGACCAACCCCCACACGTTTCCGAACGGGTCTTGCAGTTGGCAAACGTGCACGCCATCGATGCCAAGGATCGGCCCGCGAAACAGTGTGCAACCGTGGGCTTCGAAGTGTGCGATCGACGACTGGAGATCTTCAACTCGCCAGTACACCACCTGTCCTGCCACGCCAGCGGAAGTCTTAGCATCTGCTGGATGAAGTCCAATCGTCACCCTGCCCAATTGAAAGGTGCAGTAATTGGGATCATCGAACGTTGGACTTGTCTCGAACACTTTCATGTACCAGCGCTTGGCTTCGCTCACATCTTGGACAAAGAAAAGGACCTCATCAACATCGACAATCCTGTGCAAAGCTATACCTCCTTGCAATCGTGGTAAATACGACCAGATCGTTACACCAGATATTCTACTAGAAATGCACTCGATCGTGAATGCGAGAAACTATGCAAGGAGATCGGGGCTGCGTCAAGGAATTGTATAGCAGGTTAGGAGGAATAGAATGGCAGACGATCAGATCGTAAAGAACATCAAGGCACTCCTACATATGCATGCGACAGGCTTGCTCGGCGGTGAGATCATGCCGGAGGACGCTCTGCTCGGCGTTGTCGCCAAGGACGATTTGCCAAACGTGCTGACACTGGGGATGGCGTTAAACTACCAACGTAATTCGTACGCGCTTTGGCGATCTGTTGCAGAGGCATATGTTGACGATCACTCCCGCTGGATCTTTCATCCACAAACTGTAGCGACTTGTGATCGTGAGGAGTTGCGCGAAGCGTTACTTCGTCATCGCGTGGGCTTGCAGCCCAACCGCCATCCGGAAATTTGGCAACGTGTGGCCAGCGGAATTGTGCAATCATCAACCAGCGGCGATGTCGATGGATTGATCAAGTCGGCCGACTGCGATGTTGCTGTCCTGAAGGCGATCATGCAGGGAACACGCAAGACCGAATTCCCGTATCTCTCAGGGCCAAAGATATTCAACTATTGGCTCTATGTCTTGGAAAATTACACGGAAACGAGCTGGAAGTCTCGGGAACTGATCACCATCGCCCCAGACACTCACATTTTGCAAGCGTCCGTCCAATTGGGCATATGCACTGCGGAGGTGTTGGGCGGAACTGCTGAGCACCGTCAAGCGGTGGCGGAAGCGTGGGAGGCGGCACTACAAGGTAGCGGTCTAGCGCCGATCGATGTGCATACACCGTTATGGTTGTGGAGTCGCTCAGGGTTCCCGCCTTTGGTTCATCTTCCAACCACCCCTGCAACGCTGTAGACGTGTGGATGAATCTGCGAATGTGGTCAGCAGGTGGGCACAGTCGCCGCCGATGCGAGGGAAGCGGAAGATCGAGGACAGAGGGAGCACGGCACGCCTGTGCCTGATAGAAGGCGCAGATGCGCAAGATGACTAGGCTTCTATCATAGGAGAATGTCAACGGAACGAACAGAAGGAGGAGCAGGTGAGCTATGCATGATGTGCTGAATGACGATGTGCAATTGCGAGAGTTGGAAGAAGCAGATCTTCCGCTCTTTTTCGAGCATCAACTCGATTCGGAGGCTAACAAAATGGCCGCCTTCACAGCGAAAGACCCGTCCGATCGGGCTGCATTTGATGCGTTTTGGCGCAAAATTAGGGGCGATGAGAGGATTCTGATCAAAACGATCCTTTCGGCCAGACAGGTGGTCGGAAACGTCATGAGCTATGTAGTAGATGGGAGACGGGAAGTCTGCTACTGGATCGGCAAGCCATATTGGGGTCAAGGGATCGGCACAAAGGCGCTTGCTCAATTCTTGGATCAGATCGACGAACGACCCCTGTTTGCCCGCGTTGCGCAAGACAATACTGGCTCGATTCGAATCTTGGAAAAATGCGGCTTTCACATTTCTGGCGAGGATCAAGGGTTTTCTAACGCGCGGGGCATGGAGGTTGCCGAATACATTCTGACACTGGAGGAATCGCAATAATAATCCGAGTTGATAGACAAGCAGGAAAAGATGTGTGGGAAAGCCAACTTGTAACGACTGGACTGTGATCCTGTCTGGTCGTCTTGTTTTCTGCACATACTTGACCGAGGTATCCCCGTACAAGACAACAGCAACAAAGCATAAGAAAGGGGCATGACTCATGCAACAGCGCGATCATCTTTTAGCACTGCTCGATACGCTCTCTGCGGACGATCAAGACTTCATGGTTCGTCTGCTCGAAGCGAAAATTCGCTCCAACCAAAGCCCATTGGCCTACGTGGAAGAAATGATGTCCTATCAGTTCGCCGGGCAGGATGGGGATCTCTTTATCCACAAGATGGAGGTACGCCCGGAGATCAGCAACCGCTATGGGATGCTGCACGGCGGCATTTTATCCACATTTATTGACACGGCGATGGGGGCGACCTGCTTTGTCGTCAACGGCACTTCACACAAGATGGTCACGCTCGATCTACAGGTGCGTTTTTTAAAAGAAGCGAAACATGGCACGCTCACCTGCAAGACCAAATTTCAAAAAAATGGACGCACCATCGCGGTGCTGGAGTCGCATGTGTATGATGAAGAAGGCAACATCATCAGCTCAGCGACTGGTACTTTCTTCAAATTACCGATTGGGTAAAAGTTTCGAAAAGTCTGTCCAGCAGCGTCTATCCTCCGTTCCTGCCACATAGAGTAGTGACAACCTTCGTACTTTTGATATGCTTCACTGTCCAACTATTGTTGCGTAATTTCGAACTTTTTGTTACAGTGATGACACAAATTTGTCACATTTACGGGGGTTAGAAGATGATACTTGGACTGGGAACTGTCGCTGCAATCATAGGTTTGATCTCGTGCGGGATCTGTGTCTACATGATCACCTGGACGGAGCGTGAGAATCCACCGCTTCAGATTCACAACATGGACGACTCGCTCCACGACCGAACTGCCTAACGAACTGCCCCGCACACCAAGCAGCACGTCCCGCCAATGTGGAGGGAATGCCGATGTGGCCCTTGCTGTTTGCAGTTGGAGTCTTTGCGTTTGTAGGTCTTTTGTGCGTGCTCTTTGCTTTCAGTGCCCGTTTTTCACAAAAATCGAAAAACTGACGATGCCGGAAGGGAGACCCCTTCCTTTTTTCTTGCCCTTCATTTTTATGATACTATGGAATATGGAGGGGATCGCTTTGCTTGACTTACATAATCTGTTGCACCTGCAGCGTCAACTCGATGCCCGGATCAAAGCAGAACACGGTCTTGCCGGACAGGACCTCGTACCGAAAAAACTGCTCGCGCTGCAAGTCGAACTCAGCGAGCTCGCCAATGAGACGAGATGTTTTAAATTTTGGAGCAAGAAGCCTGCCTCCGAGCTTCGCGTCATCTTGGAAGAATATGTGGATGCGCTGCACTTCGTATTAAGCTTGGCTCTAGAACTTGGCCATACAGACCTGTTGCTTGGCGAGGAATATCCAAAAGGCGACCTCACCGCTTTGTTCCTTGAACTGATAGCCAAGAGCAGCCAATTGGCTGTGACGCGCTCAGAAGCGGATCTAACGGCGCTCCTGACGACCCTGCTCGGTCTGGGAGCTGAACTCGGTCTGTCCGAATCGGCGATCGAAGCGGCCTACTTTGCGAAAAATGAAGTCAATCATCAGCGTCAGGCAGACGGATATTAACGGGGGTGTAGCAAGTTGAGCAAGACGATTTTGGAACAAGTGTTGGAAGCCAATCAGAATTTTGTAAGCGAGTGGGCAGAGGTGCAGGGACAGCATAAAGCTCCCGTCTCGAAAATTCCGAGCAAGGAGCTAGCGATCTTCACCTGCATGGACACGCGTCTCGTCGATTTTCTGGAAGGCGCGATGGGCATTCAGCGCGGTGAGGCGAAAGTGATCAAAAACGCGGGCAACACGGTCGCCTCTCCGTTTGGTGTGGTCATCCGCTCGCTGGTGATGGCGATCTACGCCCTCGGTGTCAAAGAGATCATCGTCATCGGCCATCTTGACTGTGGCATGGCGACGGCGACGGCAGAAGGTCTGAAAGAAAAGATGATCGCCCGCGGCATCGCTCCCGAAGCGATCAAACTGGTCGAAGGTGCGTTGACGCAATGGGTGGACACGTTTCATCATCCGATTGAAAACGTTGCAGGCGTGGTCAGCGCCATCCGCGAGAATCCGTTGATTCCGAAAGACGTGCCGGTGCACGGACTGATTTTCGACCCGGACAACGGTCGGATCGATCTGATCGTCAACGGGTATGATTCGATCGGGAAGTAAAAACGAGTAGCACCGTTTGGAACTGGTCTCATTGGGATACCCTACAAAGGAGTATTTACAAACTCTGAGCTTTGCGTTATAGTAGGACTCAGAGAATGAGAATCATTTTCAATTAAAGGTGATGAGTTATGCTCGCTCAAAAAATTCGCAAGGAAGTCGTGCAGTTGTGTTGGGGAGTCGGACATTACCGTGAACCTGAGCCAATTCTCGACTGTATTGAGCACATTCTGACAAATTGGTCTTACAGTGCGGATGTGGACGTATTTGTCTCGAAATGGGAGGAAACTGGGTGCCATTTGCATATTAAGGCACTTGTCAAAATTGGTTCCGGCGTGTATTCTTTAATTTTGTCGGAGACATGCGAACCCGATGTGCTGATTTACAAGCAAAATGACATCATTTACCTCTTGGCATCGGTCATTGAGGAGACCGAACAAGAGTTGGCTAGACTTCGTTTGGAGGGCGTTGAAGTGATCGATCCGCTCTCGCAAATGCTTCAGGAAATGGAGCAGTTTCAAGCAGCACAAGATCAAGAACAAACAAGGGAGTAGATACTTACATGGCACGCAATACTGGATCGAAACACAAACTCTGCCGCCAAGTCGGCCAAGCTCTTTGCGGTTCTGCAAAATGCCCGGTGCACAAGCGCCCGTACCCGCCGGGTCAACACGGCCCGACCAAGCGCAAAAAGATCAGTGAATACGGCTTGCAATTGCAAGAGAAGCAAAAACTGCGTTACATCTTCGGCGTACTCGAAAAGCAATTCCGCGCGTACTACGAAGAAGCTGCACGTCAAAAGGGCATCACCGGCGAAAACTTGCTGCGTCAGCTCAACTCGCGTCTTGACTACCTCGTGTACCAAGCAGGCTTTGCGCGCACGCTCGACGGCGCTCGTCAGCTGGTCAACCACGGCCACGTGACTGTAAACGGCAACAAAGTGGACATCGCATCCTTTGCAGTTCGCCCGGGCAACGTGATCAGCCTGCGTGAAAAGTCCCACGACATCGTCGTGGTGAAAGACGCACTGGCTGGCGTTACTTCCCGTCCGGCTTACATGGACTGGAACGAGAACACACTGGAAGCGACCTATGTTCGCTACCCGTCCCGTGAAGAAATGCCGCAACAAGTTCAAGAATCGATGATCGTCGAATTCTACTCCCGTTAATCGCGGGATCTGGAAAACGCCTCCACTGGAGGCGTTTTTTTTGTTTCTAAGGTATAATAGACGAGATTCATTTTTGATGAAACTGAGGAGTGTTTTGATAGATGAATGAACCAAGACCTTTTATTCAGACCAATCGCATGTCGGTCGCATCGCTTGTGCTCGGCGCTTGTTCGCTGGTGACGGTGATCATTCCATTTCTGAACATCATTATCTTGCTGATGGGGCCGCTTGGCATGGTGCTCGGCTTTTTAGCAACTCGACAGATCAAACGGAACCCGGATGAGATGAAAGGCGGCTGGCAGGCGCTGACTGGCATTCTGCTGAACTTAGTGTCCACGTTGCTCGTGGTGGCCATGTACGGTTTTGTGCTGATGATGATCTAAATTTTTTTGTAAAATCGTGAAGGGTTTCTCCCGAATCGGTTCGTCAATAGGGGTGACAGACGAAATCGACGGTGGTTGCAAGCAGGGAGAAGGGGGGACCGGTACGCGATGCAGGGAGAAAGCGATCTAGAATTGATACGGCGTGTCACATCGGGTGACAGCGACAGTTATCGACTGCTCGTGGAGCGCTACCAGGCGCTCGTCTATACCATCGCTGCCCGCATGGTGCGCGACCGGATCGAGGCCGAAGACCTCACCCAGGAAATCTTCCTGAAGGCATACCGCACGTTAGATAGCTTCCGCGAAGAGGCGAGTTTTAAGACGTGGATTTGTAAGATTGCTACCAACCGCTGTATTGATTGGCGGCGCAAACATGTGCCGCGTCAGGAGCAGACGGCGCAGGTTGAAGAGGCGGAGCGCATTCCGGACGATCTGGAAACCTCACCAGAACGAATGGTGCTTCGTCAGGAACAGCAGGAAGAAGTGCGTGGCCTGCTCGAGGAGATGCCGGAGAAATATCGATCGATCCTGCTGATGTACCATTTTCAAGGGATGAGTTACAAGGACATCGCAGAGATGCAGGAAATTTCACCGCGCACCGTTGAAACTCGGCTGTACCGGGCGAAAAACATGCTTCGCGACCGACTGAAAGGAGGGGAAACAGATGGAGCACGTATCAGGAGATATGATTTGGAAGTTTCTAAACGGTGATGAACTGACCGATGACGAGTTGGATCGGGTGTCGCTACATGTGGCCGAATGCGACCTGTGCGCAGAGCGTCTCGCGAATCTGGCAGAACTGGGTGACGCTATGCCCGAACTGATGCTGCTGGAAACGCCGCCTGCCGGGCTTGCCGATCGGATCATGAGCGAGATTGAACAGGATCGACAGCAGGCAGCTTGCGGACCCTACACGACCGCAGACGGCGCGCATTGCGGGTCGTCCGAAACGGAGTGGTCGAACCAGACTCTGGAAACGAACAATGTTGTGCCGCTTGCACCGCGCAAGGCACGCTCTCCGCGTCTCGAACTGTTTACCCGCGTCGCTACGGCAGCTGTGGTCACCGGCTTTATGGTGCTCGGCTCGGCCGGACAATCCTATGCCGATCGAGTTCCTGTATTCGGCAAGACGATCGCAGCTGTTTCGAACACCGGCAGTTTTGTCTCGAACGGCACAGCCCGCGTCTATTCTGAACTGTACGACCTGTTCAGCGTAGCAAACTTTGATCGATCGAAATAGGGAGGGACCTTTCTTATGAACTGCTTTCATCATCCGGATCGCGATGTGGCGCGTGAATGCCGCATCTGCCACGAAATGATCTGTTCGGACTGCGTGGTCCCCGTAGGCGATCATGCGGTATGCAAAACATGCGTGTCGCGCACGATGACGCTTGACGACACAGGCTTGTTGCCAGACAAAAAACAAGCACATCCACCTGCGGACAATAAAGCGCAGCATGCCGTCTCGATTGTTAAACACAAATCGGAAACTTTGACGCAAGGGCACCGGAGCTTTTTCTTGACCACCTTGTTCTCCTGTCTGCCGGGCTTGGGCCATTACTATCTGGGTCTACAGGTGCGCGGTGTGCACATGATGATCGTTTTCTTCTTCCTGATCTTCCTGAACACGATCGTGCCGAACTCCTTGCAGTTTGCAACCGGGTTTGCTGTGCCGATCCTCTGGTTCTATGCACAGGTGGATGCACACAAATTCCGTGAAGCGATCAACCGCGGCGAAACGGTGGAAGATCGCCCGATCTTCCCGCGCTGGAGAGAGATGCTCACCGTTTCGATGATCGGTTGGGCTTTTGCGATCATCGGCGGTGTCGCGCTGGCATATGGTGTGATCGACCTCGCTGGCGTGAACAACTGGCAGCTGCGTGAAGCGCTCAAAGAGATGGTCACGGCCGCTCTGTTAATCGGTGCAGGCTATTGGATTATCAAAGGCAAACCGCTTCCTTTCCCGCCGCAATCGCGTACGGAAGAGCGTGAAGACGGTAATCATGCGTAGAGTTGGAACCTTAACCAGTGCGTGCACGATGCTCGCACTGGGTCTTCTTCTTTTCTATGACATCGGCTTTCAGCAGAACGCTTTTGTGATCGGGCTCAATTTCTGGCCGCTCTTGATCATCGGGCTTGGTTTGGAACTGCTGTGGAACTGGCTGTCAAACCGCCGCAAACGTATCCAGGAACGAATTCGCTTGGACGGACGGAGTCTGGCCCTCCTGTTCCTCGTCGGGGTCTTCTCGGTCAATTTCTACTTATCTACGACCCGCGCAGCACAAGGGGAAGAGCAGGTACCACAGAAGCCGCTGCTCACCGTGACCAGCAAAAACTTGGATCTGCCGACACAGATTGTCCATCTGCCCGAGCTTGTGAAGGAGTTGGTGATCGACAATCCGCTTGGCACCATCGAAGTTGTCGGCACGACCGGGCGGCAGATGGAGATTGACGCTGTGGCGCACGTCTCGATCATCAACGAGCGCTCAACGCTCGTCTCGGCGGTCGATCTGATGCCTTACACGATGATCGACAAAGTCAGCACCGTGCTGGTCAAAAAGCCGGACCATGTCGCAGAGAGCGCGAGGATCGATCTAAAGCTGCAAGTGCCAGAAGGTCTCGAACTGCGACTGCGTACGGAGCAAGGCGACATTTTGCTCAGCGCTTACAAAGGGAATGCCAAGATTGGCAGCAAAGGCGGAGAGGTGACCGTCGATACGCTGAACGGCAATCTGGAAACAGACGTGCAAAATGGCGCGTTGAACGTGCGTGAGATCTATGGAAAGGCCAACCTGCACACCGGGCAAGGCAATGTCAAGATTCGTAAAGTCGGCAGCGATCTGTTGTTGCGATCGGACGCTGGCGACGCAGACATTGGACAAGTGGCCGGCAAGTTGGACCTTTACGTCAAACTTGGCAAAGTGAATGTTGACTCGATCGGCGATGAGATCAAGGCGATAGGCGAGTCGGCGGTGTTCAACATCCGCAATCCGTTTTCGAAACTGGAAGCGACGATCAATGGGATCGGGGATGTGACGGTGCACGGCGATGTGTTGGCCGCCTGGACGATCGCTGTGAACAATGGCAAGACGACGCTGGAAATGCCGGAGTCGGCCTCGGTCAAATTTTTGGGTGAGACGAACAAAGGCGTGATCAAAGGTCCAACAAAAACGAGCAAAAACGCAGGCACCAAACAAGGCTCTCTGCTCACCGACCAACTGGGTGACGGAACATGGCCAGTCACGGTGCGCTCCTATCATGGCAGTATTTTTGTCGATAAGTATTAAAAAGGGTCCCCGCACAAGCGCAGGGACCCTTTTTGTTGGAGAGGCGGACTAATCGGTAATGGCGTCCATCATGGAATCTGCCATCTGCGCCATCTCATTGGTGTTGTTGCCCGCAGTATTGTTGCGACGCATGACTTCCCAAGCGGCGATGCCGATTCCGGCACCAAGTACCATCGCTGTCACAGTGTTCATGCCACTTTTGCGGCGCGGTATCATGTCCGTGATCATTTCCCACATGTTCTTACCACCTCCCGTACCAGTATTTTTTGCGTTTTTTTCGATCTCATACGAAGGAATAATTGGAGGAACGTAGTATTATAAACTCATATATTAAAATCTGAATGTAAGAGGGTTGAGTAGAAATGAATAATCTGAATAATGACTCGGAGTTGCGTGCTGCTATTCTTCATATGGTGATTAGGATCAACAACTTGTTGATCAAACATGGCAATAGTGAAAAGTTGGCGGGGGCGTACGGACTTTCCCAGCAACAATGGACGTTGCTCGGCGTGCTGGACCGTAACGAACAGGGAATGACGATGACCGAATTGGGGAAGAATCTGCTTGTCACCAAGGCGAACATGACAGGGATGATCGACAGGTTGGAGCGCGACGGATTTGTCAGCCGACACCCGGATCAATTTGACCGCCGCGTGACCAAAGTGATGCTGACCGAAAAAGGCGCGCAGTTCATGCGTCACATCGAAGAACCGCGCAATACGTTTACTACGGAGATGTTTGGTGATTTTGAATCGGGAGAATGCAAACAGTTTTACAACTATTTGGAACGTTTTTTCAAAAAACTTGACAGCTAACCGCATTCGCTTGTGCATACCTTTGAATAGAAGAAAAGCGATGCCCGATGGACACCGCCGTTGTGCTACAATGTATTGGATTCTTGGTTGATTTTCTCAAGCTCTGCAGTCAATTCTTGCGTGGTCGGCATGCCTTTGTTAAAGTAGCGTACCTTCATCTCTTTGTCGAGAATCATCACCGAGCGGGCGACCATCAGACCGGAAAACGTTGGCACTTGATAATCGGCGATGATCTGCCAGCGGTCGTCATAGATCAGCGGGAAGCCGAAGTTATGCTTGGTGCTGAACTTTTTGTGCCCTTCGAACTTGCCAGGGTTGACACCTAAGACTACCGCGTCGAGGTTGTCGTATGCGGGGGTGGCATCGCGCGCTTCGCACAGTTGTTTTTTACAGCCGGGCGTATTGTTGATCGGGTAGAAAATGAGGATGACATTTTTCTTACCCTTGTAATCTTCATACAAATGGACGGGTCCTTCCGTGCTTTCAGCTTGAAAGTCGGGAGCGGTCGCACCAATTTCCAGCATTAAAGTTCCTCCTCACCTGACATTTCTTATATTGTCTCAATCTGTTCAAGGTGAGTCAAGGAGGAACCGCATCTACATAGTGAAGGGGTTAGATACGATGAAAGACGTTCGTTACGAGTTGTTGGCGAAAAATCTGGTGGAATACTCCGTAGCCCTGAAGCCGGGTGAAAAGGTGCTGCTTGAAGTGACAGACGGCGAAGTCCCGCTGACTCGCGAAATCATCAAGGCTGCTTATGCGGTCGGGGCGTTGCCCTTTTTGTGGAATCGAGAGCCGCAGTTGAACCGTGAGTTGATGCGCGGGGCAAGCGCTGAGCAGGTCAAACTATGGGGCGAGCACGATAAAGCACTCATGGAACAGATGGACGCATACATTTCGATCCGGGCATCGAAAAACGTCAACGAAATGGCAGGTTTGCCAGCGGAGAAGATGAAGCAATATGCTGAATTCTACTCCAAGCCGGTACATTTTGAAACGCGCGTGCACAAGACCAAGTGGTGCATCCTGCGCTATCCGAATGAGTCGATGGCACAGTCGGCCAACATGGCGACTGAGGACTTTGAAGATTTCTACTTCGATGTCTGCACGCTCGACTATCACAAGATGTCCGAAGCGATGAACCCGCTCAAAGAGCTGATCGAGCGCACCGACCGCGTTCAGATCAAAGGGCCGGGCACCGATCTGTCCTTCTCGATCAAAAACATCGGGGCTGTCAAATGCGATGGTCAACTGAACATCCCGGACGGTGAAGTCTATACGGCGCCGGTGCGCGATTCGGTAAACGGCACAGTATCGTTCAATGCGCCGACCTTGTACAACGGGACGACGTTTGACAACATTCGCTTGACCTTCAAGGACGGCAAAATTGTCGAAGCGACCGCCAATGATACCGAAGCGATCAACCGCATTTTGGATACGGACGAAGGAGCTCGTTACATCGGTGAATTCTCGCTCGGTTTCAACCCGTACATCCTGAAACCGATGAAGGACATCCTGTTCGATGAGAAGATCGCAGGCTCGTTCCACTTAACGCCGGGCAACTGTTATGACGATGCTTACAACGGCAACCGCTCCAACATCCACTGGGATCTGGTCTGCATCCAGACGCCCGAGTACGGTGGGGGCGAGATCTGGTTTGACGATGTGCTGATCCGCAAAGACGGCCTGTTCGTCATTCCGGAACTGGAAGGTTTGAACCCGGATCGATTGAAGTAGAACAGATTGGCATCGAAAAGCACAGCCCCTGTCGGCTGTGCTTTTTGTATAATGGGAAAGAAGTGTGCACGTTTTAGGAGGCAAGAACATGCGAGAGACGATGAGACGGACGCAGGTCGATGTGAATATCCAAACGGCCAGAGCTGTCGGTGGGAAGATATATGACTGGTATGAAATGGTGAAACGCGACCTGCCCTGGCGGCGGACGCGCGATCCGTATAAGATCTGGGTGTCAGAAGTGATGCTGCAGCAAACGCGGGTGGAGACGGTGATTCCATATTGGAATCGTTTTATGGAACTGTTCCCGACGATTGAGGCGCTGGCGGATGCTCCTGAGCCTGATATCTTGAAGGCGTGGGAAGGGCTCGGCTACTATTCGCGCGTGCGCAACCTGCAAAAAGGGGCGCAGGTCGTTCGTGAAAAGTTTGCCGGACGAGTGCCCGACACGCTCGATGAAATCTCGACACTACCCGGTGTGGGGCCGTACACAGCAGGTGCGATCTTGTCGATCGCCTATGATGTGGACGTGCCAGCGGTGGATGGCAACGTGTTTCGGGTGCTGTCGCGGATTTTCCTGATCGAAGAGGACATCATGAAGCCAAAAACAAGGCGGACGTTCGAAGGGCTGGCCGAATTTTTGATCCCGACTGGACGGGCTGCTTCGTTCAACCAAGGCCTGATGGAGCTTGGGGCGACGATCTGCATTCCGAAAAATCCGCGCTGTCAATCGTGCCCGGTACAGGAACATTGCCGTGCGCTCGACGAGGGGATGCAAGAAGCGTTTCCGGTCAAGGAGAAGAAAAAGCCGCCCAGACCTGTCGATATGACGGCCGCACTGCTTCGCGATGGCGACCGCGTGCTGATTCGCAGACGTCCCGATAAAGGGCTCTTGGCGGGCATGTGGGAGTTTCCAGGCGGTGAGAGGGTGGAAGGTCTGTCCCTGGAGGAGAGCTTGATTACACACCTTACAGAGGCGTTCGGTGTGACGGTGGCACCGCAGCGGCTTTTTGCACAGGTTCAACATACTTTTAGCCACCTGCAATGGGACATGCGCGTGTTTGAATGCGCGATCGTTCAAGGACAGGTGCGCGAACATGACGATTTGAAATGGGTTGCCGTTGGAGAATTGGATGCCTATACGTTCCCGGTGGCGCATGGGAAAGTGGTCAAGGAATTGGGTGGACTGGTTTAGGGTAGGTTTCTTCAGTGAGCAAAGAAACCCTTTCTTCTCGAAATAGAAGAAAGGGTTTCTTATTAGATGGATGCAACTGCGTATTCATCTGTGGCCGCTGTGACATGAGCGTGCAGATCAAACAACAAAATTTGATTCCTGACCGCCTCGTTCATCTCAATCGCCAGTCCGCCTTGGTACATCCGTTTGTGAATCGTCGTCGCATCCGGCCGTTCCGACCCGGTGAGAAGGTACAGCGCATCGGCTGTGCACAGGCCGCGCAGGAAATCGCGGTGAGCGCTGAAAGGGAGCACGAACTGCAAGTGGTGTTTCTGTCCATTCACTTCAAAATAGGCATGCAGTTCCAGCGCGGCGCGACCCTGATGCGTTTGAAGGGCTGAGGTCAAGCGGGTCGGAATCAACCGCTCTGTGTGGATGACTTCACTTGGCAAAACACAACCGACTACGTAAGGGACGCGTGCGCGGTCTACGAGCAGTGCTCCTGTTTCCATGGCGGTTCTTCCCCCTGTTTGTGGTATTATCTTCATCATACAGGGGGAACGTAGATCTCCCTTGAACAGTTTTTAAATCCTTTGTGAAGACAGGCGGGTGGAATGAAGTGGCAGTGCGTGGATTTTTTGAATATAAGATTACAGAGGGAAAACGGACAGACTATCTCGAACTGATCGCAAAACTCCGTGTCAAACGCACAGAAGCAGGCTTCACACACTATAGTGTAAGTGAGGGCATCGACCAAAAAAATCTTGTCGTTGAGACTTTTTTGGTCCCTTCGATAGAGGAGTATCGGGAATTGGAAGCGAAACTATTGGAAGACCCGGAGTCGGCACTCTATATACGGTCGCTCGATACCTGTATCGACGGGGGGATGGGCGCGAGGAAGGTTTGGTTTTTTGCCGAACTGGACTTTTTCGCGTAGTTGGGAACACTGTAAGAACAGAGAGGGGTGAGCATCAATGATCTCGATTACTGACATCGCAAAAGAGAAGATTCAGGAGATCTTGGAGCAAGAACCGGAAGGCACCGTCATTCGCGTCAGTGTATCGCCTGGTTGAGGCGGCATGCGCTTTCGTTTGGCTCTGGATGAGTCAAAAGACTATGACAAATCGGTTGAGGCACATGGCATCACGTTTGTGATGGACCCATTTGCTGTCGCGCTGATTGAGGGAATTCAAATCGATTACGATGATATTGTCGAAGATGACTTCATCGTTACGAATACAGCAGGCCCGAGCTCGTCTTGCTAATCTTTTCGCAAAAAGGGGACAACATCGCATGGAAACTCCGGTACAAGTGAATTATGATATCAAATCGATGGAGCGCTGCATCTCAGCAACGTTCTCTTTCGGTCAGACTTCGATGAACAACCCGTACTTCTCGATCTATTTTGTTGTCAACAACGCAGGGATCGTCGCGGTGTACGACAAGTCGATGCCGCTGCAAGGCGCAACCGTGAACGAGGAAAACGAGGTTCCTTTTGTCGATCAACTGAAAACCAACTCGATCAATCTCAAGCAAGGTACCAATAAATATGAAGTGCTGCGCTACATTCATGATGAACTCCAGCGCATCGGTGAAAAGCTGCAACGCGATGGCCGTCCGCTCAACGACTCAGACATTTCGAAGCTGATGACCAAGATCGCCTCCAAGTACGAAGGGCAACAAAACGTTCAATAGTCGGCGGGCAGGTTGACAGCACGCGATGGAAGGGATCTCCAGTCTTTTGGAGGTCTTTTTCATTTCGATTCAAGTTTTGGTGCAAGTTTCGATGCAAACAAAGTGAAACTTAATTTCTTTTTCTTCGTATAAGGTTGTATAATTACGTTATAGAGACTTGAAAGGAGTGTCAGTATGCAACCATCTTATTCTGGAAGCCGCACGGTAGGTGTGAATCGTGTTCTGCCGATGTTCTTCCTGAGCCTTTTGTTCGCATTAATCGGAACGATCGTAGGCACTCAAGTGCCGACCGCGTTCTTCCTGCCGCTGATGATCATCGAAATCGGGATGTTGATCGCAGCAATGTTCTTGAGAAAACGCCGTGTAGGTTACACGTTCCTTTATTTGTTCACTTTCATCAGCGGGGTTACGTTCTACCCGGTGCTTGCTCACTATACAGCAGGGATCGGCGGGGACATGGTGATGGCAGCATTTGGTGTTTCTACGCTCGCATATGGTGCGACCGCGCTGTACGCATGGAAATCGAAAGCGGACTTCTCGTTCCTCGGCGGCTTCCTGATGGTCGGTATTATCGCGCTGATCGCTCTGTCCTTGTGGAACATGTTCATGCCGCTTGGCGGCACGATGTACCTGTTGTTCACGCTGCTGGGCATCTTCATCTTCATCGGATTCACGTTGTATGACATCTCGAACATCGCTCGCAACGGCGTACCGGAAGACATGGTGCCGATGGCGGTGCTCGGCCTGTATCTCAACTTCATCAACCTGTTCCTGTTCGTGCTGCGTCTGTTCGGCATCAACTTGGGGTCTGATGACTAAGCCAAACTGTGCGCCGGAAAGCCCGCTCCATATGGAGTGGGTTTTTCTTTTTTTTAATTTTACATTGACATTATTCTAATTCTACTGATACCATTTATAAAAATAGTGTATTCAGAATTTGCCAGATAAACAAATAAATCTCAAGATACAGTTTAAGGAGCTGAGCGACACGTGCTGATCCAAAATGCTGCGAAACGTCAAGTAACTGAGATTCCTTTGTTAACATTACCTGTGGATCGTCCGCGACCTGCGACGGTGGTTTTTCGGGAAGCGGAAGCGCGGTTTGTGTTGCCCGATCAATGTGTTCAAGCGCTGACAGAAGTTGGTGCACGTGAAGGAGTTTCGTTATCTGTTTTGTTGCTGGTCGCCTTTCAATCGCTATTAGCGCGATATTCCGGCCAAGAGGAGTTGGGGATCGGTCTGGTCGATGAAAGCGGTTTAGTGCGTCTGCTGTGCAGTGATCTAAGCCCGCTGCAAACGTTTGCCGAACTGACTCGTGCGGTGCAGGAACAGGTTGCCTCGATCGAGCGGGAAGCTGTTTTGACAGATGATTCGGCGCTACAAGTGCTGTACGCTTTCGAATGTGCACTTCCTAAAGCGCGTGAGTATGACGTGGCGCTGATCATTCGTCAGGAAGCGGACGGGCTGTTGCTCAAGTTCTCCTACAACGCTGAACTGTATGACCTAGCTACGATCGAGCGGATGGGCGGACACCTGCAAGAGTTGTTACAATCCGCTTTGCAAAGCGGCGCCCAACCGCTCATCGCGCTGGCGTTGATCACCGAAGCAGAGCGCAAACTCTTGCTCGAGTCGTGGACGGCAGGACCGACGGCCCCGCTCGACCATGAGATGATCGATAAGATGTTTGAAGCGCAGGTGCAGAAGACGCCCGACCGGATCGCGCTCCGTTTTGAAGGAGAGAGTGTGACCTATGCGGAACTGAATCGCCGCGCGAACCAACTCGCACGTGCCTTGCGCGCTAAAGGGGTGCAGCCGGAACAGTTGATCGGGCTGTGCGTGGATCGCTCTGTGGAGATGGTTATCGGAATGTTCGGCATTTTGAAAGCGGGTGCTGCTTATCTGCCGCTCGACCCAGCCTATCCGACAGAGCGCCTCACCTTTATGGTCGAAGATGCGGGCGTGCAAGTGTTGCTCACCAAAACGCATGTGCTTCAAAAGATCGAGTTGTCGGTCGCTACGACGATCTGCCTCGACAGCGACTGGCCAGAGATCGCCAAGGAAAGTGAGGACAACCCGGATTTTGCAGTCCAGCCGGACAATTTGGCTTACGTGATCTACACATCGGGCACGACGGGCAGACCAAAGGGCGTGATGATCGAAAACCGCAATGTCTGCAACATGTCGATGGCGATCACCGAGCGTTTTCAGATCGATGAAGACACGATCATGTTGCAGTTTGCAGCGTTTTCCTTCGATTCCTCGGTAGCCGAGCTGTTCCCAGCGTTGATGAACGGAGGCACGGTCCTCTTGGCACCGAAAGACAAAGTGATGCCAGGACCAGGTCTGGTCGAGCTGCTGACGCGGGAGCAAGTGACGCATGTGATCTTGCCGCCGTCGGTGCTCGCCCTGTTGCCAGAAGATCAGCTGAAGCATTTGAAAGTGGTCGTCTCGGCCGGAGAAGCGTGTGCCGCCGAACTGGTCAGAAAGTGGAGCGCTACAGGCCGCCATTTTGTAAACGGCTACGGCCCGACAGAAGGGACGGTCGGCGCGTTGATCGGCATTTGCCTGCCTGGAGAAGCGGTGAACGTGGGACGCCCGATGCAAAATACGACCGTCTATCTGCTCGATGCCAACTTGCAGCCGGTTCCGGTCGGTGTGCCAGGTGAGATTTGCATCGGTGGTGCCGGTCTGGCGCGCGGCTATCTGGGCCGCCCAGATTTGACCTCAGAAAAGTTTATCGACAATCCGTTTGAGGATGCGACCGTGCCCCGCTTGTATAAGACGGGCGACTTGGGTTGCTATCTGCCGGACGGTCGTGTGCGATATATTTCGCGGATCGACAATCAGGTGAAAATCAGAGGGTTCCGCATCGAGCTCGATGAAGTGGAGTCTGCGCTGCTCACCCATCCCGATGTGCAAAATGCATCGGTGATCGACCGAGAGGACACGCCGGGTGTGAAGCGTTTGGCCGGCTATGTCGTGCCGAAAGAGGGCCGTGCCCTGTCGGTGCGCGAACTGCGCCGCTATCTGGCGGAACGCCTGCCCGATTTTATGGTGCCGACGGCGTTCGCGTTGCTCGAAGCGCTTCCGTTGACGCAAAATGGCAAGGTGGACCGCCGGGCGTTGCCGGTGCCGAATACGGCCGACCGAGCGTTGTATGATGAAGCGTATGTAGCACCTGCTACGCCGGACGAAATGATGCTAGCTCAGATTTACAGTGAGGTGCTTGGCGTTGAACAGGTCGGCGTCCATGATCATTTCTTCGAACTGGGCGGCGAGTCGCTGTTGGCGACAAAAGTGGTGGCTCGAGTGCGCGAACTGTTCGGGGTAGAACTGCCGCTGAACACGCTGTTCGCCAAACCGACGCTCATCGAATTGGTCGCAGAGTTGGCAAGGATGCAGCGCGAGACAACCGAAACGTTGGCCCCGCTTACGAAGCGTCCGCGCCGGGAGCGCATGCCGCTCTCTTATGCACAGGAACGGATCTGGTTTCTGCGCGAACTGTTCCCAGACAACTTGTCGTACAGCGCTTCGTGCCTGCTGACGTTTAAAGGTCCGTTTGATGTGGAGATCATGGAGCGCACCTTGAACGAAATTCTGCGCCGCCATGACATCTTCAGCACGACTTTCCAATCGGTTCACGGCGAACCGGCACAAGTGGTCGAGCCGTTTGAGCCGATCAAACTGCGGGTGGTCGATCTGCATCAACTCTCGGAAACGGAGAAGCAGGCCGAGATGGACAAGATCGTCGAGGTGGAGATCAAAAAGCAATTTAAGCTCGATGAACTGCCGATGGTGCGCTGGACATTGTTCAAGCTGGAACAGGATGTCCACACGCTGCTCCATGTAGAAGACCATCTCGTCCACGATGGCTTTTCGTTCTCCGTCTTCCTGTACGACTTCTTGCACATTTATAACGCCTATGTGGAAGGCAATCAATCTCCGCTCCCCGATCCGGAGATTCAGTTTGTTGACTTTGCCGATTGGCAGCGCGAGATGATGGATGGCCCAGAGGGCGATCGCCAGTTGGCCTATTGGAAAGATAAATTGACGGGAGCACCGGGAATTCTCGAGTTGCCACTCGACCATCCGCGCCCGGCGGTACAGCGTTTTAAAGGGGCTGCTTTCCGCTTCCAAATCCCTTATCAAGTATCGAAAGGCATTCGCGAGTTTTCGCGCAAAAACGGCGTGTCATTGTTTATGACTCTGATGGCTGCGTACAACGTCTTGCTGTATCGCTATTCTGGTCAAGAGGATATCCTCGTCGGGACGGGCATCGCCAACCGCCGTCTCAAAGAGACGGAACGCCTGATCGGGATGATCGTTAACAACGTGCTTTTTCGCACCCAACTTGGCGGTAATCCGACTTTTAAAGAGATCGTCGAACAGGTGCGCCAAACGTCGATGGAAGCGTATGAACACCAAGACGTGCCGTTTGAGCGAGTGATCGCGGCACTTGGCATCGAACGCGATTTGAACCGCAACCCGTTGATGCAAGTGATGTTCTCGATGCATGACACCCCGATGCCAGAAATTGAGATCCCAGGCGTGGAGATGTTCATCCACGAAGGCCTGAACAACGGCTCGGCCAAATTTGATATGAACATCATGGTCATCCCGCGCCACTCCAAACGCCTTGGCGTGCGCGGCAAAGGGGATTCGAAGGACGAAGGCATCACCGTCAACTGGGAGTTCAACACCGACCTGTGGGATGCGGACACGATTGATCGGATGATTCAAAATTGGATCGGCCTTCTCGCAGATGTGATCGATCATCCGGACGCGCGCATTGGCGAGCTGTCTCTGTTGTCCCGCGAAGAGGAGCAGAAACTGCTCGTCGCTTGGAACGACACAGAAGCGGACTATCCGACTGAACGCTGTCTGCATGAACTGTTCGAAGAGCAAGTGCAAAAGTCGCCGGATCACATCGCTGTCGTCTATGGTGAGCAAACGCTGACCTACGCCGAACTCGATCGGCAGGCAAACCGTTTGGCACACCACCTGCGCGCTCTTGGCGTAGGGCCGGATGTTCCGGTCGGTGTCTCTTTGGAGCGATGCCCTGAACTGGTCGTCGTCCTGCTCGGTGTGCTGAAAGCAGGCGGTGCCTACCTGCCGCTCGATACGGATGCTCCTCCAGCCCGAAAAGCGCAGGTGCTGGAAGATGCACAGGCCCCCGTTTGCATCTCACAGGCACATCTGACCGACCGCTTGCCGCAAGGAGCAGTCAAGTACGTGTTTGTTGACCGCGATGCGGCGGAGATTGCGAAGCATCCGGAGACAAAGCCGGAGACTGATCTGTTGCCTCATCATCTCGTCTCCATCTACTACACCTCAGGCTCGACTGGCAAACCGAAAGGCGTTTGCTCCACACATGACGGCTGGGTGAACCGGATGAATTGGATGCAGCGCCGCTACAACTTGCAGGCGACAGAAACCGTTTTGCAAAAAACGACGTTGACCTTCGACGATGCGGCAGTTGAATTCTTCTGGCCGCTGATGGTTGGCGCGCGGATCGCGATGCTGGAACCAGAACTGCACAAAGATCCGCTCGCGATCATGGAGGCGGCGATCCGCTATGAGACGGCTGTCCTGCAATTTGTACCGTCGATGCTGTCCTTGTTCCTCGATGCGGTGACAGCGGAGAAACAAGAGCAATTGCGTGCGCTGCGCATCGTCATCTCCTCTGGCGAAGCGCTGCGCGCCGATCTGGTCCGCTCTTTCTTGCACAACTTGCCAAGTGCTGGGCTGTTCAACCAATGGGGGGCGACCGAAGTGTCGATCGACTCGACCTGCCATGAGGTGACGGCAGCCGATGCGAATGAAGAAGGCATCGTTTCGGTCGGCCGACCGATCGACAACAATCAGGTCTACATCTTGGACGGGAATCTGAACCCGATTCCGATCGGGGTGCCAGGAGATCTGTATTTAGCCGGGGTCGGACTGGCGCGCGGCTATCTGAACAACCCGGAGCGTACCGCAGAAGCGTTTATCCCACATCCGTTCGCACCAGGCGAGGTAATGTACAAGACGGGTGACCGCGGCTACTACCGTAAAGATGGTTCGATCATGTTTCTTGGCCGCCGCGACGATCAGGTGAAAGTGCGCGGTCAACGCGTCGAACTGGCGGAGATCGAAGCGGTGCTGGTCACCCATCCAGCGCTCAAAGAGTGTGCTGTCGTCGCACACAAGCGCCCGAGCGGCTATTACATCGTCGGCTATTACGAGTTGGAGGCGGGCCAGAATGTAACGGTCGAATCGCTGCGTGAACATCTGCTCGCCTTGTTGCCCGAGTACATGGTGCCGGCGCGCTTCGTGTTGATGGACGCCTTGCCGCTGACGGTCAGCGGCAAGCTCGACCGCAAATTGCTGCCCGATCCTGGCGAGGAGCGTCCCGATCTGGAAGCTGCGTTCATCGCCCCGCGCAATGAGATCGAACGTACCATCGCGAACATCTGGCAAGAGATCCTGCGCTTGAATGAGGTCGGTGTGTACGACAAATTCTTTGACTTGGGCGGACATTCGCTCGATGCGACCCGCATCATGTCGCGCATCAACCGCGAACTGGGCACGTCGCTACCACTGCGCGATCTGTTCGAATGTTTGACGGTGGCAGGTTTGGCAGAACGGGTGGCCGATGTGCGCAGTTCCGATGCAAAAGGCCAGTTGAAACCTGTGCGCCATGCCGCGACGCGCGATCGTTATGAGCTGTCCAATGCGCAAAAACGATTCTGGTTCGAATTTATCATGCATCCCGAGTCGGCGATCGGTTCGATGATGGTGAGCGAGTTGCGCGGCCAAGTCAACGTCGCAGCGTTCCAACAGGCGTATGCACAATTGGTACAGCGCCACAGCATCATGCGCACGACGTTCTTCGAAGCGGACGGAGTGCCCTATCAAGTGGTGCGCGACGATCTCGAGATGGCCTGCAAGTTCGAAGACCTGTCGCATCACAGCGAAGCGGAGCAGCAGACCCGGATCGCCGAACATCTGGCGCGGGTCTACAGCACACCGTATGATCTGATCAACGGCCCGCTGTTCTACTCGGCGCTTTTGAAACTGACAGACAACAAAGCGCTCTGGGTGCGTTCGACACATGCGATCGTCTATGACGGCTGGTCATCGATCGTGTACATGAACGATTTTGCTGCACTGTACCAAGCGGCAGTTGCAGGTCAGGAAGGAAGCTTGCCCGAAGCGCTGCAATATGTGGATTATGCAGAGTGGCAGGCGCACTCCCTAAAAGACGGCGACATGGATGATCAGAAAGCGTATTGGTTGGAGCGACTCGCAGACGTCGGCGCACCGCCGCCGTTGCCTTACGATTACGATTTGGATGAGGTGGAGCGCCCAGAACCGATGTCGTTGCGGCTCACGACAGTCGATGCACAACTGACAGAGGCGGTTCGTCAACTCGCTCTCCAGCAAGGCACGACCACGTTCCTCGCCGTGACGGCGGCGTTTAACATCTGGCTATCCCGCGTATCTGGGCAAACGGACGTAGTCGTCGGCTCGCCGCTGACTGGGCGTACCAATCCGGAGTTAGAACCGGTGATCGGCGTGCTTGTCAATCCGGCCGCTTTCCGTACCGACCTGTCGGGCAACCCGACTGCAATGCAGGTGATCGAGCGCATCAAGACGGTCGCGTTCGGAGCGTATGCGAATCAGGATTACCCATACGATCTGCTCGTACAGGACCTGCGCGCTCACAGAAGCACCAACGATCCGCTGTATTCGATTGTGCTCGTCGGCCAAAACGTGCACACAGGCGGCTTCAAACTTCATGATGACTTGCATGCTGTGGGGTTCGAGTACGAAGCAGTGATCGCTGATCAAGTGAGCATGGAAGTGGAAAGATCACCGTTTGATCTACACATCGAAGTTTTTGAAAAAGGCGATCATCTTTGGATTCGTACGCACTATGATGCGTTCCGCTTCCAAAAAGATACGGTCGATCGCTTACTCGCCCAATTTGTCTATGTGCTCGAACAGTTTGTCGAGGAACCGGAAAAACGCTTGCAACAGTTTGCGTTGGAACGGCTTGAAGACACGCTGGATGACCTGTTCTAAGATCGATTGAGCAAACAGCAAAACCTCGTCCGCACCTTGGGACGAGGTTTTTGTCTTATCGGCGAGCCCTCCCGCATAGGATGTTCGTAATCGACTAGGGAGGGATACTAGAATGCGAGATATGATCGTACAAGGGGTCGCGCAAGGCATTTTTCCCGGAGCTGTCGTCTGCGTGGCGCGCAACGGGGAGCCGCTTTTTTATGAGGCGCACGGTGTAGCAGATGCGACGCAACAGCGGGCGCTGTCAGTCGAGACGCGCTTTGATATCTCCACGCTGACCCAAGTGGTGGCGACGCTGCCAGCCGTGCTGCGCACGGTGCAGCTAGGCAAACTGACGCTGGTCGATCCGATCGCCCGCTTTCTGCCGGAGTTTGCGACGGGTGTTGATCGCTTTGCGAAGGGCCAGATCAGCTTTTTCCATCTGTTGTCCCACGCCTCGGGACTGCCCGCATGGCGTCCGTTGTTTCTGCAGGCGCGCGGGGTCAAAGCTTACCTTCGCGCGCTGGCCGACACGCCGCTGGAAACGGTGCCGGGCGAACGGTTGATCAGAAGCGATCTCGGCTACATGCTGCTGGCCTTTGCCTTGGAACGGATCTGGGATCGTCCCTTCGCAGATGTCTGCGAACGCCTCGTCTTTGGCCCGCTTGAGCTGTATCAGACTTCTTTTGCCGAAGGGGACGGCCTACCGTCGGAGCTTTGTGCGGCGACGGAGATGGGCAATGAGCAGGAGCAACGGCGAGTGGTTGCTTTTGGACACCACGAATCCTTTCCGTGGCGCGACCATGCGTTGTGCGGTGAAGCGCAGGACGCCAATGCGTTTTACGGACTGGACGGCATCGCCGGGCACGCTGGGCTGTTTTCCACCGCGCTCGACCTGACCCGCTATGCGGAGATGTGGGTGCGCAAAGGCATCTTCCAGCGCCAGCGCTATCTCGATACGACACTGGTCTCGCTCGCCGTCAATGCGCACGCCGTCTGGCAAGGGCAGAGTTATGGGCTCGGCTTTGAGACCGCATCGGAACACTGTCCGGCTGGAGAGCGTGCCCCGATGCTTTCGTATGGTCAACTGTCCACCACCGGCTGTTCGCTATGGTGCGATCCGGTGCGCAAATTGACGTCTGTCACCATGACCAATGCAGCACAAGGCAGCAGTAGTGAAGGGCTGTTCGATTGGACCGCTGCGTTTCATAGAAAGGTGTTCAACGAGTAAAAGGGAGGGCGATCTCGTCTTTTCCGCAAAATGCGATCCTCTGCGGGGTCGCTTTTTTTCGCTGACAGGCATATGTTGTATGATCTGGGGAATTTGCAGGGAGGTGAAGTTACATGATCTGCTACACCGCCTTGGGAGATTCGATCACGGCGGGGCTAAACGCCACTTCATACAGTTTGGCCTATCCGTCGCTCATCGTCCAAGGCGCCAAGAAGCGCGGGAAAGAGGCCGCCTTGCGGGTCGTTGCTCATAACGGTTGGACGAGCGGAGCCCTCGTCGCAGCATTGCCCTACGCGCTCGACGCAGTGCGCCGCTCGACCACCGTCACGATCTGGATCGGCGGCAACGACTTGCTGAAAGCTGCGATCGCCATTGTCGGCCAAGGTAGGCCGGTCAAAGCGGCTGTGGCTGGATTGCTCACTTCCTATGGTCACAACCTCGAACAGATCGTCTCCACCATCGGTCGTCATAGCTCTGCCCGCGTCGTCCTCTGCACCCAATATAACCCGTTTCCGAACTCCCCTGTCGCTCTAGAAGCGGTGGGCGCCCTCAACTCGGTCACAGAGCAGGCTGCCAAACGCCTGCACACCGAGCTCGCCCCTGTCCATTCTTGGATCGAAGGCAATCAACCCACCTTGATCGAGGGGTACCGCACCGGGCGTATTGAAGATGCGCTACAGCTATTTCGCCGTCCAATTCATCCGAACAATGCTGGTCACGCCGTAATCGCGCGCCACCTATCTTCTTACATTCGGTAGAATTATCATGCTATAATAAAATAAATCAAAATTCATCCAGTCGAGGGACAACTGTGGCCAAACCAAAAAACAAATCGAACAAAATCTACGAGCAGGTTGCCCAGCACATCAAGCAAATGATCGAAGAGGGCGTGCTCGCCCCCGGTGACAAACTGCCGCCGATGACCGAGCTGGCGAAGGAATTCGGCGTGTCGCGTGCTACAGTGCGCGAAGCTTTCTCTTCGCTCGTCGGGATGGGCTTGATCGATCTGCGCCACGGAGAAGGCACGTTCGTCCAAAAGATCGATGTCCAGACGATGATCATCGAGCCGATGAACGCCGCGCTTTTGCTTGGACGCAGCAACATGCGCGAACTGTTGGAGATGCGCCGCTTGTTGGAGATCGGCACCGTACAGGGCGCTTGTGAGCGTTGGACAGACGAAGGGTTAGCGAGGATCGAGCAGGCGCTCAATCGGCAGGAGGCGGCTTGTCACACCCTGGAGGAGCAGGTGAGCTGCGAGCTGCAGTTTCATATCGCGATCGCCGAAGCGTCGGGCAACAACGTATTTCTCAATTTGATGAATACGCTGTCGGAAGCGCTGCGCAGCACGTTGCGCCTCACGCATGAAGCGACCGACGATGTGGAGGCGTTGATCGCTGAACATCGCCGTATCTTCGAAGCGATTCGCAGTCGCGATGGGAAGCGAGCGGTCGAACTGATGTCCGATCATCTGCTGCACTGTGAGCGACATGTCCTCGCCAAGAAAACCTAAAAGCACCCGTCACGTCAAAAGTGATCGGGTGCTTTTGTGTATAAATAGCGGGCCGAAGGAAAATGATGTGAGATGACAAATGAGAAGGAGGGTAGCAGATGGAAGCACAGCCGATACTCAAGCGGAATCACCGCAAACAATCGTTAGCCGCCAAGATCAAACGCATGTTTTTTATCACGCTCGGCTCCTTGCTCGTCTCAGTGGGGCTGGAAATCTTTCTGGTTCCCAACTCGATCATCGACGGCGGCGTGATCGGTATTTCGATCCTGCTGGCCTTTCTGACCGACAAGCCGGTCGGACTCTATATGATCGTCCTCAATCTCCCTTTTCTGCTCGTTGGGTACAAGCTGATCGGCCGAACGTTTGCGATCACGACGACGATCGCCGTCATCCTGATGTCCAGCTTCGTCACGCTGTTTCACAGCGTCAGGCCGTTCACAGACGACTTGCTGCTCGCATCCGTCTTTGGCGGGGTGGTACTTGGGATCGGGGTCGGGACGATCATCCGCTATGGCGGGTCGCTCGACGGCACAGAGATTATTGCCATCTTGCTCGCCCGCAAATCGAGTTTTTCCGTTGGGGAAGTGGTGATGTTTTTCAACATCTTCATTCTCGGCAGCGCTGGATTTGTATTTGGTTGGGACCATGCGATGTATTCGCTGATCGCCTATTTCATCGCGTTTAAAATGATCGACATCACGATCGAAGGACTCGATGAATCGAAATCGGTCACGATCATCTCAGACTCACCAAACGAAATCTCAGAGGCGATCCGCAATCGATTGGGGCGGGGGGTCACTCACATTTATGGCAAGGGTGGATATACGGGCGAAGAAAAAGAACTGCTCTATGTGATTGTGACACGCCTTGAACTTGCTAAATTGAAAGACATCGTGCTCGAATATGACGAGGGAGCTTTTGTTGCGATCGAACATGTTGCCGATGTGATGGGTGGACGCTTTAAGAAAAATGCAATACACTAGCCCTCCCTCTGCGGAGGGCTTTCCCATTGAACCGATGGGACAAGAGCCGTATAATGGAAGTGGACTGTATCCAAAAAGAAAACCTGTTGCCGATTGGGCAACAGGCGCATGCTTGCGAAGTCGTGATGGTAACGTTAGAACAGTTGCATATTTTCTTCGAACAGTGCGGTAATTCTATCTTGATAAAGATAAAAGAATTCGGAATGTTGTAACGAACTCCAGTTGTCGAACAGTTCACGATTCTCCTGATAGAAGCTATACTGTTCGAGGACCAGATTGTGATCCCTCTGGATAAAGGAATCCAGAGCTTCAGACTTCAGACCGACCGTCTGTGTGAGCACGATCCCTTCTGTGAGCGTCACCAGATTTGGGACATTCATCATGACGGAGAGTGAGCCCATC
This sequence comes from Tumebacillus algifaecis, assembly GCF_002243515.1. Lineage (NCBI taxonomy): Bacteria > Bacillati > Bacillota > Bacilli > Caryophanales > Alicyclobacillaceae > Tumebacillus > Tumebacillus algifaecis. Next base: position 1,115,457 of record NZ_CP022657.1, read on the forward strand.
ATGATCCCGATCAACAACGAGACAGGGAGTCGGAAACGCATAACGCTTACTCCTTTCGGCAACCCGGCTGCCGTGGCGGACGATGTCGCGCGGTAGGCCCGTGGCTTTGCGTCCCGTCCTTTCGAACGGTTTGCCGTTTCGTGTGGATGTAACAGATTTCGACATAAATTAAATAGATGTCGTACAAATGACAAAGCTGATAGTTCTATCTTAGGGTATAATAGTGGGGAAGTCAAGACAGGAGCAGGACTTATAGCCCATATTGCATGACATTTTATAATCATGAAAATTTATTCAATAGTTCTGAAGTACCAAAAATCGCTTCAATCATTAACTTAAAAGATTGAACATTGATTCATATCGGGAAAAGGAGCATAAATCACGATGGCAACTGATGAGCGAAAAGACAAGCTCTGCTCCGAATCGAACGAGGCGGGATTTTTCGAAGCGCTTCAGGCGGTTGATGAACAAGCAGGGGCGTTGTCCCTAGACACGCCTGGCGAACGCTGGACACCCCAAAATACAAAATCATCGGCGAACAAAAAGCGAGCGCCATTCTGGGTGCTGATACTGGTCGGCGCCTCCTTGCTTGGCAATCTCGGTTTCGGCGCCATGTTCTTGATGAATCGACAAACGGAGCCTGCACCATCTGCCGAACCGATCACGAAGCCGCAACCACAATCGGAACAGCCGGAACAATCGGAACAGCAGAAGATCGAAGTGCCGACGACCAGCTTTATTCCAAAGTCGGTGGTCTGGAATAAGAAGCAGCTTGAGACGCTGTCCGATGCGAAGCGCCGTGAAGTTGAAAGCCAACTTGCACAGTTGCCGACCGGGCGCTATTTTGTCTCTGGTTTTTTCAATTTGCTGTTCGTACCGGGGGTCAGCGAGATGGAGATCGATGCTGATGGCAAGCTGAAAGTACGGATGTTCGTGCACAACGGCTATCTGCGCAATTTCACCTTGAAGCGGATTGCGATCAGCGCCTACTATCATGAGAGTGTTGTCTTTAACGGCACGCTCAATGGGCCGCTCGACGAGTGGTTGCCGGGGGAAGTGCGGATGCTGGAGATGGTCTTTTCCCCGGATGAAATGAAAGATATGAAACTGATGAAGAATTTGGTCGAATATAAGGATGAACAGCAGAAGCTGTTGTTTCAGGCGCGGTTTGCTATCGACGAACCGAACTTGATGAGCCCGCTCGTATCCGAACCGGTCTGGATGTATTTTAATGCGCATACGGCCTTGATGAAAAATGTCCCGTAAAGAGGTGGAACCGACATGTTAGGCTATTTGTGGAGAAAATATTTCACGGCAGTCAAGAAGCGCATCGGGCTCTTGATCCTGATCGTCGCTTTTGCAGTCGGCACTTCCACCTATTTGAGCGTGTTCGTGGTGACGCCGACGTACAAAGCGACCGCATCGCTGTTGGTCAACACCGACCCGACAATCTCGAGCGAATACTTGCTCAATGAAGTGTTGACCAACCAAAAAGTGATCAAAACATATAACGAGATCATCAAAAGCCATCTGGTGTTGCAAGAGGTGATCGCGAAGCTCAGCCTGCAATTAAAACCGGAGGAATTGGGCAAGTTGGTCAAAGTGGTCAATAACGCAGACTCATCCGTCTTTACGATCACCGTCAACTATCCGAACCAAGAAGAGGCGATCAAAATCGCTAACGAATTGGCGGGTGTGTTTACCTTAAAAGTCGGCCAGTTGATGCAAGTGGACAATGTGGTGATGATCGACCGAGCCACAATGGATAAATCATCAAAAGTGTCGCCCAACATCACGATGAATGTCGCCATCGCGCTGATTCTTTCGACGATGGCTGCGGTCGGAGCGTTCGGTCTGCGCGAATATTTGGATTCGACGATTAAAAGCCGAGAAGAGATCAAATTTGAGACGGGCTTGGCTACGATCGGAGAGCTCGGGACGTGGAAGCCGAAACGGCGCTGGTTCCGCTTGCGGAAGAACGCCGATTCGACGAGTGACCTGTCGCTCTTGAAAATGGAGCCGACCAAGCGCAACCGCCGCGTCGTGGAAAGTTATCTGCATCTCTATCGCAATCTGTTACCGGTGCTGACGATGGAGGATGTGCGGACGATCGTGGTCACCTCAACGCATGAACAGGAAGGGAAATCGACGATCTTGACCCATCTGGGCATCTTGATGGCCCAAAACGGTCATGGGGTGCTGATGATCGACGCGAATGCGGAACATCCGACCTTGCATGGCATCATGCCGGGCGAGGGAGAGGAAGGGCTGTGCGATCTCCTGCTGGGGACGGTCACGGCTGACCAAGCGATTCGCCCATCGGTGATTGCAGGGCTCGATGTGTTGCCGCTCGGCAAAGCGTCGCTTGGCGCCCTGCGCAAGTTTGCCGAAGGTGGACTCGATCATATGCTGCCAGACCTTCGCGAGCGCTATGACATCATTCTGATCGACAGTGGTGCGATCAGCTCCTCCCTGTTGCCAAATACACTGGCCAAAAGTGCTGACGGTGTGCTCTTCGTCTTCCGCAGCGGCAAAGTCGCCCGGGAGGAAGGTGCTGTCGCCGTAGCTGGATTGCGGCAAAGCGATGCCAAAATCCTCGGCGCTGTTCTCAATAAAAATGAAGGCAAACCGGGTCGTCCACCGTTCCTCTTAGAACGAGTGTTGCAAAAGGACATTGAACTGAATCGGGCATAACAAAAGGGACTCGCATCGCGAGTCCCTTTCTGCTGTCTATGGTGTTTGGCTACTACATGGCGAGCATTGTCTGATCGAGCGGTACATCTCCAAAAATGTATCGCGTTCACGCTCCAACGAGAAATGTGTGGCGATAGTCTTCAGTGCCCCTTGGCTCAGTTTTTCCACCACGAGCGGATCGGTCACGAGCAGGCTGGCCTTTTCAGTCAACGCTGCTTCGTCATCATAGAGGAAGCCATTTTCACCGTCGGTGATCAGGTCGCGGTTGCCTGGCACGTCTGAGGCGAGCACCGCTTTTCCGATCGACATCGCTTCGAGCAGGGCATGGGAGAGTCCCTCGGAGGACGAGGTGTTCATCACCACGTCGGCTACGCGGTACAGATCGGCGATTTCTTCATAAGGCACCGAACCGAGATAGCGGGCAAACGGGCTGTCCGCAAATGCGGCCTCAACTTCGGCGCCCACATGATCATCGAGCACCGGGCCGACCAGCACGAAGCGCACCTGCGGATGTTGCTCATGCACGCGCTTCAACGGTTCGAACGCATCGAGCGGACGCTTTACCGGGCGCAGACCTGCGACGAGCAGGAACAGAAAATCGTCATCCGCTATGTCGAAATCGGCACGCGTTTTGCCTGCTCCCTGCGGTAGGTCGATCCCAAGGTTGATCACGTAAGACTTGTCTGCCGCTTTTGGACGGATGATGGCGAGACGATCTTTGGCATCGAGGGTCAAAAAGACGATCGCCGATGAATAATCGACCGCTTCGCTCATCGTGGCGGACGTGTCAGGATGCCCGAGGTGTTCGTTGACATCGGTGCCAGTCATCGTCAGCACCAGCGGTTTGTTGTGACGCTTGGCATCCTTGACAATGTGGCGTCCGGTGACGTAGGCATTGTAGGCGTGTATGATGTCAGCCGCCGAAAAATCCGGGTCGGACACTTGATCGAGAGGTTTGATCGTGATGTTGATACCGTGCGGGCGCAAGTTTCGTTGCAGACGCCCTGAATAAGTCCAATTGCCGCCTGAAGGCTGGTTGGGCGGGAGAACGATCAGGATGTTCATGAGGATCGGTCCTTTCTCATACGCTATTCCTATTACTTTACCCTGACTCTTGATTCGCTACTGTCACCTGAACTACATTTTTTTCGTTTTGCGGCGAATTTACACGAACTTGTGTTATGATAAAAACAGAATTTCTTTGCGTGCGAATGAGGTGAGAGAGATGTCGCTGTGGTTCAAATCACCGATGCCAAAAAAGGTACAGGTGTTCTTTTTCATCTATGTTTTGCTCATCATGGCCACGTTCGCGTTGGTCGGGATCACGTTCTCGCAGTTCCATTATGGACTCGCCGGTCTTTTGTTGCTCGCGGCGGTGCTGATGGCAGGGATCGGGTTCATGGTTCGCAAACGAGTGCTGCGCAGCATGGGTGTGTTCGATCAAATCGAAGAAGCATAGACAGCAGGGGACCTGGGCAATGCCTGGGTTCCCTGTGTTATACATAATGAGAGGTGACGGGCATGGAGGAGGCGAAACGGATTTTCGTGGTGGATGATGATCCGAACATCCGTCTGATCATCACGCGTTATTTGGAAGCGGAAGGGTACAAAGTCAAGCAGTTTGTAAACGGAGAGCAATTGTTGACTGCGGTCGCTGACGAGGAGCCCGACATGGTGATTTTAGACCTGATGATGCCGGGAATTGACGGCTTTGAAGTCTGTCGCACGTTGCGTGCCAAGAGCCAGCTCCCAATCATCATGGTCTCAGCCAAAGATGATGAAGTGGATCGGATCGTCGGTCTCGAACTAGGCAGCGACGATTATCTGTCCAAACCGTTTTCGCCGCGTGAGCTGGTCGCCCGGGTCAAGACGGTGTTTCGCCGCTATTATGCCGGACTGGCAGTCAATCTGCCGAGCGAATCGGAAGCGGCAGGAGGGTTGCGTCTCAAAGATATCGCCCTGTTTCCGGAAGAGCGCAAAGTGATCTGCCAAGAGGTGGATATGGAGTTGACAGCAAAAGAGTTCGACCTTTTGCACTTTTTCGTCGGACATCTTAACAAAGCGTTCACCCGCGAGCAGCTGTTGACCCAAATCTGGGGATTCGATTATCTCGGTGATGAGCGAGCGATCGATGACCTTGTCAAACGATTGCGTAAGAAGCTAAAAGGAGCCGGGTCGCAATTGGAAATCACCACCGTTTGGGGATACGGTTACAAGGTCGAAGCATGAAACAGTGGAGCATTCGAACCAAATTGATCCTCTCCTATCTCCTGCTTGTCGTCGTGGCGCTGGCGATCTCCGGCGGAATGTTTTACGCGCTGGTCAACAAGGCGGTGACCAAGCAGGCGATCGATTCATTGATCACGGGCGGGCATAATTTTTTGGAAATGTTAGAAGAGGAAGACTTGCCGTTTAGCGATGGGAGCATGACCGATCGGATGAAGCGCAAGATCAAGCTATCCCTCGCCTCACGCACCACTACAGCCTCCTATGTGATCGCCCGCATCGAAGGTGGTCATACGGTGATGACGACCAATCTCGATGGAATGAAGCGCGGAGATAAATTTCAGTACCCGCTTGAGGGGTTAAAAGATCAGGAATCGCTAACCGACCGTGTCACGGTCGCCGATCATGAGTACCTGATCTATGCGACGCGAATGAACGAATTGAAAGACTATGCGCTCGTTCTGCTCGCCCCGCACGAAATCGTCAGTAGCGTGATCAAAGACATGCTGCGCCTGCTTTTGATCGGTTTTGTGCTGACTTCGGTGGTGGTCGTGTTGCTGGGAGTCATACTGTCGCGGTCACTGACCAAGCCGGTGAGCGTGCTTGGTGAGCAGATGCGCAGGTTGGCCAAGCGTGATTTTACCCCGCCGCAGATCGTGCGCACCGGGGATGAAATCGAAGAGGTCTCTCGTACCTTCGCTTCGATGGTAGCAGAGTTGAAAAGCTACGACCTCGCCCAACGCCGCTTTTTGCAAAATGCGTCCCATGAATTGAAAACGCCGCTGATGGCGATTCAAGGTTATGCGGAAGGGATCAAAGACGGAATTTTCCAAGGCGAAGAAGCATCGGTTGGGCTGGAAGTGATCGCGCAGGAGTCTACGCGCTTAAAAGGGGTGGTCGATGAGCTGATCTACCTCTCGAAGCTGGAGACGATGGAAGCGATCTACCATCCCAGCGAGTTTGAATGCACAGAGTTTGTCGAAGACTCTCTGACCCGCGTCCGTTCACTCGCTCTGCAAAAAGGTGTCGAACTGCAACTGCACGGCTACGGTGTCTATCAGATCAAAGCTGACCGTGACAAACTGATGCAGGCGATGCTCAACTTGCTATCCAATGGCATTCGTCATGCCCGCTCGCAAGTCGATGTCAGACTGGCGAAAAAAGCTGGCATGCTGTCGATCACGATCCGAGACGATGGGGAAGGTTATCGCGGGTCGTTTGAGACGATCTTTGAGCGCTTTTCCACAGGAGTCAAAGGCGAGACGGGGCTTGGCCTGGCGATCGTCAAAGCGATCGTCGAAAAATCAAACGGTACGATCCGCGCCGCCAATCATCCGCAGGGCGGGGCTGAATTTCACATCGAATTGCCACTTTCCTGAAATCGGACCGATCCTGTTTCATGAAATGTTTGCCTCGAGGCGCAAGGTCGGACAAGATGGCGGTTGGCAAAGGTAAATGAAAAGAAAGAGCACGCTGGCCCTGATGGCAGCGTGCTCTTTTTGCATTAGATGATCATCTGCGAGATCGACTGGTTCAAAATGTACGAACCGTAGTCCAAGTATTCGTTGGCATGTGCGACCACTTCGCCTTTGACAAACAGTTCAGCGAAGCGTGGCGGCAACAGTTCCTGTGCCTCATGGAAGACGCTTTGCGCCTGCTCGTCGTTGCCGAGCTTCAGGTGGCAGAGAATGATCGACATGTAGGTGTTGGTCAGGCGATTGTCACCCAATTCGCGTTTTAAGGAAAGGGAACGCTCGTACCATTGCAACGCTTGATCGAAGCGCTCCAACTGGAAGTAGGTGACGGCCAGCGGTCGAACGCTAATCTCCGCATTGAAGGAGTCGGCGTTCAGCATTGCAATCTTGTACGTCCGCTCGAAGGAGGCCAACGATTCCTCTTTCTTGCCCATGCGGTTTAAGATGTTGCCTTCGAAGTAGAAAAATTCCTTTTTGTAGACATCTGGAATGTTTTTGACCGAGTCACCGACCGTGTTTTGCCAGAGTTCGATCGCACTGTCGTAATCCTTGCCGAAGTAGTGCAGGTACGAAATGTTGATCGACAGGTTGTAAAACAGGCGCAGCGGCACTTTCGGGTCTTCCAGTTCTTCCATGACATTTTCGCCTTTTGCCATGTGCGAGAACGGCTTGATGCCCTCGTAGGCTGTGTTGGCGTATTCGAGCGCAAGCGGAATGTTGCGGTCGTGCAGGTAGGTGACATAGGCGAGGAAGTTGAACAGCCAGCAGCGCTCGTAGACGGTGTCAAAATCGGAGTGCCCTTCGGTCATGCGGATTCCCTCGTGCAGGAACTGTTTGGCGATGTCCCAGCGCCCGACGCGCTTGCCATAGCAGAGGGCGAGCAGATGATACGCTTTCGTGCTCTCCGACAGATGGCCCGCATAGTCGTTCATCAGGGTGAAAGCGTGGATCGCCTCTGGGTACATTTCCATAAATGCCAAGGCCACCCCTTTTTGGCGCCAGATGTGAAAGCGGATCGCTCGTTCCTCTTCGGCGGGGAGCACTGGCAGATGAGCGAGCATTTCATCGCCAAGGGTTAGCACTGCGTCCAAGTTATAATAGAGCATCGTAGAGGCAAGTTGATCCTTATATTTCTCCGTATCCCACTCACCGCGGCGCATCTGTTCGACCACCTCGCGGATCGAATCGACCGTCTGCTCTCCTGCTTGTGAGGAGGGAGCCAGATCTGGTCCATCGCTTTTCGAGCCGATCAAATGCAACGGCTTCAAAGCATCGGCGATAACCCCGAGCAATTTTTCAATCGCTTGACCGTTGTCGGACGTGATCTGACGGCCCACCGTGTCATAGGGGCGCTTTTGCATAACGAGAACGACTCGCTCCGCCTTCAGATTGTGCAGCAGGTGATAGATCGTCTGCAAGGACAGGCGGTCAGCATGCTGAATGTCGTGCAGGGCGATCACCAGCGGTTTGTGCTGTGCTACTTCTTTGAGCACGTGCGCTGCGAAATGCATGATGCGGTAGCCCCATTGAATGTCGCGATTCAAGCGAAGTTCAGACCACGAGTACGTGACTTGGTAAACATCGGGCAAGCCTTCGTAACTGCCTGGAAACAGACCGTTCATTTCGTGGTAGTAGTCGCGCCGAATCCATTCCCATTGCGACCAGAGTGGCTTCGTTAGCAACAGCAGTTCTTTGATCGTGCCGAAAATCGTGCGGTCGAGCAGCGTGAGCGTAGTGCGGTAAAAATAACCGTCCACGCCTGCAAACGAGGCAAATGTCTCATCGAGATCGGCCGGATCTCCGTTATCGATCCAGATGGTCTTACCGGAGGGCTTGCCTGCGAGCACATCGCTCACGGCGGTCGAAACTTCGGTGGCGATGATTTGATCCAGCATCAAGTTCATGCAACGAACCTCCTAAGCGATTTTACGTAATGGCGTGAAAAAGGAAATCAACCCGGATGCGACGATCATGGCGGTTGCCAGCAGATAGGTGATCACCGAACCGCTGGCCATGCCGATGGTGACCCCGCCGACCATACCGGCCAGTGGAATGCAGCAGTTGGAGATCGAGGTGATCGCACCTTCCACGCGGCCGAACATCTGGTTATCGATGTTGCCTTGCTTGTAGGCGTTCAAAATCACGTTCATCACCACCACGCTGCCGAGCAGTACGCCCAGACCAAGCCCGGTCGCGATCCAGTGCGGTACCAAAGCGATCAGACCGCCGCCGATCAAGCCGCCAAAGGTCATCAGCGTGCTGAGCAGCTGGCCGCGACGAAAGCGCTTGGTCAGCGGTTGGCTGATCAAGGCGCCGAGGATACCGAAAATGCCGACCGAGGAGAACACCAGACCGACTCGATATTCATCCGCGCCCAACGTGTCGCGCAGGTAGAAGACCAGCGTTGACATGACCAGCCCGAGCCCAAAATTGCAGAACATCGAGATCGCGCCGATCGCCCGCAGGTCGATGCGGTTCCATCCGTACGCAAACCCTGATTTCATATCCTGCCAGATCGTTTTCGGTTCTTGGCCAGACAGATCCGGCTTTGGAATCGATCCGATCAGGAAGACGCAGAGCGCCATCACCAAGTAACTGAAAGCGCAGATGAAGATGGAAAGCGACGTGCCGATCGCTGCGAGCAGAGCACCGGCGAGGATCGGCCCGAGCAGGCGAATCGTGTTGTCAACCAACTGCAGTTGACCATTCGATTTGATCAGTTGATCCTTATCGACCAGATTCGGGATGACCGCAGACAAGGAAATATCGACAAAGAAGGAGAGCGTAGAGAGCACAAAGGACAATGCGAAAAGATAAGGCATGGACAGCAGATCCATCCAATAGAGCAACGGAATCGAAACGATCAATAACATACGAGCTATATCGCAGACCATCATGATCTTACGGCGATCAGAACGGTCGATGATCACGCCACCAAGCGGCAACAATAGCAGGAACGGCAAGGTTTCAAAAGCGAACACCGCTCCCATCTGCACCGACGACCCCGTCAGATCATAGGCCAGCCAGGGAAGTGCGAGCATGTAGATGTTGTTGCCAAGACGAGAAAAAAGCAACCCGAACAACAGGTAGTAAAAACGGTAGGCTTGTTTGGGCTGTGGTTGAGTTGGCTGCGTCAACGGATTAGACATACAGCCCTTGCCCCCTTAAAATCTCTTCTAAACGCGGGATAAACTGGCTATAGGAAGGCATCGCACCTTGCACTCTTTGTCCAGTGGAGAGCTGGATCGCGTCTTCTCCGCCTGGTTCGACGATCAGGTAGCCGTCCTCTTTAAGTCGGCGCAAGTTGCGCTGCATCGCAGGGCGATTGAGCATGTGTTCGTTCATGTTCGGGCAAAATACGACCGGACACTTCGCCGCCATCGCAGCGGTGGAGAGCAGATCATCAGCAATGCCGTTGGCTACCTTGCCCACGATGTTGGCGCTGGCCGGGATAATCACCATCAGGTCGGCCCAAGCGGTCAGATGAATGTGCGGAATTTTAAATTGGTCGGTCGAGTCGGTCGATTTTAAAAACACATTTCCATCGATGAAATAGTTGACCGTGCTGCTTTGGAGCATCGAGGCGGCACTTTCGGTCATAATGACATGTACGCTTGCGCCCCAAGTGCTGCGAAGAGCTGTGAGATAGTTTTGAATTTCTACTGCGCCGATCGACCCGGAAATGCCTACGAGCACTTTGTTGATGTCCAAGTGAGTCCCCTCCATAAATGAGTGAAAAGCCCGGATGGAACCATCCAGGCTTTTGAGATGCATGTTATGAGTCAGTGATTAGCAAACCCAGACTTGATCTTTCACGACTGTCACCTCCATGCGTCTCAAGTGTTATCATGAAAATGAAACTAGCAGATGAAGATCGGTTCGAAAGTTTGTGCCATGGTTGTCACCTCCCTACAGTAGTTTAGAAGTTCTCGTTGGAAAGGAAATTAGCAAACGAATACCGGATCTTTCATATTGTCACCTCCGCACCAACGTAAATATCGAAAGAAGAATGTATTTAATTCAACCACTTGTATGAATGAATACTACAAGCGGGGACATGATTCCTACCTGAAATTGAAAAAATCTGAAAATAAATGATGGAGCCCGGTAAGAAAACCCGGGCTTTGGTTTGAAACTAGCAGAGGTAGATGTTGATATCGCCTACTTTGACGTTGCGCTCCATGTCTGTTCACCTCCGATTCTAAATTAATAAAGGTTGTTCTGAAATATAAATACTACACTCGATACTCGAACTCCTTTCTATTAGTCAAAATTAATTGAAAAAATCTGCAACTTCCCATCGGCGGCAGTTTTTTGGTACTTTGAACAGGCAAAGATCTTGTACAGATCGAATGCACTACCGCAAGACACACGATTTCAATTGAACAAGGGGGAAGCAACTGTGATCTCCATAACGGACCGCGCTAAAGAAGCACTGCACATCTACCAGACTGTAGGCGAGACGCTGACTTTGCGCTTTTTTATCGAAACGGAAGGCGGCTGAAGCGCTACAACCTTTTATGATTTGGCTCTGGATGAGCCAAGAGCGGATGATGAAGTGATCGACGCAGGTGACAACATCCAAGTGGTCGTCGATCGCGGGTCGTGGTTTTTTGTCGATGAGCCATTGAAAATCGATTACGAGCCCGCAGAAAAAGCGTTTCGGATTCGGGCGGCGACCCACGTGATCCCTGACCGAATCAAGTTGTAACCAATGTCGTCGCGCTGTCCAAGCTGTCAATTGGCAAATAAAAAGCGGCTTGCAGAGTAAGACTCTGCAAGCCGCTTTGCGTGTTGGTATCGTTTAGCCCATGATGTGGTAGCCAGCGTCCACGTGAATCGTTTCGCCGGTGATGCCGCTGGCCAAGTCGGAAGCGAGGAACAGCGCGGTCTTGGCGACTTCTTCCTGCGTGATGTTGCGGCGCAGCGGGGATTTTTCTGCCACTTGCGGGAGGATCGACGTGAAGTTTTTCACGCCGCGCGCAGCGAGCGTGTTGATCGGACCTGCGGAGATCGCGTTGACGCGGATGCCCTGCGGACCGAGGTCATTGGCGAGGTAGCGCACGCTATGTTCCAGCGCTGCTTTGGCCACACCCATCACGTTATAGTTGCTGACGATGCGCTCACCACCGATATAGGTCATCGTGATGATCGAGCCGCCTTCTGTCATCATCTCTTTTGCTTCCTTGGCGATGGTGACCAGCGAATATGCCGAGATGTCATGTGCGAGCAAGAAGCCTTCGCGGGACGTGTTGACAAAGCTGCCTTCCAAATCCTCAGCTTTTGCGTACGCCAAGGAGTGAACGACCCCATCCATCGTGCCCCATTCTGCCTTGAGCTGACCAAACGCAGCGGTGATTTCTTCGTCGCGGGTGACATCGACAGAAATCAACGACGAGCCCGGCATGGTCGTTTCCACGAGCTTTTGTACACGGGATTCCAAACGCTCCCCTTGGTAGCTGAATGCGAGGGTTGCGCCCGCTTCGTGCAGCGCTTTGGCGATCGCCCAAGCAATCGAGCGGTCATTGGCAACGCCCATGATCAAGAACTTTTTACCGGCTAACAGTTGGTTCATATTCAATCTCCTTTGTGAGTAGAATACACTCTTAGTACCTAGTACTATATTGAACGATTTTGCCGCAAAGGACAAGTCCTGGCTTTCCTAACATTTTTTTCTCGAGGTAAAAATGAGAAAGGGTGAAACTCTACTCGCGTTCGCTCGTATACTAGATGCGGTGCTTAGCAACCGAGCATACACAAGGAGAGTACCCCCATGGGATTTTTCGATAAGATAAAAGGAATTTTTGGCGCTGACAAACCGAAGGGTTTGGAACAACGAACATTGGTCAACCTAAAAGTTGGCGATATCATTTCGATCGACCTGACCGATTACGAGGTGACAGGTATCACGATCTATCGCGGCGGCTCCAAGCAACGCATCGGGTATCTGCTGAACGATGCCGGCCGCAAGTGCTTCTTGCTCGTCGAGACGAAAGAGGTCATCCGAGCTTTCCTGTATGAAACGATTCAAGCTCGTCTTGCCAACCCTGAAGCGGTCAACTACGAGATGATCTACGACGGGTTGTCCTATTTTGAAAAAGTGCGCGGAGAGTCGAACGTCAACGTGATCGGCCAAAGCGCATTTAACACGGTCGATCCGGTCCATTGGTGGATGCACGTTGCCGATAGCGGGCAGGCAATGTTAATCGAATGGCAAAACGGAGAGACGATCTTTCGCATCGGAGCCCCGATCAAAGCGGACCACATCACGATCTTCGCCAACAACTAACGAACTAGACCTGATAGGAAGAGGGAGATAGATGAGCAACTGGGCCGTTGTACAATTTCTAGCTGGGCTGCTACATCCTGTTTTGAACACGATCGAAGGAGTTGTTCACGACTGGGGACTGGCTGTCATTTTGTTTACCTTATTGGTTCGACTGGTCTTTTTCCCCATTTCGGTGCGTCAAGCACGGTTCGCATGGAAAAACCGCAAATTCTCTAAAGCGATCAAGGAGTTGCGCACGCGTTTTGCCGATAAGCCGGAGCGACTGCGCGAAGAGACGACCCGACTCGCCTTGGAACACAAGTTCAACCCGTTTGGCGCGCTCGGCACGGCGATCTTGCAAATGCCGATCTTCGCTGCGGTGTATGCGTTGTTTTATCACTTTGGAGCAGACATCACGTCGGTGCTGATCCCGTGGGCTTCGGCGCTCGGTCACAACGACTCCACACACGTGCTCCCGATGATCGCTGCCCTGTTCACCGCAGGTGGTGCCTTGGTGCCGCTGATCCAGCCGGAAGCGGTTGAGCAGATGGCTGCGCTCAAAAAACTGACGCCGATGCTGATGATGCTGCCGCTGATGTTGTTCGTGCTTTGGAAAGCGCCGGTGGCGATCTCCTTGTACATGGGCACCACGGCGCTTTGGGGAATGCTTGAGCGCACATTTTTGCGAAGCGCGTTTGCTGTCAAGCGCTTCCGCCTCGATCCGGACGCGATTTTCTCGTCTGGGCAGGGAGGAGTCATAGCTACAGAAGACGAAACAAAAAAAGCGTAGCCCGCAAGGCTGCGCTTTTTGTTCAATCAAGTTTTTTTCGAACTAAATAGGAAAAAAGGAGTGGGTGAGATGCATTACACAGTCGTCCCGATCATCCAAGATGAGCCGCTTACCTTGGGCGCAGAGCATCTGCCCCTCGACGGGTCAGAAGGTGAGCGTTGGAAAAAAGCGATTCAGAGCTTGCACCCGCGCCTCTTGCCCTCGTTGAAAGAAAATGCACTGCTCTCCGAAGAAGACAGCGAGTTCTGCGTGGCAGGCGGCATTTTTGATTATGAGCGGGGCCGCGAGCTTGTGTTCGACGGCACCGAACTTCGCTTATCGCACTGTGCTGAGAACTTTTTCGATTTCTTGATGGCACCTGTAGACTGTTTGCATGTCTTAGCCGAGCGGCAGGAGCAATGCGCAGAGATCGAAAGCAGTGCTGACAACAGAGCGCGCCTTGCTGTGCTCACCGCCTGGTGGGAGCAAGGGTATCGCGTTCTGATGCTGCAACATCAATAAGCGAGGAGATGTAGCCCGATGACCGTGGATTCGAACAAATTATTCATAAATGGCGACTGGATTTCGGCGGGAGGCACCTTTCCGATCCATGATCCGGCGACAGGAGAAATCGTCGGCTACGCGGCCGACGCTGAACAAAGCCACGCCCTGCTGGCGGTCGAAGCGGCGCATACCGCGTTTCCCACATGGTCGAAAACGCCCGCACCGAAGCGTTCCGCCCTGCTTTATAGATGGTACGAACTGATCATGGAACATCGTGACGAGATCGCGACCCTGCTGACCTGTGAGATGGGCAAGCCGTTTCCGGAAGCGAAAGGGGAAGTCAGCTTCGCAGCAAACTTTGTGCTATGGTATGCAGAGGAAGCCAAGCGGATCTATGGCGACACGGTCCCGTCCAACGAACCGAACAAACGAATCACTGTGCTGCGCCAGCCGGTCGGCGTCGTCAGTGCGATCACCCCGTGGAACTTCCCGGCGGCGATGGTCACTCGCAAAGTCGCTCCGGCGCTGGCGGCTGGCTGCACAGTCATTCTAAAGCCTGCTGAGCAGACACCGCTCACGGCGATCCGTCTGGTCGAGTTGGCCGAAGTGGCCGGCTTTCCTGCGGGCGTGTTCAATTTGGTGACGACCAGCAAACCGGCCGAAGTCGGTAACGTGCTGACCACCGACCCGCGCGTTCGCAAAGTCACGTTTACAGGCTCGACCGAAGTTGGCAAACTGCTCTATCGCCAAGCGGCCGACACCATCAAACGCGTCTCGCTGGAGTTGGGCGGTCACGCACCGTTCATCGTCTTTGCAGATGCGGAGATCGACCTTGCTGTTCAAGGGGTAATCGCCTCCAAATATCGCAATGCGGGCCAAACTTGTATCTGCACCAATCGCGTCTACGTCCACGAAAGCATCGCCGCGTCGTTTGCTGAAAAGCTGAGGCAGGCGGTCAGCACATTGCAGGTCGGGCCCGGAATGAAAGAAGGCGTTCACATCGGCCCGCTGATCGATGAGCACGCGCTAGCCAAGGTGGAACGCCATGTTGAAGATGCGTTGGCCAAAGGTGCGACGCTTTTGATCGGCGGAAGTCGGGAAGGTGAGCAAGGCTACTTTTTCCAAGCGACGGTGCTCAACCATGCCACCGAAGACATGCAGATAGCGACCGAAGAAACATTTGGTCCTGTCGCGCCGATCTTCACCTTTCAAAGCGAAGAGGAAGTGCTGGCCCGCGCAAACGATACGCCCTACGGCTTGGCCGCGTACTTCTACACCCGCGACATCGGTCGCGTCACGCGGATGCAAGAAAACTTGGAGTACGGCATCATCGGAGTCAATGATCCGGCGCCGTCTGTGGCGATTCAAGCGCCGTTTGGCGGGGTGAAAGAGAGCGGTTTGGCTCGCGAAGGCGGCAAATATGGCTTGGATGCCTTTCTTGAAACGAAATATATCTCGTTGGCCTTTGCATAAAAAACACCCTACGCAGTGGTGCGCAGAGTGTGAACGGTAATCTCCGGACGGGTGCCGAGGCGGACATTGAGTCCAGCTTGGCCCATCCCGTCTGAGATGTAGATGTTTTTGCCAAACACATGATGGGAGCCGGAGATCACATTCGATTTTGGCAACTCGCCCATCGGAAACAGCTTGAATGCGCCGGGAATCTTAAACTGGCCGCCGTGTAGATGGCCGGAGAGCATCAGATCGAACGCGTGCTCCTCCATCTCCAGCACGATGTTCGGGTCGTGTGACAGCACGAGGTTGATGCCGTCTTCCACACCGCGAAACGAGCGTGGGATGTCCGATTTGCCAAGGCAGAAATCATCGATGCCGATAATGTTCAGGCGCTTTTCGCCAAACAGGATCGACTCGCTCTCATTCTCCAACACCTTCACACCTTTGGCGCGGATCAGCTCGCCCAGATGCTCGATGCGGTCGCCAAGGTAGTGATCATGGTTGCCCCAGACCAGCCAAATGCCATGTTTCGGCTCTGTTGCAACAATCGCGTCCAAATAAAGCATAAATTTGTCCAAGTTCTTATAGTTATCCAAATAATCACCCGTCATCACGATCAGATCCGGCTTCGCGTCTGTGATGGCATCGACCAATCGGGCCGGGGAGATCGACTGACGCTCCATATGCAAATCGGATAGCTGCACGATGCGCAGTTCCGCAAATCCTCCATCCTTCTCAAGGGTCATCTCGACTTTACGGATGACCGGACGGAACGTGTTCCAATGCGCATAGGACAACACTAGCACAACAGCTACAGCCACAATCATCAATAGGTAGAACATCGAGAGTCACCTTCTTTCACATCATTTCGTTTGTGGATAAGTGTTATGTCAACAAGAACTGATTTTAGCACGACATCTAGCAAGAAATCGACCCACAAAACTTGGAGGAGAGTCCGGATGAAACAAGTTTGGATGCAAAGCTACAAGCACGATGGACGCGAGCACCGCAAATGGGTCAAACTGTATGAAGTGCCCGGCGAGAAAGGAATCTACTGGATCGATCCGGATACACCTGTCGTCGAAGCCGATGGCTCCGAATGGTCCAGTCCCTTTCCGGTCATCTACTGGCTACATCCTGAAAAATGGTACAACGTGGCGATCCTTTGTAAAGAGACGGGAACTGGTTATTACTGCAACATCGCCTCTCCGGTCGAATATGACGATGAACACCATCTCTACCGCTTCATCGATTACGACGTAGATCTGATCGTCAACGAAGATGGCGTCTACGAGGTGGTAGACGAAGAGGAATTGACCGAACACGCCCATGCTATGAAGTACCCACAGGAGATTCTGCACAAAATTGCCGAGGCGACGGCCGAACTGGTCGCGCTGTTCGAAGCGCAGGAGGGGCCGTTCGACCCCGAAGCGCGGGCGCGCTGGACAGAAGCGTGGCTCGAGGCAACCTCTTGACGCATGACTTTGTCCCTCTTCACAAACACTAGTTCAGAAGCAGTCGATGAAGAGGTGAAAAAATGGAATTTGTCAACAAACAGGTACTCGTCGCAGCGTTTTCGAGCTATCAGAACGCCCATAACGCCATGCAAAAACTGCACGGCGCAGGAATCAACGATTTTACCGTTTTATATCTGCAAAAAAATGGTGACCAAAACGGTGATGGCGTTGAAGGTTTCTACCCATCGATCACCCCGAACATCCAAAGCGTGATCGATGGACCGGTCCAAGGGGAGATCGAGGCCCCGCAACTTTTTGTGCTCCCCGGTCATAACAACCAGCGCACACAAGTCGGGATCGAAGACCGCCTTGAGTCGTACGGTGTTCCTGAGTCTACGGTAGACCAATGCACCGCCCAGATTGAGGGTGGAAACGTTTTGGCTGTCATCCGTGACAGTGAACGCATGGACAACATCAGCCAATTGCTCAAAGCGGAGACGGACTTCGTTCAGCTCGTCTAAGCAAAGCCTGCCGATTCGGCAGGCTTTTTTTCATCAAGATGGGGCACCCTACATGACAACGAAGGAGTGTGATAGCAGATGACCAAGTTCAAAACGATTCTCACAGCCACAGCGCTTGCCGCTTTGACGATGAGCGCTACTGCCTATGCGGGAAACGAACACGGCGCAGTCGATTCGGACATCGTACATAGCCACCCTGCCGGACATGACCATTCATCCCATCAGCACCAGCACAAAGCACCACAAAAACAGCTTGGCGAACTTGAGAAACAAGCGCTCGTCGATGCAGGCATCGATCTCAAGCAACTGCAGGTCGCTCATGAGCAGATCCGTGTCGAGTTCGACAATTTGCGGGCGCACAGCAACGCAATCCATGAAAAAGTGAGCGCTGCCAAAGACGAAAAACTGCAAGCTCAAGTGAAACAAGATCTTGAGAAATTCCGCTCGATCATGCAGCAGCTGCAAGTGAGCAAACAGGAGTATCGCACACTCAAGCAGGAGCTTCGCACTGCGGCCGAAGCGAAAGACAAGTCGAAAATCAAAGCGACCTTCGCCAAACTGCAAACGAGTCAACAAGACGTGGTCAAACTGCTCCAAGCTGCTGACAAAGAGCTACAAAAAGAGTTGACCAAACTCCAATAATTCATCATTCCGAAGAGCAGACCAGCCGATCCAAATTTGGATCGGCTTTTAAATTTTATTTTATATTCAAACGAGATGAAATTTCTTTACCTAATCATAGGTAAATAAGATACAATCTATTAGAGATGAAGAATTTTACTCTTGAGGAAAGGAGGACCACCATGTCGAGACTGCACTGGAAACAAAATCGCTTCCTGCACATCACACTCTGGCTCATGCTGGCGGTCGGTGTGGGGATGATGCTGTTGCCTCGTATCGATGAGTGGATTCAAGAGCGCAAGCAAAACCAACTCTTGACCGAGTGGACGAAAGAGTTGCGTTCATCGGAGGAGCAGAGTACCAAGCTGGAATCTTCTGCTTCGGTGAACGGTTCACCACATGCAGCTTGGAAAGAGATTGATGGAGTTCCGGTGTTGGGTACGATTGCGATCGACAAAATTGCGCTTCGTGAAGCGATCGTAAAAGGTGCCGATCCAGAGTCGTTAGATCTTGGCATTGGTGTAGTGGAAGCGGATCGTTTTTCCGGGCAGAACGATCATCTCGTGCTGGCGGGACACCGCAGTTTTAAGCCTGGAAAGCACTTTAACCGTTTGGGGGAGTTGGAGCGAGGCGATCGAATCTTGATCGAAACTGCTGAAGGCACAGTTGCCTATGCGGTCAAAACATCGTTTTTGGTAGAACCAACCGATTTGAGTGTTCTGAATTCCCATTCTGAGGAAGCAGAATTGACTCTGATCACTTGCCATCCGATGCGCAATCCAACTCATCGGTTAATCGTGAAAGCATCCCAAGTATTTTAGATGAAGGAGTAATGATGATTGTGAGAGGGAGAGGGAAAGCAAGTCGGCTAGCGGCAGTGTGGATGTTGATTTTCATGCTGCTGATCCAAGTGGTAGCCCCACATAGCGCCTTGGCAGCTGGGGGAACGGCCAATGGGATCGTCGTATCGGTAGCGCCGAATAAAGCGGAGGTCAAATCGGGGGAAGAGATCACTTTCAGCATCAACTACAGTGTCTCGAGTACCATTGCCGATTTTGTCAATCCGGTGATTAAATTTCCGATGCCAGCGGGGGTCACCTTCACGGCAAGTTCGGACAGTTCGATTACGACAAGTTCATTTAACAACATCACTCGGGAAGTGTCCTTCCGATTTAAAAACGGGGTTCTTCCGCCTGGTACGACTGGTCAATTGTCTGTCAAAGGGATGTTTGACAACTACACAACGTTGGATGGAACGACTGCGCCAATTAAAGCCACCTTTGAAGCGAAGGTTAATGGCGAAGATGTGACGAAAGAATCGAATGTGGCGACCGTTAAGGCCAAGGCATCCGCCGTATGGTCGATCGAAAAGACGAAAGTCCGCCCGATTCCCGATCCGTTCAAAGGGGCGCCAGTCCATTATGAAATTGAACTGAAGGATGTGGCACCCACTGCCACTGGCCGATTGAACATCACCAATTTGAAGGTGATCGATAGGTTGCCACCGGGAGCGGTATTTATTTCGGCAACGCATGGTGGGCAATACGATGCGGTGGACAATGTGGTGGAATGGGTGTTACCAGATAACACGCAAGATATTGTGCGCTTGACCGTCGTCGTTAAATATCCAAGTAGTGTCACTGCGACGGAAGTTACAAACCTAGCTGGATTTTTCTATACGCCACTTGGGCATTCGGGCGAAGTGAGAAAGGAAGCGAAAGCCAAGCACGGTTTTAACGAGTTTCCGTACGATAATGGGGCAGGTCTGGAAAAGTGGACCAATCTGAGCCTACGGGAAAGATCGCCTGGTGAGATGGTCAAGTTCCATATCTCCGATATTGTGAATAACTCAACCGGTGAAATGGAGTCTGTGGTGATCGAAGATATGACGCCGAAAAAAACCAATTCGGGCAGGGATCTCGACTTACGCTTGCAGACCATCAAAACGGCCGTTTTGAAGGATGTTGAAGAATATGATGTGTACTACACGCTCAAGGCAAATCCGACGACGGATAACGACTGGCAACCCCTTGAGGAGAAAGTGGATGCTTCTGTTGCAACGATCATCGATGTCAGACCCTACGGGGATGTCAAAGGGATCCAGTTCCGCATCGGCACCATGCCGCTCACTTTTAGGCAAAGCACCGATTTTGAACTGGACTATTTAATCCCAGCCGACTTTGTCGTGCCGCTCGATGATTATGAAGTGGTCAACAATGTAGCCAAAATGACTTATAAGTTCAATGGAGTACCGAAAACGAAATCTGACAATACCGTTTTTAATATTGTCCCTAAGCGCCCCTTGATCAAGGTCCTGAAATCGAGCAGCAAAACTTCACTCAAACCGACCGATGAGACGACCTATACGATCAAAGTGACGAACTCAACGTATAGCAGCGCTGATCTGGTTAACCCCGAGGTTATCGACCTGTTGCCGGCAGACCTCGAATATGTGGAAGGCACTTGGACGGCTCAGATGCTAGACTCGAACGGGAATCCAGATCCCGCCGGGATGCCACATCTCCCCATGTTTGACTTGGAGCCGCAACTGGATGGGGTTACGAAGTTGACCTGGAAATGGGATCAAGATCAGAATCCAGTCACTTTGCCGATCGAGAAAGCGATCATCGTCAAGTTTGATGCCAAGGTGAAACCGGGAGTTCAGAAAAAACAGATTCAAAACAAAGCTCTGATCTCCTCTCCGAACTATCTGAACAGAGACGACTTTAAAAACAAAGAATTAGACCAAAACGGCCAGCCCATCCAACCTATCCACAACAAAAAGGTCAACGGTGTGTATACGGTTGAACAAACGGTAAACATCAGCGTTGAAGAATCCGCTGCGTTGCAAGCGGAAATGTGGATCAAAGGTGAACTGGACACCGAATGGAGCAAATATCCGGGCAAAGGTAAGACCACACCGGGCGGACGTGCGATGTACCGCTTGGAAATCACAAATGTCGGGAATGTACCGACAAAAGAATTGAGTATTGTCAATACGTTCTCCCGCATTGGAGATCGCGAAGTGCTGAACGCTTCAGTGCCTCGCGCTAGTCAGTGGGGACCGCTTTTGACTGGAGAACTTCAAGTTCCCAGTTATGTGACACCTTATTATTCGACAACGTCGAGCATCGTGATGGACAACAGAACTGGTGATGATAACGGAGAGTGGCTGCCGACTCCACCGACAGACCTCACCATGGTCACCGCGGTCAAGTTCGTATTCGATCCCGACTTGGTGCTCAATCCGTTGGACGATAGTATCAAAGACAAAAGCAACAAAGACAAAAGCATAAAATTGGAATGGCCGATGGTCGCACCGGTCGGGGCACCGACTGGTGGACAAACAGCATGGAACTCGTTTGCTTACAAAATGAAAAAAGCGGACGGAACACCACTCCTGCCGGCCGAACCGTACAAAGTCGGCATGACGATCGCCAGCAATCCGAAAGCGAGCATCGGCGATTTCGTTTGGTTCGATGCGAATGAAAACGGGAGTCAAGATGGTGCAGAAGCGGGTTTGAATGGGATCAAAGTCGAACTGTACGATGAACTCGGCAACCTGGTGTCCGAAACGCGCACTGGGTATGACTATTCAGGTCTACCGGGCCCCTTAGGTAAACCGGGTGCCTATCTGTTCCCCAATCTAGAGCCAGGCAGATACCGAGTTGTTTTCGCTTCCGATTCATCAACCTATGAAAGTGTTGAAACCGATTGGATCACGCTAGGGGCTGGCGACCATCATCTGACGGCCGATATCGGATTGGGTTTGAAAAAGGGCAAGATCGGCAGTCGGGTATGGTTGGACAGCAATGGAAACGGCGTGCAGGATGTTGGCGAGATCGGTGTGAATGGGGTCAAAGTTGAACTCTATTCTGACACTGATCCAAGCAAGCCGCTTGCTACCACGACGACCGCCACATTGAATGGGATAGCAGGTTCGTATTTCTTTAATAAGTTGCCTCCAGGCAACTATCGCCTCAAATTCACGCCATCCAATGCGTACCTGTTCACAGAGCGGGAGAAGAGCGGAAATCCCAACGTTGATTCGGACGTCTTCCCGGCCGATGGGTTTACTGCGATGCTTGCTCTGGCGCAAGGGCAGGAGATCATGACGATCTTCGCTGGCTTGCTCGAAAAGCCTCGTGGATCGATCGGTGACTATGTCTGGCTGGACACGAATGGCGACGGGATTCAAGATCCGTCCGAGCAGGGCATCAACCAAGTCAAAGTTCAATTGTATGACGAAGGGCACAATCTGATCGACGAGACGCTGACGGCCACTTTTGCCGGAAAAGCAGGCTACTATCGCTTCGATCAAGTTTTAACCGGAAAGTATTACGTACAATTCATCCTTCCAGGCACGGCAACTAAGCAATCGGCGGGCAACAATCGTGCGCTCGATTCTGACGTCGATCAGAACGGCCGCACCGCGGTGTTCACGCTTCAACCTGGCGAGGTTCTCAATCAGATTGATGCGGGTGTCTTAGGCTCCGTAATACCGCCTGTCAACCTACCTGGAACGATCGGCGGTAGGGTCTGGATCGACTCGAACGCCAACGGATTGCAGGAAGTGGACGAGCCCGGGCAAAATGGTGTCACCGTCGAGCTGTACAATGATGAAAACAAACGTATCGCTTCGACGACGACAAGCAATTATAACGGGAAGCCGGGCTACTATCGATTTAATCAGATCCAACCGGGTCGTTATCATGTGCGCTTCCTGTTGCCTGACGACACGTACTCGTTTACCGAAGCTCTTGTTGGGGCAGGACTCGGGAATGATTCGGATGCCGATGCTGACACGGGACGTACCGCTTCGTTCCTGCTTGGGATCGGGGAGGAAATCCTGACTGTCGATGCGGGTCTGATCGGACTTGATCAGTTCGAACTTGGCAGAATCATGAGTTTTGTCTGGCTTGACAGGAATGGGAACGGGATTCAGGACCCAGATGAGTTGGGGATCAACGGCGTGCGCGTTGAACTGTACGATGAGTTTGGTAACCTGGTCGCGGTGACGACAACGACCACCTATCAAAACAAGCCAGGATACTATTCGTTCAGCAATCTGCCGAAAGGGAAGTACAAATTGAAATTTATCCTTCCTGACGGTTACGCGCTTACAGCAGGAGCGAATGGAAGTGACGTGCTCGATCTGGCGGGATGGTCAACCACCATCGATTTGAAAGCTGGTGAAGTGAATCAATCGATCAGCGTTGGATTGGTCATCTCACAGGCTCCTGGCAATGGTAATGGTAATGGTAATGGTAATGGTAATGGTAATGGTAATGGTAACGGTACTGGCAATGGCAATGGCAATGGCAATGGCAATGGCGGGACTGGGCAAGTGAAACCTGGTCAAACGCCTGCTCCGGGGAGCACGCTCCCACAAACGGGCGAACAAGCGCCGCTCATGCCATGGTTTGGGCTGGTATTGTGCTTGCTTGCAGGAAGCTTGCTGCTCATCCGCAAGAATGCCTAACTCGAAAAGCTTCTTCTTCGTTTCATGCGAAGAAGAAGCTTTTTCTCATTCTTTCATGCTATACTTACTCTTAAGACCAACTACCAATGGAGGTACACACATCATGACCACACTCAGCGGCAAAACAGCGCTTATCACCGGGGGCTCCCGCGGGATCGGCAAAGCGATCGCCATCAAACTGGCCAGCGAAGGCGCGGATATTGTCATCAATTTCTTTCGTAACCGCAAGCCTGCCGAAGAAACCAAAGCGCTCATCGAAAGCATGGGACGCAAATGCCATATCATCAAAGCGAACGTCGGGGATCTCGACAAGATTCATTTGCTTTTTGACGAGATCAAAGAGACGATGGGCGGTCTCGACATTCTGATCTCCAATGCGGCATCGGGCGTTCAACTCCCGGCGATGGAAGTTGAAGAAAAACACTGGGACTGGACGCTCAACATCAACGCCAAGGCGTTGCTGTTCCTCGCGCAGCAAGCGGTTCCGCTCATGGAGCAACGCGGCGGAGGCGCGATCGTCTCGATCTCATCGCTTGGCAGTCGCTTCGCCTTGAAAAACTATACCTGTGTCGGCACTTCCAAAGCAGCCCTTGAGTCGCTCACACGCTATCTTGGTGCGGAGCTGGCAGCGAAGAACATCATCGTCAACGCCGTTTCCGGAGCGGCCGTCGATACGGATGCGCTCACCCATTTTCCGAACCGCGATGAAATGATCAGCGATGCGGTCAATCGCACTCCGGCTGGCCGCATGGTCACGCCAGAGGATATTGCTAATTCTGTGCACTTCCTCTGCACCGATCAAGCGCGCATGATCGTCGGCCAAACGTTGATCGTTGACGGTGGCTTCTCGCTGATCGGCTAGCTGGCATTTGACCTTCACCCCGTACTTCGTTAAACTGAAACCAAGAACGCACTACATACGAGGTGATCTCAATGCTTACCGAAGCACTTTTTCGCTCCAACGAATTTATGGTCATCCAAGCGGCAGTAGCTGCTGCCAACTTTGCCATCGGTGCCTTTACCATTGAAAAACAAGGCCAAGAGGCGCTTGGTGATACGGAACGTGCAGCTCGCATGCAAGGTGCCATCGATAAAGCGAAAGCGGACCGTAAATTCGCGCTCTCCCTGTTTGACACGCATCTGCGAGGCGAATTCAACACCGAAGCAGATTTCAAAACAGTGCTCGACATGGTGCACAACTACAACTCCTTGATCGATCACTCCTTGATCAACTCCCGTGCGGCATTCCTTCCGCTCGGCGCTGTGCCGGAGATGCGCAAAGATCGTTTCGAAGAACAATAGGACCAGCCTGCGGGCTGGTCTTTTCACTTGTTTCTCAATCATCTAAATGATAAACTACCACTGTAGTTAGAAGAGAAGGGAAAGTGGTGCAATTCCACTGCAGCCCCCGCTACTGTAAACGGCGACGCGCTCACGATAACCATTGTCCAATCGGATGAGAAGGGGTGAGAATTGCGGTAGACCCGTTAGCCAGGAAACCTGCTTCTAACCGTAGTCCTTTGGTGCTTTCGGCGGGAAGGTACAGGAACCGGGTGATATTCTCATGGCGATCCCTAGCGATGGCTGGTTGACCCTGATCCTCTACACCTTCAACTCCTCCCTGAGCGGCAGGAGTTTTTTTATGACCACTTTTCATTTCGAGAGGAGAATATTCATGAAAAAGCGTTTGGCAAGCATCCTGCTCGCCACCTCACTCTTGATCCCGCAAACGGCTGTGCTCGCGGCGGATGATCAAGCGACAGTCAAAGTCCGTGTCGTCGGACTGAACGGCCTGTACAAAGAACAAACTGTTCATGTCGGTCAAACTGGTTTTAAAAACACAGTCGGTGAAGTGATCACCATGCAAAAACCGACGACGATGGGTGCACTGGTCACGCTGCTTGATCAAGAAAAGCTGACCTACGAAGCGAAAACGGTTTCTTTCGGCTCCTACATCAGCAAAATCGACACCCTCGCTGAAAAGACCCTTAACGCCAATTCCGGTTGGTCGGTCTGGGTCAACGGCCAAGCGCCGAACTTGTCGGCCGATGTAGCCGAGATCAAAGATGGCGACGAAGTGGTCTGGGGTTACTATGACTACACCCAAACCCTCTTCCCGCAAGTCAACTTCTCGACGACCACACCCAATGTAGGTACCTCGTTCACAGTCAAAGTCACTGCGGAACAGACCACCTATGACGAAGAGTGGAACCCGACCGTCTCCACCGTAAACATCGATCAAGCGGCCGTCCACCAAGCGAATAGCGCAACGCAACTGGCTTTGACCAATGCTGAAGGTGTCGCGACGATCGAAGCCAAGCAAGCAGGTCTGCTCCAACTGCACATCGACAAAACGGATGCAGCAACAGGCGTGCCGCAACTGATTCGTACCGGCACCTTAAACGTGCTCGTCGGCAACCCGAACGCCTCTTTCAACGACTTGGCTGGCTATAATTGGGCCGAATCGTCGATCCTGAACCTCGCCCGAAAAGGGGTGGTCATCGGAGCTGGCAACAACGATTTCCAACCGAAGCGCGCTGTCACCCGCGCTGAATTGACGAAGATCCTCGCCCTTGCAAACGGCGACCTTTCCTTTGGCGGAACCGCATCGTTCCGTGACGTGGCCGACAACAACGGCTATAAATCTTTCATCCAAACGGTCGTGCAAAGAGGGTATATGAGCGGCGATCAAGCGGGCACGTTCCGTCCTGATTCGGGCCTCACCCGTGAAGAGTTGGCCGTCGTCCTCGTCCGCTTCTCCGGCCTAGAACTGTCGAATACCAAAAACCTGGTGCCTTTCAGCGACAGAGAAACTGTCAGTGACTGGGCACAGCCGTATGTCAAAACCGCTTTTGACAAAGGTCTGATGGCTGGCGATGCAGAAAACACCTTCCGTCCGCAGGCCACCGCTTCGCGTGCTGAAGTAGCAACTGCTATCGTCAATGTCATGAACAAACTCAACAAGTAGTACGCTGTACGGGAGAGGCTCTGCAAAGAGCTTCCCCGTTTGCTACTTCTGCTTATATGAATGAACAGGAGGAACAGGTATCATGCAGTTCACGAAACGTCTTGGACTTTTTCTTGCGCTTGCCTTCTTGGTCACCGCTTGTGGCAGCGAAGAGTCAAAACAACAAGTGGGAAAGCTGCCCGAACAAGTCGTCCAGCTCCCGGAGCAAGAACAGACTCAACAGGAAGCGGAACAAACAGACCAAGAACCTCAACCGCCTGATGACAAAAAAGAAGCGGAACAGCAGCCAACCACCGATCCGGCTACTCCGTCCAAGCCTGCTAACGAAGCTCCGGCATCCAACGGCACCTCAACCCCACCTGCGACATCAACCAAAACGCCAAGCGGCGGGGAGCAACTAAACCATCCACCCCACCAAAAAAACAGCCTGCAGGCAACTTCAACATGTTTGTCACCCACAATTTTGGTGCGGCCTCTGTGTACAACCAAGCGGTTGATTACTACAGTGGTGACACGGTGATGGACGTGATGCGCACCCGTCTCGAAATTGAAACGGCGTATGGGGGCGGATTTGTCAACAGCATCAACGGGGTCAAATCGGGCTACACGGACAAATCGATCTTTACCCGCAAAAAACGCGACTGGTTTTACTACGTCAACGGCTCGATCTCCGGTGTCGGGGCCGATGCTTACAACGCCAAAAGCGGCGACACTGTCTGGTGGGACTACCACGATTGGTCGGGCAACGGCTCGACCACGCCGAGCGTGGTCGGCGCGTATCCGCACCCGTTCACTGTCGGCTATAACGGGGCGATGCCAGGCACTATCATCTATTACAGCGGCGGCCACACCGAACAAGCGGAACGATTGGCCGTCTCCTTGCGCAGCAAAGGGGCGAAAAACGTGCGTCATGAAGCGTTCAGCAACCAAAGCCTGACCGAAAACACGACCAACGCTATTTTGCTCGGCACTTGGTCCGAACTGGAGGCGAATTCGTCCGTTCAAGAACTGTTCAGTACCCCGACTCGAACCGGCATCTATGCCAATTTCGAAAACGGTGCGGTCAACCTGCTCGACTACACGGGCGGCGCATCGGGCCAAACGGGGCAAGCGCTGGTCGCAGCGACCGGAACGGGCAATGGCGACACCACTCCGACATGGTTTTTGATCGGTCTTGACGTCCCCGCCCTCGATGCGGCGGTCGGCACTTTGGTGAATCCCGGAAACAAACTGCGCGGGAAAGTTGGCGTCGTTTTAAGCGGCGGCACAGCGATCGGAGTTCCAGTCGCACCATGAGGCTCGAACGATTCCACGCGGCGACGCTCTCGATCTATCCGCTCCTGCTGATCGTGCTTGCGATGATCACGCAACACCCGCTCTACCTGACCGCTTTGCTTGTGGTCACTTGCTTAGCGTTGCGAACGGCAGGGGGAGCGAAGACGTTCATCAAAACGATGCGCTACACGTGGCCGATCCTGCTGATCATTCTGCTGATCAATGTCTTGATCTCCAAAAACGGAGCGACCGTTCTTTATGACGGCCCGCGAATTCCGGTGTTCGGAGCGCTGCGAATCACGCTGGAAGCCACCTTGTTCGGTCTGATCATGGTCTTGCGCCTGTTGATCGTACTGGCCGCCTGCAGCCTTTACCTCGCATGGCTCCCCCCAGACCGGGCGCTGGGGCTGATGGCAAAATGGGCTGGCCGATCGGCAGTTGTCGCTATGTTGACCGCCCGACTGATTCCCTACCTCACCGAGCAGGCCAAGAGCGTCGGAGAGGTGATGCAGACACGCGGTGTGCGCTTTCAGGAAGGCAGCACTCGTCAGCGCCTGCAAAAACATGGCCGGATGCTCAACGTCCTGCTCATCTCTTCGCTGGAAGGATCGTGGCAGGTCGCCGAAGCGATGGAAGCGCGCGGGTTCGGATCACGCCACCGCAGCTCCTATACACGGGAAAAGTGGCAGCGAAACGACCTGCTGGCAGGAGTGGCGATGTTCGTCGCCGTACTTGCGATGCTGGTGCTCGCAGGAGCTGGCGCGGTAGCTTATGAGTTCTACCCGCACTTGACACCGCTGCTTGCCGCTGGAAGCATCACGTGGGTCGGTGCGCTTGCACTGGCTCTCTTGCTCGCCATCCCACCTGCGCTGGTACAAAGGAGAAAGAACTAGATGGCATCTTCAGACCTTCGACTGACCAAGCTAACCTACTATTATCCAGATACTGACCGACCGGCGCTCGATGACCTCACATGGGGCGTCGAGCGCGGTGAGTTTGTCGTGCTTGCAGGTCCTTCCGGTTGTGGCAAATCAACGATGCTCCGTGCACTCAACGGTCTCGTCCCCGAATTTTATGGCGGTAAGATCGCAGGCACCGCAACGTTTCGCGGCGTCAACTTGACCGATTTTCCAGAGCGCGGGATCGCTCGCCACATCGGGATGGTCTTTCAAGACCCGGAAAAGCAGCTCGTGATGTCTGAGGTCGAGCGTGAGATCGCGTTTGGCCTCGAAAATTTGCGCATCCCGCAAGCGGAAATGCGCCGCCGCGTCGCGGAAGTCATGTCCTTCTTCGACTTGACCCCGCTTCGCCGTCACAAGACGGCAGACCTTTCCGGCGGGGAAAAGCAGAAAGTCGCGATCGCGTCGGTGATGGCTTTGCAGCCTGACGTGTTGCTGCTCGACGAACCGACCTCTCAGCTCGACCCTGGTACGGCCCAAGAGATCTTAGACCTGATCAAGCGGCTCAACGAAGAGCTGGGTCTCACCGTCATTCTCGTCGAACAGCGTCTCGACCGCGTCTTGCATCTGGCCGATCGGGTTACGGTGATGTACGGAGGGCGCATCGAATATGACGGCGACCCGCTCGGATTTGCCCATCATGCGGCAGATCGGCGCAATGAACTATTATCACCTGTGACCAAGCTGTTCGTTGAAGCTGGCTCCCCGCACCGGCCCTTGACGGTCAAAGCGGCGCGGCAACTTGTCACCGCACAGTTCCCACCGCAACCGCTGGCACCGACCCCCGTTGAAAAAAACGGTTGGGCAGCATCTGTTCGCAACTGGCTAGGCGCGCGCAACAGACAGGAGGAGCCGCCTGTCATCCTGCGCGCCAAAGATGTTCGTTTCGCCTATCCAGAAGGGGAAGATGTGTTAAAAGGGATCAATCTGGCGATCGGCCAAGGAAGGCTTACGGCGATGCTCGGTGCGAATGGCACTGGCAAAAGCACGCTGTTCCGCCATTTTTCTTCCCTTGTCAAACCTACTGCGGGGAAGGTTGAAATCGACGGACGGAACAGCAAAGACCTCGATCCTGCCGATCTGGCCGGAGTGATCGGATATCTTTCACAAAACCCGAGCGACTATCTGTTTCATGACACGCTATGGCAAGAGTGCCAGTTCTCACGGCAACTGATCGGACTGCCGACAACAGGGGAGGAGGCCGAACGTGAAATCGGTGCGATCCTGAGCAGTCTTGGCCTGCTCGAACAGAAAGATCGCAACCCTCGCGATCTGAGCGGAGGGGAACGCCAGCGCGCCGCACTTGCGACCGTGCTCGTGCAACAACCGAAGCTCCTGCTGCTCGACGAACCGACGCGGGGCCTCGACAGCGGTCAAAAGGAGAACTTGGGCAAGTGGCTCCACTCCTATCTGTTACAAGGCGGAACGGTGCTTCTGATCACGCACGATGTAGAATTTGCAGCCGAATATGCCGATTGGGTCGTGCTGATCGACGATGGGATCGTCGCAGCAGAAGGCACCCCACAGCAGATGCTGACCCGCGGCATGTTTTACGCCCCGCAGGTCGGGCGCATCTTCCGCGGAGTGGCCGAGCATGTGGTCACCTTGCAGGACGGCATCCAACTGCTGCGCCAAGGAGGAACGAGCGAATGAGACATGTTGTTGTTCCTTGGCACTCGATAGTCGCTTGCTGCGGCGGTGCAGAGCAGTTCGGTACGATGCGCGATGTTTTCGTACAGCCCTTTGCTCGTGCAAAGGAGGAGCTATGAAGCGCAAACTGCTCTCTGTTCTCCTGATCTTGGTCACGGTGGGGCTTGCTTGGCTGGCTTATGCGCTGTGGCCGAGCGAAGATTTAAATTGGGCCGTGACTTCGTTCGTGTTCTTGCTGCTCGCGCTCGGCTTGTTCTACCTGCGTTTTGAGCGGGCCAAAGTGTCCTCCAAAGAGATGGCCTTGATCGCTTCCTTAGCGGCGCTGGCTGTGGTGGGGCGCATCATCTTCGCACCGTTTCCCAATTTCAAACCGACCAGCTATCTGATCTTGCTCGCAGGCTACGTCTTTGGCCCACGCGCCGGATTTATGGTCGGTGCGACGGTGGCGGTCATCTCCAATATGTTTTTCGGGCAAGGCCCGTGGACTCCGTGGCAGATGATGGCTTGGGGGCTGATTGGTGCCACAGCCGGGCTTTATGGCAGGTGGCGTGGGGAGAAGGTACATCCGCTCGAACTCGCCGTTTTTGGAGCTGTCTGGGGCTTTCTGTTTGGCTGGTTCATGAATACGTGGGTCTGGCTGACCACCTTCTATCCGCTCAACCTGACAACCTTTCTGGCCGCCAATGCGGCAAGCGTTTGGTTCGATGTGTCCCACGCAACGGCGAACGTGCTGTTTGCGCTGTTGCTGACCCGCTCCTTTTTACCGATTCTCTATCGTTTCCGAAAAAAACTGACCACGACTTCGTTGGAGGTGCAGACCGATGTTGAAACAAAAAACTAAAACGCTGTTCTTGACCGCATTGGCGCTGGCGATCACCGCAACGCCGCTGCAAGCGGCAGGCCCGTCAACTCCGGCCGAATACCGGGATAGCGCGATCTCCTACCTGCATAGTTACTTATCGAAAGGCGAATCCCCGTTCCGCTACGTCATGGATTGGCCTGCGCTCACCTTGTATGCGGCAGGGGAATCACCGACGAGTGCCAAGTGGACGACAGCCGCTGGACAAAACGGTGTGACGTGGCGCGAAGCAGACCTCAAGAAAAACTTGAACATTACCGATGCGACCACCGACTTTGAGAGCACGATGCTCGGCGCCCTCGCAGCAGGCAAAAATCCGCGCGCCTATGGACGCCGCGACCTCGTACAGGCGGTGCTTTCCGCTCAGCAGACGAACGGAAAATTTGCCGACACGATCTATGGGGTTGGCGATGAGCTGCTCAATGCACACATCTACGGGATCATCTCGCTGTACGCAGCAGGCGTTGAGATTCCGAACAAACAAAAAGCCACCGACTACCTGCTGTCCAAACAGCATCGTGACGGTGGATTCAACTGGGCCAACGGGATGGATCGCTCCAACCCGGATGTAACGGCGATGGCCCTGATCGCGATGAATGCGCTCGGCCTTGCGCAACAGCACCCAAATGTGCAGCAAGCGCTGACCTATCTCAAACAAAACCAGAGCGAGCAAGGCGGCTTTAAAAGTGAAGGCGTCGAGAATCCGGACAGTTCGGCCATCGTCACAGAGGCCTTGCTGATGTATAAGATCGACCCGATTTCCTGGAAAAAA
This sequence comes from Tumebacillus algifaecis, assembly GCF_002243515.1. Classification (NCBI taxonomy): domain Bacteria; kingdom Bacillati; phylum Bacillota; class Bacilli; order Caryophanales; family Alicyclobacillaceae; genus Tumebacillus; species Tumebacillus algifaecis. The sequence goes on from NZ_CP022657.1 coordinate 1,147,412, forward strand.
GGCAGTGGGGACGTGATCTCCAACATGCTCAACTACCGGAATGCGGACGGTGGTTTTGCCTATAGCAAAGGGGGACCTTCCAGCGTCCTCGCCACCCAAAACGTCGCGCTCGCGCTCTCCGACTCGATCAAAGGCGAATCGGTCTACAGGCAGTTACACGAGCAGTACGCAGGGAAATCGAGCACATGGCAGCCGGTGTTCCCCGACTTGCCGTTCTCTCATCCCTATTACAAAGAGAACATCCAGATGGTCAATCTCGGTGTGGTCGTCGGCCACCCGAACGGCACCTACGGCCCGAACGACAACGTGTCCCGCGAGCAGTTTGCGACGATCATGGTCAACGGTTTGCACCTGCAAGATCAGCTGGGCACGAAGATTACGAAATTCCGCGATGTCACAGCGGATCGCTGGTCCAATCCGTACATCCAAGTCGCTTTCAAAAACAAGTTTATCATCGGTACGTCCGACACTACGTTTGACCCGAGCGGCAACGTGACCGGGGCACAGGTCATGGCCATTTTGGTACGGATGTTGGGGTTGGAGAGCGAAGCGTTGTCTCGTCCCAACCAGAAGAACTGGTATGATGGTCACATTCAAGTGGCAGCGGAGCAGGGACTGTGGTATCCGGGATTTGACCCGAAAAAGAACGCGTCTCGCGCGGAACTGAGCTATTCCTTCATTCGCTATTACGAAGCACAAGCTAAAAAGGGAGCGTCCAACTAGGACCCTCCCTTTTTTTCGTGGATGACGGTGCGATCAGTCACTCACCCGTTCAAGATTTCCTTGGTCGTCCAGTTTAAAACGCGGCTTGTATCCTTGCTGTTCGAGTTCCAAAATCTTTTTGGCACGATCCATGATCTCAAGCAGTGCTTTCGAATCTTCGCCGAGCAGATCGTTCGCCACGCGGGACAGCGGTTTTTCACCGTTGCGCAACTGGTCGTTCTCTTCGGTCAAACTGCCGACTTGTCCTTGCAGTTCCTCGACGCGCTCTTCGAGTTTGCGCGCTTTTTCCTGCAGATTAAAAAAATCGCGCTCATGATTTTTCAGCGCACGGATGATGCCGTCGATCGAGGGATCTTCAAGGTCAGGGCCATATACGCGTCGCTGTTTGGCTTGCTGGCGGATGGAGAGCCGTTCTTTTTTTGCCAGTTTCGCCTCTTTGATTTTGTCCTCATACGTTTTGCGAACGACACCGTTCCATCGATATCCGCATGCGGCCGGCGTACGTCCGAGCAGGTTGGCCGATTCTACGAACGCGTTGAGCTGCGTGCTGCCTTCTCGTATATGACGCAGAACGATCTCGGCGAGTTTAAGATCGTCCTCGGGTGTCCATGCGTCGGAACGTGTGGTCCAACGTTCTACAGTTTCCATCAATATCGCCTCCAAACTCGTATATTATCTGTATGTCCCGTAGTTGGGAGATTGATACACTTTCATCCACGAAATTTAGGTGATTACTCCATTCATATGAAAGACTTTGCTCATTCTGTCACTTTTCTTAGTGGAAAACGAGAAAAAGTTTTTCTATACTTGGACATAGGGAGGGATAGCGATGAAGAACACGTCACGGAAACTGATTGCCCTCGATTTGGACGGCACATTGTTAACGAAGCAAAAGGTGATCTCACCGCGCACCAAGCGGGTTCTCGAAGAAGCGAAAGGCATGGGCCATCATGTGGTGATCGCGACGGGACGACCACCGCGAGCGAGTCTCGCCTACTATCATGAGTTGGAGCTTAGCACCCCGATGGTCAACTTTAACGGTGCGTTGGTACACCATGCCACCGATCTGAACTGGGGACATCACCATTTCCCTTTGGAACGGGAAACGGCGCTCGATGTGCTCACCGTCTGTGAACGATATGGCATCGACAATGTGATGGCTGAAATCAAAGACGACTACTATTTGAAACAGCACGATGACAAATTTATGCGCATTCTGGCGGACGGTCGTGCGCCGCTTGGGGTGGGGCTGATTCACGATCTGTTGCAGGATCACCCGACTTCGCTGTTGATCCAAGCGCAGGAGCAAGCTGTCAAGGAGCTGCGAGCTCATCTGCACGAGCACCATGCGCACGTGATCGAGCACCGCTACTGGGGTACGCCGTGGAATGTGATCGAAGTGATGAGAGCGGGCGTGAACAAAGCGACCGGACTTGCGCTGATTGCGGAGAGCCTTGGTGTAGCGCGGGAGCAGGTGATCGCGTTCGGTGATGAGGACAACGATTTTGAGATGATCAAATATGCGGGGACAGGTGTTGCGATGGGCAATGCCAACCCGGAACTCAAAGCGCTGGCCGATGTGATCTGCGACACGAACGACAATGAAGGCATCGCGTTGATGTTGGAGAAGCTCCTCTAAGAAAGAAGGCCAATGTACAGGACTGTACAGCGGCCTTCTTTTGTTTGACACGCGGTATCTAGCAGTTGCGCCGCGTTCTGCTTGGCTGACAAAGGTGATCTTTATGAACAGCGAGCAGACGATCGCCTGAGCGATGGACGATGACAGGGTTGGGTTTCTCTTGCCACAGAGCGCGATCGCAAGGTGCCTATTTCTTGCGCAGGTGTGACGACGAGGCTGGTAGGCGAATATCTTGGCAAGGAACGACCTGTTCGCAAGGGAGGACTTCGCCGATGTATTACAGCTACTACTGGCCTGTTAAATATGCCGCTCAAAAGGAGCAGCGTGTGAAGAGCGCGCCTCCGTTTCAAGATCAGCATCGCTTTTTGCAAATGACCCTGCAAGCGATCTATAACGAGCGCGAGGCACAATTGTTCTATCGAGCCTTAGAGGATCGGGCCATCACGCCGTTCCAAAAACGGCAGATTCGCCACGCTCATGATGATGAGGTCAAGCATGAACGTAAATTGACCAATTTGTACAAAATTTTGACCGGTCATCCCCCGCACGTGCGCAATCCTAGCCCGCCGGAGATCCCCGACTTTCAAGTGGCAGTCCGCAAAGCGTTCGAAGATGAATTGGAAGCGGCCGAAATGTATCGCACCATGTACCTGATGACCCACTTGCAGTGGGTGCGCGATCTCTTGATGGAACTGATGACCGATGAGTTCGAGCATGCCAACCGCTTTGCTTTTATTCGAGCTGAGTTGTAGATGAACGAGAAAAACCCCTCCATCGCTGGAGGGGTTTTCTGTTATGAGTGTTCGCGGCTCACGATTTTTCAATCATTGTACCAGCTCGTTCATTCCTTGATGACGATGGGCGCAAACCCGGCTCCTTTTATCTTGTGTTCCTTGAACAATTGCCGGATTCGCTGCGGGACAATCGTAATGGGATCGGGATAAACAACACCTCCGAAAAGCTCATGAGACCGGTTAAATCCGTCCAATGCCAATTTCCGTATCTCTGGACCGTAGGCCACAGGATCAGTTTTAGAATATACATAGCTTTTTAGACCGCAGACCGGACAGTTCACTGAATATCGCAAATTGGAGTCAGGGTGAGTGGGAGGAAGTATGTGTTCCACGATAAGTTGCCAACCGATCGGATCTTCTACTTTTAAGGTGTAGACAGGGCGGAATGCGACCCCGGGAACATCCTCCCGTTCCAAAATCTCTTTTACGCGTGGTGAGACGATATTCCGTATTTCATACGCTGAATAAAAATCCCACTTGCCGACATACTTTCTTCGAATCTTGATGTCAGATGTCTGCTCGAGGTGGGCCTTACATTTCTTGCAGTGGTTCTTGAAGTGAGTATCAAATTCAGACCGCACAGGGTCTTCACACTCATTGATCGCTCCGAGAATCAAAAATTCAGCATCATCAACTTCTTTTTTGGACCACTGTTTATCATAGAAACATTTCGAATCAAGGCCATGTTCTTGCAATTCCTGCATTAGTTCCGAGAATTGAGGCAAATCGGTGTACATATACAGCATGAAATCGTTGACTTTATGCAAATAAGGCTTATACTTTTCCACCAATGCAGCTCGTGCTCCTTGTTCGGATGGAGCAGAGCCAAGGGAAAGGGCTGTAAAGCGAGCTAATAATCTCATCCATATCATCCTTTCGAACTTATTTTACACGTCTTTTCATTATTTTCAGGAGGAAATAGATTCAAGATTTTTTCACAAATGCCTTTGAGTGGATTCTTCCAGCAGTGCCATCGAACTCACAACTAGGGAAATCATTAGAAAAAAGATTCCCTCTATACTGGATGGATTGGGGAAACCGAACTATTGTTCAAAAATTTGCATCAGGAAGGAAAAAATATGGTATAAAAGAATGATTTATTGCATAATAGAAATTAAATAAGAGTCGCAAGATGGTTTTGAAAATATCACATAAATTTAGAGAATTTTTCGTCACATTAGGGAATTTGGTTGTTTTTGTAACTAAAAACTAACATTTAGTAGGTAATCTCTTACTTGCAGAGAAAGGGAGGGAGTCCGGATGACTCAGTTTGCACAGTTGCCCGTCGGGTCTTTGGTCCGTAACCCGTTGCTAAGGTGCTTTTTGGAGGAGCCGGAGAACCAGCGCTTATTTTGTGAGGGGAAGCGTGAAGAGTTGGAGCGCCGCTTTGCCGATTACTACTTTGAAATGCGCTTTCTCAGCTTTGTCCGCAAACACATTCACTTTGAGGCGCAACATCTGTTACGGAAGGTGAGAAGGAAGCAAATACAGGAGCCGTTGTCGTTGAATCAAAAGGTTGGCGATGCGGAGGGGACAGGCCGTGAGACGCTCGACCTGATTGTGGATACGACTGTGTCGGTAGAGGAAAAGGTGATCGCCCAAACGAGTGCGCTCGACGATTTGACACCGCACGAAGGGTTGCATCGGGCTCTGCAAACGTTGCCGCACAAACAACAGCTCATTTTGCAACTGCTGTTCGTCGAAGGTCTGACCGAGCAGGAGGCGGCAGAGATCTTGGGGATCTCGCAGCAGGCGATCAACAAAAACAAGCGCAAGGCGCTGGCGATGATCAGAGGCCAGCTTGAGGTGAAGCGTGGCGCTGGTAACAACAATCTAAGGGAAAGCGGGTGAGCGGATGGTACAAGCAACGCTGCGCTCCCTCATCTTGCGAGCCAAAGCGGGCGATCAAGACGCGCTTGCCGAAGTGATCATCAGATTTCGGCCACTGATTCAAAAGTATGCCCGTCAGGCCCCGACCTCAGATGCGAAAGACATCGAGCAAGAACTTACCCTGCGTCTGATCAAGCTCGTTCGCTCGTATCGAGAGGAGCTACCGTATGGATTGATCGACCTCATCGAGCAAGAACTTCAAAAGCCAAATTCATAAGGGAGATTCGATCGGCATACAGTGGGGGGTATGTCGATTTTTTTATGCAATCTGTGCGATAGCAAAAACCTCCGTCCCGATCGGGACGGAGGTTTGAATCGTTTAAGAGGGTCTTGGTGATTACCAGGAAGGCATCAGATGGTAATGAGACAGCAGAGCTTTAGACGTCTTTTTGAAGATGAACCCAGGAGCCTTTACTAATATTTTGTTGAGGATCGACCCCTTCATCACCCGTCTGTACGGAAGTCCGACTCCTTTTTCGGCTGCCTCGATGTCATACACATACGATTTCGCAGATCGCCAGTAGGTCACCCCTTCGCCCATACTGGCCCCTATAAAGCCGGTAATTCCGCCAAACAATGCCGCTCCACCTACGCCGTGTCCTAATGCTTCATGGTGCGCTGCATTATTTAATACTTTGGAAAGGGCACCTTTGGATGCAGAACTGAGCGCCGAACTGGTCGTTTTGACTGCAAATCGTCCGACTCCACCGATGCCAAACGTGGAACGACCGGCTTGTACACCATAATCGATGATCGCTGAGCTACCGGCTGAGAAAATACCAGCTACCAGACCGGTCGCTGCACCGATGCCCACCTGAATTCCAAATTCCTTCCAGCTAAATTGCTGCCCTTTGATCATTGAGGATACACTGTATGAGATGCCGCCAAGCCCTGCACCGATCAAAGTCTGCCCGACGATCGTCGAAGCCACACTGCCAAACGGTGTGGTGGCGAGCACGGCGATTCCAGCTACGACGAGAGCGGCACCTACCACGATTCCGACCACATTCTCCCAGCATTTTTTGAAGAAATGTCCGATGTCACTCCAGATCGAATGACCTGTTGGATCCATGAAGTTGACCGGGTCGTTTAACACATACGCATAGCGGTTGAACACGTCCTGTTTGTCTAACGGGCCGCCTGGTCGATCATCGGCGGAGAGGAAGCGACCGAGTTGCGGATCGTAATATCTCGATTCGTAATAATACAATCCCGTGTCCTGATCGAACTCTTTGCCCGTATAGGAGTAGCGCAGCGAGCGGGACCCTTGGATGTCATAGATCTCACCGAACGGGAGGTATTCGAGTGTCGTGACGACAGCACCGGACGAATCGGTTTGTGCGAGCGTGCTGTTGATCATATTTTTATGGAGGTAGAACGTGCCCGGAGCAGGTAGACCCGCCTGCGTATGGGCAGGGTTTTGCGAGGTGGTCACCGTAGCGAACGTACCGTAGACATCAGCGAGGTATTTCGTATGCTGTACGTTACCATCTGGGAAGACGACCACTTCGTAATACGGAGACACGTAGTAGGTCACCACTCCATCGGGCGATCGTTTGCTGAGCCTTCTGCCCGCATAATCGTACGTGAAGTGCACGCCACCCACGGAGAGCAATTGACCTTCACCGTCATAATCGAACTGGGAAGTTTGCCCGTTCCTGGTTGCATCCGACATGTTGCCGCGATCATCATAACTCGCGGTCATCACCGTTTGCCCATCTTTGTGCCCTTTAACCACTTGATGCCCTTCAAAGTCATACTGAATCCCGTTTTTGTTTGACGTATTCCCAGCTGGGTCATACGAGTACGTTTGCGTTCCATAGACACCTACCGCTTGTGTTAAACGACCAGCCGCGTCATATTGGAAGCTCTGGGATTTTGATGGGGTTAATTGATCTTGAATGCTTGAGAGTGTGTTGAGTTCGTTCCAAGCATAGTTATGATGAAACGCCTCTGTCCCCTTGCTCGTTTTGAGCAGGCGTGTACCGATCTGTCCCACCGTGTTGTAGTCGTACCGATCGGACGTTCCATTCCCATATTGAATCAACTGCGGAGCACCGTAGACCGTAAATTGCTGATACGACGCGTACTCTTTTTCCCCAGCCCCTTGATCGTTCAGTCGAACAGCTTGTAGTTGTCCACCTGCTGTATACTTGTTGACTTGGTAGGAACCATCAGGGAAGGTGAGCTGTATGGGCGCTTGAGTTGGAGAATACGTTTTTTCGAACGTGTAGTTTTGCTTGTCGAGCGTAAGCGAGATTTTCGTTTGATTGCCGTACGCATCGTAATCAAATTCATACACGTTCCCATCCGCATCCTGTACGCGACTCAGATGACTTTGCTTGGTCGGCTGGCCTGCGTTGTCGAAGGTAAAGATGTCCGCTCGACTTTGTTGCCCGTCTGTTGTCGTTTTACGAATCATACGTTGCAAGGCATCAAAGGCCATCACTTGCTGTGTTCCTTTGGAGCTCTGATGTGTCAACGTCCGTTTGACATCATCGTGAGCATACGTGTCGGTCGCGAACGTCTTTTGCAAAGTTTTGTACTCCATTTTGATTTCACGATTCAAACTGTCGTACTCAATCGTTGTGATGACTTGGTTCGGGTCGAGAATACTGACCACCCGGCCTAAGGGATCGTAGGTGTACGCGGTCACGCCTTGCGTCGCATCCGTGTGTTGCATGATGCGCTTCTGGTCATGGATGACCGCGTAATCGGTCTGCTCTGTGCGCTCCATCGAGGTGCCAACCGCTTCTACCTTGACTTCGGTTCGCGTATTTGGATAGGTCAGCTTCGTCGTCACAGACTTTCCGCCATCTGTCGGATTGGTCTCTTGCGTCATGCGGCCATACTCATCGTATTGGCGCTCGATATAGAGCGGATGGTTTCCTTCAAAGTAGGGCAACGATTCTCGAACGGCCGCACCCTGGCTGTTCAATTGCTTCTCTTGCACGACGTTTTTACTGCCATCGGCAGAGGTGGAGATCGTTTTAAAAATTCGACCGAGACCGTCCACATACTCTTGCTTCAGCGCCCAAGTTTCGACATCCCAATCCAGAAGTTGACGCGTTTCCTGAACGGTGGTGTTGTTCTTGACGATCCAATCGTGTTTTTGGATCACCACTTGTTTTTCTGGATGCTGCGGATGTGGACCGAGCAGTTGAACGACCCGACCGAACCCATCAAGAACCTGTTTCATCGTTGTCTGGTTGGGCTCCGTTTTGCTTACGCACACATTGAACTCTGGTGAGTAGGTGTAGGCGGTTGTAAGCTTATTCCCAGCATCATTTGGCGGGGTGATCTGTTCGGTCAAGAACGTCTGGTACTGCGTGTCATAGGTGCAGGTGGTAAGCGCACCGGACGGGTCGGTCATCGAAATTTGGTTGCCATACGCATCATAGGTGAACGCGTGGTCGAGCCAAGTTTTCGATTGGTCATTCCAGGTCTGCTTTTTGGTGAGGTTGTAGGTGCCATCCTCGTAGACCGACTTTTCCCAATTCAGCACTTGCGTTCCGGCCGCATCACGAGTTAATTTGGTCTCGGTGAGCAGGCCGATCACCCATTGATTCGGATCGTTCCGATAGGTGTTCAGGGTGTACAGAGGAGAAGGAATTCCTTCGTCCGAATCGATCGTGACCACCGGATTGCCATACGCATCGTAGGTGATCGTTTTCTGCTTGGTATGATCGAGCACCCCGTACGTGTAGGATTCTGTTTGAATCTCTTGAATCTCGGCACGGTACACGCCGGGAGCAGAGGTTGGCGTTTGATAGCTTTGCAGGGTGCGCTCCAGCAAGGCCAGATCGGAGGAGCGGTACGTTTTCTGTTCTTTCGCACCACCGGTCAACGGAAACTCCTGGTGATAATGAGTTTCGACGGTGACCTTTTGCTCGTGGTCACTCACTCGCATCACGGCAAAGCCCAACCAACCCCGTCCTTGGAGGTCGATCTTCGCATCTTCGTACGAATAATCGCTCGTGTAGTTGTTGCCTTGATTGTCCGCTTTCACGACCTCGGACACTACATATTTGGGGAAGGTGACATCTCGGAACGCAGGAACGCTTCCGACACTTCCGCCTGCCAATCCGGTCGTGGCGACTTGATACACAGAACCGGAAATGGTGTTATACCCGGTCAACGGCTCGATCTGGCTGTTCGCTTGGTCACCCATCGAGTAGACCGAGTTATCGGTCAAGGGTTTGTAGCTCAGTGTGTATTCGCCGCCGAGCCCTGTCGTGATCTTGCTTAGCAGATCGGGCATCGTCGGTGACGAAGCAGCATGGGTGAGATCGTAATTGGTGGTCCCTTTTGTAAAGTACAGCAGATCGTTTTTGCCTGTTCCGGAAAGGTCAAGCGGGAGGAATTGTCCGCCCCAAGCGCTGGACGACAACGGTTGGGGATTCGTGGCCGCTTGGAAATTCCCGTGCTGTGACAAAAAGTAGGACAGGTATACTTTTTGATTGTCTTGGGAGGCGATGACCAAATCTGTCTTGCCGTCCCCGGTGACATCCATCGGCAACAGCTGTGGAAGTACCGAGCCTAGCTTGAAGTTGGTGTCATATTCGGCTTGGACCTCAAATCCTTTTCCTGTCGAGCATAGCGTTTGCAACGACAGGTGGCCGAGCGAATTGCGTCGCACATAAACCAGATCGATCAGCCCATCGCCGTTGACATCCATCGGCAACAGCGTTCCTCCGTACGGCAGGGAGGGTGAAGCTGGCAACGGACTGCCCGGTTGCTGTTCATACGATGTGCCGTTGGAGCGGAACCAGACAAAATCGAGCGTGCCATGATTTTGGTAGGCGTACAAAAGATCGGTTTGTCCGTCTCCGTCGAGGTCTAGCGGGATACACTGTCCCGACATACTCAGTGTGGTTTCGGTCACCTTGTTGTCAGGACGGTAGAAACTTGTCCCGTTCGAGAGCAGGGTGATGAGTCCGAGATTTCCATTTTTGTAATTGTACGCGTAAACCAAATCGACTGCACCATCGCCGTTGACATCGCAGGCGATCAAATTTCCGCCATAGGAAATCCCAGAGGGTCCCCCCGCATGCAGCGGACCTGGCGTTAATGTCCAGTTCCCTTGGTGATCGAGCCCACTGATAAACACAGTCAACGCCAATTTTCCGCTTTGATTGACCGCATACACCAGATCGGTACAGCCATCACCGTTCACATCCAGCGGCAGAAACTGACCGCCAAATAGCAATCCGCTGTCCGGCAATGCGATCCCTGCTTCGTAGCCACTTCCGTCCGATTTGGCAAGGACCAGCACCAATTTCAGATTGCCTCGTGCATCGCGGGAGGCGCATACCAAATCGGTGCGTCCATCCCCGTTGACATCCATCGGCAAGATTGTACTCCCATAGGGAATCCCAGAGGATGGCAACAATTTTCCAGTTTGCAGCAACGGTCCTGTTTCATCTTGCCACTCGAATTTAGTTGGTGCCATCGTATTTCCAGCGGCGTCCAAAAGAGTGAGCGAGCGCAATTGGCTGCGTCCAGTCGCCTTGCCCAGTTGGTAATCGAGTTGATACTGTAAGACCGTGCTTTGATTTACTTTCGTCGTGATGTGACGCAGGCGCTGCGTCGTTTTTACGGCTGCCCCGCCCGCGTAGGCAACTTCTACATCGGTACGGGATTCATAATCGAATTGCACGGAGCGCTTCGGGTCCAGCTTCGAATTGCCCGTGTAATCGATTCGGGAGAGATAGTAGGCGTTGTTCCCTTTATCCTGTTGATAGGAGAACGTCATGTAGTTGCCATGACGATCGGTGACTTTGTTGAGCGCCCACTCGCGAATCACAGGGTTCGTAGCGGAGGCAGGGGTTTTCGCATCTGCTGTCAGCCCATATTCACACGTTTTTCCGTCCTTCGTGTACACGCGAAATCCATCCGGTCCTTGTGCGACCTGACTGGGGTTGTGGAAAACGGGGACGACCTTCACCCAGCTTTCCATTTCCGTACGGTAGGTCGAGTTGGACGATCCATAGCTTCCGTCCGTCACGATTAAGCGTTGTCCATCGAGTGCATAACGGTCATTTTGATCATACGATACGCTTCCGTGGTGCCCATCTTGCGCAACGGTGGCTGGCACGCGCGAGATGGCGGAGAGACCTTGCAACATCCAGCCCATCCCGAGCAGCCCATTTTGAAACGCGCTGTGAAACACCAAAGCGAATTGGGGCATCACTCCTGCTGTCCCGATTGGGAGTTGCAGGGGGATGGAATACACGGCACTGCCGTTCGCATCGACGGAGAATTCACCTGGCAAGGAGCCCGCAAATTGTGAAGTCGCCATGATGATTAATATCCTTGACTTACGATTTTGCCCAGATCGAGTGGGTCAGTCCATCCGATCGGATAAGATCCGCTATACAAGTGGTGATGTCTGCTACCAGAAGCTCCTGTACATCCGTTGTAGTTGTGCAGAAGTGCAAGAGATTGTCCAATGCTCCCAGATACGTTAAGGGAAACATCTTTACTGCTCGCATCAACTCTCCACGCAGTGATGGTTTCGACTTGGAGATTGGAGTAGGAGAGGGAAGGCATGTCATTGACTTGGCCGTTATACTTGCCGTGGAAAACGCTGGCCCACCAATTTCCAAAGTCGCCAGGAGGGTTCACAGTCGGGTCCCACGTATCGATTTGGTGGAAGTACCAGTCTGTGATGCCTCGCCCAGCAGAGGATTGATCGATTACGCCCCAACCGGGAATTGCATTGTCGCAATTCTCAATCGCCGAGAACGGTGTCGCAACTTGTCCCCCATTGTTATCGACCATCAGCCGCATGGACTGTTCGAAACGCACGTGGGAAGCGCCATCAGTCGAGGTGCTCGGCGATTGACGCAACAGATTTACATTTGCGCTGCTACCCCATGCGGCGGTGGGTTGATTGTTATTGAGCTCCACTGCGTATTGAAAATATCCATTGGAATTATAGCTGCTGGCAATGCGCTGACTCGGGCTCATCTGAACTGTTTGTTTCAAGATGACAATGTAGTAAGGTTGACCGCCTTCTCCATCCACATAATACACGTAATAGTAGTTCCAGACGCCACCAGTCGGAGACTGCGTATTTGTTCCAGCTGTGTAATCATCCGCATTCCCGTTGCAAGTCGGTGCGCCCCAAGTAACGTTGTAGGGGTGATATTGTGCCGCTGTGCCAAAAGTTGCCCCTGATGGCGGATACAATGACGAACCGGACGCATCGAATGTACCGTGTGCGATCAAGTGTTGGAGCAGGAGTTGTTCCCGATCGATTTCGACTGCCTCTACCTCAGAAGTTTCAGGCGCATGATGCTCGTCTGCATCGGCAGTAGCTACAGTGAGTGTTACTTTCTCAGCCGCTTGTTTCGGGACCACGCTCAGATGATAGCCGTTTGCCGGTTGTGCATGTTTGGTGATGACGACCGCTGCCAGTTCCTCAGTCGCGGGTGCGCCCATGCCAGTCAAATTTTGAAGCTGTGCAAGCTGTTGCTCCGAAGGGTTCCAGATCGCGATCGTTTTGCCTGCATCCAGCCATGTAGACAACGACGATTGGATCAGCTCGTTAGCATCGGAATGAGCCCCGTCTGCCAGCAGGTATTGGGTGTCATCTGCCGACTCATCACCCAGAACCATTTCTGCTGTGGCCGTCAAGTTTTTCAGTTCCAAAAGATTTGCGGAATTTCCTACGATTCGGATCGACAATTTTTCTGTCATCAACATAGTAATCACTCCTAATTTTTCATGATTTCGGAAGAGTTAAAGCGCTGATTTCAAATGGACTCCCATTTCGATCAACAACTCTACCAATTTGTCAAATGATTCTTGATGTAATTTTATAACTACTTCACACTTAATTTCAGTAACTTATTTGAGCGATAAGGTCATATATTACTTTTCCGAATCTGGTCAGAAAGTCATAGGATGCGATCAATGGGCAGCCAGAGTGAAGTCATGCCAACGCAAATCATGTATGTGGAGAAAACAGGCTCCGACCAGCGCGGCAAACGAACATCCTCCCGGTTTAGAATGCGATATATACCGAACGATTCTAAACGAGCAGCAGGTCGCATACGGTGAGGATGTGTCGATTTTTTATAGGGGAACGTGGCAAAAAAGGTCGCTGATCCTTGGGAGTGCAGGATTGCGACCTTGGTCATTCTCTCGGGAGGTTGTCGAACACGATTGCAGGGTGCAGCCTAGCGTTTTCCCAGCGTTTTATCAATGCGGGCTAGTAAGGTCGTGACTTCTTCCAACTTCTGTTGTGTCTTGGTGAGGAGAAAGAGGCTGACGACGATAGGGAACCCGTAATTCGTTACCAGTTCTACCCAATCCATGTGAAAAACCTCCTTGTTTGTTGGTTGTTGTTCGTACCTTTGCTCGATAGGTAGGGCCTTTCGTAAGCATCTCCCGGAGATTACTTATAAGATGGAGTTTTCTGACGATTCGTACAACCATTCTGTCAAGTTTTGTGGTAAGATGTGTATCATTATACTTAGAAATTGTTAAGTGAAGAGGGGTTTCGCAATTGTCAGGAATTTGGAATGATCTAGTGGCAGAGTTTGCCAACATCGATGTGGTAGCGATTCGGCTGTTGATCGCCTTCCTCGCAGGGGCGATCATGGGGCTGGAACGAGAGAAAAATTTAAAGACTGGTAAATTTCAAACTGGAGCTGGCTTTCGAACCTATTCGTTGGTGTGCCTCGGTTCTTGTATGTTTGCACTCGCCTCCGAGTACGGCTTTCCCACCACCGGGGCGACCTATGATCCAGGTCGTGTGGCCGCGCAAGTTGTCGCAGGTGTTGGTTTTCTTGGTGCCGGAACGATCATCAAGGACGGCCGAGGCTTTGTCCGCGGCTTGACGACGGCGGCAGGTCTTTGGGTCGCAGCGGCGATCGGGCTGATGATCGGCGCTGGGATGTACTTGAGCGGACTGTTGTCGGCAGTGTTGGCGTTTGTGATCCTCGATGCGCATCACCTGTTCCCGCGCCTGTTTGATCGCGCGATCCAGTCGAAGTCGCGCTCGGGGAAAGAGGAAGAGGATGAAGAAGATTATTAATGCTCATGGACAATTTCGCTGCCTGCGAAGTTGTCTTTTTTTTGTCAGGCACGTGGAACTTGCCGCATTTGGTAGAGGATGGTACAATTTTTCTTATTGTAAACTAATTGTTTTTATGAGGTTGACAATTGAGTAGGAAGTGGAATTTTAGGAGGAACTGACATGACCGTACAAACGAACCGCAACTACCGCGAATTGGCAGAGAAAATTTTGAACGGCTACGTCCCGAGCGAAGCGGAAGCGCTGCAGATCGTCGAAGCGCCTGACGAAGATCTGCTCGATATCATGCAGGCGGCATTCCGAATCCGCAAGCATTATTTTGGCACGAAAGTAAAACTTAACATGATCATCAACGCCAAATCGGGACTCTGCCCGGAGGACTGCGGGTACTGTTCGCAGTCGATCGTCTCCGATGCACCGGTTGAAAAATACGCATTGCTGAACAAACAATCGATTCTCGCAGGCGCTCAAGAGGCGATCAAACGCAAAGCGGGCACCTATTGCATCGTGATGTCGGGCCGCCGTCCTTCCGACGCTGAATTGGATGGGGTGGTGGAAGCGGTCAAAGAGATCCGCGAGACCACCCAGTTGAAAATCTGCGCCTGCCTCGGATTTCTGACCGACCAACATGCCCAAAAATTGGCCGAGTCGGGCGTGCAGCGCTACAACCACAACCTCAACACATCGCAAGACAATTATGACAAGATCTGTTCGACACACACGTATGATGATCGAGTGGACACTGTGCAAAAAGCGAAAGAATCGGGGATGTCCCCGTGCTCCGGTATGATCATCGGAATGGGCGAATCGAATCGGGAACTGGTCGACATCGCTGTTGCGCTCCGTGCGCTCGATGCCGATTCGATCCCGGTCAACTTCCTCAACGCTATCGACGGCACGCCGTATGAAGGGGTTCGATATCTCAACCCGCGCCATTGTCTGAAGACGGTCGCCATGATCCGTTTCCTCAACCCGACCAAAGAAATTCGGCTCTCTGGTGGACGCGAAATCAATCTGCGTTCGCTGCAGGCGCTCGGGCTCTATGCGGCTAACTCCATTTTCGTCGGGGACTACTTGACGACGCAGGGACAGGAGCCGACTTCCGATTGGAAGATGATCGAAGACCTCGGTTTTGAAATCGAAGAATGCGCATTATAAATTGGCTTAATGTATAAAAATCAGAGCTGAGGCACTTGCAGGGAACGCCAAATTTCGTTAATGTATATAGTACGTACCTAAAGAACGTTCCTATTCGTTGGGGAGAAAGGGGAGTGTACATGGAAGCAGCTGTGAAGACTGTATTGGCTTGGGTTGACAATCTGATGTTCTCCGTTCGTATTGGTGAGGTGGCAAGCGCGCTTGGCGGTCATGTCATCTTGGTCTCCTCGAACGAAGAAATCATCGAGAAACTAGACATCTATCCGTCACTCGTCATTTTGGATCTGACCGCCGTAACGGAGGGATGGCAAAAGACGGTGGCCCAAGCGAGGGAGACAGGTGTTCCTGTCCTCGCCTATGGCCCCCACGTAGACGTCGATGCTCGTCAGGCTGCGGAAGAGGCAGGCTGTGATGAAGTGGTCGCCAACTCGAAGTTGCGGATCGATCTTCCGAACTTGCTTGCGAAGTATCTGACGAATGCAGAGGCCAGCTACTAGGCGTTTTTCGTCCTCAGTAATTAAGCAGTAATTAAGAAAGAAATAGAAAACCCGACTTCCACAGAAGGAATGTCGGGTTTTCTATTGTACATAACTAGTAGCCTTTCGCTTCGTGCAAATGATTCGGATGACACACTTCGGTGCAGATCAGTTCCTGGCTTCCTGAGTTTACCATCTGAAATTGCACGCCGTTCGGGACATAGACCACCGACCCGGCCGCAATGTTGATCGTCTCCTGTTGTCCGTTGTCCAACAAACATTGACCTTCACCTGAAAGTACGACATAGACTTGATCGCTGATGGGACGGCTTTGCACGTTCAGCGTTTGCCCAGGGCGAAAGTAATACGTATTGGTGGTCAGAGCGGCTCCGGTGAAATTGTTCACCTTGCCGACACCGCCGTCATGAAATGCCGGATTTTGAAAAACTGTTTCCGCACGGTTCATATGAACAGCTCCTCCTTTTGGCTGGCAGATGAACCTAGTATGCGTAGATTGGGGAGGTACATGTATATGAGAGAACTGAATCAACAGCCGATTCCAGACTCGATCAAAAAGGGGCTTCGCATTTTATTTATTGGCTATAATCCATCGCTTACATCGGGAGAGATCGGTCACAATTATGCTGGACGTGGTAACCGCTTTTGGCGATTGCTGCACGATGCGGGCCTGACACCGCGCCTGATCAAGCCGGCGGAAGACCGCGATCTGTTGGAGATCGGCTATGGTTTCACCAACATCGTCGCCCGCTCGACACGGCGTGCCGACGAGATCACTCGGCAGGAATATGCGGAAGGAAGAGTTCGCCTGCGCGAGTTGATCAGTGAGCACACCCCGATGGTCGCCTGCTTTGTTGGCAAAGGTGTGTATGAAGAGTACAATGGCCATCGCAGCATTCCTTGGGGCGTTCAACCGGAATCTGCTGTGCCTGGCGTCATCGATTTTGTTGCGCCATCATCCAGCGGATTGGTGCGCATGAAGTATGAAGACATTCTGGAGATCTATCGTGAATTGAGCGTGTTGGTCAACCGTTAACATAGGAGATGCCGGTTCGAAACGGGGTGAGAGTCAGTTCGAAATCGGCTGCAAATCGCGCTGAGTCACAGGCGTTTCCTTCGACGAGCATGGTCAGCATGGCGGATGTGATCGGAAAAAAGGAGAACCCTTCGAGGAGCGAAACGACCGGACGCACCAAGGGAATCGGTGCGGTGAAGGTCCGCACTCGTTTTTTACCGACCACCTGCCCGATGCACGCGATCACATCGCGATACGAAATCGCCTCCGGACCGCCCACCTCATACGCTTGCCCGACCGTTTCTGGCTTGGCGAGCGCACGCACAAATCCTTCAGCCACATCGATCAGCGCGACTGGTGATAGCGGAAATTGCCCGTGTCCGAAAATCGGAAACAGCGGCGCACGTTTTAACACATCGGCCAGCAGTGAGACGAAGCCGTCTCCAGGGCCAAAGATGACCGAAGGGCGGAACACCGTCCATTCCAGTCCGCTGCCTCGTACATATTCTTCTGCGTCCCACTTGGTCTGGTGATAAGGGCTCGTCGCGCCAGGTCGCGCTCCGAGCGCACTCATCTGTAAAAAGCGTGAGATGCCAACTTCCCGAGCGGCATCGACCATGTTTTTAGTTCCTTCCACATGAATCCTTTGAAACGTCGCGCCTTTTTGCGGCGCCTCGCGAATGATCCCCACCAGATGCACGACGGCGTCACACCCTTGCATGGCTGAAACGAGGCTGTTTTTGTCCAAGATGTCGCCTTGCACCGCCTGGAACTGTGTTGGAAGTTGGGCGCTGTTGTGGATCAGACAACGAACTTCATGACCTGCCGCCGCTAAGCGCTTCCCGATCTCCTGTCCGACAAAACCGCTCGCCCCGGTCAAAAACACCTTCATTTGAGACCACCTCAACCTTTCTCATGAATTGCCTCTATTTTACAACAAAAGGGAAAGGTTGCGTACCTGCGAGACTTTTCCCATAATGAAAGAACAGACATCGAAGGGGCTGAGACTATGGTATTGATCACCACCTGCCCGGTCAGCGACCGGCATGTAGCGAAGATGAAGGAAATTGCCTCCGATTTAGACGTTCATGTGTTTCCCAACTTGGAAGAAGCGAGAGATCACTTGCCAGAAGCAGAGATCCTGATTACATACGGCGAAGACTTGACCGCAGAGATCGTACAGACTTGTAGCTCGTTGCAGTGGGTACACGTCCTGTCCGCAGGTCTGGAACACATGCCCTTTTCGCAACTGGACAAACAAAGGATTCTCGTCACCAACGCGAGGGGAATTCATGTCGGGCCGATGTCCGAATATACGATCGGCCTGATCCTGATGTTCTCCCGCCGTTTTGTTGAACTGTACCAACATCAACAGCAACAGCATTGGGATCGCACGATTCGCATTGACGAATTGGATGGGCAGACGCTCGGCGTGATCGGTGCTGGAGCGATCGGGAGCAAGATTGCGGAGCGCGCCAAATTGTTTGGAATGCACACGCTTGGCGTTGCCACAAAAAAGCGCGACCTGCCTGAATTTGATGAAGTGTTCGACCGAAATGGGCTTGATGAAGTGCTGACCCGCGCTGACTATGTGGTGGTCATCGTGCCGCGGACGCCGGAGACAGACGGGATGATCGGCGCGCGCGAGATCGGCCTGATGAAGCAAAGCGCCGTTCTGATCAACATTGCCCGTGGACAGGTGGTCGATGAAGCGGCACTGTTGACCGCTTTGCAGGAGCGGAAAATTCGTGGAGCGGGACTGGATGTGTTCGCACAGGAGCCGCTGCCGGCAGATCATCCGTTTTGGAAGTTGGACAACGTGATCCTGACACCGCATGTCTCGGCGCGCTCCCCGAAATATATGGAACGTGCTCAGGCCATCTTGCTGCACAATTTGGCGATCTACCGCGGTGCAGAAGGCACGATGCAAAATGTCATCGATGTGAAAAAAGGGTATTGAGGAGCGAAACGACTTGAAGTTTACCGGTTTTACCGAGGCGGATTTTGATGTGTTTCAAGTAGAAGGACTGGAAGAGCGCATGGAAGCGTTGATCGCCCACCTGCGGGTCAAACTAACGCAACTAGGCGATGACTTTGTGCCGATCTTGAGCGAGCTGACCGGTGAGGAGATGTTCCCGCACGTGGCCAAACACGCGCGCCGCAAGACCAACCCGCCCCAAGATTCGTGGGTTGCATGGAGCAAAAACAAGCGCGGATACAAGATGTATCCACACTTTCAGATCGGGGCGTGGGGAACCCATGCCTTCATTCAATTCGGAATCATCTATGAGTCGCCGATGAAAGGCGTGTTCGCCAAACAGATGATCAAGCATTTAAAAGAGATCAAAGCGACGATCCCGTCCCACTATCTTTGGTATCCAGATCACATGAATCCAAACGGGATGGTGCAAAGCGAGATGAAGAATGCTGATTTTAAAAACATCGCCCAGCGCCTTGCCAAGCAAAAGAACGGAGAAGTGATGATCGGGATTAAAATCCCGCGCGAAGAAGCGGTGCAAATGAGCGCCGATGCGTTTGCCGCGCAAGCCAAGACCGCTTTTGAAACGATGCTTCCGCTGTACCGATTGGCATTTTCAATTCAATAAAAAGGAATTTGACGCTTGTCTACCGTATGGGTATACAGGCGTCTATCTTTTTATGCGAACTACAGCCCAAATGACGCGATGAACTTTGTCGAATTAACGAGAATCATGAGAAGTTTAGTCATATTATAATAAAATGTCAGGAATCTATTGATAAACTTACATCGAAACCCTATTATATTTTTAAACACGGAAGACTAAACATTAGGCGAACAGACAGCATGAATCAACGGCCGAGTACAAAGTGAAGTGAGGGGAGCTGAGTGTGTTGGAGTCGATGATTACCGTCCGTACTGTTCAAGAGTTAGAGCAGGAGCTTACCAAGCTGGAGATGTTAGTTGAAGATGGCTCTGATGCGGTTTTGCAACTGATCGGCGATCAATTGACAACGTGGGAATCGATCGTACGGCTTCACGCTGATTATTCCTTAGCACTTCGAATCGGCAAGCTTCTGGACAAGTTACGTCAATATTGGTTGGCGCTTTCGTGGTTTCACTGGGTAGCCCAGGCGGATGCTGTGGAGCAAGCTGCACTGGTGCTGACCGGACTGCGGATGAAAGGCCGGATGTACATAAAGGTGGGGATGTACAACGAGGCGCTTTCCTTCTTAGTTGCTGTCGAGCAGCAGTGGCAGAATACGTTCCACTCCGAAGATCGGAACCTCGCGATCCTCTGGCAGAACATCGCGCTCGTCTATGAGCATCTGGAAAGTTATGACGCCGCACTCGAATATGCAGGGCGAGCTCTAAAGTGGTTTGAAGCGTTTGGCGAAGAACATGACGTCGCGCTGATGGAAATGTTGTTTGGCATCTGCTATAAGGCGCAGAGGCGTTTTGATGAAGCGTATGAACATTTGACAAGAGCAAGAGGCGGTTTTGAAAAACATAAGGATTACCTGCATCTTGCCCGAACGTGGCACAACTACGCGGAACTGATGCGAGACCTCGGACGCATGGAAGAGGCGATCGCCGCTTGGCGGATGTCGTTGGAGATGAAAAAGCGCATTCACGATTTCTCCGGGCAAGCGACGACCTTGCACTCGATCGCCAATTACCTGATTTCTGAAAGTGACTGGTACGCAGCGTTAAACTACATCACACAAGCGATCGCGATTTGCCATCAATACCGCTTGCAAGAAAAAGAGGTGCTGTGCCTCGATAGCTGGGCGCAAATCCTGTTTGCCTTGGGCCGCTATGACGATTTAGAAGTTTGCGCTTCCCGGGCTACGTTTCTCGCGGGTAGCGAGGACACGCAACACAAAGTGGTAGCTTTGTTGCAGAAGATTGCTGACAATTTTGAACAAGCAGGTCTCGCAGAGCTTGCCGAGCAGTACAGCCAGAATGCAGTCCAACTAATTGGTTAGAGGAGGTCTTTCCTGTGAAAATCAAAGTTTGGATGAGTATTACATTCGCAAGTCTTCTTCTCTTGAGTGGGGGACTCTTGGCTGGGGGAGCATGGGACGTAACGAGTGGGGGACATGATCAAGCCTCAGCAGTTTCAGCTGAGTTGATGAATAAGGGGGATTCGATGGAGCGGCCAGAACCGATGGGTGCTCCAAAGACGGAACCGCCGGAGCCGATGCGCGTGCCAGTCCTCGCGCAAACGGAACCGCCGGAACCGATGGCGCCTGATATTATTGGATAATTCAGTTTTTACAAAAGCGAATACTGGGGGCAAGAAAACTCCTGCTGACGCGAGGAGTTTTTTTGGTTCTTGGAATACTACCTCCATGCGAGGAGGTGTGCATGATGAAGAGGCAACAAAAAACGATACGGTTGTACCAGCGTCGTCACGAGCCGACGGTCGCGCCAGGGCTTGAAGATGATGAATTACAGCGCCCCGCGACCGAGCGGGAACGTGAGCAAGGCGAGACGACGATGGTCTACCATCTCTCCTTCGATGAACATGACAATGGTTCGGATGACTAAAGGCCGCGCGGGTGCGTGGCTTTTTCACTTGTGTTAGAATAAGGAAAACAGAGGCGAAACGGGAGCGGGCGCTATGAAAATCCACTTTTTCCATACGAACGATGTACACAGCCATTTTGAAGAATACTTGCAGGTGGCCACCCAGATCAGGCGGCACCGCGAAGGGGCCAAAGCGGATTTGGCTTTGGTGTTCACGTTGGAAATTGGCGACCATGCGGACCGTAAGCGGATGGAGACGGAGGGCACGCTTGGCCGTACCAACGCTGCGTTGCTCAAGCAGATGGAGTATGATGCGTGGACGTTTGGCAACAACGAAGGACTGACACTGCCGCGAGACAAGTGGTATGAATTGGTCAATGAAGCGGGTTTTCCGGTGATGATCGCCAACCTGTTTGACAGCGAGACGCGGGAGCCATGCGCTGAATTTGAGCCGTATCAGATTTGGGAGCGGGACGGCGTTCGCATCGCGGTACTTGGGCTCACCGTACCGTTTTTTGATTTTTATAAAATGTTTGGGATCGAGGCTGAGCAGCCGCGTGATGCGATCGTGCGGCTGCTTCCGGAGATCAAAAAGCAAGGTGTCGATCTGATCGTACTGATGTCACATTTAGGCTTGCACAGTGACCGACAGATCGCAGCCGAATTTCCGGAGATCGATCTTATTTTTGGCGGACATACGCACCATGCGTTGCAGAAGCCGGAGCAGGTCGGCAACACGATCATCTGCCAGGCTGGGTGTTACGGCTCGCATTATGGCCATCTCGCGGTAGAGTGGGACGTTGAGTCGCGGAAGATCGTGTCTTTTTCAGGCGGTGCGATCGGTCGCGATCTGAGCACCGTGCCCGATCAGGACCTTGTGGACGTGCTTGCTCACTTTCAGGAAGCGGCGGCGGTGGAGTTGGCGCAAGTGGTGGCCGAACTGCCCGAGCCGTTGGAACATCGAATCGCCGGAGATTCTCCGCTGTCCAATGTGCTGACCGATGGGATGCGCCGACTGACCGGCACCCCGATTGCGATGATCAATGCTGGCCTGCTATCACACGGACTGATCGCCGGGGAGGTCACCCGTGCCGATCTGCTGACCTGCTTCCCCGGGCCGAGCACGCTGGTGGTGCTGGAGCTGACGGGGGCCCAGATTCTCAGCCTACTTCATAAGGGGCTCGACCCGTCCTATGTAGAGCGCGTGGGCAAAGGGTATGGCTTCCGTGGTCACTATGTCGGCGGTCTGCAAGTGTCGGGACTTGTCGTGCGGGTTGTGCCAAGCGGTGTGGAGGACCAGTATGAGGTCACGGCAGAACTTGGCGGTCAACCGCTCGACCCAACGGCTTACTACGAAGTGGCTACTGCCGACTATCTCTATTTCTCGCCCGTCTATGAAGAGTTCAAGCAAGGGCGCTCAACCCGCTTTGAACTGCCGTTTTTGCGAGAGTTGCTCGGTATGCAATTGAAAGAGATCGTTCGGGTGGACACCGTGCCACGCTTTTTATATCAGGAGGAGAAAGAATGAGCACAACCGAAGCCAAAGCGAACCTGCCGCGCGTCCCGGTCACCAAGATTCTCGACACGCTGTATGAGATGTACCCAGACGCGCACTGTGAACTCGATTTTCGCAATCCGTTTGAGCTGTTGATCGCAACGATCCTCTCGGCACAGGCGACCGATAAAAAGGTCAATCAAATCACAGCGACGCTATTTCAAAAATATCCTGACCCCGAGTCGTTTCTCGCTTTGAGTCAGGAAGCGTTGGAACAGGAGATCAAAGAGATCGGCCTCTACAAAAACAAGGCGAAAAACATTCTCGCCACCTGTCACTTGCTTTTGACGCACCACGGTGGTCAAGTGCCAGCCAAGATGGAGCAATTGGTCGAACTGCCTGGCGTCGGGCGCAAGACGGCCAATGTGGTGCTTTCTAACGCGTTTGGAATTCCAGCGATGGCGGTAGACACCCATGTGTTGCGCGTATCCAATCGCATCGGATTGGCACAGAGCGATGATCCGGTGGTGATCGAAAAGCAATTGACCAAGCGCATCCCCAAGGCCAAGTGGACCGATGCTCATCACTGGTTGATCTGGCACGGACGACGCGTATGCGATGCCCGCAAGCCGAAGTGCGAGCAATGTGCGTTGACCCCCTTTTGCCGCGAATTTAAGGCAAGAAAAAAGACCCGTGTCGAATAGACGGGGTCTTTTTTCATATACTCAGCTATGATCAGGTTATTTGGTGCGCGGTACGAGGTACAGGCCGTCCGATTCGTCCATCTCGACTTTGATCAACCCTTGACAGTACATACAACCGTCCTCGACACCTAATACTTTGGTCTTTTTTTGGCAATGGGGGCATTCTAAAGTGGGGATCGACATCGACATCGCTCCGACGCGGAAGTAGATGAACACCGAGATCAGGATCATGATCATGCCGAGGACCAGCAGGTACGGCATCAGGACAGGCACGAACACGCCGATGTACATCACGATAAACGCAAGAAAAATCAAGCCCAGCGCCCAGTTGCGCAAACGATTTAATTTCATAGGAAAATCCCTCATTTTTTGCAGAGTCTGTCTCCATGCTACCCTACTTGCAGGTGCTTTGTCCAATGAAGGAAATGTGAAAGGAGGAGTCCGCTTGTCCACTTTGAAAAGAACTCTGTTTGGAAATCCGTGGCGCTTTTCATTTTTTCTGCTCGCAGGATTCCTGATCCTTCTGCTCGCGTTTTTGCTGTACATATGGTTCGACCTGACCAGCGCTCGGCCAAGCCCAAGTGCGTCCTTACCCTCTTCTCAAGTCAATACGGCGGGCGTGCCGATCGAAGCGAACGTATCGATCGATTCGATCAATCAATACCTTGCGATGCAGTTGGCCAAGCAGGAGACGCCACTGCAACATGCCAATTTGGCGCTGGAAAAAGGGACGGTGCGCACCGATACGGCTTTGTTCTTTTTCGGGCGGCAGATGAATTTGTCGATGTGGATGCGTCCGCAGGTCCAACAAAACGGTGACCTGACGCTGGTGGCGGAGGACGCGAAAGTCGGCAATTATTCGATCCCACTGAAGACGCTGTTCGCCGTGCTGGAAGGTCTGCCCTGGCCGCCGTGGGTGCATGTGGAGTCGGAGCAATATACGTTGCAATTCGCGCTGTCGGAGCGTCCGAGCGACAAATATTCCTACCGAATCAAGAAGATTGATTGGGGTGGCGAGCGGATTCAATTGGAAGTTCTACTACGCGAATAAGAACAAATGTTCCTAGAATTAAAGTTTAAGCTTGCAAAAATACGAACATATGTGCTATTCTTGACATGTAAAGTCGTATTCAAGTGAGGGATTGCTTGCATGAAAAATGCACTTCAAAAAGAACCGATCTACCAGTCTGTGCGCGTGGATGATGGTCCGAAGCTGGTTCTCGTTGACCGCGGACGCATCCTTGATGAGCTCAAGTTGGGTGAGTTTGATACCCGCACGGTGAAAACGCACCATGGACAGATTTTGTCATGTGTGATGGAAGCGACTACCTATTATCGCGAAAAAAAATAAAGCAAAAGTACATGGTCCGACCGAGACCCGGAGGACGTTATGCAGAGTGTGTCCATGTGACTGTCAGTTGTTGCTGTACAGTCCGAAGATGGCACGGCTCGCATAGCGTCTTTTTTATTGAAAGGAGCACGTTATCTGCATGACAGCAAAAATGGATAAATGGCATGTTGTTCTCGATCCCGGACATGGAGGTTCGGAGAGCGGTTTTACTACAGATACGCTGATCGAAAAGGAGATCAACCTCGCGGTCTGCCGCAGGTTGCAAACGATATTGGAAGGGTATGGCGTCGATGTGCTGCTCACTCGCACCGGCGATGTGGACGTATCAGCGGTGAAGCGGGCCGAACTGGCTGCGGCGATGGAGGCCGATCTGTTCGTCTCGTGGCACTGCGATTTTTTGACCGATGAAGAGGTCAGCGGCGTGTCGCTGTGGGTCAACGAGAATGTGGATGAGCACTACATGATCGAGTTTGAACTGATCGGTGATGCGATCGTAGATGCGACCAAGCAGATCATGCTCGGCGTGTTTCAGGACAGCGACAAGGTGTTGTCCTTAGTCGAGGTGCCTGCCGTGCAGATTCGCGGCGCTTTTTTGTCGAGTGTGCTGGAGCGTGATTGCTGCAAAAACCCAGACTTTTTGCAGGCCCAAGCGCAAGGGGCGGCACGCGGCATTATCCGCGTGCTGCAACAGTTGTCCCCCAATGTGTAGGTTGGCTGCATAGGAGTAGTGTGAAGGAGGAATGCAAATGCCAAGAATTGTGCTCGACCCTGGGCATGGCGGCCGCGATCCCGGTGCGGTCGGCAAGCGATTGCGGGAGAAAGATGTAAATTTACAGGCGTGCCTGTATCTGCGTGAGGCACTGCTGCGCGCCGGATTTCAGGTGCTGATGACGCGGGACAAAGACATTGAGCGGGTGCCGGGCGTGACCGATGCGGTCGATCTGAAGGCACGTGCGATGCTTGCCAACACCAATTCGGCCGATCTCTACGTTTCGTGGCACTATGATGCTAGCGTCGATGAAAACGTGCATGGCGTGTCGGTGTGGATTCACCCGTCACAAAAGGACAGAACTGCCTATTACAAGGCCGACCTGATCTGTCACCACATCTCGACGGCGACCGGACAGAAGCACCGTGGAGTGTACCTCGGCGATTTTCAGGTGTTGCGCGACACGATGATGGATGCGGTGTTGATCGAAGGTGGATTTATCACCAATGCGCTGGAAGAAGCGAAGATGTCGGATGCGCACTTTTTGCAAACACAGGCCGAAGCGGTCGCAGTCGCGCTGTGTAAAATTTTTGACCGTCCGTATGTGGCACCGATCATGGTGGCACCGAAGAAACCTCGTGTCGATGATCGAGTGACGGTGAAAGTAAACGGCGCATCACTGGTACAACAGGGGCGCTTAATTGAAGGCAAGACCTATGTGCCAGTGCGCGAGTTGGCCGAGCTGCTCGGCTGTGTGATCGCTTGGGACTATGATACGCATACGGTCAGCTTAACAAGGGGGGAGTGAAAAAATGGAGTGGAATCAGCAACCTTTGACATCTCTGTACGAGACGTCCTGCTTATGGGGTTGGAACTGGGTTTGTTCGTCCTTCTCGTGGTACTCTATCGGTGGAAATTAAAAGCGCTCGGCTATTACCGTACAACGATGAGCGTCAGACAGCGTGAATGGCTGAATTTGATCGGAAGGGAGGCCTTTCATTACGCTGAGCGGGCGTTTACTCATTACGACGGACCGGCCAAGCTGAACGAAGCGGTAAAATACGTGCTGGAGCGTAGCGATCAACAAGGTGTGGAAGTGACATACCCGGAGATCCGCGCTGTCATCGAAAAGGCGAAGGCCGAAATGGTGCTTAGCAAATAGCAAGAGACACACCGCGCGGTGTGTCTCTTTTTTGTTGCTTTAAAACGAGTTGCTCAAGACGGTCAGGAAATCGTTCATAAACGGCGCCATGTCCCCGCCGCGCGAGATGAAGTGCTTGTAACCGCTGAGCCGTTGAGTCACCTCGAGATTGCCTGTGACGTAGACCTTTTGGACATGCGGCAACGATTGTTTGACCGTACTTTCGACCTTGCGTTTCAAGGAATCTGAGATCGTACCGGAGATCGAAGAACGCGGACCTTCTCGTGTCGCAGCGTTGCTGCGAATTCCTTCGGTTTGCAACTGCTCCACCGTCATTCCGGCTGCCGATTTGGGGTTGGACGTAGTGCCCCAAGGGCTTTCTCCACGAAAGGAATCTTGCTTGATTTGCGCATCGGGAATTCGTTCATTGCCGATGCTGGTCAAGCCGACATAGGCGTGACCGTTGTAGACCAGGACGGTCGTGTTTTGGATGCCCGGATGCTGATTCAAGCGCTGTGCCAATTCGTTCGCGGCGAGAATGCCGTTGCTTTGCGCATCATTCATCAGCCGCTCCGTGCCTAATTGCGCATTGCGAGATTGAATGGTAGCGCCGCCGCTATCGTGTGCACGATCGGGAAGCGCTTGCTGGCCACAGCCCCAAAGACCTGTGGCGACGAAGGAAAGCAAACACACAGCGGACAACCCGTTGCGCCAGGACTTCATCTTGCAAAACCTCCTCACAGCAGGCGTTTACATGCTGCACTTAGCATCTGTCGCTCCGTTCGCTTTCATGAGCGGGAACGTTTGGGGACTTGCCTTGTTTTTGTAAAGCTTCGCAGATGCGGTCGATCCCTTTAACCACATTTTCATAGTTGGTGGTCAGTGACAGCCGGACATAGCGATCACCTGTGCTGCCAAATGCGGTCCCTGGCGCCACCACCACACGGTACTCCTCCAACAGGTGATCGGCAAACTGCTCGCCGTTCAGGTTGGCTGGCGTCGGTACCCAGAGGTAGACGGTGCCTTGTGGTGGATGTACATCCCAGCCGATCTCTTTGAACTTTTGCAAGGCGTAACTCATGCGGCGCTTGTACTCTTCACGCTGCTCGTGCGGGAAGGAAGAGCGAGTGATCTCGGTGAGCGCCGTGACCCCTGCAAATTGAATCGGTGCAAAGATGCCGGAGTTGATGTGGCTTTGCACGACGAGCAAGGAATTGATCACCTCTTGGTTGCCGATGGCGGCGCCCAAACGCCAGCCTGCCATATTGAACGTTTTAGAAAACGTGATGAACTCCACGCCGACATCCTTGCCGCCTGCATATTCGAGGAGGCTTTTCGGTTTGTTGGCCGAATCGTAATACACTTCGCTGTAGGCATGGTCATAGCAGAGCAAAATTTGATGCGCTTTACAAAAAGCGATCGTTTTTTCCATAAAATCGGGCGGTGCAAAGACGCCCGTCGGATTGTTCGGATAGTTGAGGAACAAAAGTTTTGCCCGCCGTTTGGTCTCGTCATCAAGCCCTTCGAGGTCGGGCAGATAGCCATTTTCTTTGGTCAAAGGCAGCCGCACGACCTCGCCGCCCGCAAAAAAGATGCCATCGTTATAGGCTGGAAAAGACGGATCGGGTACGAGACCGACGTCTCCTGCCGAGACATAGGCGAGCGAGATGTGAAAGAGCCCTTCTTTCGAACCGAGCAGTGCGATCACTTCCGTTTCCGGGTCGATCTCGATGCCGTATCGTTCGCGGTACCATTTGGCCACATGCTCGCGGAAGAACAGCGAGCCTTTGAAGGCCGGATAGTGATGGTTTTCCGGGTCGGCTGCCGTCTCTTGCAAGCGTTTGACGACCGCATCTGGCGTCGGATGATCGGGGTCCGCTTTGCCAAAATCGACAATATCTTGCACGCCCGATTCGCGCAGTCGGAACACCCGCTCATCGAGGCGGGCGAATATGTAGGGGGGCAGGCCCTTTAATTTGTCAGCTTTTAGCATGTCTGTCTCCTCCTCAGGATTGTTCTCAAGTAGCCTTCCCTAATCTGGATGATTTCTTGTTGACAGCCGATCTCTTTTGCAGGTAATCTAGAGACAGGAGTTAAACAAACGTTTGATTAAAACAATCGTTTAGATGAGGTGGATGAAGATGGGACGTACGCTTGGGCTGTTTTTTAAGCAAAAAACGACGATTATCGGATTGATCACGATGTTGCTTTTCCAGTTGATCTTTGCGGTGGTCTGGATGAACGGATATGATGATGTGACCGCGCGGATGGATCAGATGAACATCGGCGTGATCAGTGAGGACGCTGTGACAGGCGCGGAAATTGCAAAGCATCTGGTGTCGAGCTTACCGTTTCGCATGCATGATCTTGCATCTGTCGAAGAGGGGAATGAAAAATTGAACGCCCGCGAACTGCAGGCGGTGATTCACATCCCAGCCGATTTTTCAGCACAGCTACAAAAACAGGGTGGAAAGACAGAAATTGAAGTGCTGGTCAATGAATCGAATCCGGCGATGGTAAAAAGCGTCGGACAGCAGGTGTTGGGCGAAGTGACGAAGAATGTTAATGAACAGGTAACCCAAACATCAATCGTGGCGGCGCTCGGCCAGATGCGCGTACCTGCTGAACAGGCGCAGGCGTTGGCTTCCGGTGTGACTGGACGTGTTACAGGCACGTATACGGCGCTCAACCCGATTTCTAATTTTGCTTTGCAGATGGTCCCGATGATGGTTGTGCTCGCTTCCTATGTCGGCGGGATGCTCCTGTCGATGCAATTGACAGCATCAGCATCGATGATTGCGGGACAGACCAATCGCTGGATGCGCTTTCTGGCCCGTCAGATCATCGGCGCTGGGGCAGCTGTGCTCGTCGGATTTATCGCCACATCGATTCTCTATCTGTTTGATGTGGAGCCGGCGGCTGGATTTTGGTCTTTGTGCGGATTCTTGATCTTGACTTTGTTCGCGTTTATCTCTTTTGCACAGATGTTTTTATTTCTGTTCGGACAGGCGGGCATGCTGTTTAATATCGTCGCCTTGTCGCTTCAACTCGCAACCTCTGGCACGATGTTGCCGCGCGAGCTTTTGTCTGACACCTTTTATGCAATCGGGAATTACCTTCCGGCTACGTATGCGGTGCTTGGCAATATGAACTTGTTGTTTGGCGGCACGGGAACGAGCGGAGCAGTCTCCAGCTTGCTGTGGATCATGGTGGCATCGCTCGGCGTGTCTGTGATCGGCGTGTTGATTCATCGAGACCCTTCGGCTAAGAGATGATCAGATCAGAAGGTTGTGGTAGCAAATGAGTGAAACTGTGAAAACAAAAATCCTCGATGCGGCGAAGCGCCTTTTTGCAGAAAAGGGCTTTGAAGCCACATCGGTGCGTCAAATATGTGAGGAGGCAGGGGCCAATGTGGCACTTGTCTCTTATCATTTCGGTGGTAAAGAGAAATTGCTGTTTGCCGTGCTCGAGTCTGCATTCCCTGGACCTGAAATCTTTGGGAAAGTTGATGCGATTGAAGATCCAGTGGAGCGGTTGAGCCAATATATCGCAGGCTACATGGACTGGATGCGGCAGGAAGATGAAGTCCATAAAATTTTGATGCAGGAAATTATGGTGAAGTCGGATCGGCATCACCAAGTAGGGCGCTATCCGATTTTGTTTTGGCAGCGTCTGTATCGGACGATGCTCGAAGGGCAGCAGCTGGGCGTCTTTCAGTTTGTCTCGATCAAATCGGCGATGTTGCAGACGATGGGGGCGCTGTTGTACCCGAAGATGGCTCCAGCCTTTGTGATGGAACTGTTTGACGATGAAGGGTTGTCCGACGAAGAGCTCGTGCAGGCGAGGCAGCAATATATATTGCGTGGGCTTGGTGTACACCCTACGGAGAGCGGACGAGGCGGTGAAGCATGAAGGAAGTCGTGATTTATACGGACGGTGCCTGCTCGGGCAATCCAGGGCCAGGCGGTTATGGCGCGGTGCTGATGGCAGGCGAGCATCGCAAGGAGATTTCCGGAGGAGAGCGGGAAACGACCAATCAGCGCATGGAATTGCTGGCTGTCATCGAGGCGCTGAAGCTGTTGAAATATCCCTGCAAAGTGGATGTGTACAGTGACAGCGCCTATTTGATCAACTGTTTTAAGTCGCGCTGGTATGTGAATTGGGAAAAGAACGGTTGGCTCAACTCGCAAAAGCAGCCGGTCGCCAACCGCGATCTGTGGGAAGAGTTGCTGCGGTACTATCGGACGCATCAAATACAGTTTGTCAAAGTGAAAGGGCATAGCGGTGACCACTGGAATGAGCGCTGTGATCAGTTGGCGCGGGCGGCCGTGCCGAGGTAAGGATGTGAGGTTTGGATGGGCAAGCATGAGATCGACAAGGAAACGATTGCTCAGATCGGTGAGGAACTGGGCATCGACGGGATCGGCGTGACGACTGCGGAGCCATTTCATGATGTGTACGAGCATCTGGTCATGTATCGAGAGTCGGGGCATGAGTCTGGATTCGAACATGGTGTGTTGGAAGAGCGGGTCGATCCGAAAACTTTTTTCCCGGAAGCGAAGTCGATCGTGGCGATTGCGATGGCCTATCGCACCGAAAAGTATGCCGGTCAGAAAAAGCCGGAAGGTCTGCGCGGTCAAATGTCTGTCTACGCGTGGGGGATGGACTATCATAAGGTGCTGAAGCAGAAGCTGGAGCTGTTGGTAGCGCGCTTGGAAGTGGAAGTCGGGCGGCCGATCGTCGTTCACAATTCGGTCGATACCGGGCCGTTGGTCGATCGGGCCGTGGCGCAGCGGGCGGGGATTGGCTGGGTGGGCAAAAACTGTTCGCTGATCACCGAAAAGCACGGTTCGTGGGTCTTTCTCGGTCAACTGGTTTGTGATGTTGACATCGAGCCGAACGAGCCTAGTTTATTGCCGCAATGTGCGGATTGTCCCGACCTGTGTCTGAAAGCCTGTCCGACCAAAGCGTTGGTCAACCCCTTTCAGACCGACTCAAGCAAGTGTTTATCTTACATCACCCAGATGAAAGGGCTGATCCCCGAAGAGTATCGGGCCAAGCTCGGACGTCGGTTGTGGGGGTGTGACACCTGTCAGGTGGTCTGCCCGAAGAACAAGGACGTGGCTTTTGGGACGGCGATCGAGTTCGACCCGGAGCCGGAATTTGCGTTTCCCGACCTGATGCATCTGTTGGAGCTGTCAAACAAGCAATTTCGCCGTGAGTTTGGCGAGTCGGCGGCCGCTTGGCGCGGTGCGAAGGTGATGCAGCGCAATGCGATCATCGCCCTTGGCAACATGCGTGAGAAAGCAGCATTGCCGAAACTGCTTTCGATGTTACAGCAGGATGAGCGGCCGGAGATTCGGGGGACGATTGCGTGGGCCTTGCGTAAGATCGACGCTGAGGGCACTTGTGAGGCTGTAGCGGAGGCGTTTGAACGGGAGACGGAGGATGAGGTCAAGCAAGAGATGGCATGGGCTGTGAAGCTTAGAGAAGGGGGAGCGGAAGCATGAAAGTGATCAGCGCTTGTTTGGTGGGGTGTCAGTGCCGTTATGACGGAGACGACAATTTGATTCCTGCATTTCAGCAGATGGTCGAGCAGGGCGAGGCGGTGTTTGTCTGTCCAGAACAGCTTGGCGGCTTGTCCACACCGCGCCCGCCCGCCGAAATTGTAGGCGGCACAGGCGAGGATGTGCTCGACGGCAAAGCAAAAGTGCTGACCAACCAAGGTGTAGATGTGACCGATCAGTTTTTGAAAGGTGCACAGCAGGCGCTGAAAATGGCTCAATTGGTTGGGGCACAAGAAGCGATTTTAAAGGAGCGGAGCCCTTCCTGCGGCTCGGCGCTCGTCTATGACGGCACCTTCTCAGGTGACAAACGACCGGGGGATGGTGTGACGTCAGCGCTGTTAAAGCGACATGGCATCGCCGTCTTTTCGGAAGAGACCTACGCGAACAAGGATCGTCAAAAGTAGGTCTGGTTGTTGCATACGACACATTCCGCCCCGACCTGCTTGGGGCACATCTTGCTCGATGGTAATTGACGCAACTCGATCAAGATGGGAAGGTGACATGGATCGGCTGACCAATTGGTCGGCTTTTTTATGTTCGCCTGATGCGAGCGATCTGCTTCTCAAAGTCGTCGAGAAAACGGAGCCGCTGCGGTTCTTCCGCTTCGGCCAGTTGGAAGTAGCCGAGGTGATTGGGGTCGTGGTCGATGTCATAATGTTGGTAGCCGATGCGCCAGAAACGGTGCGGGAAGCGGAGCAGTCCGCTTAAAATCATGTACTCGGCAGGTGTCAGCGGCGAGATTGCGCCGTAGTTGACCAGCGCATGGCGGGCGACCGCTTCGTCCCATTCGTGCCGTTGGAGCGCGCGGCGCATCAGATGGGCCAAATCGAGTGTGCGCGGGCCAAACGCAGCAAAATCGAAGTCGATCAAGGCCACTTGGTTGTTCGGCGTATAGATCATGTTATAAGGTGTCAAATCGAGATGTAGAAGCGGTGGGTCATCCTCTTCGAACAACAGATGTGAGCGCACCTGTGGCCGTCTGAGCGCCTTTAGCGCTGTATCCGATTCGGCGATATAATGATCGGCATGTTTGAGAAAGATTTTGTCGATATCGTCAGGCCGCGACTTGATCGAAGCGCGACGCTTCCACTCGACCAATTCGTCGCGTCGGTCGTTAAACCGATCGACCATGTCAAAGATCGACGGTGGCGCATATCCGGATGGGTCAAACCCTCGTGATGCCTTATGAAAATCGGCCAAGGTGCGCGTTGCGAGGGCCAGTTGTGGCATCGAGCGGAAATCGACCTCCTGACCGCGAAGCCAGCGTGTCGCATAGTAGGTATCTCCACCGATTTGCGCATAGGGCAACCCTTTTGACGTCAGCAGAAACGGAGCAAAGCGAGTAAACTTTTGCTTTTCGACATGTTGGAGCGCCTGATGCAAAAATGCAACATGTGCAGAGCGGAGATCGCACTTTTTCAGTGATACCAGTCCTTGATTGGTGCGCAGTCGAAGCACAGGGCCGAACGGTTCGACCTTGGTCGGCGTAATCTTGTAGGACTTGAGCACAGTCGGATTGAAGCCATGACGACGAATCTGCGCGTGCAGATCGCTTGCGGAGCCAGGCAGAGCGCTGCCCAGGTCGCTTTGGGATAGCCGACCTTGGGACTTGGAGGTGCGCTCTTTTTTTACAGGAGAATTGTTTTTTTTCACTTGCCGAGAGCGTATTGGCCGCTCCCTATTTCTTTGCCGTGACTTGGGGACCCCGTCCGATTGTGACCAGGACCACCAAGCGGGAGGCTGACGTTTCTTCGGCTTTGGTGAAACGTCAGCTTCAGCCTTTTTTCCATCCCCAGTTGGCTTTTTTGTACCAGGCTTCCCGTCTTTCATCCATTTCGGAGGGCGCATCATCTCGTTGAACAACTGCTTCAGCCAGTCTCCGCCCTTGTTGCTGGTTGATTTGTCCGCCAAGTTATCTCACCTCCGCTTGACATTGCTTTTACAGCATATGACAAGGTGTCAAGCGTTGCGCATACGCAAAAGACCACCCGCTGGTGCCGGGTGGTCTCTGCGTGGATCGTAATTCGTTTACGCGAGCGTTTTCCATACTTCGAGCTTGGTTTTCATACGACGGATCACTTCATCGGTGAAGTCGGTGGTCGATGCGGTGCCGCCGAGATCTGCGGTGCGAGTGCCTTCGACAACCGCTTCCAAAGTCGATTCGTAGATCGCACGGGATGCGAGATCCGCTTCTTTCGTTTTGAAGAAGGTGAGCAAGGATGCGGCTGCGAGGAGCATCGCCATCGGGTTGGCCACGTTTTTGCCGAACAGACCAGGTGCTGTGCCATGCGGAGCTTCGGCCATCACAGTCGAGGTGTTCTGTTGATCGTCGAACGCCAGCAGGATCGATTCGGCACCTGCGATCGAGCCGAACATTTGCAACACGAGGTCGGAGAGGCAGTCGCCGTCGCGGTTCAGTGCCGGGATGACCAATGGTTCGCCCGAAGTGTTCATCAGCAGCGCATAGGTGGCGTCGATCAATTGCGGTTCGTATTTTACTTCCGCATAGCTTTTCGAAGCGAGGTCCATCTCTTCTTTCAGCATGCCTTCGTAAACCGGGGAAACGGTGAATTTCGGGCCGCCGAATACTTTTGCATTGGTTTTGCGCGCTTGTTCAAATGCGTATTGAGCAACACCGCGGCAGATTTTGCGGGAGATTTTCTCGGTGCGGTAGGCGATTTCGTCCACGCCTTCGCCTTCGCGCCACTCTTTTGCGCCGTATGCATCGTCAACCGCCATGCGGACGACAGAGATCGGTGCGTACACGCCTGCAACCGGAGTGATGCCCGGAATGCGGCGACCTGTGCGCACGATGACGGTGCCGTCGATGCCTTTGCGCAGGATCGCGTTCGGGGAGCCGACATCGCCCGGAATCTCTGGAGTGATCGTCGCCGCTTTGTAGCCGTAGCCGTGTTCTTTCATCGCGGCTGCCGCTTCGTGCACCACTTGGTTTTGCGTCGCACGGCGGTTTTCGAGCGACAGGTCAAAACGTGCAAATTCGATGTTGACACCGGTAAGCGTCGGATCGAGCACGCGCAGCCCTTCTTCAAGCAATTCTTGACCGGTTTGGTCGCCTTCCATCACTACTACTGTAAATTTTTCCATGGAGTTCACCTCATATGTCGAATAGCTGAAGCTGTGTGCATGTGCATTGAAAAGTAAAGGGGGAAGCTTGTCGCTCCCCCTTAGTGTTAGCAAATCGTCAGCAGTTCATTAAACCGCTTGGGATTTGGTGTAGTTGAGCAAACCGCCTGCCAGAATGATGTCGATTTGACGTCCGGTCAGGTCATGGGTCACTTTGAACTCGGTGCCTTTGGTTACGTTTTTCACAGTCAGTTCGTTACCTGCTTCGATTTGGCCGCGCAGGTTGTCGATTGCGATTTCGTCACTTTGTTCGATCGATTCGTAGTCCGCTTCGTTCACGAAAGTGAGCGGGAGCAGGCCGAAGTTGATCAGGTTGGCACGGTGGATACGAGCGTAAGACTTCACGATGACAGCTTTCACGCCGAGGTACATCGGAGCGAGCGCAGCATGTTCACGGGAAGAACCTTGGCCGTAGTTGTGGCCGCCGATGATGATCGATTTGCCAAGTTCTTTCGCACGGGACGGGAACTGCGGGTCAACGCGCACGTAAACGTGCTCGGAGATCGCCGGGATGTTCGAACGCAGCGGCAGAACTTTTGCACCAGCCGGCATGATGTGGTCGGTGGTGATGTTGTCGCCGACTTTCAGCGATACCGGAGCGTTCAGTGCGTCTGCCAGTTCGGTGTTGACCGGAAGCGGCTTGATGTTCGGGCCGCGCACGACTTCAACAGTGTCCGGCTCTTCGGACGGAGACAGCACGAGGCGATCGTCGATCAGGTACTTGTCCGGCATTGCGATGGTCGGCAGGTCGCCCAGTTCGCGCGGGTCGGTGATGAAGCCGGTCACAGCAGCAGCTGCGCAAGTTTCGACAGATGCCAAGTATACTTTTGCATCGGCAGTACCGGAACGGCCTTCGAAGTTACGGTTGAACGAACGAACGGATACAGCGCCGGAAGACGGAGCTTGACCCATGCCGATGCACGGACCGCAAGCGGACTCGAGGATACGAGCGCCAGATGCGAGGATGTCAGCCAGTGCGCCGTTGCGAGCGATCATTTCGAACACTTGCTTGGAGCCCGGAGATACGACCAGAGATACGTTCGGGTGTACGGTCTTGCCCTTGAGAACCGCCGCGAGACGCATCAGGTCGGTGTACGAAGAGTTGGTGCAGGAACCGACTGCCACTTGGTTGACCGGAATTTTTTGACCGTTCAGTTCCGGAACCGGAACGACGTTGTCCGGGGAGTGCGGTTGTGCAATGTTCGGTGCCAAAGTGTTCAGGTCGATGATGATCTCTTCATCGTAGGTTGCATCTGCATCTGCTGCCAGCGCAGTGTAGTCGCCGCCGCGGCCTTGTGCTTCGAGGTAGATGCGGGTGTTTTCGTCAGACGGGAAGATCGAGGTGGTAGCACCAAGCTCTGCACCCATGTTGGTGATGGTAGCGCGCTCCGGAACGGTCAGCGATGCTACGCCTTCGCCCGTATATTCGATGATCTTGCCTACGCCGCCTTTAACGGTCATACGGCGCAGAACTTCGAGGATGATGTCTTTTGCTGCGACCCACGGTTGCAGTTTGCCTTGCAGTTCAACCTTTACAACTTTCGGAGAGTTCAGGTAGAAAGCGCCGCCAGCCATTGCGACTGCGATGTCCAGACCGCCTGCACCCATTGCGATCGAACCCATGCCGCCCGCAGTCGGGGTGTGGGAGTCAGAACCAAGCAGGGTTTTGCCCGGCTTTGCGAAACGCTCGAGGTGTACTTGGTGGCAGATCCCGTTGCCCGGGCGCGAGAAGTGAATCCCGTGCTTCGAAGCAACCGTTTGCAGGAAGCGGTGGTCGTCCGCGTTTTCAAAACCGGATTGCAAGGTGTTGTGGTCAACGTAGGAAACGGACAGTTCCGTTTTAACTTGCGGCACGCCCATCGCTTCAAATTGCAGGTACGCCATGGTACCAGTAGCATCTTGAGTCAGCGTTTGGTCGATGCGGATTGCGATTTCTTTACCAGCTACCAACTCGCCTTGGACGAGATGAGCTTCAAGAATTTTTTGTACAAGATTCTTTCCCATTCCAAAAACCTCCCATAAACCTCATATGAGTCTCTGCAATCTAGCGTACCCTAAAGGGAGCCTAGACCAACAGGAAATTCAAACATGATCAGAAGACATCAGCGGTGAACTCGCTTAGACCATCTTGGAGATGAACTCAGTCGATTTGCGCACCGCAAGTGCAAACTCTTCCACCGAAGCCGCAGTGAAGCGGTCTACAGGGCCAGAGACGGACAACGCTGCCACAATCTGGCCTGTGCGCGAGAAGATCGGTGCTGCGACCGCAGCCGCGCCCAACTCCCGCTCTTCGATCGAGACCGCATAGCCTTTGTCCCGCACCGTTTGAATCGATTTGATAAATTCTTCACGGTTCAGATCTTGTGGCCAGCTCGGATCGTTCAAAAACAATTCGATTGGTTCTTCCGCATAGGCGAGCAACACTTTGCCCGATGCGCCGACATAAAGCGGCAAGCGTTTGCCGATATCGGCGACGCGCCGCACTGGCTGGGTGCTTTCCACCGCTTGAATGCGGATGCGCTCAATCCCGGAGCGGACATACAAAGATGTCGTTTCACCGAGTTGATCGCGCAACCGGGTCATCTCAGGTCGGACGATCGAGGATAGGTCGTCCGATCGGTTGATGTTTGAGACCAACTCCAGCACGCTCCAGCCGAGACGATACTTCTCGGTGGTGGGATGGCGTCTCACAAAGCCTTTGCTCTCCAGTGAGGCGAGCAAGCGGTGTACGGTGCTCTTGTGCAGCCCGATTCGCTTGGCGATGTCCGAAAGTCCCAACTCGGTTTCCGATCCGGAAAAGCAGAGCAGGATATCCAGAGCCCGTTCCACCGCACGGACCGTGCCTTTTTCACCTTCCGCAGCCATACTGCAACCTCCTCATAGCGGAGTGTTTCGTTAGATGAAACCCTGTTTCATTTTATAGTATACCATGAGTGGGAAATTGTTCAAAGATTTTTTTTCCTGTCAGGGAGGCAAGCCAAACCCGCATATAGCTTGATGATGAACGCATGCACTCGCTAGTGTCTCTTTTGAGCGGGGAAGCCATTCAAACAGGAGGTCTGCCCCATGGAGAAACAGGTGTGGCTGAAGACGGTCGAGGAATTTTTTCGAGAAAAAAATCGAGCTTGGCTGCAAGGCGAAGAGACGACGCTCCTGCACTATTTGTCAGGCACGCCAGCCGATTGTCATTCGTTTCAGGAGGTGCGGGCACTGCGCAATGCCTTACAGTCCCGAGAGGTGCGTTATCGCAAGGCGAAGACCGATCTGCAGATCGTAAAAACCTATTGGAACAGGGAGCAAGAGACAGCGACGGTCGATCTGATCGAACAGGTCCGCTTTTTTTATGAACAGGGGGATGACATCGGTCATGAAGCGCGGCGCAGCGTGCACCGCCTGACCTTGATTCCGTTTGGCGGCACGTGGAAGGTGGTGCAGGATCAGGCCGACTGTGAGCAGAAAGCACCGCATCATCCGAAAGTAGAAGCCGTACAGCTTGAGGAAGCGAGCGTGCGCTTGGCAGAACAGCGTCTGGTGCGCGGCCGATATGATCGGGTCCGAGCGTTTAAATTTGCGGAGCTGTGGTGGAACAGCTACAACCCGGCCTATCAAAAGATACAGGGCAACGATTGCACAAATTTCATCTCGCAGGTCGTGCATGCGGGTGGGATGCCGATGATCTTCACATCCTCCCGTGGAACTGGCTGGTGGCACCGCAACAAGTCCTGGAGTTACTCATGGGCGGTCGCACATTCGTTCAAACTCGCCTTGTCGCGTCTGTTGCATGCCCAAGCGGTGGCCGACCCGCGGCAACTGAAAGTGGGCGATGTGATCTGCTATGATTGGGACGGCGACGGACGCTGGCAGCACAATACGGTCGTGGTCGATTTTGATGTAAGCGGCATGCCGCTGGTCAATGCGCACACGGTCGCATCCCATCGTCGCTATTGGGATTATCGGGACAGCTATGCGTTCACGGCGCGCACTCAATATGTTTTTTATCACATCCCAGACAA
Organism: Tumebacillus algifaecis; assembly: GCF_002243515.1. Lineage (NCBI taxonomy): Bacteria > Bacillati > Bacillota > Bacilli > Caryophanales > Alicyclobacillaceae > Tumebacillus > Tumebacillus algifaecis. The sequence goes on from NZ_CP022657.1 coordinate 1,186,805, forward strand.
TTTTTAAAATTTTTGTCGTGAATGGACGAAAATGAGCAGGAGTCACCCTATTTCCAGTAGAAGTAATGTTCCGATATAAAATTCAGTCAAATTCTAAATGGAAGGGGGAGCTTCCCGCTGGCAAAAAAACGCTATGTATACGGATTGATTGGATTTTTGATCGGACTCTGTTACGGACTTTTTCATTTGACTGCTACTTTCTTTGATATGATCGCGCATGGCGGAATTGGTTTGGGATTCGGTGTGGCACTTTCGGTATTGCAGGAGAAAAATCAAAAATTACTGCGCTCGCACCAGTCGTCGCTCAATGCTCTGGCCAATGCGGTCGCTGCTAAAGATGATGAAACGAACGGACACTGTCAACGCGTCGTGCGCTATTCGGCGTTGATCGGTCAGCGACTCGGCCTTGACGCACGCATGCTCCAGCAGCTCGAGTGGGGAGCCTTGCTGCACGACATCGGGAAGATTGCGGTACCCGATTCGATTTTGAAAAAACCGTCTGCGCTCACGGAAGAAGAATGGGCGGTGATGAAGGAACATCCGTTCATGGGACATTTGATGGTCAAGGACATCGACTTTCTCAAAGAAGGGCAGGATGTGGTGCTCTACCACCATGAGCGAATTGACGGACGCGGCTATCCGGCTCAGTTACATGGGGAGGACATTCCGCTGCTCGCCCGAATTTTTGCGATCGCCGATACGTTCGATGCGATCACGTCCGACCGTCCGTACCGCAAGGCGCAGTCGATCGAATTTGCCCGAGAAGAAATTATGCGCCATGTCGGGGCACAGTTTTGTCCGCGCTGCGTAGATGCTTTTCTGGCGATTCCGATCGGTGATTTGGAACGGATTCAAGAGGAGTCAAAAATATTGGAATATGAGTCTTTGCAGTTACAAAAATTTAAGAATATATCATAAATTCTACTTGAACAGCCTTCCCAGTTGCGAGAGGCTGTTCCTTTTTGTATGCTAGTATCTTAGAAAGCTTTTAACCCTGCTGTTTAAAAAAGGGGGTCCTCACTTCAATGCACATTGTACTTGTTGAACCAGAGATCCCGGCGAATACGGGAAATATCTCTCGTACCTGTTCTTGTACAGGTTGTTCGCTGCATCTGGTCAAGCCTCTCGGATTCTCCGTTGATGATAAGCAGTTAAAGCGGGCCGGTCTCGATTACTGGCACTTGCTCGACTTGCATTACCACGACAGCTTTGCAGACCTCCGGGCCAAGTATCCGCAGGGTCGTTTCTTCTTTGCAACGACCAAAGCGGACAAGTCGTACACCGACATCGAATTCGGCCCTGACGACTTTCTTGTCTTTGGACGAGAGACACGGGGACTGCCAGATGAGCTGATCGAGGAAAACCGCGACAGCCTGATTCGCATCCCCATCCTGCCGGACGCACGGTCGCTCAACCTGTCGAACGCCGTGGCCGTCGTCGTCTTTGAAGCCCTCCGCCAGCAAGGATTTCCGAATTTGACGTAAGAGAAGAGGAGACGCATCATGGGACTGACAACGCTTCTGTTTGATCTTGACGGCACACTGCTGCCGATGGATAACGACCGTTTTGTCAAAGGGTATTTCAAGCACCTTGCTGCCAGCGTGGCCCATCTTTTGCCGCCGGAGCAGTTTGTGGCCCAAGTCTGGGCATCGACGAAAGCGATGGTCAAAAATGATGACGCTGCTCTTTCTAACGAGCAGGTGTTTAAATCGGACTTTCTTGGCACATTACAAGTGACAGGCGATGATTTCTTTCCAATTGTCGATGCGTTTTATGCCCGAGAGTTTGGAGAGTTGGCACACCTGTCCGAGCCGACCCCTTTGGCTCGCGAGATCTGCTTGGCCGCTTTGGAAAAAGGATACCGGCTGGTGTTAGCGACCAATCCGCTGTTTCCGCGCACGGCGACATTACACCGGATGCGCTGGGCTGGTATTGACGATTTGCCCTTTGAACTGGTCACCACATATGAAGACAGTCATTTCTGCAAACCGAATCCAAATTATTACCGCGAGATCGTACAGAAAATTGGCGCGCCTTACGAATCTTGTATGATGATTGGGAATGATGCCTACGAAGATCTCGTCGCTGGCACGATCGGTCTGCAGACCTATTGGGTGAACAACGGCGAGCCAGCACCCGAACATCCTTTGCCGTTTGATCGTCAAGGGACGCTGGATGACCTCTTGCAATTCGTACGCGTTGAACTCCCGGCCTTGCGTTAGCAGCCGACTGCTATGGACTGTGCCCGCGCACAGTCTTTTCTCTTGACTTCATTGTGAATGGGAGCTGTGCTTGCTTAAAAAAATTGGTCTATTCGGGTCTGGAAATGTATAGAATGAATTAACTCCGTTAATAATGTTCGGGTAAAGACGAAAATTAATTGACTCAAAGTAAATGTTCATTGCAATCAGCGAACGACTGATGGATCGAACGAGAGGAGAATGTGTGTATGCCAGCAACGTTGGGACAGAAGATTAAAGAACTACGCATTCAGAAAGGTTTGACGCAGAGTGATCTTGGCTCCGGGATGGTAACCCCGTCGATGATTTCGCAAATCGAAGCGGACAAAGCCAACCCGTCGCACAAACTGCTGCAAGCGATCGCTGAAAAACTGGAGACCCCGATCGAATATTTCCTGACCGATATGCAGATGCAAATTGAGCAGATCGCTACATACAAGGTGGCACGAGCCATGATGGAAGCCGGGGAGTATGAGCAAGCCGTTCCTGTGCTGTCCGAATTGATGGAGGATTCGATTCCGCAGCTGCACTCGGCGGAAATTCAATTTGACCTCGCGGAATGCCAATTGGAGACCGGGCACTTGGATGAGGCGATGGACGGTTTCGACCGCGTCTTGTCGTCGGCTGCCACTCGCAAAGACCTGTACATGCAGATCCTGGCCCTGAAAAAGCTCGGCCTCGTCGAGAAGAAACGCCACAATTATCCGCTGGCCATCTACCACTGGCAAAAGGCGCTCGATCTGATCGAAAAGCTGGAGGAAAAAGATCCGTTCTTGTCCTCGGAGATTCTCAGTCAGCTCGGTGAAGTCTACGGATACCTCGGTGAGAAGAAAGACGCGCTGAGCGCTTACAAGCGCGCGCATGAGCTGTTGGGAGGCTCGGTCAACTTTACGATGATCTCCGATCTGTATCGCCACCTTGGTCAGAAGTTCAAAGAGATTGGCGATTTTGATCGGGCGAGCGAGTATTCGCAACATGCGATCTCCCTCTACCGCGGTTTGAAAAATATCAAGCTCGCGATCGAAGTGAAAGAAAACTTTGGGATCTCCAAAGCAGAAGGTGGCGATCTGAACGTCGCGCTTCAGACGCTGGCTGAGTGCCTGACCGAATACCAAGAGTATGGCTACAATGACAAAGTGGCGCATACGCATGGTGAGATGGCGCGCATCTATCTGACCAACAAAGTGTTTGATGAAGCGTCGAAACACTGTGAGGCGGCACTGCAACTGCTGTCCGATACTGAAGTCGAGCGCGGCTATGTCTATCGCACCTTCGCGATCATCAAAAAGGAGCAAGGCCACTTCGAGGCTGCGATCGAGTATATGGAAAAATCGGTCGGCGTATTCGAAGTTGCCGATCTGCCTCGTGAAATTGCCAAATCGTACTCGCTGCTCGGCGACATCTACAAAGATCAAGGCGACTTGCAAAAGGCGATTCATTCCTTAGAGCAGATGAAGCGCGCAATGGAAAGCAACTTGAAGGAACGTGGCATTGTCCTCTAAGTTCCATCACATACTAAGCACTGGAATAAGCCCCGGAAACGGGGCTTTTTGTATGTTGACACAGTGTCAGTCAGGAGCGTATAATCTTTTCATCATTTGGTTTTTGTACTGACCAGTCAGTTTTAGGAACGAGGAGGTGGATGCCTTGTCTTATGTTTCATTTCAACATGTGGAATTGAGCTACGGGCGGCATCAGATATATCGGGATTTGCATTTCGATTTGGAGGACGGGCAGATTGGGGCTGTGTATGGCCCATCGCGGACGGGGAAATCGAGCGTGCTGTTGCTGGCGTCGGGGAACCTGCTCCCTTCAAAAGGTGAGGTGCAAGTGGGCGGGAAGAAGCCGGACAAAAAACGGGTCGGCCTCGGACCGATTCAAGACTTGTCGCCGCTGTTCGATACGTTGACGGTGGAAGAGCACCTGCTGTTTCAAGCGCGTTTGCATCATGTGCGCAAGGCGAAAGAGCGGGTGAGCGAGCTGTTGAACACGTATGATTTGGAGGAAGTGCGCAAGTATCGGGTGAAAGATATCCCACATTTGGAACAGTTTCGGACCGGACTGGCTACAGCGCTGGTGCATCAACCCAAATTGGTGCTGATCGACGAGCCGGAGCGGGGGCTGACCAATGAGGAATGGGAGATCGCCTATCGCGATATGCGCGACCTGACGGAAGCGGGTAGTACCGTGCTGTTGACGACGGTTCTGTTACAGGTGGCAGAACGCTGTGACCTGGTGGCGCAATTGCCGGAAGGAGAGGTGTGGACACGATGAGTATCTTTTGGATTTTCCGTACTGAATTTCGCCGTCTGCTACGCTCTCGCCTCGGGCGCGCGGCGGTTGTCGTCGGGATGATCATTCCGCTTTTATACAGTGGGATGTACTTGTATGCGTTTTGGGACCCCTATGAGCGACTCGATCAGTTTCCGGTCGCCATCGTCAATCAAGACCGTGGCGAGTACGGGCAAGAACTGGTGGATAAGCTTTTGGAAGACCGAAAGTTTGGATTTGAACTGGTCGATGCGCAAAAGGCGCAAGCAGGATTGGAAGGGGACCGCTATTATTTGACGATGACGATTCCACCGTCCTTCTCCGACGATGTGCGCTCGGTGGAAGGGGATCACCCACAGCGCGCTCAGCTGCATTTTACCCCGAATGAAGGCAAGAACTACATCGCCTCGACGATCACATCGCGGCTGGAAGCGCAAGTGCGCGAGGACCTTGGCAACAAGTTTAGCGAAGAGTATTTCAAAGGCATCTTCGATGTGATCGGTGATGCGGGCAACGGCCTCAGCAAAGCGGCCGACGGCGCGAACAAGCTGGCCGATGGCGCAGGTGATCTGGCGACAGGCAACCGCGACTTATCGGACGGCACGAAAAAAGTGAATGATGCAGCCCGTCAAGTGGCCGATGGCAATGCGAAGCTCGCCGCTGGGAGCGGGAAGATCGACGGTGCGATCGGCACCGCAAACGACGGTTCTGCGAAACTCGCGAGCGGGGCGAAAGACATCGCATCTGGCTCCCAGCAACTTTCGGCCGGGCTTACCACCAGCACAGGGGGAATTCGGCAAGTGCGCGATGGTTTGCAAAGCTCGCTGCCGAACACCGACCGCCTGCAAGCGGGGCTGACCCAGATGCAAGGGACGCTTGGCACCTCGGCAGGACAGCCGACCTCGGCAGACCCGTCACAGTGGTCTGTGCAGGAGATGCTGAGCTATCTCGGACAGAAATATGGCACGATCGCCCAAGATCCTGTCTATCTTGGCGCGATGCAAAAAGTAAACGGAGTCGCTGATGCGCTGGGCCAGACCGCAGGCCAAGTGCAAGGCAGTAAACAAGGTCTGGAGCAAGCGGTCGGCGCGCTCGATCAGATCTCTTCCGGCCAAGATCAAATGGTCAGCGGGGCGCAAAAGCTCACGTCTGGCAGCAACGAGCTGGCCAAAGGCGCTGCCGACCTCAACAAAGGGCTTGGCGAGATCAAAAGCGGATCGGCGACGCTTACCAGTTCTGCGACCGCACTGGCAAACGGCAGCGGTCAATTGGCTAGCGGTACCGAAAATCTGCTCAGCGGAAGCCAGAAGCTCGCCAATGGTTCCCGCGATCTGGCAGACGGCAATCAAAAGCTGGCCGACGAACTGACCCGTGCAACCGCCGATTCGACGATTAAAAATCCGGATCAAAAGGCGGCGATCATGGCCGACCCGTTGGTAACAGAGCGCCAACCACTGCATGCGGTGCCGACTTACGGCATGGGCTTTGCTCCCTATTTCATCCCGCTCTCCTTGTGGGTCGGGGCCTTGATGTTGTATTTCATCCTGTCGATGAGCGAATACCGCTGGACGTTGTCTCCCGTTTCCACGACGTCGCTTGTGCTCGGCAAGTTTTCGGCGCTCGGGGTGATCGGGGTCGTACAAGCGCTGATCGTCTCCTTTTTCTTGACCGAAGTGTTGGGCTTGCAGGTGATGCACCTGGCCGAGTTTTACCTGTTCAACATCCTGTTCTCCTTGACCGCGATTGCGATCATCGGTCTGTTGATCGCACGGCTTGGCAGCGGTCCGGGACGCTTTATCGCCATCTTGCTGCTCATCTTGCAATTGGCTTCAAGCGGCGGTACGTTCCCGATCGAACTGGTGCCGCAGATCTTCCAGAACATCCACAATTTCCTGCCGATGACCTACGGCGTGGAGGGACTGCGCTCGCTCATCTCCACTGGGGATGAAGCGCGCATTCTGCGCGATCTGCTGATTCTCGGCGCTGTGCTGGTCGGCATCCTGCTGGTCCATATCGTCACCACCCGCCGTAAGCTGCGCGTGCGTGACCTGCATGAAAAAGATCAGTTGGCCGGATAACGCAAAAAACGCCTCTGTTCCCATTGGGAACAGAGGCGTTTTTTGCGTTGCAGGCTTATGTGTGTTTCAAAACTCCTGCGAACACCATACGATTCATATCGAGGAACAATGCTTCTTCATCGTACTGCTTTTTGCCAAGCAAGATATGCAAGGCAGAGATCGCCAGCATGCCGAAGATACCCGCACCAGCATTTTCTGGATTGACGGGGTGGAAATCTCCGCTTTCGATCCCTTCAGTAATCACATTTTCAATCAGGTACATATACGAGCGTATCATCTTCCGAAACTCAAGCTGACGTTCTTCCCCGCCCCATGCTTCACGAAGCAGAATCACACAGAAGTCGCGATATTGTCCAAAGAAGTTGATCTGTTCGCGCACGATGACCTCCAGCTTTTCCTTGGGGTCCATCTCGGGCAGAAGTTTGGCCTCCACGCCATCGCGCAACAGTTCAACGCCTTCTTCGACGAGGAAAAAGAAGAGTTCTTCTTTGCTTTTAAAATGGTAGTAGATGGTGCCTTTTGCGACGTTGGCGCGTGTCGCAATGTCATCCATCGTCGCTTTGTCAAACCCTTTTTCGGAGAATACATCGATGGCAGCCTGAAAAATCAGGCTCATTTTGCTCTTGCGCATGACCATTCACCCACTTAGAAGTAAGTACTAATAACCGCTCTTAATATCATATCAGAGAAACGGCCTCATTTCAATTTTTCCAAGGACGCAACAGATCAAACGGGCTTGCATAGATATAGAATACGAACGGCACAATACGAGTCTTATCATTGACCTAATATTCAGAATATTTGCCTCCTACAGTCATAGGGCAAGCATTTGTCCGAATATCCTAATCAATACCACAGGGACCCAGCGGAACAGTTGGGCACGGGCCCGACGAAAAAAGGAGGATGGAGCGAACATGGACCTGCTGAATCGGTTGAATGCCTATCGGGCTCAAGAGGAACAACTGCGATGGGAAGGAACGTTCGTTGACTATCTGCAAATCGTGAGACAGTATCCGGGCGTTTCGCAAACGTCACATTCTCGCATCTATAACATGATCGCATCTGAGGGGATCACGACAGACGAAAACGGACGAAAAAAATACCACTTTTTCTCGGGCGAAATCTTCGGGCTCGATGCATCGCTGGAGCGATTGGTCGAGGAGTATTTCCATTCGGCCGCCCGTCGCCTCGATGTACGCAAGCGGATTTTGCTGCTGATGGGGCCGGTCTCCGGCGGGAAATCGACGATCGTCACGATGTTGAAAAAAGGGCTGGAGCGTTACTCCCGCACCGATGAAGGCGCCTTGTATGCGATCAAAGGCTGCCCGATGCACGAAGAGCCGCTGCATCTGATCCCCAATGAGTTGCGCGCCGATTTTGAACAGGAATTTGGGGTGCGCATCGAAGGCAATCTCTGCCCCTCCTGCCGCATGCGCCTGCAAGCGGAGTATGGTGGGCGCCTCGAGGACGTGCAAGTTGAGCGGATCGTCCTCTCCGAAGACGAGCGCGTCGGAATTGGCACCTTTTCCCCGTCCGATCCGAAATCACAAGACATCGCCGATCTGACCGGTTCGATCGACTTTTCGACGATCTCCGAGTACGGTTCCGAATCAGATCCGCGTGCGTACAAGTTCGACGGCGAACTGAATAAAGCGAATCGCGGCCTGATGGAGTTCCAAGAGATGCTCAAATGCGATGAAAAATTCCTCTGGCACCTGCTCTCGCTAACCCAGGAGGGCAACTTCAAAGCGGGACGATTTGCACTTATCTCAGCCGATGAAATGATCGTTGCCCATACCAATGAAACGGAATATAAAACGTTCATCGCCAACAAGAAAAATGAGGCGCTACAGTCGCGGATGATCGTGATGCCAATTCCGTACAATCTGCGAGTCAGCGATGAAGTCAAAATTTATGAAAAGCTGGTCCAGCAGTCTGACATGCGCCATGTCCACATCTCTCCACACGCGCTGAAGACAGCTTCGATCTTCTCCATTCTCACCCGTCTGAAAGATTCGAAAAAGCAGGGCATGGATCTGCTCAAAAAGCTCAAGCTCTATGACGGGGCGGCTGTGGAGGGATATAAGGAAAAGGACGTACAGGAACTGAAAAACGAGTCACACGATGAAGGGATGTCGGGCATCGATCCGCGCTATGTCATCAACCGCATCTCTTCGGCGCTGATTCGCCGCGATACGAACTGCATCAACGCGCTCGATGTCCTGCGCGCGATCAAAGAAGGGCTCGATCAGCACGCCTCGATCTCCAAAGAGGATAAAGAGCGGCTGATGAACTTCATCGCCGTCGCCCGCAAAGAGTATGATGAACTGGCCAAAAAAGAAGTGCAGAAGGCGTTCGTCTACTCCTATGAAGAGTCTGCTAAGACCTTGCTGGAAAACTATCTCGACAACGTGGAAGCGTACTGCAACTGGCAACGGCTGAAAGATCCAGTCACAGGTGAAGAGGTCGATCCTGATGAACGCTTGATGCGCTCGATCGAGGAGCAGATCGGCATCTCCGAAAATGCGAAAAAGGCGTTTCGAGAAGAGATTCTGATCCGCATTTCCACCTATGCGCGCCGCGGCAAGAAGTTTGCCTACAACTCACATGAACGCTTGCGGGAAGCGATCGAGAAAAAGTTGTTCTCCGACCTGAAAGACGTGGTCAAGATCACCACCTCGACGAAAACGCCCGATGAGCAGCAACTGAAAAAGGTTAATGAAGTGACGAAACAACTGATCGATGAACACGGCTACTGCCCGGTCTGTGCGAATGAACTGCTCCGCTACACCGGCAGCTTGCTCAATCGATAGTCGGCCCAAACGGGGGACAGGACAGCGTTCGCACCTGTCCCTTTTCCAAATCTGATGGTTACAAGGAAGGAGGGAGCGCGAATGGTTCACCAACCAAACTTTATCATCTCTAAAGATGATTGGTCCTTGCATCGCAAAGGCTATCAGGACCAGTTGCGCCACCAAGAAAAGGTGAGGGACGCCATCAAGAAAAACCTCGCCGACCTCGTCACCGATGAGAGCATCATCATGCAAAACGGACGGCAGATCATCAAAGTGCCGATTCGATCGCTCGATGAGTACAAATTCCGTTACAACTACAACAAAGGCCAGCACGGCGGACAAGGCGATGGCTCGTCATCCGTTGGCGACGTGTTGGGCAAAGACCCGAGCGGAGCACAGCAAAAAGGGCAAGGCAAAGGCGAAGGAGCAGGGGAGCAGCCGGGCATCGATTACTATGAGGCGGAAGTGTCGCTCGATGAGATCGAGACGATGCTGTTCAAAGATCTCGAACTACCCAACTTACAGCGCAAAACCCTCGATGATATCCGAACACAGGACATCCGTTTTAACGACATTCGCAAAAAGGGACTCAGTGGAAACATCGACAAACGCCGCACGCTGATGGAAGCGGTACGTCGCAATGCGTTGGCAGGTCAAAAGCACCTGAAAAACATCCACCCCGACGACCTGCGCTACAAGACGTGGGAGGAGATCGAAGTGCCGCATTCACAGGCGGTGGTGTTGGCGATGATGGACACGTCCGGTTCGATGGGACAGTTTGAAAAGTATATCGCCCGTTCGTTCTTCTTCTGGATGACCCGCTTTTTGCGCACTCGCTATGAGCATGTGGACATTCAATACATCGCCCATCATACCGAGGCGAAAGTGGTCACCGAGCATGAATTTTTCACCAAAGGGGAAAGCGGGGGGACGATCTGCTCCTCCGCTTACAGGTTGGCGCTGCAACTGATCGCCGAAAAGTATCCACCCAATAAGTTCAACATCTACCCCTTCCACTTTTCTGACGGTGACAATCTCAGTTCTGACAACGAAAAATGTATTCGACTCGTCAAGGAGCTTATGGAAATTTCAAATATTTTTGGGTACGGGGAGGTAAATCAGTACAATCGTTCTTCGACGCTGATGAGCGCGTTCAAAAACGTGACCGATCCGAAATTCAAAAACGTCCTGATCAAGGAAAAGGGCGAAGTGTACAAAGCGCTGACCACGTTCTTCAAGGCTGGCGATGCCATCCAGGCCTCGTAGAAAAAGGGGGGCTGTTCGTGAAGAAAAACGAGCTGAAAGAGTTGGAAGAGGCGATTGAGGAGATTACGATGATCGCCCGCGACTTCGGGTTGGATTTTTACGACATGCATTATGAAATCTGCCCGAGCGAGATCATCTACACGTTTGGTGCGTATGGGATGCCGACGAGATTTTCACACTGGAGCTTTGGAAAAGCTTTCCATAGAATGAAAGTGCAGTATGATTTTGGACTTTCCAAAATTTACGAGCTGGTGATCAACTCCGACCCGTGCTATGCCTTTCTGCTGGACAGCAACACGCTATTGCAAAACAAGTTGATCGTGGCGCATGTGCTCGGCCACTGCGATTTTTTCAAACACAATGCCCGTTTTTACAACACATCGCGCTTTATGGTCGATTCGATGGCCGCATCGGCAGAGCGAATCCGTCAGTATGAGATCGAATATGGGAAACTGGCGGTGGAGGAGTTTATCGACTCGGCGCTCGCCCTGCAAGAACATGTGGACCCGGCGCTGGTCGGCCGCAACATGCGCAAAGGAAATCAGGCCCAGTCTGTCGCTTCTCCGGAGCAAGTCGATCCGTATGCGGACCTGTTCGAGATCGGCGCTGTGAAAGAGGAAACGCAGTCTCAGCCGACACCGCGCTTTCCTGCAGAGCCAGAGAAGGACCTGATGATGTTCATCATGGAACATGCCAAGCACCTGCAGGACTGGCAACGCGACATTCTGTCGGTGATGCGAGAAGAGATGCTCTACTTCTGGCCACAGCTGGAGACGAAGATCATGAACGAAGGCTGGGCGACCTACTGGCATCTGCAGATCATGCGGGAATTGGACCTTGATGAAGGGGAGACGGTGGAGTTTGCAAAAATGAACGCCGGTGTGATCATGCCATCGCGCACTTCGCTCAACCCGTATCATGTGGGACTGAAGATGTGGGAAGATATTGAAAAGCGCTATGGTCGCGAGGCGATGTGGGAGATTCGCGAGGTGGAATCGGACTCGTCATTCCTGCGCAACTATCTGACCAAAGAGCTCTGTGAGGAGATGGACCTCTATCTCTACCAGAAAGTGGGCAACGAGTGGAAGGTCGTCGAAAAAGACTGGGAAAAGGTGCGTGACATGCTGTGCGCCTCCCGTGTCAATGGCGGGTTCCCCGTGTTGACCGCACAAGATGGCGATTATTTGAAAAATGGTGAACTGTATCTCAAACACAGTTTTGACGGTACCGAACTTGATGTCAAATACCTCGAAAAGACGCTTCCCCACGTCTACAATCTCTGGGGACGGACGATTCATTTGGAAACCGTTCTCGACGGTCGGGCTGTGATCTTCACCCACGACGGAAAGAAAAATCACCGCAGGTTTCAATGAAGTGCGGTTGTGGAAATACAGCAAAGGACGCTCTGCCTGCGGGCAGGGCGTCCTTTGCTTTCAGGGGGAAAGCAAATTCAAAACTACTATTCTCTCCGCAGCTTGCATCAGTTATACTGGAATTGGAAATACTTAATGGAGCAGAAACTGATTTTCGAGGATCTCCCCGCTTTTTGATGCAAAAAGTCGATCCTCGAAAAAATGGCCAATGCAGACGGGACAAAGCGTCTCGTCAAGCCGCGCCACGACTGAGTTTACTCATGCCGACCGAGGTCGGTAACAATGGCAGACCCGATGTATAGGGGACTGAAAGACCTGTACCACGAACATTGTTGTACATTATGAGTACCGTAACAATGGCAGACCCGATGTATAGGGGACTGAAAGCTCTGGTTCGCGTTCAGTGCTTGATTCATCATTCCGACGTAACAATGGCAGACCCGATGTATAGGGGACTGAAAGTTTGCGAAGCCTGTCCATCCGTGCTCCGCATTGAGGAGTAACAATGGCAGACCCGAGTAGAAGGGGACTGAAACTTCTGGATGTTGGACGTATACGGGTAATACTTGTAGCTATTTTTTTATTTGTAGTTCCCTACTTCTTGCTGCACCACCCAAATCAAAAACTGGAGGATATGAAATGCTCGATGCCTTACGAATTTCAAAATATCGATTCACCCTCGAAGCGGGAGCGAATGGGCTGGAACTTCCGCCATTTAAGACGTCTGCCTTTCGTGGTGGATTTGGACGTGTGTTTAAGGCGCTGACTTGCGCTTTTCCGGGGAAAGAGTGTACGGATTGCTCAATTCAGCATTCGTGTCCGTACATCTATGTATTTGAAACTAAACCACCAGTAAACTCTAAAGTTGCTCCCAAATTTGAAAGTGTTCCGCGACCGTATGTGATCTCCAGCGAGTTTGACGGAAAGCGCTTTTTTAAACCGGGGGAAAAACTGAGTTTTGAGCTATCCATCTTTGGCGATGCTTTTGATTATGTGCCATTTTTTATTCGTGCCTTTGAAATGCTGGGCTCAAAAGGGATCGGCAAAGAACGCAAACCCTACACCTTACATCGAGTGGAAGTGATTAATCTTTCCACCGGTTCCTCCTTTCTCATCTACGACAGCCATCAAAAGCATATCCAGCATCGTCCAATCATCTTCACAGGTCAAAAACTGCTCGACCGTGCGGCCCAAATCACCGCTCACAGCTTTACCGTCACCTTTGAAACACCACTGCGCATGAAATACAACGGGAACTATACCGCAGATCCACAATTTCATCTGCTAATCCGCAATGCCTTACGCCGCGTGAGCAGTCTGTTGTATTTCCATCATGGCGGACAGGAACTGAACCTCGACTTCCACAACCTGTTGCGAAAAGCCGAAGGAGTTAAAGTCGTAACCTCTTCTGCCCGCTGGGTCGATTGGGAAAGGTTCTCGGCGCGTCAGGATACGAAAATGAGCTTGGGCGGAATTATGGGCGAAGTATCGTATGAAGGTGATCTCACACCGTTCATTCCCTTCCTGCTCGCCGCAGAAGCGCTAGGTATCGGCAAACAGACCGTGTTTGGCTTAGGTAAACTTCATCTCATCTGGGGTTCATAACAAAAATGATCATCAACCACCAAGACGTGTAAAGTTTTGGTGGTTTTTGTTTTTTGTAAAAGGTTTTCTCTTGATAAATATCGAAATGAAAGAGAGATAGGTAAATAGATTATACATTTGATTGTATTTATGTATGTCTAAGATCAATTCAACAAACAATATTTACATCGGATAAGGAGCGATCTCATTGAATGTGATTGACTGGCGCAGTTGGTTGCGCGATCCGTTTCAAAAAAGAGAGCCGCGACCGTATCGTGCCACAGATTACCTTTGGCGGGACTCGGTGACGGGCGTGGAGTTTGGCATCGATCAACAAGACTATGCAGAACTGCTACAAAAAGCAGCAGGCCAACTGCAAGGCAAAAGTCCGGCCAAAAGGTACCAAGTCTGGACAAGCTCCGCGTTTCCATTCGGGCAAGTCGATGATGAGCTCCTTGCCTTCCACTTGCCGTATCCCGTACCGCAGACTTCACAGGACAGCCGCTCCGGACAAACCATAGAAACGCGCAATCGTCTGGCGGACTTTGTTCTGCTCCGAGTGGGCCTCTATTATGCACTGTTTCATCCGCAAGAGGAAGAGTGGAGCCAATTGCGTGCGGAACTTCTGCACATCGCTCCGACAGTTGGCGAGTTGCAAGAGCGCGTGCAGGCGATCGACCATTTCCTGATCACAGGCGAAGTGGCCGTGGAATGGAAAGACCGTCAACTCTCTATCGTCAAAGCAGGGGCGGTCAAGATCAAACAGTACCTCTTGGAATCGAACAAAATTCAGGAGATTCGCGGCGCGAGTCGACTGCTGGAAGGGATCAGCCAAAAACAGATCCCACAGTTCCTTCTCAACACGCTGACCCCAGAATCGGTGGTGTACAGCGGGGGCGGGAACATTTTGCTGATCTTGCCAGAAGCACAAGGCAAACCAGTCGCGAAAAAGATAGAAAACATCTACCGCGAGATGACTGGCAGCGCCCAAGCGGTCGCTTACTCGGCCACCGTTACATGGGGAGAGTTAGACTGCACCCATTTCAATGGCACCTTGGCTTGGATCGAGCAAAAGAAAACCGAGCGTCAAATGACGATGGGAACCGACTTCGCTGCCTCCATTCAGATGCGTACCCGGGACCACTCACTGTTGAGCGGTGATCTTGAACATCCCTATGAATTGAGCGATTTTCAGACCTATCTCCAAGAATTGCAACGAGAAACACGCGACACCGCCTTTCTCTTGCTGGAAGACAAAGCGATCTGCGTCTCCTGCCGCTTGCGTGAAGCCACGGTGTTTGTCAAACGCAACGGAATTCAGGCGCAATGTACTGCCTGCTTTCAAAAAGTATGCAGTGGCAACCAAGAGGCAGAGAAGGAATTTTTGCAAGAGATGGAAGTAATGTCAAAACAATATCGTGCTGAGCTTGGCAACGTCCAATTGGAAGTGTCAAAAGATCTGGATGCCATCGCTGGGGTAAAGGGAGCTGATGGCCAGATTGCAATCGTATACGGAGACGGAAACAACATGGGCAAAGTGGTCGAACGGTTGGAGAGCCTGACCCAGTTCCGCTATTTTTCCGTGCTGTTTGATCAGGTTACGCGCTTGGCGACCTACACGACGATTGTCGAACGAAAGTTGCAGTGTGAAGTCATCGCCGTCGGGGGGGACGATGTCTTGCTGATTCTGCCCGCCAATCATGCGCTACAAGTGGCGCGGGTGATTGGAGAGAAATTTGACCAAGCCTTGGATACCTATGCCGAGCAAGAGGGGATGACCATCTCGTTTGGCATTTCTATCGCCGCGGCGGCGACCCCGTTTGCCATCCTCTTTCGCACAGCTTCCGACTTGCTGACCTCAGCCAAACAGGTCAAAAAGCAGAACAGAGAAACATGGCGCGGCGGCAGTATCGACTTCCAAGTCCTACGCAGTACAGCACTTGGCGAAGGCGTGCAAGAAGAGCGCAATCTGCTCTTTCAAAAGTCGGCCAAAGATCGCTACCAAAACCCGATCACCGTCTATCAATTGATGCGCCCTTATTCTTTCCCACAGGCACAGTTGATGGAAGCGTGGATCGATGAGTTGCAAAAGACGGTTGGCTCGCGAAGCATCCTCTACCACATGCGCGATGTGGTACAGAATCTTTCGGTCGAAGAAGCTAAGCTGCACTACTACTATTACATGCTGACAGATCGCGAATCGAACAAACAGCGCCAAAAGGTGCATCAGTGGCTGGAATCTCACCCGATTGCGGGGATGGAAAATGACCTGCTCTACTATCGCAAACAACAACACGATGCGGAAGAAGGGATGCAACTCTACAGCCCTTGGCATGATCTGGTAGAGCTTTGGTCTGTTTTGAAGGGAGGGGTACAGGATGAAGCCTAAAGTGAGGCTTGCTTGTCAGTATCGCTTGCAGTTTCAATCAGCTTGGTTGATCGGCGGGACGGCCAACCAACAAGGAGGCGTGGATGCCGGGTATCTGACCGATTTTCTGGGACGGCCCTATCTGCCGGGCTCGACGATGAAAGGGAAGGTTCGGGACTCCTTCCGTCGCCTGCTCTCGATCAACCCAAACTGGGCCAGACATCAACAATTTTTGTTCGGCAATGCCGGTCAAAACACGGGGCAGGTGTATTTTCAGGACGCGCTGCTCGATACGGCACAGATTGACGATGCCGATTGGTCGCACCTCTACACGCGCGTCGCGATGGATCGGTATCGCAAAACGGTGAAAGACACAGCCGTGATCACCGAAAAAGTAGTCAAGCCGATGCTCCCGTTGCAAGGTACGCTGGAGACGTTTGTTCAGGAAGAGGAATCGGAGGAGATCGGTCTGGTCCTGCTCCTGTGCCTGTTGGATATTAAATCGATCGGCTCCGGTGCCTCAATCGGGCGCGGGCGTATCGAAATGACCTATGGAGTGCCAACGGATATGGAATTGGCACGGGCAGAGCAAAGTTATTGCTGGTTGGAAGTGAAGCAAAACGAGAGCACGGAAATCTGGGAGTGGGAGCATGTGAAATCGCTCCTGCAACGAGAGCAAGAAAGGCAGGCGAACGCGAGATGATCCGCTATAAAATTACACTCACGCCGCGTTCTCCTTTCTTGATCGGTGGGCATCAACTGCGTGATAACCACTACGAAACCTTGGAGTACGTCCCCGCTCCGAACCTGCAAGCGGCGCTGGCACGGCGGATTCTGGAAGCGCACGGCGGCTATGATGTCGAGCGCGAAGCAAGAGAAGGACAGAAGCGCTATTACATTGATTCGGAACGAATCGGAGTCGAGGGTTGTGAAGCGAAGTGGATTCCGTGGTTCCAACATTTCTCCCAACTGCGCTTTACAGACTGCTCCCCATTTGGAGTGGAACACTTCGCCGCATCCACGTTTGGTTGCAAACTGGATCGAAAGCATCCGCAAGCTGATTTTCTGAGCGCTTTCTATCGCACTCGCCACCAGCGAAGCAAAGGGACGCGAATGGCCTGCACATGTGGCGAGCGTTTGGAACGAAAATCCGGGTGGAAATGGCCGGAAGGAAAACGCTTGTTCAAACGGACAGTGACCCGCGTCGCCTTGGATGAGCGTCGCCGAGTGAGTGCGGATGGGCAACTGTTCAGTTTGCAAATCGGCGAGCCATTTTGCGATGAACAGCGCACGCCTTTGCAGTTTGTCGGCGATCTGTTGGTGCCGGAGGAAATCGCACAG
This sequence comes from Tumebacillus algifaecis, assembly GCF_002243515.1. Lineage (NCBI taxonomy): Bacteria > Bacillati > Bacillota > Bacilli > Caryophanales > Alicyclobacillaceae > Tumebacillus > Tumebacillus algifaecis. Next base: position 1,204,121 of record NZ_CP022657.1, read on the forward strand.
CAATTCGATTTCTCGGTACAAGATGCAGGGCTTCGCATTGGCAAGCACATCACCGTGGGCCTTGGTCGAATGTGCATACAGGTGGAAAAAGTGGACTCTGAGCCATTTCCGAGTCAGAGAATTGCAAACTGGCAAGCGACTGTCGGCGATACCTCGGTGCCGTTGTTGCTCAATGGTATGTTGCCTGTGGAACTCCCCGCTTTTGACGAAAGCGACGAGGACGACATTGAGACCTACTGCCAAGCTTATGCAGAGTGGCTGAAAAACAAGGCGGGAGCACCTGCCGACCTGCGCGTGACGTTTGCCTACACCCAGCAAACGATGCGGAGGAATTTTCAAAACGGTGCCATGGCGCGACAAGAGCAGATCACACGCTACCTGCTCCCTGGCTCGATTTTGGTGGTGGATGCGGAGGTCCAACAAGGATTGCAGTCGTGGCTTGAGCAGATTCATGCGCAAGGGCTACACCTGTCGCCCCATTCCAGCTTGGTTACGCTTGCACCCAGTTTTGTATTGAAGGAGGAGCGTCATGATCACGAATAACACGATGTTCATCGAAAAAGCGGTCAAAGACTCATCAGATTTTTTGTTGGAGCAACTGGAGGGGTTGAAAGCGCATTTGGAACGGGTGATTCCGCTGGGCAACGACGAGAAGGGCATTGGGAAAAGCCAAGTGCAAAACTTGTTGCGCGCCTCGCAGACTGCTTCCGGGATTCCTGAACTCAAACTGTTTGTGCGGTACCAGATGGGGCGGGATGGAGGAAACGGCTGGGCGCATATGCACGAGGGCAAAAAGTTTGGGGATCGGATGGTCGCAGTGCTGAACCGGATTGATGGGGAGGCGAAGAAGATTGCTTCTGATGTTATGGAATGCGACGGGGTGACTGAGCTTGGGATGAGATTGGTCGAGCGGTTTTTTGTGTACATGCATTGGCAGTTTACTTACAGTTCCTCGACGATTAAAAAGAAAAATGACAATCGGACAAGAACTGAGGATCGAAATTCGCATGGGTCTGATCGTCTCAAAGGATACAAGGGGCATCAAAAAGGGGGGGGAAGATGAGCCAGTTCCATCTCTTTCAAAACGAACTGTCTGTTTGTGGGGAAGTTCACCTTGTGACTCCGCTCCACATTGGAGCAGGAAATAATGGATTGTTCGGAGTGGGGAACGAAGTAGTTAAGCGTGCAAACGGTGCGCCTTATATTCCGGGCTCTTCGTTGAAAGGCACACTTCGTTCGGTATTAGAGCGATTGTCTGACGTAGCAACATTACCCAAGTCGGCCAGTGGGAAGTCGGCTTGTATCTCGACCGATGACGATCATTTTTGTTTGAAGGACTCGCAGAAGTATGAGGTCAGAGATATTCACTTTCGTAATGGTAAGCAGGCAGAAGAGATTGCTCAGATCGTCAGTAATGAGTCTTGTATTTTGTGCCATCTGTTCGGTAACACGATGATGGCGGGGAAAGTGCAATTTTTTGATAGCGAGGTGGTGCTGGATTCGTGGGGCGGACGCTATGACCACCGCGATGGCGTGGGTATTGACCGCGATTCGGGTACGACCAAGCATGGCGTGAAGTACGAATTTGAGGCAGTACCGGCAGGCACGGCGTTTCATTTCTCACTACGTGCTTCGAATTTGACGGACGAGGAAAAGGTCTGGCTTTTTGTCGGGCTGGAACTTTTGCGCAGCGGTGAGGTGACGCTTGGTGGTAAGGCGGCTCGTGGGTTAGGTAAAGTCGAAGGCGCTAATTGGAAGGTGCTCGAACGCAATCCGAACAACTTTTTTGCCGCGCTGTTAAAGAAAGAGGGAGCCGAAGTTCCGTTTGAATCATATGCAACCCCACTCTTCGCTCCTCTGCAGATGGAGGTGTAGCATGTTTAAAGAACTTCGAAATGAGGCAGTGTTTCAGTTTCACTTGCGCACAGATTCCCCCTTTGTGGTCAAAAGTGGAAGCGAAGATCTCTTAGACCCGACTTTGCCGGACAGCCAAATTTTGCGCTCCTACCGCAAGGGGAAATTGGAAGCGGTCATCCCGGGTTCGAGCTTGAAAGGCGTGTTTCGTTCGCGGGCGGAGCAACTTTTGAAAACGATGGGTCACCATGGTATCGATACGTTTCGCAGAATTCGTAAGGAAAAAGATGATGTGATCAAGGACATCTACGAGAAAAAATCGGACCCCGTCCAGCAACTTTTTGGATCGACGGCGATCAAATCTCGAATTTTGTTTCAAGATGCTTTCCCGCTCGAAGGCACGGAAGTGGTGACCGGTTTGCGACATGGCGTAGGGATTCACCGTGTCACCGGAGGGGCAGCAGACCGAGTAAAATTTGACACGGAGATTGTGGAGAGTGGCGTTTTCCAAGCCGAGATTCGGCTCACCAACTATGAGCTGTGGCAACTGGCTCTGGTGGCGTGGTTGCTCCAAGATTTAGATGAGGGATTTATCAAAATCGGCTCGATGACCACGCGTGGATTCGGACGTTTCCTCGTTGAAAACCTGCAACTGAAGGTGCGCGATTATCGCATAAACACGTCACAACTCACCGGATTTCAAGACAAGGACGTGATCGGTAAAGCGCTTGAGTGGAAAGCCTCGTTGCTGCGGAAGGAAGCGTATTTTGACTCGCTGGAAGAACTGATCGGCGACGGCGGAATTCTGCTGGATGTTCCTTTCCCCGCACCTAAGGAGGCGCGAGCATGAGCAAGCCGTATCGCTTTGTATCTTTCAACAAAGAAGTTGAACGGGAACAGATTGTTGGACGTGAACAGATGATCTCCGACCGTTACCACGGAAAACTTTCTTTGAAGATCACCGCGTTGACCGAGCTTTTGGTCGCTACAGGCAAACTGGAATCGGCGGATGGGAAGTTGGTCAATGGCTTGACCACATGTGAGGGGAGGCCGGTGATTCCCGGCAGTTCCTTGAAGGGAATGAGTCGGTCTCATACGGAAATGATCAGCTATTCTTGCAACCCGTTTCGGGGTGCCAAATATGGGCATGTGCCAGAGCAAAATAACTTCCCATGCAATGATGAGGTCAAAAATCCTCGTCATGTGCGAGCTTGCGTAGCTTGTCGACTATATGGCTACACGATGAAACAGAAGGGCAATGTCGCCAAGGGATTGATCGACTTCACCGACTTCAAACTTGAAGGGGATGTGCAAACGCATATTGGAGTCTCCAAAATTCCTTCGCTATACGCTCCATTGCGAGAGGAGAAAGCACTAAAGCACTATCAAAATGACGAGGACTATTTGCAGCGGAAGATGTATCGGCATGGAACGCCGCAAACTCACATCGGCAGTGAGTATCAGGTGGTAAAGGCGGGGGCTGTGTTTCAAGGAGAGATCACGTTCCAAAATTTGCAACAGGAAGAGTTGGCCTTGCTGGTGCTGTCCTTGGGCGCGGCAGAAGGGGCGAGAAAGTTTCAAAGCAAAATCGGCTATGCCAAACCTGCTTATTTCGGCAGTGTACAGATCGAACTGGAGCAGGTGCATCCTTATGCACGTCCCTTCATGAAGGGTGTTCGCTCGTTTACGAAAGATGACGTCATGCAGTGGGTCGAGCAGTACGGGAAAGATGAGTTTTTGCGTGCACAGGTGCAACGTGTGGTCGAACATTATCAGTACGAGCGCGACAAGAAGAACCAATGGGGGCGAGACCGCTACGGGCATAAGACTTATTAGGAGGGAAGGCATGACGACCGCACAGCTTTCAAAACAGCGTAAGGGTGAACTGATTGACTATATCGATCAGATGCTGAATCGTTCGAATCATTTGCAGTCCGCTTCCGTTACTCGCAGAAAAATTGCCGGTTCTGCTTGGAGTCATGTTGCCCAACTACAACAAGCGGCAGACCGAGCTTGTTCGGAGGAGTATGCGAGCCAGCAGCAGTTCAACCGATGGGTGGAGGAGCTGCCCTCTCGTTCGAAGGAGTTAAAAGTGAATCAAGGCGATCTGGAAAAAGTAAAAGCGTTCTTGTTACATCCGAAGTTTCAGAGTTTTACTCAAAAGGAACAGCAATACGTGATCGCTTGGCTATTGCGATTGGGGTAGTTTGATCCGCAACGATTTGGAACGGAGGGAGCTTATGACGGAGAGAGTTTTAATCACGACAGTGGGTGGGTCGCGTGTTCCGATCATCAACGCACATCGTGACATGAAACCCAAGTACACCGTGTTTATCACATCAAAAAGCAGAGAAAATCAGCCAAGCAGTAGCGACAGTGTGAAAAATGACGGGTCAACAAGTGCGACTCGGAAACCTGCGAAAGAAACCTTTACTGCCGTCACAAAGTATTTGCTGGCCACGTCAAAAGAACAAAATGAAATGTACCTATCGGAATCCGATCTGGTAGCGGTCGGGAAGCACCTGCTAAATGAGGCTGGGAAGTCGGAGCAATCCATTCTCAATCAACTCCAACTGCAAGAAGACGAGTACAACATTATCGAACTGGACAGCCCTGACGACATTTCTGAAGCGTACTCGAAAATCACAGCACAGGTGCAACTCATGCGCCAAGAATATCCCCATGCTGAGATTGTGATTGATATTACAGGTGGCACCAAATCGATGAGTGCAGCTGGAGCGTTGGTTGCCAATGATGAAAAGGTCTCACTTTCCGTGGTCGTAGGAAAACGGCCGAACTTGGATAAGGTTGACGATTTCAGCCGAGCACGTTTTCAAAATTATGGGGTTGTAGAGTTGCGAAGAGAGGTCAGACGGATTCAGGAGCGTCTTTATGGTCGTGACTATCCATCTGCGGTTGAATTGTGCCAAGAAGTTTTACAAGATGTTCAGAACAAACATTCCAAGGAAGTTGAACAAGAGCAATTGGTTGAGAAGTTAGAGCAACTCGAAAGCTACGCAAAAGCTTTTCGTCTCTGGGATGAATTTGAACATGATGCGGCGGTCAAGACGTTGGAATATCTGGGGGAGGCTGCGTTGCAGTTGCGGTTGTTTGGGCAAGAAGTTGCTAAGGCGAAACGCTTGATGATCGGCTACTATAATGATCTGACGAAGCCAAGAGTGGAACGGGTTGGCTTCGAATTGGCATACGACCTCTATTTCAATGCGGTTCGTCGAGGCGAGCAACAGAAGTTTGATGATGCGGTCGCGCGACTGTATAGAACCTTAGAAGTGTTAGGGCAATTGTTGTTGCTGAACCGTCATGGGATTCGCACGAAGTGGGTGTTGGTAGCAGAGTTGGAAGGGAAGGTATCAGCTGAATACTACCAGGCGATGCAAAAGAAATGCAATGAACAGGGCGTGATGGAAACCGCGCTGATGGATTCGATCAAACTGTTGTTTGAGATCGATTCGAATCTGCGACCTTTCTTAAAGGGGAATTTGAAGAAATTGAGAGGTCTTCTCGGGAGCAGGAATCAATCCATTCTCGCGCATGGTTTTACAAGGGTCGATGAAAAGGTGTACCAAGAATTTCAGGAGTTTGTGCGAGAGTTTATAGTTGAGGTCGATGGTTTGGTAAAGAACAAGCCCTGTCTGGTCAATTACGAGGACAGACAGTTTCCTCGGGAGATCATTTTCCAAAGTTGAAGTGCCTGCTTGAAGGGAAAACAGATGAGCCTCGTCGATACATGGCGAGGTTCTTTCTTAGTGGAAGCGGTGCAAACAATGCCAGACCCGATTAGAAGGGGACTAAAAGTGATACGACAAAACAGCAAAACTGGCTGAAAGAATTGAGTAACAATCACAGACCCGACAGATAGTGTGCTTACTAGGAATCGCAGAAACGGCCGCAGTCAGCATTGGGATCTATAAGTTGGTTTCTCAGTCGAATAGGTGAATGCTAAAGCTTTCCATAGAATGAAAGTGCAGTATGATTTTGGACTTTCCAAAATTTATGAGCTGGTGATGTAAGGAGATGGACTTCTACCTCCGGACATCGATCTGCTTATGCAGGCTCGAACTTCTGCAATCCACATCTGGCACGATCTTGATAAAACGCGTAGAATTGGACAAAGATGAAGGGATGAAGTTTTACCGTCTGGCAGGAAGGGAGCCGAAAGATGAATCCGTATCGAGAACTATTTGAAAAATATACGGCAGAGCTGGGACAGGCTGTGGTCGATGAGGAAGAGCGTCGCGAGCGAATTCGCGAGCGCAATCGGGCAGAGTTTGCCAGTGAAGAGGAACTGGAGAAATGGATGACCGAAGCATGGCAACCGGTCGCTTTTGCAGGACGTGTGATCGCTGTGTTTCGCAAATACTGGATCGCTTGTGACAAGTTGAACGCCCAATTCGAGGCGATGGACCTTGAAGAGGAATTGGAAGAAGGCAGTGAGGATGCCGCTTTGGTGTTGGAAGAAGCACAGTTGACGGCAAAGGATGAGGACAAATTTTTCGATGGGATGACACATGCCAACCCGAAAGATTTTACGATCGATTGGTTGGCGGAGGAGCATGCTCCACTCTACCGCATCGTTTCGAAACTGCCCTACTATCCGATCGGCATCGACGAGCACGGGCAATACTGCTGATTGGGAAAGGGAGGGAGAAGCGATGGGGCATGAGATCCAAGGGATTCCGGTGATCAACCAATATCCCGTCCTGCCAACCGGGTGCGAAGCGACGGCGCTGACGATGCTGTTGAACTGGGCAGGAGTTGACGTGCTCTACACGGAGGTAGCCAAAGCCTTGCCCAAAGTCGCGCTGCCACATGAGGTGGACGGCAAATGGTATGGAGGCAACCCGAACAAAGGGTTTATCGGCGATCCGTTTCAGAAAGAAAGCTATGGCGTGTTCCACGGGCCGATCGCTGAGCTGATCGAGCGATATTTGCCGGGCCTTGCAGTCGATCTCAGCGGTGGAAGTCTGGCCGAGGTGTTGGCAGTGCTCGACAGCGGGCGTCCGGTCGTCGTCTGGGCGACGCTCAAATTGCGCGAAGGGCGGGTGACGGACGTCTGGCAGGATGAAGACGGTACCGAAATTCGCTGGATTTCGCCACAGCACTGCATGCTGATGACCGGCTATGACGATCAGCATGTGATCATCAACGACCCGGACACGGGAGCGGTCGAGCACTATCCGCGCGAGCTGTTTGAAGACCGCTGGGTATTGCTCGGCAGACAAGCGGTAACGGTGCGGGCATAGCGGGTGTGCAGCAATCGAACGCTGCTGTATGCTACAGTTTGCTGGATCGGCGGATGCAGGTTCAGGTCGGGGCTGAAAGATGGTCACGGAAGATCGCCGGAGCGGAATTGAAGGCAGGCTGTGCGGGTCGAGAGGGCAAATTGCGGAGGTGCGTTTGTCTCGATCTGAGTCAAAAGCCCGCTTCCATCGTGGAAGCGGGCTTGTCTTGTATACGACGATCTATTCAAATTCGACGACTTCTGTGACGCTCGGTTCGAGCCAGTAGTCGAGCACTTTGCGGTTTAAGACTTTGTTGGCGATCATAGCTTGGTGAAGGGGTTTGAACAGATCTCGCCATTCCAGGCCCTCACGTTCCGCAATCTCTACGGCCATCAGCAAACGCGACCAAGCGGCATGTCGTTTGTACCAAAAGAAGTTTGGATCTTCTAACATGAACGGGTAAAGATCATCAAATTTGGTGTGTTTACAGTCAACAGTTCGGTCAAAATTCTCCTTCGCTTCTTGTACATAGCGCAAGATGTTCGAAGCCATGAGGCATTCCCTCCCTTATCTATCACTATACCTGAGAGTTCCCCATCACGAAAGCGTTATCTTGGCTTATGGAGAACTCTTGTGAATGACAGTGTGCTCACTACAGATTATTGTATCAAATTTAATATCTTCTTTCAATATTTCTAAGATGTTGTAATTGATTGGTAAACCTTACGGGCTATCAACTTCATGATATTATGGATCGAGTCTCATGGGAGGAGCGAACGCCAGATGGATGCGTTGATCGGATTTGCAGGGAGCGCCCTGATCGCTTTGCTTGCCTATCGCAAAAGGTCGTTGACCGTCTCGGGGGCTTGGGCTGCGGTCGTGGTTGGCACGATTTTGTACGGGGTCGGCAGTTTGCCGTGGTTTGGTACCTTGATTTTCTTTTTCATCTCCTCGACGCTTTTGACCAAGTGGAAGCAGCATGCCAAAGCGGAGTTGGAAGCGAACTATGAAAAGACGGGGCAACGCGATGCCGGACAGGTGTTCGCCAACGGTGGCCTTGCCGTCCTGCTTTGTTTAGGTGCGTGGGCGTGGCCTCATCCGTTCTGGTGGTATGCGTTTTTAGGCGTGATGGCGACGGTGACCAGTGATACGTGGGCGACCGAAGTCGGCGGTTTGAGCAAGCGGCCACCCCGCTTTTTGCTGACTGGTAAGCAAGTGGCGCCAGGCACCTCTGGCGGGGTCACCCGCATGGGCCTGAGCGCATCGCTTTTGGGCGGGGTTTTGATCGGCGCTGTTGCCTGGGGGTTAGCAGTTGTTTCTGAAGGCGAGATGAACTTGCTGCAACTGCTGATGATCGGCGGCGTTGCGGGCTTGGCAGGATCGCTGTTCGATTCATTGCTCGGAGCTACTTGGCAGGCGATGTTCAAATGTTCGGTCTGTGGCGCACTGACCGAGCGGCGTGAGCATTGCGGACAGCAGACACTAAAAGTGCGCGGACTGCCCTTTTTGTCGAACGATCTGGTCAATTTGGCAGCCTCGCTGTTTGGCGGAGCGGTCGCTGTGCTCTTGAGCCTGTTGTAAGGCGAGCCGGTCTATGCGCAACACAGGCTGAGAGTGTGATTGAATAGGTCGGGGCAAATCGACATGCTCTTTCGAATAAAATGTTGGAAACGCGAATGGCTGTTTGCAGTAAAGGGATGGCTGGAACAACCTCTCCGTTTTGTGAGAGGTTTTCTTTGTTTTTAGTCGAACTAGTCAGTATAAAAAGTCATCTGGATGGCGAGGAGGAATTTTCGTGAAAGACAAAGTGGTGATCGTCACAGGCGGCAGTAATGGCATGGGCAAAGCGATGGCCAAAAAGTTCGCACAGGAAGGCATGAAAGTCGTCATCACGGGACGGACGGCAGAGAAACTGTTGGCAACGAAGCGTGAGATCGAGCAGTATGACGGTCAGGTGCTGACCGTCGAGATGGATGTGCGCGATCCGGAATTGGTGCAGAAGATGGTTGATCAGACCAAGGCCGAATTTGGCAGGATCGATTTTCTCGTCAATAACGCAGCCGGGAACTTCATCTGCCCGGCGGAGAAACTGTCGCTCAACGGTTGGAACTCGGTGATCAACATCGTCCTCAACGGCACGTTCTACTGCTCGCAGGCGGTGGGCAAAGAGTGGATTGAAAACGGTCAGCGCGGCAGTATTTTGAACATTCTTGCAACCTATGCGTGGACGGCTGGAGCAGGTGTTGTTCATTCGGCCGCCGCCAAAGCGGGCGTACAATCGTTGACCCGCACGTTGGCTGTCGAGTGGGGCAGTCGCTATGGCATTCGCGTCAATGCGATCGCACCAGGTCCGATCGCGGAGACGGGCGGTGCGGAAAAACTGTTGCTTTCCGAAGAGATGCATCAAGCGACGCTCGAATCGATCCCGCTCAAGCGGCTCGGGCGTGTCGAGGAGGTCGCCGATCTCGCCTACTTCCTCTTCTCTCCGCAAGCAGAATATATCAACGGCGACTGTATCACCATCGATGGTGGTCAGTGGCTGAACCGCATGCCCTTTTGACCGTAGCCCCCTGAATGGGGGCTTTTTTCGTGCCCGCTTGCTGGTGGCATGTTGGGCAGCAGTGCGAGTCGGTTAGAGGAGCGCTCAGTTTGCGCACCTGCTCGCCGATTTTTTCATAACATGGTACAAAAACGGACCTGAGAGGTGATCGAAATGAAGGAGGAAAAGCGACCGATCTTCGGGATCATCACGACAGCCATCGCTCGTCGTCAGCACTGGAAACGCCGTCGTTCCGGCTACATGCCAAGCGCGATTTGGCAGGCTTTGGAGCAACGTGCTTCCGAACTTGGCCTGACGACATGTCTGTTTCGCCCTGAAGATCTCGATGTCCGACGAGGTCGCGTGAACGGTGTGGTGTGTGTACGCAGTGGCGAAACAAAAGTCTGGCGGCGCATCACGTGCCCACTGCCCGATGTGGTCTACGATAACGTTTTTGTCCATCTAAGCACTACACCTGCGCTCAAGCGAGCACGACGCTTTTTTGAAAACAGAGGCACACCTGTGTTCAATCCCCGGCTTGGCAACAAAGCGGAACTGGCGGCGTGGCTTCGCAACTATCCGAACTTGTGGAACTACCATCCCGAGACGATGCTGTTCACCGACCCGGCCCAACTCGAAGCGCTGCTCAAGAGCCACCAATCCGTCTATTTGAAACCTGTGCTTGGCAGTGCCGGACAAGGCATCATCGAGATTCGCACGCAAGAGGACGGAAACTATCTGGTGCGGGCCGTGAAATATGGCAAAGACAAGCGTTCGTTCACCCGCGTGCTTGGCACAGCGGGGATGCTGGCATTTGTCCGGGCGGAACGGCATCGTCAGCGCTACATTTTGCAGGCAGGCTGTGAACTGCTGTGGATCGACAAAGGGAAAATCGACTTGCGGACACACTTGCAACGCAATCAGCAAGGGGAGTGGGAGGTGGTCGCTCTGATCGTCAAGCGCGGGAGTCCCGGCTCGATCGTCTCCAATTATCATGCAGGTGGATCTGTCCATTCCTGGTACTGGTTGAAGCGGTGGGCCAAGGACAACGATTTCGAACTGCCCCGCCGTCGTGAGCTGTTCCAACTGTCTGTAGCGATCTGCAACGCGTATGCAGACAAGTCGCCCTACCTCTCCAGCTTAGGTCTTGATCTTGGCATCGACGAGGTGGGCAAGATCTGGCTGCTCGATGTCAACGCACGACCTGGACGCAACATTTTGGAGCAGGAGCAAAAGATTCGCTGTACACAGTTACATGCAGAATTTGCCTATTATTTGTGCTATCATAGGCAGTAAGAGACATGATAGGCTGGAGCGTCGCATCAGAAGTGCGCTCGGACCAGAGTGTCGATCTGGGAACAAGGGTTGCTCGATGCAATCTGCGGTGAGTAGTTGCGCCTGGCTGCTCCGTTCCGTTGTGCATGGTGCAGTGGAAAAGGATGCTTCTGGCCGTTCAACTTGAAGAAGCAAAGCATCCCGATGTGTAAAAACTGGGTATACTGGTTAGTAGGCTTAAGGGCCCGGCATGCAAGTGTCGGCCTTTTTGATTGGAGGTCTAATCGTACAATGAAGATACTGTTTATCACGGTAGGCGTCGGCGCATTGATCGGTCTGTTCACCAACTGGTTGGCGATCATCATGCTGTTTCGACCGTGGCACGAAAAGCGGTTGTTCGGCAAACGATTGCCGTTTACACCAGGTCTGATCCCGCGTCGGCAACAGGAGCTCGCTGAAAAATTGGGTGAGATCGTCGAAAAGGATTTGCTGACACCCGATGGGCTGGCCAAGTCGCTGTCCCGACCCGATTTGGAATATGCGGTGAAGCGGGCCGGCATTCAGGGATTGGCAGAGCGTTTGAACAAAGCTCCGACAGCTGGACTGCTCGCCCGTCAGCTGTTCGGGCCCGATGCGCTTGAGAAGTCGAGGAAGTGGATGGTTGAAAAAGCGGTGGTCTTTCTACAGAGTGAAGCGGGCCGCAGCAAACTGGAAGGGCTGGCCGACGGACTGTACGACCATCTGCGAGGAGCGCTGTCCAAAGCGGAAGTGCGCCGTGATCTGGCGCACGGATTTGCAGGCCCCTTCTACGCCAATCTAGCGACCGGGCAGACGACGTGGCAGGAAGCGCTTCCGGAAGGAACGCGCGCGATCGTGGAAGAACGCTTGCGGGCGAGTGTCCAGCCGATGCTCGAAGGAGCATCCGTTTGGATGGAGGAGCCGCAGGTGGTGCTTGCGATCTCGGAGATGTTGCAGGACAAGGTGAAAAACATTCCGTTGCTCGGCCCGATGGCGGTGTCCTTTTTGTCGCCGGAGCGGGTGGCGGGCGACATCGTGCCGCGGTTGCAAGCGGTCATCGTGTCCGCTTCGGTGCGTGAACTGGTCACCGAGCGCCTGCACGAGGCGGTCGGAAAGTTCTGGGGCCAACCGATCGGAAACCTCGTCAGCCACATGTCGCCCTATGATTTTGCCGACCTGTTGGACAAGGTGCTCGGCGTGGTGTTGGAGCGAGCGCTTTCTGACGAGGCGTCATCGAGGCGGCTGTTCAAAGAGATGATCGTAAACGGTGTCGTGGCTGGTGCGAACCAGGCTGCGATCAGCGAGCTCGTTCACCGTCTGATGGACGCACTGGACGGATGGAATGTGCGCGAGGTCTACATACAACGTACTGAAGAGGTCGATCGCCTGTTCATGAAGGGGTGGCGCTGGCTGCGCGGCGAACTGATCGAGGCGATGCCTGCACTGCTCGATGCGATGGCGATTCGTCAGGTCGTTCGTGAGCAAGTGGCCTCCTATCCGATCCCGACGCTGGAAAAATTGATCGTGTCGGTGGTGAACAAGGAATTGCGTTTGATCACTCTGCTAGGCGGCGTGCTTGGCGGTTTGATCGGACTGGTACAAGCTTTGCTTGTGATGTAGGCGGATGCCGCAAATTATATTAATACTCATATACAGAATTTACAAAGCATATATTGATTTGTGAATGGTATCTTTGCTACCATTGAAAATGAATCCATTCTTTACAGGAGGTCTTCAGGTGCATGAATCCATACGACAAAGCACATGAGCTGGCCCGCGCCTTGCAGAACAGTCAAGAGTTTCAGCTCTTGGAGCTCTTGAAAAAAAGCGTAGACCAAGACTCGGCTGTCAAAAAGCTGTTGGATGATTATCGCCGTCGTCAATGGGAGTTGGAGACGCGCCGACTGATGGGGGAAGAGATCACCCAAGAGGATCTTGGGCAGATGGCTCGGCTACAGGAAGCGCTGACATCAAACGAGACCGCTCGCCAGTATCTTGCGGCGGAATATCAATTTGGCCTGATGTACTCCGATATTCATAAAATTCTCGGCGATGCGGTGCGTCTCGTGATCGCACAGCCGACAAATGTATAGAGAAAAGAGGTATGTGCAAAGATGAAAGTGACTTTTTTAGGACATGCGTGCACATTGGTGGAAGCAGAAGGAAAACGAGTGATCATCGACCCGTTCTTGAATGGCAACCCGCAGGCGACAGTAAAGCCGTCTGACGTACAGGTTGATGCCGTATTGATCACACACGCACATGGCGACCATGTGGGTGACGCGGTGGAGATCGCCAAGCGCAACGACTGTCAGATCATCGCCAACCACGAAATTGCTACCTATCTGGAGGGGCAGTATGGCGTGAAAGTACACGGGATGAGCACTGGCGGGGCGTTTCAATTCGAATTTGGCCGGGTCAAACTGACGCCAGCTTTTCATGGCTCTGGATTTGAGTTGGAAGGCGGGAATTTGATGTATGGCGGGCAACCGGGTGGAATTTTGTTAACGATGGCAGGGAAGACGTTCTATCATGCTGGCGATACCGGGTTGTTCGGCGACATGAAGCTGATCGGCGAACTGAACAAGATCGACATCGCCGCGCTGCCGATCGGGGACAACTACACGATGGGTCCGGAAGATGCACGGATCGCCGCCTCTTGGATCAAAGCAGGCGTGACCTTCCCGATCCACTTCGATACGATCCCGTTGCTCGCGCAAGATGCACAAGCATGGGTCGCGAGTTTAGGAGAGTACGATCTGAAGGGTATTGTGGTCAAGCCGGGCGAAGCGGTCGAAGTGTAAAAGAGAATCAACGTGAAAAAGAGGAGGTGCAGGTTGCACCTCCTCTTTTCGTTAGCAAATCAGTGATTGGCGACGAGGTTGACCATGACGCGAGCCAGTGCATGGCGATCTTCCTCGTTGCTGACATTCCACATTTCTTGCAGGAGGCGTTCCTGCTCATTTTTCGGGTCCACTTTGTCAGCGAGGTATTCGCCAACACGGAATGCGACATTGGAGACTTTCTCGTTGGACATCCCAGCTTCAACCGCTTGTTCCACACGGTCGCCCAGAAATTCTTTCCATTGATCGAAGTTGCTCAGAACGGACATAGCGATCCCTCCTCATCAGAATTCAGGATAACTGACTACAAGCGTTACTATCCCACGGGTGCGCGATCGCTATACGGCCGACCATTGCATGAAAAAAACATTCTCTTGTAAGCTGTTTGTAATGATGTCGTAATATATCTGGCGTATGATAGAACTAAATCGACATTACCCCCTTTTCAGAAGTGACCCCGCGGTTTGTGGTCACCTATTTTTTTGTCTTTTTTCGGATTTCGATCCTTTGACATACCTCCCAAACTTCGCGCATATCGTGTAGCAAACAGGACTTGTACGAAGAGAAGGGGGCAGTTCGCTTTGCAGCGCAAACAGACGACGAGAAGTTTTGTCTATTTGACGATCGGTCTTGCCTTGCTGTTCTACGCACTTCCACGCGTACCGCATGTGACAGGGTCGCTCGAAGGTGCTTTTACTTGTGTCTGGCTTGGCTTCGCCATGTTGATCATCAGTTCCAACCTGTACTACCTTATCGGAGTGGACAAGGAGCGACAGGATTGGAAAATGAAGCGCCATGCTTGGCTTCAGCGGGGCATGCGAGACTTGCAACGCGGCTATTTTAACGAAGCCAAACGCGAGATCAGACAAAAGAAGCAGCGACGTTTCATGTCGTAGCAGAACGCATCCGAAAAGGGTGCGTTTTTTTTCGGTAAGCTGTACTATAATAGGAGAGTATTCTCGGGAGAGACAGTTAGATCAGGAAGAAGTTCGGAGGCTGTATAGATGAGCACGACCAAACACGAGCAGATATTGTTATATATCGAGGACCTTGTAGTAGGAAGCAAGATCTCCGTCCGCCAGATTGCCAAAGTGATGGAGGTCAGCGAAGGGACAGCGTATCGCGCGATCAAGGAAGCGGAGACGCGCGGGTTGGTCTCGACGATCGAGCGGGTCGGCACGGTGCGCATCGAGAAGAAGCAAAAGAAAAACATTGAGCGTCTGACGTTTGCCGAGGTGGTCAACATCGTGGAAGGGTCGGTGCTCGGTGGCAAAGAAGGACTGCACAAGACGCTGAGCAAATTTGTGATCGGTGCGATGGAAGTCGATGCGATGCTCCGCTACATCGACCGCGACTCGTTGATGATCGTCGGCAACCGCGAGCAGGTACATAAAATTTCGCTGGAGCATGGTGCGGCGGTGCTGATCACGGGCGGATTTGACACGACCGATGAAGTGAAGATCCTGGCTGATCAACTCCAACTGCCGATCATCTCGTCAGCGTATGACTCCTTTACGATCGCGACGCTGATCAACCGCGCGATCTATGACCGTTTGATCAAGAAGGAGATCTTGTTGGTCGAAGATATTTTGCCGACCCATGTGATTCCCGATGTGCTACATATTGGGGACACGGTGCAAGCGTGGTATCGGAAGGTCGAAGGGACGGGGCATACCCGCTTTCCAGTGCTGGACAGCGGCGAGCGGCTGGTCGGAATTGTGACCTCCAAGGACGTGACGGGCCACAAATTGGACGAGCCGATCGAGCGGGTGATGACACGCAACCCGATCAACGCCTCCGGGCGGACGACGGTGGCCTATGCGGCACACATGATGGTCTGGGAAGGATTTGAACTGCTCCCCGTCGTCGATCACAAGCGGCTGGTCGGGGTCATCTCACGGCAGGACGTGATCCGTGCGATGCAGCAAATCCAAAACCAGCCTCAAGTGGCGCAGACGATCCAAGACATCATCCTGAGCCACTTTAAAGAAGAAGATGGCGATGGGCGGAGCGTGGTACTGTCCGGCGTGGTCACACCGCAGATGACGAACCAGATGGGCACGATGGGGCCCGGCGTGCTGATGACTGTGCTCAATGAAGCAGGTTCGCTTGCCATTCGCAGGCTGAAAAATTCGGATATGGTCGTGGAGAACGTCTCCGTGTATTTTTTGAAACCGATCCAGATCGACGCCCCTGTGAGCGTCCGCGCCACCGTCGTCGATTCGGGCCGCAAATTTGGCAAAGTGGACATCGAAATTTCCAGCCGTGGCGATCTGATGGGGAAAGCGCTCTATACGGCACAGGTGCTGGAAAGGTAGACGGATGGACAGGGGTTTCTTATAATGAATTTGGCTTTCTGATAGATTTTAGGAGATGATTGTACGATGCGGGATTCGTTTCGCTTAGAGAAATCACCGTATCAGGCGGGTCTGTTCCTTGTGGTGTTACTCTTATTGGGGCTGGCTTATCTGAATCGGTTTGTGCAAGATGACGCTTTTATCACCTTTCGTTATGCGGATCATTTCGCATCCGGCCTCGGCCTCGTCTGGAACGAGGGAGAGCGGATTGAAGGGTATACCAACTTTTTATGGACCTTGCTGATGGCCGTACCGATCAAGCTGGGCATCGATGTGATCGCTTTTTCCTACGCAGCGGGGCTGCTGCTCTTTTTGGTGACGCTCCATTTTACCTACCATGCGGCAGTCCAAGTGTTCGAATCAAAAGCGGTCGGATTGCTCACCGTCATTTTGCTCGGGACGAATTACACCTTTAGCATGTATGCCACCGGCGGGTTGGAAACGCAGTTGCAAACGAGTTTGTTCGCGATGATCCTCTACATCCTTTTGACGGGCATCAAACGCCGCCGCTTTGGCATCTTGGCATTCCTTGCGATTTCCCTGCTGGCGAGCCTGGCTGCGATGGCGAGGCTCGATTCGGCCCTGTTTCTGATCATCATCGGTCCGTTGACCCTCTTTTTCCTGCTCCGCGCCAACGTGTCTGGCTCACAAAAAGCGCTGCATTTTGCCGCTTTGGCCTTGCCATTTTTGCTGTTGGTCGGCGGGTGGTTCCTGTGGAAACTGTCTTATTACGGCAATATTTTACCGAACACTTTTTATGCGAAAGTGGGCGAAGTCGCCCTAGAGAAAAATGGCATCCGCTTTCTCGGCATGTTCTTTTTGTCCTATTGGTTGCTCCCGTTCCCGCTGTTGGCGCTGGTGTTTGCCAAGCGGATCTTCACCAACGTGTACACGGCGATCTTAGCGGTGCTGACTTTTCTTTGGCTCGGCTATATCGTCAAGGTCGGCGGAGATTTTATGGAGTTCCGCTTTCTCGTGCCGATTCTGCCCGCCGCCTACATTCTGATCGCTTGGCTGATCGTTAAATGCGTCAAATGGCGCTGGCTGCAAGCGTTGCTCGTGCTGGTCGTGCTTGCAGGCTCGATCAGCCACGCCTATCAGTTTGACACGGCGAGCTACCGCAAAAACATTGAAACGCGCACGACGCTCGATGCCCATCTCACCAGTGCCAGCGAAAACTGGGATGAGATTGGCCGTGTGCTCGGCAAAGCGTTCGACTACAATGGCCGTGACGTGACGATCGCCGTCACCGCAGCAGGCGCTACCCCGTATTACTCAAAACTGCGCACCATCGACATGCTCGGCTTGAACGACGCTTGGATCGCCCGCAACGGAGACCACCACAGCAACAAGCCAGGGCATTACCGGATCACCACGCTCTCCTACTTGAAAGAGCAGGGTGTCAACCTTGTCATCGGACACCCGTGGATGGAAATGGGCGATGTCACTCGCAGCGCGTTTACGGTGGGTGACCTCTATCGCTATCGAGTGTGGAACAAAGAAATGCTCCCGACAGAAGCGAAAATGGTGAAAATTCCGATCGACAGCGACTGGCACTTGTACGCGCTCTACCTGACGAAAAGTCCTGAAGTCGAAACTGCGATTCGCGAACATGGTTGGGATGTCTATCCGATTCAATGAGTGTGAAGCAGCAAAGCCTCCTGTGCAACTTGTGCAGGAGGCTTTTTCATTTCCGATTCTGAGGCATAATAACCCCATCCAAACGGCACACTTTCATTACGTTTTGCGATTGAACGGGGAGGATTGACAGCATGTCTGACATTGACCTTTCAAAATTTGAGAAAAAGATGATCTTGCGCAACATCGCGCGTGAGGACTTTGAAGAGTTGATCGCTTTGCAAACGATCTGTTTTCCCAATATGGACCTTTGGAAACTTGACCAGTTGGCGAGTCACCTGCGCTATTTTTCAGAAGGCCAGTTCTGTGTTGAGTTTGAAGGCAAGATCATCGGTTCTTGTTCCAGTTTGATCGTCGATTTTAATGAATACAACGCCCAGCACACGTGGAACGAGATCACCGACTATGGTTATATCCGCAACCATGATCGCGAAGGCTTCAATCTCTACGGCATGGAGGTCATGGTGCATCCAGACTATCGCCGTATGAAAATTGGGCGCCGTCTCTACGAAGCGCGGAAAAAATTGGCTCAAGAGCTCAACTTGAAGAGCATCATCATCGGCGGACGCATCCCGAACTACCATCTGTACGCCGACAACATGTCACCTCGCCAATATGTCGAAGAAGTGATGGCGCACAATATTTACGATCCCGTCTTGACGTTTCAGTTGATGAACGGGTTCACCGTAAAGCGGATCAACACCCACTATCTTGACGATGACAAACAGTCCTTGCAGTACGCGACGTTGATGGAGTGGAACAACGTCGATTACTGGCCACAGACGCGCAAACAGTTCAAAACCTCCTTTCCGGTGCGGGTGTGCGTGATCCAATACATGATGAAAAAGATCGACCGCTTTGATGACTTTGCCCAGCAGTGCGAATATTATGTGGACGTAGCGTCCAACTACGGGTCGGACTTTGCGGTGTTTCCGGAGATTTTCACGATGCAGCTCCTTTCCTTTTTGGATGAAAAAACGCCAAGTGTTGCGGTGCGCAAACTGACCGAATACACCGAGGATTATCTGCATCTCTTCACGAACCTTGCCGTCAAATATAATGTCAACATCGTTGGCGGCTCGCATTTTGTGGAAGAGGACCACCACATCTACAACATCGCCTACCTGTTCCGGCGCGATGGTACGATCGAGCGGCAATACAAAATCCACATCACGCCTAATGAAACGAAATGGTGGGGCGTGCAACCAGGCGATGACATTCGCGTGTTCGAAACCGATTGTGGGAAGATCGCGATCTTGGTCTGCTATGACATCGAATTCCCTGAGTTGTCCCGCATCGTGACGCAAAAAGGCGCGAACATCATCTTTACGCCTTTCAACACGGAAGACCGTCAGGGTTACCTGAGGGTGCGCACCTGCTCGCAGGCCCGAGCCATTGAAAACCAAGTTTACACGGTGATCTCAGGAACTGTTGGCAACCTGTCCGATGTCGAGAACATGGACATTCAGTACGCCCAGTCGGGGATATTTACTCCGTCCGACTATTCTTTTCCGCGAGACGGGATTGTCGGCATGTGCAGTGAGAACATCGAGACGATCGTCGTGGGCGATATCGATTTAGAACTGCTGCGCAGGACGCGAAAGTCGGGCAGTGTGACCCAGCTCCGAGATCGGCGCTTGGATCTGTATGAGGTGAAATTGAAGCCGCAGACATAATGTGCGGGGCAGAAAATCAATTTGCAACGAAAATCCTTCTCCAAAGTCATATGATGGAGAAGGATTTTTTGTATAATAAGGGGAGAATGTTTGTTCGCTTGATCCCTGTTTGATCGATAGAAAGGGGGCTGGACGATGAACGGGTTCGTCCACCTGAATGTACATACAGAATATAGTTTGCTGCGTGGGCTGTGCCGGATCGAGGAACTGGTCGAGCGGGCTGTGGCTTTGGGTATGGATGCG
The DNA here is from genome assembly GCF_002243515.1 of Tumebacillus algifaecis. Taxonomy (NCBI): domain Bacteria; kingdom Bacillati; phylum Bacillota; class Bacilli; order Caryophanales; family Alicyclobacillaceae; genus Tumebacillus; species Tumebacillus algifaecis. The sequence goes on from NZ_CP022657.1 coordinate 1,223,807, forward strand.
GTGGCGATGACAGACCTCGGTGTGATGTACGGGGCGATCGAGTTTTATAAAACGGCCAAGGCGGCTGGCATCAAGCCGATTCTTGGCTGTGAGATGCTGGTGGCGCGCGGGAACTTGCGCGACCGCCCGATGCGCGGGGAAGAACCGCATCGGTTGGTGCTGTTAGCGGAGAATGTGGACGGGTACCGCAATTTGCTCAAGCTCGTGTCGGAAGCGCAACTGGACAGCGGCGGGACGCTGCCATGCACCGATAAGCATGCGCTCAAGCGGTATCGCGAGGGCTTGATCGCACTGTCTTCAGGATTGGAGGGCGAGGTTGCGCACAAGATCTTGCAGGGCGACCTGTTGGCGGCTGAACATGCGGCAAACGAGTATGCGGCGATTTTTGGCAAAGGCAATTTTTATTTGGAATTGCAAGATCACGGGATTCTCGAAGAGAAGCAGGTGTTGCAGAATCTGGTGCAGTTGTCCTATAAGCTCGATCTGCCACTTGTGGTCACCAATGCGGTGCACTATCTACAACAGGAAGCCGCTCCGGTGCAGGATGTGCTGGCCTGCATCCGCGAAGGGCGGACGATGGGGGAGGACAATCGGCCCCGTCTGTTGAGCGATCAGTATTACTTAAAATCGGATGCGGAGATGTCGGCGTTGTTTGCCCATTTTCCAGAGGCGTTGCACAATGCGCGAGCCATTGCCGACCGCTGTCAGGTCGAGCTGAACCTGAGCGAGACGCATCTGCCAGCGTTCGATTTGCCGCAAGGGTTTACGGAGCAGAGCTATCTGGCTCATCTCTGTGAGCAAGGGGCACAGATGCGCTATGGTCAACCGGGGCCGGAAGTTTGGGACCGCCTGCGCTATGAGCTAGATGTGATCGGGAAGATGGGCTTCTCCGGCTATTTTTTGATCGTCTGGGATTTTATGAAATTCGCCCATGAAAACGGCATCTCGACCGGTCCGGGTCGCGGTTCGGCGGCGGGGAGTTTGGTGTCCTATGTACTTAGCATCACAGATGTTGATCCGATCAAATTCAATCTGCTGTTCCAGCGCTTTTTGAATCCGGAGCGCATTTCCTGGCCCGATATTGATATCGACTTTGAGTTTGAGCGGCGCGGAGAAGTGATCGAGTATGTCACGCGCAAATATGGCAACGACCGCGTGGCGCAGATCGTCACGTTCGGAACGATGGCTGCGCGGGCGGCGATCCGCGATGTCGGGCGCGTCCTCGATCTGTCGCAGGCTGTGGTGGATAAGACGGCGAAGCTGGTGCCGCATGCGCTTGGCATCACGATCGAGAAAGCGCTTGCCGATGAGGAGTTCCAGTCCGCTTACCGCTCGGACGCACAAGTGCGCAAATTGGTCGATCTGGCGCGTCAGGTGGAAGGACTGCCCCGCCACACCTCGCTTCATGCGGCAGGCGTCGTGATTTCGAAAGCGCCGCTCACCGAGTACGTCCCGTTGCAACGCGGGGCGGAAGGCGGTGTGGTGACACAGTATTCGATGGAAGTCTTGGAGGATGTCGGACTGCTCAAGATGGATTTTCTCGGCCTGCGCTATCTGAGCTTGATCGATCAGACGGTGGAGATCGTGGAAAAGACAGAGGGGCGGACGATCTCCTTTGCCCAGATGGAAATGGACGATCCCAAGACGTTCGAACTGTTGTGCCGGGGTGATACGGATGGCTGTTTTCAGTTGGAATCGAGCGGTGTCAAACATGTGCTGCGCGAACTTCGTCCTTCTTCGTTTGAAGATATCATTGCGGTGATCTCGCTGTACCGACCGGGTCCGATGGAGAATATCCCTACCTTTATCAAAGCAAAGCACGGCGAGATCGCGGTGCGCTATCCGCATCCCGATCTGCAGGGGATCTTGGCGGATACGTACGGCGTGATCGTCTATCAGGAACAGATTATGCAGATCGCTTCGACGATGGCTGGCTTTTCGCTTGGGCAGGCCGATCTGCTGCGCCGAGCGGTCGGCAAGAAGAAGCGGGATGTGCTCGATGAACAGCGAGCGATTTTTGTGGACGGCTGTTTGCAAAAAGGCTATGCGGAGCAATTGGCCCATGAGGTGTACGATTTGATCGTGCGCTTTGCCGACTATGGATTTAACCGCGCGCACGCGGCTGCCTATGCGGTGCTGGCCTATCAAACCTGTTATTTGAAAGCGAATCATCCGGCCGCCTACATGGCGGCACTGCTGACCAGCGTGATGATGTCGTCACGCAAGGTCGCGCAGTATGTGGATGATTCGAAACGGATGAACATCGAGGTGCTCCCTCCCGATGTCAACAAGAGCACATACCGTTTCACGGTGGAGGATGGCAAAATACGTTTCGGCCTGCTGGCGATCAAAAATGTCGGTGTGGCGGCGATTCAATCTTTGGTGCAGACGCGACGCAAAAAGCCGTTTCTGAATCTGGTCGATTTTTGTGAGCGGGTCGATGCCAGGTCGTGCAACAAAAAAGCGATCGAATCGCTGATTCGCGCCGGATGTTTTGACGAACTGCATGGCAATCGGCGGGCGATGTTGTTGGCGCTGGAAGAAGCGGTGGAGCAAGGGCGCGTGAAACAAAAGGAGCATGATGACAGTCAGATCAGTCTGTTCGGGCTGATCGAAGGGCAGACGGAGCAAAAGCGAGAGTTTGTTCTGCCAGCGACGAGTGACTATTCGGCACGTGAGCGGCTGGAGATGGAGAAGGAATTGCTCGGCCTGTATGTGAGCGGATCACCGCTGACCCCCTATCGCCGCCAGATGGAGCAGCTCGCCGATAAGCGGGTGATCGAGCTTGTCGAAACGCCGGACGGTGCGATCGTCACCGTCTGCGGCATGCTTCGCACGGTGAAGAAGATCCAGACCAAAAAAGGTGCCCGCATGGCGTTTTTAGAGGTCGAGGACAGCACAGGCATTGTCGAAGTCGTCCTTTTTCCGGAGGTGTTTAAGCGAGCTGAGTCGATGCTTGAAGCTGAAGTGATCGCCATTCGCGGTCGGCTTCAACTGCGGGGAGAAGAAGGGAAGATCATCGCAGATCGATTGAAAGTGCTCGAACCGGAAGAGCCGTCGCTCACACAACCTGCAAGTCCGACATTTGCGGGCCACCCGCCACAAGACGGGACGCGCTCGCCAGTTGCCGCGCAAGAGCGGGTGGTCGTCTACGTTCGCATCCGCCCGGAGGATGAAGCGAGGCTGGCCGCTCTGCAGCAGGTGATCACCAAGCATTCAGGAACGTTGCCCGTCCTTTTGTTCTACACCGCGTCGCGCAAGGCGCGAGCACTGTCGGAGCGCTATGCGGTGGCGATGACGCCGGAGTTTGTGGCGGCGGTGGAACAGATTTTGGGGCGTGGGGCGGTCGTCGAAAAAATGCGCAAAAAGTAAGCAACCTCGTGGGCACCTGCACATACGATGTAATTATCTTCTCTTATCTGCAGGGAGGTTGTACCCAGATGGCGCGTGAGATGATTGAACTGTTAAAACGTCGCGGAGTCACCATCGACGATATTGCCGATATCGTGTATACTCTTCAAAAACCTTATCATCCCGATCTGAAGCGAGAGCCTTGTGTCACCAGCGTTCTGCACGTGCTCGAAAAGCGCGAAGTGCAGTACGCCCTGTACACCGGGATCGCCTTAGACGAACTGGCCGAGCAGGATGCGTTGCCCGAACCTTTACAGCGCATTCTCAATACGGATGAGCCGCTGTATGGCGTCGATGAAATACTCGCCCTCTCGATCACCAACGTATACGGTTCGATCGGGCTTACTTCCTTCGGGTATTTAGACAAGGAAAAAATAGGTATCATCTCGAAACTTAATAACAAGAGTAATGGTGTCCATGTGTTCCTCGATGATTTGGTTGCAGGCGTTGCAGCGGCTGCCTCTGCCCGCATCGCTCACCGATCTGCCAAATCTTAATCCGGCTTACTTCGTAAGTGACTGTTTGGTAGAAAGAGAACTCAGCGACATGATATAATAAATTTGATGCTTGACCCTGCCCAATTTTTCCTTTGTTGGCGGGGCACGGAAAAGGAGTGGAATCCCGTGTCGTTGCGTGAAGATGCACTTGAACTACACCGAGTTCACCAGGGCAAGCTTGCCGTCACCGCGAAGGTGCCTGTAAGCAACGCCCGTGACCTCAGTTTGGCTTATAGCCCGGGGGTCGCTGAGCCCTGTAAAGAGATTCACAAGACGCCTGAGCGCGTTTACGATTATACAGCCAAAGGAAACTTTGTTGCCGTCGTCAGCGACGGAACTGCTGTGCTCGGCCTTGGCAATATCGGGCCGCATGCGGCATTGCCTGTTATGGAAGGGAAAGCGGTTCTGTTCAAAGCGTTCGCTGGCGTAGATGCGGTGCCGATCTGTCTGAACACGACCGATGTGGAAGACATCATCCGCACCGTCAAACTGCTCGAACCGACGTTTGGCGGTATCAATCTCGAAGATATTGCCGCTCCGGCCTGTTTTGTGATTGAACAACGGCTCAAAGAAGAGCTGAACATCCCCGTCTTTCACGATGATCAGCACGGCACGGCGATCGTCACGCTCGCTGGCCTGATCAATGCGCTGAAAGTGGTCGATAAGCGGATGCAGGATATCAAAGTCGTAGCCAACGGCGCGGGTGCGGCTGGTATTGCGATCATCAAGCTCTTGCTCTCGATGGGTGTCAAGCATGTGGTCATGTGTGACACGAAAGGCGCGATCTATGAGGGCCGCGTCGAGGGTATGAACCCGGTCAAAGAGATGATTGCAAAAAATACCAACCGCGAGCGCGTCACCGGCACGCTCGAAGAGGTATTGGTCGGAGCTGACGTTTTCATCGGCGTTTCGGTCGCTGATGCGGTCACTCCGGACATGGTGCGCTCGATGAACCGCGACCCGATCATCTTCGCCATGGCGAACCCCGACCCGGAGATTCGCCCTGATGAAGCGATGGAAGCGGGTGCGAAAGTCGTTGGGACAGGCCGTTCAGACTACCCGAATCAAGTCAATAACGTATTGGCCTTCCCCGGTATTTTCCGCGGCGCGCTCGATGTGCGGGCCACGATGATCAACGAAGAGATGAAAATTGCTGCCGCCTATGCGATCGCTGATCTGATTCAGCCGCATGAGCTGTCCTCCGACTACGTGATTCCCAGACCGTTCGATTCGCGGGTGGCGCCAAGCGTGGCCAAAGCGGTCGCCAAAGCGGCGATGGATACCGGAGTCGCTCAACTGTTTGTCTCGCCTGACGAAGTGATGGAACGCACCGCACGACTGACAAAAAGTGAGTAAAACAGTCAATATCGCTCAGTTGCTGTGCTCCCTGCCCGTATGCTATGATTAATCCAAAATTGCGGACGTAGCAGGGAGGATCTCTCGTATGTGGACTGTCATCTATATTGCGCCTAACTCGAAGACGGCCGAGCGGATCAAGGACAAGCTTACGGAAGAAAGCTTCCTGGTCAAACTCCGCCAGACTAACGCAGCTAAGCAGCAATTTGAGATTTTGGTTCCCGAGACAGAATTGGAAGAAGTGCAAGAAGTCTTAAAAGACATTCTCCATTCCTCACATCGCGAATCATAGAATGAGGTGAAAATGTGGCGTTGAAGGACATTTTTCATATAAAGAAGCAACGATATGCAACCTTGACCTCTGCCGACGTGGCAGAGCGGCTGGGGCGGACCAAGCAACCTGATATTTCTGTCCCAGAAGGTCTCATGTCAAAGTGTAAGCGCTGTGGTGAGATGACCTTCACAAAGGAATTGGAGAAGAACCTCAAGACCTGCCCGAAGTGTGACTATCACTATACGATGAACGCGGAAGAACGGATCAAGGCCACGCTTGACGATGGCCGTTTCTTTGAGTACGACGCCGGGATGACAGCTGTTGACCCGCTCAAGTTCCCGGACTATCCGGCAAAAGTAGAGCGTGAGCAGAATAAGACGGGCATGAAGGAAGCGGTTGTGACGGGTGAAGGCACGATCGGCGGCTATCCGGTGATCATCGGCATCATGGATTCGACCTATTTCATGGGCTCGATGGGCTCTGTCGTCGGGGAGAAACTGACCCGGGCGATCGAAGCGGCGCTTTCCAAACGTTATCCGCTCATCATCTTCACCGCGTCTGGCGGTGCACGCATGCAAGAGGGGATTTACTCGCTGATGCAGATGGCCAAAACATCTGCTGCACTGCGCAAACTTCACGAAGCGGGTGGGTTGTACATTGCCGTCAACACCTATCCGACAACGGGCGGTGTCACCGCTTCGTTTGCGATGCTTGGCGACATCAACTTGGCCGAACCGGGCGCATTGATCGGTTTTGCCGGACGTCGTATCATCGAACAGACGATTCGCCAGAAACTGCCCGACGATTTCCAAACGGCAGAGTTTTTGCTCAAACACGGCATGCTCGATATGGTCGTGCCGCGCAAAGACATGCGTCAAACTCTTTCGACCCTGTTAGAACTGCATGGAGGTGTACCGAGTGGCGAATGAGCTCATGTTTGAAAAGCCGCTCTTAGAACTGCATAAGAAAATCAAAGAATTGCGCACCTTCTCGGAGCAGAGCGGCTTGGACTTTTCGGAAGAGATTGCCAAGTTAGAAGCAAAAGCTTCCCAACTGGCAGGCAATATCTATACCGAACTCTCACCGTGGCAGCGGACGCAGATCGCCCGTCATGCGGAGCGTCCCACCACGCTCGATTACATTCGGGGCATGTGCACCAACTTTTTAGAACTGCACGGGGACCGCACGTTTGGCGATGATCCGGCGATCGTCGGCGGCGTCGCGAAGTTTGACAACATTCCGGTCACGGTGATCGGCCATCAGAAGGGCAAGGATACGAAAGAGAATATCCTGCGCCGCTGGGGCATGCCGTTTCCGGAAGGCTATCGCAAAGCGTTGCGGCTGATGAAACAGGCGGAGAAATTCGGACGTCCGATCATCAACTTCATCGACACGTCTGGAGCGTATCCGGGCATCGAGTCGGAAGAGCGCGGCATCTCGGAAGCGGTGGCGCGCAACCTGATCGAGATGGCAGGTCTGCGCACTCCCATCATCTGTGTCGTCACGGGTGAAGGCGGTTCGGGTGGCGCGCTGGCGCTTGGCGTTGGCGACCGTGTCTACATGCTGGAGAATGCGATCTACTCGGTCATCTCGCCAGAAGCGGGCGCAGCACTGCTCTGGAAGGACTCGGGACAAGCGCAACGCGCTGCGGAAACGTTTAAGATCACCGCAGGCTACATCCATGAATTTGGCATCATCGACGGTGTGATCCCAGAACCGCAAGGCGGCGCGCACAAGAATCATGCTGCGACGATTGCAGCAGTTCGGGAGCAGATCGCTGCCGCTTTGCATGAACTGATCAAGCTGCCGGGCGATGTGCTGGTCGAACAGCGTTACCAGAAGTTCAAGAAGATGGGTCACTTTGCAGAATAACTGCATAGTGACAGAAATAGGAGTGAACACTGTACCAGAGAAGGAACGTGTTCACTAGCCACAGGTGTGCTCGTTCCAGAACGGGCACATCCTTTTACGCAAATATGGGACTCATTTTGTCCCGTGGGACATAATCGGTCTACTCGTCATTTGATGAAGCAGGGAGAGTGGAGCAGATGCATAAAATCGGGGTGTTGACCAGTGGCGGTGATGCGCCGGGCATGAATGCGGCGATTCGTGCGGTGGTGCGAAAAGCGATTTTTCACGGATTGCAAGTCGCGGGGATCAAGCGGGGCTTTCAAGGGTTGATCCAAGGCGATATCATCGACATGGATCTCGGTTCGGTCGGCGACATCATCCATCGTGGCGGAACGATGCTGTTTACGGCGCGTTCGGACGAATTTCGAACGGAGCAGGGTCGTGAGAAAGCGTTCCAACAAGTACAAGAGCATGGGATTGACGGGTTGATCGTGATTGGCGGCGATGGTTCGTTTCGTGGAGCCAAACTGCTGTCCGACATGGGCGTGCCGACAATCGGAATTCCGGGCACGATCGACAATGACATCCCCTGCACCGAATTTACAATCGGCTTTGATACGGCGATCAACACGGTGATCGATCTGGTAGACAAAATCCGCGACACCGCCACCTCGCATGAGCGCACCTATGTGATCGAAGTGATGGGGCGCAACGCAGGAGATATCGCGTTGGTAGCAGGCGTATCGGTTGGTGCGGAGTCGATTTTGATTCCAGAAGAGAAGTATGACATGATCAAAGTTGTGGAGAAATTAAAACGCGGGGCAGCGCGGGGCAAGAAGCATTCGATCATCCTTGTAGCTGAAGGAGCGGGCAAAGGGTTTGCGATCGGTGAAGTGATTCGCGAACTGACCGGATGGGAAACGCGGGTGACTGTGCTCGGACACATTCAGCGCGGGGGGTCGCCAAGTGCGTTTGACCGGATGTTGGCGAGCAAGATGGGTGCTTATGCGGTCGATCTGCTCAAAGCGGGTGAGAGAGCTAAAATGGTTGGTACGATGGGCGGACAGTTGCAGGCGACCGATATCACCGAAGCGTTGGCCACGCCGCGCAAGCCCGATCTGACTTTGTATCACCTCGCCGACGCGCTCTCAATTTAATTTAGGCTTAATCCAATCTGCGGTAAAGTGTGGTAAAGTGTAGTCATTACGGAGACAATCAAGGGGGATCACCCATGCGAAGAACGAAGATCGTTTGTACGATTGGACCAGCCAGCGAATCGGTGGAAATGCTGAAGACACTGATTCAAAACGGATTGGATGTCGCGCGGCTCAATTTCTCGCACGGAACGTACGATGAACATGCAGCCCGTATCCAAAACATCCGCCAAGCGGCGAAAGAAACGGGCAAAGCTGTCGCGATCATGCTAGACATCAAAGGACCGAAGATCCGCACTGGACTGGTGAAGAACGGAGCGGTCGAATTACATAATGAGGCTGCGATCATCCTGACGACCGAGCAGATCGAAGAAGGCGATGAACATCGCATCTCCATCTCGTATGACGGCCTGCCAGAAGATGTGCAACCAGGCTCCATCTTGCGCATTGACGACGGTTTGATCGGGTTGGTGGTCGAAAAGGTGGAGAACACCGAAATCCATTGTCGCGTCACCAACGGCGGTATGCTCAAAAACCGCAAAGGGATCAACGCACCGGGGGTCAAACTGCGGATTCCGAGCGTCACTGAAAAAGATATAGCAGATATCCGCTTTGGCATCGAACAGGGAGTGGATATCATCGCTGCTTCCTTCGTGCGCAAAGCGTCCGATGTGCTCGATGTGCGCCGTATCTTAGAGGAAGCGAACGTACATAAAGATATCATTTCGAAGATCGAAGCAGAGGAAGCGCTCGATATGATCGATGAGATCTTGGCGGTGACTGATGGCGTGATGGTAGCACGCGGCGACCTTGGCGTCGAGATTCCGACCGAAGAAGTACCGCTTGTGCAAAAGATGTTGATTCAAAAATGCAATAGCCTCGGCAAGCCGGTAATCACAGCCACGCAAATGCTCGATTCGATGGAACGAAATCCTCGTCCGACCCGCGCCGAAGCGAGCGACGTAGCAAACGCGATCTTTGATGGTACCGATGCGATCATGCTGTCCGGCGAGACGGCTGCAGGCAAATACCCGTCCGAAGCGGTCGCGACGATGGCACAGATCGCCAAGCGTGCGGAGGAAGCTCTGTTCAACAACCTCGTGCCGTCGCGTCGCAATATCATGCCAGCGGAAGCGAACGTGACCGACGCGATGTCGTTGGCCGTTTCCACGATTGCTGACGATCTCAAGGCAACTGCGATCGTCACGGCGACTTCAAGTGGCCACACCGGGCGCAAAGTGTCGAAGCATCGCCCGACGACGCCGATCATCGCGGTCACCGACAGCGAAGAGGTAGCACGCCGTCTGATGCTGTCCTGGGGTGTATACCCGGTCGTGTCGCGCACCGCGAAGACGACTGACGAAATTCTCGCTATCTCGATTCAAGGGGCTCTCGATTCGGGTTATGTCAAACACGGTGACCTGATCGTGATCACCGCAGGTGTTCCGGTCGGCCAACCGGGCACGACCAACCTGCTGAAAGTGCATACGATCGGTGAGATTCTCGCCAAAGGCCAAGGTATTGGTCAAAAGGCGATCAGCGGACGCGTCCTTTCCTCGAACAAATCGGAGGAGCTGATGAAAATCGAAGAAGGTGACATTCTCGTCACGCACTCCACCGACCGCGATGTGGTTCCGGCGATGGAACGTGCTGCAGCGGTGATCACCGTTGAAGGCGGCCTGACTTCACATGCGGCAGTTGTCGCTCTGCATTTGGGCAAACCGGTAATCGTCGGCGTTGAGAACGGTACGGAGCTGCTCAAGACCGGGATGATCGTCACCGTCGATTCGAAATCAGGTTTGATTTACGAGGGCGTTGCCCACGTTATCTAAAAACTAGTAAATATTACTTATAAAAAGGCTCCTTTGCAAACTGGCAAAGGAGCTTTTTTGCTATAATAAGTACATCGTGCAGAGGAGGGAAAACGCATGGCTGAATTTTATGAAGTGGAACTGCGCGTGCGCTATCAAGAGACCGATCAGATGGGCGTCGTGTACCATGCTAACTATCTGAATTGGTTTGAAGTCGGCCGCACCGAGTGGCTTCGTGAGTATGGACTTTCCTACCGCAGTCTCGAAGAACAAGGCTGGTTGCTTCCGGTGACAGAAGTGTGGTGCAAATATCATGCCTCAGCCAAATATGATGATCTGGTGCGGGTCAAAGTCTGGATCGACGCGCTGAACAAAATCCGCATGATCTTTGGCTATGAGGTGACCCGTGCATCTGATGGTGAAAAGCTGGTCAGCGGCAAAACGGAGCATGTCTTCATCAACGGCGAAGGCCAAGTGCAGCGAATCAACCGCATTTTGCCAGACCTGTACGAATTGATGACTCAAAAAGCGAGGACTGCCACATGATGCGCATCTTTCTGATCTTGATCATCGTTGTTCCGGCGCTAGAAATTTTCACAATGATTCAAGTAGGTCAAGTCATCGGCGGCTGGCAGACCTTTCTTCTGATCATCGGGACGTCGGTGCTCGGTGCCTATCTGTTAAAAGTGCAGGGCAGAAGCACTTGGCGGCAAATCAACCGCGACATGGAGATGAGGGTGCTTCCCGGCGACTCACTGCTTGACGGCGCCTGTGTGGTGGTCGGCGGCACGCTGTTGCTTGTGCCAGGATTTCTCAGCGACATCGTCGGGCTATTGATGCTGTTGCCCGGCTTGAGGGAAATTCCGAAGCACCTGATTAAGTTATACCTGATGCGAATGATGCAAAAGGGGAACTTTTCGATCTATCGCAAATTCTAGAAAGAAGGGCACTCACATTTATGGAACAGGACAAAAAACTGCCCGTTTCGCCACTCGTTTTCCTGATCATCGGCGTGCTCGCCGTCTCCTTTTCGGCGATCATCATCAAATGGTCAACGGCGCCTGCCGCCATCCTTGGACTTTATCGACTCCTGTTCACGTTTCTTTTGCTCGGGCCCTTTTTGCTGACCAAAGCTGCGCGGCAGGAAGTGAAAACGCTGAGTCTGCGCACATGGGCGCTGATTGCGCTGTCCGGCGTATTTTTAGCGTTTCACTTCATTCTTTGGATCGGATCGCTGAAGTACACGACGGTGGCAAGCTCCACAATCCTGATTACGCTACAGCCGATCTTCGTCATGGTGATGGCCTATCTCACCTTAAAAGAACGCACGTCATGGCAGGCGTGGGCCGGAGCGGGAATCGCCATGATTGGAAGCACGTTTATCGGCTGGGGTGATCTGCAGATCAGCGGCACTGCGCTGTGGGGAGATCTGCTGTCCCTGTTGGGCACGCTTGTCATCAGCGGCTACTTGGTGATCGGGCAGTATCTGCGCGGCGCGATGTCGTCGATGGTCTACTCACTGCTCGTCTATGTCTTTGCGATTTTCGTCATGTTTTTCTACTGCATTGGGGAAGGCTATTCTTTGGTGGATTACAGCGGTCGGGAATGGTTTTTGTTTGCATTGCTCGCTGTGATTCCAACCGTCTTTGGGCACACGCTGTTCAACTGGCTGTTGAAGTATGTCAGTGCTACGACGATCTCGATGGCGATTCTCGGCGAGCCGATCTGCGCCACCATCTTGGCCTACCTGCTGCTCGGGGAAGCGGTCACATGGGCGCAGTGGATTGGTGGGGGGATCATCATGAGTGGTATCTGGCTCTTTTTGTCCACACAAAAGCGTCAAGGAGCAAAGCCGACGACCCCTAAAGGTTTCACAGGGTGAAACGATGGTTCGGATGGCGAAAAACTCCTTGTTCCCTTCCCGAAACATATGGTATGATTTACATGGCTGGATTTTTAACTCACACGTTCAACAGCGGGTAAGGAGACAAAAGTGTCGCCTTACCCAATCATATATCTATACATAGCCAGGAGGTCGAAATCATGTTTGAAAAGTACACCGCTCCAACTGCTGGTGAGAAGATCACCATCGAAAATGGCAAGTTGAATGTTCCGAACAACCCGATCATCCCGTTTATCGAAGGTGACGGTACCGGTCCTGACATCTGGAATGCTTCCGTCCGCGTTTTTGAAGCGGCTGTTGAGAAAGCGTACAAAGGCGATAAGAAGATCGAATGGTTTGAAGTGCTCGCAGGTGAAAAGGCTTTCAACCAAACGGGCGAATGGTTGCCGAATGACACCTTGACCGCATTCCGCGAATTCCTCGTCGGGATCAAAGGCCCGTTGACCACTCCGGTTGGCGGCGGTATCCGCTCCCTGAACGTCGCATTGCGTCAAGAGCTTGACCTGTTTGCATGCGTGCGTCCGGTTCGCTACTTCAACGGTGTTCCGTCCCCGGTTAAGCATCCGGAACTGGTTGACATGGTCATCTTCCGCGAAAACTCCGAGGACATCTATGCTGGTATCGAGTATGCAGAAGGCACCGACGAAGTGAAAAAGCTGATCTCCTTCCTGCGCGAAGAGATGGGCGCTAAGAAAATCCGCTTCCCGGAAACGTCCGGTATTGGCATCAAGCCGGTTTCCAAAGAAGGTACCGAGCGTCTGGTTCGCGCGGCGCTCGACTATACGATCCAACAAAACCGCAAGTCCCTGACCCTCGTACACAAAGGCAACATCATGAAGTTCACCGAAGGCGCTTTCAAAAACTGGGGCTACGAAGTGGCTGAGCGCGAATATGCGGATAAAGTGTTCACATGGGCACAATATGACCGCATCAAGGACGCAGAAGGCACTGCTGCGGCGAACCAAGCGCAAGCGGATGCAGAAGCTGCTGGCAAGATCATCGTAAAAGACGTGATCGCCGACGCATTCCTGCAACAGATCCTCACCCGTCCGGCTGAGTACGATGTCATCGCAACTCTCAACCTGAACGGCGACTACATCTCCGACGCGCTGGCTGCACAAGTTGGCGGTATCGGTATCGCTCCGGGTGCAAATATTAACTACGTAACCGGTCATGCAGTCTTCGAAGCAACGCACGGTACCGCTCCGAAGTATGCAGGTCTCGATAAAGTAAACCCAGGTTCTGTGATTCTCTCCGGCGTCATGATGTTCGAATTCTTGGGCTGGCAAGAAGCGGCTGACTTGATTGTCAACGCGCTTGAGAAAGCGATTGATCAAAAAACGGTAACGTACGACTTCGCTCGCCTGATGGAAGGCGCAACCGAAGTGAAGTGCTCCGAATTTGCAGACGCGCTGATCAAGAACCTGTAGTGTAGCGAGCGAAGCCAGATAAACAATCGTTTTGAGTGGAGGAGATCGCCATGACCATGAAGCGTAACAAAATCACTATCGTCGGCGCAGGCTTTACCGGTGCAACCACCGCACTTTTCCTGGCACAAAAAGAATTGGGCGACATCGTCCTGCTCGACATCCCGCAATTGGAGAACCCGACAAAAGGCAAGGCGCTCGATATGTTTGAAGCTACCCCGGTACTTGGGGTCGATTCGAACATCATCGGCACCTCGAACTACGAAGACACAGCTGACTCCAATGTTGTCATCATCACCGCAGGTATTGCACGCAAGCCGGGCATGAGCCGCGATGATCTTGTGGCAACCAACGCGGGCATCGTGAAGTCCGTTACTGAGCAAGTGGTGAAGTACTCTCCGAATTCGATCTTGATCATCCTGTCCAACCCAGTAGACGCGATGACCTATGTCGCTTACAAAACTTCCGGTTTCCCGAAAAACCGTGTTATCGGTCAATCGGGTGTGCTCGACACAGCTCGTTTCCGCTCGTTCATCGCGATGGAGCTGGGCGTTTCCGTTGAAGACATCCAAGGCTTCGTGCTTGGAGGACATGGTGACGACATGGTTCCGCTCGTGCGTTACTCCTACGCTGGCGGCATCCCGCTTGAGAAGCTGATCCCGGCTGAGCGTCTCGAAGAGATCGTACAACGCGCACGCGTTGGCGGCGGTGAGATTGTGCAACTGCTCGGCAACGGCTCTGCTTACTACGCACCGGCTGCATCGCTCGCTCAGATGACCGAAGCGATCCTCAAAGACAAAAAGCGCATTCTGCCTTCCATCGCACTGCTCGAAGGCGAATACGGCTACAACGACCTGTTCATGGGCGTACCGACACTGCTTGGCAAAGGCGGTATCGAAAAAGTGTTCGAACTCGAACTGACTGCGGACGAAAAAACGGCGTTGGACAAATCTGCTGACTCCGTTCGCAAAGTGATCGAAGTCGTAGAAGGCCGCTAGTTTCATTGCAAAAGTATTACAGGTAGATTACATTTTACAAAAAATTCCCCGGAATTAGAAAATTCTGGGGAATTTTTTTCGTCTCTGTAGTACAATAAAAAAACAAAATCGCTTAGCAATTCGAATATTTGCACCTTAATAACGTTGGATATTGTAGAAAAATGTCGAATCTATCTAGAAATGTTCTAGAATCCTGACGAATTTTAGCCATAAATGACTCGCATGTATAACATCTTTATGATATTGTATAACTTGTGGCTGTTCGGTAGTCTTACAGCAAAGATTCAGAATCTAGAAGTTATTCCAAAATGACCTCCGAATCTCTTGCATAATCGGCTCGATGCACTCGTAATTTTACTAGTGGACGAGTGAGGCAGATTAGACTATAATTTTTTATGAATAATCTGTCTTTTAAAGTAGTTTGAATAATTCCTTTTGGGTATTAGGCTGGTGCCTTACCATAAATATTACTGCCACTTACATGAAATGACGCAAAGGGGGAACCGGGGAAGTAGGAGTGAGTGAGGCCCTGACCGAACGGATGTTGAGCGCAACATGTACGAAACCGCTTCCATGAAGGCTGGCTCCGCGGGACTGGGAAAATGTAACAAGGTTCTCTGAAAGGCTGAGAGCTCAGGCGCTGGGGGTGCCGAGTCTCGCAATTGCCAGCAAAACGCCACTAGCAAAAAGACAGAGATGCAAGTAGACTAATAGCTGTATCTCAACCAAAACCACAAATATCAAAAAAAATTTCTTTGGGAGGTGTGGTTGTGCTTCGTTTTATCCTCCGTCGTGTTGTTTACGGTTTGATCACCCTTTGGGTAATCGTTTCTCTGACCTTTATCTTGATGCATAACCTTCCGGGCGATCCGTTCGCTGCTTCTGAACGTTTGAATGACGCCACTAAAGCGATCCTGTTGAAACACTATGGTCTGGATGACCCGATTTGGGTTCAATATGGACGCTACCTGCAAAACATCGTGAGTGGTGACTTAGGTGTATCCTTCTTCTATCCAACACGTACAGTTAATGAAATCATTGGACAGACGTTCCCGACGTCAGCTCAACTCGGGCTTTACTCGATCGTTGTCGCGATCACCATCGGTTTGACCCTTGGTATCGTCGCAGCGCTGAACCACAACAAAGGCTTAGACTACTTTGCAATGTTTACAGCGATCGTCGGTGTCTCCGTTCCGGCCTTCGTAATCGGTCCGTTGCTCTCGTACTACATCGGGGTGCAGCTCGGATGGTTGCCGCCGGCACTGTGGAAAGGTCCATCATATGTCATCTTGCCGACTATTACGCTCGCCTTTGGTACATTGGCTACCATGGCACGTATGATGCGTACTTCCATGCTTGATGTCGTCAACCAAGACTACATCAAGACCGCACGTTCGAAAGGTCTTTCCCGCATTACGATCGTTGTCAAGCACACCGTTCGTAACGCAATTCTGCCGATCATCACGATCTTGGGCCCGCTCACCGTCAACATCATGACCGGTACCCTCGTCGTTGAACAGATCTTCGCAGTTCCAGGCATGGGTAAACACTTTGTAAACTCTATCACGACGAATGACTACACGATGATCATGGGTATGACGATCTTCTACTCGGGTCTGCTCATTCTCGCTATCATCGTGACAGATATCCTTTACGGGGTTGTCGATCCGCGTATCCGTCTGGCGAAAGGTGGGAAGTAAACGATGCAACCTGTTACTCAAGACAAGTTTAAACTGGCCAATAAGCAATCGGATGCAGAGCGTGTCGTTCGTCCTTCCGTTTCCTACTGGGCAGATGCATGGCGCCGCCTGAAGAAAAACAAAGTGGCGATGATCGGCTTGGTTCTTTTGACCCTGCTTGCTATATTGGCAATCGCTGGTCCGGAAATCCAACCGTACCATTATCAAGAGCAAGACCTCTCTGTTCGTAACCAATCCCCGACGCTGGATCATTGGTTCGGCACTGACGATTTTGGTCGTGACCAATGGGTTCGCGTATGGTGGGGCGTTCGTATTTCGTTGTTTATCGGTATCGTCGCAGCATCTCTCGACTTTGTAATCGGTATTTTGTATGGCGGTATTTCCGCTTACTTTGGCGGTCGTATCGACGATGTGATGCAGCGTTTTGTTGAGATCGTATACGGTATTCCTTACCTCATCTTGATCATCTTGTTGATCATGGTCATGGGGCCAGGTATATTCACCATCATTTTGGCAATGGCTTCTGTCGGTTGGGTCGGTATGGCCCGTCTTGTACGCGGCCAGATTCTGTCCCTGAAAGAGCAAGAGTACGTGCTTGCCGCTCGTACGCTTGGTGCTAGCCCGTGGCGCATCATCCTGCGTCACTTGATCCCGAACGCACTGGGGATCATCATCGTTCAAATCACGTTTACCGTTCCAGGTGCGATCTTCGCGGAAGCATTCCTGTCCTTCATCGGTCTGGGGATTAAAGTTCCGCTCGCATCTCTCGGTTCTCTGGTAAACGACGGCGTGCAATCGATGCGTAACTTCCCGTTCCGTCTGATCTGCCCGTCCCTCGTCTTCGCGTGCATCATGCTGTCCTTCAACCTGTTGGGTGACGGATTGCGCGACGCTCTCGACCCGAGACTTCGTAAATAAGGAGGGTAATGCCCATGAACAACATCTTGGAAGTCAAAGACTTAAAGGTATCGTTCCACACCTATGCTGGTGAAGTTCAAGCCGTACGTGGCGTTACCTTCAACTTGAAAAAAGGTGAATGCCTTGCGATCGTGGGTGAGTCCGGTTGCGGTAAATCTGTAACCTCGCAAGCGATCATGCGCCTGATTCAAACCCCGCCAGGTGAGATCAAAGCAGATTCGCAGATCTTGTTTGACGGTAAAACTGACATCGTTAAGTTGACCGATAGAGAAATGGAGAACGTTCGTGGTTCGGAGATGGGCATGATCTTCCAAGACCCGATGACTTCTCTGAACCCGACCATGAAAGTTGGCTCTCAGATTGCGGAAGGTCTGATCAAACACCAAGGTCTGTCCCGTCAAGCAGCTCGTGAGCGTGCGATTGAAATGTTGCGCCTCGTTGGGATTCCGAACCCGGAATCTCGCGTGGAGCAATATCCGCATCAATTTTCCGGCGGTATGCGTCAGCGTGTCATGATCGCAATCGCGCTGGCGTGCAACCCGAAGCTTTTGATCGCCGACGAGCCGACCACCGCGCTCGACGTTACGATTCAGGCTCAGATCCTCGACCTGATGCGCGATCTGCAAGAGAAAACCGGTGCTTCGATCATCATCATCACCCATGACTTGGGCGTTGTTGCTGACGTAGCGCAAAAAGTTGTCGTTATGTACGCTGGTAAAGTTGTAGAGAACGGCCTGATCGACGATGTCTTCTACAACCCGCAACATCCGTACACTTGGGGTCTGTTGCGTTCCGTTCCGCGTCTGGACAGCTCGAAAGATGAAGATCTCATCCCGATCGAAGGCACACCGCCCGATTTGATCGCACCGCCGAAAGGATGCGCATTCGCACCGCGCTGCCCGTACGCGATGGAGATCTGCATGGAACAGGATCCGGAAATGACGAAGCTCGACCAAAACCATTCAGCTGCTTGCTGGCTTCTCCACCCGAACGCTCCTAAAGTTGAACGTCCAGTAGAAGTAGGGGGAGGTCACCACAATGGCTAATGCTACAACCACCGCTGCAAACTCGACCCAAACGGGTACGGATACCATTCTTGAGGTCAAAAACCTCTCGAAACATTTTGACTTGGGCCGCGGTACGATTCTGAAGGCTGTTGATAACGTGTCCTTCTCGATCAAGCGTGGTGAAACTTTCGGTCTGGTAGGCGAATCAGGTTGCGGTAAGTCCACCACCGGACGTACGATCATCCGTCTGTATGATGCAACTCAAGGTACCGTTAAGTTCAACGGCAAAGATGTGCACAAAGTGCAAGGTCGCGACTTGAAGCAATTCAACCGCGACATGCAGATGATCTTCCAAGACCCGTATGCATCGCTCAACCCGCGGATGACTGTCGGCGACATCATCGGTGAAGGTATCGACATTCACAAGTTGCTCTCCGGCCGTCAACGCCTGGATCGCATCTACGAACTGTTGCGTACCGTTGGTTTGAACGAAGAACACGCATCTCGTTTCCCGCATGAATTCTCCGGCGGTCAACGTCAGCGTATCGGTATCGCACGCTCTTTGGCGATCGAACCGCAGTTCATCATTGCGGACGAACCGATCTCCGCACTGGACGTGTCGATCCAAGCACAGGTTGTTAACCTGATGAAGAAATTGCAAGAAGAGCGCGGTTTGACCTACCTCTTCATCGCGCATGACTTGGCGATGGTTAAGCACATTTCTGACCGGATCGGCGTTATGTACCTCGGCTCACTCGTCGAAGTGACTGAGGCAACCGAACTGTATCGCAAGCCGATGCATCCGTACACGGAAGCACTGCTTTCTGCAATCCCGATTCCGGACCCGGAAATCGAGCGCACCCGTGAACGCATCATCCTGGAAGGCGACGTTCCGTCTCCGGTTAACCCGCCGTCCGGTTGCCGTTTCCGTACGCGTTGCCCGAAAGCAATGCCGGAATGCGCACAGATCACTCCGGAACTGAAAGAAGTTGAGCCGGGCCACCATGTGGCTTGCCTGCTCTACAGCTAAGTTCCGTTCTCAAGAAGCACACCTTCGGGTGTGCTTTTTTACTTTTCATTATGCTACAATAAACGGAGTACAAACCTTCTGACGAGGTGGAGACATGACCGATAAAAAGAAATTAGTTCTCATCGATGGGAACTCCATTACATACCGAGCTTTTTTTGCCCTGCCGCCGTTGTCGAACAGCAAAGGGCAGTATACGAATGCTGCTTATGGTTTTACGACGATGCTTCTGAAGTTGCTACAGGACGAGCAGCCGACGCATCTGATGGTCGCTTTCGATAAAGGGAAGGCGACCGTCCGTCAACAGATCTACGCGGAATATAAAGGAACGCGCGAGAAGACACCAGGCGAGCTTCGCGAGCAATTCCCGATTGTGCGCGAGATTCTGGACAGTTTTGGTATTCCTTATGTAGAAGTTGAAGGACACGAAGCTGATGATATTATCGGTACGATCACCCAAGAAGCGGAGCAGATCGGGTACGATTCGCTGGTCGTAACAGGAGATAAGGATTTGTTGCAGCTTGTCTCCGATCGGGTAACGACGATGTTGACTCGCAAAGGAATTTCCGAGACCGAGAAGTATACAGAAAAAGAAATTCAGGAGCGTTACGGTCTGACCCCTCTGCAGATCATCGATCTGAAAGGATTGATGGGCGATACGTCCGACAACATTCCAGGCATTCCAGGTGTGGGGGAGAAGACCGCACTGAAACTGCTAGCGCAATATCCGACTGTAGAAGAAGTGCTGGCTCATGTCGATGAGGCACCGGGCAAGAAATTGCAAGAAAAACTGCGGGAGCACGCCGACTCGGCACGACTTTCCAAACAATTAGCGACAATTAACCGTGCTGTCCCTCTCGACATCGACTTTGAGTCCTACCGCTTCGAATCCTATGATGCGGGCAAAGTGCGCGAGATCTTTAAGGCGCTTGAATTCAAGTCTTTGCTCGACCGACTGCCCGAGGGCGGTAGTGAATCGGAACTGGTGGAACAAGAGCCGGCTGTAAAACAAGAAGCGGTGACGACGCAGATCATCGCTGCAGATGAGCTCGCAGGCATCATCGAGAAGCTTCCAGCAACGGTTGGCTTCTATCTCGACTTGGAAGGCAACTACCAGTTCGGTGATCTGCACGGGCTGGCCATTGCGACCCAAGAGGCAGCATGGTATCTTCCGTTTGACAAAACGCTACCAGCCGAGCTTGGCGCACTTTTTCAAGACCAGACCAAAACAAAGGTCTTTTATGACGTGAAGGCAGTTTGCACCGCACTAAAAAAACACGACATCGACTTGGATCACAACGTGTTCTGTACCTTGCTCGGTTCCTATTTGCTTTCGCCGTCTGAAGGTACACCCGATCTGTTTGAGGTGATCGAACACCATAGTGGCTGGAGGCTCTCCCCGCTACCGAAAGGCACCGCGAAAAAGCCGGTGGAGATCAGTCTCGAAGAGCGTGCGAATTTGGCGGGCGCTGTGGCTGCTGCGAATGTGCACATCGCGGAGAAAGTGGGAGAAGCGCTGGAAGCAGGAGACTTAATGGCGCTGTATCGTGACCTTGAACTGCCTTTGTCCTTCGTGTTGGCCGACATGGAGGGGCTGGGTGTCCGAATCGACACCTCAGAATTGAGGGAGATCGGGGAGAATTTAAAAGAGCGCATCGAAGCGTTGCAAAAAGAAATCTATGAGTTGGCTGGTAGCGAGTTCAATCTCAACTCTCCCAAGCAACTTGGTGAAGTGCTATTTGATAAATTGGGGCTACCAGCATCGAAGAAGACCAAAACAGGTTATTCGACCTCGGCAGACGTGTTGGAAAAATTGGCCGAGCATTCCCCAGTTGTGCAGAAAATTCTCGAGTACCGCCATCTGGGCAAGCTCCAGTCTACCTACGTGGAAGGCTTGCTGAATGCTGCTCGTCAAAACGGAGACATCTTCCGTGTCCATACACAATTTAACCAAGCGCTGACGGCGACTGGACGTCTGTCCTCGACCGAACCGAATTTGCAAAACATCCCGATCCGCACAGAAGAAGGACGCCGCCTGCGCCATGTTTTCGTGCCGACCGATCCGGAATGGAAAATCCTTGCGGCCGACTACTCGCAGATCGAGTTGCGCATCTTGGCCCATATTTCGGGTGACGAAAACATGATCGATGCGTTCGTCCACGACGAAGATATCCATACTCGCACGGCGACACAGGTGTTTGAAGTCACGCCTGAAGAGGTTGATTCGAACATGCGGCGAGCAGCGAAAGCGGTCAACTTTGGGATCGTGTACGGGATTTCTGACTTTGGGTTGTCGCAAAACTTGAACATCCCGCGCAAGCAAGCGGGGCAGTTCATTGCCAGCTATTTTGAAAAATTTCCTGGCGTGAAGCGCTATATGGAAGATGTGGTCGATCAGGCGCGCCGGGATGAGTATGTTACCACCTTGCTCGGTCGCAAGCGTCATCTGCCCGACATTAACGCATCCAATTTCAACATGCGAAGCTTTGCTGAGCGCACGGCGATGAATACGCCGATTCAAGGAACGGCTGCCGATGTGATCAAAAAAGCGATGGTCAATATCCACAAAGAAATGCAAGAGCGGAGCCTGCGCGCCAACATGCTGCTGCAGGTGCACGATGAACTGATCTTCGAATGCCCGCCCGAAGAGATCGAGGAACTGAAAGAACTGGTGCGTCGTGAAATGGAGCAGGTGACGGCGCTTTCCGTGCCGCTGAAGGCGGATCTCAACGTCGGTGATACTTGGTATGAAGCGAAATAATGCTGCTCGCGTTCAAGGTCGTGCCCCACGATGGGTCCGATCTGAAACGACAGGGCAGATTGAGAAAGGATGAAACAGTTTGCCGGAATTGCCAGAGGTTGAGACGGTGCGCCGTGGGCTGCAGTCGCTGGTCTTAGGCAAGACGATCGACCATGTGACGGTCAGTCTACCGCGCATCATACGGATGCCCGACGATGTGCAGCAATTTGCCTTGATGATACAAGGGCATACCATCGATGCGGTGGAGCGTCGTGGCAAGTACCTATTGCTCGACATCGGGCCGTACACGTTAGTCTCGCACTTGCGGATGGAAGGCCGCTACGGCGTCTACCGCTCTGAGGAGCCCATAGAAAAGCATACGCACGTCATCTTCCACTTTACCGATGGCATGGAACTGCGCTACAAAGATGTGCGTCAGTTTGGCACGATGGATTTGTTGCCGCGCGGGGAGTACGCCTTGTTGCCAGGGCTTGCTGCGCTCGGACCCGAGCCGCTCGACGCAACGTTTACGGTGGACGTGCTCAGACAGGCTTTGCATAAGCGCCGTAGCGGAAAAATAAAAGTATTGTTGCTCGACCAGACATTTGTTGCGGGGCTTGGCAATATCTATGTAGATGAGGTGCTGTTTCGATCGGGCATCCATCCCGAAGCGAACGGCCCGAGCCTGCAAGAGGAGCAAATTGTCCGCCTGCACGATGCGATCGTAGCGGTGCTCACCCAGTCTGTTGAACTGGGCGGCTCCTCCGTCAAATCGTATGTGAACGGCTATGGACAAGAAGGTGGCATGCAGCATCAACACAAAGTCTACGGTCTCGAAGAAACGCCGTGCCCGAACTGCGGCACCGAGATCGCGAAGTCCCGTGTTGGTGGACGAGGCACGCACTTTTGCCCGTCGTGCCAACCTCTGAACAACTAACAGGACAACTAGCTGAACACCCTTTCCCTCACCTGCGCATATCATGTGGGCAAATTGAGGGAAGGAGGAGTCAGCATGCTTCACTTTTTTTCGCTGCTGGTGCTTGCGTTTGCTGTCTCACTCGACGGCTTTGGCGTAGGCTTGACTTATGGACTTCGCAAAATCCGCTTTCCTTTGTGGTCGTTGCTTGTCGTAACGCTTTGTTCGGCGACGATGATTTTGATTGCAATGCAGTTGGGGGATGTGATCTCCCACTATCTGACCGATTCTTTCGCCAAAAATTTTGGCGCAGTGATTTTGATCGGTGTCGGCAGTTTTGCGATCTATAACATTTTGACCCAAAAGGAAAAGGAGCCTGTGGCGGAGGAGCAGACACCAGACGAGTCGGCCGCACCAGTTGAGGAGAAACAACACAAGACTGTTTTGCATGTGGAACTGAAGAAGGTCGGTCTGGTCATTCAAATTCTGCGTACCCCGTCGTCCGCCGATGTGGATCGTTCCGGCGATATTTCGGTCAAAGAAGCGCTAATTCTCGGTTTGGCCTTGTCGATGGACGGATTCGGGGCTGGCGTGGGAGCATCTTTGATCGGGTTTCACTCGATTTCGACCGCATTGACAATCGCGGGGATGAACCTGATGTTCATCTACTCAGGACTTCGCGTCGGGATGCGCTATGCAGATGCGAGATTGATGCGCAAGATGATGTACATTCCAGGCGCGATGCTGATTTTGATCGGTCTTTCTAAATTCTTTTGATTTCGCAAGGTACGGGGTAAGATTGGGAACAGGAGGCTCATTATGATCGTAGGTCTGACCGGCTCGATAGCAACAGGAAAAAGCACCGTTTCGCAGATGTTCGCCGATTTAGGGGCCGTCATCATCGATGCAGATAAGATCGTGCGCGAGGTACAGCAGCCTGGCAAACCGGCGTTTCAGGAGATCGTCGAGTATTTTGGTGCAGCTGTACTTTTACCAAATGGTGAACTGGATCGCGCCGCACTCGGATCGCTCGTCTTTGGCAATGAAGAGAACAGGCAAAAGCTGAACGCGATCGTGCATCCACGCGTTCGCGAGGAGCGAGACCAACAGACTGAGCGTGCCGTCGCGCTCGACCCGAATCAAGTCATCATCTGGGATATCCCACTTTTGATCGAGACGGGTATCTATCAAGAAGTGGATCGGACGATCGTTGTCTATGTAGATCGGGAGACGCAATATGAGCGTCTTCTGAAACGGGACGAGCTGTCGGCAGAAGCGGCGGAAAAACGCATCGCGGCCCAGATGCCAATCGAGGAGAAGAAGCGCTACGCTGACTTCCTGATCGACAATCGAGGCACGGTCGAGGACACGGCGCGGCAGGTGCGGGCCATCTGGGAGCAATTGAACAAGAGGTTCGATCTGTGATCTGGCCGCGTATCTCTTGGGTGCTCACGCCCAAAGCAAAACGCAAAGTTGCGATCATCCTCGGCTTGATCTTTCTGATCGTGATGGTAGTCGGCAGTGACGGATTTTGGCGCTTGCTCTATCCGATCCACCATGCAGAGACGATCCGACAGGCGGCGGAGAAAAATAACCTCGATCCGCTCCTGATCGCCTCGATCATCCGGGTGGAAAGCAAATTCCGCGCCGAAAATGTATCGAAGGTCGGTGCGGTCGGTCTGATGCAACTGATGCCGGAAACGGCAGACTGGATCGCCAAGGAGAGCGACATCCCGTATCGTGGCACGGTAGATCTTTCCGACCCCGAGACCAACATTCACATGGGTTCGTGGTACATCACCAGTCTGATCAAGCAATTTAAAGGCAATCGAGCTGCGGCGATTGCCGCTTACAACGCCGGACCGGGTCGGGTATCGCGCTGGATCAACGAAGGCGTGTGGGACGGAACGTTTGAAACTTCGGAGAAAATACCGGTCGGAGAAACGCGCCATTATATTCAACGCGTCTTTTTTTCCTACGAAAAGTACCAACAGCTCTATCCAAATTTTTAACGGCATGACTCGCTTCGCCGCGACGGACACTAGTGGCGAAAGGGGGCTGTGACGATGACCGAGCGCGAGACCTATCGGGATCGATTAGGCAATCTGCACAAGCCGTTGACGCTTGAAAACATGAACAACGATCTGCTGTCGGGGGATGCGATTGATGGTACTACTCGCGAGGAACAAGCGGAGTTTGAACGAAACCGCACGCCCGCGGCACATGAGTATCGAGATCTAGTCGAGCCCCTGCCGACGAGAAAACACAAGATTTAGTCGGTCTTGGCATTCGACACAGTGAAGAAGCCCGATCCCCTGAGGGGGATCGGGCTTCTTCAGCTACCTGACTATTCTTCTACCGTTTCACGGACGAAGATGTACGGAAGGTTGCGGGCATAATCGCCCAAGTTGAGGCCGTAGCCTGCCACAAAGAGGTCTTCGATCGTATGGCCGGTATAATCGAGCACCACGTCTGCTTGGCGGCGGGATGGTTTGTCGAGGAAGGTGCAGGTCTTCAAGCTCTTCGGATTTTTCGCGGCGAGATGGTCGAGCACACCGCGCATGGTGATGCCGGTGTCCAAGATATCATCGCAGACCAGGACGTCCTTGCCTGCGATGTCTGTGCGGATGTCGTGCACGATCTCGACGCGCCCGGCGCTCTGTTCACCGTGGCCGTAACTGGATGTAGTCAAGAAGTCTACATTCACAGGCACCGTCAGCTCCCGCACCAGGTCGGCAGTGAAGACAAAGCTACCGCGCAGCAGCGAAATTACGACGACTTCGCCGTCCTTATAATCTTGAGATAATTGTACACCAAGTTCAGCGACGCGAGATTGGATCGCTTCACGGCTAAAGAGAATTCGGTCACGAGTCATTGCCATCAGGTTTGGCCTCCTATTTACGAAGGGTTACTTGTATTTTGGCTAATTGTACCGTAGTGAAATCTTTGTGGCAACACTTCTTCAGCATTCCACAAAAAAAGCTCGGACACACAAGGAAGTGTGCAGAGCTTTTCATTGAATCAAGGAGATGACGAACAACACTAAGATCAGGCCAAATCCACCGAGCACCCACGGTAGCATCCGGTTGGAAGTGGGCTCGATCGCTCGCTCTTCAGAAGCGCTCAAGGCTCCATCCTGCGCTTCAAACGTATTGACAGGCGCCTGTACCAATACAGGATCATCCTCCAAGGCGAGTTCTTCGAGACCGGGCTCATCGACCAAGAAGCCAAAGTCGGCTACATCAAGGACTGTGATGTCGATCCGCGCTTCTACGATCCGTTGCTGAAGCTGCAGTTGATCGGTGATCAAGGGGACCTTCTCACGGCGGGCCACTAAGATGAGCTCCGTTTCCACCGGATCGAACCCTTCCCCAAACTCTGCGTTTTCAAACGCATTGACAACGGTGAAGGTCACATTTTCGTTAAAGAGGATCGGGCGACTTTTCTGCCAAGGCATTCGCAAGGCTTTATCAAGTTTTTTGGCAACGAAGGGCTGTTCAAAAAAGAGAATCACCTTCTCCAAATTGGCCTTGACACGCTCATTTTCCCGCGGGTCGGATATGACCTCATCGCTCTCCCGCAATTCGTACAGTTCCATCACCGTTGAGTAGGGGATGATATATTCGATTGGCTCCGTCGGAAACAACAGTTCGCCAAACATTGCAAACAAGATCGGTTCAACTACAAAACGTTGCATCTAACCCCAACTCCTTTATTAAAAAAAGCATAGCGGACGATACGGTGGAGCGCAACCATTTTTCTAAGGAAAAAGTCACATGTTGTTTGCTATACTGAGAAGAATACCTAGTAGACTTATCTCGTGGAGGACCTTATGAACGTATCGCGTTTTATCGGCTCATCCAACTTTGGATTTGCCCAGTATGCTCAAGAAGAGATCAGAAGGCTGTTTCCTGGCACCAAATTCCGGTATCTCGAGCCCGGTGAAGTGTTCCTGATCGATGTCCCGGCTCGGGCCGATGAAGTGACCGCAGCCTTGCTCGAACAGGAACCGATCTTCCTACGGCACATTCAGCCGGTGCAACATGAAATTCCACTCGACAAGACAGCTGATGACTTGATGCGTCTGATCGAGTTTGTACAGGAACTGCGCCCGTTTGTTGCAGGGGAAAAAGTGGCGGTGCAGGCCCGCAAAGTGAAAGCGGGCAAGTTTGCCTACACGCCATTTGGGGTAAAAGACGCGCTCGACCCGATCTTGCAACAAGAACAAAGCGTGGAGCCAGTGGTGCGCGGCGCCGACAAGATCATCTCCGTGTACTTGTCGGATGGCACGTGCTATCTGGGCATCTCCACGCCTCATGAGAATCTATCCGATTGGAATGGGGGAATGGTGCGGTATCGCAAGGAAGAGGAGCAGGTGTCACGCGCCAAGTTCAAACTGTTGGAGGCGGAAGAAAGGTTCAATCTCGACCTTTCCCAATTTCATAATGCGCTCGACATCGGGGCGGCACCTGGTGGATGGACATCGCTGCTTTTGGAGCGGAATCTAAGCGTCACCGCGGTCGATCCAGGGCACATGCACGCCTCCCTCCTCGGTCATCCGAATCTCACGTTTCTGCAAAAGAACGCAGGGGACGTGAAGTTCGAAGAGCGGGCGTTCGATCTGCTGGTCTGCGATATGAGTTGGAGCCCGAAGCAGATGAGCAAATTGGTGGCCGAACTGTTACCTGCTGTCGAGACGGGCGGGGTTGCTGTGATCACCGTCAAACTGATGCATAAGAAGCCGTTCCAAACGGTCAAAGAAACGTTGCAAAACCTCGAACCGCAAGTGGTGCTTTTACAGGCCAAACAACTGTTTCATAACCGTGAAGAGCTGACATTATATTTAATGAAAGAAGAGCTGTAGCGAGAGCGACTTGATCATGAGAAAGGCCCATTCCCCGGTAGAACAGGCCTGCTCACCATATACGATACGTCGTTTTACTTTCGGGAACGGTAGGTTACGAAGCGATGCCGACAGAGACTGTAAGACCCCGTGCTTGGACTTCCCTGTACAAAAGGTCGATAAACTGTCGGTCCAACTTCTGTTTCACTGCATTCGTGTAAGCTTCAACAAGGTACTCATCACTCAGCAAATGCATGGTGGTTCACCTCACAGTTCTGGACTCGTACTCTACCAAACCCCGCGCGCGAGTTGGTTGTGGTTTGACTATAACATGGAAAATTGGAGCGAACAAGCGTTCCGCTTATCCACAGAACCCTGTGTACAATATGTGGGCAAGCTGTGGATTGACTGTGGAAAAGGGTGGATTTCCCATTGCATGGAAGCAGGAAAACTGTGCACAAACTTATCCACAAAATCCAATGATCACCAATTGTGCGCCAAAAATTTTTTTGGACAAATATCTCGCTTTGGAACGGGAACTCTAAGGGTGGAAAAACCAAGCAAGTAAACGCTTTCGCAAGTTTACCTGCTTCCTGAGTCGGAGAAATGAATGAAAGCCCATTCACAAAGTTAGACCAACCAGACTAATTCCTGTATAATAATTAGCATCGGATTGTTCTGGATATGTTTTGAACATATGGATTTAGCGTTATTTTTCAGGAGGTGTTTCGTCAATGTCTGAAGCAAAAGCGAAAGCTGGTCTACAAGACGTTGTTGCAGGTGATTCTTCCATCTGCCTCGTTGACGGGAAAGAAGGCCGTCTCGTCTATCAAGGATATGATATTAACGATCTTGCAGGGAAAGCTTCTTTTGAAGAAGTGGTATACCTGCTGTGGTACGGCAAGCTACCGAACGTGAGTGAGCTCTCAGCGCTCGATGCCGCGCTGAAGCAAAACCGTGAGATCCCATCCGATGTGTTGGAGCTGGTGAAGTCGCTGAGCAACTCGGCTGCCAACCCGTCCGGCATGGAGATCCTGCGCACCGCTGCTTCGTACCTGGGCGCGGTGGATCCGAACAAGGCGATGGATCGTGAAACCCACATTCAACAGGCGACCAAGCTCGTTTCGATGCTCGCTTCGATCACAGCAGCTGTCGGTCGTTTCAAACAGGGCAAAGAGTATGTTGCACCGCGCAACGACCTCGGTCATGCGGCGAACTTCCTCTACATGCTGACCGGTCAAGAAGCGGACGAACTGTCTGTTGAAGCGTTCGACGTGGCGCTCATCTTGCATGCTGACCACGAGTTTAACGCTTCGACCTTTACCGCTCGTTGTACCGTCGCTACATTGTCCGATATGTACTCCGGTGTCACTT
This sequence comes from Tumebacillus algifaecis, assembly GCF_002243515.1. Classification (NCBI taxonomy): domain Bacteria; kingdom Bacillati; phylum Bacillota; class Bacilli; order Caryophanales; family Alicyclobacillaceae; genus Tumebacillus; species Tumebacillus algifaecis. Next base: position 1,253,014 of record NZ_CP022657.1, read on the forward strand.
CGGCGATTGGCGCATTGAAAGGACCGCTGCACGGAGGCGCCAACGAAGATGTGCTCCGCATGCTGATGGAGATCGATTCGGTGGAAAACGCAGCAACAGAAGTTGCGAATAAACTGGAAAACGGCGTGAAAGTGCCGGGCTTCGGTCATCGCGTCTACCGTTCCTACGACCCGCGCGGTCTGGTGCTCAAGCGTTACGCGAAGCAACTGACCGAGAAAGTGAACAACACCAAGTGGTTTGAAATGACCGAAATCACAGAAGGTGTTGTGCTGGAACACTTCGCGAAGAAGGGCAAAGACCTGAAGTACAACGTCGATCTGTACTCCGGTTCGCTCTACAACGCGATGGGCATTCCGGTAGAACTGTTCACACCGCTGTTCGTCATCTCCCGCGTGTCGGGGTGGACAGCTCATATCCTTGAGCAATATGCGAACAACCGCATCATCCGTCCGGTGGCCGATTATGTCGGTCCGGTCGATCAAAAATTCGTGCCGATTGCAGAGCGTAACTAGCCCTGTTGACCCAAGAGGCTCTCGTTGAATCGGGAGCCTTTTTATTTTTCTATTTCCTGATGAGAGGTATGAACCTACGAATGAAAAACGTATTTGATATGCTGCAAAACGATTCCAGCTTTGCCTTGCTCTTTTTCATCTACTACGCGCTTCTCCCGCTGTTCGTACAGCTCTTGATCGTATTTTTGGCGAAGCAAAAAATCTCTGTGTTGCGCTTTCTGTACGGCATCCCTGTCTTTTTGATCGGTCATCTCTATCTGGCCAATCTGTTGATCGGATTGATGACAGCAGATCCTGATGTCGTGCGCGAAGGGATGGAGTCGCTCCAGCTGCTTCTGTTTGCCGTCTCGTTTACGGCGATGATTCTGACCAGCGTCATTTTGCGGATCTTTTACAAATTGGAAGGCAAAGCTTATCTGCGCGGACTGCTCCAGTATCTCGTGGGGCTGATCGTGTTGGCGCTCGGTTTCTGGTTGATCGTTCTTCAGTTTTAATTTATTTCCATAGTTGAGAGGAAAGTTTGCAGGGCCGCCGAATAGGATAGGAGAAGAGAGAAGAAAGGGGATGTCATAGGTGTTTGTACAACAACTGAAAGTAGAAGCACATAAAGTTGTGACCATCGAACCGCAGGCGAGTCTGAAAGAGTTGCTGGCAACGCTTGATTCCTGCGGCTTCCAACATATTCCGGTTGTAGCTGACGGTGTGTTTCACGGGATGGTCGGCTACGCAGAAGTACACAAATCCTTTTTTGAAAGCGGTTACGATAAGGAGCAATTCCTGAGCGAAACGAAAGTGGAAACGATTACGGTTAACAAAAACGCGACGATCCACGAAGAGGGCAGCATCGAAGACCTGCTGAGCGCGATCGACCGTGTTCCGTTTATCGCCGTGCTCAACGATGACAACAGCTTCGCAGGCATCGTGACGCACAGCGCTAACTTTGAAATGCTGCGCGACGCGCTCGGCATGCACAAACCGGGGATTCGTTTGACCGTCTCCATGCCGGAAATGCAAGGCTCACTGCTCAAGTTTGCAGATGTCGTTCGCAAATACTCCAACATTTTCGGTCTGCTCGTCCTCGATGATGATGCGGACTTCGGATACCGCCGCGTGTCGTTCAAGGTCGCACCTGACGCTGATGTCGATGCGATCACGGAAGATCTGCGTGGCATCGGTGTGCGCGTGTTCCACGTAACTAAATAACGATGAGTAACTATCAGGCGCCCGCATTCTTCTTTGCGGGCGCTTTTTCACACCAGCAGCGCCGTTCACATATGCTAGCACGAAAATGTCCTGAAAAGGGAGTGAGGGCAGTGCCGTTAGTCGTGATTGATCCAGGGCATGGAGGCAGTGATCCAGGGGCTGTAGCAAATGGGTTTCAAGAGAAGGACCTCGTCTTGCCGGTTGCGATTTTGCTTTGCGAGGCGTTGCAACGATGCAGCATTCGCGTGATCATGACGCGAACAACAGACACCTTGCCCAATCCTAATGGGACGATCGGGCAGGATTTGGCGTATCGCGCCCGCGTGGCCAATGAGGCGAAAGCTGACTTGTTTGTGTCTTGGCACACCGACGCAGCCACCTCGGCCAGCGTGAATGGTGTCGCAGTATGGATTCATCCGGCCACACGCGGAACGACGACCCAGCAGTGGGCCGAGCGGATCGTCAACTCGATCGCACCGGCCACCGGGCAGAACAACCGGGGGGTGTATTACGGCGATTTTCAAGTGCTGCGCGATACGTCGATGAATGCGGTGCTCGTAGAATCGGGCTTCATTACCAATGCGGACGAAGCGCGCCGTATGGCGACCCGCGACCATCAGGTGGCAGCAGCAGAAAGCGCGGCGCGGGCCATTTGCGGTATCTTCAATCTACCCTATAACGCCCCCGGCAAGCCGACGCCACAGCCGCCAACTCCCGCGCCCAATCTGCCGGAAGAGTGGCCCGCGTGGGCGGATCAAGCGATTCGGCAAGTGATCGACTGGGGCGTGATGACAGGCTACGAGGATGGAACTTGGCGTCCGAATCAGCCGGTGACGCGAGCAGAGCTGGCGACGGTGCTGGTACGCTTTTACAACTTAATGCGAAGCGGGAGGTAGTAGAAGCAATGACAGAACAGATCTTAGGGATGTTGCAAGACGGCGCGTCGATCGTGCTACAAATTGCTGTCCTCGTCGGTCTGTTCCTGCTTCGAGGCTTGAAACAACGCATGGACCAATTCTATGAGGCAAAGACTTTGTTGCAGAACCGACAATTGCTTGCACAACTCGGACAGGAAGCATTCTCCTACGCGGAGACGGTGCACCAAACGGAAGATGGGCCGGCCAAGATGAATGAGGCGGTCAAATACTTGCTGAACAAATGTGATGCCCATGGAATGCAAGACGTTCCGATGAAAGACATGCTCGCTGTGATCGAAACGGCGTGGCTGGCTGACCGACGCGTCACGCGGGCAACCGTGCCTTCTGTCCGCTTGATGACCGATGAAGAACGCTGATACGAGAAACGGAAAAACTCTCTCAAACTATCTTGAGAGAGTTTTTTGTTTGGTCAGAATGACCCAGAGCACGAGCAACAACGCACCGATCGAGTCCACATACACATCGATGGCGTGCCCGGTGCGCTCTGGCACAAAGGACTGATGCAACTCGTCGGACGCAGCATAGCCTACCGCCAACAGCGCAGTCCAAAGCAAGGCGCTCCATCGCCGCATCGTCGTGGCGGCAAGCGTGCGCCAATAGAAGAGAGCAAGGATCAAGAACTCGGTCACATGCGCAGCTTTACGAATGATAAACTCGAGCATCGAGTAGGGATCTTTGTAGGAGACAAGCGCACCGTCATAATAAAATTCGAGGTTGGGCAGCAGAAAGAGCAACGTATCCTCGCTGATCAATTTTCGCAACAGCGGACGTAGATCCTGTTCGCCGTAAGCTTGTCCTGATTTGTAAAAAATGAGTGCCATCCACGCGAGGCTGAGGAAAAGCCAGAATGTGAACTTTTTGCGGTCCATCGTCATACGCCATTCCCTCCTTTAGGTAAGTGTACCTATGGATATGCAAATGGACAAGACCCAACGCTTGGGCCTTGTCCATTTTGACAGACGAGTGGAGGCTTTGATCAGTGTATTCCAGAGTGCGTCGATTCGGAGATTTCGCTCAGTGCAAAGCCCGCTGCTTCGTCCGATGCTCCTTGCACCGCAAGATCCCCGATCGCAACGATGCCGATCAGACGACCCTCTTCGACGACAGGCAGACGGCGCACCTGATGATCGGCCATCAGTTGTGCAGCCTCTTGTGCAGTTTGCTCGGGTGAGCAGGAGATCACCCCTGACGTCATGCACTCCTCGACGTGGGTCGAGTTGATATCCATGCCTTTTGCGACCGCCCGGATGACGATGTCACGGTCGGTGATGCAACCTTGGAGGTACCCGCCGTCGCGAACGATCGGCACGATCCCAACGTCGATGTCTGCCATCACTTGTGCGGCTTGTTGCAACGAATCCTCCGGCGAACAGGATTCAACGTCAGAGGTCATGAGTTCACGGATCTTCATGGAATCGCCCTCCTCATGAGTTGGAATGAAAAAGACTGCGGGAGGCATCTCCCAACAGCGTTTAGTATGCCGAAAACGCTGTGGGTTATGCCTTTACAGCTGTGGCTGGGACGGTGTGGAAATCTCGGACAGCGCAAAGCCCGCTTCATTTTCATGGATGCCAACCACCGACAAGTCGCCGATGGAGACAATGCCGACCATGTGTCCTTCCTTCACGACCGGCAGACGGCGGATTTGGTGTTCCGCCATCAGTTTAGCCGCTTCCTGTGCCGTTTCGGACGGGTTGATCGACACCAGTTTGGGGCTCATGTAGTCATTGATCTTGGCGCTTTTGATATCGACGCCTTTGGCGACCGCACGCACAACGATGTCGCGGTCGGTGATGAGGCCGCGCAGTTTGTCCCCTTCTTCCGCAATCGGGATCACACCAACGTTGAGGTCACACATCAACTTCGCTGCCTCCTGCAAGGTGTGAATTGGCTTCAAGGTGATCACTTCTTTGGTCATGAGATCACAGATCTTCATCGAGCAGCCGCCTCCTTTTTGAGTGGGATGCAAGCAAATACAAAAAGACTGCCCTAGGAGTACCGGACAGCCTTTAGTATGCGTTGCCAGCCAGCCGCTATTCGCTGGCTTTTTCTGTTGCTCCCAGCACGGCGTAAAGTCCCCATGCTCCCAAGATGACGTGAACCAAGTTTTCGGTCACCTCTAAATGATGGTAACCGAGCAGGTCGGGCAGGAAGAAGCCCAGGATCCCGAGCAACACATAGATCGTACCGAACACTTGCGCGTACAGCCGCGACCAGGTCACACTTTGACCGGCAGCGATCCCGAGCACCCCGAGGACCAAGTGAACAATGTTGTGTGTCGTATCAAATTGGATAAGTCCGAAGAGGTCATTCATGAAGAACCCGAGAAGCCCGATGAGCAGGAAAATCCAACCGGCTACACGAGCATACACCTTCGTCATTCTCGATCGTCCTCCTTGTGATAAGGTTTTGCGCAATTTCCCTCTGCGCTTACTTCACATTATGGAGGCACGCTTGACAATATACCGTTCTTTTTCAAAAGGGCCGTTCATAAAAAAATAGAGATTCATTGTCCAATCGCAGGAAGCAAAAGGAGTGGATCTCGTTGTTGCAGCAGGATCGTGATCACCTGCAAGAGCGATACCGCGATGATCGGTTGATCGCGCTTGCCCTCGACAAAAATCGTATTTGGGTGCATTGGGCGGAAGGACCAGCGGTGGAGACGATCGCTTTGCGCCAGTTTCCGAGCGACTGGAAAGCGGCTCCGCGACGGTTGCGGATCTGTGACGGCTCGAAAGTGGCGCGCATGACCACGTGCAGTGCGGACTACGGCACTGCTTTTCTGGAGGTGCTCATGCCTGGCGCGCAGGTTCGAGTGGAGTATGGAATCGAACTGAGCGGCGCGTTTCTACCACTTTATGAGACCCAGCTGCGCATGCCGGGGGCAACAGGTAGAGCCGCGTCGCGCGCGGAGCGTCCAGACTGCATCAGCTCCTATTCGATCTACCGTGTGACGTAAGGAGGTTGGGAATGAAAAAAGGATATTTGACGATGATTCTGCATGCCCATCTGCCTTATGTGCGTCATGAGGAGCGAGCGAATGCGCTGGAGGAACGATGGTTGTTTGAAGCGTTGTCAGAAACGTATTTGCCACTGCTCGCCATGTTCGAACGGTTGCGGGAGAGCGATGTGCCGTTTGCCTTTGCGCTGACTATGTCGCCGACGCTCCTTACGCTGCTCACCGATGTGGAGATGGCCGAACGGTATGTAAAACACATGAAAAAGACGATTGAGCTGACCGAAAAAGAGTTGGTGCGCACGGTGCATCAGCCGGAGATGCAAAATCTGGCTCGGATGTACTACGCCAGATACCGTGGGCTGCTCGATCAATTTGAAAGCTGTGGACGCAATGTGGTACAGCGCTTGGCCGATTTAGAAGCCAGTGGTCAGCTTGAACTGTTGACTTGCGGAGCGACACATGGGTTTCTGCCGGTCATCGGGCGTGGCGAGTTGCGCCGCGCGCAAATTGCGATCGCCTGTGCGACGCATGAGGCGATCATCGGCCGCAGACCGCGTGGGATCTGGTTGCCGGAGTGCGGGTATCTGCCCGGCATTGAACAGATGCTGGCGGAGCAGGGGCTGACCTATTTTTGCGTGGATGCGCACGCATTTGGTGAGCACTCGCTCGATCGACCATTGTTGCTAAAGGAGGCTCAAGTCTATGCGCTGGGGCGCGACCCGGAAGCGACGCAGCAGGTATGGAGCTCCATCACAGGCTATCCGGGCGACCCCGACTATCGAGAATACTACCGTGATATTGGATTTGACCTTTCCTTTGACTATGTTCGCGATTACATTCATCCCGAAGGCATCCGCGTCAACACCGGGATCAAATACCACCGGGTCACAGGCGCGGGCGAACAAAAAGAATTTTACAAACCAGAATGGGCGGCGCAAAAATGCAAGGAGCATGCGCTACATTTTATCTCCTCCAGGCTACAGCGCGTGCGCTCCAGCATAGCGAGCGCAGGAGACGAGAGACCGCCGCTGATCACAGCTCCCTATGATGCGGAGCTGTTCGGCCACTGGTGGTTTGAAGGGCCGCAGTGGCTGGAGCGAGTGGCGATCGAAATGATCGATATGGAGCTTGGGCTGATCACGCCAAGCGCCTATTTGGAACAGTTTCCAGAGGCGCTTCGGGCAACGCTTGAGATGTCCTCTTGGGGGCGGGGCGGTTATGCTGATGTGTGGCTGAATGAGACGAACGACTGGATTTATCCGCATTTACACCGCTTGGAAGAGCGATTTGCGGCGATGTTGCGCAAGGCGAAACGGATGGAAGGCGCTCCGGAGGAGTCAGGCTTTCGTCGTGCGCTCTGGCAACTGGCGCGCGAAATCTTGTTAGCCGAAGCGAGCGACTGGGCGTTCATGATGACGATGGGCACGACGACCGAATACGGGGTGCGCCGTACGACCGAGCATTTGGCACGAGCAGAACGGTTAGCCGATCTGATCGGGGCAGGTACAGTGCCAGAGCGAGTGCTTGCCGAGTGGGAAGCGGCGACCCCAATTTTCCCGGAGCTGAAACTGGGCCACTTTTTACCGGAAGAAAGCGGAGCCGTTCAGCCCAAACGGCGCGTGTTGATGCTGTCTTGGGAGTTTCCACCGCGCACCGTTGGCGGGTTGGCGCGACATGTCTATGATCTATCGCGAGCGATGGCGGCCGAAAACATCGAGGTGCATGTCGTGACGTGCCACGGGGAGGGGACGCCAGAGTATGCAGAAGTGGGAGGGGTGCATGTGCATCGCGTGCAAGCGCCCGATTATGAGCCTGACCAGTTTGTGCGATGGGCCGCCTTGCTCAACATTCGGATGGGGGCGCTGGGCGGCCGGGTCTTGGCGGAGTACGGCCCGTTCGATCTGATTCATGCCCATGATTGGTTGGCCGCCGAGTGTGCACATTTTCTGTCAGAACGGTCCGAATTGCCGCTGGTGGCCACGATTCACGCGACAGAATATGGGCGCAACGAGGGAATCCATGATCCGCTCCAAGGCCAGATTTTTGAGATTGAACGCCGTCTGGTGCAGGAGTCGGCTGTGGTGATCGTCTGCTCCGTTTACATGTTGACCGAACTTAGCGAAATCTATGGCGTGGGAGCTGACAAATTGCATGTGTTGCCAAACGGCGTTGACTTAGTCGAACTGTCGCGCGGAGTTGAGCTGTTGGCGCAAGTGAAAAACAGCACAGCGAAAACGGTGTTCTTCGTCGGGCGGCTGGTGCCGGAAAAAGGTGTACAGGTGCTGTTGGCGAGCGCGCCAGAAGTGCTCAAGCGACATCAAGAGACGAGATTTGTGATCGCAGGCAAAGGGCCGATGCTTCAGGCGCTTCGAGAGCAGGCCGAGTTTTTAGGGATCGCGGGACATGTGGACTTTCTGGGATTCGTGACAGATGAGGAGCGCAACCGACTGATTCGCGCGGCCGATGTGGCCGTTTTTCCCAGCCTCTATGAGCCGTTTGGCATCGTGGCACTGGAGGCGATGGGGTGGGAACACCGACCGTTGTTTCGCGCACGGGAGGCTTGGCGGAAATCGTGGAGCCCGGTCGCGACGGCTGGCTGGTCGAGCCAGGTGACCCAGAAAGTTTGTGCGACACGCTGTTGCAGATCTTCGCAGCTCCCAAACACTCAGCAGAGGTAGCGGCGCGGGGAAGGCAGAAGGTGATCGATTCGTACAGTTGGCCTGCCATCGCGCGGGGGACGCTTCTTGTCTATGAACAGGCCCTGCAACAGCAGGTGCAGGAAGTGAGGGAGATCGGATGAAAGCTGTCATTCTCGCGGGTGGGAAAGGAAGTAGGTTGAGGCCGTTGACCTGCAACAAACCAAAGCCGATGGTGCCTTTGCTCGGATTGCCTTGTATGGCCTATACGATCGACCTTTTGCGGCGAAGCGGCGTCGCGGAGATCGCGGTGACACTGCAATATATGCCCGATCAAATCCGCGACTATTTTGGCGATGGATCGGAGCACGGTGTGCGCATGGTCTATTTTGAAGAGACATCGCCGCTTGGCACAGCCGGGTCGGTCAAAAATGCGCAGGAATTTCTCGACGAGACGTTTCTCGTCATCTCTGGCGACGCGCTGACCGATTTTCATCTGCTCGATGCGTTGCGCGTCCATCGTGAAAAAGAGGCTTTGGCGACGATCATTTTGACCCGAGTCGAGTCCCCGCTGGAATTTGGCGTGGCGATCACCGCGGAAGACGGGCGAATTGTTCGCTTTCTTGAAAAACCGTCATGGGGGGAAGTGTTCTCCGATACGGTGAACACCGGGATCTACCTGTTTGAAAAAGAGGTGCTGGACATGATTCCGGAGGGACAGGAGTTCGATTTTTCCAAAGACCTGTTCCACAAACTTCTGCAAGAGGGGCATGACCTGTACGGCTATGTGGCCGATGGGTACTGGTCGGACATCGGCAATCTGGCGCAGTATCGCCAGACGCAGTTTGATATGCTCGACGGAAAGGTGAACTGTACGATTCCAGGTGCACAGGTTGCACCACAAGTGTGGGTCGGACAGGATGCACAACTGGCAGAAGGTGTTACGCTGGAAGGACCCTGCTATATCGGTGACGATACGACGATCGAATCGGGCGCGCACATCGGCCCCTATACGGTGCTCGGTGTTGGCAACGTGGTGAAGACAGGTGCGTCGCTGAAGCGCTCGGTGTTGTGGGATAGGGATTACATTGGCGAGGGAGTCGAACTGCGCGGGGCCACGTTGTGCTCACGAGCCAAGCTACAAAGCCATGTTGCCTGTTTCGAAGGATCGGTGATCGGGGACGCCTGCTCGCTTGGCGCCAAATCGGTCGTCAAGCCACAGGTCAAGCTGTGGCCGGGCAAAAGCGTACAGGAAGGCACGACGGCGCACACCTCGCTGATCTGGGGCGAAAAGTTGGAGAAAAGCCTGTTTGGCTTACATGGCGTGCAAGGGATTGGCAATGTGGAGATGACGCCCGATTTTGCGGGACGATTGGCGGCCGCGCTTGGTGCGACCTTGCCGTTTGGCGCACTGATCGCGATCTCGTGTGACCACGACCCGTTTTCCAGTCTGATCAAAGGCGCCCTGACGGCAGGTCTGCATTCGGCTGGGGTGAACACGGTGGGCTGTGGGATGGCGACGACGCCGATGATGCGCTATGCGGTGCGGTCGCTCAAAGCGCATGGAGGGATCCATGTCAGACGCTATGGGCCATCGACCGATGATCGCGTGTTGATCGAGATGTTCGACCAAAACGGATTGAACATCGACAAAGGCCTGGAGCGCAAAATTGAGAACGCCTATTGGCAGGAAGATTTTCGCCGGGCCAACCTGACGCAGATCGGGCGCGGTGAGATGTGGGCAGGACTGCAAGATGCTTATCTTGCCGAACTGATCAAGCAGGTCGATGCTGATCGGATAGGGCGAGAGCGGTTTCGCGTGGCGATACAGGCTGACTTGCATCCTTGGGCTAAGCTCGTGCCCGCTCTGTTGGAGCGGTTGAGTTGCCAAGTTGAGTGGATCGACACTTTCGAAGCGTCGCAGGGAGAACTGCAAAACGTCGTATCCACAGGCGGCTTCCACCTAGGCGTGCGCCTGGACGACAACGGCGAAGCGATCGCGTTGATCACCGACCGCATTCAAGTGATCGAAGCGGATCGATTGCTTGCTCTGCAAACGTTGCTACAACTGATCGCCGGCAGTAAGAAGGTGGCGGTGCCAATCACGGCCCCGACCATCGTCGAGACGCTCGCCGCAAAATTTGGCGCTCAGGCTGTGCGGACGAAAGCGAATCGGCGCGCTTTGCTGGAGCCACAGCAAGATCAACCGTTCCCGCTCCAGTTCGATGCGCTCTACACGCTGCTCAAAGTGCTTGAGACGCTCGCTTTGAGCAAATTGACGCTGTCCGAACTGGTCGCGTCGATTCCGCATTTTCATATGCTCCGTCGCGATGTGCCTTGCCCGTGGGAGGACAAAGGCCGAGTGATGCGCCTGCTGATCGAGGAGATGAAAGCGGAGACGGTGGAACTGGTCGATGGGATCAAAGTGTACAAAGAAGGGGGCTGGACCTTGATTTTGCCCGATTCGGATGAGCCGTTGTTTCGAGTGTTCGCGCAAGGCGTGACCGAACAGCGCGCTGAAGAGTTGGCCTTTTTTTATGCGAAAAAGATTCATGACTTTCAAAAGGTAAGCGTAAGGGGGCGGGAGTAATGCCACGCTCGCTGGTGATCGGCAATGGGCACATGTTTATCGGATTTGATGCTAGAACGAACATGCGCGACCTGTACTATCCGTATGTCGGACAGCTCAACCACATCGGAGGCAACCGCAATTCGCTCGGCGTCTATGTGGACGGACAATTCACTTGGTGTGACGAACCAGACTGGGTGATCACGAACTCGTATCGCTCCGGCACTTTGGTGACAGACGTGCTTGCGCATAATGAGCGACTGGGCGTGGAGCTATACATCGAGGATGCTGTACATTTTCAGAAAAACGCCTATTTAAAAAAAGTTCGGGTGCGCAACACACAGGATCGCGAGCGCGAAATACGCGTTTTTTTCACGCATGACTATAGCATCGATGAGACGGAGATCGGAGATACGGCCGTCTATGATCCGGTGCAAAACGCGGTCTATCACTACAAGCGCAATCGCTATCTGTTGATCAACGGTTTTACCCATCTGGGCGGGCTGTTCGAATATTCGACCGGGATCAAGCGTTTTCAATCGTTGCAGGGGACATGGAAGGATGCGGAGGACGGGACGCTGGAAGGAAACCCGATCGCACAAGGCTCGGTGGACAGTACGGTCTCGTTTAAGATGTTTGTGCCAGGCGGTGGGCAAGAGACGCTGTATTACTGGATCTGTGTGGGGCGCACATTTCCCGAGGTCAAGGAATTAAACGGATGGGTGCTACAGCGCTCGCCTGCGCAACTTTTTTCGGAGATCGATGCGTATTGGCGGGAGTGGTTGCGGCAAGCGGAGCAGGAGTTTGGCGATCTCGACCAAGATGTGATCGACCAGTACCAGTTGTCACTGATGCTGGTGCAGACGCTGTCAGATGCGAACGGCGCGATCATCGCCGCCAATGATACGGACATTTTGCAGTACAACCGCGACCATTATTCCTACATGTGGCCGCGCGATGGAGCGCTGATCGCTCATGCGATGAGCGAGGCAGGGTATGAGCGGATCGCCAATCGCTTTTTCCGTTTCTGTGAAGACTCGCTGACGGCAGGTGGCTTTCTGCTGCACAAATACAATCCGGACGGTTCGGTCGGTTCATCGTGGCATCCCTACTTGCAAGGAAACGAGCCACAACTGCCGATTCAGGAGGATGAGACGGGACTTGTGATCTGGGCGCTGTGGGAGCATTACCAGCGCTATGGCGATGTGGAGTTCGCTCAGTCGCTGTACACGACGCTCATTGAGCCTGCGGGCGATTTTCTGGCGGAGTATCAGTATGAGCATCTGGGACTGCCGCTCGAAAGCTATGATTTGTGGGAAGAGCGGCGCGGCATCTTTACGTTTACAGTATCGACGGTGATCGCCGGGCTACGCGCGGTGCGCAATTTTGCTCAGGTATTTGGCGATCCCAAGCGAGCGCTGAAGATGCAACAGACTGCCGAACGATTGCTCGAAGGCTTGGATCGCTATTTGTACGATCCGACGATCGGACGTTTTTTGCGCGGGGTCTATCTAGGGGAAAACGGAGAGATCATCAAAGACAAGACACTGGAATCGAGCTTGTGCGGGCTGTTTCAATTTGACATTCTCTCGCCGGACGACCCGCGCTTGCAAGCGACGATGGAGCGGGTCTGGGCAGGTCTGCGCGTCAAAACGGAGATTGGTGGGGTGGCTCGCTACACGGACGATCAGTATTTTAAGAAGTCGGATGAGATCGAAAAAGTACCGGGCAATCCGTGGGTGATTTGTACACTGTGGCAGGCGGCATGGGAGATCGAACGAGCGGAGACGGTAGAAGATTTGCACAAGGCGAAAGCGTGGTTCGATTGGGCGCTCCGTCACCGGATCGACAGCGGAGTGCTTCCCGAGCAGTTGCATCCTTTCGACGGCACACCGCTTTCGGTAGCGCCACTGACTTGGTCGCACGCGACCTTCGTGCAGGAGGTCGTGCGATATGGGCGGCGCTATAAGCAACTGACTAACAAAGCGCTCCATCACATGCAGGAGTAGAGGAATGAGAAACGTGCCGCCCCGCGATGGGACGGCACGTTTTTATTCATGGTCCAACTTGTAGAGAACGCTCACCGCTTCAGCGAGGGTGAGGTGATCTTGTGGACGGAAGCGATTGTCGTAGCCTCGCATCCAGCCCTGTTTGTCACTGAGCGCGACCGCTCCGTAAGACCAGGAAGCGATGCGGTTACGATCAGCATAGGGCAGAACGTCCTGTTGATGCGCTTTGGCATCGAGACCGGCCGCTTTGCTGATCAGGACGGCCAACTCTTCGCGCGTGATGAGATCGTCGGGGCGGAAATTCTTGTCCTTGGCAATCCAGCCGAGATGTGCGGCTGCGTTGATCGCAAAGAAGTTGGGATGATCGGTGGTCACATCCGCATACCACTCGGTCTGATCGGTGAAGGCGTTTGGTTGCAGATGACCGATCAGCAGTTCGATCAGGGTGCTGCGCTGAATGGGTGCATCGGGATGGACGTACAGCTGATCGCTTGGAAGCAGTCCTTGTTCTGCAAACCGAGTCAACGCCGCTTCCGCCCAATGGCCTGGAATATCGGCAGCGAGGCGGGCGCCATTTTTGCTCATCAGCCCGACCAGAGCACCATTTTGCGCATTGACATAGACGTACTCAGGCGTATTCTGTGCAAAGCGATAGCGCAGGCTGGGCTTGCCAATTCGCTCTCCAGCTTCGTTTTCTTCGTATCCATAATAGAGCAGAAGCGGCAGTTTCGAATAGTGAAGTTTAGCTTCTGTGGCTGTCAGAACTGGCTGTGCCGAAGAATAGGACTGCGCTTCGGAGAAGTATTGCATCACTTCGAGCACGCGCCCGGTTTCAGGGTGCAAAGTCAGTTGTAAAGAGGTGTCAGAAGCGGGCAATCCATTGACGAGATAGAGGAACTCGAACATCGTAGAATCGCGATTCGTTTGCAAGGCCAGCGCACCTGTGCGGTGCGGAAAAAGCGTTTTGGCATAGCTGACAGCCAGTTCGAGCAGGCGTTCTGACTCGATCAGGTTGAGGTCGGGCTGCTCCGTGTCGCTTGCTTCTTCCTCTTCCGATTCAGCACCAGATTCAGCGCTGGAGGCATACTGGTAATATTCGACCAATTCTGCGGTGGAGGCGTTCAAACGGATCATGTGGGTGACGATCGATTGCTCTTGCTCGCCATCTTTTGATTCGTATTTGAGGAACCACTCGCCATCCTCGTACTCCGCATATTCTGCTGGGATGTAGGTAGCGCTGGCCGGAAGCAAGTCGAGTTCGTCTACGATCGACAGCGCCTGTTCGTGGCTCAGTTCTGTTGTGAGCTGCGGTGGTGCTGTCGGGCCGCTCTTGACCAGCGGTTCGATGTTCGGAGGCACGTTGGCTGGCCAAAAGAACAGCGGTTCATTCACTAGGTCACCACTGTTGGCGTCGATGGCAAAACGATCGGTAAAGTATGGGCGGTACATCAGTTCCGGGCGGCCTTCATAATGGCTGCTGTATTCCAAGTGCATTTGGAGATTGTCGAGAAAGATCTGACGCGCTTTGTCTTCGGAGATCACACCGTCTGCACGCGGAAATTGCATGCTGGGTTCCCAACTTTTTAGATAGGAAACGACCGAACCATCCCAAGCGACCGAAACGGACAGGCCCTGATCATGAACGGGAAGGCCGTTCACCGTCCGGACAAACGTAAATTCGTATTCATAGCCCCAAGCGTAGTCTCCGTTTGCTTCAACCGTCTGCTCGAATTCGTGCGGTGCTGTAGCTTGCAAAAATTGAACGGCAGCTTGACGCGCAGCCTTGGGCGAATGGAAAGATACCTCCTCCGCAGGCTCAGGTGCCGATGCATGATAAACGATCAATTCCTCGGTCTTCGCATCGAGCGCGACGTAGATCGACTTTTCCTCCTGCATGAAGGTGAGCAACCAGACTTTCCGTGCAGGCAGATCGGAGAAGACGTCAAACTCATGCAACTCGGCCAACTCCAATTGGACATCCCGCTCGGACAGTTTCAACAGGGAGCGCGCTTTCAGGACGGCATCCGCTTCGCTCAGTTCAGCCGCTTGCTCAGCCGTTTGCGCGCTGACTGGCTGAGGTTGGAGCGGAGACGTACCGGCTAAGAGCAGGCAGGCGGCGGTGAAAACAGACAGACTCTTCAGGGGAAGGGACATCGAGGTGAACTCCTTTAAATAAAAAAATTTGGGCTGTTCTGGTTTGCAGAATCAAGCCCAATTTATCACAAAATTTTGTCGGGTGGCAATTGTTAGATTAAAAAATAATCAAGTTACAAAATGATGCCCCGCTCTTTCAAGTTTTCATTCAGCGCGTTTTTCATGTTCAACAGGCACTCATTCGCTTTGACGAAATTGTCAGCCTTCTGGTAGAGATCGGCGAGCAGGGAGTAGGTTTCTGCCAGTTCGCTGAGCAATTGGTTGTTCGAGAAGATCGCGATGGCGCGCTCCGTCGCTTGGATCGCTCGCTCTCGGTGGCCGAGCAGATCTTCGGCAACGGCGAGCGTGCGCAGGATCGGGGCTGCTTCTATCGTGGTCGCAGGCATCGTTGCCAGCGCTTTTTGACAAGTCAGTTTACATTCGTCAAGACGTTGCTCTTTCAAATATAAGCGGGCAATCTCGCCAAGTACGGAAGCCGCATCGAGCATGTAATTATGTTTTTCATACTCTTCGATGCATGCCAAAAACAGCTCGCGGGCTGTTTCGATCTGTCCTTCTTCACTTTTGAGAATGCCGTAGTTTTTCTTCACATCGATCGAAAGCTTGATATTTTTCAGCGATTCAAAGATCGCGATCGCATATTGTGAATACTCGGATGCTTTTTCATATTCTTTCATTCGTTTGTACGAAAGCCCGAGGCCGATGTAGGTAAAGCCGATCTGTTCAAAGTGGCTGCTCTTTGCCAGAAACTGATAGGCGGTTTCATAGTAGCTGAGCGCTTCTTGGAATTCCCCCAATTGATAATGAATTGTCCCCAGATTGGTCAGCACCTGCGACTGCAAGAACGGCTCCGGCTGCAACAGCAGATCGAACTGCTCAAAAGCTGTGCGCCAGTGGTAGATCGCCAGATGGTACTTCTGGCGACGCTGTTCGATCACTCCCAGTTTATTTAAAGCTTGTAGCGCCGCTGTCGGGTTCTCCTTGCTTTTGGCGATCTCCAGCACTTTGTCGAACTGTGCGACCGCCTCATCGTATCGCTCTAAATTCAAGTAGCATTCGCCAAGGTCGGACATGACTTCGACGATGTTCAAGTTGGAGGAAGGTTTTTGCAACAAGGACTCTAACAGACCGACGGCTCGTTCGAAGTTGTGGGAGGAAAGTAGCGCTTTGGCTACTTTATGGGCGCTGGTCTGCTCAAGTTGTGTTTGGATGTCGGTTAGAAAAAATTCGAGTGGCGTCTCCAATTTCTCTGCTATTGCTTCGAGCACTTTGTAAGACGGATTGGCTTTATCTGACTCGATTTGGGAGATCATGCTGGGGGTGACCAGCCCCGAACCGAGATCACTTTGCGTCAGTCCTTTCACTATGCGAAGTTCGCGAATTTTCTGCCCTAAAGACATGAAAAATACCCCCATCTGTGCTGTTTTCTAGACACATTTTACTACTTTAGGGGAGGCGAATAAAGGGCAAAGTAAACTTTATATCAATTTTTCTTATTATATAAGCAAAAAGTTTCTGAGAATAAGTAATGGTTGTGTAGGTTAGTTGTGAATGGTAATTGATGTAAAACAAATACCCAAGTTGATCATGTTTTTGACGAGAAACGCTTATAAATAAAGGCGTTGCCAAGCGGTGCGATCTACCGACTTCCCGAGGTTTACTTCCGTTTCTGTCAGCAGGCTATGATTCTTTTGGAAGGGGTAGATTGGGATTTGGAGCAGAAGTTGGTTGTGATGACTGTGCCAAGTGATACTCTGATCAATCTGACCCTTTAACTCGGGATAATTGCTAAGGCTTAATTTCTGATGTTCGAATTTAACTTCGATTTGAGACGGATCTTCCGCTTCGGCATCGGGCAGGCGCAAGCGAACGGTGAAGCGGTGTTGAGCCGTTATCGCCCGAGTTAGATCGATGCGGATTCGCAATTGCTCGGCGGTGCGAGCGAACGTCACTTTACGAATGTCAACCGCATCCTCCCCCGATTGGTCGCCCATCGGATCGACAAGTTCAACCTGTTTGCCCACATCGAGCAGCTCCGGAATTGTCGAGTCTCCGATCAAATCGTTTTTGCGGATGAAAGAGCTGAGCAGGTTTTTCATCACATCGACCTGCGAGCGGTGGGCGAAGATGGCGGAGCGCTTCTGCTCGATTTCCTCATTCTGGAGCGGTAGATGATGCCAGCGGATGCCGACATCTTGCAATCGGTCCGGTGGGCGCAACGAGCGGTACGGACGGTAGCGCCGCGGCTTGGGAAACTGGGGGTAGTGGATCAGGTAGGTCCACTCGTTTGGCTGGATGGGCAGTCCGGCCAGCGCATATTGGGTGAAGGCGGATGTCGCCCAGTGGTCGCCGTGCACGTCGTGCGGGTCAGGGTAGAGCAGGTCGGTCGGATGGAACTCGGTCAAGATGCGCCGCAAGTCATCTGTCACCGCTTGGCCGCTGTAGGGACTTCCTTTACTGTAGGAGCGTGGATACGGCACCTGTCTGTACCCGTTTAGCCCAGCATAAGGCGTCTGCCTGCTCCAATGTGTGCTCCACAGGTGTCGCAACCCGGCATCAGGATAGCCGAGAAACAAAACCTGCTGCTCCTGTAACCCGATCCGCTTGATCGCATCCAATTCCTCCGCTTGACGAACCAGCCCCAGTCGATACAGATCGGACGCTTGGGGGTGGGAGACGCGAAAGCGTTTCGCAGCAGCGCGGCGAAATCCATCGCCATTGGTCATGACGGCGATTTGCACGATACCGCCTTCTCGTAGCGTTTTTTGGATCAGAGCAACGCCCGCCAGCGACTCGTCATCAGGATGGGGGGCGATCACAAGCAGACGCTTTTGTGGGTGCGCTGGGAGCGGGGTCTGCGGTGGTGCGGCAAGTCCGGGCAGATCGAGCAGATAAAGGGAGCCCGTCAAGACGAGCAGTGGTGCCAAGCAGCGCATGATTGGCATGTTGCGCATGGGAAATCCCCCTTTCATCGCACCGAATCGAGTATTGTCAGTGTTTGAGCCTGACTGGCTTCTTATTCGGAGTAGGGAGCTTCCCTTTGGAGACACTAAGCACGGAGGTGATCCTGCATGGAGAAGGATAAGGCAATCTTGCGACGCGCCCAGGCGACCAATCGCCGCACGATCGATAATGATGCAACCAAAGCACCGTGGCGAAATACTGCGCTCGACAATTGGAGCCGTGATGTCGATCCTGCGATCATGTCCGGGGATCAATATGTCGATAACGATCATGACCTTGGCACAACGCGCCGTGAGAATCTCGAACTGCAAAATGGGACGTGGAGCCCTGTGGCGGCGCCCTTTATGCATCCGACGCACGATGCGTCGATGCGCAACGGGGAAGATGAGTAGACGATCGACCGATTAAGGTGGGGCAGCCTCTCTCTGCACGTATGGGGAGAGGCTTTTTTGCGCCCTTTTGAGCCCACAAAAAACAGCCACCAGATCGAAGGTGGCTGTTTCACATCACCGTTTCTTCTTGCGCATTTCGCGCTCCCATTTGCGCAGGTGCGGCGTCGGGTCGAACGCCCACTCGCGGGCCCCGGTATCACGGTACATCCCGTAATGCAGATGCGGAGGGAATTTGCCCGACGTGCCAGGACGACCGTATCCGCTGGCGCCGACATAGCCGATCACTTGGCCCGGCTTCACGATCGAACCGCGTTTGATCCCTTTGTCAAAACCGGCGAGGTGTGCATAGTAATGATAGATGTTGTTCAGATCGCGGATGCCGATGCGCCAGCCGCCGAAACGGTTCCAGCCGATCACCTCCACAACACCTGTGGCGGTGGACAGCACCGGGGTGCCTTGGTTGGCAAAGATGTCACAGCCTTCATGAATCCGCCGTCCACCCCAACCGCGCGGATCGCCCCATGTTGAGCGGTAGGAGTAGTTGTAGCGCTTAGGAATCGGAAACGAATTGCCATGAATATCGGTGGTGCCAGCTTCACGGAAGATGCGAGCATAGCCTGTGATTCGGTCCACGACGATGCCGTCTTGGTAATAGTCCCAGATTTTGCGACGGATCGCCTCTTCATGGGTGCCATCTGCCCCCAGCCATTTGGCCATGGCAAACAGCGCATCTTCCGGGTTGGTGCGGTCGGCCGCTTTGTCTTTGTTGCCATCCAAACCCATCCCGCCGAAAATTTTGATCGTCACCGGGTTGTTGTCTTCCTGCTTCGGATTGACCGGCCCGCTCCATTTTTCGGTCGGGACCTCAATTTGAATGGCAGATTTGTTCGGGATGTCTTTGTTTTTCTTCCAATGAATTCCCATTTCGTACTGGTTGACCGCAGCGAGGTAGTACCAGGGTACCTTCGTCACTTTTTCCACATGATGAAGCACAGGCATTTCATCTTGTAATTGGGCGGACGTTGCGAGTTCCAATGTCTGTTCAGCCGTCGGGTCTTCCTGGACAGCGCCTGCTCCCGGCACGGGGAGCAGAGCAAGCGACAGTAGCAATCCTGCGAACAATCGGGTTCGCTTTCTGATCATGGGATGCTCACCTCGAATGTGGGAGTTCATGCACAGTTTTTATGGTCGCAGGTAGTGTTTCCAAGAATGCAGGCAGGCATCACAGGGAACTCTTTCCGTAGAGGCTTTTCGTTTTCGTCGAAATGGTGACCTAAATGTTAAGATTGTGTAAAAGTCTCGTTTTTCGTTCGTTCTTGTCTTGTCAAACGTCTGGGACAGGATGATAATGAGAAAGGTTTTACGAAGGCGTTACATTCTCTCTATCAAATTTGCGAAAACTAACTTGACCTTTTTACAAGGAGGCATCTTCGTTATGTTGCGTTTTGGACCGAAAAACGATGTTTTTTTCGACCTGCTGGAACAGGAAGCGAACAACTTGTACAGCGGCGCGAAGGCATTTCTCGAGCTGATGGAAAATTACACCGATGTGGAAAAGAAATTTGATGCCATTCAAGAAATCGAGCACAAAGGCGATGCGATCACCCGTCAAATCATGGAAAAGTTAAACTCTTCCTTCATCACGCCGATAGAGCGCGATGACATTTCGGCATTGGCCTTTACGATCGACGAAGTGCTCGACATCATCACCGGTGTAGCAGACCGCTGCGTGCTCTATCGAATCGGTTCGGTAACGCCCGAAATGCTCGCGCTCTCCAAAGCGATGGAAGGTGCAACCTCCGTACTCGTCAAGCTGATTCACGCGTTGCGTGAACTAAAATATGAGCGGATTAAAGAACTGACCAAGCGCATGAAACAATGGGAGTTGGAGTCTGACCAGATCTACCGCCGCGCGGTGGCGAAACTGCTCAACGATGAACAGGTGAACCCGATCCACGTGATCAAATGGAAAGAGATCTACGAGAAGTTGGAAGACGGTGTGGATTTCTGTGAAGACGTGTCCAATTTGGTAGAAGGAGTCGTCTTGAAAAATGCTTGACGGCAGCCTGTTACTGATCATTACCGTTGTGATTCTGGCTTTGGCGTTCGATTATATCAACGGGTTTCACGATACGGCAAACGCCATCGCCACCTCGATCTCGACCAGAGCGTTGACTCCGCGCATGGCGATCGTGCTCGCTGCATCGATGAACTTGATTGGTGCCCTGACCTTTACCGGGGTGGCGAAGACGATCGGGAAAGGGATTGCTGACCCGTTTGTGCTCAACAACGGGATGTGGATCGTCGTGGCCGCGATGTTGTCGGCGATCATCTGGAACTTGGCGACGTGGTGGTTTGCGATTCCGTCTTCTTCCTCTCACGCCTTGATCGGATCGCTTGTCGGCGCGGTCATCGCAGCAGCCGGATTCTCGGCCGTCAATGTAGACGGATTTCTGCAGATCATCAAGTCGCTGATCTTCTCCCCGATTATCGCATTGGTGCTCGGTTTTCTGATCATGCTGTCGATGCTTTGGCTGTTCCGCAATTTTGCTCCGGCGAAAATGACGCGCAATTTCCGCACGTTCCAAATTTTCTCGGCAGCCTTCCAAGCGTTTATGCACGGCACCAACGATGCACAAAAAGCGATGGGCGTCATCACGTTTGCGCTGATCGCAGGTGATTTCCAAACGACTAACGACATTCCGCTGTGGGTCAAAATTGCGGCGGCGCTGGCGATGGCAGCAGGTACCGCTTCCGGCGGTTGGCGGATCATCCGCACGGTGGGACGCGGAATTATCAAGATTCAGCCGGTCAACGGTTTCGCGGCCGATTTCACCTCTTCGATCGTCATCTTGGTCGCCACTTTGTTCAAATTGCCCGTTTCGACAACACACGTCATCTCCTCTGCGATCATGGGGGTCGGTGCTGCGAAAGGCTTTAACAAAGTGAAATGGGACGTGGCGGGCAAAATCGTCATGACCTGGATCATCACCTTGCCGATCACAGCGGTGTTGTCAGCTCTGACCTATTGGTTTTTAAGCCTGTTTTTCTTCTAAGCCTTGCAAGCACCTCGGTAATTTCCGGGGTGCTTTTTCTGTTCGATTTATGAATATGACGATTCGCCTTGTACATACTGAGTGATGGAAGCATCGCATGGTACATATTTGGAGCATCAGACATGGAGGGTGATAACATGTATACGAATCAACCGCAAGGCGGTCAGCAAGGCTTTTCCCAAGGCTATAGCAATCAAGGTTTTGGTGGGATGCAGCAAGGAGTGAACCAAGCTCATCTGAATCAAATCCATCAAAACTCGCTCTTTTCTGGCAACTCTCAGTTGGAAAATGCACATGTACAGCGCATTCAGCAAGCGACCATCTCCGGTGAAGAAGCCAATCCGCTGCGTGGTGCGATGGGGATGCACGCGGGCGGCTACGGGGGTCAGCAATATGCCTACCCAAGCGCAAGCAACCAAGCGTTTTCCAATCAAAGCTATCAAAGCTATGGCAATCCGTCATATGGCGGTATGCAGCAATCGGTAAGCCCAGCACAGCTTGAGCGCATCCAGCAAAACTCAATCTTTGGCGGACAATCGCAGATGAGCAACGCGTACCCGCAAGACCTGCAACGCGTCCAGCAAGCGTCATTCTTCAACGGACGGGCTGCACAAAGCGAAGCGGGCTATGGCGGGCCATCTGGCATGCAGCAATCGTACAACCAAAGTGGCTATAGCGAGCAAGGGTACGGGTTGCAACAAGGGGTGAGCCCAGCGCAATTGAATCAAATCCACCAAAATTCGATCTACGGTGGTCAATCGCAGAGCAGTTTCCCGCAAGAGTTGCAGCGCATTCAGCAGGCATCGCTTTCCCAAGGACGCTCGCAAGGGGAACTGCAAAGCTATGGCGGCGCATATGGCGCACAGCAGATGTACAACCAAGGCTATAGCAACCAAAGCGCGTATGGCGGGATGCAGGGCGTGAACCAAGCGCAACTCGAGCGCATTCATCAAAACTCGCTCTATCAGGGCGGCGAGTCGCAAATGAGCAGTTTCCCGCAAGAAACACATCGCATCCATCAAAACTCCCTGTTTAACGGACGCTCGCAAGGCGGCTATGGTGGGGCGAACATGATGAATCAAGGGTTCGCAAGCCAAGGTATGATGAGCCAGCCCAATCAAGGCCAGGTGAACCAAGGTGCATTCCGACAAGTGATGCAGGCAGATGCGGGCATCTATGAGCAAGAAGGTCCGAGCAGCTATCCGTCTACGATGTATCGTGGCAACCAATATGATAATGTGAACCAATCGGTGATGAACCAGATGTCGAACTTGCACGGCATGGGCGGTGCATACGGTCGCCAGTTCTAAGCGATGTGACAGCCACAAAGACCAGAGGACGATCCTCTGGTCTTTTTTTGATGTAGGCCTCTTTCTTGACGCTGGCTGATCGGCAGGAGTACGATGAAAGAGAGAGGGGGAAGCGAGATGAACGAAACACTTGTGCACGTGGAGGGAATCTTGGTAAGCGACCCGCTGTCCTACCAGAGCGTCGAAGAAGCGGGCGAAGTCTATCTGGCCAAAATCGATCTTCGCACACCGCTATCGGTGGGCGAAGTTGAACTGACGGAGCTATTTCTCAATCTGGGGCCGAATTCCCGCGGTTTGACAAACGGTGATCGGGTGTCGGTGACAGGTGTTGTGGCCTTGCGCAACCTGATTACTCGCTCGGGAAAAATTCGCCGTGGCGGCGTATATCAACTTCTTGTGCAGGATGTAAGGTGGTAATTTGTGTTACACTAGGAGGGAATCAATTAGTAGGAGGAATTCCTTTTGAATTACACAGACCAGTCGAAACAATTGCTCGATGAACTTTTGAGCCCGATTCCGTTTTTTGCTCGCCCGATGGCAAAGAAGATGATCGAGAAACAAATCTTTGCGGAAGCGCAGCAAGCAGGCCATGAAACGGTTACCGAAGAGGACGTTTTGCGCGGCTACATCATCGCGGGTGCGAAAAAAGAAGCGGACCGCGACCGCATCAAAAAGTTTTTGACCGAAAAAGGGTACGATCTTTCGAAATATGAGGATCTGCTGGCGTAGGCGGGCAGACAGCAAAAGAGCACCAGTCCATGTGGACAGGTGCTCTTTTTTCGTTTACCGCGTGTCGATCTCCCAGTACGGTGTTCCGTTGGTCGAGTAGCCGCGCACTTGGACGAAGCGCGTGTCGAACGCTTTGCGCACCGCGATGAAACCGCGCTTGTGCGAAACATCGATGCGCTCTCGATGACCGTCGCGGTAGTTGATTTCCACCGTTTCGATAAACGGATTGTGGACGCGCCCGGCCAAGACACCATAAGGAGCGTTGATCCCGTTGTTCGGAGGAATGGCGCGCACGACGATCAAATCTTGACTGGGATCGGTGACGGCGAGCGGCCAGCGCGCCTGATGCACGACGATCGAGCCGTCAGCTTGGCGTCCGGCAAAGGCCAGTCCGTCATTGCGTGGCAGGGAGTAGAGTACGTAGGTCCCGGCTGCCGAGTTTTTCGTTTCCAAGATGCGAAATTGATTTTTCGTGTCGGCCGGCAAGTTCAACTGCTGAAACAGTTTTTCTTGGAACGCTTTGTAATCGCTTTTTCTAAGCGATGTGGTTGCAGCAGTGTCTACCTGTTGAATACCGGCCCGTCCGCTCTGAGACGCATCACTTTTTCCGCAACCGGAAAGCAGGGCGGATGCGGCAAAGAGAGCTGAGCACGTGAAGAGTGCCATCCGTGAAACTGCCATCGAACTTCCTCCTTCTGGAACAGTAGCCAAACCTTTATCGCTAGTGTGTCCAAGCGGAGGAAAACCACTCTTTTTCGCTGACGGTTCGCAGTGGAGTTTGTCAAGCGTTATGGAGGTAGGGACGGAGCGATTTATCGGGGTCTTCGTAAAACGATTACTGCACGTTATAGCGTAGTGATCGGAATAGCTGGCCTGCTTTGTTTGTATGATATACTTAATAGGACAGGAGGAGATTCTATGCTGAACTTTCAGTTGAGTATGCCGACGCGCATCCTTTTCGGGCGCGGCGAAGTCGAAAAAGCTGGAGCGGAAGCGGCCAAAATGGCAGGCAAAGTGCTGTTGGTCACCGGGCGCACGGCGACGCGCAAGACGGGCGTCTTGCAGCGAGTGATCAATTCGCTGGAAACGGCGGGCGTGGAAGTGGTGGTTTTTGATAAAATCGAGCCCAACCCGCGCACGCACACCGTTGATGAAGGCGGCCGGATCGCTCGTGAGGAAGGGTGCGAGCTGATCATCGGACTGGGTGGCGGTTCGCCGATGGACGCGGCCAAAGCGATCGCGGCTGTGGCGCTGAGCGGCCATCCGAGCCATGAATACATAGCGGGCAACCAGACAGGTCGTTGGCGTGAACTGCTTCCCGTCCAAGAGGCGTTGCCGATCATGACGATCCCGACGCTTGCGGCGACCGGGTCGGAAGCGAACAACGGCGGCGTGTTGACGCATGAAGAGACGAAGGAAAAGGGTGGATTTTCCGGCCCTGCGTTGTTCCCAAAAGTGACGATCATCGATCCGGAGTTGACCTTTACCGTCTCTCCTGAATACACGGCGGACGGTGCGGTCGATATGTTTACCCACCTGTACGAAGCCTATCTGACTGGTGCGGATGACGCGTTGGTGCAGGATCACCTGACCGAAGGGCTGATTCGCGCCGCTGTGGAAAACGGTCCGATTGCCGTACAAGAGCCGACCCATTATGAGGCGCGCGCCGCCTTGATGTGGGCTTCGACGCTGGCGCTGATCGGCCTGACAGGGGCAGGGCGCGGCGGTTCGTTCCCCATGCATCAGATGGAGCATACGCTGTCGGCTTTTTATGATATTTCGCATGGGCGCGGTCTGGCGATTTTGGCACCGGCCTACTTTAAACGCGTGGCTGTCGATCGACCGGATCGCCTGGCGCGCATGGGGCGAAACTGCTTTGGCGTGACGGAGCTGGATGACAAGGTTGCAGCAGAAAAGACGATCGACGCGGTGATCGCTTGGTTTAAGTCGATGAACGTCTATCTGAAGCTCAGCGACCTTGGTATCGAACGTGAGATGCTGGCGACGATGGCCGAAGAGTCGGTGCGCGTCGGCGGTCGCGGGCAAGCGTTTATCCCTGCTACCCGTGAGCTCGATGTCAAAGAAGTGCTGGCGATTTACGAAGAAAGTTTCTAAACCAACGACTTAGAGCCGCTCGTTTATCGGGCGGCTTTTTTGTTGTATCGTCCTAGATGTGCGTGATTCGTCAAGGGGCTGATGTAAACGACCGAAGGGCCGAAGGGGGACTGGGTGGCAGTTCACAGGAGGGTCGGTGGTCAGGCGGTCTAATAAAAAATCCGATGCCTGTGCGGCACCGGATTTTTCTTATACCAAGGTCAATTTTGCTTGGAGCAGTTCCAACGCGTGTTGCAACACGTCTGCGGTCGCCACGTTCGCTGAACCACCGCCTTGTGCGGTGTCAGGGTTGCCGCCGCCTTTGCCTTCGATGAGGGGCAGCGTTTCTTTGAGCAGTTCGTTCATCTTCACAGGTACTTGGGCACCGCGGGCGAAGACGAGCTGCGTCTTGTCACCAGAGGTGACGAGGAGCGCGATGGCGTTCGGCTCTTGGGCTGTGATGTGCTGACCGAGCTTTTGCAGTTCGGGAATCGTGCGGCCATCAAGCGTCAGCGCTACGATCTTCAGCGTGTCTTGAACAATCGCATGTTGCAACGCTTCCTGCGCTTCTGTCGTGAGCAGTTTGTCCTTGCTCTCTTGCAACTGTTTGTCCAGTTCCTTTTTCTCCTGCAACAGTCGTTCGACGTTGCTAGGCAGGTCCGCTTCGGATGAAGTCAGCTGGCGGGAGAGATTTTTCAAGATCAACTGCTTGTCGGTCATCGCTTGCAGGGTGCGCCAGCCACAGACCAGTTCGAGGCGAGTGTTGCCTTTATATTTGCTCCAGGACAGCACTTTGATCGGGCCGACTTCGCCCGTGTGTGCGAAGTGCGTGCCGCCGCAGGGCGAGTAGTCGAAGTCTTGTACCGACACGATGCGCACGTTTTCGGTCACGGTCGGCGGTTTGCGAAGCGGCATTGCGGCCAGCTCTTCGGCTGTGACAAAGCGTGCTTCGATCGGGCGGTTTTCGAAGATGATGCGGTTGGCAACCGCTTCGGCTTGCTCGACCATCTCTTGCGTCAGCTCAGCTACGGTCAGATCGATCGTCGTCACTTCGCGGCCCAGGTGGAAGCCGACCGTCTCGGCTGCGAACAGGTCTTCAAACGCGGCCGACAGGATGTGCTGTCCGGTGTGCTGTTGCATCAGGTCGCGACGGCGCGACCAGTCCAGTTCGGCCGAGATGACATTTCCATCGGGAAGCGGTGCGGCGAGGCGATGCAGGATGCGGTCGTCCACTTCCTCAACATCGACTACCGCCACACCGTTGATGGTGCCGAGGTCACACGGTTGGCCGCCGCCGACCGGATAAAAAGCGGTCTGGTCGAGCACGACATACGGTGTGCCATTTTCTTCGACGCCGTGTTCGACGACAGCGGCGGTGAAGGATTTCAAATACGCGTCTTCATAATACAGCTTGCGAGACATGACGGGCCTCCTTTAAACGAATCAGGCTAGCGGTTTTGAGTTCAGAATACCAGATTCTGCAATCCGGCGCACCGTTTCGCGCAGGCGATCGGCCGGCTGCACCATCGCGATGCGCACATAGCCGTGACCGTACTGGCCAAACGCTTCGCCCGGAATGACGACCACGCCCGCCTCTTCGACCAAGCGCAGGGCAAATTCTTTGGACGGCATGTCAAACGGGAGTTTGGCCCAGATGAACATGGTGGCTTTGGGGCGCTCGATCTGCCAACCGAGTGCGCTCAGCCCGTCGATGAGGATGTCGCGGCGCTCTTGGTAGACGGCCGACATCTCACGGGTGTACGATTGGTCGCCGCGCAATGCGGCAGTGGCTGCGTGTTGCACCGAGCCGAACACGCCATAGTCGATGTTCGACTTCAGGCGGGACAGCGCTTCGACCGCTTCGGAGTTGCCGGCGATAAACCCGATGCGACAACCTGCCATCGAGTAGCTCTTGGACAGCGAATGGAACTCGACCGCTACGTCTTTCGCACCTGGGATCTCCAGAATCGACATCGGGCGGTAATCGTCAAAAGTCAGTTCGGAGTAGGCGAGGTCATGGACGAGCACGATCTCATTTTCTCGGCAGAAGTCGATCGCTTTTTTGTAAAAAGCGGCGTCGGCCACGGCTGGCACCGGGTTGCCCGGATAGTTTAAGATCATCATTTTCGCGCGTTTGACGACGTCTTTATCGAGCGCATCGAAGTCGGGCAAAAATTTGTTTTCAGCCAACAGCGGAAGCGGTGCCACTTCGGCTGAAGCGAGATGGATGCCCGATGCGAAGACCGGGTAGGAAGGGTCGGGCACCAGCGCAACATCGCCTGGATCAAGCAGGGCCAGCGGTAGATGAGCAAGGCCGTCTTGGGAGCCCATCAGGGTCAGGACTTCCTTTACCGGGTCGAGTTGGACGCCGTTGAAGCGCTGTTCAAACCATTCAACAAACGCTTGACGCAACGTCGGAAAGCCTTGTTGATGCGCATAGCCGTAGACATTGCCTTGCATGACAGACTCTTTTAATGCATCCATCACATGAGCTGGCGGCGGCAGGTCGGGTGAACCGATCCCAAGGTCGATGATGTCGCGCCCTTGTGCCATCAAGCGGTGTTTATGGTTGGCCATCTCTGTAAAGATGGAGGATGTAAGGTGTTCAAGTTTTTTTGCTCGGATCACGATAGTTCCCCCTGCATTTGTTGTTTCGATACGGGTCTCATTTTATGGTAGGATGAGAGAAAGACAAGCTGTCATCGCTAAGCGTACCCTACCGTGTGAAGCAAGTAAATACAGACTGTCGTTTTTCTGGCGGATAACGTGTAGATCCCACTTTTGAAGTGAACCATTTTATATTTTAACATAAAGGAGTATATCGGCAATGAACGATGCAGTTCGTTTTGAAATAGATCGCGATTATCATCTGGCCATTCTGACCATCGATCGACCGCAGGCGAGCAATGCGGTGAACACGGAAGTGATGGAAGGATTGGCGGCCAATTTAGAACTTGCGAAACAAGATCCTAACGTGCGGGCGGTGATCTTGACCGGATCGGGCAACCGCGTATTTGTGGCGGGCGGTGATCTGAAAGAATTTCATGCGGAGTTGAAGTCGACCGAACAGGTGTATTCGAAAATGTCGCAGATGCGCAACGTGCTGGAGACGTTGGCGCGCTTTCCCAAGCCTGTGATCGCCGCTGTGAACGGAGCGGCGCGCGGCGGTGGCGGTGAGGTGGCAGCGGCGTGCCATTTTCGTGTGGCGGCGGAGACGGCGAGCATCGGTTTTGTTCAGGTGACGCTCGGCATCTCGCCCGGCTGGGGCGGCGGTGCTTTGTTGACCCGCATCGTGGGCCGTCAAAAGGCGCTTCGCCTGCTGTTGAGCGGAGAAGTATTGGCGGCGCGGGCGGCGGAAGAAATCGGTCTGGTGGACCGCGTCGTTCCAGCTGCCGAGTTGCTGGTGGCGGCAAAAGAGTTTGCCGCAGCGTTTACCGCACAGCATCCGCAGGCGGTGCAAAGCTTGCTGAAGCTGATCGACGAAGGGGAGAGCCTGCCATTGGAAGAGGCGATGGAACGAGAGAGCAAACTCGTCGCACAGCTGTGGGGCTCACCTGCCCATGAGCAGGCGGTGGAGGCGTTTTTGTCCCGCAAAGGGCGGAAGGAGTGAACGGTCGATGAGCGGGTTGTTCACTCTCGCCAAGGAGTTGCAGGGGTTGAATGTGACGCTCCAAGAGAAGAGAAATGAGCGGGCAGATCAAAGCGCGGTACGGGCAGCGCTGGAGACGAACGTCGGTGAGTTTGTGCGGGCCAAGCGGCTGTCTGAGCAGCAGATTCGCGAACTGTTCCAAGGCCGCTCGCTGGTCGGCGTAGACGGTTCGATCCATCAGTTTGGCAGTGCCTATCCCTATACGATTCATCTGTACAAAGCGCTGGCTAAATCGACAATTCCCAGCCGCGACGGGTCGAGTTCGGTGGAGCAGGTGAGCATGTTCTCGCCGCTGCAGGCGGATGATCATGCGGCGGTGCGGCAGTTTGTGCAGGAGCGCAGAGCAGAGCTGCGCGTCGAGCCGCAGGAAGATCGCCTGACCGAGCGCGATCTCGCCGAGCAGCAGGCCTATCAGATCTTGGCCGATCAAAAGCTCGTAGAGCTGGAATTGCAAGTTGCGATCGATGCGATCGATCGCTTTCGCCCGTTTTTGATGCTGATGGACGGCGGCTTTTCACGTTTGAAAGGCAAAGGCGGTGAACGCTGGGAACAATTTGAGGAAAAAGTGACCGATTCGGACACGATCGTCGTCGGGGTGATCGAAGAGGTCGGTTCCTATCGCTTGAAATCACGGCTCGACGATGTGGACGAGCGTTTGCTGAACGGCTATATCAGAGGGCATGACCGAGAAGTGATGTTCAACTTGTTGGAAGAGGGCGAGTGGCTGAAAACGAGCTTGGAGCGTCCGATCAAGAACGAATTTTACACCGTGTTTCACCGACTGTCCGATCAACCGCAGGCTGGAGCTTGCGATTTTTTGCGCGAACAGGCGCAGCGGGTCGATGAGGTGATCGACTTTTTGTACACGATCACGCCGCGCAAATCGAGGGGCATTCCGCTGTGGCTCGATCTTGTCGATGCCGAGGCGAGGCTGACGAAAAAGCAGGTCGAAATGATCGTGCGCACCAATCTGGATCAGGAGATTGTCGAGTCGTTTTTGCGGCCGCAACGGGAACGGAGGGACTTTTGAGGATGATGCAAATCGTCGGGCAAACAACGCAGTTGGAAGCATGGGTCGCTTCGCGGACGCGGAAGTTTTCGATCAATGAGATCTTGATCATCGAGGATCGGGAACAGGGCCAACCAAAGGCGGAAGTGGTAGAGACGATGACGTTCAACCGCTACATTCCGCTCGCCTCTGAGCAGAACAATTTTGTGGACGAAGGTGTGCTCAGCGGGCTGCGTCAAGTTGGTTATGACATTGAAGATGAAGAGATCAACCTGGCCAAATTGCGCTTGATCGAGGAGTTGGCCATCCCGATTCGCGTCGGGGCTTTGGTGCGGGTGCCGCTCTTTTCAGAAGTGGAAGCGTTGCTGGTCAGACGTCGGCCTGCACAAGGGTTGACGCTTGGCGTGATTCAAGGGACTGCTGAAATTGCGCAGGAAATGCCAGCAGACCTACAGGGCGTAGCGCCGCTGTTCGACAAGGAGAACGGGGTGCGCGAACAGGTTGGGGTGCCGTTCGTCTTCGATTATCGCTCGATGGATCAGTATCCGCATATCGGAATTTTTGGCGGATCGGGTTCAGGGAAGTCGTTTGGGACGCGCGTTTTGTTGGAAGAGATCATGATGAAACAAGTCCCGGCGGTGGTGTTCGATCCCCACTTCGAATTGACGTTCGATCAGGAGTTTCCCGGACTGCCAGACTCATTTAGACAGTCGTTCAAAAAGCGATTCGTCGTGCTCGATGCAGGTGTGGACATCGGCATTGAGTTTTCGGAACTGCAAGGCGATGACATCGTGTCGTTGCTACGTGCTTCCTCAGGCTCGATCACAGATGCGATGGAAACGGCGATCAAGGCGGTTCATAAAAACCGGGATAGCTATCTCTCCTATTCGACCCGCCTCTCCAATCTGGCCGAAGCGCTGGACAATGAAGCGGACATCCGCAAGCAGCACGGGGAGATGGAGTACCTCAACCCGGATGAAAAAGAGCGCGTGCAGACGCTGTACACCTTGCTGAAGACCTACAAGGACAAAGTGGGCGGTTTTGCTGGCACGTTGCGTTCGGTCATGCGCCGGATGCACCGCTTGGAAATGGAAGGCGTCTTTACCTCGGCGGGGACGAAGAAGGTCGAAGAGGCATTTCTCAAACGCCAGCTTGTCGTCATTCGCGGGTCGATGTACTTTTTGAACGTGTTTGCCTTTTACGTGGTCCGCAAATTGTATCGCAAGCGCCGCGAGTATCGCGATTCGATTCAAAAGGGCAGACCGGTCGAGGAAAAATTCCCGCCTTTTATCATCATCACCGACGAAGCGCACAATTTCGCGCCGAAAGGGGATGTGCCCGCCCCCGCAAAAGGCGTGCTGAAAGAGATCGCGCAAGAGGGTCGGAAATACGGGGTGTTCCTCGTGTTTGCAACACAGCGTCCGGCGCTTTTGGACGATACGATCACAGCACAGCTCTCGACCAAGATGGTGTTTCGAACCGTGCGTTCTGTCGATATTGCGGTGATCAAAGAAGAGACGGACATCACGCCAGAAGAAGCGTCACGACTGCCCTATCTGCCGTCTGGCACCGCCTTTATTTCCTCGGCAATTACGGGTCGTACCAATGCGGTGCGGATTCGAGTCTCGAAGACCACATCGCCGCACTTTAAGAATCCGTTTGAAGAGTTGGAGGAAGCATTTGCTGAGCAGGATGCGAAGATTTGGGAAGCGATCGAACCGATCCTCCCGATCGACGCGTTCAACCTTAACGCCTACCTCACCGATATTTCGCGCAAGGCGGGGCGGACGCTCGGACATGACGAACTGGCGCATGCGTTGGAGGAGTTGTGCGAGCAAGGGAAAGTGGTGCAGGAGAACACGCCGTTTGGATCACGCTATCGGAAGGCATAACAAAGGGAGGTAGGACCGATGAAAGGACAGCGCGTACAGCTTCGCGCGATACGACGCGAAGATACGGAACACATCTTGCGGTTGGAGCAGGAATTTGAATCTCGTCTGTTGCAACGACCTGGGGTGCCATACCCGGTGGTGGAGCAGGATGTGGAGAAGTTTGTCAGCGAAATCAGTTCACAGAACGACCGTTACACATTCGGCATCGAAACGCTGGACGACCAAGTTTTTATTGGGACTTGTTCGATTTTTCGTGTAGAATTAGGACATGGAAACTGTTGGGTAAGCATCATGATCGGTGGACCGGAGCATCGGGGCAAAGGGTATGGAACGGAGGCGATGGAGTTGTTGATCGACTTCATCTTCCGCTATATCAATGTCCATAAGATTAAACTTGGCGTGTTTTCTTTTAATGAACAGGCCATCCGCTCTTATGAGAAAAATGGCTTTCAAGTTGAAGGACGGATGCGTGAGGAACTGTTCCGAGAAGGTAAGTATCATGACATGATCTACATGGGACTCTTGCGCCGCGAGTATGAGGCGATAAAAGAGCGAAAAAAGAGGGGAGTCTGACAAATGGCAGCACATGAGATTGATTACAAAGTGTTTGGCGATGATATGCAATTTGTGGAGATCGAGCTTGATCCGCACGAAAGCGTAGTCGCAGAGGCAGGCAGTTTGATGATGATGGAAGATGCGATTCAGATGGAGACGATCTTTGGCGACGGTTCCCAAAGCAGCGGTGGACTGATGGGCAAACTGTTCGGTGCCGGTAAGCGACTGCTCACCGGAGAAAGCTTGTTCATGACCGTTTTCACCAACGTCGGACATGGAAAAAAGCACGTCTCCTTCGCAGCTCCCTATCCGGGTAAGATCATCCCGATGGACTTAGCTCGCCTCGGAGGCAAAGTGATCTGTCAAAAAGACGCATTTCTTTGCGCAGCAAAAGGCGTATCGGTCGGCATCGACTTTCAGCGCAAACTGGGCACCGGCTTCTTCGGCGGTGAAGGTTTCATCATGCAGAAGCTGGAAGGTGATGGCCTCGCCTTCGTCCACGCAGGCGGAACGATCTATGAACGCCAATTGCAACCGGGCGAAGTGCTGAAGATCGACACGGGATGTCTTGTGGCGATGACGCGCGACGTCAATTATGACATCCAGTTTGTCGGTGGGGTGAAAACGGCGCTGTTCGGCGGCGAAGGTCTCTTTTTTGCAACGCTGAAGGGACCGGGTAAAGTGTGGATTCAATCGTTGCCGTTCTCTCGCCTCGCCTCTCGCGTGTTTGCAGCAGCAGGCAACGGGAAGAAAGACGAAGGAAGCGTGCTTGGCGGATTGGCCAACATCTTTGAAAAATAAGTGGTTAAGCGACAGGAGCGCCTTCCTTGGGGGAGGCGCTTTTTGGTATGCCACTATTTTCTGGTTCCGAACAGGCAGGAACGATCGGCTAGGCGTCGAAATCATAAGTTAACATAATGCCATAGAGGAAGGGTGCCGACCCCTGTGAAATTGTTATATTTGACCGATACGCACATCCGGGCGAGTTCACCACAGAACCGCACGGACGATTTTGTAGAGACGTTGAAAAATAAGTTTCGCGAAGTGAACGAAATCGTCAGGCGCGAGCAGGTGGACGCCATTCTGCACGGGGGCGATTTTTTTGACATTCCAAGCCCGTCGCTTGCAGTCTGTGCCGATTTTATCGCCTTGATGCGCGGTGCAGGCGTGCCGATCTACGGCATCGCCGGCAATCATGATGTGTTCGGGCATAATCCCGATACGTTGCCGCGCACCATGCTCGGCTTTATGGATCGCATTGGGCTCGTGCAACTGATTCATCCGGGCGAGCCGTTGATCCTTGAGCAGAATGGCTTGAAGGTACAGGTGACCGGACAGCATTACCATTATGATTTAGACCGCCGCGATCCACGGCTCGATTATGTGATTGACGAAGTGAACGCAGATATCGGGATTCACCTCGTCCACGGCATGTTGATGGACCGCGCATTTATTGAAGGTGTGGCGCACACCCGCGTCGATCAGATTCTGGGTACGAAAGCTGATCTCACCCTCTGCGGCCACAACCATATGGGGTGGCAGGAAGTGCGGCATGAGGGCAAGATTTTCTACAACCCAGGTGGATTTGTCCGCCTGTCCAATCATCCGGCCGATGCGGGGCGCACGCCGCAGGTGTTGATTTTAGATATGACGAGCGGCGAATTGGTGATCAAAAAGGTCAAGCTGACGACCGCACCGCCTGGTGACGAATGCCTGGACCGCACGAAAAATGAGGAGGCGGCGTTCACACAGCAGCGTCTCGCCGATTTTGTGCAAGGGATCAAAGCGGCCGGGGAGTACAAAGTGATCGACATCGGTGCGATCATCGATGAGATCGCTTCCCGTGATGGCTTGCAGCCAGAGGTGCGGGAAGAGGCGATGAAGCGGATCGCCTCCGCGCAGGAACGCTTATCGACTGGGGAGAGTGCCTCATGAACCTGAAGACGATTCGCAACGTACGCATCGAAAACTTTCAATCGCACGAACTGACCGAAATGTCATTTGACGACGGGTTGAACGTGATCGTCGGCGCGTCTGACAACGGCAAATCGGCAGTGATTCGCGCACTACGCTGGCTGCTTTACAATGAACCGCGCGGCTCCGATTTCATGCGCGTGGGTGCCACACAGTGCCGGGTCACCGTCGAGTTGGCCGACGGGGCGCGCGTGACGCGTGAACGCACACCCTCGAAAAACCGCTACATCGTTGTGCAGGCAAGCGGCGAGGAGCAGATATACGAAGGATTTGGCAACAGCGTACCACTGGAAGTGAGTGAATTGACCGGGGTGCGCAAAGTGCCGTTCGATGAGGACCATGAAACGGCGTTGCACCTTGGGACGCAGCTCGAACCCCCTTTTTTACTGTCCGAACCGGGCTCGATCAAAGCGAAAGCGATCGGGCGCTTAAACGGTGTCCACATCATCGACGCGGCCAGTCGCGATACGAATCGTGACCTGACGCGGGCCAATTCGGATGAACGCGGGTACCGCGAGCAGTTGGCTGAGGTGCAGGAAGAGTTGGAGCAGTTCTCCGACCTGCCCTATTTGGAGAACATCCTGTTGCTGGTGGAAGAGAAGCAGGCTGCGTTAAAAGAACGCTCCGCCCGCTTGGAGCGACTGAACGTGTTGGTGAAAAAATACCAGACCGTGCAGCGCGATCTCGGGGTCGCCGAGCAGGTGCTTATGCAAACGGCAGACCTCGACCGCGCTGAACTCCAGGCTGAGCGGGCGATCACCCTGCAAAGCAAGGCGATTCGTCTGCACCAAGCCCGCAACAGGCGAGATAGCGTGACAGAAGGTATCGCTCGCACCGAACATGTTTTGCACAAAACGGCGGGGCTTGCTACTGCCGAAATGGGGCTCACGCGCAGTGAAACGTTGCTCGCCCGTTGCCAGCGGCTGAGCAAGCTGGCCGAGTCCAACGCGCAGCTCAGCCACTTGCGAGGGCGTGTCGAGGCTGTGTTGCAGAAGACGGAAGGCCTGCAAGGGGCAGAACGCAGCGTTGGCCGTCTCGAAGCGGCAAAAGGCCGCCTGAACAATTTGCAGGCGTTGCGAGCCAAACGATTCGATACGGTGCAACTGCTTGCCAAGTTGGAACGCGTGCTGCAACGTACTGCAGACACGCCGCAGCTTGGCGAGCGCCTCGAGCTTTTGGAACACAAGCGAGTCCAGGCGCTGAAGCTCCGCGATCTCGTCTTGAAAAAAGCGGATCTGTCGCACAAACTCGGCTCCTTGCAGCAGATGCTCACCGCCCTCGCTGACACGGAGCGGGCCGAGTGGGCGTTGCAACAACTGATGATGCTGACAGAACGGCAAAAAATGCTGGCCAAAATCAATGCCGACCTCTTCGATCTCGGCGACCGCTTGAACAAGGCGGACGTGTATCTGAACACGAACGCGCTGGAGATCACCGAGAAGTTGGAAGCGTACAGTCAGGCTTTGAAACAATCGGGGTCGTGTCCGGTCTGCTTTGCGCCGATCGATGAACATACGACCGAACGACTGCTAGATGAATTTAAAGGAGGGCTCCCAGATGAGCACAGCCATCGATCATAAATTGTCCACATTGAAAGACGGTCTCGCCAAAGCGAAAGACATGCGCTACAAAGCTGAGTTGCGCAAAGATGCACTGTTGAAACAGCAAGAAGAAATCCTTGAGCAGATCCGCGCCGAACAGGTCGATCCGGAGATGTTGGAGCAGGAGATCGACAAGCTGGAGCGCGAAATCGCGCAGTTGGCAGATGAAGTGGAATCGTTGATTCCTTGGGATTTGATCAAGGGACAGGCATAGGTGATCGGAGATGACGATCGAGACTGGAAACTTGGACGCAGCGATCGCACAACTTCGCGATCACTACAACCGCCGCTTGGGCGAGCAGGAAGCGCTACTTCGTAAAAAGCGGCAGGTGGAAGAGAAGGTGACCGAGAAACGAGCGGAGATCGCCAAGCTTGAGCAGGTCAAAATCCTGCTGCAGGAATCGAGCGCCTTTGCTCGCGAACAGGCCCGCCGTCAGATTGAGACGATGGTCACCAATGCACTGCAGTTTATTTTTGGCGATCAGGATCTCGAATTTCGCGTGGAGATCGACGAAGTGCGGGGCAGAGCGGAGGGCGAATTTTTGGTCGTCTCCACCTATGGCGGGGAGATTCCGGTACAGACACGCCCGCAGGATGCACGCGGCGGCGGGGTGGTTGACGTGATCTCGCTGGCGTTGCGCGCCGCACTCTTGCATGCCAACCGTCCGCGATTGGATGGGCCGATCATCCTCGACGAGCCGGCGAAACACGTATCAGAAGAATATAGCCGCCAAGTGGCAGAGTTCTTAAAACAGTTGTCCACCGCGTTCGGACGGCAGATCATCATGGTCACCCACAACCAACACTTGGCAAACACGGGGGATACTGCCTACATGGTGGAGATGCGTTCCGGGAAAAGCTATGTGCGAGTCTATCAGAGCATAGAACAAGCGTAACTCGCATCCGCATAGAGGAGGCTGAACGCATGGACACGATGGGACGACACGTCATTGCGGAACTTTGGGAATGTGACGGGCAGATTCTGAACAACCAGGAAGAAGTGGAAAAGATCATGGTCAACGCCGCACTCGAATCGGGGGCGGAAGTGCGCGAAGTGGTGTTCCACAAGTTCACTCCGCAAGGGGTGAGCGGTGTTGTGGTCATCTCCGAATCGCACTTGACCATTCACTCCTTTCCGGAGCACGGGTATGCCAGCATCGACGTCTACACGTGCGGAGATCGAATCGATCCGACGGTGGCGACCGATTATATCACCAAACGCCTGCGTGCCGGACGCAAGGAAGAGATTTTCATCCCGCGCGGCGTGGGTTCGTTTGAAAATGTGAAGCAAAACGTCGAGATTCTGCGTTAGTCGTACCTAGGGTTAGCCAATTGCCAACAAAGAGAGGACTTCCTGTCGGAGTTCTCTTTTTTGTTTGGTTTTGGGGATTGATTTTCAGGTACACCCCACTATATAATAAGTCTT
Organism: Tumebacillus algifaecis; assembly: GCF_002243515.1. Classification (NCBI taxonomy): domain Bacteria; kingdom Bacillati; phylum Bacillota; class Bacilli; order Caryophanales; family Alicyclobacillaceae; genus Tumebacillus; species Tumebacillus algifaecis. The sequence goes on from NZ_CP022657.1 coordinate 1,290,645, forward strand.
GTCGCCGCGAGCGAGCGTCGCTTCGGTAACTTCGAGAACAGCCATGGGGAATTAGCTCAGTGGTAGAGCACTGCGCTGGCAGCGCAGGGGTCAGGGGTTCAAGTCCCCTATTCTCCACCAATTTCACTTCTTGACTCTCACATGAGAGTGTGATATATTAGTACATGTCTTTTGGAGGTTTAGCTCAGCTGGGAGAGCATCTGCCTTACAAGCAGAGGGTCGGCGGTTCGATCCCGTCAACCTCCACCATCAATGGAGCTGTGGTGTAGTGGCCTAACATGCCCGCCTGTCACGCGGGAGACCGCGGGTTCGAATCCCGTCAGCTCCGCCATTTTTATACGAATACGGCTCGGTAGCTCAGTCGGTAGAGCAGAGGACTGAAAATCCTCGTGTCGGCGGTTCGATTCCGTCCCGAGCCACCATTTTTTCAAAGGTAGTCCAACTAAGGACGCGACGTCCTGTCGCAACGTTGGATACGGAACATCCTGTTCGTAACGTCCTGTCGCAACGCGGGACGCATATGTCCTGTATGCGGAAGTGGCTCAGGGGTAGAGCATCGCCTTGCCAAGGCGAGGGTCGCGGGTTCGAATCCCGTCTTCCGCTCCATTTTTAAATTCATCTGGTGGCATAGCCAAGTGGTAAGGCGTGGGACTGCAAATCCTTGACCCCCGGTTCAAATCCGGGTGCCACCTCCATATGGAATCGTAGCTCAGAGGGAGAGCACCACCTTGACACGGTGGGGGTCGGAGGTTCGATTCCTCTCGATTCCACCATACGATGAAAGACCCGATCTTCGGATCGGGTCTTTTTTTGCCTAAAATCCGTATGAAGTGTTTATTTTGACGACAAGGTGCAGGTAGGACTGTTGCAAGGTGCGCGATTTTTTCTTTCATTTCTAGATCAACGTAAACGCTCATCATTCGAACAATGAATCGAATGGTGAACGTTTTTTGTATGGATAAACGAATCGGCGCGCGAGTCAAAATGAATCACGTCCGTGTCGTGCAGAATGTTTCATTATCGATAATGACTAATTTCTGCTATGTATTAGAGTTTCAGATTCAATGCACCCAGTCCACCCTTTCAATTCAAAAACGTAATACAGGGCAAATACGAGGCTCTGAGAAAGGGGATGAGGGACAGTTCTACTGGTATCAAATGAAATGGCGATGTTATTACACAATAAAGCACCACGAAGGGTGCGAGAATAAAATCAAGTTCCAAAATTAGGGATAATTCCTTGTGACTTCTGGTGAGGTCAGCGGATAAGCGGCGCGTTGAAGCGAAAATCAGCTAAACATAGTCAGTCATGACAGGGAAAGCAAGGCAGATCGCAATCATAAATCATTATTGTGAAATCCCCAAAATTGATTTGTAAAATTCAAAACAATAAATTCAAGAAAAAGCCAACTTCCAGAAGGAGGTTGGCTTATCACACAATTTGCGATTATCGTTTTTGTTTTTACTTTAATTTTTCAGCGTCTTTAATAACTTTATTTCTAATTTCTTTTTTCTCTTGATCGCTCAAAAGGTTGAACAATGAAGTATCGATTTGTGTGCTGTTGAAGCTAATGGTTCTAGGCCAACTGTTGTTGTTGTACATGCCGATACCATAATTGATCCAATATTGGTCTCTCGGATCATCAAAGTAACTAGAGTACCAACCGATATACCACGTGCCCGAATAAATTTGGTAGGCACCTGCCGCAGTCTTTAATAGAGTATCTGGGAAGCCTGCTCCTCTTCCAACAAAACCATAATGCATGTTGCCTACGTCTGCACCAGTCACATATAGACCGTTGTACATATACTGAACCGTGCCACCGTAATATTGCTTGTAGTCCCAGACTCCGCCAGTTCGTACTTTACTGGCAAATTCTTGTCCAGTTAATACAGGATAAGTACCTTGGTAGTTTTGTTCGTTCATTGCGTAGTAAGCCATATACGCGGCATTTTTACGCATGGTGGTTGTGAAGCTATTTGTTAAATCTTCTCCAATTGGAACCTGGGCTTCTGGTGTGACCAGATTGGTTGCAGCAAAGGAACTAGTCGTGGTGACTGACAAGACAGTTGCAACAGCTAGAGTGGTCAGTAAAAGATACTTGGAATTCATGTTATACCTCCTTCTTGTATTTATGTAAAATAATATCATATTATTTATTTATTTGTGATAGTTAATAGAAAAAATGCTTTCCTTTCTTTCATGCGATAGTTTCAATTCAACATGGTATAATTATGGTGTCCTAAAATAATGATATGGGGGTATGCTAACTTGAAGAAGAAAATTCTTATGGGTTGTATGACATTTTTTATTTTGGTTGTGGGATTACTTGTGTTTACAGTGTATTATTTCTTCTATTCGATGCATCGTTTGCCGGAGGGAGACTACATGAGCCAAACAAGTTCTCCTAACAATACGTACACAATAGAGTTTTACTTGGTTAATGGTGGAGCAACTACTGATTATAGTATCAGGGGAGAATTGGTGGATACCGAAACAAATGATAGAGAAAATATTTATTGGGAGTATCGTAAAGAAAATGTAAAAGCCATATGGATTGATGAACATACAGTCATAATCAATGGGCATAAGCTCGATGTCAGAAAAGATAAGTATGACTGGCGACAAGAAATGGAGTGAGAGATAATATAATCGCTCGATAATTCTGATTTCTAAGAATATCCGTGTTTGGTTGGGGATAATTTGATGTAATCGTTTAGAGAGAACTAGATTGATGGAGTAGCAAATTGCTACTCCTTTTTCTTTACTGTGATGTGAGGTTATTTAGATCGACAGTAGTGGTCAGCATCGACAGCAGACGGACAACACGACCATCAGAAGATCGGAATAAAAATGACTAATTTTTGCGCTGTATTAGATTTTCAGATTCAATGCACCCAGTCCTCACCCTTTCAATTCAAAAACGCGATACAGGGCAAATATGAGTCTCTGAGTGGGGAGAGAATTGGGTACTCGATTGTGCCAGCTGCTTATGATGCGTATCAAATGAAATGGAGAATTCATGAGAAACAAAAAAGCACCCATGCGGGCGCTGAAGTCCAAATAATCTAATATTTAGGTTTCGCAATTACTCCAAGGGGGCCGGGGTCGAGATCGGATGATACCTTTGTGACATGAGGATTGCTTGTGGAAATCCCCGTGATTACAACTAAGAACACGGAAAGTAGTAAAAGTCTTCTCATTTTGTTCACTCCTTCTGGAGGTTTTCTAGTAAGTCGTTACGGAGGGTTTGATACTCGAAAGCTTTCTTGAAATCACCCATTTCTTTGTAGCACTCCACAACAATTTTGAGGGAGTCGATTTCGTCACGAAACATCCCCAGCATATCATAAATCCGTGAGGATTTTAAAGCGTATTTCTTTGCGTGATCATATTGTTTCATTTTTATTAGATAATTAGAAAAAGTCCTGAAGAAGTCAGCTATTTCGTGACTATGTTGGTTATTTTGATCTTTGATAATTTTCAAAGCACGATTCAGATGATCATCACACAGGTGTAGTTCATTGATACTCACCAGTATTGTAACAATCTTAGAAATCACGAAAACTACCTTAAGACAATCATTTTTATTTTCGAAATATTGAAGGCTGTTTTCAAGCTCTGTCAAGGCTTTATTAGGATCTTGTTCAGCAAGAACTGAGGAAGCCAATGTCACCGCTACAGAATGACATAATGTGTAGTGTTGCATTGTCTGATAAATTTTAGTCGACTGCTCCAGAAGATCGGTTGCCCTGATATGGTCACCTATATTCTTATATGCGATTCCTTGTACAAAAAGTGTATGAGCTAAACTTTTCATGTCCTTAGTTTGTTCAAAATAATGCCCTGCTCTTTCAAGGTACCCAGCAGCTTCCATATTTCGACCTTTTCTTCTGAGTGTCAGTCCTACGTTATATGTAATATAAGCAGCTAGACTGTCGAATACGGGGAACCGCGATGCTAGATCTAACGCTTTCTTGTAATTGTAGTATGCATTTACAGTATCCTGCATCTGGGTATAAGCGTTTCCGATTTTGTTTCGTATCCAAGCAAGAGTGTGAACGTCGTGGTAATTTATGATTTCAAGACTGTCAACCAATGGTTGCAGGATAGACAATACCTCATCGTGGCGACTTTGTTGGTATCTACATTCTGACAGGTTCAAAGTTAAGGAAATTCGATCCTTTTCTGATAACTCTGGATGGTTTTCTAGATCTTTTATCATGGACTCAGCATCCGATGAATGAGCATTTTCCAGTAGAATCTCGATAATCTTTAATCTACTGACCAGTTCCATATGTTGATCTTCATCTTGCAGTAGCTCTCGGATAGGAATTTTATATGCATCGGCAAATTTGCTCAAGAGTTCTGCAGATGGCATAGCTCGATCCTGTTCAATTGTACTAATCCAAGATATAGTGACTCCTACCAGATTACCAAGGTCGGTTTGTGATAAGTTTCGTTCTTATCTAAGTCTTCGAATTCTTTGACCTAATGATTCATTCATCTATATCACCCGATTTACTGGACTTTATTGAATATTATACAGATCTTGTCATAAATCAGCAATGAAACAAACAAATTTCTGTAATTACTTATAGATTAATACTTTACATCGAGAATTGATGTAATCAAACAAACGCTCCTATAATCAAATCGAAACGACGAAGAAGGGAGAGTTGACATTGAATCGTTCGTCTCTTGGGCAAAGAGTTCGTGAAACACGCTTAAAGAAGGGTATCACCCAAATAGAGCTTGCTTCGGGCTTATGCACACCATCTTTGATCTCGCAAATTGAAAGTGACAGGGCACGTCCTTCCTACAAAACACTGGTTGCTTTAGCAGCTCGACTTGATGTTCCACTTGAACAACTCTTAAATGGAGTGAATTTCGATTTGGAGTCGTCGAGTAAATATAAGATGGCGAAAAGTATGGTTCGAGCGAGAGAGTATCAACCTGCCATCCCGCTGTTGAATGATCTCTTGGAAATCCAACAGCGCCGGATTCCGAAAGAGGGGTTGTTTTTGGAACTCGTGCAATGTCACATTGAGTTGGGAAATGCGCTAGAAGCAGAAAGCTTGCTGAACCAGTTGTATCAAATTTGCAACACGGAACGGAACAATCATTTGCTGGCTGAAGTGCTGTATTATCTTGGAAAGGTCGCTGAGTTGAAAAATGATTACCCAATCGCACTTTTCCATACGAACCGCGCTTGGGAAGAACTTCAAACGATTGAGGAGATTGACACAGATCTTCAAGCAAAGGTTCTCATGCAGTTGGCAACTCTCCACGAGCGGATCGGAAAGGTGGCAGAGTCGGCGAAGTTGTACGAAAGGGCGTTGTTACTCCACCAGCACAATGGTGAAGAGCGAGGGAAGACATACCTTCGTTTGGCAGAGGTCTATGATCGGCAAAAGAAGTATGAGCAAGCACAAGAATACGCTGTGAAGGCAACTGTACATTTGGAGGAACAATCTACGAAAGAGCACATGCAGGAAATGCAACGCCGATTGCTTATGCTTCAGCGCGATTCGAGCGATTGGAACAAGTCCGTTCCAATAATTTTGTCCATAGCGGAACAGTATGAGCAAAATGGAAAGAAACAGAAAGCGGGTGAAGTTTACGCCGACCTTGCGCTGAATTGTTTGGATAATCATGAGTATGACGAAGCATGGGCATATGCCGAAAAAGCGAGAATGGCTCTTCCTGATACGGATTCTACAATGGGGCAAGTTCACCGCGTTCTATCATTTGTCTATTTTCGTCGCGAAGATAAGAAAAAAGGGAAGAAGCACCTTGAGAACGCGGTCAAGATTTTTGAGCAACACGGCAAGATTGCGGAGCTTGAAGCAGTTATGTTACACATGTGCCGATTTCTGAACGACAAAGGGGATCACCAGGAAGCATATGAGCGGATGGAAGCGTTTCACCACTACTTGATCAACCAGTTAGAACAGCGTGGGATCATTTTGTGAAAGTAAAGCTGATGACACCCTACGAAAGACATAATTGGGAGTGCTATTCTCGAACGAAAGTGCGGATCGGGTACCAAGTAGGTTGCCTGTTCATCCACAAGAAGTATCGTGATCGTTGGTACTTTCGCGGTCATCGAGTGGAAGCAAAGGATTTTTACGAAGCAATGACTAAACTCGAAGAGAGCATATTCGGTTTAGAGGGTTTGTCGGACGGGGCTTTATGGGAAAGGGTCGGGGCGATGATCGGCGCGACTGGGATCTGGGGCTATTTGTATAAGAGCAAGACGAGGCAAGGAGTTTGGATGTGGTGCGGGCATGAGATTGAGGCTGAGACAGAGAAGAAGGCGAAGGAGCATTTGGAAGGTAAGGATAAGAAAACAAGAGCGGTGAATTGGGCGACCTGAAGGGGTTGCCTTTTTTGTTTTGTAGGGCGGAGATTAGATTGGAGGACAAAAGTAGCAAAAGAACATTCTGAATAGGAGAAATATGTTTTTCGCCGATACCTATAATCGAGGGGAATTTTGGCCGATTTTGAGCTTTGATTTTAAAGAGTATTGATTTTACCAAAAGTGATTCCAAAAAACGAAGTATGAAAAGCAACCAGTGTTTAAGATCTATCATATGATATCATAGTAATGAAAATTACTAAGGGTGATTCGAGGGATACTAATGAGTAAGAACTACAAATTTGGTGACAAAACCTTTGGAAGATCTCCTTTAGAGAGATTAGTGTTAATATTAGAATCGAATGGTCTGCTAAATAGACTTCTAATAATTTTTAGTACACTTGGCATAATCGGTCTCAATTCGCTAATAAGAACGGAGTACGATAACGGGATTATTTATTTCCTGTTGGTTATTCTCATATTACTGAGCAAAACGAAAGTGTCTGAGAATTTTTTCGGCTCTTCGGCATTAGCAATTTGTATAGTACTTCATATCGCAATTTTTGGTTTTAGCGGAATTTCATTGGTGTTATCTTTTGTGACATATATAGTTTTTAGAAGGTTTATGGATAAACACATTCTGTTTCCAATCCTCGTATACTTGATTTTTGATACAATAGCACTGCTTTCTAATAAAGGGGAATATTTGCGGAAACTGATGGAAGGACTCGGTATGGTACTTTTCGACCTTAATTTCTTGATTGTACTGTTCTTACTTCCCTTCCTGTACTGTTACTATTGCCCTATAATGTCCGTAAACTGACAGGCTTTGCTGTCCAAGAGTTGACGGAAATGATGACCGCGTTAGCGGTGCCACCCCTGAAAGGAAAAGCGGGAGAATTAAGTCAATTCTCCCTCGATCACCCGTTTTATCATGTGGTCGTCAATGATCCGGTGCTTGTTCGCTGCACCGTAGATCAGACTATGTGTCGCCGCTTTGTTCACCAAGCGAACTGTACCGCTCGAATAACGGTAAATCTCATCGATCGCACCGTCCGTAAAAAGATCCCGGCTAACGCCGGCATATTCCAAATGACGTGAGATATATGCTCCCACTTGTGAGCGGTCGTAGTGAACAAGTTTGCATTGCAGATCAATTCTTTGGCGAATAGCCGTGAACGTCTGCAGTTGCAGACGTTCCCACAACTCATTTTGCCCGACCAGGATCAAGGCCATAGGACTCTGAGCGTCCATTCTGAAGTTGAGCAAAAATCGCACTTCTTCGAACATCTCCTTGTCCAACAAATGCGCCTCGTCAACCACCACTACAGGCTGTAAGCGATGAACTCCTCGCATCAATTCAATTTCCCGATGCAATTGTCGCTTACTGTCTCCTCGATAAAACTTCGCTTCACACCCCAATTGTTCGAGCAATCCTTTGTAAAAATGGCGTGGCGTTAGCTTCGAATCAGATAAATAGAGCAATTTGAATCTCGATGAGTCAAGTACATCTGCAAACCGGCGGATCGTCGTTGTTTTACCCGTTCCGCAGTCACCTGTCACAACTGAAAACCATTGCCTTTCGGCGGTATATGCCAACCTCTCCAGCGTTTCTTCCAAAACATCTGAAGCATACAACTCATGAGTCGGCATGTCGCGTGAAAAAGGTGTTCTCGTCATTTCGTAAAACGCTTCAAACATCCGGCTGTGCCTCCTCCCGCATCTTACGGAACGAGACAGCGCGTGTCTGACGTTCTTTTCGAACTTGATTCTTCTTCTCTGCAGCGACCAATAACCGCGAACCATTTGCTGAAACTGTTTCAATTGTCGATGGCAACGAGGGGCGTTGTCCTGCCCATTCACCGATGGTCAGCTCTTTCGCCTGCCACGGCGTGTGATTGCCATATTCAATGGTAATTGTTGAGATGTCACGCGGGTCGTAGACGACTTCCACTCTATGCCCGATGAACGGGAGCCCAACCTCGTATTTTTTACCCATAAAGCTGATACAACCAGCCTTGTCCACTTTTCGGGATTCGCTGTGTAGGAACGCATCCGCGATAATTGATTCTTCGACGAGTCGGAGCGGTGTCGAGTCGCTACGGAACGCTACCTGAGGGCTTGAACTGTCATCAAGTGCGGAGTGGGGCTTGGTCTGGTAACATTCGGTGAGCCAAACTTGAAACAATTCATTGAGTTGGTCGAGTGTTTGCGGCTTTTCCAACATCACTTCCGCAAGGAAACTGTCTATGACTCGGTTGAAACGCTCGATCTTCCCCTTGGATTCGGCTGCATATGGTCTCGTAAAGCGAAGGCGAATACCTAGTTTGGCGCATGTGCGAGTCATGCTTTTGGTTCGAAATTGCTTGCCGTTATCAAAGTAGACAGATTCAGGAACGCCACTTGTTTGGATTGCGTAACGGAAACAGTCTTCCACAATCGTTTGATCGAGTGTCGGATAGAATGCGGCATGTAACACATAACGTGTCGCATCGTCGATGAATGCAACGAGGTACACCTGCTTGTTAGCTCCGCCTTCACCAATCGGTAGATAGGGCCCGAACTTGATATCGCTTTGCCACAAGCGGTTGCGCTGTTTGTGTTGAAAGCGTCTGGCCGCAAGGCCGGCGGTTGAGTAAAGTCGCATATGGCGAGTGCTGTAGCCGCGCTCCATCAATTTCTCTTGCAACGTGCTACGCTTAATCTCACCGGGCTTGGCCAAACCTTCCCATTCGAGTATCTGAATGATTTGCGCGACACTGCGACTTGGTACTTCTCGACGAAGCAGAATCGCTTGCTCTAGCAGATAAGGAGTGATCGCTTCGGCTGATCGCCGCTTTCCCATTCCTTGAGGTCGAAGTCCAGCGAAGCCGTCGGTTCGATAGGCAGACAAATAGCGTCGAAGAGTTCGCTCGGATAAGCCCGTCTGTTCACAAATGGCTTTCTTCAGTTCCTTGGCTTTGCCAGGGTCAATCCCTTCGGCTACTAGCGGAGAGATCAGTTGCATGCGCTCTGCGGCGACTTCTTCCGCCTTTTTTTCGTTATTCATAGGAGTCTACAGTCCTTTCCAATAGGATGTAGATTCACCATATATCAAGGGATGTCGGACAAGAAGGCAAAACGGGTATGTACCCATAATTGAGAATGAACGATGGGGCGGACAACTCTCGCCAGCCATCCGACGCCTTGTCCGACAAAATGTCCGATCCGTTGGAGTGCAGATGATGAAGGTACGGACAATGCCTCCACCGGATTTCCTGAACGCGACGCAATTGTTAATAAACAATTCACCCAATACTGCCAACACTTCCCGAACCAAACGCGCCAGCGGTACAAGGTCGATTCATCTGCTGCTACGTCTGGAGCCTGTCTATTAGACACAACTGATTCGAGGCATTCGGTTTCATAACGTTTGTAAGGGACGAGCAAATCCGGTAATTCATGATGAATCCGCTCGCAACCTTTGCAACGCAAACGACGAATTATGTAGGTGATCTGATCGCCGGTTGGCTTTCGCCCGACGCGCCTCCGACTCCCGATTGTGTACAAGTCATCTTCACATATTGGTCAAATATGCTTCTCTGCACTCCGTATGAAAAACACCAAGCTTTTCTTCAATTTGATAATGAGATACAATAACCATATGGTTTTTTTGGGGGACGACTCTGGTGCAACTGTTGGCGCAGTGGCACATCTTTCAGAGGCGTCCTTTTCCTGTTCTAGGATATGTATGGTGGTCATTATATCCGTCAACCTTTGGACAGGCAATAGCGTCAGCTTTTGGTCATTTAGAATCGGCTGTTACACTGTACATCTGCTTGAAACTCGAAAAGTTTGTTTCGTCTCGTTTCAAAGGAGCGTTTTTAAAAACCTACGGATTTGATATCATATTGCTTCTATTCGCACTATTACTGTTTGTGCAAAATCAACTGGTTGGTATGTTTGGATTGCTCTCATTGATAATCTGGATTGTTACATTTATAGCAACAAGAAATAATTGGAATAGAAATGATCTGGTTACCTGTTTGATATTTGGAACTTGGCTAATTGTCGGTTATATAATCTGGAGAAATACGGGTTATCTCCTCATGGGAAAATAAAGCAACGTAGGGGTATTTTCTAATTAAACATTTAGGAGTCGAAGGTTCGATTCCCCCACCCGGCTACACAGCATCACCCATCATCCACAGATGCCGGTCGCTCTTTCATTTGCAACTTTTCCATTCACTCATCGTACTAGTAAGTAAATAGGAGGTGTGTCACATATGAATTTCATGCTTGGAACCTTAATCATTCAGTTGATCGGATTTTTATTTTTCATAGGTAGTATCGTATTGGTTATCGTCGCTGTAATTGCCTTGGTCAAAATACGTGCGAACACCGAACAGACCAACCGACGTTTGGAAGCGATAGAGCGCTTGTTGGCCGAATCGATAAACAAACGGGAATAACGGATTAAAACTTTCAGGATCGCTGCAACAAAACGACCCGCCTGTGCGACTAATCTGATGAGCACATTTTCCTGATAACCGTGGGATCGCAAGTTGCGAGAGTAAGAGGTTGATTCCGTCATACAGAGAAGTACTCCGCACGGCTTGCACCTATGTAGCGGAGGTCCCTACATCTACAGGAAGTCCTAATGCTTTGGAAAATGTGTCCTCATCTTCATATGATTCAACACGAGCCCTCGGATGATTCCGGGGGCTTTTTCCAGTCATCTAAACTTCCTCTTTTGGTGATCTTAACAGGGTACCAGAGCGAAGGAGGAATCTCAGATGACACGGTTTGCCAAACGGCTAGTAGGAACCCTCTTGATCGTATCGACACTTGTATGTGTTGGAATTCCCGAGAAGGTACAGGCGCAAATGGAGTTGCCGCAACCGACCGAAACGGTAGTCAGCTTGCCGAATCATCTGCAGCATGGCCTGCTGAAACAAGGCTACTCCGGCTATGCGGTTCGTCAATTGCAAACCAATTTGAAAACACTCGGCTACTATAAATATGGAAAGATCACCGGCTATTACGGCACGATCACCAAACAAGCGGTGCGAAATTTTCAACTCGCGTACAGCATTCACGCAGACGGTGTGGCTGGTTCCGTCACGACGCGGGAGATTTCCCACGCGATTTTAAAGCGCAAGATGATAGCTGACACCACACATTACACAGGCATCAAATATGTTTGGGGTGGCGCGTCGCCGAGCAAAGGGTTTGACTGCTCAGGATTTGTTCATTATATGTTCCGCAAATTTGGCGTCAGCGTCCCGCGAACCACTTCGTCCGGCATGTACAAATTTGGCCGCCCGATCAATCGCTGGAAATTGCGACCTGGTGATCTCGTCTTTTTTGCGATCGAAGGAAAACATATCTCACATGTCGGCTTTTACCTGGGCAACAACAAGTTTATCTCCGCCACTTCTTCCAAAGGGATCTGGGTCTATTCGATGAACAATTCCTTTTGGGGACCGCATTTCGTCGGAGCGCGCCGAGTCTATTAGTTCAAACGAAAAGGGAAGTACAGGGCGGAGGCTTGACCACCGCTCTCTTTTTATTGGAAAATGTGGGAGAAGGGAGGGGCGGCCTTGTTTTTGCGTGACATTCAATTTCGTTGGGAACGGATTTCGCAAAGCCAAAAGCGTCAGTACCCATTTCAGCTTCCAGCCTACCGCAGCCTTGATACGCTCGAGTTGCATCAGCCGGTGACCTTTTTTGTCGGGGAAAACGGGACTGGTAAATCGACGTTGCTCGAAGCGATTGCATCATTGTGCGATTTTCCGAAAAGCGGTGGTGAAATTCTGGCAGAAGAGCATTCGGAAGCGCACGAGTTATTGCTCGATCAGGTCCTGCGGCTGTCGTGGATGCCTCGAGTGCGCAGCGGCTTCTTTTTGCGCTCGGAGACATTTTTCAATTTTGCTTCGTTGCTCGATCGACGGAAGCAGGAAAAGGACTTTGGAGGAAATCCGTACTCGCGCTACGGGGGCAAATCATTGCATCAGCGCTCACATGGTGAGGCGTTTCTCGACCTGTTTCAAAACCGCTTTCAGGAGTCGGGCAATTCGATCTACTTGCTCGACGAGCCAGAGGCTGCATTGTCGCCGATGCGGCAATTGGCCTTTTTGAGCATAATGAAAAAGCTGGTCGACACGAAGCGGACGCAGTTTATTATCTGCACGCATTCCCCGATTTTGCTGGGCTATCCGGGTGCTGATATTTATTCATTCGATGAAGCGCCGCTACAAAAGATCGATTATGAGGAAACGCCGCATTATGCGGTGACGAAATATTTTTTAAACCAGCGCGATGCGATGCTGGAGAAGCTATTTGAGGAGGCGTGATCTGCCTTTTCGCCCCAGTAAGTAAAAAAGCCCTTTGCAGGGCTTTTTTGCGTTCAATCAACTTTTGCGCCAAACGATCTGGCAAACAGCACAGCCTGTTGCAGATCGAGCCGAGCCCCACGCACGTCAACGTTGACAAACGCTACGCCGTCCATCATGGCCCCGCGAAAGTCTGCTCCGGACAACTTGGAATGTGCGAGGATCGCCCGCGACAGATCGGTGTCGCGCAGGTCCGCTTTCTCCAAGGTACATCCATACAGGTCCGCTTCTACAAAGCGCACGCCGCGCAACTTTTGTCCCTTCAGATCTTGTGAGCGCAGGTTGACATAGGAGAAGTCTCCGCCCGAAATGGTAGTCCCGGTCAGAGTCGCGCTGAGAAAACTCGACCCTGTCATTTTGCAGCCTGTAAACTGCGAGACAAACAGGTTGGCCGACTGGAACATACAATTGACAAACGCCGAGTTGTGATGCACCGAATTGTTCAACTGGGCGCCACTGAGATCACACCCGATAAACTGACAGCCGCTGGTTTGCAGTTCTTTCATCTGCGCATGTTGAAACGAGCAATTCACAAATTTGCAATCTTTAAGATCCCCTTCGCTAAAGTCCACATCGCGCAGATCTTCGCCTTCAAACTCCCGTCCAGACCATTCAATCACCAGAAACCCTCCTTCGTGCTTTTGAACATTTTTCAATTATACCAGTACCAGCGGCTGGAAAATATTTTTGCCGATGGGCTTTTTTAAAGAAAATCTAAGAAGAGCATCCCATACTGAGGTTGTAAGCGGATCAGGCAAGTCAACTACAACCGAAAGGGTGAGTGTAATATGATGAACAGACGAGCAAAATTTTTGATGACCTTGGGGATGGCCGTGGCGTTGGTAGGGACTGGCACTGCACTGGCAGCGACCGCAGATAATAAAGCCACGTCACAACAACAAGCGCCGATGGAAGGCAAAAAAATGTGGAAGGTGCAGTTTGACACGGAGCTCCCGAGCTTCCTTGGGATCACCGAAGAGGAACTGCGGAGCGCACAACAAGCAGGCCAGACTCTGGCGCAGATCGCCAAGGAAAAAGGCATCACCGAAGCGAAATTGATCGAATTTTTGAAAACACAACAACAAAAACAGATCGATCAGTTGCTGGCAGATGGCAAGATCACGCAAGAGCAGGCTGACGAGATGAAAGCGCGCATGACCGACGAGCATTTGCAAGAGATGGTCAACAACGCCAAAATTGGCGGACACATGGGGCACCGCGAGAAAGGCGGCATCGCTATGAGTGGTGCGTTTGACGGTGCCGAGTTGACCAAGTTCCTCGGCTTGAGCGAAGAAGAATTCCGCACCGCGCTGGAAGCGGGCAAAACGTTGGCGCAAATCGCGACAGATAAGGGCATCTCTGAAGAGAAACTGATCGATTTCCTGCAAGCACAGCACCAAAAGCAGATCGATCAACTGCTCGCCGACGGCAAGATCACGCAAGCGCAAGCCGATGAGATGAAGGCGCACCACACCACAGAACAGTTGCGCGAGATGATCAACAACTCGGGCGGCAAAATGGGGCCGGTCGGTAAAGGGATGGAGAAGGGGATCAGGATCGTCGCATTCTCCCCCGAACTGCCAACGTTCCTTGGCCTGAGCGAAGAAGAATTCCGCACCGCTCAGGAAGCGGGCAAAACGTTAGCACAGATCGCGGCAGATAAGGGCATCTCCGAAGAGAAACTGATCGAATTCCTGCAAACGCAGCACCAAAAGCAGATCGATCAACTGCTTGCAGACGGCAAGATCACGCAAGAGCAGGCTGATGAGGCAAAAACACACTTCGACGCTACTCATCTCCAGGACATCATCAACAACACCGCTCCTGTTCCAGGACGCGGCAGTCATAAAGTTCATGTGAAAGGCGGCTTTGGCGGATTCCCGGGAAGCAAAGCGCAACCGAGCGTGGATGGGGCAGTCAGCAAGACTGATCTCTTCATTGCTCCGGCTGCAGTGCTCATCGACTAAGGAGCTGGCTCGGACGAGGACAGGCAGGGATTGCCTGTCCTTTTCGAGTATTTACTAGAGCATGACACACACTGAAGAAAAGGGGGGCGGCATGATGAAAGTGTTGATCGTGGAAGATGACTCCGCGCTCTTGCAAGCGGTGGCAGATGTATTTGAAGAGGAGGGCTACCAGACCGACCGAGCTGATAACGGTTATGACGGGCTGTCCTTTGCGGAACAGGGCATCTACGACTTGCTGGTGCTCGACATCATGCTGCCTGGCAAAAGCGGGCTTGAGATCATCAAAACGTTGCGCAAAAAAGGCAGTGAGACTCCGATTTTGCTGCTCACCGCCCGTGACTCGGTGGAAGACCGCGTGAAGGGGCTCGATGTCGGGGCGGATGACTATTTGACCAAGCCGTTCGCGTTTCAAGAACTGCTGGCACGCGCTCGTGCACTGCTGCGTCGCAAAGGCGGTGTCGGCATCGATGGGGACATCCTCTGTGGACCGCTGGTGCTGCGTGCGAAAGAGTACGATGTATTTGTGGACGGTACACCGCTGAAGCTGACCGCAAAAGAATATAAACTCTTAGAATATTTGTTGCTCAACCGTGGCCAGATTTTGACGCGGGAGCAGATTTTTGACCGGGTCTGGGGATTCGACGTAGATACCAACATGGGCGTCGTCGATGTCTATCTGCACTATGTGCGCAAAAAATTGACTCCGCATAACTGCGACCACCTGATTCACACGATTCGCGGCGTCGGGTATATGTTGAAGGAGAGCAGTGATGTTCGCTAGGATTCGAAACAAGTTGGTCATCTTAAACGCCCTTGTTTTTTTTATCATTCTGATTTTGGGCAGTACCGCTCTGTATCTCTATATGGAACAGCGGTTGGTCGATCAGGTGGACGAAGGATTGCTTGAACTTTCGTATCGCGTACATGACCAATCGCGAGGTCCGTTTTACCGTCCGATCGGCAAAACGGTTGACCGTCCGCCCGTGCTGTTGGCTTGGACTGCAGAAGGAAAGCTGATCAATGCGAGTCCGGAACAGCAGGTGCTGGAAGAGGCGGACGTCGTAGGCTTTTATAAATTGGAAGGCAATCAACTCCCGCAAACGGTCAAATTTGGCGAGCACAGCTACCGTGTTTTGACGATGAACACCGGGGGAAATACGTTCCTTGAATTGAATGGTGGCACGCTTGCCGTGCGGATTGCCAAGGTGCAATTTGTCCGCAACATTGATTCGGAGCAGGCGATACTGGATCGTCTGTCGATGGTGTTGATCGCAGGCACGCTGTTTGGCGGGGTCTTGACGATCTTAGCCGGATTCTTTCTGGCCGGACGAGCACTGGTGCCGATTCGGATTTCGTGGGAGAAGCAACAGCAGTTTGTCGCCGATGCCTCCCATGAACTGCGCACGCCGCTCGCTGTGATTCAATCCCAGACCGAACTGCTGTTTCGCCATCCGGACCGCACCATTCAAGAGGAGAGCGAGAAAATTTCCAACGTCTATAAAGAGACGAGGCGCATGAAAAAGTTGGTGGGCGACCTGTTGACCTTGGCTCGTTCCGACTCGAACCAAATGGAAATCGAGCGCAAACCGTTGCAACTCGACCGCCTGCTGGCCGATGTGTCTTGGCAGTTTGCCCAGATGGCTGAGCTCAAAGAGATCAAGCTCACCACCGAACTGCAGCCAGGCTTGCACTTAGAAGCGGACGAAGCTCGCCTGCGCCAACTGCTGGTCATCCTGCTCGACAATGCACTCAAGTATACGAGCGAAGCAGGTCAGGTGCATGTGGCCTGCCATCGCGCATCGCACGGTGCGGAGTTGGTGGTTCAAGACACGGGCGAAGGGATTGACGCTGAGGACCTGCCGTTTGTGTTCGATCGCTTTTTCCGTGGAGATAAATCCCGCACCTCCTCAGATGGTGGCACTGGGCTTGGCTTGTCGATCGCCAAGTGGATCGTGGAAGCTCACCACGGTAAAATCCGTGTGGAAAGCGTACTTGGACGTGGGACAACCTTCACGGTGTTCCTGCCTGCGAAAAAGTAAACCGCTCCCCTCGTTTGGGAGCGGTTTTTTGGTAGGCAGACAATCTCTAGACATTCAGCCCCCCTATCAAATTTGTATAGGAGCCTTTCGACCTGCATACACTTATCTATAACACCTTGGACAGACAGGAGAGAGTTGAAAGGGGGGAGTGGCGTGAAGAAACTGACGGTTGGAGCGGAAAAATATGCAGGCGAGCTGTGCACGTGTCTGGAAATGGCTCGAAGGCGCTTGGAACGGGACACGGGCATTCGGCTGATCGGCGAACAATTTTCAAGGGGCGGTTACACATTTTTTACATATCGAGTGCGAGGGACGAGCGAAGGCGCAGAAGACGCCTGTATCGAACTTGTGATCGAAGCGCTGGCCGCCTCGATTGCAGAATTTATCACCGACGTGTGGGAGCGAAAGGAACTGCAAAAAATTGTGGCGGGGGATTTTTACTACTACGGAGCGGATGAAGTGGAATATCTGGCCGACTCTGCCGTCAAGATGCTGGCCGGATTGCTCGGCGCAAATGGCAAGCCGCTACGGGCGCAACATATCGCGCTGTCGGTGCAAGAGCAGTTGCGAAGCGGGCGTGACCTGCTGATCGAAGGTCTGCTGCGCTTTCGCATGCAGTCTTTGCAGGAAGATCTCCAGCGCGTCGCGATGCAGTCGATCGACGAATATCTGATGGATCTGGAGTATCAGGAGTTTGTGAAGATCCTGCGCTACTTTTTGGATGTGCAAGAACCGAGACTTCCGCTGTTACATATGGTATATGTAGATGAGGGTACGACCTGGTTGTTCAACGCAGCAGGCAAGCCGATCGAACCGGAGGACCTGAGCAGCTCTACCGTGCCGACCCATGGGGCTGGCCTGTGTGTTGAAGACATGCTGATGAGCACGTTGATCCATCTGGCGCCGGAGAAGCTGCACATCCACGCTGCACATTCAGATGATTCCTTGCCCCCACTGGTGGAGACGGTGACGAAAATCTTTGCCGGCAAGACCACGCACTGTCAGGGCTGTACGCTGTGCGACACGGTCCATCGCTGGGGAGATTTTCCAACAAAAAAAGCGACCGATCAGTAAAGGTTTGCTGTTGACAGCATGATCGCTTTTCAGGTATATTACATAAAGAAGTTTAATGACAAATACTCTTCAACCAAGAAGAAGCATCCCGCTTCTCACCCGCAGAGCGTCCGAATGGATAGTGACCGGGTTATGCGAACGTTTCAGTGCGATTTTTATTTGCGTCTGTAACCATGCGGGATGTATGCTTCCAATACATCCCGCATTTTCTTTTTTTCAGTACAATGTTAGGCCATTCGCTCTGGAGGTGACAGGTTATTAGCAAAGACGATGTTCAAATTAATGAGGGCATCCGCGCACGTGAGGTGCGGGTGATCGACGGGAATGGTGATCAGCTGGGGATTCTCTCGCTTCGTGAAGCGTTGCAGATCGCAGCGGACAAGAACCTCGACTTGGTCAACGTGGCTCCCACGGCCAAGCCCCCTGTATGCCGGATCATGGACTATGGCAAGTTCAAGTACGAGCAGAGCAAGAAAGAAAAAGAAGCTCGTAAGAACCAAAAGGTCGTATCCATCAAGGAAATCCGCATGACCCCGAATATTGAAGAACACGACTTCCAAACGAAGCTGCGCAATACGGTCAAATTCCTTAACGAAGGCGACAAGGTCAAAGCAAGCGTGCGTTTCCGCGGTCGTGAGATCACGCACCAAGAAATCGGGATCAAAGTTCTGACCCGTTTGGCAAAAGAATGTGAAGAAATCGCAGTCCTCGAGCGTGCACCGAAGCTGGAAGGCCGTTCGATGATGATCATCCTTTCGCCAAAAGTCACCAACAACTAAACTCAAGCAATTGGAGGTTCGCATCATGTCTAAAATGAAAACTCACCGCGGCTCGGCGAAGCGTTTCAAGCGTACCGGTTCCGGTAAGCTCTCCCGCAGCCATGCATACACCAGCCACATGTTCTCCAACAAAGAGCAAAAAGTAAAGCGCAAACTGCGCAAGCGCGGTACCGTTCATAAGTCCGACCAAAAACGTATCGAGCAAATGCTCACTTACCTGTAAGACTATTATTTTCTGTTTGAACACAGCATAGGAGGTTACTTAGAATGCCGAGAGTTAAAGGTGGTACAGTTACCCGCCGTCGCCATAAGAAAATCCTGAAGCTTGCACGCGGTTTCCGCGGTTCCAAGCATCGTCTGTTTAAAACTGCAAATGCACAGGTCATGAAGTCCCTGCTGTACGCATACCGTGACCGTCGCCAGAAAAAACGCGATTTCCGCAAACTGTGGATCGCTCGTATCAACGCAGCAGCTCGCATCAACGGTCTGTCCTACTCCAAACTGGTACACGGTTTGAAAGTAGCAGGCGTAGAAGTCAACCGCAAAATGCTGGCTGACCTCGCTGTTAACGATGCAGCAGCGTTTGCAGAACTTGCAAACCTGGCAAAAGCGAAAGTAAACGCATAATTTGCGTGAGGGGACCTGCATGAGCAGGTCCCTTTCTTTTTTCAGGGTTGTGAGGTTTGATCGTTCGGGGTATGCTACATAGAGTTAGTTTCAGAACGTGGCTGATTTTGGAAAGGAGGAGACAAAATGGCAAAGCAATTTGCGGTGGTCGGCTTAGGTCGATTCGGTACTTCTGTGGCGCGCACGCTTTATGATATGGGTTGTGATGTGCTCGGCATCGATTCGGACGAGGACCGTATTCAAGACATCGCAGATTTGGTCACACATGCGGTGACGGCCGATTCGACCGATGAAAACGCGTTGAAATCGATCGGGATTCGCAATTTTGACGTGGTGATCGTCGCGATCGGCAACGATGTGAAAAACAGCATTTTGACCACGTTGATCTTGAAAGAACTTGGCGTGCGGTTTCTTGTCGTCAAGGCGCAAGATGAACTGCACGGCAAAGTGCTGGAGAAGATCGGAGCGGACAAAGTGGTCTATCCGGAACGCGACATGGGGTATCGGGTCGCACACAACTTGATTTCGCCGAACATTTTGGATTACATCGAACTGGCGCCAGATTACTCGATCTACGAGTTGCAGGCACCGGCCAAATTTATCGGCAAGTCGTTGGAGCAACTCGATTTGCGCCGCCGCTATGGGGTTAACGTCATGGCGATCAAGCATGGCAAAGACATCAACATCTCCCCGATTGCGACCGACCTGCTGCATGAAGGGGATGTTTTGGTCGTGGTCGGGAAGAATGACGATTTAGATGAGCTGGATCAAAATCGATAAAAGGGTGAAGAGATTCTGATGAGATTTGAACAGATTACTTCGGTGAAGAACAACCGAGTGAAAGACTGGGCTGCTTTGAAGCAGAAAAAATACCGTACGCAAACGGGATTATACATTGCGGAAGGCGTCCGTCTGGTCGAAGATGCGCTGGCGTCCGGCGCGCCGATCGAAGCGATTTTGGTAAGCGGGGATTTGCAGTCGGGCCGTTATGACAAGATCGTCAACGGCGTGGCTTCACAGAACATCCAGGTTTACGAAGTGACCGAGCAGGTGATGGAGCATGTGTCGGACACGAAGACTCCTCAAGGCGTGATTGCGGTGCTTCGTCAAACGATTGGCGATCCGCACGACTTTTTGGAAAACAAGACCGACCCGCTGTATTTGGTTCTGGATGGCATTCAAGATCCGGGCAATCTCGGCACGATGATTCGCACGGCCGATGCGGTCGGGGCGACAGGCGTGTTTCTTGGCAAAACCTGCGTCGATTTGTACAACCCAAAGGTGGTCCGTTCGACGATGGGTTCGATGTATCATCTTCCGCTGTTCGAAGTTGACCTCGAGTTGTTTCTGCCGGCCATGAAACGCCAAGGCGTCCGTGTCGTCGGCACGACGACCGATGCCGACAAGACCGTCTTCCAGCATGACTTCACGATCGGCACGGCGCTGGTCATCGGTTCTGAAGCGCACGGACTGAGCGCTGGTATCGCCGACCTCGTCGATCACAGCATCGCTCTGCCAATGCCAGGACAAGCAGAGTCATTGAATGCGGCGATCGCGTCGTCTGTCATGCTCTATGAGGCACTTCGTCAACGCACAAAGTAAGAGTAAGCGCTAGGCACTCGAAGGGGTGCCTTTTTACGTGGTGTAGACGTGCAGAGAAGTGCCGAGTGGCATGTGGCATGTGGCATGTGGCATGTGGCAGTCAGCAGTCAGCAGTCAGCAGGTAAGCAGGTAAGCAGGTAAGCAGGTAAGCAGGTAAGCAGGTAAGCAGGTAAGCAGGTAAGCAGGTAAGCAGGTCTAAGCAGGTCTAAGCAGGTCTAAGCACCGCTTGCATGGTTTGGGTCAGTGGGGGACAAACTGTGTCTATGGGGGTGTTTGCAGTGAACCGACATCTGCTGGCGTTTGTGGTGAAATTGGGCTCGACGATCGTAGCGATGTATTTTATCGCGCTGTTTTTCCCGCTCTGGGGCAAGATGAATTTTCTGCACGCGCTGCTCCTCGGTTTGATCGTCGCGGTGCTAGGGTATGTCATCGATTTGATCATTCCGCGGGCCATCAATTCGATTGTTGCCGTTGCCGTCGATTTGCTGATGGCCACGCTGATCGTCTATGCAGGAAACTATTTTCTCTCCGGCATGAGCGTGTCTTGGACGTTCGCTTGGTTTGTCGGTCTGCTCGTCGCTGGGTTTGAGATTTTCTATCACGCGATGTTCGTCAATCGAGTGGAACGAGGCTAAATTAGACCATTTTGGTTGCAAAGCGTTTTTTCCTGTACTATACTATGTAATTAACAGCACAATCTAAATCTAAACAGCGATGATGGAGAGAGTAAGCGACTCTGGAAGCGTTCAGGGAGAGAATGTCATAGACTGAAAGCATTCTCACGCGAGCACAGACCGCCGAAGTTCACTCCGTAGCTGCTTGCCTGAACAGTTTTTCTAAACTTGCGTAGGGTGAGCCGGCAGCAGTCTGCCGTTACCTTTCAACGAAGTGGAGTCATGGAGTGTTTTTCCCATGCTCAAATAGGGTGGTACCGCGAAGACCTTTCGTCCCTTGTTGGATGAAGGTCTTTTTTATTTTTGGAATCGAGTGCAGGAGGGAACCACGATGAAAGAACAGCTTGTCATGCTGAAAGAACAAGCGCTGGAAAAGCTGAAAGAGCAGTCAACGCTGCAACAGCTCGGGGATTGGAAAGCGACCTACCTCGGGAAAAAAGGTGAACTGACCGCCGCCTTGCGCGGGATGAAAGACTTGAGCGCCGAAGAGCGTCCGGTCATCGGGGCGATGGTCAACGAAGTTCGTGAAGCGCTGGAACAGGCGCTCGAAACGAAAGAAGAGGCGCTCCGACGCGCGGAACGTGAAAAGCGGTTGCGCGAAGAGACGATCGATGTCACGCTCCCAGGCCGCGCGCTTCCGTTGGGCAGCGAACATCCGCTCAACCGTCTGATCCGCGAGGCGGAAGAGATCTTCTTGGGCCTCGGTTTCCAAATCGCAGAAGGCCCGGAAGTGGAGACGGACTACAACAACTTTGGCGCACTCAACGTGCCGAAAAACCACCCGGCTCGCGATATGCAAGACACCTTCTACATTTCGGAAGACATGTTGTTGCGCACCCAAACCTCTCCGGTGCAAGGTCGCGTCCTCCGCGCCAACGTCGAAGCTGCCAAGCAGCGTGGGGAAACGTCGCCACAGCCGGTGCGCATCATCGCGCCAGGGCGCGTGTACCGTCGCGATGATGATGACGCGACACACTCTCATGTGTTCATGCAGATCGAAGGGCTCGTCGTGGACCGCAACATCCGCATGAGCGATCTGAAAGGCATCCTGACCACATTCACCCAACAGATTTTCGGCAGCGATGTGTCGATCCGCATGCGTCCTTCTTACTTCCCGTTCACCGAACCTTCGACCGAAGTCGATGTCACTTGCTACTCTTGTGGGGGCGAAGGTTGCCGCATCTGTAAGCAAACGGGTTGGATCGAAATTTTGGGCGCAGGCATGGTACACCCGAACGTGCTGGAGATGGCCGGGTATGATCCGGAAGAGTTTACCGGATTTGCATTTGGCATGGGCGTTGAGCGGATTGCAATGCGCCGCTACGGCATCGAAGACATCCGCCATTTCTATACCAACGATGTGCGCCTGATGTCGCAGTTCAAGTCTCGGGTATAGCAGGAGGGAAAATCAATGAAAATCAGCTATCAATGGCTTCGTGAATATGTAGAAATTGACGATCTTACCCCGGAGCAGGTGGGAGCACTGCTCACCGACGCTGGCGTTCCGGTCGAAGAGTTCACCCCGCTCAAC
Source organism: Tumebacillus algifaecis (assembly GCF_002243515.1). Taxonomy (NCBI): domain Bacteria; kingdom Bacillati; phylum Bacillota; class Bacilli; order Caryophanales; family Alicyclobacillaceae; genus Tumebacillus; species Tumebacillus algifaecis. The sequence continues at coordinate 1,313,674 of NZ_CP022657.1, forward strand.
CTTGGGGTCAAAGGTGTCGTCATCGGCCACGTCTTAGAGACGCGCCAACATGAAAACGCCGACAAGCTCCGCGTGTGTACGATCGATGCAGGCACGGGCGAACATCTGCAAATCGTCTGCGGTGCACCGAATGTGGCACCAGGCCAAAAAGTTCCGGTCGCGGTGATTGGTGCTGAACTGCCGGGCGATTTCAAAATCAAAAGGGCAAAACTGCGCGGCGTAGAATCGCAAGGTATGCTCTGCTCAGCTAAAGAGATCGGTCTGGATGTGAAGCTCCTGCCGAAAGATCAAACGGAAGGTCTGTATCTTCTGCCGTCCGACGCACCGATCGGCACCGAAATCACCGAATACCTGTATCTGAACGATACGGTGCTCGAACTTGAGCTGACCCCGAACCGTTCCGACCTGCTCAACTACCGTGGTGTCGCGTATGAAGTGGCAGCACTGCTCGGACGCGAAGTGAAGTTGCAAGAAGAGCACCGTCCGCAAGGCACAGGCTCCGCTTCTGTCACCGTCCAAATCGACTCGGAAAACTGCAGCAAATATTCGGCGCAGGTGATCCGCGGTGTGACGATCGCTGAATCTCCGCTCTGGTTGCAAGCCAAGCTGTTATCGGTCGGCGTTCGTCCGATCAACAACGTGGTTGACGCCACCAACTTCGTGATGTTCGAAATGGGTCAACCGCTTCATGCGTTTGACCTGAGCAAAGTCGCAGATCAGACGATCATCGTGCGTCAAGCGGTCGATGGCGAGAAGCATGTCACCCTCGACGGTGTTGAGCGCAGCCTCGACGATTCGATGCTCGTCATCGCCGATCCGCAAAAAGTGATCGGGCTGGCTGGCGTCATGGGCGGTGAGAACTCCGAAGTCGATCAAGCGACCCGAGACATCGTGCTGGAATCGGCCTACTTCGATCCGGCGACCACCCGCAAGACGGGCAAAACGCTCGGTCTGAACTCGGAAGCGCAAAAGCGTTTTGAAAAAGGCATGATCGATCAAGGCATGGTCACGAATGCTCTGCTGCGTGCCGCCGAGTTGATCGTCGAACTGGCTGGCGGCGAAATTTCCGCTCATCCGGTTGAAGTAGTAAAACGTGCGGCCGAGCCTACTACCTTGTCACTTCGGACTGAGCGAGTCAACAAACTGCTCGGCACTGAGATCGCCGAAGAGGAAATGGTCGCGATCTTGCGCCGCCTCGGCTTTGAAGTTTCCGATGTGAAAGTGGAAGGCACCTATCAGGTGACCGCTCCGACCCGCCGTCCCGACATGGTGCGGGAAGCCGATCTGATCGAAGAGATCGCCCGCGTCTACGGCTATGACAAAATTCCGGTCACCTTGCCGGAAGGATCGCTCGTGCAAGGGCAACTCAGCCCGATTCAAAAGCTGCGCCGTTCCACACGCGAATTGCTGATCCACTCGGGGATGACCGAGGTGGTCACCTACTCGTTGATCAACATCTCCAATTTTGAAAAACTCGGTCTGGCTACTGCCGGTTACGAGAAGCAGTTGAAGCTGATGCACCCGCTGTCCGAAGATCGCAACTCTTTGCGCACGCACATGTTGCCGTCGCTGGTGGAAGTGGTGCAATACAATCGGAACCGCCGCGAGAACGACCTAGCGATCTTCGAGATTGGCAAAGTGTTCATCCCGCATGAGATCGACACGGAACTGCCGCAGGAACACTTTTGCGTAGCAGGTCTTGTCACGGGAAGTTTTTCTCCGATCGGAGTGGGTGAGAAGGCGCGTCCGGTTGACTTTTTCACCGCGAAAGGCATCGTGGAAAACCTGCTGATCGGCCTTGGCATCACCGGAGTGAGCTATGAGCGCACCGAACTGCCGGGCATGCACCCAGGCCGTACGGCACGCATCTTCCAAGGCGAGATGACTCTCGGCTTCGTCGGCGGGTTGCATCCAGAAGCGGAAGAAGCGGCCGAACTGGCTCCGACCTACTATTTCGAACTCGATGTCGAACGTCTGCTCGCCGCCAAACACGGTGCGACCACAATCACCGCATCACTTCCGAAATTCCCGAGCATGGAGCGTGACATCGCGGTGCTGGTCGATCTTGATGTTCCGGCGGGCAAACTGCTGGATACCATTTATGCGACTGGCGGCGAACTGTTGGTCAACGCGCGAATCTTCGACTTCTACCAAGGAGCACAAGTGCCAGAAGGGAAAAAATCGATCGCTTACTCGTTGCAGTATCGTTCCTCGGAACGCACGCTGACCGATGAAGAGGTCACAGCGGTGCATGACAAAGTGCTCGAGGCGCTCAAGGAATTGTATAACGCTGAACTTCGTGCCTAATTGGAGAAGGAATTTTTGCCATAGAAGGCGAAGAGTTTGGGGAATACAGAAAGGGGCGATTCCCTTGCCTAAGTATCCCAACGGATTTCAAGCCAACGAATCGAACAAGATCAAAGCTGTGATTTACGGCCAAGACTATCAAATAAAAGGCAAAGCCCCGATCGAACATCTGCGGCTTGTCGCGATGCTCGTTGACCACAAGATGAAAGAAATCGGCGAAGGGAATCCGCGGCTCGATTTAAACCGAGTCGCGGTGCTCGCCGCCGTCAACGTTGCAGACGAATATTTGAAGCTGCGCCAAGAGTATGAGGACCTGCTGCGCGTCCTCGAACCTCAGTCCGAACCTCATCCAGGAGATGGCGAAGAGTGACCGATCTTGTGATCGGCGCCTTCCTTGTGGTGGCAGCGTTAAACGGTTTGCGCAATGGCTTGGTCAAACAGATCATTTCGCTGGTCGGTGTGTTTGTGGCATTTTTCATGGCGCGCAGCTTTACTGACAGCTTGGCTCCGGTGATCGCTAGGTTTGTGCCGATGCCAACACTTGCGCCCGATCATCCGTTGCAACTGATTCCAGGGCTCAACTTGGAGTCACAATTGCACAACGGCATCGCGTTCATCGTACTGTTCCTCGTGATTTTCTTCGCGATCAAATTGCTCGGCAGCGCGCTCGACATGATCGCCAAATTGCCAGGGCTCTCGATTATGAACCGCTTGGCGGGGCTGGTGCTGGGGGCGATCCTCGGCGTAGTCGTCGCGGCCGTTTTGGTCAATGTGCTGGCGTTGCTACCTTATGAGGGACTGCAAGCTGCACTGGATGGATCGCGATTGGCACAGGAGCTTTTGATCAAGTTTCCGTTTTTTAAACTCGATTTGCCGACAGTCTGATCCGATTGTATCGACACAAAGCCCTGGAGCATACTCCAGGGCTTTTCTGTCGTTTCACGTTCGAAATACATTGCAGGAAGAGCTAGTCGTTGCGGCGTTCGCTGTGTTTTCCACCGCCCATCATTTTGCCTTTCAGGTTGCCCGGAATGAACAGGTCGATCAACCCGATCACCAGGGAGGCCAGAATGGCACCTAGCAGTGTGACGTGCATGCCCGGCACAAACCACTGGGCCACATAGATGACAGCAACACTGACGATGAATCCGACAATGCCGCGTCCATACGGCGAGATGTTGCGGCCAAAAAAAGCTTCGACCACCCAACCGATGATGGCAATCACCAAAGCGGCGAGAAGCGCAGATGTGAACGACAGGCGCTCAAAGCCTGGTACGAGCAGGCCGACCACCATCAACACCAAGGCGGAAACGATAAAGCGGACAATAGTTCCAAGGATTGTCATCTCTACTTCGTCCTCCTTTTCCATTGATGTGTCTTCCATGTATTCCGTATTCAGTAGAATGTCCATTTTTTTGAAGGATATGCTATAATAGATGAAATTTCGGGGGTGAAATTGATGAATGAACGAGTGCTACGAGTGCTCGAGTATGATAAAATACGCGGTCATGTTGTACGGTTGGCCAGTTCGTCATTGGGCAAAGCAAGAGCGCAGGAGCTTGCTCCTTCCGCTGATCTGGCCGAGGTTGAAGCCGGGCAGCAGCTCACAGAAGAAGGGGTCACCGTCTACCGTTTACGCGGTTTGATCCCGCTTGGTGGGATTCATGATAACCGCTCATTGATTCGCCGTGCGGCGCTTGGCGGCATGCTGTCCGCTCAGGAGATGCTCGATACGGCCGACACGATCATGGCCGGACGCAGGTTGAAGAAATTTTTGCAGGATACGAATGAAGAACAATCATTGCCGGGGATGATGCAGCTTGCGGAAATGCTGCCAGAGCTAAAGCAGCTCGAAGATGACATTCGCCAAGTGGTGGATGACAATGGTGTGGTTCGCGACACCGCTTCGGCTGACTTGCGCAAAATTCGTGGGGAGATGCGCGCCCAGCAAGCGCGGATCAAGGAGAAGCTGGAGTCGATTCTTCGCACGCCCGCTTATCAAAAGATGCTGCAAGACCCGATCATCACCCAGCGCAATGAGCGCTATTGCGTGCCGGTGAAGGTGGAGTATCGCGGTTCTTTTGACGGGATTGTTCATGATCAGTCGGCATCGGGCAGCACGCTTTTTATCGAGCCTGCTTCGGTGGTGCGCTTAGCCAATGCGCTCAAAGAATTGCAGATCAAGGAAGATCGGGAAGTGCAGCGCATTTTACATCAGTTGTCCGCACAGGTCGGCCAACATGCAGATGAACTGCAAGACGGACAGGACGCGCTGGCTGAACTCGATTTTATTTTTGCCAAGACCGCCTATGCGCGTGAACTGCGCGCCGTGCGACCCCAGATGAATGACCAAGGGATCGTGAAAGTCAAACGTGCCCGTCATCCGTTGATCGACCCGAGTGTGGTCGTGCCTTCCGATCTACGTTTGGGTGAAGATTTTATCCTGCTGGTGATCACAGGCCCGAACACGGGTGGTAAAACGGTGACCCTGAAAACGTTCGGGTTGCTCACCCTGATGGCGATGTCCGGTTTGCACGTCCCGACCGATGAAAACAGCGTTCTGTCCACTTTTGATGAAGTATTTGCAGACATTGGGGATGAGCAGTCGATCGAACAATCGCTTTCGACCTTCTCTTCACATATGACCAACATCGTAAAAATTCTGGATCGTGTGGATTTCCGCAGTCTGGTGCTGTTTGACGAATTGGGTGCGGGCACCGATCCGACCGAAGGCGCGGCGCTCGCGATGTCGATTCTCGACTTCTTGAAAGAGCGCGGGGTGCGGACCGTCGCGACCACGCACTATTCGGAGTTGAAAGGGTATGCGTATAACGAACCGAATGCGATCAACGCCTCTGTCGAATTTGATGTGCAAAGTCTGCGCCCTACTTACCGTCTGTTGATCGGGGTGCCGGGCCGTTCCAACGCGTTTGCGATCTCGGAGCGCCTTGGATTGCGTCGCGAAATCATCGAACTCGCACAATCGCGTTTAACCACTGAGGATGTGGCGGTCGATGAATTGATTCGCAAGTTGGAGCAGAATCAGCATATCGCCAACCAAGAACGCGAACAGGCAGAAGTGTTGCGTCGGGATCTGGAAGCGCTGATGGACGAGTTCGACAAAGAGAAAGAATCGTTCTACCAGCAGAAAGACCGCCTGATGGAACGAGCAGAAGAGGAAGCTCGCAAAGCGGTACAAAAAGCAGAAAAGGACGCGGCGGAGATCGTGGAAGAGCTGCGTCGCATTGCGGCTGAAGAGCGTGGGCAGATCAAGGAGCATCGTTTGATCGAACTGCGCAAAGAGCTGGAAGGCAAAGCGCCGAAGCTCAAACGGGAAGCGAAAAAGCCGAAAGCAATGCCGTCCGACCGTCCGCTGCAAACGGGCGACCATGTGGCGGTGGTGCATCTGGGACAAAAAGGTCACATTCTCGAAATCAAGGGCAATCAGGTACTCGTTCAGATCGGCATGATCAAGACCAAGGTGAAAAAGGATCAACTGGAACTATTGCCGCCAGAAAAAGAACCGACCCGCACCATCGTCGGACGCAAAAATGTGGAGGCCAAGCGGGTCAGTTTGGAACTCGATCTGCGGGGAGCCAATGTCGAAGAAGGCATCTATGCCATCGATAAACGCATTGACGATGCATTGCTGGGCGGTTTGAGCACGATTCATGTCATTCATGGTAAAGGCACCGGAGCCTTGCGCACCGGTGTGCAAGAATACTTGCGTACTCACCGCCAAGTCAAATCGTTCCGCTTTGGTGTGGAAGGCGAGGGTGGTAACGGGGTTACGGTTGTCACGCTGAAATAAGAAAAATCTCCCGACCTATCGAAATAGGTCGGGAGATTTTTTATTGTGATGGTATGCCGCTCGCGACGGCAGAAGGGGCAGATTGCTTGCCATTTCCATCGGTTGCGAGTATACGGTAGAAGTATTTTTGACCGGTGGAAAGTCCGGTGTCAAAATATCCGTTGTCGCTTGTCGTTCCAAGTGCAACCCAGGTTGCTCCATCGGTGCTGCGTTCGATCTTATAAGAGACGGCCCCTTTGGATAGCTTCCAACCGATGACGAGCGAATTGCCCGATTTCGGGTCGGTGACCGTTACCCCAGCGGGAGCCTGTACTGGCTGGTCAGGATTGTTTTCACCATCGTTGCCGTTCAGTGCGCCTGGTACAGCTGAGGACATATTCGATTCTTTACCGCCAGCGATCGAGGCGACTTTGTAGAAGAAAGTCACACCTGGCAAGGCGCTGACATCATCAAATGAGGTGCCGTTGCTGTTGCCGATTTTTTGATAGGAGCCAGCAGGTTCGGTGCTGCGATAGATCGCATAGCTGGTCGCACCTTGCGCCGGCTGCCAGAGCACGGTCACGCCCATCGTGCCCGCTTGGGTTTTAATCCCGGTTGGCGGTGCCAATTGTACGGCGCCTGGGGTGGCGGTTACCGTTTGACTCGGATCGGATTGCAGACCTTCTTTGTCGATCGAGACGATGCGGTACGCGTACAACTTGCCTTTTTGTACGGCGGTGTCGGTATACATCGTGTCTTTGACTTCGCTCACGATCTGGAAAGGACCGGCTTCACTGTCTGCACGAAGCACGAGGTAGCTTTTTGCATCTGCTACACGGTTCCAAGCGATCGAGATGGAGGAGTCGGACGTGTTGGTGATTTTTACATTGCTCGGAACGCGAGTGGTACCCAGTTCCTCGATGCCGCTGCGCGGGTCTTTGTCGCTCGGCAGTTCTTTTTCATGGTCGAGCGGCAGCCAGCGCTTGTCGTTGTTCGGCAATGTGTATTTCTCGCGCTTGATGAAGATTCCCTCTTTGACCAGATAGGAAGGAGTATCGTCTTTTGCGAGGTATTTCTTGTCGCCGACTTCATAATATTTAGCTTTGACGTGCACGGCACATTGCTCAGTCGGTTCGGTACCCGCGATGAACAACTCGGACGAGACCGTATGCTCCGCTTGGCAGAGTTCGGTTGGAATTTTCCCGGAGAGTCTGCAGACGGTCACTTGACGGACACCGCCCGGATTGCCAGGGAAGCTTTTGGTGCGGTTGTCGATCATCGGCAAAATGTCGGTCATGATCGAACTCCATAACGTCTTGGGCAAGTTCTTCTGATACGCGCTTTGCAACGTATAGGGGATGTTATAGCCAGCCCAAATGCCAAGGGTCACGTCAGGAGTATAGCCGACAAACCAAGCGTCTTTGTCAACGTCGGTAGAACCTGTTTTGCCCGCGACTTCGTAGCCAGAGAACTTCGCACCGATATCAGAGGCTGTACCTTTGCGCACAACGTCTTTTAACATATCGGTCAGGATGTACGAGGTGTTTGGATTGAATACTTGCGTTGTGATGCTTTCGTGTTTATAGATCGATTTGCCTTCGCGATCGTTAATCAGTTCGATCATGTAGGCGTCAGATGAAGCGCCCATGTTTGGAAGCGTTGAAAAGGCGTGGGTCGCTTCCGTGACGGTCAAGCCGTGCGAGAGACCACCGATGGCAGCGGCGAGGTTGGCATCGGTATCTTCGAGTGTGGTAACACCCATTTGACGGAGGAAATCAAGTCCGACCGCCGGAGTCAGATCATGGAATACTTTTAATGCCGGAATGTTGTAGGACTGTTCCAGCGCGGTGCGGACGGTCATCAATCCGTGGAATTTGCTGTCCCAGTTTTTCGGAAAATACTTGCCGTCTGCTGCGTTTAGATCGGGCCAGACCATCGGCACATCGTCGATGGCACTACCGGAGCCGATCATCTTTTTCTCCAGAGCTGGGCCGTAGACGGCGATCGGCTTCATCGTCGAACCTGGCTGACGGGGCTGAGTCGTATGGTTGACTTGGTCGATCTCATATTTGCGACCGCCGGCCATGCTGAGAATTTTGCCCGTTTTGTTTTCGATCAATGTCGCGCCGGACTGCATCATCGCATTCTCGACTTCGATCTGTTTCCCGGAGTTGTCGGTCACCGTGTAGGAGATGTTATCCGGATAAAGTTGGTCATTATCGATCACAGAGTCGAGCTTGTTTTGCATCTTGCGGTTGATGGTGGTGTGGATTTCATATCCGCCGCGAAACAGTGCTTCGCGCGCTTTGTCAAGCGAATCATATTTACCTGTATCGAACAGTTTTCCTGCTGCTCTCGTTTCCACTTCTGCAACCAGATGGGCAAACTCGCCGCCTTGGACTGACGTTTTTTCTTTTTGAGCCGTGATGTCGGCGCCTACATCGTACGCCTTGGCTTCCTGATATTCTTGTGGAGTGATAAATTGCGCTTCAAGCATCCCTTGCAAGATATACTCTTGGCGCTCTAAGGTTGCTTCAAAATTGGTATACGGATTAAATAAACTCGGATTGTTCGGCAACGCCGCTAAGACCGTGGACTGTGCCAGATTGAGGTCTTTGGATGGAATGCCGAAGATCGCTTTGGATGCCCGCTCGATTCCGTACAGATTGGACGGGCCGGACTTGCCGAAGTAAATCCAATTTAAATAGGTAAGCATGATTTCATCTTTGCCCAAGCGCTGTTCAAGTTGAATCGCCAGTGCTGCTTCCTGTACCTTGCGTTCGATGGAGCGTTCTTGCTCTGGGAACATCGCATTTTTGATCGTTTGCTGCGTGATCGTCGATGCGCCGGAGACAATGTTACCACCGAGCAGGTTTTGTGCTGTTGCACGGGCGATGGCGTACGGATTGACGCCGAAATGCTTGTAAAAATCTTTGTCTTCTGCAGCGACGAACGCATCAACAATATAGGGTGAAGTATCTTGAAGTGATTTGATTATTTCACGGTCGCCGTCACCTTGCAGTTCAAACATAAATTGACCTTCGCTGTCAAAAACTTTGGTCTTGGATGCCATGTTTGTGATCGCATTCAGATCGAGATCGGGAGCTTTCTTGACCAGCGACGCGACAAAGCCTGCCGCTGCACCCCCGCCAATGATCGCCACGGCCAGAAAGATGAACAAGAAAATTTTGACGAATTTAACCCAGCGTCTTTTCTTCTTCTTCGGTTTCTTTTTGTGCTGATCGGTTCGGGTGTTGTTCTCTTCCATAAATTGCGTCCTCCCCCTTATCTGTCTATTATACCACAGGTCAATCGGTGGACAAGAAAATGACAGGTTGAGTTGTTGGCGATCGGCTGCGCAGACTTGACAATCCCGTTTAGGCACTGGTATTATTTTCGAAGATATGCTGCTATGGATGACAAATTCATACAAAATAGGCAATGATGGAGCGAGTAGCGTTTTGTAGGATTGTGCAGAGAGCCGGTGGTTGCTGTGAACCGGACAGTCCGATCACGTGAAGTACACTCCGGAGCCGCTTGGAGGCAATGCCAAGCCGGTCGCGCGAGTGATCGTTACGTCAATGAAGGAGTTTCTATTTTTGAAACTGCTTAGGGTGGTACCGCGAGTTCAAACCTCGTCCCTATTGGGGACGGGGTTTTTTGTGTTTTCATCAGAAGATTTGGAGGGTAATGTCATGACAACTCAAGAGCAAAATCTCGATCCGCAGTTGCAGGCCGAAATTGATCGCCAACTGGCGACGATTCGGCGCGGCGCTGTAGAGATCATTCCGGAAGATGAATTGAAAGCGAAACTGAAGAAAGCGCTGACCAAAGGTAAACCGCTGCACATCAAATTAGGTCTCGACCCGTCCGCGCCCGATATTCACCTCGGTCACACCGTCGTGCTACAGAAGATGCGCCAGTTTCAAGACCTCGGCCATCACGTGACGATCATCATCGGTGACTACACCGGGATGATCGGTGACCCGACCGGCAAATCGGAGACGCGCAAGCAACTGACTCCGGAGCAAGTGAAAGAAAATGCGCAAACGTATGTCACACAACTCTACAAAGTGCTCGACCAGCAAAAGACTAGCATTCGCTACAATTCGGAGTGGCTCGCACCGATGAATTTTGCGGACGTCATCGGGCTGGCGGCGAAAACGACCGTTGCGCGGATGCTGGAACGCGACGATTTTGAGAAGCGCTACAATTCGCAGCAACCGATCTCCCTACATGAGTTCTTCTACCCGCTGATGCAAGGATATGATTCGGTAGCGTTAGAATGCGACGTCGAGTTAGGCGGCACCGATCAGAAGTTCAATCTGCTGATGGGCCGTATGCTGCAAAAAGAATATGGCAAAGAGCAACAGATCATTTTGACGATGCCGTTGATCGAAGGTCTTGACGGCGTGCAAAAAATGTCCAAATCGCTTGGCAACTATATCGGGATCGACGAGGCGCCAAATGAAATGTACGGCAAGACGATGTCGATTCCTGATGAACTGATGGCCAAATACTACGAGTTGGTCACCGACCTGCCGACTGAGGAAGTGGAAGCGATCAAGCGTGGTTTTGCTAGCGGCGAACTGCACCCGCGCGATTTGAAAATGCGTCTGGGCCGCGAGATCGTGCGCATGTACCACGGAGAGGAAGCGGCACAGGCAGCAGAAGAGAATTTCAAAACGATCTTCCAAAAGCGCGCATTGCCGACCGATATCCCGGAAGTGACCGTGGAAGCGGGAACTGTGTGGGTCGTCAAATTGCTCGTTGACCTCGGCATGGCTCCGTCCAACGGTGAAGCACGCCGTTTGGTGCAGCAGGGCGGCGTGAAGATCAATGAGGAAAAAGTGGATGCGGCCGATGCACAGATCGAACTGGCAGATGGAATGGTCATTCAGGCTGGCAAACGCAAATTTGCCAAGATCAAATTGGGTTAGATGAGCGAGAAAGAGACTCTCCGAGGAGAGTCTCTTTCTTCCTATATAGTAGGTTAGATGCTCAGGAATGGTTGATTCAGGGAATCTGGCGGCGTAAAAATAATCTAGTAGCAGGAGAAACTAGGGAAAGCAGATTACCTTAGGTTCTCTTGATGCACAGAAATTTAGCGCACGTTATGAGATTGTGCTGCCCTGTGGACGAAATAAGGAGAATGAGCGGGCACGCAATGGAGATCCAAGCAATCTAGGCAATCGGTATCTTTCTTACTACTTATGTGGTGATCGCTTCG